>NZ_UXAU01000001.1 GCF_900609065.1 Arthrobacter ulcerisalmonis | reverse complement strand
GGCCTGGTGATGACTGGGACGCCGGGGTATACGCGGGAGCAGATCCGTGAGTTTGTGCATGATTATGGTCGCCAGCGGCATGGGACGAGGGGCGCGTGGTTGGAGGGGCAGCCGTTCTCCAGGTATCAGTTGTGGCGCTGGCGGAAGGCGTTGTACGAGGGAGATCTCGACCGGAATCTCATTCCGCGAGAGCATGGAGGTATGACCCGTACCCGTGGCGAGTGGACCGCGTTTGAGAAAGCGCGTGCGAAAGAGTTGGCTGAACATGAATCCGAAGTTGAGCAGCTCAAGAAGCGTATCCACGAGTTAGTGGGCACGAATGATGCGTTGGGAAAAGCTATCGGGCTCTTGCACGAGTTGAACGTGTCAGAGCCCGACGCGGAGACGACGAGCGGGCCCGAGGATTCATCGAGACGGAGAACGAACTCGTCCGGGAGCTGACCGGGCTGACCGGATCACAACGGCAAACGCTGGAGATGGTGGGCCTGGCGCGCTCGACATGGCAGTACCGGATGAATCCTCGCCCTGTCGTGCCCGCTCCGATTCATCAGGCCGATCGGGCGTACGAGGCACGAATCAGCGATGCCGACCGGCGACAGATCGAGGAGCTCGTTCTCGCCGGCTGGGCGAACGCCAACTCGGTGGACCATTCGTTCGCCACCGTGTGGGACGAGGGCCTCATGCTCGGCTCACGGCGGACGTGGTGGCGGATCGCCGCGCAGATCGAAAACCAGATGCTGCGCCCCAAGATTCCGGCCCGCAAGGAACCCAGAGCTCCGCGGAACAAGCCCGTCCTAAAAGCAACCGGGCCCGGGCAGGTGTGGTCCTGGGACATCACGGACCTGTACTCGCCCTGGCGCGGGCGCGTGTTCAAGGCGTACAAGATCACCGACATCTTCTCCCGCGAAATCGTCGGGTGGCGGGTCGAGGACCGTGAGGCCAGCCACCTCGCCGTGGATATGTTCGCTACCGCGATTGCCGAGCACGGCGCGCCCCGCATGGTGCATGCCGACAACGGCGCCGCGATGACCTCGAACCTGCTCCGAGACTTCCTTCACCGCCAGCACGGCACAGAGCTGTCACACAACCGACCATACGTCTCCGACGACAACCCCTTCTCCGAGGCCGGATTCCGGACCATGAAATACCGGCCAGGCTACCCGAAAGTGTTCGCCGACCTAGAGACCGCCCGGGCATACCTCGCGGAGTACGTGCCCTGGTACAACTGTGAGCACAAGCACTCCGGCATCGCACTATTCTCGCCAGCCCAAGTCCACAGCGGGTCCTGGCGCGATGCCTGGCAGACACGCGAAACCGCCCTGCAACGCTATTTCCAAGCACACCCCGAACGGTTTAGCGCCCGCCCGAGGACACCGACGCCCGCTGGCACGGTAGGGATCAACCTGCCA
>NZ_UXAU01000014.1 GCF_900609065.1 Arthrobacter ulcerisalmonis | reverse complement strand
CCGCTTTGAACGCCTTCGCCATCACTTTCAGCGACCGATTCCCGGCAGCTGAAAACTACTAAAACAAACCGCCGGATACACCGTTTATGAGATAGTCCCTCAACGACGGCACCGAGACCGACTTTGGCCGGTTCAAGGGCAAAGTGGTGATGGTGGTCAACGTCGCATCGAACTGTGGTTTCACGCCGCAGTACGCAGGCCTGGAGAAGCTCTACGAAACCTACCGGGACCGTGGCTTCGAAATCCTTGGCATGCCGTGCAATCAGTTTGCCGGCCAGGAACCGGGCACGGACAGCGAAATCGCAGAGTTCTGCGAGCGCAACTTCGGCGTCACGTTCCCACTGACCGTCAAGGCTGATGTCCGTGGCAAGGGCCAGCACCAGCTGTACTCCGAGCTGACCAAGTTCAAGACGGGCATCCTTCCGGGCCTGGTCAAGTGGAACTTCGAGAAGTTCCTGGTGAACCGGGAGGGCACCATCGTGGCCCGCTTCGCGCCCACCACCGCTCCGGACTCCACTGACATTTCAGCAGCTATTGAAGCGGCGCTCGGCTAAAGAACTGGTCAGCGGATCCCGCATTCGGCGAACCGGGTGCGCAAAAGCGCAGTTCTTTTGGTTTTTTCCACATCAGCACCGGCGATTTGCCGGAAGTTTGCCGGATGTCTGGTTGGATAAACGTTACTGAAAGGTAGAAGGGAAGCGCCGTTTCCCACCAACCACAGAGGCAGCAATGGAGCACATCGAGGCCGAACATCCCCGGCCACGCCACTTCCTTCTTCACCTGAGCGATCCGCACCTGTTGGCCGGACCGGAACCCTTGTACGGCGTCGCGGATAGCGACTCCCGCTTGGCTCAGTTGTTCGAAGAGGTCAAAGCCTCCGGTGCGAAGCCTGAGGCAGTTATTTTCACCGGCGACCTGGCTGATAAGGGCGACCCGGAGGCGTACATCAAGCTGCGTTCCATTGTGGAACCGGCCTGCAAGGATCTCGGGGCCCAGGTGATCTGGGCCATGGGCAACCACGATGACCGGGCGAACTTCCGCCGGGAACTCCTGGACCAGCCCGGCTCCGACGAACCCGTGGATCACAGCTACTTCATTAATGGTCTCCGCGTCATCACCCTGGACACCACCGTCCCCGGTTTCCACCATGGCGAGATCAGCCAAGACCAGCTTGAGTGGCTGACCCGGCAACTTGATACGCCAGCCCCGGACGGCACCATCTTGGCACTGCACCACCCGCCCATCCCGTCGGTGCTGGACCTGGCAGTCCTGGTGGAACTGCGAAACCAGTCAGCCCTGGAAAGGGTGGTCCGGAACTCGGATGTCCGCACCATCTTGGCTGGCCACCTGCATTACTCGTCGACGGCGAGCTTCGCCGGCATCCCCGTGTCTGTGGCCTCCGCCAGCTGCTACACGCAGGACCTCAACGTTCCCGTGGGCGGCACCCGGGGCCAGGACGCCGGCCAGGCATTCAACCTGGTACACGTCTACGAACACACCATTGTGCATTCGGTGGTGCCGCTGGGAAGCGCAGCGACGGTGGGCGAGTACGTGTCCGCCGAAGAAACCACGCGCCGGTTGGCGGCAGCGGGGATCAGGATCCCCCAAACCACCAAAGCGCGGGTCAGCCCCAGGCTGGGGATGCCCTCCCGGTTCCTCTAGGACTAACCAGCCTACGGGCTGCTACTTCTCCCAGGGCGCCTTGATGGGGAAGTACTTCTCCAGGAAGTCAGTCACCAGTTCTGCCCGCTCATCTGAACTGACCTCCGGGAAACTGCCATCGTTGAGGCAGAAGAAGTCCACGTTGCGCTTGGCCAGCAGCCGCGGGAGCGAGTTCAGCCCCGTACGCATGGTGGTGTCCACGTACCGCACCTTGGCCGCGGTCTGGGTAACAGCCCGCCCGGTCAACAACGCGTAGTAGTGGTAGAACGAGTTCGTCACGGAGATGTTGTCTGCGGCGCGGAACCTGCTGGCCGCCGTCGAACGGAATTCCTCCGGGAACTCCCGCTCCATCCGGGCAACAACGCTTCGGCGCAGCGGCGCCGCTGCGTGCTCGAGGTGGCGGGTGGTAATCCGGCCGAACCGGTTCCACAGAAGTTTCCGGTTGACCCGCGCGGCGTTCTCGAAACCGCTGCGCTCAGCATCGTTGTCGCCGAGCCCAATCCTGGTTTCGGCCTCGATGAACTTGGTGATGCCGCCAGGAGTGAAGAACATGTCCGGGCTGACGGCGCGGCCGAAGAACATGTCGTCATTGGAGTACAGAAAGTGTTCGGACAGGCCCTCAATGTTGTGCAGCTGGCACTCCACCGCCTGGGAGTTGTGCGTGGGCAGCACCGACGGGTCGGCGAAGAATTCCTCGCTCCGGACAATGGTCACCGTGGGGTGTTCAGCCAGCCACTTGGGCGCCGGCGAGTCCGTGGCAATGAAGATCCGGCGGATCCACGGCGCAAACATGTAGATGGAGCGGAGCGCGTACTTGAGCTCATCGATCTGGCGGAAGCGGGCCTCGTGGTCGTCACCCTCACCGAGGACGGCGTCCTTCTGCTGGGCCCGCCGGGCTGCGATGTACTCCGGCGAGCTCCCGTCGACCCAGGAAAACACCAGGTCGATGTCAAAGCTGATATCGCTGGCATGATCGGCGAACATGTTCTCGATGGTGGGCCAGGTATGGCCATAGCGTTCCACGGTGCCGCGGACAGCATCCTGCCGCAAGAGCGTGCGGCGGGTCAGGGAATTTTCGATCGGCAGGGTCAGCTGGTCGCCTTCAAAGCTCCACAGCTCGATCTGCACCCCTGCAGAGGCGCCAAATTCGAACCCACCCACGGGCTCTACCCGCGGCCGGTACAGCCTGAAGATTCGGGCCTTGCGGTTGGACGACAGCTCACCGTCGGCCACCAGGACCGAGGTTTTCTTCTTCGCGTCCACCGTCATCGAGTAGAACGGCTGGTCGCGACAGGCTTCCACCAGCGCGGCGCGCAGCTTCTTCCGGCTTTTCCAGTCCAGGGCGATGACCGGGCGGTGGTTGTTGCCGCGTACCAGGAGGTACGCGAGGCCGGCATCGGCGAGCACGTTGCGGAGGAAAACGAGGTCCTCCACCATTGCCTGGTACGGCGTCTGGGTATCGTTGACGACGGCGTAGCGACCCTTATGCCGCACCATATCCGCACGAGGTTCCAGGCGCAGTTGCGCCTCCGGTGAGGTGACTTCATCGTGGAATAGTTCCGCCACTGACGCTTGCCCGCCGTAGTAGACCTCGTCCTGAACCTGAGACTCTGTAATGGTTTTCCCCTGCTAGTGGATGTAAGTGCTCTTACTACTTGCATGATAGCCCGTGCCAGCCACGGCTCAGGCGGTGAGCTCTTCCCGCCACCGGCGCAGGAAGGCGCCCCCGGCGTCGTCGTGAATCACATCCGCGCCCAACCCCAGATCCGCAGCGGTGAGCACCGTGTACTCCTTCATCGGGACCCCGTCAGCCGGCCGGACGTCAACGTGCTTCACCGGGTGGCCGTTGTGGTGCAGCCAATCAGCCATGGCGTAGTCGGTCCGGGAGTCGCCGACGGTGCGCCAGGCCTGCGGCGTGATGCCCTGGGCGGCCAGCAATTCCACGGCCCGGCTGGCGCCCAAGTCCTTGCCCAGCCGCACCGATTCCACGTCGGTGGAGACGATGGTGGGATCCACGCGGTAGTCCACGGCGTCGTCGGAATCCGGGGCATGGTGATCCAGCCGGACCACCCCCAGGCCGTGCTTGACCATCAAGGCCACAGCATCGGCGTCGAACAGTTCCTGCTCCGCTAGGTAAGCCTCGCTGGAGACCTCAATGTGCTGCTCCACGGAGACCATGGCGCGCTTTGTCTCATCGAAGAACATGTGCTCAGCGTATTTTTCGGCAACCAGAGTCCGGATCTCCGCACCGTACGCGGCGGGAACGGCCAGCTCATGGTCAACATGGATGTGCCCGGCGCCGGCAGCCGTGTAGCTGAACCAGACGGCGCCCTTTTCGCAGATCGCGTGGATGACGGTTCCTGCCGGAATGCCCGCGGCGAGCATCGGCGCCATCACCTCCTCGCGGATGAACGCGTCCGAACGTCCCGTATTGAACACCACGGGAATACCCGCGGCAGCCAGCGCCACCAGGTCCTGGATGATCTCGGCACGGACGGAGCGGGTGACCGGGCTGGCGACGGGTCCGTCCACGTCCAACAGCAGGGCCAGCGGCGGAACGGTCTGGAGGATTCCGACGGCGGGAAGGGCGGGGGATTGCGGCACAGTCATGGCTCCATTCTCGCAGCCGCGGAGACACCCATATTCCGTGTTTCCGGACGTGACGGTGACCGCCGGGATGGTCACTGTTTGGCCACAACCTCACATTGGTCAGTGCTGGCTACTTTCGCTTGGCCGGGACCGTGCCTAGGGTGGCATGGTGATATTCAAAGCTGTGGGTGAGGGCCGCCCCTACCCCGACCATGGTTACAGCACGCCCAAGGAGTGGGCCGCGCTGCCGCCACGGCCGGTACGACTCGACGAGTTGGTGACCACCAAACGCACCCTGGACCTGGAGGCGCTCCTCGCGGAGGACTCCACGTTCTTCGGCGACCTCTTCCCGCACGTTGTCCAATACCAGGGGATCCTCTACCTGGAGGACGGCCTGCACCGGGCCGTGCGGACTGCCCTGCACCAGCGCACAGCCATCCACGCCCGGGTCCTGGTGATCGATGGCTAGGAAGCGGCAGCAGGATGTGACGGTTCTGCACGGCCACCACGTCGTCACCGGACCTGAGCTGCGCGCCGCCATGGACTCGGTCCGCAATCCCGACGGCACCGGCAGCATCCGCCGTCGGGCAGTACACGGCATGGTGCTGGTAATCCTGATCGGGCTGATCTGCGCCGCCATCATCCTGGCGTTTGCCATCATCAACGGCCAGCTCAAGGTCCCGGCAGCCGTCGCCGCTAAGGAAACCGTCAAAACGTGCCCTACGGACAGCTTCACCTATGCCGCCAACGAATCCATCAACGTCAACGTCTACAACTCCACCAACAGGCCAGGGCTGGCGCGCGCCGTGGCGGACGATCTCCTGGCCCGGAAATTCGTGGTGGGGGCAGTGTCCAACATCGATGCGAACTACCGCGGCGCGGCGGCGGTGGTGTCCGGCACGGCAGGGCAGGCGGCCGCGTTCAGCCTCCAACGGAACCTGCAGGGCTCGGACTACTTCCTGGACGCCCGCACCGACGCCAGTGTGGACGTGGTGCTTGCGCAGAATTACAGTACGCTCACCCCGCAAGACGTGGTGGACCAGACGCCAGGGCCGCTTCTCTGCCCCCGAGACAGCCGCAGGGTGGCGGACACGGGCAAGTCCCCTGTGGTGCCGTCAGCCGCGCCAGCTGGCTGACCCTGCATCTCAGCGGGTCGGCCCGTTGCGTCTGCCCGTGCCTAGTGTGCGATGGCCAGGGGGTTGAGCTGGAGCGGCCGCCCGCCGTCGTCGAACCGTGCGCCTGCACCCAGCTGAATAAAATGCACCGTGCGATTCACGCGTGCCTCCAGATCGGCGGGCTCGTTGCTGCCTCGGGCCGCGCTGGAGGAAAGCGTGCCCAGGATCAGTTGCGACTGCTGAACAATGTCACCCACCGGCAGGTATCCCTGCGCCATGCCGTCCCGCAGGATGCCTTGCAGGAGCACGCTCAGCTCGCCCACGTGATCGGAGAGTTTGGCGAAGGACGACGGCGAGAGGACAGCGCCCATGGCGGGTCCGGGCGGCAGGTGGCGGCGGGAGAGGTCAACCACTTGGGCGCGCACGTAGACGGCCAGCCGATCCACCGGGTTGTCCAACGCGGCCAGTGCGGAGCGGAGGTCGGTGAGGAACTTCTCCGTCTCGTCGAGTGCGTAGGCGATCAGCAGCTCTTCAATGTCCGCGTAGTAGTTGTACACAGCCGTCCGGCCCACCCCGGCATGCCGCGCCACATCGGTCATGGTCAGGCCGGGGAGGCCGTGCGAAAAGAGCAACTCGCCAAAGGCCGTCAGGATGCGGCGCTGGGTGTCCGCACGCTGTTCGGCGTTGCTGGCGGCAGAAATCCGAGGCATGGAGACACTTTACCGCGATGTGTCAGTAAAGCCCTACTTGACCGCGCAGCCGTTCGGCCCGCAAACTCCTTCGGCAGCGTTGACCAACTCCAGCGGTTTGGCCTCGTCCCAGGCCCGGGTCAAGGCGGCCGTGAACGTCTCACTGGGCTGCGCGCCGGACAGGCCGAACTTCCGGTCGATGACGAAGAACGGCACCCCGGTGACGCCGAGCGCCCGGGCTTCCTCGAAATCGAGGCGCACATCTTCGGCGTACTTGTCACTGCTGAAAAGGTCCGCAACTTCGGCCGCAGCGATGCCAAGGTCCTTGCCCAACGCGGTGAGGTACTCCTGGTTGCCGATGTCCTTGCCGTGCTCGAAGTGGTCGCTGAGCAGGCGCTCCTTTGCCGCGTCCTGGACGCCGTGGGCAGCGGCCAGGTGGATCAGGCGGTGCGCTGTGAAGCTGTTCGCCACCACTACCTTGCCGAAATCGTATTCCAGGCCTTCACCCTTGGCCTCGTTGGCCACATGCGTGAACATCTTCGCTACCTGATCCGCGGGCATGCCCTTGCGGGTGCTCAGGTAATCCTGCTCGGTGCCGTCGTAGTGGTCCGGCAGGCCGGGGTCCAACTGGTAGCTGCGCCAGATGACCTCCACGTTTTCGCGGTGTGGGAATGCTGCCAAGGCAGTCTCAAAGCGGCGTTTCCCAATGAAACACCAGGGGCAAGCAACGTCTGACCAGATTTCAACCTTCATGCTCACCCCAACTGGTGGTGCCGGGAAAGTATTCCGGTGCCCGTCCTGCGGTCCCACGAACCCCGTTACGGCAGGGACCGCTCCAAGACGAAGTCGTGCTCAACGGTGGCGCCCAGGGTGAACGTCTTCTCGCCCACTTGGCTGAAACCGGACTTCGTGTAAAACCTGATCGCGCGGACGTTTTGGCTGTTGACGCCCAGCCACATGCCGGCGCCGCCCATCGCTGCCGCCCGCACCACGGACGCGGCCATCAGCTCGGCCGCAGCCCCCAGCCCATGGTGATCGGGGTGGACGTAGCACTTGCTCAGCTCAATCGAGGGGAGGAGCGTGAGGGAAGCTGCGACGTCGGAGTCCTCCGTTGGCCGGTTGACCAACAGGCTATAGCCGCGGAGTTCGCCGGCTGCGTCCATGACCAGGATGGCGATGTCCGGGTCAGCCAGGTAGGTGGCGAAGTGGCTGGCGGTCAGGGTCCGGGCAAGGTGCGCCGCGATGTCCACAGGTGACGCCGACGGCGGGCAGGCCAGCGGGAAGGTGACGGCAGCCAGCGCTGCCAGGGCCTCGGCGTCGTGGGCGGTGGCTTCGCGGATATCCGTCATGGAAACGATCATGCCACGATCTGCAGGTACGCCCTGATCCCGTCCACCACCAACTGGTGGTCCTGGTCTGAACTCAACCCAGACGCCGTGACGGCTCCGATAACGCCGGCGCCGCGGACCCGGAGGGGGAACGAACCGCCGGCGAGCGTGTAGTCCTCGGGGGCCAGCCAGCCGCCCTGGGTGGGGTCGTAATCGCTGAACTGTTCAGCGAGCAGCGCCGTGCTGTGCTCGAAGCGCAGGACCGAGGCGGACTTCCGCCGGATCCACTCCTCTTGATCAGAAGTAGGCCCGGGCAGGACGCAGCGGAACAGCACCACGTTGTGTCGGCGGATATCGATGGCGACACCGTGGCCCGCAGCTTCGGCGGCGGTTGTGAGCAGGGAGCCCAGGCGCCAGGCATCGAGATTGTCAAAACGTTCAAAGACCAGTTCGTCTTCCTGAGCCCGCAATTCCAGCAGGCGCGGCGAATCACTCATGGAGTGCACCGCCCGCCAGAGCGTCAGCGGCGTAGCGCAGCCCGATCTGGCTGCGAATCTGGTCCATGGCCGCCATGACGGCCACCGTCTCAGCCGGCGGCAGCACCGTCCCTGAGGTGGCGCCGGCTGCGATGAGCCGTTCGACTTCCGCGGCCTGGTACTGCATGCCGCGGCTGGTGACGGGCTGGTCAAAGCGCTCCAGCACGTTGCCCTCTGAATCGAACACGGTGAAGGGGACGGCGTTGTACCAGATCGATTCGATGTCGATCCAGCCGTCGGTACCGATCACCACCGCCCTGTTGGCGCCCGCGGCGTCAAGTTCGCAGTCCACGTAGGCTTGCTGGCCGTTCCCGTACTGGAAGATCGCTGCCGTCTGCCGATCCACGCCCGTGGCCGTGGGCGAGGAGCTGGCCAGGATGGTGGCGGGGGTGCCCAGCACATCGAAGGCGAAGGAAATGGGGTAAATTCCCAGGTCAAGCAGGGCACCGCCACCCAGTGCCGGATCGTTGAGCCGGTGCGCAGGATCCTTGGGCAGGTTCTGGTTGTGGCTGGCTACTACCTTGCGGACCTCGCCCAACGTTCCTGCTGCCAGGATCTCCCGGATCCGCACCATGTGCGGGAGGAACCTCGTCCACATGGCCTCGAGTGCCACCAGCCCCTTGGCTTCGGCCAACGCCACGATCTCCTGGGCTTCGGCGGCGTTCATGGTGAACGGCTTCTCTACGAGGACGTGCTTGCCGGCATTCAACGCCAGCAAGGCGTGGGCATGGTGGAACGGGTGTGGGGTGGCCACGTAGACCACATCCACCTCCGGATCAGCCACCAGATCCTCGTAGCTGCCGTGGGCCGTGGCCACACCGTATTGCTGGCTGAAGGCGGTGCTGGATTCGAGTGAGCGGGAGCCTACGGCCTGAACCGCGAAGCCGTTGTCGAGGAGGTCCGAGGTCTGCAAGCCGGCAATGAAGCCGGTGCCGAGGATACCCCAGCGGATGGTGCCGTCAGAGGTGCCATGGGTGGGGGCCACGTATTAGTCCTTCGAGGGGTCGGAAAGTGGGTAGGCAACGTACGCGAACCGATCTGATGTCGGCGCCCAGCTGTTGACGTTCAGGGTGCCCTGGCCGCCAAACAGTGGCCAGGTGTGAAGTGGTTCGGCCCAGTTGTCCGCGGCGACCAAGACGACGTCGACAGGCAGGTCGGCGGGGTGGCCTTGTGTTCCGCTGGGGAATCTAATGTAGCTTGCGTGCTGGGCATCGGGGGAGAGGTGTGGAAACCAGTCCACGGTTCCGGAGGTGAGCAGCTGCTCGAAACCGGTCCCGTCGGGGCGCACGCGCGCTAGTTGCGCGTGGCCCGGCGCCGTCGAAAACGATTCCGTGTTCAGGTAGAGCCACTGTCCATCCGGTGAATATTCCGGCCCGTCGCAGTGGCCTGCGCCCACGTCCACGGCGGCGGGAGCACCGCCGTCGACCGCTATGGTCATGAGTTTTCCCGGCTGGCTGAAATCACCCGCCTCGATGCCCACGTACGCCAACTCTCGGCCGTCCGGGCTGACGCCGTGCAGGAAATGGAAGGAGCCGTCCTCCGGGGTGACGCGCGTGGTGTCGCCACCGGACAGCGCTGCGCGGTAGATATGGCCGTCGTTGGCCGAGAGGAATATCCCCTCGCCGTCCGGGGCCAGGACGTGGTCGTTGTTCAGGTCGGGAATCCCTGCCAGCTCCACCTGCGTCAAGGACCCGCTGGCCAGCTCCAAGCGCCACAGTGTGCCGCCGCCATTCAGGATCAACGCCGCACCATCCAGTGTCCAGTTGGGCGCCTCCAACAAGACCTCATCGGTACTGAAAGCCAACTCGGCCTTGCCGCTCAGCGATGCCAGCCACACCTCACACCGTTGGCCAACCTGCAGTTCCCGGATCACTGCCGGGCCTCGCCGAGTTCCTTGATGCGGATATTCCGCCACCGGCACTGCGCACCCTTGCCCCAGCGGGCTTCGCCAAACATTTCGTCGTTGTCGTGCACCTCGAGGGCCAGGTGGCCGCGCTCGCCGAGGACAGCCAGGACGGCGGCCGCATCGTAGTCAGGGGAAACCACCGTGGCGGTGTCCAGCTCGGCGATCTGTACGCCGTTGATCCACGTGCTGATGACCGGCAACGCGCCCACACAGCGGATCCGCAGCTCGTTCCAGTCGTCCCAGCGCCAGGCGGCCAGGAAATCCTCGACGTCGGCCGCGTAGCTGAGCCGGGCGCGCTTCTCTTCCGTGACGGGTTCCACCGAGGTGGCCGGGTCATCGGCGATCAGCCCCGTGGGCGCCCCGGAGGCGTCACGGGCCACGTCGATGGCGAACGGCACGGCCGAAAAGCTGGCCAGTCCGTTGCCGAAGAACCCCCCTATACCGCCGGAAGGCCGGTGATCCACCAGGACCTGAAAGCCCTCCCAGCTATCCCGTTGCCGACGCAGCATCACGCCGGTATCAGCAGGCCAGTCGGGGCGCATCTCCAGAACGAGCTCAAAGTCACCGTAGGCCTGCTCACTGACCAGGTAGCCGCCGTACCCACTGCCGGGAGCGTCTTGTTCGCCCACCAGGACACCATCTTCGACAAACCAGTGCGCCGGATGTGCCTCGGGTTCCACCGGCCGCTTCAGGCCGTGGGCATCGAAGTAGTCCAGCAGTGACGGTCCGCCCGGGTAGACGGTGCCGTAGATGCGGGGAACGGCCCGCCACCCAGCCAGGCTGGCGCCGTCGAACAGTGGGTGGTACCCGTCGACGTCGGGCAGGGTGCTGAAGGGCATGCGGAAGGCTCCGATGTTCGAGGTGGGGGCAACTGGCGTCCGCAGGTCAGTCCTGGTTGCTAAAGGCGGCGTCGAAGGAGGTGTTGGAGGCGGGAAAGTCGAATTTCTTGAGGGCCGCGAGGGCTTCGGGGGCGCCGTGCAGCCGGTCCATAGCGGCGTCTTCCCATTCGACGCTGATGGGGCCGTCGTAGCCGATGGCGGTGAGGGCGCGGAAGGAGGCTTCCCAGGGGACGTCGCCGCGTCCGGCGGAGACGAAGTCCCAGCCGCGGCGGGGGTCGCCCCAGGGGAGGTGCGAGCCGAGGACGGTGTTCCGGCCGGTCTGGCGGATCTTGGTGTCCTTGCAGTCCACGTGGTAGATCCGGTCCTTGAAATCCCAGATGAAGGAGACCGGGTCCATGCCCTGCCACATCATGTGGGAGGGGTCCCAGTTCAGGCCGAAAGCTTCGCGGTGGCCGATCGCCTCAAGGGTCCGCACGGTGGTCCAGTAGTCGTAGGCAATTTCGGAGGGATGGACCTCGTGGGCGAACCGGACACCGCATTCGTCAAAGACGTCCAGGATGGGGTTCCACCGGTCGGCGAAGTCTTGGTAGCCGGCGTCGATGACCTTTTCGGGGACGGGCGGGAACATGGCCACGTACTGCCAGATGGAGGAGCCGGTGAAGCCGACGACGGTGTCCACCCCGAGTGCTTTGGCGAGCCGGGCGGTGTGTTGCATTTCTTCGGCGGCGCGTTGGCGGACACCTTCGGGATCGCCGTCGCCCCAGACCTTGGAACCCACGATCGCTTCGTGCCGGAAGTCGATGGGGTCATCGCAGACGGCCTGGCCCTTGAGGTGGTTGGAGATAGCCCAGACCTTGAGGTTGTACTTGGCCAGGACGGCGAGCTTGGCTTCGACGTACCCGGGCTCGTCCCAGCGCCAGGCGTCCAGGTGGTCGCCTGACACGGCGATCTCCAAGCCGTCGTAGCCCCACTCGGAGGCGAGGCGGGCGACTTCCTCGAAGGGGAGGTCGGCCCACTGGCCGGTGAACAGGGTGAACGGGCGGGCCATGTCAGGCTCCTTCGGTAGCGGTGTGCAGTTGGATCAGCGAACTTTTGGCGGCAGCGGATTCTTCCACTGCTGCCAGGATGTGCTGGACGTTCAGGCCTTCCTCAAACGAGGGGGAGGGCGCCTCGCCGGTGGCAATGGCGGTGAGGAAGTCCCGGACCTGGTGCGTGAAGGTCTGTTCCCAACCGATGATGTGGCCCTGCGGCCACCAAGCTTCAAGGTACGGGTGCTCGGGCTCGTTGACCAGAATCCGGCGGAACCCCTGCTCGCGGACCGGGACCGTGGCGTCCAGGAAGCCGAGCTCGTTCAGGGATTCCAGGTCGAACAGGATGGTGCCCTTGTCGCCGTAAATCTCGAGTTTGAGCGAGTTCTTCTGGCCGGTGGCCACCCGGGATACCTCCACGGAGGCGATTGCGCCGGAGGCCAGGGACAGGGTGGCCCAGGCGGCGTCGTCGACCGTGACCTCCTCGGTGCCGGAGGGCCCGGGCCGGTTGGTGACGAAGGTGTGCAGCCGACCTGACACCTCCGTGACGGCGTCGCCCAGGAGGAACAAGACCTGGTCGATGGCGTGCGAGGCAATGTCGCCCAGGGCGCCAGAACCGGCTGTTTCCTTGCGCAGGCGCCACGTCATGGGGGACTCTGCGTCGCTGAGCCAGTCCTGCAGGTAGGCCGCCCGGACATGCCGGACAGTACCCAGCCTGCCTTCGGCGATGAGTTCGCGGGCCAGGGCCAGGGCCGGCACGCGTCGGTAGTTGAAGCCGATCATGGACTGCACGCCCCGGGCTCGGGCCTTCGCCGCCGCGGCGGTCATCAGCTCGGCCTCCGCGATGGTGTTGGCCAGGGGTTTTTCCACGAGGACGTGCTTACCGGCGGCCAGGGCAGCAACGGCGATTTCGGCGTGCATCCAGCCTGGTGCACAGATATCGATGATGTGGATATCGTCCCGTTCAATGACGGTCCGCCAATCGGTGGCCGACTCCGCCCAGCCGTACTTGGCTGCAGCGGCGGCGACCTGGGTGGCGTCCCGGCCTACGAGGACTTTCTGCTCGAAGGCCGGGACGTCGAAAAAGCTGGCCACATTCCGCCACGCATTCGAGTGGGCCTTCCCCATGAAGGCATAACCGATGACCGCGACCCCCAGAGGGGTCGGCAGTTGCCGGTCGGAAGGCAGGGGCGAGTGGGTGGGGGTGGTCATGGTGATGATCCTCAGTTACAGGGTGGCGGTTTCCGGTGCCCAGTCCTCGGGGACGGTCGCCGAAACGGGTGCGTTGCTGGTGACGTCCACGAACGAACCGGTTTCCACCGACTCCGAAATCGAGACCATGGTGTCCAGGACGTGATAGGCGAGGTCGCCGGTGGCGCGGTGCGCGGTCCCGGCACGCAGGGCGCGGGCCATGTCCAGGGCGCCCAGGCCGCGTCCGTTGGCCGGGCCCACAGCCGGGATGATCTCCGGCTCGTCGGCTCCCGGCCGCCACAGCTTGAGGTCACCGTCGAAGTAGTTGGGATCCGGCAGGGACAGTGTTGCTTCGGTGCCGGTGATTTCCACGAAGCCCATCCGCAGGCGCGGGGATTCGAAGGAGAACACGCTGTGGCTGGACGCCCCGGATTCGAACTGCGCCATCGCGGAGACATGGGTGGGAACCTCGACGGCGAATTCCTCGCCCGCCTTGGGTCCGGAACCGATGACGCGGGTTGCCTTTGCCGCGGATCCGACGGCGGCCACCTTGCGGACCGAACCGAAGGTCTGGATCAGGGCCGTGAGGTAGTACGGGGCCATGTCGAACAGCGGTCCGGCGCCCTTTTGGAAGAGGAACGCGGGGTTGGGGTGCCAGGACTCCGGACCCGGGGTCTGGAATGTGGTCAAGCCGGTCAACGGGGTGCCAATGTCGCCGCGTTCAATGATGCGGCGGGCGGTCTGCAGGCCAGCACCCAGGAAGGTGTCCGGCGCGGTCCCCAGGCGGATGCCAGCGGCGTCGGCTGCCTTGAGCAGTCCCAGCCCGGAGTCGCGATCCAGGGAGAACGGCTTTTCGGTCCAGACGTGCTTGCCGGCGTTGACGGCGGCAGTGGCCACCTCGACGTGCGCTGCCGGGATGGTCAGGTTGACGATGATTTCGACGTCGGGGTGGTTGAGGGCCTTCTCCACGCCGCCCCATTCGGGGATGCCGTACTCCTTGGCGCGCGCCTCAGCGGTGGCCTCGAAAAGGTCGGCGATGACCAGCACCTTGAGGTCTGGGAAGACCGTCAGGTTGTCCAGGTACTGCTTGGAGATGTTGCCGGCACCGATGACGGCGACACCTACCGGGCCTTTGCGTTCTGAAGGGGCGAAACCGGCGCTCATGCGGTGGCTCCTTCAGTGGCGCCTGCGCCGGTGTTTGCGGTGAGGTACGCGAGGCTTTCGGCGATGCCTGCGAAGATGTCGCCGTCATAGTCATCGAATTCCACCACTCCCACTTCCAGGGCGGTGGCGGCAGCAATGACGTCCAGCACGGGAATGGTGCCCTGGCCGGCAGGCTGCTGGGCCGTAATGTCGGTGGTGGCCGGGCCGTCCTTGATGTGGATGAGCTTGACGCGGTCGCCGAGCCTGGCCAGCAGTTCCACCGGGTTCTGGCCGCCCACTGCGGCCCAGTAGGTATCGACCTCAAGGACCAGTTCGGGATCCAGCAGGGATTCGAAGTATTCCAGGGCGGTGGTGCCTTCGATGGTGGACTCCAGCTCCCAGGCGTGGTTGTGGTAGCCCACGCGGATGCCGTACTCGGCGCCCTTCTTGGCTGCCGCGTTCAAGGTGGCGGCCGTGGCCTGGATGGTTTCGGCGTCCTGCCAGTGCTCGGCGGGGAGGTAGGGATCGATGACAGTGCTGATGCCCAGTTCCTTGGCCGCGGCGAAGATTTCGTCCTGGTCCTGCGTCAACAGCGGTGCATGCCCGGACGGTGCGGTGAGCCCGTTCTCCTTCAGGGCTGCGCCGAGTTCCGCCGCGGTGGCCACGAAGTTGTACGGCTCAACCTGGGCGAAGCCGATCTCGGCCACCTTTTTGATGGTGCCGGGCAGGTCCTCGGCGATGGAGTTGCGCAGGGTGTAGAGCTGGATGGAGTACGACATGAAATTCCTTTACGGGAGAAGACGGTAGGTGGGGGTGTCAGCGGCCGGCGAGGGATCCGCCGATGCCGCCAACGCTGAAGTATTTGTTGAGGGCTGCAAACACAATGATCGGTGGCAGCATCATGACCACGGCAAGGGCCATGACACCAGACCAGTCGGTGTTGTTTTGCTGGAAGAAGGACTGTACGCCCATGGGGAGGGTGAAGATTTCGCTGGAGCGCAGGAACACGATGGCCACCAGGTAGTCGTTCCAGGCGAGCAGGAACGCGAAGATCGCGGTGGACAGGATGCCCGGGAGCGAGTTGCGCAGCACCACTTTGGTGAACGAACCAAACACCGAGCAGCCGTCAATCCAGGACGCTTCTTCCAGACTGATGGGGATGGAATCGAAGTACGCCGCCATCATCCAGGTGGCCACCGTCATGGTAGAGCCAACATAGATGATGGTCAGGCCCACCAGGTTGTCCACCAAGCCCATGGAGGCAAACAGGATGAACAGCGGCACCACCGAGGTGATGATCGGCAGTGACTGCATGACGAACAGCAGCAGCGAGTAGCCCGAGACGGCCTTGGACCGGCCGCGGGACAGGACGTAACCGGCAGGAGCAGCGACGGCCACTGACACGACGACGGTGGCCAGCGTGGTCAGGAGGCTGTTCTGCAGCCAGACCCCGGCGAGGGTGGTGGAGAAGACGCCGGTGATGTTTTCCAGGGTCAAGCCGGTGGTGGTGCTGTTGGGCCCTGGGGTCAGGGCCAGGATGATGGTGACGCCGATGGGGACCAGCACAATGGCGGTGATGATGAGGATGAAGACGAATCTCCACCACCGTCCGCGGTTGCCGGCATCGGAGACGACGCGGCGGGGCTTGCCGGTGTTGGTGACGCCGAGAGCGGGGCCAGATTCGGAGTGGGCGTGGAGGACAGTACTCATTATTCGACGCTCGACTTTCGGATCTGGCGGTACAGGATGACCGAGACGATCACCAAAGTGATGGTCATGAGGAAGGCGATGGCAACGCCGGGGCCGGTAGCGAAGTCCTGGAAGACGGTGCGGTAGGCAAGGACCACCAGGGAGGTGGTGGCATCCACGGGTCCGCCACCGGTGAGCAGGTAGATGGTGGGGAAGTCGTTGACGCAGAAGATGGTCATCAGGATCCACGAGATGTACGTGGAGCGGGCGATCAGCGGCAACGTGATCTGGCTGAACTGCTGCCAGCGGGTGGCGCCGTCCATGCTCGCTGCCTCATAGACGGTGCTGTCTACTGAGGCCAGGGCTGCCGAGGTCATCATCATCATGAAGGGAAACGAGACCCAGACCTTGAAGATCATCACCGTGATTGCGGCCAGGGTGGGGTCCGCAAGGAAGAGCGGGGTCCCCAGTCCGAGGTTGCGGAAGATGGCGGGGACCAGGCTGTCCGGGGTGGCAACCAGCCAGTTCCAGGCAGTGGAGGACACCACGATCGGGACAACCCACGGCAGGAGCAGCAGGACCTTGAAGGTGCCGCCCGCGGGGATCTTGGTCCGGAGTAGCAGGGCCAGGCCCAGGCCTGCCAGCCAGGACCCGAACACGCCCACAATGGTGAACAGCAGGGTGAACTGGGCTGCCTTCCAGAAGGCCGGGGAGGACAGCACCGCGGTGAAGTTCTCCAGGCCAACAAAGTTGCCGGTCTGGATCAGGTTGCCATCGTGGGTGGACTGGATGCCTGCGTAGATGAGCGGATAGCCGTTGATCAGGATCAGCAGCACAATCGAGGGGAGCAGGAGCCAGAAGAAAGTCCGGGACGCCTGCGATGAAAGTTTGCTCTTGCGGTTCAGGTTCAGGGTCCCGCCCCCGGACCCGCTGGGCGCAAGCCCCTTGCGGGCCCGGGCGAGGCCGGAGCTGGTTGTTGATGACATGACGGGAACGCTTACTTCTTCAGGACTGTTTTGAGGCCGGCTTCGAAGGCCTGCAGCGTGGTCTTGGCGTCTGTCTTGCCCGTGAGTACCGTCTGCGTGAGCTGGTTGAGGGCCTGGCCGCCGTCAAGGACGGCAAGGTCGGCACTGAGCGTGTTGCCCTGGGCGGCAAACGTCTTGCCGATCGGCTGGTACTCCTTGACGATCTTGACGTTGTTGGGATCGGCGGTGAACTCGGGCAGCTCGGTGATGGACTTGAACACGGGCAGCGCGTTCATGAGCTTCTGCTGCCACAGCTGGGAGAGCTGGCCCAGGTAGTAGGTCAGGAACTCTTCCGAGGCGGCCTGCGACGGGGTGTTGGTGTACATCATGATGTTGTTGGGGAAGATCAGCGCCGCCTTGTCACCGTGCGGGCCGGCCATGGGGCTGGCCACCATCAGGTCGCCCGAGGTGTCACCCACGCGTTCCGGAACGCCAAGGGTCAGCATGCCGAAGGCAGCCTTCTTGTCTTTCCACTGTGCGTTGAGGTTGTCAGTGGTGTAGCTGACGGCTGCGGGGTCCACCACGCCGTTGGAGACGAGTTCCAGCAGGAATTCGATCGCTTCGACGTTGCGGTCGTTCATGACATCCAGTTCACCCTCGGGGGTCCAGACGCCGCCGCCGTTGTTGAGCATCATCATGATCATCAGGTGGTTGCCGATGTTGTTGCCCGCACCGGAACCGGTAGCGAAGCCGACAGCGCCCATGGCCTTGAACTTCTTGCCGGCCTCCAGCAGCGACGGCCAGTCGGTGGGGACGTCCACGCCGGCCTGGTCGAAGAGCGACTTGCGGTACCAGAGCGGGCGGATGTCCAGCTGCCACGGCAGGGCCACGTAGCCCTTGTCCGACTTGAAGGGCTCCAGGACGCCGGGCAGGAAGTCATCAAACTGGCCGTTGGCCTTGAGGGCGTCAACCACCTTGTCGGCGTACGCAATCTGGCCCTGCTCCTCGAACTGGAAGGCCTGGAAACCGCCGCCGGTGGAGACAGCCGGGCCGGTCTTGGACGCAACGGCGGAGGAGAACGTCTGGTAGAAGTTGTTCCACTGGATCAGCTGGTAGGACGCCTTGGCGTTGTTCGCGCCGGCGAAGCCCTCAGTGATCTTGGTGGCCGCGGTGTTGTAGTTCGGGGCTGCCCAGGGCATGTCCCAGAACTTGATGGCGTTGCTCCCGCCACCTTGGGATGCTGAGCCGCCACCGCAGGCTGCAAGCAGCGGAACGGATGCTGCTGCGGCGGTGAGGCCGAGGAAGCCGCGGCGGGAAAAAGCCTTGCTGGCTGTGGACTGAACATTCATGATGATTCCTTTCGGGACCGGGAGCTCCGTGCTCCGGTCCAGCTCAACGTCGAGAGGGGCAGGTACTGAATGGACTAGCTGGGTACTGCGTGGTTACAGCGGGGATTACGAAACGCCGGAGAGAAGTTGTGTGAGTTGGGCGAACCGGTCCAGGTCCGGTGGGGTGGAGCGGGAGTCGAGGTGCTCCTTGAGTCGGCGCCACGTGGTGCGGTGCGCGGATTCGTACAGGGTGGGAAGGAGAACGGCGCCCTGCGGACCGGTGACCGTGACGGTGCCGGGCCACGCTGCCACCGGATCCGGCAGCGTGACGCTGACGCCGCCGTCGTCCGTGAGGACGCTGAGGGTGACGTGCGCGGGACGGGCAGCAGACACGATCCCCTGCAGCGCTACCGGCGCGCCGTTGCCGAAGCGGGCCGACGCCGAGTAGCCGTGCGCGCCGCGGTGGAGCAGCCGTAGGTCCGCCAGAGGCCCGGTGATCCGAACGACGGCGGCAACGTGGTCGGTCAGCAGCCGGTCGAGGTCGGTTCCCACCGGCGCCATGGCCACGCTGTCGATCAGGGCCAGCCGGCTGGCTGCCGAGCGGACAGCGTGCTCGGCGTGGCGGACGGCGGGATTGGCGGCCCAGCGCTGGTCGAGGACAATCGCCGATCCGGCGGCTCTGGCGGCCACCCGGAGGGCGGCGGTGTCTTCGGCTGCCGGGTTGACCACCACGACACCGCGGGCACCGGCGTCGACGGCCTGCTGCGCTGCGGTGGTCCAGCCTGCGGTGCCGGCGAGGACAATCACATCGGCTCCGGCAGCACCAGGGGTGAAGGACTCCGGAAGCGAGGCGACGGCTAGGGCGACCGCACCGGCTTCCTGAGCTGCCGGGGTGGCCTGGACTGAGTACTGCGCGCTCATACGGCGGCTCCTTCGGGAAGGGACGCGGCGGCCACGCTGGCTACCGTGGCGGCTGCGATGTCCAGGGCAAAGGTCAGGTCGTCGATCAGGGTCTGGGCTGAGGGAGCGGCCTTCGTTCCTGTTGCCAGCGCCGCCAGTTCCCGCCATTCGCCCTCGTAACCGTTGTGGTCGAACGGGCCATAGGTACTGGTTGCGGTGCCGCGGCTGAGTGTGGCCACCGCTGATCCGGCCTGAACGTAGGACGGGGTGAAATCGATGCGCAGGGCCTCGTCAGTGGAAATGGCCTCGAAGCTCCATTCCGGCTGCCAGGTGCTGTTCATGGCGGCCCGCAATTCAATGGAGCGGGTGGGGGTGCGCAGCGAGATGACGTAGCCGAACGGGCGGACGAACCGGGCGGACAGCACCTCAGCGCTGGCAAAGTCCGGGGTGAAGGCCCGCACCAGGGGGAGGTCGTGGATGGCAAGGCCCATCACTCCGCCGAGGAGGAAGTTCTTGATGACCTCTACATCTGCGTAGTCGGGGGTGCCGGTGGCGGGCCTGGTGATGATTTCGGTGGCGAAGTCCTCGAACCGGGCGTTGGGCGGCAGGACGATCGAGGAACGGATGGTGTGGGCGGTAGCCGGCAGTGTTCCCCAGTTGTCCTGGGCTGCAAGCCAGCCTGGATCGAAGGTGTGCATGGCGCCCACGATGATGGGTACGCCGGTTTCGAGGCTCACTGCGGAGATCTCGGCGGCTTCTGCAGCGTTCATGGCGAACGGCTTCTCGCACAGCACTGCCTTCTTGCCGGCGCGGCAGGCGGCGATGACCTGCTCGGCATGGAACTGGTGGGGGCTGCAGATCGCCACCACCTCAACGTCGGGGTCGGCCAGGAGTTCGTCGATGCTGGTGCTGTGGTTGGCTCCGACGCGGCCCGCCACCGAGGCGGCTACGGCAGGGTCCACGTCCATGATGTGGCGGACCGTGAGGATGTCGCCAAGTCTGGCGAGGGAGGGCAGGTGGATGGCCTGGGTGACCGGTCCTGCGCCGAGGATTCCGACGCCCAGGGGGCGGGGTGGGACCTCTGGATTGCTGGGCAAGTTCATTTACCTCTTCGTAAGGAGCCTGGTGTGATGTGCTTCACTCACAACTTAGAAGGACTTTTGACGAGCGTCAAGCAAAAGTTGATTAATTCCCGACAAACTTTCGTCAGATGACACGCATAAGCAGGTGTGCTATCACTGGAGCATGACAACCGCCACCGGAAACGACGCTGCCAGGGACGCCTCCGCACAGGAGCTCGGCAGTCTTTCCCGCGCCGGTGACCTCTTCCAGTTACTACGCGATGGCCAGGCCCGGACCCGAGCCGAACTCGCCCTGACTACCGGGCTTGCCCGATCCACCGTTGCTTCCCGCATCGACGCGCTCATGAGCTCGGGCCTGGTAGGCCCCGCCGGCGAGGCCAGCTCCAGTGGCGGCAGGCCGCCGTCGCGCTTTGCCTTCAACCCGGCAGCGCGGGTGGTCTTGGCGGTCGACGTCGGGGCCACGCACGTGATCGTGGCGGTCACGGACCTGGGCGGCACCGTCCTGGCCGAGCGCCGGTTCTCGCAGGAGGTGGCGGACGGGCCGGACATCGTGCTCCGACGCGTCATCAGCGCAGGCCGGGAGTTGCTGGCCGAAGCCGGCCGAAGCACCGAAGCGTTGGCGGGAATCGGGATCGGCCTGCCCGGGCCCGTGGAGCACGATACCGGTCGGCCCGTGAAGCCGCCCATCATGCCCGGCTGGGACGGGTTCGACGTGGTCCCGTACGTGCAGCGATCGCTGCCCGTGCCGGTGCTGGTGGACAACGACGTCAACATTATGGCCCTGGGGGAGCGGACGTCCTTCTGGCCCGAACACGAGAACTTCCTCTTCATCAAGGTGGCCACCGGCATCGGCGCTGGCATCATCAGCAGCGGCGACCTGCAGCGTGGCGCCAACGGCACTGCCGGGGACCTGGGCCACGTCCGCGTTCCCCGCGGCGACGACGTGCTGTGCCGTTGCGGCAATTACGGTTGCCTGGAGGCCCTCGCGTCAGGTCCCGCCGTCGCGCGCTTCCTGCAATCCCAGGGGCTGGCAGCAGCCTCGGGCGCCGATGTCCTGGCCCTGATCCGCGAGGGCAATCTGCAGGCCATCCAGGCCCTGCGCCAGGCCGGCCGCGACGTTGGTGATGTCCTCGCCACGGTGGTTAACCTGCTGAATCCGTCCATGATCGTCATCGGCGGCAGCGTGGGCGACGCCGGCGAGCACCTGGTGGCGGGCATCCGCGAGGTGGTGTACCGACGATCCCTGCCGCTGGCCACCACGCACCTGCGCATCGGCCTCTCGATGGCTGGCGACCGGGCCGCGATCCTCGGTGCCAGCCAGATGGTCACCCAACACGTGCTCTCGCCGGCCGTCATTGAAGCTACGCTCCAAGCCGTGGGGTAGCGGCCCAGCCGAGCGCACCTCCGTGCGGCGCCGGACAGGCACCTGCGGCGTGATACCAATAAAGGTGATGTTTTTGACCGCGAGTGACGCCACGTGAACCGTGTCTTTGGGGCCGCCATCCCCGCCAGTTGGATTCTGCTCGCCGGGATCGGGCTGCTGGCTCTGAACCAGCGCGGGCCGTTCGTGGCAGTGGCCCCCGTGGTGGACCTGCTGCAAGCGGACCTCAACTTTTCTCCTGTGCTCCTGGGCTTGCTCACCAGCATTCCCGTGCTCTGCTTCGCCCTTGCCGCCCCGCTGGCGTCCCTGGCTGCCCGTAAGTTTGGCGCCGAGTTCGCCGTCACTCTCACGCTTCTGGGTGTCTTGGTTGGGGTGCTGGTGCGTTCCTCGGGTGGCCCGGCGGCCGTGGTGATCGGAACGGTGATCATCGGGGTCGCAATCACCATCGGCAACATTGCGGCGCCACTGATCATTCGGCGAGACTTCTCGCCGGCCCGCCAAGGGACGGCCATGGGCATCTACACGGCCGCCTTGAACATCGGTTCGTTCCTGACGTCCGTGGTGACGGCACCGCTGGCTGCCGTGGCCGGTTGGCGGTTCGCGCTGGCCGCGGTGGCGTTACTTGCGGTCTTGGCTGTGGTGGCCTGGATCCTCGCTGTGGGGCCTCGCCGAGCACTCTTCGTTGCCGGCGAAGCACCAGCCGAGGCCACCCTGCCGGCGGTGAAGGGCGCCGGTTGGGTCACCGCCGGACTCACCGCAGGGTTCGGTGGCCAGGCCTTCTCCTACTACGGCGTCACAGCTTGGCTGCCCAGCTACCTGCACGACGAACTCGGCCTGTCCGCAGCTGCGGCTGGCGGCGGCTCCTCCATCTTCCAGATATTGGCGATCGTGGGCGGCTTGGGCGTTCCCTTTGCCGCCAAATATTTCAGTACGACGGCGGTGGCGATCACGTTGGGTGGGTTGTGGCTTACTGTCCCGCTGGGGCTACTTTTTTCGCCGCAGCTCTGGTGGCTATGGAGCGCCATGGGTGGGATCGCCCAGGGCGGCGGAATCACCATCATTTTCATCGCCATCATCCGGCTGGCGCGCAACCAAGCGGCAGCCGGGAAAATGTCCGCCACGGTCCAAGGGCTTGGCTACTGCCTTGGTGCCGCAGCCCCACCGATTGTGGGGTTCGTGCATGACCACTTCGATTCCTGGCAGCCTGCCCTGCTGGTGGTTCTAGGCTCCGTCTTGGTCTTTGCCGTCAGCACCACCCTCTCCGTGCGCCAGGTTCCCCGGCGGCGCTGAGCCGGGATCCCGCCGTCGTACCTTCACCCCGGATTAAACGGAACGTCCCACCCTCTCGGTGAGGATGGGACGTGGTTCCGTCGCCGCCCAGCGCTCCGGATTTCGGAGGTGCCTGTTGCGAAGGACGTGCTGGGCGGCGGACGGTTGCCTGGGGTGCGGACCCGGCGGGCCCGGCGTTTAGGCGGCGGCGAGTTCCTCCACCGTGGCGCGGATCCGGTCTTCCGTGAGGTAGCGGGCGTAGGCGGGCGTGGTCAGGAAGGACGGGAAATCGCGGGCCAGGGTGACTTCTTCGAAGATGTCACGGGAGTCTTCGAAGCGGTCGCCATCGAACCGTTCCAGCCGGGCGAACTCCTGGTCCAGGAGCTCCTGCACCCACTGGTGGGTGACGATTTCACCCTGGTCGGTAATGGCGGAGGCAAACATCCACTGCCACAGCTGCGAGCGGGAGATTTCCGCGGTGGCTGCGTCCTCCATCAGGTTGTGGATGGCTACCGCACCGTTGCCGCGCAGCCAGGACTCGATGTAGCGGATGCCCACCTCGATGTTGTTCCGGATGCCCTGCTCGGTGATGGTTCCCTCGGTGGCCGCCACGTTGATGAGCGCACGATCGTCCGGGGTGACATCCTCGCGGGTCCGGTCCAGCTGGTTCTTCCGGTCGCCGAGAACGCCGTCAAACACCTCACGGCACACCGGCACGAGGTCCGGGTGGGCCACCCAGGAACCATCGAAGCCGTCATTGGCCTCACGGGTCTTGTCTGCACGGACTTTCTCGAACGCGTTGGCGTTAGCTGCCTCGTCCTTGCGGTTGGGGACGGCGGCGGCCATGCCACCAATGGCCATGGCGCCCCGTTTGTGGCAGGCGCGCACCAGTTGCTCGGTGTAGGCCCGCATGAACGGCTGCGTCATGCTCACCTGGGAGCGATCCGGCAGGACGAACCGGGGGCCGCGGGTCCGGAAGTTCTTGATTAGCGAGAAGATGTAGTCCCAGCGGCCTGCGTTCAGGCCGGCGGCGTGGTCGCGGAGTTCGTAGAGGATCTCCTCCATTTCGAAGGCTGCCGTGATGGTTTCGATCAACACGGTGGCGCGGATGGTGCCCTGCGGGATACCCAGCAGGTCCTGCGCCTGGATGAAGATGTCATTCCAGAGCCGGGCCTCAAGGTGGTTCTCGATCTTGGGCAGGTAAAAGTACGGGCCCTTGCCCTGGGCCAGCAGGCGGCGGGCGTTGTGGAAGAAGAACAAGCCAAAGTCCACGATGCCGCCGGCCACGGGTGTGCCGTCGATCAGGAGGTGCTTCTCCGGCAGGTGCCAGCCGCGGGGTCGAACCACCATGGTGGGCAGTTCAGCGGCGGGGCGGAGCTTGTATTCCTTGCCCTCGTCGGTGGTGAAGTCGATCCGGCGTTCCAGGGCGTCCGTGAGGTTGACCTGGCCCTTGATGACGTTGCGCCAGGTGGGGGTGGAGGAGTCCTCCATGTCCGCAAGCCAGACCTTTGCGCCGGAGTTCAACGCATTGACGGTCATTTTCTTGTCCACGGGTCCGGTGATTTCCACCCGCCGGTCTTCCAAGCCAGGTGCTGGCGGTGCTACGCGCCAGGAAAGGTCGTTCCGGATGTCTTCGGTACTGCGCAGGAAGCGTGGGTCCTGGCCGGCAGCGATCTCAGCCCGGCGCAGCCGACGTGCGCTGAGCAGCTCCTGGCGACGATCCGCCGTCGAACGGTGCAGCGCGGCGATGAAGTCGAGGGCCTCCGGGGTGAGGACCTCGTCCTGCCGGCAGATGGGTTGTGCGGTCAGGGTGATGCCATGAGGGGTGGGCTGGGTGGTTTGGGTGGTTCCGTGGGTGTTCATGGGAGGTTCTCCTGTGGCTCTTCCCAACTAGGTAGCGCTAAGTGCAGTTTTGAGGGGTCAAAACTGCACTTCGCGCTACCTAGATGAGGGATGGGGAATGCTTAGTGGAACTGGCCTTCTTCGGTGGATCCCACCAGTGCCAGAGTGGAGGCGTTCGGGTTGAGCGCAGTGGCGATGTCATCGAAGTAGCCGGTACCGACTTCGCGTTGGTGCTTGGTTGCGGTGTAGCCGCGGGACTCTGAGGCGAATTCCTTCTCCTGGAGTTCGACGTAGGCGCTCATGCCTTCACGGGCGTAACCGTGGGCGAGATCGAACATCGAGTAGTTCAGGGCGTGGAAGCCGGCGAGGGTGATGAACTGGAAGGTGAAGCCCATGGCGCCGAGTTCGCGCTGGAACTTGGCGATGGTGGCGTCGTCCAGGTGCTTGCGCCAGTTGAAGGACGGCGAGCAGTTGTAGGAAAGCATCTGGTCGGGGAAGTCGGCTTTGACGGCTTCGGCGAACTTGCGGGCAAGCTCCAGGTCAGGGGTGCCGGTCTCCATCCAGATGAGGTCGGAGTACGGTGCGTAGGCTTTGGCGCGGGCGATGCAGGGTTCGATGCCGTTGCGGACCTTGTAGAAGCCTTCCGGGGTGCGTTCGCCGGTGACGAATTCCTGGTCGCGGGGATCGACGTCAGAGGTGATCAGGGTAGCCGCTTCCGCGTCGGTCCGGGCAATCACTACGGTAGGGGTGCCGGCAACGTCCGCTGCCAGGCGGGCTGCGTTCAGGGTCCGGACGTGCTGCTGGGTGGGGATCAGGACCTTGCCGCCCAGGTGTCCGCACTTCTTCTCTGAGGCGAGCTGGTCTTCCCAGTGCACGCCTGACGCGCCGGCCTGGATCATGGACTTCATCAGCTCGTAGGCGTTCAGCGGGCCGCCGAAACCGGCTTCGGCGTCGGCAACGATCGGCACCAGCCAATCTTCGACCGTCTGGACGCCCTCGGAGAACTCGATCTGGTCGGCGCGGAGCAGGGCGTTGTTGATGCGGCGGACAACCGTGGGAACCGAGTTGGCCGGGTACAGCGACTGGTCCGGGTAGGTGTGGCCGGAGTTGTTGGCGTCTGCCGCAACCTGCCAGCCCGAAAGGTAGATGGCGCGGAGCCCGGCCTTGACCTGCTGCACGGCCTGGTTGCCGGTGAGTGCCCCCAGTGCGTTGGTGTAACCGCCCGTCTTTTGCTCTTCAGTGAGCTGCTTCCACAGTTTTTCGGAACCGCGGCGTGCCAGGGTCTGCTCTTCGGTGACACGGCCGCGCAGTTTGACGACGTCGGCGGCCGAGTAATCGCGGGTCACACCTTCCCAACGGGGATTGGCTGCCCACTCAAGTTCCAGGGCGGTTGCCTGCTCTTCGGGCGTCTGCTGGGTGGGCTCAAATGCTGCAGTCATCATTGTCTCCTGGGTAGTTCGCTGTCTCCTGCCAGCTGGGCCGCGTCTTCGCGTCTCAGTAGCTGGTTCGGCGGTGCATCTCTTTCCGTAAGAATTACTTTTCCGTACTTTCAACCCCGCGAATAGAAGAAACATGTGGAAAGAAATGCACTTCTTCGCGTAATCTGCATAAATGCAACCTACAAGTTGGAGCCGCAACGACGCGGCCCCCACCACAACACCGGCAACCCCCGCTTTGGACGTCATCAGCCTGGGGCGCAGGCTCCGTCACCTGCGCAAGGCAGCGGGCATGACCCTGGACGATCTGAGCGCCGCCGTGGGCACCGCGCCAAGCCAGCTCAGCCTGATCGAGAACGGCAAGCGAGAGCCTCGCTTGGGCCTGCTTCAACAGCTGGCGGCGGCAGTGGGTGTGGGGGTTGAGCAGCTGCTGGGCGCCGAACCGCCCAGCCGGCGGGCAGCCCTGGAAATCGAGCTGGAGCGGTACCAGCGCGGACCCCTCTACGAATCCCTGAACCTCCCCAGAATCCGGATCAGCTCGCGGCTTCCGCTGGATGTCCTGGAAGCCCAGGTGGGATTGCTGCACGAGCTGGAGCGCAAGCTCAATGAACAGGTGGCCACCCCGGAAGAGGCCAGGCGGGCCAACGTGAGCCTGCGCGCCATGATGCGGGAGCGGGGTAACTACTTCCCGGAGTACGAGGCCGAGGCACAGAAGGTGCTGGCCGGCGTCGGCTATACCGGCGGTCCGCTGTCTCAACACGTGATTGCGGACATCGCGGAAAACCTCGGTTTCACGCTCCACCATGTGGGCGATTTGCCGCACTCAACCCGCTCCGTCACCGACCTGAAGAACCACAGAATTTACCTGACGCAGAGCCAGCGGCAGGATCACGATCCGCGGTCGGTGCTGCTGCAGGCGCTGGGGCACTACGTCCTGGGGCACGAGACGCCGCGAAGCTACGGGGATTTCCTGTCGCAGCGGGTGGCCACCAACTATTTCGCAGCGGCCCTGCTCCTCCCGGAACAGGCGACTGTCGACTTTCTCCGTAAGGCCAAAGACGCCAAGGAAATTGCCGTGGAGGACATCCGGGATGCCTTTGCCGTGTCCTACGAGACCGCTGCCCACCGCTTCACCAACCTGGCGACGCAGCACCTGGGGATCACCACTCACTTCCAGAAGACGCACCAGAGCGGCATCATCTATAAGGCCTACGAGAACGACGGCGTGACGTTCCCGCAGGATCACACCGGCGCCATTGAGGGCCAGCCGTCGTGCAAGGCCTGGACGTCACGCGCCGTGTTCGACGTGCCGGACAAGTTCAGCGCCTACAGCCAGTACACCGATACGCCTTCTGGAACGTACTGGTGTACTGCTCGGACGGAACGCTCAGCCAACGGCGAATTTTCGCTGTCCATCGGGGTGCCCTACCAGCACGTCAAATGGTTCCGTGGCCGGGAAACCACGGCGCGGGAAAAGTCCCTTTGCCCCGACCCGAATTGTTGCAAGCGGCCACCCGTGGCGTTGGCCTCCGAGTGGGCAGGCAACGCATGGCCCTCGGCGCGGGCTCACTCACACCTGCTGGCTGCCATGCCGCCAGGGGCATTCCCGGGCGTGGATGAAACCGAGGTGTACACGTTCCTGCAGTCGCACTCGGGGAGCTGAGTGGGCTCTCAGCTTGCCGCGGTCATCGGTTGGCCTGTTCTCCAAGCTGATGGTCTGTCGGATCCATTGCCATGCGGAATCCGCCGGTCAGAATCGACATGGTGCCCACCGAGAACAGGACGCGCGTTACTTGCCAGCCGAATATCCCGCCGCCGAGGTGTCGTCGTCTCGTGGGCCGACGTCCAACGTCATGGTGACGGCAATCGGCCGACGAGAAATCCCTCATGTAACCGAGGCTACTCTGGCCGTCCAGTCAAGAGGTCCCTTTTGTGAAGCGTGAGAGCATCAGTGAATGACCGACAGTACTTCGCCTAAACTGCCGCCCCTCTTCGAATCCCTCACCTGGCTTACCCCGCTTTCCGAGGAACGCGCTGAGCATCTTGTAACGTTCTTGTCCGACCCGGCGCCGACTGAGGTTCTGGACATGGGGTGCGGATGGGGTGAACTACTACTTCGGGCTTTGGCGTCGGCTCCGCAGGCTCGGGGACGCGGAGTGGACAGTGCTTCCGTCTTCATCGACCGTGCGAAGCAACAAGCGTTGAAGCGTTGGCTACTCGACAGGGCGACCTTTGATTTGATGCCTGGACTCGAGGCCCAAGACCGCCCCTCAGACGCTGTCATCTGCATCGGCGCGAGCCAGATCTGGGGGCCGCCGGTGGAGGCCGCGCAGCCGCTCGACTACGCCGCAGCCCTGCGCGCCCTTCGTGCGCTGGTGCTTCCCGGCGGCAGACTCGTCTACGGCGAAGCGATCTGGTCAGCAGCACCTCATCCGGCGGCCACCGCCCCACTGGCTGGACGCGATGATGAATACCTCACCCACGATGCTTTGCGGGAGCAGATCCGCGCAGCTGGGTTCGAGGTGGTAGACGATGACCAGGCAAGCCTTCAGGAGTGGGACGTTTTCGAGGCCGGGTACCGCGACAGGTTTACCCGCTGGCTCGCTGCACATGATGCCGACCACCCCGCCGCAGAGCAGGTCCGTCGGCAATATGAGGAACAACGCGCTGCCTACGAAGAGGGCTACCGAGGCGTACTCGGGATGGCGTATTTCTGCCTGAGGGGGTAGCCGATCACCACCGCGCTTCTGCTCCCTCGGAGAGAACGAGCTCATCTGGTAGCCATTCGCTACCGCCCACATGACCGGCTCTCAGCGGACAACGGCGGATATTGCGGCGTGGGCCCGCTTCCCGGTGTCGTGGCGCGTTTCAACGTCGAGGACGTCAAAGCCGGCCTCGTTCAGAAGGCGCTCCATCTGCTCAACGGACCAGTAGTACGCAGTTGTAACCGCATGTGGGAAGGGGGTGCGCGGCAAACCGTCGAAGAATCCGATGAGTAGGTGTCCTCCGGGGACAAGAATGCGAGCAAATTCGCGGAGAGCCAGGGGAACGTCATCTGGGGAAATGTGAATCAAGGAATACCATGCCAGCACGCCGCTCGCGATTCTGTCTGCGGACTCCATGGCGATGAAGGATCCCAGTCGAAAGGGCACCTCTGGGAAGCGTCGGCGGGCGTCATTGATGAATTCAGGGACCAGATCGATCCCTTCTATCGTTGCGCCTTGTCCGTGAAGGTAGCTGGTCCAATGGCCGGGCCCGCAGCCGGCATCGATGATTTGGCCGTTGATGCTTGCTGACCACCGTGCAATCAGTTGCTGATCAAGCTCGTGCATGTCTTCCACGGAACCAAGAATCCGAATGTACTCAGCTGCTCGGGCCCGGTAGGCGGTGCGAGTAGATTCATCTCCCATGTGAACGAGCGTAGTCCGCCGCGGCGAGCAGTGCAGTTGTCTTGGCGGTCTAGGATGCAGCTAAAGCAGTCCGCCGAGATCTACACCCACGAAGAGGAGCGGCGTTCATGCGCGAAGTCCGCCATGCAAAGCGCGTCTCTGTCATCGCCGGTGGAGCGACAGTGCTGGCCGCAAGCCTTGGTTTGTGGCGGGCCGCTGTGCTTGGTGGCTTTGGTTCTCAATCAACCCGAGCTCCGTGATCCTGGCTCACCGCCCATCTGGATGCTGGCACTGGTACTCGGGTCAACAGTATTGTCCGTGCAGCCGGCCGATAGGGCTCGGCTCCTGGAGATCCCGCGGCTTGGCTCAGTCAGCTTTCCGGACTGGGTACGGTCTATGGAATTCGGCTTGAGCACCCTGGTGCTCGCGATTCTCTTCATGACGACCTATTTCATTTCACCGTTCCGGAATGATGTTCTGACGCCTGTGATTGCGGTGCTGGCACTGGTGTACGTGTCGCTATCCATCTGGCGCATCGTGGAAAAGTACCAGGTGTCCAAGGCAGGGCCGAGCCTGTCCCAGATGCAGATCATCTGGCTGCGTGCCATTCACGTGAACCAAGGACATGAAGCCGCGATCAAGGAATTGCGGTCCATAAATCCCAAGATGGGCACGACTCAGGCTGAAAGAGTCGTAGAAAATCTCTACCGGGCTGAGGACGAACGCTAACGTCGACTGGACCTCCGTTCCCGGAAGGCGGCTCAGCCGTGCAACGCGCGGTAGGCGGCAGCGGCAGCCGGGTGCAGCGGCACGCCGGCAGTACTGATCAGCGTTTCCGGGCTGAGGAACTGAACGCCCAGGCTCGACTGTGGAATGAGCTCGGAAGCATATCTGACCAGCACCTGGACCGTCCGTTCCACCGTGGGCGCGTCCAGATCCGTGCGGCAAAGGAGCATGTTGGCCGCACCCACTGTCCACACCGCAGGGATTCCCGGGTAGCTGTCGGATGGGACAAGAACCCTGTCATACACCGCCCCGTGCCGCCGCCGCAGCTCGGGTAGCAGCGCCGAAAGGTCCAGCAGCGCCAACGGTACCTCCAGCTGGGCCGCGGCAATGGCGGCCGTCGGAACTCCACCGGACCAGAAGAGCGCGTCAACCTCACCGGAACGTAGGGCCGCGAGGCCGTCGTTCAGGCCGAGGTTAAGCACGACGACGGTCCCCGCCCCTGGTGCCTCAGCACCACCCGAGCGGGTGGCCAGTCCAGCCGCCGCCAGCAACCGGGGCGTGGTCAGGGACGTCCCGGAGCCGGGCTGTCCTACTGCAATCCGACGGCCAGCAAGATCGCCGATGGTGCGGACGCCGCTGCTTGCCCGCACCACGCAATGAACGTAGTTTTCGTACACTTTGCCGAGGGCCACCAGTTCCCCAGGCTGGCCCGGCTGGGTGACGTCGACAGCGTCGGCCAAGGCCACAGCGAAAGTGGCTCGTTCAGCCCGCAACTCGGCCAGGTTATCCAGGCTCCCGCCGGTGGACATGGCCTTAGCAGTGCCCGCCACACCGTGCCGTTGCAAGGATGCGGCCAGCAAGGTAGCAAACTCCAGATAGAACCCGCCAGCTTCGCCGCCGGCAACCGTCACCGCATCGGGACGTGGGGCGTCGGTGCAACCAGTGAAGGCCAGCGAAACGCCCAGCGCTACGCCACCGGCAAGGCCTGCCCTCAGGACTGTCCGGCGCGACGGACAGACTGTCCCCTCAATCACGGTGCTGATCCGATCGATGGTCCGGGCCCGGGACTTGGACCAGCGGAAATACCAGCCGGGCGGACAACCCCTGCGGAACTGCGGCGGCCAGGACCAGGCTGCCGCCGTTCGCTGCGGCCAGTTCGCTGACGATCGTCATGCCCAGGCCCGTGCCGGACACGGACGCATGCCCTGGGGACCGCCAGAACCTGGTGGCGGCGAGACCCAGCTCGGCGTCTGAAAGTCCCGGGCCGTCGTCGGAAATTAACACCACAGCCGTGCCTTGCGAGGACGCAACGGACGCGGTGATGGTGGCCGCCGGCGCGTACTTGATGGCATTGTTCAGCAGCTCTCCCACCATCTGCGCCAGTTCCCCGGGGTGGCACGCAACAAGGACTGGGACTGTTGGCGGGGCCGCCAGAACCAGCCGGCAACCGGCCTGCGCAGCCAGGAGTGCTGCCCGTTCCAGCTCGCCTTGCAGGATGGGATACGGATCCAAAGGCAGTGGCGCCGCCCGGCCCACGTCACTGAAGCCCAGCGCTGCGCCCTCGGAAGACCTGTGCTCGGCCGCGGCCAGTTTCAGGACGCCGTCCAGAATTTTCTCCACCCGTTCCAGCTCCACCATGGCGTTGTGGGCCGCAGCGCGTTCCTTGGTGCCGGCAAGTTCAAGGTTCAGCAGGTCCATGCGCAGCCGCAACGCACCCACGGGGTTCCGCAGCTCGTGCGAGGTGTCTGCGATCAGCCGGCGTTGGGAATCGATGCTTGCCGTGACCGTGCGGGCCATGGCGCTGAACGACCTGCCCAGCTGCCGCAGCTCCGGTGGGCCGTCCGCCGGCAGTTGCTCGGCACGACCAGTCCGTGCCAGCGCCGTCACCGCGGCGTCGAGCCGCAGGACCGGCCGCAGGACCCAGCCCGTCAGGCGGGCCGCGGCCAACAGCAGAACCGCGGCCAAGGCCAACGCGGCCGCGCCCACCAGCACCCATCGGTCGCGCAACTTCTGCCGGGCAGCCGTCAGGTCCACGTCCAGCACCACGGCGCCGAGGACCTGGCTTGCGCTGCCAAAGGGGCGGAACACCACTTCGGTGCCGGAGTCCAGCGGCTCCAGCGGACTCAGATCCGTGCCGAAGATGTTGAGCCGCGCCTGGGCGAGCGCGTTTGTGACATCCGGCCGGCCGGCGTCGAGCCCCCCGGATGTCAGCGTCACCTGCTGGACCCTGACCACCATCCCCTCGCCGTACAGCCCTGAGTAGGTGTCCATTTCGCGTTGCAGCCGGGCGGTGTCGCCGTCGGCTGAGGCATCAAAGGCAACCTGTGCCATCCTGTTCAGCGACGCTGCGCGGTTGATCTGCAGTTCCTGCGTCAACTCCCGCGAGGCTGAGGCCAGAATCGTGCCGCTGACCAGCACCACCACCAACAGGCACAGCACACTCAAGATCCCCAGGACTCGGAGCCTCATGCCGGATCGGACTCCACGCGGTACCCAACGCCGCGCACATTGATGATGAATCCGGGCCTCTTCAGCTTGGCGCGCAGCCCGGTGAGATGGACGTCCAGCGACCGGGAGGACGCCACGAAGGCGTCGCCCCACAGGGCATCGAGAATCTGTTCCCGGGTGACTACTGACCCGGCGTGACGGGCCAGCAGGGCCAGGAGATCGAACTCGGTGGCGGTCAGCGGGATTGCCTCACCGCTGCTGGTGACGGACCGTCGGCCCAAGTCGATGTCAAGGCCGGCCAGGCTGACAGCAGCCGGGTCGCTGCCGCGGATCCGCCCCGCACGGCGTGTCACCGCCTCCATCCTGGCCAGTAGCTCCACAAGTTTGACCGGTTTGACCAGGTAATCATCGGCGCCGGAACGCAGGCCCAGGACCACGCTGCGTTCATCGTCCCGGGCGGTCAGGATCAGGATGGGGCAGTCGGTAACTTGGCGGAGTTTCCGCAAGACCTCAAGACCGTCCATGTCCGGCAAGCCCAGGTCCAGCAGGATGAGCCGGAAATTGCGGTGCACCAGCAGCGCATCAGCACCGCGGGACACCCTTTCGGCGTGCAGACCGGCCGATCCCACCGCGGCCGCCAGGGCAGCGGCCATGGCGTCGTCGTCCTCGACGATCAGCACGTCCATGATCCGTCCTTGTCTGCTCCGCAACTGCTCCGCGACTGCGCCTGCGAGGCGGAAGCCCTGCCAATGGAGACTACCGCGTGCCGGCTGGGACTGTGGCCGGCCCGCTTGCCGAGAACCGCGATTCCTAAGGAAGTGTTAGGAATGCGCCTGCGGCGTTGGCTGTGGCCCGCATCACCCATAGCTTGGTGGAGGTCCTCCGCGCTTTCGGGAGACTGCCCACGCCAAGGAAGGTTCATTGATGAGCACTCAAAACGTAACGCCGTCCAGCGAGGCGGCCCAGACCCGGAGGGCCGTGGGCAACATCCTGAAGGGATCCGCCGGCAACCTCGTGGAGTGGTACGACCTCTACGTGTACACGGTTTTCGCCGCCTACTTCCAGTCCCACTTCTTCAGCTCTGAAAGTGACCTGCAGGCAGGCCTCGAGGCGATGGCGGTCTTCTCCACCACGTTCCTCATGCGGCCCATCGGCGCCTGGTTCTTCGGCCGGTACGCCGACCGGAACGGTCGCAAGGCCGCACTGACCCTCAGCGTGACCATGATGTCTGCCGGATCCTTCGCTATCGCCATCCTGCCCACCAAGGACGTCATCGGCATCTGGGCCCTGATCATCCTCGTGTTCATCCGCCTGGTGCAGGGGTTCTCCGTCGGTGGCGAGTACGGCACCAGCGCAACGTACATGTCCGAAGCGGCGACCTCCCGCCGTCGTGGATTCTTCTCCAGTTTCCAGTACGTGACCCTGGTGGGCGGCCAGATGCTGGCGCTGCTGGTACTGATCATCCTGCAAAACAACATGGGCAACACGGTGCTTACCGAGTGGGGCTGGCGGATCCCGTTCGCGATCGGCGGCGTTGCGGCCCTGGTGGTCCTGTGGCTGCGCCGCTCAATGGAAGAGACTCTCTCGTCCGACCAGTTGCGCGCCGCGCACGTGAAGGTGGCCGGCGAAGCGCAACCCGGAACCATGCGCCTCCTGCTGACCAAGCACCTCAAGCCGCTGCTGATCTGCATTGGCATCACGCTGGGTGGCACCGTTGCTTTCTACACGTACACCAACTTCATCTTGAAGTTCATGAACGATACCTCCGGCATTGCCAAGACCGACACTTCCGTGATCAACTTCTGGGCGCTGCTGATCTTCATGTGCCTGCAGCCCGTCTACGGCATCATCTCCGACAAGGTGGGACGCAAGCCGTTGCTGCTCTGGTTCGGCATCACGGGGGTCCTCTTCACCTGGCCGCTGCTGTCTGCCCTGGGCGGGACCAAGGATCCGTTCACCGCGTTCTTGCTGATGCTGGGCGGGTTGATCATTGTGGGCGGCTACACCTCGATCAACGCCTTGGTGAAGGCCGAGCTCTTCCCCGCCTCCATCCGGGCGCTGGGCGTGGGGCTGGGGTACGCCATCGCCAACTCACTGTTCGGTGGGACGGTCCCCCTGATCGGCGCCGCGCTGCAGAAAGCGGGCAACATTGAGCTCTTCTTCACCTACGTCACGGTGGCGATCGCCCTGTCCTTGCTGGTGTACATCTTCGCGCTCAAGAACAAAAAGCCAACACAGTTGGACGCGGAACAGGGGAACGCCTGGGATGCTGCAGCGCCCGACGGCGGCGCGGACCTTGTGGACGCCAAGCGGTAGGTCGCGCCGGGGTGCTCGGGCCGGGGCATGCGCACCCGAGTCAGGGGTCGACGTCGTGCGTTCCCCGCGTGACGCCGGGGAAGAACTCCCCATGGCCTGCTGCGCGCTGGCGTTTTAGGATGGCGGGGGACCGATCGGTCCCCTGCCGTCACTTTTTTGGGGAAAAGGACCATACCCATGCCGTCGCCGAGACCTGCCGTCAACCATCCACCTCGCAGACCACGGCGGGGGGTGTGGGCAAAACCGTGGGCCGTCCTGGCTGCGGTTGCGTTGGTGGCCGCGGGTCTCTTCGCCAGCGCCGTGCCTGCCTCGGCCGCAACCTACACCTTCAAAGGCGTGGTCAAGGGGAAGCTTACGGCTACCGCAACCCCCACGGCCCTCGGCGACGTGTGGGTGGGTGCTTACACCAACGACGACCGGGCCAGCTCAGTTGCTGGTGTCTGGTCGGCAGCGGACGGGTCCTACAGTTTCACGGTCCCGGCCGCCGGCAGCTACAAGATCTGGACCACGTGTGGGAGCGGAAGCTGCTCGGCTACGTATGCCGATGAGTGGAATGAGAACAAGTCCAGTTCCTACGGTTCAACGCCCGTTGCCGTGACCGATGCTGCACCCACCACCACCTACAACCCACAGCTGGACGCCTTCGCCAGCATGACCGGCAAAGTCACCAACAAAGCCGGGGCGCCTTTGACCGCCGTGTCCGTCTCGGCGTCGCCCAGTGGCGGTGGTCAGGTCAGTAGCACCAAACCCGATGCAAACGGCAACTTTACGCTCACCAAGATCCCGCCTAACCAGGCGTACATCAGCGTCCGGGACGAGTCCGGCCAGCGGCTCTACCTGGAGAAGTACTGGAACGGCACCGCCACCGTTGACGCCTACACCGTGGCCAACGTCCCGGCCGGAGCCGCGTGGACCAACGTGGCCTTTGTCCTTAAGGACGAGACCATCATGGAAGCTACCGTGACCGATCCCGCCGGTGCGCCTATTGCCGACGTGGGCTACATTCCCTTGGTCTTCAACGACGCCACGGGGGCCTGGGATGGACCCCAGATGGGCCCGCTCACCTCTAACGCGCAGGGCAAGATCTACTGGCGCATGACTGTCGGCAAGAAGTACAAACTGTGCGTCGAAGACAACGTCTACGAGGGCGCACCGCGTGAGAAGCGGTACCAGGCCGAGTGCTATGACAACGTCGCAACTAGGGACACCGCGACCGTCTTAACGGCAACCGCCGAAGGCCAGCGCGTGCAGTTCACCATGCAGTTGGCCGAGGCCGGCCTCTCCCTGGCGCCGGGTCGGCCCTTCGTCTACGGATCCGCCCAGGCCGGCCAAACCCTCACCGTTGATCCAGGTGTCTGGGGCCCCGCGCCCGTGAACATTGCCTACCAGTGGATGCGTTCCAAGGACAATGCTCCACTCCAAGCGATTGCCGGCGCTACCGCCACCACCTACGTGCCAACCGCCGCCGATGCCACCTATGACATCTGGGCGAAAGTCAGTGGCAGTAAAACCGGGTATGCCCCGTACTCCACCACGGTGCACGCCGGAAAGTCCGGTGCCGATGCCGTGACGGCCTCCAAACCGTTCACGATCGCGGGCACACCGAGCGCCGGGAACACCCTGACAGTGGACCACGGCACCCTGTCCCCTGCACCTGATTTTGGCCCCTACTACAACTGGTTCGTCAACGGCGTCGAGGACTACCGGACCAACGGCCCCACCTTCGCGGTGCAGGCCGCCGACGCCGGCAAGAAAGTCACCGCCCGGCTCAGCGTCCACGACTGGCCGCTCCAGCCGTACTACGGCCAAGCCACCGTCACCATCGCAGCGGCAGCGTTGACTGCTCCGGTTCCGACGGTTTCGGGGACGGCCAAGGTGGGGTCGGTGCTGACGGCTGTTCCTGGTACGTGGGGTCCGGCTCCGGTGGCGTTGGCGTATCAGTGGTTCCGCAGTGGTGTTGCCGTTTCGGGTGCGACTGCTGCGACGTATTCGCTGGTTGCTGCTGATCAGGGGAAGGCCATGACGGTCCGGGTGACCGGTACCAAGGCTGGATTTACGACGGCGGCCAAGACGTCGGCGGCGACGGCGGCTGTTGCAGTGGGGACGTTGACCGGGCCGGTGCCTACCATCGCAGGAACGAAAACCGTAGGGAGCACTCTGACCGCCACACCTGGTACGTGGGGTCCGGCTCCGGTCACGCTCACCTACCAGTGGTTCCGCGGCAGCACAGCAATTACCGGCGCCACCGGATCAATGTACAAGCTCGTGGCGGCGGACAAGGGGAGTGCGGTGAAGGTGCGGGTAACCGGCGCCAAGACGGCGTACAGTCCGCTGGCCCGCTATTCCACGGCCACTGCCCTGATTGGCTGATCTGCTGCCAGGCTGAGTGCGTTCCGGCAGCCGGGAGAGTACCCAGCCTGGCGTACTATATTGGGCGGATCAGCAACAACCGATCTCGGGAGTGTGCACGAATGGCCAAGGAAATCGCCACCCAACTCATTGAACAACTGCAGGCTGCCGGAGTGCAGCGGATCTACGGAATCGTCGGCGACAGCCTGAATCCGATCGTCGATGCAGTCCGCAAGACCGGTGGCTCCAGCCAAGGTGGCATCGACTGGATCCATGTGCGGCATGAGGAAGCGGCGGCTTTCGCCGCATCGGCGGAAGCGCAACTGACCGGCAAACTCGCAGTCTGTGCTGGCTCCTGCGGGCCCGGCAACCTGCACCTGATCAACGGCCTTTATGATGCGAACCGATCCGGTGCCCCCGTGCTGGCCATCGCCTCCCACATCCCCAGCAAGCAGATCGGCAGCAGCTTCTTCCAGGAAACCCACCCGGACCGACTGTTCAACGAATGTTCGGTCTATTCGGAGCTGGTCAGCACTTCCGAGCAGGCGCCACGGGTGGTGCACAGCGCCATCCAGCACGCCGTCGGCCTGAACGGAGTCGCCGTCGTCACCCTGCCCGGAGACATTGCCGGGCTGGAGGCCACCGCGCCCACGCCGCTGCCAGCAACCTTCCGGCGGGCCAGTCTGGTTCCGGACCCGGCCAGCGTGCAGGAACTCGCTGATGCCATTAACGACGCCGGAAAGGTCGCCATCTTCGCAGGCATCGGCGTCGAGGGCGCTCATGCGGAGCTGATCTCACTGGCCGAAAGAATCCATGCGCCCATTGGGCATTCGCTGCGCGGCAAGGATTTCGTCCAGTACCACAACCCCTACGACATCGGCATGACCGGGCTGCTGGGTTACGGCGCCGCAGCGGAGGGAATCGACGATGCGGACCTGCTGATCCTCCTGGGCACCGACTTCCCCTACGACCAGTTCCTGCCAGACACCCGGACCGCGCAGGTGGACCGGGCGGCGCACAAGCTGGGCCGCCGAACCGACGTCGACCTTGCCGTCCATGGCGACGTCCTGCCCACCCTGACCGCGCTGCTGCCCCTCCTGAAACAGAAGACGAGCCACCGCTTCCTGGACCAGATGCTCAAGAAGCACGACCGGCTGATGAACAAGGCCGTGGGGGCGTACACGCGGAAGGTGGAGAAGAAACAACCGATCCACCCCGAATATGCGGCTTCGATCCTGGACCAGATCGCCGCTGATGACGCCATCTTCACCGCAGATACCGGCATGTGCAACGTCTGGACAGCCCGCTACATCAACCCGCTCGGCACGCGACGGCTGATTGGGTCTTACCTCCACGGCTCCATGGCCAATGCCCTGCCACATGCCATTGGCGCGCAGGGAGCGTTCCCCGGGCGCCAGGTGATTTCGGTATCCGGCGACGGCGGACTGTCCATGCTCATGGGCGAACTGGTCACGGCCGCAGCGCAGCGCCTGCCCATCAAAGTGGTGGTCTTCAACAACTCCACTCTGGGCATGGTCAAGCTCGAAATGCTGGTCGACGGGTTGCCGGACTTCGGTGTTGACGTTCCCGACGCGAACTATGCCGAGGTTGCCAAAGCCCTGGGTTTCCACGCCGAACGGGTCACGGATCCGACCCGGATTGAGGCGGCCTACCGCGCCGCGCTTGCCTATCCGGGACCAGCCTTGGTGGAGCTCATCACCGACCCCAATGCACTGTCCATCCCGCCCAAGATCTCCGGCTCCCAGGTGCTGGGCTTCGCCACCGCCATGTCCAAGGTGGTCCTGAACCGTGGTGCCGGCGAAGCCGTCAGCATGGCCCGCAGCAACCTCCGCAACATTCCGCGCGGGTAGGCCGGAAGATTCCGCGGCCGACGGCGGTGCCCCACCGCCCGCCGTCGGCCGCCCCTGGCGCGGTGCGCGCGCCAGTCGGGGAGACGGCGTCGGGCGGGCCAAAACCGCGAGAGCTCCGGGAGGGCTGGCGTTTCGGTCGCGAGAGCTCCGGGAGGGTTTAGCGGGGACCGCCCTGCCACAGAGCGTCGAACGGTGCGCCGGACGCTACGCGGTTGCGGATGCCGGCCGTGACGAACTCCTTGGCGGTCCGGGCGGCAGCCAGCGGCGTGGCGCCCTTGGCCAGTTCCGCGGTAACCGCCGCAGCCAAAGAGCAGCCAGCGCCGGACACGGCAACCTCGCCCACCTTGGGCGCGCTCAGGACCTCGAGGGTTTCGCCGTCGTAGAACACGTCCACGGCGTCCGGGCCGGCCAGGCGGACGCCGCCCTTGGCCAGCACAGCGGCTCCGCTGAGTTCATGGATCCGGATGGCGGCGGCTTTGAGCGACTCAACGTCGGTAATGCTCAGGCCGGAAAGCGACTCCGCCTCGAAGTGGTTTGGCGTCACGAAGGTGGCCAGCGGCAGGATCTCTGCCTTCAGCGCCTGGTCGGTGTCCAAGGCGTGCCCCGGTTCCTGGCCCTTGCAGATCAGCACCGGATCCAGCACCACGTTGCCAAACGCGGCAGCTTTCAGCGCGCCAGCCACCGTGGCGATCGTGGCGGGGCTGCCCAGCATGCCGATCTTGACGGTGTCCAGCACCGAGGGCGCGCCAGAGGCGGGACCGTAGGCGGCGGTGGTCGCCTCGAGCTGGTCGGCGATCACGTGCTGGTCCACGGGGACGAAGCGGTGATTCCAACTGTCCTTGGGATCAAAGGAGACAATGCAGGTCAGGTTGGCGATGCCGAAGACACCGAGTTCCTGGAAGGTCTTCAGGTCTGCCTGCGCGCCCGCGCCACCGGTTGCTTCTGAACCGGCGATGGTGAGGACGATTGCGGGAAGAGCGGGCTGCGATGCATCAGCTGAAACAGAAGTCATGGCACCATCTTCGCATTGAGCGCAGATCTGCCGCGTTGTGACGCTGAACAGCGACTGACGGTGAAGTGTGTTCAGCACCACAATGGGACCGTCCGGCACCAATCCGCCGGTCCCCATTGCCAACCGGTGCGAGAATTGGGTGACAGTGCTAATACAGCCGGGGCTGCAGGGATCGACGCAGCCGTGAGCGAACCACTTTGAACGGACTTTTCCATGCCATCTTCCTCGGGGCCCGACGCCCTTCCCGCGAACAAACTCAGACCCGCAGCTGGCCCAGGATCGGCGGCAAAATTCGCCTCGATCGGCTCGCCCTATTTCGGGATCCTGCTGGCCTTCATGGCCGTCATCCTGATCCTGTCCAACATCGGCGCATCCAAAGGCGTGGCGATCGGGCCCATCATCACGGACGCAGGATTCTTCCTCTTCCCGCTGGCCTACATCCTGGGCGACGTGATCAGCGAGGTGTATGGCTTCAAGGTGGCCCGCAAAGCCATCCTCACCACATTTGCCCTCTCCGTCTTCGCGTCCCTCTGCTACTGGGTGATCATCGCGCTCCCAGGCTTCGACGACGACTTTGGTGCCGCCAAGCAGACTGCCCTCGAAGGCGCGCTGGGCCCGGTACCGCAGATTGTGCTCGCCTCCCTGCTGGCCTTCCTGGCGGGCCAGACCATCAATTCCTGGATCCTGGTGCGGATGAAGGCCCGCTCCGGCGAGAAATCCTTGTGGGCCCGCCTGATGGGCTCGTCAGGCGCCGGCGAATTCGTGGACACCTTGATCTTCTGCAGCATCGCCGCGTCGGTCATCGGCATCACCGACTTCGGCACCTTCGTGAACTACGTGGTGGTGGGCTTCGTCTACAAGACCCTGGTGGAGTTCGCGCTGGTACCCCTGACGTCGCTGGTCATCCGCTGGATCAAAAAACGCGAACCCAGTTACGGCGCATAACGACGCCGGACCGCACCGTTCTGTGCGCGGTCAGGCCTTGAGCGTTCCATCCAGGAGGTCGCGGAGCTCGGCAAAGTGCCGCTCCGTGGCCTCCTCGTGGAACATGGACGTGTCAGCCATCGAGTAACCGTGCGGTGCCCCGGCGTACACCTCGTTGGTGGACACCAACCCGGCGTCGTCCAGGGCCGCACCCAGCCGGGAAACGGCGTCGAGATCCATGCTGTTGTCCTGGTCTGCATGGCCGAAAACAAAGTGTGCACGGGCCTGTCCCAACCCGAGGTGTGGGCTGTCGTCGGCGTCGGAGGCAAGCCCGCCGCCGTGGAATCCACCGCAGGCGACCACGGCTTCCGGATGCGCGGTGGCGGTGCGGACCGCGAGCCGGGCGCCCATGCAGTAACCGAACGTTCCGACGGGACCCGGCGCAACGCCGTCGAGCCCCTGCAAAGCGCCGAGCCAGGCGTCGATGTCCGGCAGGGCCTTGTCTGAGGTGAGCCGACCCACCCGTGGGAAGGCTGCCTTGCCGGCGTCTTCTCGGCCGTCCTGGGTGGTCATGTCCATGGCCGGTGCGAGTTCGGCAGCCGTGCCCTCGCGGTAGAAGACGTTCGGCGCCAGCACCACGTAGCCCCAATCGGCGATGCGCTGGGCCATTTCCTCGATCCGGGGGCGCAAGCCAAAGGCGTCCATATAGAGGATGACGCCCGGGAAGGGGCCGGTTCCGGTGGACGGGCGGACAACCAGGGCCTCGGCGGTGCCTTCAGCGGCACTGATCTCAATGAGCATCTGGTCAGGATAGCTCAGGCGTAATACTGCCCCAGGGTTTCGGCCTTGAAATCGAAGAAGGTGCCAGCCTCGATCGCCAGCCTGGCATCGTCCACCATCTTCACCACGAACCGCTCGTTGTGGATGGAGATCAGGGTTGCGGACAGCATTTCCTTGGCCTTGAACAGGTGGTGGATGTACGCGCGGGAATAGTTGGTGCAGGTGTAGCAGTCGCAGCCGTCCTGCAGGGGGCCGAAATCGCGCTTGTACTTGGCGCCGGAGAGGTTGAACCTGCCCTGCGGGGTGTAAAAGGCCGAGTTGCGGGCCACGCGGGTGGGGGAGACGCAATCGAAGGTGTCTGCACCGTTTTCGATCGCGGTAAAAATGTCATCCGGCTCCGAGATGCCCAGCAGGTGACGGGGCTTGTTTTCGGGGAGTTCCTCGTTGCACCAGCGCACAATCGTGCCGAGGTTTTCCTTCTCCAGCGCGCCACCGATGCCGAAGCCGTCGAAGGGCATGGCGCCCAGATCGAGGCACGCCTGCCGACGGAGGTCCTCATACTGGGCGCCCTGGATGACGCCGAAGAGCGCCTGGTACGGTTTCGTGGCGCGCGCTTCGGTGAGGTTGGCGTGTTCTGCGATGCATCGCAGCGCCCACAGTCGGGTCCGCTCCAGCGATTCTTCCTGGTAGCCACGGCTGTTCTGCAGGGTGGTCAGCTCATCGAAGGCGAACATGATGTCGGCGCCGATCTGATGCTGGACCTGCATGGAGATCTCCGGCGAGAACCGGTGCTTGTCACCGTTGAGGTGGCTCTTGAACCACACGCCGTCGTCATCAATATGGGCCAGGCGCTCCTTGCCGGGAGCCACCGAATCATCAGGCCCAGAGGTGTCCACCGACTTCATGTCGATGACCTTCTTGAAACCCGAGCCCAGGCTCATGACCTGGAATCCGCCGGAGTCAGTGAACGTGGGACCAGGCCAGTTCATGAACGAACCCAGCCCGCCGGCCTCGTCCAAAATGTCGGCGCCTGGCTGTAGGTATAGGTGGTACGCGTTAGCCAACAGGGCCTGCGCGCCAAGGTCCGCCATGGACTCGGGCAGCACCGCCTTGACGGTGGCTTTGGTGCCGACGGCGATGAAGGCAGGAGTGCGGATTTCGCCGTGCGGGGTGCTGATCACGCCGGTGCGGCCCAGGAAGTCGCCGCCATTTTGAGCGACGTGTGCGGCTGTCGGCGCGCACGATTCGGCCAGCCGGGTACCTATCTGGAAGCCGAACTCGGCCTGCCGTGCTGTGAACGTCGACGCCGGTGCTGCGCTGAGCGCGCCGCCGGGGTGACGGTCCGAAACCGGGGTGGCAGGGGACTGGTCAGGGGCGGGGTTGGCTGGCACCGTACCAGTGTGCCAGCATTCCCCGGTGTTCTGTCAGCTGGCAGGTTCGGGTGTGGGGTACTTCTCAGCTCGCCGAGCCTGCTGAGCTGGCCGAGCTGGCAGAACCCGACCAGCTGTCCCAGCCGGACCGGATGGCAGCCAGCCGGGCCGCGCCGAGCCCATAAGTGGAGGCGATCACCATGGCTCCGCCATCCGGGCGGACGTCAGCAATGACGGGTTGCTCCGCCACGATCAGGAGGCCTTCGCCGTGATCCGCATAGTCGTGCACCGTAAGGCCCACCTGGTGGGCGGTGCGGAACCACACTTTCCCCGAAATGTTCTCGCTCGTGGCAAGGCGCAGCTCGTACGGCTGACCGGCGGCGGGGAGGTCCGACAATCCGAGCTGCGCGATGGCTCCGTTCGTGCTGGAGTCACCCGGTGCCCCTGGCTTTTCAAAAAATAGGGTGCGGCGGGTGGCGTGGGGGTGCCGTTCCAACGCGAAACGGAGCTGGTGCAAGAATGTGAGCCAGCCCTGGGTGATGTCCTCATCCCAGGCGGCCCACTCGGGATCGTGGTCCAAGGCGGCGCGGGTGATGCTCACTTGGGTTCCCTCAGCCACTGGGTGCAGGGCGAAGACGTCACCGCCATTCACTGTCAGGCTGGTGTGGTCTGCGGCCTCTTCAACCTTGTTGGAGAAGTAGATCTCCTGGATTTCGGCGGCAAGCTCGTCTGTATCCCAGCCGTGCCATTGCGCCACCTGCGAGGGTTCGCGCAGCATGGTCCAGACCTGCGCCGCATCAGCATTGATCACTACGCTCAGATTGTTGGTCATAGCCCGAATCTACCGCTCCCGCGCGGGCCCCGGTAGGGGCAATCCGGACCGTCCCGCGGCCAAGCGCCCCGCTGGCCGAAACTAGGCGCGGACCGCCTCAAGTTCGTTGCTGATCCGCCGGTCCAGTTCGGTGGCGTTGATGGTTTCTGACCCGCCGTGGGCGCGCAGGAACAACAACGATTCCAGCCGCAGCAGCCGCCATTCACGCTCAGCGTCGCGGTTCGAATTGTCGATCGCGCGGAAGATTTCCTTGTCGTACAGGTTGGGTTCGTTCAGGGAACGTTGCCGGACCTTGGCGGCCATGCGGGCCTTGAACGGATCCGTTTCCTGGTTTTCGGGGGTCCGGATGAGCTTCTCGTAGACCTGCGCGCGTTCGGCTTGGCCATCCTGCCGGCAGATGTAACTGGCCAGTGACAGTGCTGCCTCCACGGAGCTCCAGCGGCCGGGGTTACCGTCGAAGGGCAGCACGGTGATGAGGTCCGCCACCTCCAGGGAGCGTTCGCCGTCCTTGAGTGCCACATAGAGTTCGTGAGCCAAATCGCTGAGGTCCTTGAGGCAGCTGCCGGACTTTACATTCACGCCCTTGGCCAACCGCTCTGACAACAACATCACGCCGATGGCGTCCGGGTGCGACTCCGCGGCTGCGGCGATCACCGACTCCGGGGTGCCTGCCGAAACCGGGATGAGGGCCAGGTCCTCCTCGCTCGGTCCCTGCAACGCCGGCGGGGCAGCAGGCAGGGGCGGAACCACGACGCCGGGTCCCGTCAGAGCAGCAGCCGCGGCGGAATCGGGCTGCTGTGGCACCTCCGCGGCTGGTGCGTCGGCGATGCGGAGGGGAATAACGTCGTCGGAATGGCGGCTGGGTACGGTGACGGTGCTGCCCACGGCGATGCGCAACGTCCCGCCGCCGGACAGGGTAGCCAGGACGATGGCGGGCGCGCCAAAGTCGTCCCGTTCAATCTCAACGTGATGGATTTCTGCGGTCCCCCGGCCGTCTGGCAGCACAATCTGATGTCCGCTGCCCAGAGATCCAGCCTGCTGTTCGGTCTTGTGCCGTTCGGCTGGTGTTTCGGTCATGGAAGTCCTTAAAGTCTCGCGCGGTCCGCCCTCCAGTCTACAAAGGCAGGCGCCGATAATCAGGGACGCTGGCGCGGTGATGCGGGTGTCAGTACCCCACGCCGGCGAAAGCGATGGCTTGGCGGACCAAGGCTCCGCGACCACCGGCAAACTCCAGCTGCACGCCGGGGCTCAAGACTTCCTCCGGGGTCATCCACGTCAATTCCAACGCGTCCTGGCGGGGTTCGCACTCGCCAGTCACCGGGATGAGGTAGGCCAGCGAGACGGCGTGTTGGCGTTCGTCGGTGAACCCGGTCTGCGATGGTGCTGGGAAGTATTCGGCCACCGTGAACGGCACCGGACTGATGGGCAGTTGTGGGAAAGCCAGCGGGCCCAGGTCCTTCTCCATGTGCCGGAGCAGGGCTGCGCGGATGGTTTCGCGGTAGATGACGCGGCCGGAGACCAGGGACCGGACCATGGTGCCGTCCTCGTCAGCCTGCAGTAGCGTGCCAACCTCGTTGACGAACCCCAGCGGATCCAAACGGACTGGCACTGCTTCCACATAGACCATGGGCAGCCGGGCGCGGGCCTCGAAAAGGTCGTCTTCGGAGAGCCAGCCGGGATTCGGGTCAGGTGTGCGCACGTTCATGGTTAAGTTCTACCCCATCTGCGGCGGGGTGGTGCTGTCCAGGAAGTACTGGCGGGGCGCGTTGCTGGGGCGCGCACGGGACGGGCCTGGGCCGGGTTACGGGTGTCGGCAGCGCGTGCGCGGTGCAGAATGGTGCCATGGCCATCGAACTTGAGGAACTGCTGGTGCCCGATGCCGCTGCGTGGCGAACCTGGCTGGAAGCCAACCACCAGGAGAGTCCCGGCGTCTGGATTGTGCTGCACAAGAAGGGCGGCCAGGTCACCGAGTTGACGTATGCCACGGCCTTGGATGAGGCACTGTGCTTCGGCTGGATTGATGGCCAGGCCCGGCGCCGCGATGACGAATCCTCGTTCCAACGGATGACCCCACGTGGGCGCCGCAGCATCTGGTCGGCGCGGAACGTCACCTACATCGCCCGGCTCGAAGGCGAAGGCAAAATGACGGCAGCGGGCCGGGCCGCCGTCGACGCTGCCAAAGCGGACGGACGCTGGGATGCCGCCTACGCGGGGCAGGCCACAGCCGAAGTGCCGGCAGACCTAGCCGCCGCCATCGCCGCCGTTCCAGCCGCGCAGGCCATGTTCGACGTGCTCACCAGGACCAACCGGTTTGCCCTCATTCATCGCACCAACTCGGTCAAGCAGCCTGCCACCCGGGAACGTAAAATCGCCGGATTCGTGGCGATGCTGGCCCGTGGCGAGGCGCCGTATCCGCAGAAGAAACGCCCGGAAGACACCTGACCAACTCGTCCGCTACGGCTCAGGCGGCAACGGGCCTCAGGTGCCGAACCGCGTTGCGGGGATCCCGCCGTCGTTCGGTGACGGGGCAGGCAATCCGGCCGCGGCTTCGAGTACCAGCCACGCCTGCAGTTGAGTGGAAAGTTCGACGGCGGTCCCCGGCGGGTAGGTCTCGGCGGCGGGTTGGGTAGCGTGTTGGGAGAAGATGCTGAGGCCTTGGTGCTTGGCGTCGGTTTGCCTGCCGCCCAGAGTGTCTGACGTGTCGCTGCTGGTCAGGGTGCGGCGGCCGGCCCAGAATGCGTCGGCGGTGTCCGTGACCAGGCGGGCCGCGATGGCCCGGGTGGGCGCAGGCAACCTGGAGTCCTTGGCGGCGATAGCCAAGTAGCGGCAGAGGATGCCGGTGAAGAGTCCAGCGTCGCCAGTACCGTCGCAGCGCAGGATCGTGGCTGGCTGTGGCGCTGCCTGTACCGCCGTGCTCATCGAAACCGGACTTGGCTGAGCAGGGACAGTCAGTGCACACTCAACCGCCTCGATCAGTGTGCAGGCCCGTACCAAGTTGGCCTCGCCGCCCAGTTCGAGCAGCGCTCCCAGGATGGGTCCTTGGTTATAGGTGTAGATGTTGCGTTCTACCAGGACAGTGCCGTCCGCCCCCGCTCGCGCACCGTCGAGGTAGAGGTTCGCCTCGGCGTCGAACAAGGTGGCGTCCAGCCAGTCCACGAGACCCTGAGCCTTCGCCGCCTGCCCTGTCCTCGCGAAATAGAGCGCCACCGGTGCTGTGGCGGGAGTGTTCTTGAAGTCCCGCTCCTTGCTCCAGAAGACGCCGCCGCCCAGGTCATCGCTGCACGCAGCCTCAAACTGGCCCGTCAGCTTGTGGCCTACCTTCCGGTAGCGGCGGCGGTCGGCGAGCTGGTCCAACCGCAGGGTGGCCAGCGCGAGCCACGCCATGTCGTCGTAGTAGTTATTGACCAACGTGTTGAGGTTCCGGAGCCGAATTCCGGTGAGCAGGCGGGCAGCAAGCCGGGCCGCGTCGGCCCCTTCCGCCGTGGGCTGCGCCATTTCCCGCTGGCCGGCATCCACCAACGCATCCAGGTAATGCGCTTGCCACCAGTAATGCCACGGTTCGAGCAGGTTGCCGCGCAGCCTGGCCACCAAACCCCGCGGGCGTGGCCAGCTCGTTGCGGCCAGGTGCGTCCCGGGCAGGAACAGCAGGCGACCGCCAAAAAGACCTGTCACCGACTGCGCTGCATGGGCGGCTCGCTGGTTCGCGTCGGGGTGCTCGGCAGGATTCATGGCTTCACCCTAGCTGCCACCCGCCGTCGGCAGCCCGAATGGCGTGCGGTCTCCACGAATTTCAGTTAACATTGACTAACTGATAGGTCTGCGGGCCGGGTTCCGCATCAAGGAGGATGTATGGATGTCAACGGCACAGTCGCACTGATCACGGGCGGCGCTTCGGGTTTGGGGGCGGCCACGGCCCGGCGACTGCACGACGACGGCGCTGCCGTGGTGCTGGTGGACCTCGCCTCCTCTGCCGGTGAGCAGGTCGCTGCCGAACTCGTGGGCGACGGCTCGGGACCAGCGGCCATCTTTGTCGCAGCAGACGTGACCGACGAAGACCAGGTGCAGGCCGCCGTCGACGCCGCCACCACGCTGGGGCCACTGCGGATTGTGGTGAATTGCGCCGGCATCGGGACGCCGGGGAAAGTCCTTGGCCGGGACGGCGTGCTGCCGCTGGCCGACTTCAACCGCGTGGTCCAGATCAACCTGGTCGGCACCTTCAACGTATTGCGGTTGGCGGCCCAGGCCATGGTGGAAACCGACCCCGTCAGCACCGAACTGGGTGGCCCGGAGCGGGGCGTCATCATCAACACCGCCTCCGTGGCGGCCTTTGACGGCCAGATCGGCCAGCCGGCCTACGCCGCGTCCAAGGGGGCCGTGGCAGCCATGACCCTGCCGCTGGCGCGCGAGTTTGCGCGCTCGCTGGTTCGAGTGGTGACGATCGCACCCGGCATTTTCGAAACACCCATGCTGGCGGGCCTGCCGCAGGCTGCGCAGGACTCACTCGGCGCCCAGGTCCCGCACCCTTCCCGGCTCGGTAAGGCCGCCGAATACGCCAAGCTCGTGGCGCACATTGTGGACAATGCCATGCTCAACGGGGAAACCATCCGCTTGGACGGCGCCATCAGAATGGCACCCAAGTGAAAGATCCAGAGGGGCTGCCCAGCGCCGATTTCTTCGAGGTCGAATCCCAGCTCAGCGCCTCCGAGCGGCACAAACTCGACGAACTACGTGACTTCCTGGCGGCGGAGATCGCCCCCTACGCCGGGGAATGGTGGGACAAAGCGGAATTCCCTGCGCACATCCTGCCTAAGCTCGCAGCCCTGGAGCTGAGCACCCCCGGCCAGCGCGGCTACAGCCATCTTTTCGCTGGCTTGGTCATGGCCGAAATGACCCGGGTGGACACGTCCATTGCCACGTTCTTCCTGGTCCACCACGATCTCTTTGTGGAGTCCCTCTATGCTTTCGGCTCGGCTGACCAGCAAGAACGCTACCTGGCCCCCGCCGCCGAGCTCCGCATCACCGGCGCCTTCGCGCTGACCGAACCAGCGCACGGCTCCGACGTGGCTGGCGGGATGGAGACCCGCGCCCGCCGGGTACCAGCTGCGGCAGGGACAGCAGACGCGCGCGACGGCGGTGCTGACACCTGGGTGCTCAACGGCGCCAAGCGGTGGATCGGCAACGGGACGTTCTGCGACTACATGCTGGTCTGGGCCCGCGACGAAGCAGACGGGGCTGTCCGTGGCTTCATCGTCGATGCGACCCTACCCGGGGTGAGCCGGACCCGCATCGAAAACAAGATCGCGCTCCGGACGGTGCAAAACGCCGACATCGAGTTCCATGATGTCCAGGTGTCAGAAGCGGACCGTTTCGCCACCATCAACAGCTTCGATGACACCAAGGAACTCCTGCGAGGTTCCCGCATCATGGTGGCCTGGCAGACGGTGGGGCAGCAGCTGGCTGCGTTCGACGTTGCCCGGCAGTACGCCGTGGAGCGCCACCAGTTCGGCCGGCCGCTGGCCAGCTTCCAACTGATCCAACACCAGTTGGTGACGATGCTGGGGAACACTGTGGCCAGCATGGCCATGATGGCGGGGCTGGCACGGTTGCAGGATGCCGGCGCGGCGGACATGGCGCAGGTGGCGCTGGCCAAGTCCTACCTCAGTGCACGGATGCGGGAAACGGTGTCGCTGGGCCGGTCCATCCTTGGCGGCAATGGGATTGTGACCGACTACCGGATGGCCAAGATTTTCGCTGACGCCGAGGCCATCTACACCTACGAGGGCTCGTTCGAGATCAACACGCTCATTGTGGGGCGCACGGTCACGGGGATGTCCGCGATCGTCTAGCTCGATGCCGTCCCCTCAGCCGCGCCCGCTTCCGCCCGCCTTTCGCCGGCTTCCACCCGGACGTCGAGGGTGTTGCCCGGCACCGGCATGGGGCAGGTGCCGAAAGGGGTGAACGCGCTGGGATAGTTGATGGCCCGATTGAAGTCGAGTACCACTGTGGCCGGGCCGTCCGGGTGCGGGCGTGGCTTCGGCGTGGTCACTTTGCGCCAACCGTCGGTGGTGTCGCCGTTGGTGCGGTCATGGAACGTCACGCTGAGGGCGCCAAGGTCTTCCCCGGCAGCCTGCAGCCGGAACTCGTGGCCGCTCCCAGGCAGCTGGAACACCAGGTCACCCACGCTGCGGTGCACGCCGTCCACCAGCGGGTTCGCCGTGCTGATGGGCACGTCCACCGGTTCGGCGTAGGGGTGGAACTGTGCTGTGACTTCCCAGGCCGGGTTGTAGTCGTAGGTGGGGACGCCCGTGAAACCAGTGAAGACCTGCGACGCTGCGTCGCGCGTCCGGATCGCGTAGTTGCCCGCCCGTAGCGCCAACTCCACCACCACCTGGGTGCCGTCCTCGCCGCCGGACTGCACCCACAGGAGGGATTCCTCGTCGTCGAGCGCGGCGCGAAGAGTGCCCACCACGGGTTCGCCCGAGTCCACCAGCGACAGACCGTCGCCGGGCGCGGCGGTGAGTTCCGCCGTCGTACCGTCCGTTGACCAAAGGCCGGGCACGTGTTCGACCGCGGCGGGCGCGCCAGCCAGCCACTGAAACGAGGTCAGGGTGAGCCAGCCGTGGGGACTGGCAAGGGCTGCGTTGCGGTGGGTGCGGAAGCGCTGCCAACGTTCCACTTTGGCTGTGTCGGTGGTGCTCATGGTTCCTTTCGAGGCTGTGTGGGCTTCAACGCCTACTATCTGAGATGGATTCCCACCCGGCGTTGGCCTGCGGGTAGCATCGTTAGCTAGTAATACGGCTCACAGTATCCAACGCAGTGTACGAGCCCCCGACCGATCCCTCGAAAGAGACTTCCATGGCGCACACTGCAGCACATTCCGAACCTGATCTCGCGTCCGAACTCCGCGCCGACGTGCGCCGGGTTTCCACGCTTCTGGGCGAATCACTGGTCCGCCAGCATGGGCCTGACCTCCTCGAACTTGTTGAGCAGGTGCGCCTGTTGACCAAGGAGTCCAAGGAGGCGGCCCGCGGCGGTGCAGACGCGACAGGGCCGTGGAGCGCCCACGACGTCGTGGAGCAGGTGCGCGAGTTGTTGGGCTCGCTGCCCATAGAGCAGGCCACGGACCTGGTCCGGGCGTTCGCGTTCTACTTCCACTTGGCCAATGCCGCAGAGCAGGTGCACCGGGTCCGGGGTTTGCGGAACCGGGACGAAAAAGACGGCTGGCTGGCCAAAGCGGTCAACGACATCGCCGAGCAGGCCGGCCCCGCCGCGCTGCAGGACGCCGTCAACAACCTGGACGTGCGGCCCATCTTCACCGCCCACCCCACTGAGGCTTCCCGGCGCTCCGTGCTGGACAAGGTCCGTAAACTCTCCGACGTCCTGTCTGAGCACACCCTCGAAGGCACCTCGGCCCGGCGTCGGCAGGACCGGCAGCTTGCCGAGGTCATCGACCAGATGTGGCAAACCGACGAGCTGCGCCAGGTCCGGCCCACACCCGTGGACGAGGCCCGGAACGCCATCTACTATCTGGGCAACATCCTGACCGATGCCATGCCGGCGATGTTGACCGACTTTGCCGAACTCCTCGGCGAGCACGGGGTCACCCTTGCCGGCCAGGACGCTCCCATCCGGTTCGGCTCCTGGATCGGTGGTGACCGTGACGGCAACCCCAACGTCACGGCCGCCGTCACCCGCGAAATCTTGCAGATCCAGAACCAGAACGCCGTGCGCATCAGCATCGGCATGGTGGACGAACTCATCTCCATCCTCTCCAACTCCACGGCACTCGCCGACGTTGACCAGGAGCTGATGGACTCGCTTGAGGTTGACCTGCGCAACCTGCCAGGCCTGGACAAGCGGGTCCTGGAACTCAACGCCCAGGAGCCCTACCGGCTGAAGCTGACGTGCATCAAGGCCAAGCTGATCAATACGGGCAAGCGCGTCGCGGCTGGTTCCAACCACGAACACGGCCGCGACTACAGCGGCACGCCCGAACTCATCGACGACCTTGACCTGGTGGAGTCATCCCTGCGGAACCATTCGGCGGCGCTGGCTGCCGATGGTGCGCTGGCCCGGGTGCGTCGCGCTGTCTCCTCCTTCGGGCTGCACCTGGCCACCTTGGACATCCGCGAACACGCCGATCACCATCACGACGCCGTGGGGCAGCTGATGGATCGGCTTGGCGGCCCGGGGGTACGGTATGCCGAACTCAGCCGAGAGCAGCGCTTCGAGGTCCTCGGCTCCGAACTCGCCTCCCGCAGGCCCCTGTCCGGGCACCCGATCACGCTCGACGGCGCCGCGAACGGCACGTACGACGTCTTCCGGGAGATCCGCCGGGCACTCAAAACCTACGGCCCGGACGTCATCGAGACCTACATCATCTCCATGACCCGCGGCGCCGACGACGTCCTCGCCGCAGCAGTCCTGGCGCGTGAAGCCGGGCTGGTCAATGTGGTTGGCGAAAACCCGTATGCCAAAATCGGGTTCGCTCCGCTGCTCGAGACCGTTGAAGAGCTGCGCGCGTCAGCGGAAATCATCGACCAACTGCTGGCCGACGCCTCGTACCGCGAACTGGTTCGACTGCGCGGCGACGTGCAAGAGGTCATGCTGGGCTATTCAGACTCCAACAAGGAATCCGGGGTCATGACCAGCCAGTGGGAAATCCACAAGACCCAGCGGAAGCTGCGCGACATCGCCGCCAAACACGGGGTCCGCGTGCGGCTCTTCCACGGCCGCGGCGGTTCCGTTGGGCGCGGCGGCGGACCTACCTACGATGCCATCCTTGCCCAGCCGAACGGGGTGTTGGAAGGCGAGATCAAGTTCACCGAGCAGGGCGAAGTCATCTCGGACAAGTACTCGCTGCCCGAACTGGCCCGCGAGAACCTGGAACTTTCCCTGGCAGCTGTATTGCAAGGTTCCGCACTGCACCGCGACCCGCGCACCTCTGCCGACCAGCGCGAACGCTACGGGCACGTCATGGAGACCATCTCCGATGCAGCCTTTGACCGCTACCGGACACTGATCGACCATCCTGACCTGCCCGCCTACTTCCTCTCCTCCACCCCCGTGGAGCAGCTTGGCTCGCTCAACATCGGCTCCCGGCCGTCCAAACGCCCCGATTCCGGCGCCGGACTCGGTGGGCTGCGGGCCATCCCGTGGGTGTTTGGCTGGACCCAGTCGCGGCAGATCGTGCCGGGCTGGTTCGGTGTTGGCTCGGGCCTGAAAGCGGCCCGCGAAGCTGGGAACGCCGAACACCTGGCGGAAATGACCGCCCACTGGAACTTCTTCCGCTCCGTCATTTCCAACGTTGAGATGACGCTCGCCAAGACGGACCTGGACATCGCCGGCTACTACGTGGCCACCCTGGTCCCGGAGGAACTGCATCACCTGTTCCGGGCCATCCGCGAGGAGTACGACCTCACCGTTGCTGAGATCCAGCTCCTGACCGGCGAGGACCTGCTCCTCGACGCCCAGCCCACCCTCAAGCGCTCCCTGGAGATCCGGGACCAATACCTGGACCCCATCAGCTACCTCCAGGTGGAGTTGTTGCGCCGCGTTAGGGCCGAAGCCGGCACCATCAGCGGCGCCGAAATCGACGAGCGCCTCCAGCGGGCCATGCTCATTACCGTCAATGGGGTCGCGGCGGGCCTGCGCAACACCGGGTAACCCTCCCGGAGCTCTGGCGCCTGTTTGGCTAACCCTCCCGGAGATCTGGTTTGGGGCCGGCCCTCCTCCCGCAACTACTCCGGGAGGGATGGTGGTTTGGGCGTAACTGCTCCGGGAGGGTTGAGACGGAAGTGATAGTCGGTTTTCGGTAGGGTATTGCCATGCCTTCGTTCCAGACCCGTCTCAAGATCACCGGGCTCCGGCCCGGTAACCTGCCCGAGTCCGTCATGGACGCTGCGGTGGAGGCGTTGGGCACGCGGCACCATGTCGAATCCCATCAGCTGCAGCTCGCCGGCGGCGTTCCGCAACTGCACCTGCGATTCCTCGTGGAGACCACCGAGGACGTCGGCGAGAATCAGCAGGCGTTGGCGTCGGCTGAGATGATGCGCGACGCCGTCGAACGCGTTGCGCTGACGGGCGCACTCCTGGTGCTGCGCCGCAACCGCGGCCGTTGGGCGCCGGTGTAGTCAGGCTTCCGTTTCTCTGACGGGGGAGCGGTTGCCGCGGCGTCGGGTGACAATGATGCCAATTACGACGCCGATCAGCAGGCCCAGTGCCACCCCGATCAGGGAGCTTGCCCAGAAGGGCAGCCGGGTGGCCGAGCCGGTGAAATAGCCCAGTCCCACCAGCCAGCATGCCCAGATGATGGCCCCCAACCCCGCGCACAGGCTGTACCCGCGGACGGACACGTTGGCGATTCCCGATGCCGCAGCGGTGGCCAACCGTCCGCCGGGAATGAAGCGGGCGCCGATGATGGTCCCGTAGGTTGAGGATCGGCCTGCCTTCGCGATGGCCCGATGGATGCCGCTATGGACGCGTCTGCCCCACTTCCAGCGATCCAGGATATGGCTGAGCCGGCGGCGGAACAGCTGGAAAACCAGCATGTCGCCCAGCCAAGACGCTACGGCGGACAGCACGCCGATCAACAGGACGCTGGCGCGTCCGTCAGCGGCGAGTGCGCCGCCGGTGATAACCAACATTTCGGAAGGAATGGGCGGAAAAAGGGCATCGCCGATGACCAGGGGGAAGATCCAGAAATAGATCGCCGCTCCCCAGCTGTCAGCGCTGCCGAAGTCCATGGCCACAAGGTACCGCATTTTGCGGACATTCCGGCCGCTGAATCAGGCCGAGCCCGCCCGGACCGACTCGCTGAGTTCAAGACCGCTTCGATATTCAACGGGGGTGCCGGAGATGGGATCGACGAATCGGATGCCGCGGGCCAGGAGCTGGAGCGGTTTCGAGTAGTCGTCGGGTGCCTTGTCCAGCAGGTCCGGGTAAAACGAATCGTTGACGATGCCCAACCCCAGCGAGGCCATGTGGACTCTGAGTTGGTGTGTTTTGCCGGTGTGCGGCTCCAGCCGGTATCTGGCGAGGGGCGCGCTGCCGGGAGTACCGCCGTCGAACGCTTCAAGCTTTTCGATCCTGGTTTCCGCGTTCGGCTCGCCAGGCACTACTTCCGCGAGGAGGTAGCTGCGGGATTTGGTCATCCGATTCCGGACCACCACAGGAAAGTCGACGGCGGGAAATCCGGCGGCCGGGTGGGCGGCGGACACGCACTCATAATCCTTCTGGACCTGGCGTTTTTCGAACAGGACCTGGTACTTCCCGCGCGTTTCCGGATTGGTGGAGAGCAGCAGGACGCCCGCGGTCATCCGGTCCAATCGGTGCATGGGGATCAGATCCGGGAGCTTGAGGTGGTTCCGCAGGCGGACCAGTGCTGACTCCTGGATGTAGGTGCCACCGGGCGTGGTGGGCAGGAAATGCGGCTTGTCCACCACCAGGAGGTGCTCGTCCTGGTGCAGGATGCTGAGCTCCACCGGGATCCGGGTCTCAGGCGGCAGGGTCCGGTAGTACCAGATGAACGTGTGGTCGCGGAGTTTGGTGGTACGGTCCAGGGCAACACCGCCCTCGCCAACGATTTCGCCGGCGTCGAACCGATCCTCGATACCTTGCGGATCGATGTGACCCCAACGATGCATCATGTAATCCATGGCAGTCTCCCAGGGCCCCTCCGCGGGCAGGCGAAGACGGGTGGCATTGACGCCGTCGCGCACTGGGAGGGGGGATTGCATCACCGGTCCATTCTACGAGTCCTAGGCGATGGCCGCCCGCGGCGGATCCGACAGGGTGCGGCGGAGCTGCGGCGCGGCCTCGAGCTTGGCCTGGGCGTTGCGCAGTGCGATGACCGCTGTTTCAAGGTCGCCCGCCGGCAAGGTGTAGGGAATCCGGAGGTGCTGCTCAAAGCTGCCGCCCACACCGAACCGTGGGCCAGCGGCCAGGCGGACGCCGAACTCGGGAGCCAGCACGGTCAACGCTGTACTGATCGGTGCCGGGAGCCGGCACCAGAAGCTCAGGCCGCCGTCGGACTTCAGCACCTCCCAGGTAGGCAGGTGCCGGGCCAGCAGGTCCTGGAGTGCGGCGCGTTGGCTCCGCAGCGCTGCCAACCGGGCTGGCAGCGGCTCGTCGAAGTCGGCAAGGAGGTGGGTGGCGGCAAGCTGCTCGGCAATCGGCCCACCCAGGTCCAAAGTCGTTCGGGCAGCGGCGTACCGGCGGATCTGGGCGCTGCTGGCCCGAATCCAACCGGTGCGGAGGCCGGCCCAGTGCGACTTGCTGAGCGACCCAATGGTCACCACGCCCGGGCCGAAGGCCGCCACATGCTGGGTCTGGAGGCCGTCAAGGTTCAGGTCGCGGAGCGTTTCGTCGATGACCAGGACGGTATTCGAAGCAGCTGCAGCCCGCACCAGGCACCGGCGTTGGGAGTCCGGCATCAACCGACCCGTGGGATTGTGGAAGTCCGGTACCAAGTAGGCGAGGGCAGGGCGTTGCTGCTGAAACGCCTGCTCGAAGGCGGCCATGTCCCAGTTGCTGTGGCCAGGCAAGCCCACGGAAACCGGAGTGACCCGCGCACCGGCAGCGACGATGGCGTCCAGCGCGTTCGGATAGCTGGGGTGCTCCACCAGGACCTTTGCCGGCTGGCCATGCTGCGGCTGGGCGTCGGCCCGGAGAGTGATGGTGAGGGCATGTTGCGCGCCAGAGGTGATGAGGATCTGCTCCGCAGTAGTGGGCAGTCCGGACTGGCTGTAGTGGGCAGCCACCGCGGCCCGGAGCGCCGGCAGGCCGAGCACTTCGTAGCCGAATCCCGGCAGCTGTGCGGGCAGGTCAACGATCGCCGCCGAATAGGCCCTGTGTACCACCTCGCCGCTGGCCGGCAACGAGGCGTAGGCCAGGTCGAGGAGACCGTCAGGTGCGGCCAGGCCGGGGGCTGCACTCTTTGCCGTTCGCGGCAGCCGGGCGCGGCCCTTCGCACCCTGCCCACTGCTCAAGAATCCCGATTCGCGCAGCTGCGCATAGGCGGCAGTCACAGTGGTCCTGCTCAGCCCCAACGTTTCGGACAGCGACCGTTCGCTGGGCAGTGACGTGTCGAGCGGCAGCCGGCCGTCCAGGATCAGCAGGCGTACGACGTCGGACAGCTCGCGATAGGCGGGCCCCGCACCGTGGTGCCAGCGGCCCATGAGTCGGGCAAGGGTTGCGGAGGTCAGGGCGGCTGGCATGAGGCCAGTATGTCAGACTGGCTATGGAATACAAGGCCAGTAAGGCGGAGGATAGACCCATGATGATCCGCAGACTCCTCCAACTCTTCATTGGCCTGGCCATGTACGGCTTCTCGCTCTCCCTCTTCATCCGCTCCGCACTGGGCACCGCGCCTTGGGATGTGCTGCATCAGGGGGTGGCGGCCAAGACCGGCCTCAGCTTGGGGGTGGTGGTCATCATCATCAGCTTTGCGGTGTTGCTGCTGTGGATCCCGCTCCGGCAGCGGCCCGGATTCGGCACCCTCTGCAACGCCATCCTGGTGGGGGTGTTCGCGGACCTGGGCCTGGCCCTGGTGCCCCAGTTCTCGCACCTCGGTGGACAGATTTCCATGTTGGCTGGCGCGGTGGTGCTCAATGCTGTGGCCTCTGCGTGCTACATCGGTGCCCGGTTCGGCCCAGGTGCCCGTGACGGATTGATGACCGGCCTGGCCCGGCGCACCGGGTGGTCAGTTCGGGTGTCCCGGACCCTGATCGAGGTGGTGGTCCTGGCTGCAGGCTGGCTTCTGGGCGGCACCGCCGGCGTGGGTACCGCCGTCTATGCGCTGGCGATCGGTCCGTTGGTGCAGCTGATGATGCCCTGGTTCATGGTGCCGGCAAAAGTCTCGGCCCCCGCACCGGCATCAAGCGCCGCCCCGGTCACGGCCCAGCTGACGGTTGCTGAGTCGCCGGAACGGGCGGCAGGGGCTGGCATTTAGGGCAGAAGTAGATGTCCCGTTCCTCATCGCCGTTGAGTCTGCCCAGCATGGCGTGCTGGATGGGCGTGCGGCATTTGAGGCACGGCTGGTGTTCCCTGCGGTAGACCCAATATCCCGGCCTGCCAGCGGCCCGGCCCACAGGAACACCACGGGCGTTCAGGATGGTGACTCGGCGTCCCGGGCCAAGGTTGGCTTCGAGCAGCACTTTGGCGCTGGCCAGCATCTCCGGCACCGAGGTCAACGCCGGCACGTCGCCGGCCTGAACGGTGGGGTGGACCCCGGCCAGGAAGAGCGTCTCGCACCGGTAGATGTTGCCGATCCCGGCAAGGTTCCGCTGGTCCAACAGTGCGACGCCGATGGGAACCTGGGGTGCGTCGAGGATCCGCCGCTCCGCCTCGGCAGGGTCCCAATCGGCGCCCAATAGGTCCGGTCCGAGATGCCCCACTACCGTGTCTTCGTCCTGGGTCTTCACCACGTCCAACACGCCCAGGGAGAATCCGACGGCGTCTGCCGTCGCAGTGCGTAGCACGCACCGTGCCGTGAACCCCGGTTTACGCCAACGCCCACCTGGCGGGTAGACCTGCCAACTACCTTCCATTTTCAGGTGCGAATGGATGGTCAATCCACGGCCGTCCGGGCTGACCACCCGGATGAGCAGGTGCTTGCCGCGGGGAACGACCTCACGGACCGTCCAGCCCACCACGCTCAGGGTGGCAAATCGGGGCACCCGGAAGTCTGAGGCGGTCAGGACGCCCCCGGCTAGGGCGGCATGTAGCTGTGCGGTGGCGCGGAAAACGGAGTCGCCCTCAGGCACGGATCCTCAGTCCCTTCGGAGTGGAGTAGGCGCCGGCGGCACTCAAAGCCGCGGCGATGGGGGTGTCCAGGATGCCGTGCCCGTTGACCTTCTCCATGATGAGCTTGTCCACTGCGCCGCGGGTTACCACGCCTACCAACGCCGCTCCGGCTGCTGCCAAGACACCCTCGTCGGGGCTGAACGACAGTAAGGTCTTGCCGCCCCGTTCCACGTAGAGCACCAGGGCGCCGTCGACAAGGACCACCAGCGCGCCGGCCTTCCGGCCTGGCCGGTGCCCAGTTCCGGCATCGTCGTTCAAGGCTGGCCACGGCAGGGCAGCGCCGTACGGATTGGCTGGATCCGTAGCGGCGAGGGCCAACGCCACGGGTTCGGGTTTGGCTAGCTGCGCGTCTTCGGTGAAGGAGCGGAGCCTATCCACCGTGGCCGGTACCGCGAACTGTGCGGCACCCAGGTGTTCAATGAAGTACCCACGGCGGCAACGGCCCGCTTCCTCGAGCCGGGCCAATACCTTGTACATCAGCCCAAATCCGCCCAAGATTTGCTCGGCCATCACGGAACCGCGCGTCACCACGCCGTACCGATCCAGCAGCAGTTCCGCGGTGGCGCGGGCGTGAATGGTGGCATCCAATTCCGGGGCGGGAAGCGCCGACCAGCGGCCGGCGGCCATGGGCGGGGTTGCCGAGGTGCCGGCGGTGCCATACCTGCCACCGCCGAAGGTTCCGGCCGGGCCGTTCGATGCCCCCAGCCGCCGAATCCGTGGCGCCCGGGCCCGAGGTGTCCGGGCAACCTGCCGGTGCGCCGTGTGGCCGCCCGCAATCAAGGCCCTGACCGGGGCAAACGTGTCTCCGGTGACGCGGCCCGCCCAAGCCAGGTCCCAGAGGGCGGACACCACCGCCTGGTCGCTGAGCACCGCGTCCATGCCGCCCGCCACCTCGGTCAACTGCCGGAAGAAGTAGCCGCCACCGTTGTTCCGCAGATGGTCCAGCAGTCGCAGCTGGGCGTCCCCCGGCTGATAGTCGATGACGGGATTGAGGGTCAGGTCCGCCGAGTCAGCCAGGTGCAGGCTGATCCAGCCGTCATTTCCGGGCAGGGACCCGGCCCCGGACCAGAGGACCTCGCCGGCCGCCATCAGCTCATCCAGCATGGCGGGTTGGTAGTTGGAAACCCTGCTGGCCAGTACCAACGGCTCCCACGCGGAAGCGGGCACCGGCACTCCGGACAGTTGGTCGACGGCGGTGATGATGCCGTCCAAGCCGCGCAGTGAGGGCTGACCGCGGCCGCCACCCGGCACGCGCACGTGCTGCCAAGCCGGCAGGAACCGGCCGTAAGCAGCTGCATCCACGGGTTCCACTTCGGCGCGCAGTGCAGCAAGCGAACGACGGCGGAGCTTGCGCAACACCTCCGCGTCGCACCATTCGCTGACGGCTGGTTGCGGCGGAGACTGGGGCGGATCTGCTGGGGGTGGGCTGCCCACGGGTTTGGATAAATCGGCGTCGGTTTCGCCGTCGTCGAACGCGGCCGTTTCCGCGTCATCGAACTCGGCCGTTTCGGCGTCATCGAACTGGGATGGATCGAGCTCGGCGGAATCGCCCTCGACCGCCTCGGCCGTCAGTCCTGAGTCAGCTGCCAGCGCCAGCGAGCTGCCGGCGTCGCCCTCCGGGCTGGTGTGCGGCCGGAACTCTCCCTCCACCACGCGACCATCAGCGGCGAGGCGTTTCAGCGCGGTCCCCACCACAGCAACACCGAGTCCCAACCGGGCTGCAGCCTCAGCCGCGGTAAACGGCCCATGGGTGCGCGCATAGCGGGACACCAGATCACCCAAGGGATCAGCCACGGGCTCGATGAATGCCAAGGGCACGCCCATGGGCAGGGGAACGCCAATGGCGTCGCGGAGCCGGGCCGCGTCTTCCACTGCGGCGTAGCGTTCAACGCCCCCGATATTGACTTTGATGGCGCGGTTGGCCCGGACCAGCGCCTGCAGATGCGCTGCCGCAAGGACGGGTGAGGTAGCAGCGTCAGAGTCAACGTCGTCCTGCAATCGAGTGGCGGCCTCCTCAGCTGCCAGCGGCCCCAGCAGGCGCAGCAGGTCGGCAGTGCCTTCGACGCCCTTGGCCCGGCGGTCAGGCAGCAGCCGCTGGAGTTCGTTCTCGGTGAGGTCGATGACCTTGGGATCGAGGAGTTCGCGTAGTTCAACCCGGCCCAGCAGCTCGTTAAGCAGGGTGGAATCAAGGGCCAGGGCGGCGGCCCGGCGTTCGGCCAGTGGCGAATCGCCCTCGTACAGGAACTGGGCCACGTACCCGAATAGCAGCGACTTGGCGAAGGGTGAAGGCTGGGACGTGGTGGTCTCCACGACTCGCAGCTCGCGCCGTTCCACCGACGCAGCGATGTCCTTTAGCGCGGGCAGGTCGTAGACATCCTGCAGGCACTCACGCACAGTTTCCAGCACGATGGGGAAGGTGGGGTACTTTCTGGCCACGTCCAGCAGCTGCGCCGACCTCTGCCGCTGTTGCCACAGGGGTTGGCGTTTGCCGGGAGTCTGACGTGGGAGCAGGAGCGCGCGGGCAGCACACTCGCGGAAGCGGGAGGCGAAGAGGGCGCTGCCGCCCACCTCTGCGGTGACGATCTGTTCGAGCTCTTCCGGGTCGAAGAGGAACAGTTCCGCCCCGGGTGGTTCGTCGTCCATCACCGGCACGCGCAGCACAATGCCGTCGTCTGCTGCCATCGCGGAACCGTCGAGGCCGTACCGCTGGTGCAGCCGTTGCCCCACGGCGAGGGCCCACGGCGCGTGCACCGGCATGCCGAACGGGCTGTGGAGGATGACCCGCCAGTCGCCTAGTTCGTCGTGGAACCGTTCCACCACCAAGGTGGTGTCGCTGGGTACCACCTCGGTGGCCAGCTTCTGCTCGTGCAGATACTGCACCAGGTTGTTGGCGGCGAAGTCGTCCAGGCCGCTGGCCTTGCAGCGTTCGGTGGCAGGGCCGACGTCGGACGCTGCCAGTTCCCGGACGAAGGCACCCAGGGCGCGGCCCAGGTCCACGGGCCGGCCTAATGAATCGCCCTTCCAGAACGGCAGTTTGCCGGGTTGGCCGAAGGCGGGGGAGACCAGGACCCGGTCATGGGTGATGTCCTCGATCTTCCAGCTGGTGGCACCGAGGGCGAAGACGTCGCCCACCCGGGATTCGTAGACCATTTCCTCGTCGAGTTCGCCAACGCGCCGGCCCCCCTTGGCTGCGGGCGCAGCCTTCCCCTCGCCGGCGGGGGACGGGGAACCCTCCGTCTCGCTGCCGATGATGTAGACGCCGAAGAGCCCCCGATCGGGGATGGTGCCACCAGAAGTGACGGCCAGGCGCTGGGCTCCGGGCCTGCCTTCGATGGTGCCGGCGTTCCGATCCCAGATGATCCGGGGCCGCAACTCGGCGAACTCGTCCGACGGGTACCGCCCCGCTAACAGGTCCAGGGTGGCTTCGAAGGCCGAGCGGGGGAGGGACGCGAAGGGCGCGGAACGGCGCACGGTGGCGAACCAGTCCTCCACATCGATGCTGCCCAGTGCCGTAGCGGCTACTGTCTGCTGGGCCAGGATGTCCAGCGGATTCGCGGGAATGCTGAGGCGCTCAATTTTGCCGGCCAGCATCCGCTCCACCGTGATGGCAGTGTGCACGAGGTCGGCGCGGTGCTTGGGGAAGAGGATACCCTGGGAAATTTCGCCCACCTGGTGCCCGGCACGGCCCACTCGCTGCAGCCCACTGGCCACCGATGGCGGCGATTCCACCTGCACCACCAAGTCCACCGCCCCCATGTCGATGCCCAGTTCAAGCGAGGAGGTGGCGACGACGCAGCGCAGCCGCCCGGACTTGAGGTCATCCTCGATCAGGGCCCGCTGATCCTTCGACACCGAGCCGTGGTGCGCCCGCGCAAGCACGGGGTCCGCACCTGCGGAGGTCCCTGCTTGGGCCATCATGTGCGCCGGGGTGGCAGTCGAGACGGGAGCGCCCGACGTCGACCGGTCAGCCACGGCATCCTCGCCGCCGCCCACCGCCACGAGTTGCCGTTCGGCGTAGATTTCGTTCAACCGGGCAGTCAGCCGCTCCGAGAGGCGACGCGAGTTGGCGAACACGATGGTGGATTGGTTGGCCAGCACCAGGTCCACGATCTTTTCCTCGACGTGTGGCCAGATGGAGGCCTGGGGTTGCAGTCCTGACGCCGGCCCCGAGTCGGAGGCGCTGGCTGCGCCCTGCAGATCGGACATGTCCTCCACCGGCACGGAGACGGTGAGGTCCCAGGTTTTCGATGCTGGCGGCGCCACGATCTCCACCGGCGCCGTGCCGGCCAGGAACTGTGCCACGAGTTCGCGCGGTTCCACGGTGGCGGACAGGCCAATCCGTTGCGCAGGCTTGGGCAGGAGGCCATCAAGCCGTTCCAGCGACACCGCCAAGTGGGCTCCGCGTTTGGTCCCCGCGACCGCGTGGACCTCATCGATGATGATGGTGTCCACCTCGGTCAACGTCTCACGGGCCTTGGAAGTCAGCATCAGGAACAGCGATTCCGGCGTGGTGATGAGGATGTCCGGCGGCGTGCTCAACAGGGACCGGCGATCCGCTGTGGTGGTATCGCCTGACCGGACACCAACGGTGATCAGCGGGGACGGCAGGCCCAATCGTTTCGCGGTCTGGGTGATGCCGATGAGCGGTGAGCGGAGGTTGCGCTCCACGTCCACGCCAAGCGCCTTCAGCGGTGAGATGTAGAGGACCTTGGTCTTACGTTTGGGCGCACGAGGCCGGCGGCCCTTGCTGCTGCCGGAAGTGCCCGAGGCCGCATCCGCCGGCAGGCCGGGCAGGGGCTCGGCAGGAGGATCGGTCTTGGGATCTGCGCTGGGGTCCGAACTGCCAACCGTGAGTAGCCGATCCAGGGCCCAGAGGAACGCCGCAAGGGTTTTGCCTGACCCCGTGGGCGCCACCACGAGGGCATGCGAACCGGAGGAAATGGCCTTCCACGCCCCTGCCTGTGCTGGCGTGGGTTTGCTGAAGGCACCCAAGAACCAGTCGCGGGTAGGGCGACTGAACTGGCTCATGGGCTGCTCCGCCGCGGACTTCCGGCCCGTGGCGGCCTTTTCCTTCGTCATGCCACCATCATGCCGCACCCCACCGACAGAACACGGGCCGGTGCTAAGTGAACTGAGTAACCTCGGTTATGCGGGCTGGAATGCGCCGATGGTCAGCAGGGTGATGCCCGTGTTGCTGCACGCAGTAGTGGGTTCTGGCAGGAAGAGGGAGGCGGTGTCTTCGGGCGGGTAGACGCGGAAGCCGGCGGCCTGGACCGGGGTGCAGTCGGGGAAGTTGCCAGCCTGGACATAGCGCAGGACTGCAGTGCCGGTCTGTCCGGGTGCCAGCAAGATGTCTACCTCGGGCTTGGAGTCATCCCGAGTGGCTGCTGCTCCGATGGGTTCGCCGGCAGCGTCAGCGGTGAGGGACACTCCGGCGAAGCCTTTGAGGAGGCACGGTGCGGTGCCGGTGTTGGTGAGGTTGAGTTTCATAAAGACGCTGCCCGCCGCACCACCACCAGAGGCGTCCGTCTCGGCGACGAGGCCGGGGGACTTGCAGAGGGCGGGTGACGCGGGATCTGACGTGGCGGGCGCCGAGCTGGCCGGTGCTGTGCTGGCGGGGGCAGAAGGACTGGCCGACGCCGATGCGCTGGGCGCTGCCGACGTTGCGGAACCCGACCCGGGCGCCGTCGTCGTGGGCTGCGTCTGCGGTGCGCTGGGACCGCAGGCAGTCAGCAACAGTGCTGCCGCTCCCAATGCCGTGGTGAGAAATAGACCCTTGAATTTTTGCTGAGACCTCATGGCTCAACCTTCGTCGCAGTGTTTGCCCACGTCAACAATCCGCCCTGACGGTGAAGCGGATTGATGCCCGGATCGTAATGTCCGGGCATCAACCCGGCGTACCTACTTGGCGGCGCTGCCCGCTGCCTTACGCCTGGCGCCGCTGCGGACGAACGCGAAGCCACCCAGGACCAGGCCGGCGACGCCAGCTACCAGGCCCGCCCAGCTGCGTCCGTCGGCACCTGAATCGCTGACCGAGGCGGCGTGTTCGGTGTCGGCGGTGGTGGCCGCGGCGCCGTGGCCGTCTTCGCTCGCCGCTGCGGTGATGGTGATGGACGGCGCAGGGGCCTTCAGCGAGTGCGGATCCTGGCCCGCGGCGGGGATCTCGGACCAGTCTGTCTGGCCGGTCTCGCAGGTCTGCAGCGTGGGGAAGTTGAGCGTGGTCCCCACCAGATCAGGCAGCTTCAGTGACAGGACCAGTGCGTCGCGCAGTTCGTGGTCCAGGGGCGTTTTGGCCGTGTAGACAATCTGGCTGGTCCGTTTGGTGATGGATGAACCGTCGGCAAGCTTCTTCGGCTCGGCCAACTGCTCCGTGACCTTCTCCACCGTCCAGTTCGGGTTGACGGTGGGCTGGGCGTCATTGAGTTCTTGCGGCAGGGTGATGGCCACCTTGGTGGTGGGGGACTCTTCGCAGCCGTGCGGGACGCCAAAGGTGAGGAGTGCGTAGGAGTTTGCGGAGGTCTTGTCCGGGGTGACGCCAACGTGGGCCGAAGCTCCACCGGCGGCTGCCAGGAGGAGGGCTGCGGTTGCTGCGGTTGCTGCGGTGGCGGCGAGGGTACGACGAATGAGGGTGCGGGTCATGGGACTGCCTTTCGGGGTGCGCAGGATAGGGCGCAGGGAGGTGGAAAGATCTCCGGCCCCGGAGAGGAATTTCCGGTGGCCGGTCAGGCCGGAAGAACGACGGCGGAAGGCGGGCCGCGTCGGCTGTGTTGCCTGAGATTTCGCCACGGCTGCCGTGGCAGCCCAGCAGGGAGGCTGAAGGCCCGAACGGTGGGGACGGCGTCGAGCACCACCGGGCGGGGAAGGGCAGCGAGCGGGCGGAGCCAGGCTGCCAAGGTCCACAGCGCGTCCTCACCCTTGGCGAGGAGTAGCGCGCAGGCCGCAGTGGCAAGGATGTGGGCAACCAGCATCAGCGGGCTCGTTTCGCCGGCGTGAAGTTGGTCCCCTAGTGGCATGGAGTCCGAGTAGGCCTGGAGCGCTGCTGCATGTTGGTGATCGTGGCCGCTGGCCACGGTGCTCGGTGGGCCCATGGGGGCGCTGAGGTTGTGGAAGACCGTGTGCAGGACGACTTGCCCGGAGCCGAGCAAGGCCACCATGGCAGGCAGTCCGAGCCGGAGACGGGTGGCGGCCGCGCTGGTCAGGAGCGTGAGTGCCAAAATGGCGAGCATGATGCCCGGCGCAGGAAGCGCACCACCGCCGGCTAGGTGAGCGCCGGCGGCAAGCGTCAGGACACCGGTGGACAGCACGCCGGTGCGGAGCAGGTGGAAGGGGACGCGCGAACCAGGTGCTGGCACTGTGTCTCCTTTCCTGCTGGCGTTGGCCGTCCAAATTCTACAGACGATTCGTTACCCGGAAAGCGCCGGATGGGCGTATGTGCGTAACGTTGCGGTCAGCTCAGCCCTGCGATGAGCTCCGTCAGTACGTCGTGGGCCGTGTCGTGGCGGAGCAAGGGGGCGCTTTGCCCGGCCCACAGGGACATGAGGTCAGTCCGCCCCGCGGCCGTCGCCCTGGCCCGGAAGTGTCCGGTGAGCCAGTTTTGGATGGGGAACGGGGCGTTGAGGCTCGGGTCGGCGAGCTCGGCCGTCACCCGGTTGGGGATGCCGCGCGCCAACCGGCCGCTCATGGCCCGAGTGAGGACGGTCTGCGCGGCGGCCGGGCTGCGGAGGACATCACGGTAGGCGGGCGCTGCGGCGGATTCCTGCGTGGCCAGGAAGGCGGTACCCACTTGGACTCCGGCAGCGCCCAAGGCCAGTGCGGCCGCGACACCGCGACGGTCCGCGATCCCACCCGCAGCGATGACCGGGATGCCGATGGCATCTGCCACCTGCGGGACCAGCGCGAACGTGCCCACCAGCGATTCCTCTGCCGGGGCGAGGAAGGACACCCGGTGCCCGCCGGACTCCATCCCGCTGGCCACCACCGCGTCCACGCCGCCGGACTCAAGCGCCACCGCCTCCGCCACGGTGGTTGCGGTTCCGATGACTTTGATACCCCGCCGGTGGGCAGCATCCACCACCTCCGGGCCGGGGACGCCGAACACGAAACTCACGACGGCGGGACTTGCCGCCAGCGTGGCGTCCACCTGTTCGTTGAAGTCGGGGAGGTAGTGGTTGGGCATTTCCGGTAAGGGCAGGCCGAGAGCGTCGAAGAAGGGCTTGGTGCGTTGGGCGTAGGCCTCGTACTCGGCGGTGGGGAGGTGGCTTACCTCAGTGCCCGTGGGCACCCACAGGTTGAGGGCGAAGGGCTGACCGGTGGCGGCGCGGAGCTCGGCTGCCGTGCGGGTGATGGCCTCCGGCGCATAGCCGTAGAGACCGAACGAACCCAGTCCGCCGCCGTCGCTCACGGCTGCCGCAAGCTGCACAGAAGACACCCCACCGAACGGCCCCAGCACCACCGGGGCGCTGATGCCCAGGAGGTCCAGGAGTGCGGCGGAGCTGGTGCGGTGTGCAGTCATGGCAGTGCCCTTCGTTGGAACATATGGCGTGGGACCAGTCTGCCAAGCGCTTCTTGGTTTGGGAAAGCTAGACTCGGGCCAATCCCAGGAGGTGTTGAGCATGGACGATCCCTACGCCCACGCCACAGGCGCCGCGCGTTACGCTCCCTTGCACGTGGTGGCCGACCAGTTGATCGGACACCTCCGCGCCACCTTCGACGTCGAGATTGAGGATGACCTTCAAGTGGCGGCGGACTTGTCGATGACTCCCCAGCAGGTGATCCGGGCCGTGCGGGTCAGCCCCCAAAGTTCGACGGCGGCGCCCCTCACCTTCGTGTTCACCGGCTTTCCCGGAGTCATGGTGCACGCCGGTGCGCTGTACGAAGCGGCTTTTCCCGTGTGCGGCTGTGATGGCTGCGAGGAACCTGTGGACTATTTGACGACTGCATTGGAGCGCCTGGTGGCCGCTGTGACACGTGGCGGGTTCAGCGAGCGCTATCCGGTGGGTCAGGAACGACGCTACGAGCTGGCGCTGGTCGACCCAGACGGCGCAGGTCACACCTCAGGCGCTGTCGAGCCTCCGCACGCGGACCCGGATCGACTCGCAGCGGCCGCGCTTCGGCTTCGTCATCTTCGCGGAGGTTGGGCTCCGTGGCCCGGCCGGGACCCGGTGGGACTAATAGGATGAGTTGGCCGTTCGCAGCAGCGCGGCCGCAGCACGCAAGGCAAGGAACGCTGACATGTCGGAAACGTACTTCCAGGTAGTTGTCCAGTACCAGGTGAAGCCGGAAGAACTCCAGACCGTTCTGGGGTTGCTGACCAAAATGGCGGTGGCCACCCGCGGCGAAGAAGCCTGCGTCTCCTACGACTTCTTCCAGGGCGTAGAGGACCCCGCGCAGATCGTGATCCTGGAACGGTACCGGGACGCCGCTGGCTTCGCCGCCCACCGCGAGTATGAGCACATCACCCGGATTGGCGCCACACAGATCATTCCGCGGCTCGAACGCCGCACCATCCAGACTTTCGAAATCACTGAAGGTTCCTGACGCGACAAACTTGTGGCGCGGCGTCGTCGTTTCCATGCACTTCCCAGCCCGCTGGGATAGCGTTGCGATCAGGACGCCGAGGCTCGTGTTTCGCCGTCTGCGCGCTCGGCCCATCGACGGGTCACTGCGGGTGCGCATGTTGTTCCGCATCGATGAAAGGTTATGAAGATGGCTGTTTCCATTGAACTGGGCAAGGCGCTGGATAAGGCGTACGAGAACTCCACCCTGGACGAGGTTCTTGCCGCTCCGCCGTCAGCCCTCGCCGGCCTCACAGAGAAGCACGACGAACTCTTGGCCGGACTCGGCATCAAAACGATCCGCGATCTGGGCAGCAACAAGTACTTTGCGACGGCGGGCGTTCTGGTAGCGCTGGCCGGCAAGGTCGGCTGAGAACACACCTGGGGGGACGGCGCGGAAGCGCCCACCAAACCTGGAAAGGCCCGGTTGGCAGTATGCCGGCCGGGCCTTTCGTCTGTGCAGCCCGCACTGCCAGGGTGCAGCGCACCGCCAGGATCTGGGGCGAATCGTGGCACGTGGAGGGGGTGGCGCGCGTTCTGCGCAACATGCTGTTCAAGAGCCGCGGCGAGAACAACTTCCAGTACAACGACTGGCTGTACGGCCGCGACGAGCCTGGTGTCCCCGCGGCCACCACAGCCAGCGATAGCAATCTGGTGACGGCATAGCCGCAGCTGGAAAGGGCGTGGGCCGGTCTGGCCCACCCTTGGTCAGTTCGCCAGAATCCGGGGGCGATCAACAAACTCGATGACGATCCCGTCCGGGTCCCGCACCTGCCCCACGGAACCGACGCCGCCGGCGGCGGGCTTCCCCGGGCCGTCCGGAGTACCACCCGCCGACGCCAGATGCGCGAGTGCTGCATCGACGTCGTCCACTACCAGGGCGATGTGATGCAGGCGCGGCCCGCCGTGGACTTCGGGGAGGATCTCCACCACGTCCGCGCCGTGGTGCAGGTAGGTGAGCGTGGTGTCCAGCGCCGGGATGGGGATCTGCCTGGCCACAGACATCCCCAGCTCACCGGTGTAGAAGCTGAACGTGCGGTCGTGGTTCGAGGATTGCAGGGCAAAGTGGTCGATCGCCTGGATGTGCGGGTGCGGCACCGTGCCCGAACGCAGCGGGAGGTCGCGCTGCAGGAGTTCGATGGAGACTCCATCCGGATCCAGCACGATTGCCTGCCGGCCTGCGCCGGACCCTGCGAGCCGCGGTGCCACCAGTGCCTCGGCGCCGCTGGCCACGATCCGCGCGAAATCGGCGTCCAGGTCATCGCTGTAGAAGCCGAGGTGATTGGTGCCGACGGGCAACGTGCCGTCCGCGAGGGACAGCAGCTCGACCAGGCCCTGGGCAAGCTGGAGATAGGCGATCTCCATCCCCGCAGCCTCCACTTTTGTTGCCCACACCGTCCGGGCGCCAAGCTGCGTGGTGTAGAAGTCCACTGACTTTTCAAGGTCCGAAACGACGATTCCGAAGTGGTTCAGTTCGTGGATCATGGCGTGCTCCCTCTCGATGGTTCAGCGTTGAACGTGGTGCTCCGCCGCCCCAACCCGGTACGGACTGAAAGTGGGGGAGGCGATGACCTCGGCCAGTTCGACCGCGACTCCGGTGCTCGCCGCGCGATAGATGGCGTGGATGGTGGCCAGCGTCTTCACGGCGTCGGCGATGGTGGCCAACGGGCTCCCTCCGGACCGAACGGCGTCTTCCAGGTCGGCGAACTGCCGAGCATGCCCGGACGCGTTGGTTGTCGCATCGCGATGGCAGGCGTGGTTGGGGGCAATCACCTGGTTGCCGGCACCGTGCAGGCCCATGTCACCCACGTGGGTGTTGTTGGCCAGGTGCAGGTAGCTCAGGCCCTCGTGCTCAATGATGGCGCTGCCGGTGGTGCCCATGATCTGCAGGCGCGCGGCCAGGCCGGGGTAGGCGGCAGTGGTTGCGTGCACCGTCGCCAGGGCACCGGAGGAAAATTCGACGACGGCGGCGAGGGTGTCCTCGACCTCGATCCGCTGGTGCGCGATGCGGCGGCTGCTGGCCGTGACGCGCACTGGCTCGCCCAGGAACCAGAGGAGCAGGTCCAGGGTGTGAATGCCCTGGTTCATCAGCGCCCCACCGCCGTCCTGGGCCCACGTCCCGCGCCACGGTGCGCTGTCGTAGTAGGCCTGGCTTCGCCACCAGCCCACCGAGGCGACGCCCAGGGCGCGGGCCAGGTCAACGTCCAGTGGCTTTTCCAGCAGCAGGTGCCTGCCGGAATCAAGCACGCGGGTGCCGATGTCAATGTGCGTCCCGGTGGGTGTCACCACGGAGACGAGCTGGACCCGTTCGTCCTGCAACACGTCCTCGACGGTCCGAGCCTTGACGTCTGGAGCGTTCCAGGCGTTGCGGTGCCTGCCGATGAAGTTTTGCGCGCTGGCCTCGCTGCGCGACCGATGGCAACGAGCTCCAGGCCGTCCGTTTGCTCGACGGCGGCAGCGTGGGTTTCCGCGATGGCGCCGGTGCCGATGATTGCCACACCGATGGGTGCCCTCATACTGCGCGCCCGGTGCGGGCTGCGGCGGATGTAGTCACTGGCCCTTCACTCCGGGGCAATGGGGAGGCTTCCCGTTGTGAGGCCCAACGTCACGTTTCCAGCGTCCCGGGCCACGCCCGTGGAGCTCCGCACCGTCAAGTGCGTGGGCATCACGGACCGAGTCCGGCTGCCCGCTGCGGTAGGCGGACCGAGCCGGGCCAAGAGCATGGTCACGGCCACCCGCCCAGCCTGTTCGATAGGGGAGGACATGGTGGTCAGCGGTGGATTGCAGAAGTCCGCGCCGAAAATATCGTCGCAGCCCACAATGCTGAGGTCCTCAGGAACCCGGACGCCGCGTTCCCGCAACCGCTGCAGCATGCCGATCGCAATGAGGTCGTTAAAGACGATGCACGCACTCGCGCCGCTGTGGACCGCGGCATCCGCAGCGGCCGCACCAGACTGGGTCTTGGGGGCGTAGGGGCCGAGCTTCTGCACGGTCACCCCGCGCTCCTCGGCGGCAGCGGAGAGTGCAGCCCAGCGCAGGGCGCTGGGCTGGGACGTGGCTGGTCCAGCCAAATAGGAAATGTGCCGGTGGCCCAGGGAGATGAGATGATCCAGCGCCTGGCTCGTTGCGGACGGCGTGTCAATGATGACGGCGGGCACGCCCGCCACATCGCGGTTGACCGCCACCAGCGGCATTGCAGTTGACGCCGCTATCAGAGCTTCGTCGGAAAGCCGGGAGGCGGCCACAATCACACCGTCGGCGCTTTTCCGAAGCTCCTGGATGGCGCTGGCTTCAACGTCGTCAGATTCTTCGGTATCGACCAAGAGTTGGGTGTAGCCCGCGGCCTTCAGTTGAAGCTGGGTGCCGCGGATCAGGTCGAAGTAGAAGGGGTTGGTAATATCTGGCACCAGCACGGCAACGGCGCCGGTCTTCCCTGAGCTCAGCGCCTTCGCCTGGCTGTTGGGAATGTAGTTCAGCTCCTCCGCGGCACGTTGAATGCGCTCGCGGGTGCGGAAGTTGACGCGTTCAGGTGTGGACAACGCGCGGGAAACCGTTGAGGGGGCCACGCCGCACACGGCTGCGATGTCGTGAATGGTGGTGGCCCGGGCTGAAAGGGGTTGAACTGCCATGGCGTTCCTCTCTGAACGTAATGACTGGGACACCGTTGTGACTCCCGCCACTGGGGATAGGTTCAGGGTGCCATAGATTGCTTCAATTGGCAACCGGTTGTCAAGCGTGTTGCAGTGGGCCTAAGGTACTGGTAATAGCTCTACGATCAACACGCGATCCCGACTGCCGGTATTGCCTCTCCCGAGTTTCACCGGCGCAACCTTGGAGGACACCATGACAGAAACCACAGCAACCTGGCCCTTGTCCGGATTCGGCGACGAAGTTGACCCGGACCCCAACGTCCAGGCCGCCGTGCTCCTGGCCCTCGGCGCCAGCCACATCGAAGTCCGCAGCGCCTGGGGCGTCAACGTCTCCGAACTGAGCACCGAGCAGGTCAAGGAACTCAAGGTCATCCTCGACGGCGCCGGCCTGAAGGTCTCCGCCGTAGCCAGTCCCATCGGCAAGGTAGACATCAGCCTGCCCGTGGCCCACGAAGTAGACCGCCTCAAGCAGATCATCTCTGTTGCCAAGACCCTGGAAACGCCCTACATCCGGATCTTCTCCTACTTCCGCGCGGAAACCCAAAGCGCCGAAGACATCCGCGAGGACGTCATGGAGCGCATGGCCGCGCTGGCCGCAGAAGCGGAAGCAGCCGGCGTCGTTCTCCTGCACGAAAACGAAAAGGGCATCTACGGCGACACCCCCGAGCACGTCCTGGACCTGCTGCAGACCGTCAACTCGCCGGCGCTCCGCATGGCATGGGACAACGCCAACTTTGTCCAGGTGGGCGCCAAGCCCTTCACCGACGGCTACGACAAGCTGCGCCCCTACCTGGAATACTTCCAGGTCAAGGACGCCATCGCCGCAACCGGTGAAGTGGTCCCCGCAGGGAAGGGCGACGGCGAACTGGACGCCACGATCGCCGCCCTCAAGGCGGACGGCTACTCGGGTTTCGCCTCCCTGGAGCCGCACCTGGCCAGCGCCCACGAACTGGGCGGCTTCTCCGGTCCGGTTGCCTTCGGTGCCGCCGCCCGTGCGTTTGCCGCGTTGGCTGCCAAGAACGGTGTAGAGCTCGTATGAGCACCCGGGCCGCCATCATCGGCTGCGGTGACGTCTCCGCAGTCCACTTCGAGGCACTTGCCACCATGCCGGACGCCACGCTGGTAGCCGTGTGCGATCCCGATCCGGAGCGGCTCGCTGCCGCCATGGCGGCCCACGGCGTCCCGGGGTACGCGGACCACCTCAGCCTTTTGGCCGAGGCCGCGCCCGACGTCGTCCACATCACCACCCCGCACAACACACACGCGTCGCTGGCCTCGGACTGCCTGAACGCTGGCGTCCATGTCATTGTCGAAAAGCCGTTGGCTCACACCCTGGAAGAGGGCCGGCGGCTGGCGGAATTGGCCGCGACGTCGAAGGCCAAGATCGGCGTCTGCTTCCAGAATCGATACAACGCCACAGCCCAGGCCATGCATGCGCTGCTGTCCTCCGGTGAACTCGGTGCCGTCACCGGCGCCGCCGCCACCGTCATGTGGCAGCGCACGCCTGAGTACTACATCAACCGGCCGTGGCGCGGAACGTGGGCCGGCGGCGGCGGCGGCCTGATGATGAACCAGGCCATCCACACCGTTGACCTGCTGCAGTGGTTGGTGGGCGAGGTGGCCAGCGTCAGCGGCCATTCATCGACCCGGTTCCTGGGCGACACCATCGACGTTGAAGACACCACCGAGTTCGTGGCAGAGCACGCCAACGGAGCGCGCAGCGCGTTTTACGCAACGCTGGCAAACGCCACCAATGCCCCGGTGACGTTGGACATCGTCACCGAAAAAGCCACCCTCAGCCTGCGTGGCGACCTGACTGTTACTTATGCCGATGGTCGGGTGGACGTCATTTCCGAGCGGCAGGCAGGCTCGGGTGGTCGCGCCTACTGGGGCGTCTCGCATGAACTGCTCATTGCCGACTTCTACGCGAAGCTGGCAGACCCCGAGCCCTTCTGGATCAACCCCGCCGAAGCGGAAAAGTCTTTGCGCATTGTCAAGGATGTCTACGCCCAGAGCTACCCGGATCGGGTTACCGAAGTGTCCTAACGCTGCCGGAATTGGGGCAATCCAAAAAAGTCTTGCAACAATTTCGACAACCGGTTGCCAAAGACGGCAATCATGCGTAATCTGATTCTCAGAAGGACAGATGTGGTCCACGCCACACCTCGCACCAGCAGTCCTCCCGACTCCCAAGGAGCCAACAATGAAGTTCGGTCCCAAGGCGGCAGCTGCCGCCATTGTCCTCACCTCAGCCATGGCGCTGACCGCATGCGGCGGCGGTGCCTCAACCGGCACGGCTGCAGCCAAAACCACCACCTTGACCATTGGGGCCATCGGCGATCTTCGTTCCTGGGATCCGTCCCAGGCGCACGTTGGCCACGTCCTGCAGCCCTACCAGGCGGCCTACGATTCGCTCATTCTGCGCGAACCGGACGGCAAGCTCAGCCCCATGCTGGCCACTGACTGGAAGTACAACGACACCAACACCAAGCTCACGGTGGATCTCCGCACGGACGTCACCTTCAGCGATGGCGCCAAGTTCGATGCCGAGGCCGCCAAGGCAAACCTGGACAACTTCAAGAAGGCCAACGGCCCGCAGATGGCCCAGCTGACCGCCGTATCCGACGTTGCAGTGGTCGACGCCGACACCATCGAGCTGAACCTTTCCCAGGCGGACCCGTCCTTGGAGTACTACCTCAGCCAGGCCGCCGGCCTGATGGGCAGCCCCAAGGCACTGGGCACCGAAGGTATCAAGACCGAGCCCGTAGGCAGCGGCCCGTACGTGATGGACAAAGCAGCCACCGTCAAGGATTCGCAGGCCGTTTTCAACGCCCGCAAGGACTACTGGAACAAGGACCTGCAGAAGTTCGAAAAGATCACCTTCAAGTTCCTCACGGACGTCACCGCCCGCACCAACGCACTGGTCTCCGGCCAGGTTGACGCCACCATCCTGGACCCTAAGAACGGCAAGCAGGCGGACGGCGCCAAGATGACGCTCGTTGCCAGCCAGGTTGACTGGCAGGGGCTGCTGCTCCTGGACCGCGATGGCACCAAGAACCCGGCCCTGGCCAACGTCAAGGTCCGCCAGGCCATCAACTACGCCTTCGACCGCAAGACCATTGTCGACCAGGTCCTCTTGGGCCAGGGCACGCCTACCAGCCAGCCGTTCGGCCCGGCCAGTGGCGCAGCCACCGATGACATGGAGAACTACTACTCCTACGATCCCGCCAAGGCCAAGCAGCTCCTCAAGGAAGCCGGATACGAATCGGGCGTCACCATCGATGTACCTGCAATTCCGAACTTCGAGACCCAGCTCGCTGTGGTCAAGCAGCAGCTCAGCGACATCGGTATCACCCTGAACGTCGGATCTGCAATTGCCCAGGCCACGTACACCAGTGACATCGCTGCCCAGAAGTACACCAGCATTTTCTTCTCCCTCTTCCAGGGCGAGCCGTGGGTTGCCACCAACCAGATCATCTCCACCAAGGCGCTGTACAACCCCTTCAAAAACACCACTCCCGAGCTGCAGGCCAAGATCGATGCAGTCCAGAGCGGTGGAACGGACGCAGCCAAACTGGCCCAGGAAGTCAACAAGTACGTTGTTGAGCAGGCCTGGTTCGCCCCGCTGTACCGCGTGAACCAGATGTATTACACCAACTCCAAGGTCACCGTGGAAGCTCAGATCCAGCAGGCCGTGCCGTCCATCTACAACTACGCTCCGGCCAAGTAACACCGAGCGAATCAGCCTCCGCACCGGGAACCGGCCTTCCAGCCGGTTCCCGGTAGTGGACGGCCCCTTCCCACAGCCCCTCCATCGGAGCCAGCAATGATCACCTTCATCCTCAAACGGCTTGGCAGCGGACTTGTCGTCCTGCTCGCTGTGTCGCTCCTCGTCTACTCCCTGTTGTACGTCTCCAGCGGCAGCATCGCGCGGAACATCCTGGGCGATACTGCCACTCCCGAACAGGTGGCACTCAAGAACACCGAACTCGGGTTGGACCAGCCGTTCTTTGTCAGGTACTTTGACTGGCTCGGCAGCGCTGTCCGCGGTGACCTTGGCACCTCCTGGTTCCCCTCAGAACCAGTAGGCAATGCACTCGCCACCCGCATCCCCGTGACCATGACCATGGTGTTTGCCGCCATGATCCTGATCGCCATCATCGCCACCCTGATCGGTGTGGCCGCCGCCGTCAAGCGCGGCTGGGTGGACCGCGTGGTCCAGATCGGCGCCATTATTGGCGACTCGATCCCCGGCTTCGTGATCGGCATCATCCTCGTTTTCTTCTTGGCTATCCAGCTGGGACTGTTCCCTGCTACCAGCACTATTGCCCCCGGCGTCGGCGTTGACGCCTGGGTCCTCTCCCTGACGCTGCCCGTGATCGCACTGCTGATCAACGGCGTCACCGGCGGTGCACAGCAGATTCGCAGCGCCGTGATCAAACAGCTCGAACGCGACTACGTCAGGACACTGCGCAGCCGCGGCATCACCGAACGCGAAGTCCTCTTCAAGCACGTCCTGCGCAGCGCAGCCCCTGCTGGCCTCACCGTCCTCAGCTTGCAGCTAATCGGCATGCTTGGTGGCGTGGTCATCATCGAATCAATCTTCGCGCTCCCCGGCATGGGCCCGCTGGCCGTTACCGCCACGGCCCAGAGCGACCAGCCCGTCGTCATGGGCGTCGTCATGTACACCGTCGTCGTTGTTATCGTCGTCAACCTTGTCGTTGACCTGCTCAACGGCTGGCTTAACCCGAAGGTGCGTGCCTCGTGACCGAGTCCGTTGAAACCTCAGCCCTGGTCCCCGTGCCGGGGACAGGACAGTCCGGCACTGTAGTCCGGTCCACCGTGCTGCGGCGCCTGTTCAAGAACCCGCTCGGAATTGCCGCTATGGTGATCCTGCTGGTCATGGCCGTGTTGGCTGCCTTTGCGCCACTCATCGCACCGTTCGAAGAGAACTTCGCGAACATCTCCAAGACCCTCGCCGGTCCGGACGCTATCAACATTCTCGGCACCGACAGCTCAGGCCGCGACGTGTGGAGCCGCCTGCTCTTCGGCGCGCAGCTCACGCTCACCTCCGCGCTGCTCTGCGCCGCTGTTGCCATCGCCATCGGCCTCCCGGCCGGCCTCATCGCCGGCTACTACGCCGGTAAGTTCGAGGCGGTCTCCAACTGGGTTGTCAGCATCCTGATGAGCCTCCCGGGCTTGATCGTCCTGCTGACCATCCGCGCAGCGTTTGGACCGTCGGTCTGGATCGCCATGATCGCTTTCGGCGTCTTGATCAGCCCGTCCTACTTCCGGCTGACGCGCTCGGCGGTCCAGTCGGTCCGCAACGAGCTCTACGTCGATGCGGCTCGAGTCTCTGGCCTCTCCGACATGCGGATCATCACCCGGCACATCTTCTCCGTGGTGCGAGCGCCGATCATCATCCAGACAGCTGCAATTGCCGGCGTGGCCATCGCCATCCAGTCCGGGCTTGAATTCTTGGGCCTGGGCGATCCCGCCAAGGCAACGTGGGGCGTCATGCTCAGCGAAGGCTTCAAAAACGTCTACCTGACGCCCAGCCTGCTGTTCTGGCCAGCCTTCTTCATGGCGCTGACCATCGGCGCGTTGGTTCTCCTGGGGAACGCCATCCGCGATGCCCTTGAGGACGGCGAAAAGATCAAGCACCGCAAGAAGGCCAAGGTGAGGGCCGCTGAGGGCTCAGCCGCAGGCGCTGCCAAGCGCTCGGCACGCAAGACCCGCGCCGCCGTCGAATCCGGGACAGAGCACCACCTGGTCAAAGTGACCAACCTCGGCGTCGGCTACCCGCAGGCAGACGGCTCCGTCAAAAAGGTCGTCGACGACGTCTCCTTCCACGTGGACCGTGGCGAGATCCTCGGCATCGTTGGTGAGTCCGGTTCCGGCAAGTCCCAGACCGCCTTCTCCATCCTGGGCCTGCTGCCGGACACCGCACGCATTGTTGGCGGTGCCATCCAGTTCGACGGTGAATACACCGTGGCTCCCGGCGAAGACCGGGTAGGCCAGGACCGGCTCTCCAAGCTACGCGGCAAGCGGATCTCTTACATTCCGCAGGAACCCATGTCCAACCTGGACCCCGCCTTCACCATCGGCTACCAGCTGGTCACCCCCATGGTCCGCGTCCTGGGCATCACCAAGGCCGAGGCCACCCAGCGAGCCATGAAGCTCCTCTCGGATGTTGGCATCGTCAACCCGGACAGGACCTTCAAGGCCTACCCGCACGAGGTGTCCGGCGGCATGGCCCAGCGTGTTCTGATCGCTGGCGCCATCAGCTGTGAGCCGGACCTTATCATCGCGGACGAGCCCACCACTGCACTGGACGTCACCGTCCAGGCCGACGTGTTGGACCTGATCCGCGACCTGCAGCGCCGCCTCGGCGTTGGCGTCATCCTGGTGACGCATAACTTCGGTGTTGTCGCCGACCTGTGTGATCGCGTTGTGGTGATGCAGAACGGCCGCCTCGTGGAAGAGGGCCCGGTCCGCAACATCCTCCGTGACCCGCAGGAGAAATACACCCAGATCCTGCTGGGCTCCATGCTCGAAGGCAAGGAACCCATGAGCATGCTCGTCACCAGCCAGAAAGGTGCGGAATCATGACCGCCGCTACCACCGAATCGGGAGCCGCAGCCGGCGTTGCCCACAAGGAGCTGCTCCAGGTCAAAGACCTGATCGTGGAGTACCCCGGCAAGGGTTTCCGGGCCAAGCCGTTCCGTGCACTGACCGACATCAACATCAGCATTGGCCAAGGCGAAACCCTTGGCCTGGTGGGGGAGTCCGGCTCGGGCAAGACCACGCTGGGCCGAGCGGTCTTGGGCCTCGCCCCGGTGACCGGCGGCAAGATCACGTTCAACGGCCAAGACATCAGCCACGCCAACCGCAAGGACCGTCGTGAGCTCAGCCGCGACCTTCAGGTGGTCTTCCAGGACCCGTACACTTCCCTCAATCCTGCCCTGGAAATCGGCGATATCCTCGCCGAGCCCCTCGGTGTGCAGGGAATGGAGTCCGGTGCCGCCACCAAGCGGGTCCGCGAACTGCTGGACCAGGTGGGGTTGCCCTCCGACGCCATCCACCGCCTGCCCCGGGAGTTCAGCGGCGGGCAACGCCAACGCGTGGCAATCGCCCGTGCCCTGGCCCTCTCGCCTAAACTGATCGTCTGCGACGAACCGGTCAGTGCCCTGGACCTCTCCACCCAGGCCCGCGTCCTGGACCTGTTCCTGCAGATCCAGCGCGATACCGGGGTTTCCTACCTCTTCGTCTCCCACGACCTGGACGTGGTCCGCCACATCAGCCACCGCGTCGCAGTGATGTACCACGGCGAAATCGTGGAGCAGGGACCGGCAGAGACTGTCACCCGCACCCCGGAACACCCCTACACTCAGCGGCTGCTGTTGGCCTCGCCGGTTCCGGACCCGGACCGGCAGGAAAAACGCCGCGCCGACAGGCACCGGCTCCTCGAGCAACAGCGCCAACAGCATGAGCAGGGCGCAGTCCTCGCCTGAGGAACTGCGACCTGACGCTTCACCCAGCGAACCAAAAAGCCAGCCCCTGCCGGGATGGCAACCAGAAAGGAAACCACTGTGGCCACAATCGGTGTGCAGGCAATGATGTTGAAGGACAGTTTCGGGGAGGTCGGCGCGTTCGAAACGCTCCGGAAGGTCAGTGCGATCGGCTACAACGCCGTCGAAATCTCCCAGATCCCTATGACGGCGGAAAACGTTGCCGAACTGGAGCGGTCCCAGACTGAACTCGGGATGGACATCGCCGCACTTTCCGTGGCCATGGAGGTGCCGAAGGGTTTCCCAGGTGACTCGCTGGTTGACCACTTCGACAAGATCGTGGCAGACGCCAAGCAGCTGGATACCAAGCTGCTGCGGATCGGCATGCTGCCGTTCTCGGCCATGAAGTCCCTGGACGCCGTGGTGGAGTTCGCCAAGAAGACCAACGAGTACGCCGAACGGCTCAAGGAACACGGCCTGAGCCTGTACTACCACAACCACCACATCGAGTTCGCGAAGTTCGATGGCAAGTACATGCTGGACATCATCGCCGAGAACTCCCCGGCTATGGGCATGGAAATCGATGTGCACTGGGTCCAGCGCGGTGGCCTCGATCCCGTCCGGACCCTGGAGAAGTACTCCGGCCGCACCGCCATGGTGCACCTCAAGGACTACCGGATCGGCGAACTGCCGGAAGCCTCCTTCGGCATGCTGGAGACCGGTGACTTCAAGGGCTTCATGCAGGAATTCCGGAACGTTGTCCAGTTCGCCGAGGTGGGCGAGGGCAACCTCGATTTCGCGTCCATCATTCCCGCGGCCCAGGCCGCCGGCGCCGAGTACCTGCTGGTGGAGCAGGATGAACTCTACGGCCGCACTGTCTGGGAAGCCCTGCAGACTTCCTACGACAACTTGGTGGCCCTGGGCCATTCAGACCTTTTCTAATTCGCAGCAATCAACGACGGAGCAATTTTTCATGAGCAACAAAGTACGCCTCGGTATCATCGGCCTGGGCCAGCAGGGCGGCATGTACGCCAAGTTCATCACCGACGGCCTGGTGCCCAACATGGTCATCGGCGCCATTGCAGACATTGACCCCAAGAAGCGCGAACTGGCGGCCAGCACCTACCCGGATGTCCCCGTCTACGACGACTACATCGCGTTGCTCGAAAGCGGTGACGTGGACGCCGTCGTGACCTGCGTGCCGCACTTCCTGCACCCGGAAATGGGCATCGAAACCCTCAAGCGCAACATCCACGCGCTGGTGGAGAAGCCTGCCGGCGTGTACACCAAGCAGGTCAAGGAACTCAACGAGTTCGCCGCTTCCAAGCCGGAGCTGTCCTTCGGCATCATGTTCAACCAGCGCAACAACCCGCTGTACATCAAGCTGAAGGAAATCGTCGACAACGGCGAGATCGGCGCGATCCGTCGCAGCAATTGGATCATCACCAACTGGTGGCGCCCGCAGGGTTACTACAACTCCAGCGCTTGGCGTGCCACCTGGGGTGGCGAGGGCGGCGGCGTCCTGGTCAACCAGGCACCGCACCAGCTGGACCTGTGGCAGTGGATCTGTGGCGTGCCGCAGTCCGTCTACTCCAAGGTGTCCTACGGTTTCCGCCGCGACATTGCGGTAGAAGACGAAGTCACCGCCGTGGCCGATTACGGCAATGGCGTCACCGGCGTCTTCGTGACCGCCACCCACGACATCGTGGGCACCGACCGGTTCGAGATCCTGGGCGACCAGGGCAAGATCGTCGTCGAGAACTCGAAGACCGCCACCGTGACCCGCCTGGTCAAGCCGGAGCGCGAGCTCAGCGACGGCATGGGCATGGAGGACGTCATGAAGCTCTTCACGGGCCAGCTGAACCCGGCCGAGCTCTACACCACCGAAGTCATCGAATTCGAGTCGGCGTGGGGCGCGCAGCACTCCGGCGTCCTGGAGAACTTTGCCGCCAACATTCTGGACGGCACCCCGCTGCTGGCTCCGGGTTCGGACGGCATAAAGGGCGTCCGCCTAGCCAACGCCATCCACCTGTCCAGCTGGACAGGCACTGAAGTTGGCCTGGACTTCGACGAGGACCTGTTCCTCGCCGAACTGAACAAGCGGATCGCCACCGAAGGTACCTTCGAACAGCGTTCCTGACCCCTTCCGCCCAACTGGCTAGCAGTAGTTGTCGTTCTGACCCGTCAAAACGACAACTATTGCGAGCTAGTTGGGTTATCCGCTCGTTAGGATGAACCAGTGAGTGACGCCAACACCAAGGACCCTGTCGTACCGATCAACGCTGCCAAAAAGCAGGTGCGGGACGGCAAGTCCAGCGCCACGATTTACGACATCGCCAAGATGGCCGGCGTTAATCCCTCCACCGTGTCCCGCGCCCTGAGCAAGCCCGGCCGCGTCAGTGCGAAGACCCAAAAACTCATCGAAGATGCCGCCGCGGAGCTGCGTTACCAGGTGAATCCGTTTGCCCGGGCCCTCCCCACCGGCCGCACCAACACCATCGGCCTCATTGTTGCCGACTTCACCAACCCCACCTTCTTCGACATCATTCGCGGCGCCCAGACCACCGGCACACTGCGCGATTACACCTTGGTGCTTGCCGAATCCGCCGAATCCGGTTCCACTGAACTCACGGCAGGCCACCGCATGATGGCCACCGTTGACGGCCTGATCCTCGCCAGCCCCCGGATGGACGACGACGACATCCGCGCGCTCGCCGCAGAGAAACCCGTGGTGGTCATCAACCGCGAGGTCACCGGGGTTCCCTGCGTCATTCCCGATGTCCACAAGGGCATCAGCGAAGCCGTGCGCAGCCTGGCAGCCAACGGGCACAAGAAGATCGCCTACGTGGGCGGGCCGGTGCAGTCATGGATGTCCGGCCGCCGCTGGGAAGGTGTCCAGGCGGCCTGCGAGTGGTCGCACGTCTCGGCGCTGCGGCTGGAGTCTGCCAAGCCAACGGTCGACGGCGGCCGGCAGGTAGCGCGCGATGTCCTGGCCAGCGGCGTCACGGCTGTGCTCACCTACAACGACCTTCTGGCCATCGGCCTGATGCGCGAACTGCAAGCAGGCGGGATGGTGGTTCCGGACCAGATCAGCATTGTGGGCTTCGATGACATTTTCGGCGCCGACTTCACCACCCCACCGCTCACCACTGTGCGTTCGCCGCTGGGGGAGTGCGGCTCAGCGGCCGCCACACGGCTTCTGGACGTGCTCGCTGGCGGCGAAGACGAGGGAACAGTCCGCGTGGAGACCGAGCTGGTGCTCCGAGGTTCGAGCGGTCGGCTCCTGAGCTAGGGCCTAACCGCGGGGGCTTTGAGCCGCCACCGGAATCGCCGTGGAAACTTTCTGGCAACTTTTGGCAACCGGTTGACAAAATTAGAGGGAAAGCCCGATTATTGAGATATGTCACAGTCGATAGTCCCCAACCCAGACCGGCTCCTGCCCGCTGATCCCGGAACTCGCAGCATTGCCCGCGACCTCCTGAAGCGCGTTGAGGACCTGCCCATCATCTCCCCGCATGGCCACGTTGACGCCGCTGTCATCGAGCAGAACACTCCCTTCCCGGACCCGGCAGCGCTGCTGGTCAGCCCGGACCACTACGTCACCCGACTCATCCACGCTTCCGGCGTTGACCAATCACTGCTACGCCCGCAGGCCGGAGCGCAGGGTGACAACGCCACCCCCGATTCCCGCGTTGTCTGGCGCGAATTCTGCAAGGCCTGGCCCCTGCTGGAGGGCACCGCCTCCGGCTACTGGCTCCGCAACCAGTTCCAGAGCGTCTTTGGCCTGCAGGAGGAACCGTCCGCTACCGACCCTGACGCCAGCTACAACGCCATCAGTGCCAAGCTCGAGGAGCCCGGCTTCCGCCCGCGCCAGCTCTTCACCGACTTCAACATCGAAGTCTTGGCCACCACTGACGATCCACTCGATGACTTGGCCAGCCACAAGGCAATTGCCGAGGATGCCAGCTTTGCCGGCCGCGTGCTGCCCACGTTCCGCCCGGACCAGTACCTCAACATCGCGCACCCCACCTGGTCCGCCAACGTGGACCGCCTGATTGCCGCAGCTGGCGATGGCGGCAGCGGCTACGCCGCGTACATCACGGCCCTCGAGAACCGCCGCCAGTACTTCGTGGAACACGGTGCAGTCTCAGCTGACCACGGCGTCCGCACGCCCCGGACCCTGAAGCTGGACGACGCCGATGCAGCCAGGATGTTCGACCGCGCCCGGTCAGGGCAAGCCTCAGCCCAGGACCGCGAAAACTTCGAAGCGCACATGATGTACCAGATGGCCCGGATGTCCGTGGCCGACGGCTTGGTCATGACCATCCACCCCGGATCGTTCCGCAACCACCACGAGCCCACGTTCAACACCTTCGGCGCCGACAGCGGACACGACATCCCGTTCGCTATTGACTACACCGAGAACATCCGGCCGCTGCTGCAGGATTTCGGCACGGCCAAGGACTTCCACCTGGTGCTGTTCACCATGGATGAGACCGTCTACTCACGGGAACTGGCTCCGCTGGCCGGCTTCTACCCTTCCGTCTACCTCGGCGCGCCGTGGTGGTTCCTGGATGCCCCCGACGCTATGCTGCGCTTCCGTTCGGCCGTCACCGAAACCGCCGGGTTCTCCCGCAACTCCGGCTTCATCGACGACACCCGCGCCTTCTGCTCCATCCCGGCCCGGCACGACGCGTCCCGCCGGATCGAGGCCTCCTTCCTGGCCCGCCTGGTGGCTGAGCATCGCGTCAGCGAAGATCGCGCCCACGAGATCATCGTGGACCTGGTTGACGGCTCGCCACGACGGGTGTTCAAGCTGTGAGCGCCGACCTGATCACCGAAGACACCATGGCCGACCTGCCCCGCCTGAACCGGACGCTCCGATCCCTTCCCGCCGCCCCCGTGCGGATGGTCCACCTGGGGCTGGGCGCGTTCCATCGCTCGCACCAGGCCTGGTACACCGAACAGGCGTCCGACGCCGGGAACTGGGGGATTGCCTCGTTCACCGGCCGCCGGCCCGACGCAGCCCTGACGCTCGCCGCGCAGGACGGCCTCTTCACCGTGGTGGAGCGCGCCGATGCCGGTGACACCTTCTCCGTCGTGGGCAGCATTGTCGAAGCCGTGGACGGCGCAGACGTTGCGCGCCTGGCCGGCCTGCTGGCAGTGTCCCAGACCGCCGTCGTCACCCTGACCATCACCGAAGCGGCCTATCTGGCCAACCCGGATGGCAGTTTCAACAGCGCCGCCCCCGAGGTGGTGGCCGACCTGGCCGCGCTGGGCGGCGCTGGGGATCCCGTGACGCCGTTGGGTCGCCTGGTCCTGGGCCTTGCCGCCCGCAGAACGGCCGACGCCGGTCCGCTGGCTGTGGTCTGCTGCGATAACCTCTCGAACAACGGCGAGGTGGCCCGCCAGTCCGTGGTGGGGATGGCCAACGCCTGGGATCCGAGCCTGGCCGAATGGGTCAGCGCCAACACCAGCTTTGTGAGCACCTCCGTGGACCGCATCACACCCCGGACCACCCCTGAGGATGTGGCAGCCGTTGCCGCCGCCTGCGGGTACGCGGACAGCTCGCCCGTGGTGGCGGAACCGTTCGCCAGCTGGGTGCTCAGCGGTGACTTCCCTGCGGGTCGCCCGCGCTGGGAGGACGGCGGCGCCCTGTTCGTCGAGGAGATCGAGCCGTACGAGAACCGGAAGCTGTGGCTCCTGAACGGTGCGCACTCGCTGCTGGCCTATGCCGGCCAGCTGCGCGGCCACGCCACCGTTGCCGAAGCACTTGCTGATCCGTTCTGCCGGGATGCCATCACGGCGTTCTGGGACGAGGCGGAAGCCAATCTGCCGGCCGAGGGCCTGCAGATCCCCGCTTACCGAGAGGCGCTGCTGGCGCGTTTCAGTAACGCCCGGATCGCCCACCACCTGGCCCAGATCGCCATGGATGGCACCACCAAGCTGCGCATGCGCGCCGTCCCGGTGCTGCGTGCCGAGCGTGCCGCTGGCCGCTCAGGTGCTGCGGCGGCCCTGATGATCGCCAGCTGGATGGACTGCACCGTGGCCCTGCCGCCGCTGCAGGATCCGCTGTCCGCCGAGGTTGCCGCGGTCAACGCAGACGATGAGTCCGGCCGAGTTCGTGCGCTGCTGGCACTGGTCGACGCGGGACTGGCTGCGGATGACGCGGTCGTGGACTTGATGTCAAGCCTGCGCGGAACGACCGCAGTTGCCTAGGTTCCTGCGCCCAGTTCGACCGTGAACGATGCCCGGTACTCCCGCAGGGGAGTGCCGGGCATTGGCGATTTCGGCAAAATTCGACAACGTTTTGGCAACCGCTTGCCAAAACGTTGCCAAGTGATTACGCTTACATCAGAACGCATCGCTACCATTCACGGTCACACCGCCTCCGGGCGGCAGGGTAAAGGAGCCCAAGCATGAAAAAGCTGAGCAAGCTAAGTATCGTCGGCTATGGCGCCGGCGATGCTGCCAATAACCTCGCATTCACCACCGCCACCATGTTCCTGCTGGTGTACTACACGGACGTTGCCGGCATCTCCGCAGCTGCCGCTGGCACCCTGCTCCTGGTGGTCCGTATCTTCGACGCCTTCGCAGACGTCTTTGCCGGCCGCATGGTTGACCGGGCCTACAGCAAGCGCTTCGGCAAGTTCCGGCCCTTCATCATGTTCGGGTCGATCCCTCTGCTCCTGCTCAGCATGGCCACCTTCTCGGTCCCGCAGCTCGGCGAATCCGGCACCCTGCTCTACGCCTACGTCACCTACGCAGCCCTTGGCCTCGCCTACAGCCTGGTCAACATCCCGTACGGCTCACTGGCCGGCGCCATGACCCAGGACCCCAGCGAACGCGCCAAGCTCGGCTCGGCCCGGCTGGTGGGCGGCCTGCTGGTTGGCTCCGCACTCGGCATCTTCGTGGCCCCGCTGATCAAGCCCGGCGCCGACCTGCAGGGCACCTTCACCTTCGTGACCCTGATCTTCGTGGTCATCGGCGCGGCCCTTTACTTCTTCACGGTCCTGACCGCCAAGGAACGCGTCTTCCGCGCCGTCCCCAACGTCACCATGAAGCAGAGCTTCGAAACCCTCAAGGGCAACAAGCCGCTGATGATGTTGTGCTTGAGCTCCTTCTTCTTCCTCACCGGCTACCTGGCCCTGAGCTCCGTTCAGCTTTACTACCTGCGTGACGTGCTGGGTCGCCTGGACCTCTACCCCGTCCTGTCGATTATCCAGCTGGTCCTCACCTTCGTCATGGCCGGCATCATGCCCAAGCTGGTCCGCACCATCGGCAAGAAGCAGGTCTACGTTTACGCTTCCCTGGTCAGCGTCCTGGGCGGCGCCATCATCTTCTTCACCCCGGCCAGCCTCTGGTGGCTCGGCTTTGGCGGCCTCCTGGTCTCCCTGGTGGGCGTCCTCGCGGTCAACATTGTGGTTTGGGCCCTTGAAGCCGACACGGTGGAATACGGCGAATGGAAGACGGGCATCCGCACAGAAGGCATCACCTACGCACTGTTCTCCTTCACCCGTAAAACCGGCCAGGCAGTGGGCGGCGCCTTGGCCGCCTACGCCCTCGCCCTGGGTGGCTACAAGTCCGGCGTCACCCAGACCCCGGAGGCGGTCCTGGGTATCCAGGTTGCCGCCGGTGCCCTCCCTGCCGTGATGGTACTCCTGGCCGTTATCGTGATGTCCAAGTACAAGCTCACCGACGCCAAGCACGCAGAGATCCTGGCTGAAATCCGGGAACGCCGCGCCGCTGCCGACGCCGCCTCCGCAGACGCAGCCCACAAGGCCGATCACTAGCCACACCACGTTGGCTGGGCGGGACCACACCAGGGCCCGCCCGACCAACGCCGCAGCACCAGATACGTCCCCCGCTCTGCCAGTTTTGTTGAAAGGAACAACTGTGAAAATCATCTCCGCTGAAGTGTTCGTGACGAGCCCGTCACGCAACTTCGTCACGCTACGTGTCACCACCGATGAAGGCGTCGTTGGCATCGGCGATGCCACCCTGAACGGCCGCGAGCTTGCCGTCGCCGCTTACCTCAAGGAGCACGTTGCGCAGCTCCTGATCGGCAAAGACCCGCACCGCATCGAGGACACCTGGCAGTTCCTGTACCGCAGCTCGTACTGGCGCCGCGGCCCCGTCACCATGGCAGCCATCGCCGCCGTCGACATGGCGCTCTGGGACATCAAGGGCAAGATCGCCGGCCTGCCCGTCTACCAGCTCCTGGGTGGCGCGTCCCGCGACGGACTGCGCGCCTACGGCCACGCTTCCGGCTCAGACATCCCCTCGCTCTTCGACTCCATCCGCGAGCACCTTGAACTGGGCTACAAGTCCATCCGCGTGCAGACCGCCGTCCCCGGCATCAAGGCCGTCTACGGTGTTGCCGCCCAGGCTCAGGCCTCCGGCGAACGCTACGACTACGAGCCCGCCGGTCGCGGCGCGTTCCCGCAGGAAGAGGACTGGGACACCCGTGCGTACCTGCGCCACCTGCCCACCGTCTTTGAAGCCGTGCGCAACGAGTTCGGCCCGGAAATCCCGCTGCTCCACGACGGCCACCACCGGATGACGCCCATCCAGGCCGCCAAGCTGGGCAAGTCTTTGGAACCGTACGACCTTTTCTGGCTCGAAGACTGCACCCCTGCCGAAAACCAGGAAGCGCTGCGCTGGGTCCGGCACCACACCACCACCCCGCTGGCCATCGGTGAAATCTTCAACACCGTCTACGATTACCAGACCATCATCAAGGAACAGCTGATCGACTACGTTCGTGCAGCCTCCACCCACTTCGGCGGCATTTCGCCGTTGAAGAAGGTCATGGACTTCGCCGCCCAGTACCAGATCAAGTCCGGCTTCCACGGCCCCACCGATATCTCCCCGGTGGGCTTTGCGGCGCAGCTGCACGTGGGCCTGGCCATCCACAACTACGGCATCCAGGAATACATGCAGCACTCGGACAAGACCAACGAGGTCTTCGAACAGTCCATGACGTTCAAGGACGGCTATCTGCACCCGGGCGACAAGCCCGGCATCGGCGTCGAGTTCAACGCCGAAGCGGCCGCTGCGTTCCCGTACCAGCAGGCCTACCTGCCCTACAACCGCCTGGTTGACGGAACGGTCCACGACTGGTGAGCACCACAACTACTGCTGCAACCGGGCCGCGCATCATTGTGATGGGCGTGTCCGGTTGTGGCAAGACCACCATCGGCGCCCTCGCCGCGCACGAACTCCGCCTTCCGTTCCTGGACGGCGATTCGCTGCACCCGGTAGAGAACGTCGCCAAAATGGCTGCCGGGATCCCGTTGACTGACGAGGACCGCTGGCCTTGGTTGGCTACCGTGGGCAGTAAGCTCGCCGAGTCCGGGTCGCAGGGCCTGGTTCTGGCGTGCTCTGCGCTGCGCCGTTCTTACCGCGACGCCATCCGCGCGCAGGCACCCGACACGATTTTCCTGCACCTGCACGGGAGCAAGGAAGTTCTGGGCGCGCGCCTGGAAGGCCGCAGCGGCCACTTCATGCCTGCTGCCCTGCTTGAGTCGCAGCTGGCAACCCTCGAAGCCCTCGAATCTGACGAGTCCGGGTTGGTGGTGGACATCGCCGCAACGGTGGAGGAAATCGTCGCCGAGGCGCTGACCGGTATTGCCGCCCTCCGGGGCGGCGACGCCAACGCTGTGCAGGCAGCCGGACCGTTCCTCGTTGACCTGTCGGCAGCCCCGTACAATCTCGACGACGACGCTGTGGCCTGGGTGGACTCCACCCTGGCGGGAATGACGCTGGACGAGAAGATCGGCCAGCTCTTCATCAACCACAACAACGCGTACACCCCTGAGTACCTGGACGATGTGGTGGCCAACTACCACGTTGGCGGCATGCGCTACCGGCCGGGCCCCTCGGCAGCTGTCCAGGAACACATCCGGTACGCGCAGTCCGTCAGCAAGATTCCCCTGCTGATCGCGTCCAACCCCGAAATGGGTGGCGCCGGCAGTTGCGACGACGGCACTTTCGTCTCCACGCACCTACAGGCCGGCTCGCACCCGGACAAGGGGATTGCGCGGCAGATGGGCCAGGTGGCCGGCGTCGAGACCGCCGCCTTGGGCTGCAACTGGGCGTTCGCGCCGATTGTGGACATCCACTACAACTGGCGCAACACGGTGGTCTCCACCCGTTCCTTCGGCAACACGCCGGAGATTGTGGTGGAGCGCGCCAAGGAATACTTCGACGGCATCAGCGAGTCACCGACTGTCTGCGCCATGAAGCACTTTCCCGGAGACGGCATCGATGAGCGCGACCAGCACGTGGTCACGTCCTACAACCCGCTTGGCTACGGCGAGTGGAACCGGACGTACGGCCACGTCTACCGCGGCATGATCGAGCACGGCGTGCAGTCCATCATGATCGGCCACATCGGCGCCCCCGAACTGTCCCGCCATTTCCGTCCCGCAATGACGGACGCGGAGGTCCTGCCTGCCACGCTGGCACCCGAACTCCTCCAGGACCTGCTGCGCGGCGAGCTGGCCTTCAACGGCCTGATCCTGACCGACGCCTCGCAGATGATTGGCCTGACCCAGGCCATGAAGCGCAAGGACCTGGTTCCTGCCACCATTGCGGCTGGTTGCGACATGTTCCTCTTCTTCCGGAACCCGGACGAGGACTTCGGCTACATGAAGGCCGGCGTTGAGTCCGGGATCATCACGGAGCAACGCCTGCACGATGCGCTGCGCCGGATCCTTGGCCTGAAAGCCAGTCTTGGCCTGCACGTGAAGCCTGCTGCGGACCTGGTTCCGCCAGTCTCGGCGTTGGCCCAGATTGGCAGCGAGGCGCACCGCGCCATCGCCGCCGAGGTCGCGGACAAGACCGTCACGTTGATCAAGGACACCGCCGGGAACTTGCCCATTACGCCGGCAACGCACAAGCGGATCCGGTTGTATGGCATCTCCGGCGGCGCCGACTTCACCCGGGCCGATCCGTTGTCCTACCTGGATACTGTCCGGGAAGAACTGGAAGCGGCCGGCTTTGAGGTGCATGTCTTCCGCACCGCGGATCAGCGTGAAGCTGCGGGGGAGGTTGGCGTGAACTTCATGTCAGTCATCTCCGAGGAAGCCACCGGGGACTACGCGGACAAGTACGACGCCGCGTTCGTCTTCGCCAACGTGAAGGGGTTTGCGCAGGAAGCTGCGATCCGGATCAAGTGGTCCACCCCGATGGCGGCCGAGATTCCTTGGTACACCACCGAGGTTCCCACAGTGTTCGTTTCGCTCAACCAGCCCAACCACCTGATCGATGTCCCCATGGTGCGGACGGCGATTCACGCGCACGCGGAATCCCGGGAGGCTATCAGGGCGGCGATCGAGAAGATCCAGGGCAAATCGGATTTCACCGGCACGTTCAACGAGAACGTGTTTTGCGAGTCCTTCGACACCAGGCTGTAGCCCGGTTCAGCCATAGAGAGGCGCCATTCCGGCCGGAAAAAATTCTGGCGGGAATGGCGTTTTTCTTTGGCGCAAAACAGACAGGGGACGTCCCATCTCCTGTACAATAATTCAAGAGAAAGGCCGCCAACCGACGGCTGCCTAAGGAGATATCGTGACCACAGCGCCTGCAGGAGTTTCGCCAGCCCGATTCAGTGCCCAGCTCCGCTCGCAGGCCCTGCAGACACGCATCATGGATCTCATCCTAGAGCGCGGACTGGACGTTGGGGATGCACTGCCCACCGAGAGTGAGTTGTCCGCCGAACTCGGCGTTGGCCGGAACACCGTCCGCGAGTCCCTCAAGGTGCTGCAAGCCTTGGGCGTCATCGAGATCCGGCACGGCTTTGGCATGTTCGTGGCTCCCAACAACTTCACGGCGTTGGTGGCTGGCCTGACGTTCCGCGGCCGGCTCTCGCTGCGCCATAAGGGCGAAGAAGCCATGGAACTGGTGGACGTGCGCCAGGCCTTGGAATCCGGCCTGATCGGCTCTGCCATCGACGTGCTGACCGAGGAGCACCTGGCCGAGCTCAAGGCCGTCATGCAGGGCATGCAGGAAGCGGCCAGCCGCGGCGAAATGCTGGTGGAGCACGACGCCGAATTCCACCGCCGCCTCTACGCACCCCTCAACAACGAGCTGCTGACCAGCCTGGTGGACGTGTTTTGGCAGGTCTACCGCCAGATCCACCTGGCGCTGGGCACCGGAACCGTCAACCTGGAGCAGCAGGCCCAGGACCATTGGGACATCTACGATGCCGTGGCCAACCGGGACAAAGCCTTGGCCTCCGAACGCCTGCAGCGGCACTTCGATGGCATCAGGCTCAAGCTCAAGGATGTTGCGGGGGAGTAGTTCACCCTTCCCGGCTGAACGTGCCCAGACCGGTCCGGTCGTAGAAGTCCAGCCGGACACTTGGCGCGGAGCCGTCAGACGGAGCGGCAAAGATGGCTCCCGCAAGGCCGTTGGCGTTCTCGCCGATCGAGTCGAAACTGAACGTATCGCCGTCGAACTGCGTGAGTGGGAAAGTAGTGGGCGCGGCGCTGGGTCCCATTGTCATGCTCAGCACGCCGTTCGCCTCGGCCACCTCCAGCGGCCCGTAATAGGAACTCGTGTAGCGGCCGGCGTAGCTGCTGAGGCTCTGCGCCGCCGAAGGACTGGCCGGCGCTTTGGTGTAGTCCACGGCCGGTGCGTCTGCTGCGTCGATCTGCTTGAAGGCACCATTGGTGAAGGTCAACCAATCCACCGTGGGGGATCCGTGCTGCAGGGTGTCCAGGAAAGCGGCGGTGACGGCCTCGGGGATGCCTTGCGGGCGCCCGTTGGTCACGGCAACAATTGCCAAACCCTCGCCCGGCAGCATGGACACGGCGGTGGCCACGCCCAGGTTGAAGGCGCCAGAGTGGCCCAGGACCACCCTGCCGAGATCGTCGCTGGAGACGTTCCAGCCGAGTCCGTAGGCGCCGCTGCGGGCGGCAGGATCCTCTGCCGGGCGGGAAATGGCGTGCGGTACATGACTGGTCTGCAGCGCCTCCGCGTCCACCACGGGTTTGCCCTCATAGGTGCCATTGCCCAACTGCAGCCGGAGCCACTGCGCCAGGTCGCGCACCGAGGAGCTGGCACCGCCGGCGGGAGCCTCGGCGTCGGGCGTCCTGCGGTATTTGGCTTCCCATTTCTTGTCCCCCAACGGCACGTGGATGATGGCGCGGTCTTCCCGCTTTTCATAGTCGGCATAGCGGTAAGAGGTGCTGGTCATGCCGAGCGGCTTGAACAAGACCTCATCGGCCAAGTCCTCCCACGACATCTTCATGGCGTCCGCCGCGGCTTGGCCACCCCAGGTGAAGCCGAAGTTGCTGTAGTTGTAGCTTGCCCGGAACGGGTCGAGTGGCTGCTGGTTGAGCCGGGCGAAGATGTAGGCGCGGTCGAAACCGAGGTCCTCCAGCAGGTCGCCGGCCCCCGTCTTGAGGCCGCCCTGGTGTGACATCAGGTCCGCGCTGCTGGCGTTCCGGGTGGCGAACTCGTCCTTCAGGGAGAAGTTAGGGCTGTGGCTGATGATCGGATCGGTCCAGGTCATGGCCTTCCTGCCCACCACCGCGGCCACCACGGTGGAAGCCAGGGGCTTGGAGACCGAGGCCAGCTGGAAGACGGTGTCCGGGCCCACCTTGTCCGGCTTGTCCACCTCTCCCACTCCGAAGCCCTTGGCGTACAGCACCGCATCCTGATAGACGACGGCGATGGCCATCCCGGGCAGGCCGGTCGAGTCCATCGCGGCTTGGGCGTAGCCGTCCAGCCAGGTGAGAGCGGCGTCCACCTTCTGCCGGTCAAGGATCGGCTCCACCTTGCCAGGCGGCACGGGCAGCAGCCCCCTCATCGGTGGCTGGTGGGAGTCGGGGAGTCCGGCCTCCATCGCCTGCGCCCAGTGTAGGGAAGGCTGCTCCAGCGCCGCTAGGGCAAAGTCAAAGCGGCAGCAAAGTTACGCGATTCAGGCGTGCATGGCGCCCTTGAACCACCCGGTGATGCTGGCAGGATGCGTGATCGCGGTTCCCACCACCACGGCAAACGCGCCAGCATCCAGGGCCTGCCGGGCGTGCTCCGGGGTATGGATCCGGCCTTCGGCGATGAGGGGTGCGGAAAGGTTCGCGGCAGCGATCTGGGCCAAGAGTTCCAGGTCCGGTCCCGCCGTCTTAGGCCGCTCGCCGGAGTAGCCGGACAAGGTGGTGCCGATCAAGTCGGCGCCGGCTTCTGCGGCTGCGAGGGCATCGTCAAGGGAACCGCAGTCTGCCATGACCAACGCGTGTGATTCGGCGTGGATCCCAGCGACAGTAGCTGCGAAACTCAGCCCATCCGGGCGGGCCCGGCGCGTGCCGTCGATGGCCACCACGTGGGCGCCGGCGTTGGCCACCGCCAGGGCGTGCCGCAGGGTGGGGGTGATGAAAACGCCGTCGTGGCCGTCCTTCCAGAGCCCAATAACGGGAACTTCGACGGCGGTCCTGGTGAACTCGACGTCAGCCAAACCCTGCACCCGGATCGCCGCAGCCCCGCCGATCACCGCCGACGCCGCGACCTGGCCGGTGGTCCGAGGATCCCGCATGGGCTCGCCGGGGTACGCCTGGCAGGAAACGATCAGCTGGGAGCGGAGGGCCTCAAGGCCTTCGGGGGTGAGGATCATGGGCTCTCCTAGGAGTAGTTCAGTGTTGGTTCAGGACGAGTTTTGCGGCGCCCACCATGGCGGCCGTGTTCCCCAGGCTTGCCCGCAGCACCGGCACGTCAGCCAGCGGGGCCAGGAGTTCAGCCCGCAGCGCGCGTTCCATGGGACGCCACCAGGGGTCACCGCCGTCGGCCAGTCCACCAGATACCACCACCGTGGCAGGGTCCAGGATGTTGATCAAGCCGCCCACGGCCTGCCCTGCCGCGCCTGCCCCGATGCCGATCGCCTTGATGGCGGCAGTGTCGCCGTCGTGCGCCAGCGAAAAGACGGCGCGGGTGTCGGGGACGTCGCGGGAGCCGCCGAAGCGGAGGAAAGTTTCGAAGATAGCAGGTCCGGAGGCGATGGCCTCGACATGGCCCGCGTGGCCACAGACGCAGGGGAGCGCGGCGCCGTCATGGTAGGCGTACGGTGAGGCGATGTGGCCCACGTGCCCGCCCACATACCGGTGGCCCAGGACGGGGGTTCCCGCGAGGACGAAGCTGCCGCCGACGCCGGTCCCGAACGCCACCATGAGGGCGCTGTCGGAGCCTGCGGCGGCCCCCAACCAGGCCTCGCCCATGGCGTGCGCGTGCACGTCGTTGACGGCGCGGACAGCCTCGGGGGGCAGGTCAAGGTGGGCAGCGAGTCCTGCGGTCAGGTGGGTTCCGGCCCAGCCGAGGATTGCGTCCGTGGCGGCCACCACCGTGCCGTTCGCGGCGTCGATGACGCCGGCGGAACCGATTCCCACGCGGCCGACGGCGATTCCGGCGTCGGCCACGCGGCGCACCAGGCCGCGGATCAGGTCTGCCGTGGCAGCGAGGATGGCAGCGCCGCCGTCGCGATTTAGGGTGGGAATGGTCTCGGAAAACAACACCTCACCAGCGGAGGAGACCACGCCAGCAGCAGTCTTGGTCCCGCCAAGATCAACACCAATCGCGTACATCATTCTTCCTAACAGGGGACAAACGGGGAGCAGGTCAACGGGAGGCGATGCTGGATACCCTTCTTTTGTGTAGGTTGCGTCAAAGCGCGAGGAACGAGCGCAGCAACCGGCAAAAGAAGGGTGCCCAGCACCCTAAGCCCCATGGGAAGAAACTAGACGAGTCCGTTGCGCTCCAAAATCACCTTGATGGCTGCAGTCTCGGAATCGTTCAATGCCGGCATGGGCACGCTCATGGTGTTGGACTCGATGACGCCCATGACCTGCAGCGCGGTCTTGAACGCACCCAGGCCCGCAGCGCCGCCGGAGACCCGGCCGTTGGGGGTGAAAACAATCTCGAACACGTCAGCCAGGCGGTCCTGCTCACGGCTCGCGCCGGCCCAGTCGCCAGCCTGTGCAGCGTCAAACAGGCGACGGTAGCCGGCCGGGTCAACGTTGCCGAGGCCGGGAACCACGCCGTGGGCGCCGCCCAGGAGGGCGCCGTCAACAACCACCTCGTGGCCGGTGAAGATGCTCAGCTCGGGGTTGTCCTTGGTGGCCAGCAGCAGCTGACGGAAGCCAACATCGTCGCCGGAGGAGTCCTTGACGCCGGTGATGACGCCGTCGCGACCCAGCCGTACCAGCAGGTCAACGGGGAGCTTGAAGTGGGTCCGGACGGGAACGTCGTAAGCGAAGATGGGCTTGTCAACGGCGGCGTGCACGGCCCGGAAATGCGTCTCGGTCTCCGCAACGTTACCAATGGCGTAGTACATGGAGGTGACCACGATCGCGTCGGCGCCGAGGTCGATGACCTTCTTGGCCTCTTCGATCACGCGGTTGGTGGTCTGCTCGTTGGCGCCCACAATCAGCGGCACGGATCCAGCGTTGGCCTCGGCGATGGTGCTGACCACCAGGCCGCGCTCGGCATCGGTCATGTAGGGCACCTCAGCGGAGGACCCGAGCACGAAGAGGCCGGAGACGCCGCCGTCGAGCAGGTGCTTGGTGACGTTCTTCAGGGAGTTGGTGTCGATGCTGCCATCGGCGTGGCGGGGAGTGACGACTGGCGGGATGACGCCGGAGAACTGAGGCATGGGGTAACTCCAATGATTGAAAAGCGAAAAAATACGGGGT
>NZ_UXAU01000054.1 GCF_900609065.1 Arthrobacter ulcerisalmonis | reverse complement strand
GGGGTGGCTTGTGAAAAAGTGAAACATCCGACGCTAAGGTTTTACCGGTCGCCGTAGTGCCCTGTATTTACGGGTTTGAAGTGTGTCGTTTTCAGCACCTTGAAGACACGCTGCAACACCGGGGCATTGGGCATTTGTTGTGAGCCTGTCCGGGCTCCCATAGATTGACCTTTATGGACACCCCGGAGGGGGACTATCTCATAAACGGTGTATCCGGCGGTTTGTTTTAGTAGTTTTCAGCTGCCGGGAATCGGTCGCTGAAAGTGATGGCGAAGGCGTTCAAAGCG
>NZ_UXAU01000002.1 GCF_900609065.1 Arthrobacter ulcerisalmonis | reverse complement strand
GGGACTGTGTAAATAACGGTGTATCCGGCTCGACACGCCGGGCGGTGAGCCTGGCGGGGAGGAGCCCGATATGGCCGCAACACTTGAGGCTGTGCCGAGTACCAAGACCGTTGAAAAACTGACAGACACTTCCGAGGTCGATGCCGCCCGTGAGCTGGTGAGGATGGCCAAGGAACAGGGCCTGGCGCTGACCGGCCCTGATGGGCTGCTCAAGCAGTTGACCAAGACCGTCATCGAGACCGCGCTGGATGAGGAATTAACCGAGCATCTCGGTTATGAAAGGCACGATGCGGCGGCCAAGGACACTGCCAACTCGCGCAACGGCACCCGGTCAAAGACCGTGCTGACGGAGACGACCGGCCCGGTGCAGATCGATGTTCCGCGGGACCGGGAGGGCACGTTCGAACCGAAGATCGTCGCCAAGCGCCAGCGGCGGCTGACCGGGGTCGATGAGATGGTCCTCTCGCTCTACGCCAAGGGCCTGACGACCGGGGAGATCAGCGCCCATTTCGCCGAGATCTACGGCGCCTCGGTGTCCAAGGAGACGGTCTCGCGGATCACCGACCGGGTGCTTGAAGAGATGGCCGCGTGGCAGAACCGGCCGTTGGATGAGGTCTACGCGGCGATCTTCATCGACGCCATTGTCGTCAAGGTCCGGGACGGGCAGGTCGCCAACCGCCCTGTCTATGCCGCTATTGGTGTCACTCTGGCCGGGGAGAAGGACATCCTGGGCCTGTGGGCCGGCACTGGCGGGGAGGGCGCGAAGTTCTGGATGAGCGTGCTCACCGACATCAAGAACCGCGGCGTGAAGGACAGCTTTTTCCTGGTCTGCGACGGGCTCAAGGGCCTGCCCGAGGTCGTGGCGAACGTGTGGCCGCTGACGACCGTCCAGACGTGCATCATCCACTTGATCCGCAACACCTTCCGGCTGGCCTCGAAGCAGGACTGGGATGCGCTCAAACGGGATGTGAAGCCGATCTACACAGCCGTGAACGCCACGGCGGCCCGGGCAGCGTTCGAGGAGCTGACGGAGCGCTGGGGCAGGAAATACGGGGCGATCGTGCGGCTCTGGGAAAATGCTTGGGAGGAGTTCATCCCCTTCCTGGACTACGACGTGGAAATCCGGCGCGTGATCTGCTCGACCAACGCGATCGAATCGTTGAACGCCAGGTACCGGCGCGCCGTCAAGGCCCGGGGTCATTTCCCGACCGAGCAGGCTGCGCTAAAGTGCCTGTATCTGGTCACCCGATCCCTCGATCCGACCGGTGCCGGCAGGACCCGATGGACAATGCGCTGGAAGCCCGCTTTGAACGCCTTCGCCATCACTTTCAGCGACCGATTCCCGGCAGCTGAAAACTACTAAAACAAACCGCCGGATACACCGTTTATGAGATAGTCCC
>NZ_UXAU01000043.1 GCF_900609065.1 Arthrobacter ulcerisalmonis | reverse complement strand
CTGCACCACAGACAACGAACTACGCGAACACATAAAACTGCTCCCCTCACATCGGAACTGAAAATTTCTCAGTCCAACATTTGGGGAGCAGTTCATTTCGCAACCGCCCGTCCAACGCTCCCGGAGATCTTGCGACTTCCCACCCCACCCTCCCGGAGATTGTCAGGGGCGGGGCGAATGGAGCGCTGACTTTTGGGGCCCACGGTCGATGACGCGTAAACCGACGACATTTCGGGGCCTCGCAGAATCTGTGGAACGGCGGCGCAGGTACTTGCCGCAAAAGCCCCGGGAGGGTTCAGTAACTGGGAAACCGACCCACTACGGCGTACTCTCGACCAATTCCTCACTGACATTGGCCGGCGATACCGAGTATTGGCTCGCGAGCTCGCGAACCACAGCTTGAAGTTCCTGGCGGAGCACCTCTGGATCAATGGACGCCGCAGCCAAAACAGATCGTTCCATTTCCACGGCCGCCAGGACAGCCTCTTCGCCGCGCTGGGTCAGGGAAACGACGTGGCTGCGTCGGTCAAGGGTGCTGCGGACGCGGGCAATGTGACCGTGCACTTCGAGCCGGCTCAGCGTCTTGCCCATCGTCTGGGCCTGAACACGAACGTACTGTGCCAATTGCGCTTGCGTCATGGGGCCTTGAGCGGCCAACACTTCGATGGCGATGACTCCTGCGTGGGTCAACCCGATTGCGGCCAGTTTTTCATTCCACGAGTGTTCAACAAGGCGCGCAGCAGTGGACAAGAGGCGCCCTGTGGGCCAGTGATCCATATCAGGCATGAGGTAAGTATAGCTAGATACGGAATACCCCCACTCTGCTCATCCTATTAAGATGATGTGTTCTATCCGCAAAAAGGAGATCAACAATGGCTGACAAATTGACTGCAGGCGACGCCGCGCCTGAGTTCACCCTTCAGGACTCCACCGGCACTGACGTGACGCTGCCGCGACACCCGGACCGTAACACGATCGTTTATTTCTATCCGGCTGCCGCAACTCCGGGTTGCACCAAGGAAGCCTGTGATTTCCGCGACAGTCTGGCATCACTCCAAGGAGCTGGCTACGACGTGCTGGGGATTTCGCCGGACCCGGTGGCAAAGCTCGCCAGCTTCGTCGAGAAGGAAGGCCTGACTTTCCCGCTGCTTTCCGACCCCGATCATTCCGTCGCCGAGGCCTACGGTGCCTGGGGGGAGAAGAAGAACTATGGCAAAACGTACGAGGGCCTGATCCGCTCAACCGTCGTGGTTGATTCCGACGGCAAGGTCGTGGTTGCGCAGTACAACGTTCGCGCTACCGGTCACGTTGCGAAGCTGCGCCGGGACCTGAAACTCGCCGACTGACCGTACCCCAGCGGTCTGATTTTGGACTTTGGCGAGGTTACACTGGATGGTGGCATCCGCCGTCGGACGTTTTAGCCCAAGGGTCAAGAAGGAATTACGACGGCGGCCCAGCGCGAGTGGTGAAATTGGCAGACACGCAGGATTTAGGTTCCTGTGCCTTCGGGCGTGGGGGTTCAAGTCCCCCCTTGCGCACAACGGAAACCCCCGGTTCTCGAACCGGGGGTTTCGTGCTGTCTGGGGTGGTGCACGATCAGTTCTCCGGGAGGGTTACGCAAAATAGCGCCGTATCTCCGGGAAGGTGGGCCGGATAGCCGTCAAAAGTCCGGGAGCGTTCCAGCCCAACCATCACGTGCCGATTTAGCCCGAACCAGAATCCACTCCTGACCTGCTGATCCTTTATTCCCAGTCCGCTGAAAAGTTTTTTGGATTCCACCCATCCACCTCCGGGCACCGGCCGAATACACATTGAGACACCAGCCGAGAGGCAAGTGCTTACCGGCCAAATAAACCCGCTGGAGCTACTCGACCAGCACCAACGGGAACCCGCAAGAATCCAAGGAGAAACCAAAATGCTGACTATCAAGCGCACCACTTTCACCGTCGCAGGCGTTGCAGCTGCAGCTCTGCTCAGCCTGACCGCTTGCGGTGGCACGTCCACCCCGGCAGCCACGTCCGCACCGGCCGCAGCCTCACCGTCCGCGTCCTCCTCCATGGCAGCCTCCCCGTCCGCTTCGGCTGGCATGATGGACCCGGCCGCTAACCTGGTTGGCCCCGGCTGTGCAGGCTACGCCGAGCAGGTTCCCTCGGGCGCCGGTTCGGTTGCTGGCATGGCTCTGGACCCGGTTGCTGTTGCAGCATCCAACAACCCGATCCTCACCACGCTCACCGCAGCTGTCTCCGGCAAGCTGAACCCGAAGGTCAACCTGGTGGACACCCTCAACGGTGGCCAGTTCACGGTCTTCGCACCGGTGGATGACGCTTTCGCCAAGATCGACGCCGCCACCATCGAAACCTTGAAGACGGACGATGCTCTCCTGAGCAAGATCCTCACCTACCACGTTGTCCCCGGCCAGATCACCCCGGACAAGATCGCTGGCACCCACACCACCGTTGAAGGTGGAACCGTGACCGTAGCCGGCAGCGGCGACAACCTCACCGTTGACGGCGCCAAGGTCATCTGCGGTGGCGTCCAGACCAAGAACGCCACGGTCTACCTGATCGATTCGGTGCTCATGCCCAAGTAAGTCCCTGAGGACTTACCGCACTGCGAGAGAATCGCAGCGCGAACCAAGCCGGGTCCACCCCCACGGTGGGCCCGGCTTTTCGCTGCCCACCTGCAAACGACCGCAGCCAGCTACAGGCGGCAGCCGAGCTCTCTTGCCAGCAAAGAGCCAGCTCAGTCCATTAGAATGGGCAGCGGCCCGCAGGGAGCGGGACCGGTCAATCCAGAGGTGATTCACGAGTGCCCAGCAGTCCTTCACGGCGGACAGTGATCTTCAGCGGCGCCGTCCTTTTGGCCTTGGGTGCAACCGGGTGCACCGGCTCGCCGTCGCCCTCGCCGTCATCGGGCTCCCCGAGTCCCACCGGTGCCACAGGCCCCACTGCCACCTTCAATTTCGGCACTGCCGCCCAGCCGCTCGGACTTGACCCGGCACTATCCAGCGACGTTGAGTCCCAGCGGATCACGCGGCAAATCCTGGAGGGGCTGGTGGGCGTAGATCAGACCACAGGAAGTCCCACTCCCCTGCTGGCCACCGAATGGACGGAATCCAACGAGGGCCGCACCTACACCTTCAAGCTCCGCACCGACGTCACCTTCCACGACGGCACACCCTTCAACGCCGACGCCGTCTGCGCCAACTTCAACCGTTGGTTCGCCTTCACACCGGCACTCCTGCAACGGGCTCCAGGCAGTTCCTTCAAAGGTGTTTTTCGAGCGCATTCTGACGAAGCCGACCTGTCAATCTTCAAGAGTTGCACTGCCGTGGCGGCAGACACCGTACAAATTGACCTGACCCAACGCTTCACGGCCTTCCTCCAGGCCCTTACGCTGCCAGCCTTCGCGATGGCCTCGCCCGCAGCCCTGAGCGCCAACACGGCAAACGAGCTCACCCAGACCAAGAGTGGCCAGCCCATCTCAGCTTTCGGGCTCAACCCCGTGGGTACTGGGCCCTACCGGCTGGGAACGTGGGATGCCACCAGCGTGACGCTGTCCAGCTATCCGGGCTACTGGGGCGACCGAGGCCAGATCGCCACCATCAATTTCATCTCCTACGACCACCCGCAGACACGGCTCCAGGCCCTGCTGGACGGCAAGATCGACGGTTACGACGCCGTCACTGTGGGCAACTTCGACCAGTTGGTCAAGCGCGGCGAACAGATCGTCCAGCGCGATCCGTTCTCCGTCATGTACGTGGGGCTCAACCAGGAGATTCCCATCCTGCAGAACCTCAAGGTGCGCCAGGCGATTGAAATGGCCATTGATAAGGAAACCCTGATCCGCAGGTTCTTCATCGACAACACCACCAAAGCCACCCAGTTTGTGCCGCCAAAAATTAGCGGTTTCAACAACGCTGCGCCGGAGCTTGGCTATGACGTCAGCAAAGCCAAGCAGTATCTGAAGGACGCTGGCTACGCGGGCGAGGAACTGAAGTTCTACTATCCGCTCAACGTCACCAGGCCCTACCTTCCCACGCCAGAAAAGGTGTACGCCGAGATCAGCCGGCAGCTCACGGCAGCTGGCTTCAACATCAAGCCCGTCCCAGTCGAATGGACTGACGGCTACCTTCAGAAAGTGCAATCACCGGGGGACCATGCCTTGCATCTCCTCGGCTGGAACGGCTCGTACTCGGACGCCGACAACTTTGTGGGCACCCTCTTTGGGGAAAAGAACGGCGAGTTCGGCTACCAGGACCCGCAGGTCTTCTCAAAAATCAATCGTGCCCGGAGTATGCCTGCCGGCGCCGATCGTGATGAGCAATACCGGACCATCAACAACCAGATTGCTGCAACGGTTCCAGCGGTTCCCATCGCCTTCCCCATCTCGGCACTCGCTCTCACCGATCGCGTGCTGAAATATCCGGCGTCGCCAGTCTTGAATGAAGTTTTCACCAAAGTGCAATTAAAGCCTTGACGGGCAGCTCCAATTTCAGTATGCGTGCCGCCCGGGGATATTCTTGGACAGCCAGAGCCGCTGCAATCGGAGACTGATCGTGACCTTCATTTCGAAAACCCCTCATGCCGACGTCGTCCTGATTGGCGGAGGCATCATGAGCGCCACGTTGGGCGCATTCATCAAGCAACTTGAACCGTCCTGGACCGTTTCGCTCTTCGAGCGCCTGGACCAGCCGGGGCTGGAAAGCTCCGATCCGTGGAACAACGCCGGCACGGGCCACGCCGCCCTCTGCGAACTGAACTACTCCCCCGCAGCCAAGGACGGTTCGGTGAGCCCGGCAAAGGCGCTGGTCATCAACGAACAGTTCCAATTGTCCCGCCAGTTCTGGTCCCACCTGGTTGATCAGAAGCTGATCGGCTCGCCCAAGGGCTTCATCAACACCGTTCCGCACATGAGCTTTGTCATCGGCGACAACCATGCAGACTTCCTCAAGACCCGGTACGAAGCGCTCAAGGGCCACACGTTGTTCCGCAGCATGGAGTACTCCGAAGACCACGCGCAGATCGCCAAGTGGGCACCGTTGATCGTCAAGGGCCGCGATCCGAAGCAGCGCGTCGCCGCCACCCGCGCGGCCGAGGGAACCGACGTCGACTTCGGTGCGCTGACCCGCGAGCTGACCACCTACCTGGCAAACAACGGCGTGGAGGTCAATTACGGCCACTCGGTCAGCGGAATTTCCAAGGCGTCGGACGGCGGCTGGGACCTTTCGCTGAAACACCCTAGTTCCGGAGAGCACAGTAAGATCCACGCCAAGTTCGTCTTTGTGGGCGCCGGCGGCGGCGCCCTGCACCTCCTGCAGGCTTCCGGGATTCCGGAAAGCAAGGGCTATGGCGGATTCCCCGTCTCCGGCCAGTTCTTCCGCTGCACCGACGAGACCATTGCGGACCAGCACAGCGCCAAGGTCTACGGCCAGGCCTCCGTTGGAGCCCCGCCCATGTCCGTCCCGCACCTGGACACCCGCTACGTCAACGGCAAGCGTTCGTTGCTCTTTGGCCCTTACGCTGGCTTCTCCACCAACTTCCTGAAGACCGGTTCCTACCTGGACCTCCCCTTGTCCATCCGACCTAGCAACATCATTCCGATGCTTGCCGTCGCCAAGGACAACATGGACCTCACCGCGTACTTGGTCAAGGAAGTGGCGAAGCGTCACGGCGACAAGGTCGAAGCGCTCCGTGAGTACTACCCAGAGGCCAAGGACGGCGACTGGGAGCTCATCACTGCTGGCCAGCGCGTCCAGATCATCAAGAAGGACCCCCAGAAAGGTGGCATCCTGCAGTTCGGCACCGAAGTCATTGCCGGCCGGGATGGCACCATCGGCGCCCTTCTCGGCGCCTCTCCCGGCGCTTCCACCGCTGTGCCCATCATGATCGAGCTGCTGCAGAAGTCATTCCCCAAGAACTTCAAGGGCTGGCAGGGCAAGCTCAAGGAGATGATGCCCGGCTACGGCGTCAAGCTCGACGAAAACCCGGAACTGGCTGCTGAGCTGGAACGCTCGACGGCGGCATCGTTGCAGTTGGAGAGCGTTCCCGCCGCGATTTGACGGCTCGTTTGATCCGCTAGGAGGTGCGCCGCCAACACCGTAAGGTCTATAGGAGTTGCTCAACTTCATAGGAGACCTCGCGATGTTTCGGCTGGCGCACCTTTCACTGGCTAACAGGGCCCTGATTGCCCTGATCACCATCTTTGCCTCAGTTTTCGGTGTTCTCACCATGACCACACTGAAGCAGGAGCTCATCCCGTCGATCGAGTTTCCGCAGATCACGGTGCTGACGGCAATGCCTGGTGCGTCACCCGAGGTGGTGGACAAGCAGGTCAGCGGGCCGTTGGAAACAGCGCTCAACGGCGTTGAGGGGCTGGAATCCACGTCCTCCACCTCCCGCAACGGCGTCTCCCAGATCAGCCTGGTTTTCACCTACGGCTCCAACCTTGACCGGGCGCGCAACCAGATTGACCGGGCCATCTCCAACGCCAAGCGTTCCCTGCCGGACAATGTCCAGCCGCAGGCCATTGCTGGCAGCATCAGCGACTTCCCGATCGTGTTCCTGGCCGTTTCGTCCGACAAGTCCCTCAGCGAACTCAACGCAGACCTGCTCCGGCTCAGCGTTCCGCGGCTGCAGAAGATCGACGGCGTCCGCGGCGCCGACGTCACGGGCGGCGCCACCTCGCACATCAAAATCCTGCCCCGCCCCGAGGCCATGGCGGCAGCGGGAATCAGCGTCACTGCCATCAGGGACGCCCTGTCCAATAACGGCGCGTTGGTGCCGGTGGGAACGGTGCAGGAACAGGGCAAAACGCTCTCGCTGCAGATTGGCAGTCCAGTGGACTCCCTGGACGCCATCAAGGCGCTTCCGCTCTCCGGAGCCAAGGACGGCGCCACCATCGGCACCGTGTCCGATGTGTCCCTCAAGGACGACGAACGGACCTCCATCACCCGGACGAACGGGGCGGAAACACTGGCTGTCTCGGTCACCAAGAAACCGGAAGGTGACACGGTGGCCATCTCCCACGCAGTCCGTGACTCCCTGGCCGACCTGGAGACCGAGCTGGGGTCGAACGCCAAATTTACTCCCGTATTTGACCAGGCTCCGTTCATTGAAAAGTCCATCAAGGACCTCACCACGGAGGGCCTCTTGGGGCTGGGCTTTGCGGTCGCTGTGATCCTGGTGTTCCTGATGTCAGCCAGATCCACCCTGGTGACCGCGGTGTCCATTCCGTTGTCCCTGCTCATCACGTTCATTGGGCTGTCAGCGACCGGATACTCGCTGAACATCCTGACCCTGGGTGCGTTGACCATCGCGATTGGCCGGGTGGTGGATGACTCGATCGTGGTCATCGAAAACATCAAACGGCACCTCAGCTACGGCGAGGACAAGGTCACAGCAATCCTGACGGCCATCCGCGAAGTTGCTGGCGCTATCACTGCGTCGACGCTGACCACGGTGGCTGTCTTCCTGCCGATTGCATTCGTGGGTGAGCTCGCCGGGGAATTGTTCCGTCCCTTCGCGTTGACGGTGACCATGGCGCTGCTGGCGTCCCTCCTCGTCTCGCTGACGATCGTCCCGGTGTTGGCGTACTGGTTCCTGAAAACGCCTGGCCAAACTGCGGGTCATGCCATGGATCCAGCAGCGACACGGGCGTTCGCGCTCGAAGCCCGTGCCAAGGCCCAAGAGTCAGAGCAACGCAGCAAACTTCAGCGGGGCTACCTGCCCATCCTGACAAAGACACAGAAGCACCCTGTCATTACCTTGGTGGCCGCGGCCCTGATCCTGGGCGCCACCGGAGCGATGACCCCCTTGCTGGCCACCAACCTGTTGGGTAACTCCGGGCAAAACAGCCTCACTGTCCGGCAGGAACTTCCGGCCGGAACGTCCCTGGCAGACACCAGCGCCGCCGCCATCAAATTGGAGGAGGTCCTCCGCGGGATCGACGGCGTCAAGGACGTTCAGGTGACCTCAGGCAACGCGACAGCTGGCTTTGCCGCATTGACATCCAGCGGATCCTCCAACTCCACCTTCACCGTGGTCACCGACGAGAAGGCCAACCAAGAGCAGTTGCAGGACACCGTACGCACGCAGCTGACGCAGGTGCCCGACGCCGGCAAGGTCTCGGTCGGCACGCAGCAGGGCGGCTTTGGCACCTCCTCCACCGTGGACATCACCCTCAAGGCAGCAACTACCGCCGACCTGCAAACGGCGAGTGACGCCGTCGTCAACGCCATGACTGGGCTCCCCGGTACCAGCGAGGTGGCTACCAACCTGGCAGCAAGCCAGCCCGTCGTGCAGGTTCGAGTGGACCGCGCCAAGACGGTGGCGGCCGGCCTAAATGAGGAACAGGTGGCCGGGGTCTTGGCTGCCACCATCAGCCCGTTGCCTGCTGGGGATGTCCGGATTGACACCAATGATTACCCAGTCAGGATCGGCCAGGGCACCAAGTTCACCAGCATCGAGGACGTTCGAAAGATTCCGCTGCCCGCAGGAAGTGGGTCCGTGACGCTGGGCAGCGTGGCCACTGTTGAACAGGTTCAGGTACCGGTGTCCATCACCGCCAGCAACGGCCAGCGCACGGCCCGGGTGTCCATCACGCCGTCGGGATCCAATCTGGGCGCCGTCAGCACTGACGTCCAGGCCCGACTGGCAGGGGTGCAGCTACCCGCAGGGGTCACCGCTGATATCGGTGGGGCCACCACGCAGCAGGCGGACTCGTTCCGGCAGCTGGGCCTTGCCCTGCTTGCGGCGATCGCCATTGTCTACGTGATCATGGTGGCGACGTTCAAGTCCCTGATCCAGCCACTCATCCTGCTGGTTTCGGTGCCGTTCGCAGCGACCGGTGCGGTGGCATTGCTGCTCATCACCGGGGTGCCGCTGGGCCTGCCGTCCCTGATTGGCATGCTGATGTTGGTGGGCATTGTGGTCACCAACGCGATCGTGCTGATCGACCTCATTAATCAATACCGGCAGCCCAGCAAGGGCCAGCCCGGGATGAATGTTGCCGACGCCATCACGCACGGTGCGCGGCAACGCCTCCGGCCCATCCTCATGACGGCGTTGGCGACCGTGTTTGCGCTGACGCCGATGGCGATGGGGCTCACCGGTGGCGGTGGCTTCATTTCCCAGCCGCTTGCTGTGGTGGTCATCGGTGGCCTGGTTTCGTCCACGGCACTGACCTTGATTCTGGTTCCGGTGCTGTATCGACTGGTGGAAGGTCGCCGCGAGAAGAAGGCGCTACTCAAGGACCTGCACGTGCGGCCCCACTATCAGCCAGGGTCCGGGGCCCCCGATGGTTCCGATTCCGCCACTTCAGCCGGACTCCAGGATTGGACCACCGGGATGGTGCCTAAGGTTACCGGCCGCCGGGCGGCACCTGGCGCGGCCGAGTAAGCCGCCGCGCTGGATCAGTCGCCCGGGGGGCTTGTGGCGACCGGCCGCCGTCGGGCGCCTCCGTTGCGGAATATCTGGGGTCCGGTTGCGTTGTACACGTCGATAGATGCAAATGCATCTAGATTGAGGTACAGTGGAGCTAAGCCCAGCCCCGCGAGGAGAGGAACGTAGAATCATGCAAATCGGTGTATTCAGCGTCAGCGACATTACCCAGGACCCCACCACGGGCCACACGCCGTCGGAGAACGAACGCATCAAGGCGGCCGTGGCCATCGCCAAGAAGGTCGAAGAGATCGGGATGGATGTCTATGCCATCGGCGAGCACCACAACCGGCCCTTCTTCTCCTCCTCGCCCACCACACTTCTGGCCAATATTGCCGCGCAGACGGAGCGCATCACACTGTCAACGGCCACCACGCTGATCACCACGAACGATCCGGTCAAGATCGCCGAAGACTTCGCCATGCTGCAGCACCTCGCCGATGGCCGCGTTGACCTTGTCTTGGGCCGTGGCAACACCGCTCCCGTGTACCCCTGGTTTGGCAAGAACATCCAGGACGGCGTGGAACTGGCCATCGAGAACTACAGCTTGCTGCGGCAGCTTTGGGACAATGACACCGTCAATTGGTCCGGTAAGTTCCGCACGCCGCTGCAGAATTTCACCTCCACCCCGCGCCCGCTCGACGGCGTTGCCCCCTTTGTGTGGCACGGCTCCATCCGCACGCCGCAGATCGCCGAGGTCGCCGCGTACTTCGGTGACGGATTCTTCGCGAACAACATCTTCTGGCCCAAGGAGCACTACCAGCAGCTGATCGGCCTCTACCGCGAACGCTACGAGCACTACGGCCACGGGGCATCTGACCAGGCGATCGTTGGCCTCGGCGGTCAGTTCTTCATGCGGAAGAACTCCCAAGATGCAGTCAAGGAATTCCGTCCGTACTTCGACAATGCACCCGTCTACGGTCATGGCCCGTCTCTGGAGGACTTCACCTCACAGACCCCTCTGACGGTGGGCAGCCCGCAGGAAGTCATCGAAAAGACCCTCAGCTTCCGTGAGTTCTTCGGCGACTACCAACGCCAACTGTTCCTGATCGACCACGCCGGTCTGCCGCTCAAGACCGTGCTGGAGCAACTGGACCTGTTTGGCGAGGAAGTCCTGCCGGTGCTGCGCAAGGAGTACGCGGCCAAAACACCCGCCCACATTCCGGAACCGCCCACCCACGCCAACCGCGTGGCAGCGCTCCTGGCCAAGGAAGCAGCAGCTGCAGGCGCCTCGGTAGGCGCCGGGGCTTCTGTAACCGCTGAGTCTTCTGTAACAGTGGGCGCGTAATGGCCAGCGGAAAGCCGGACTCACCGGTCCGCCTCGCTGCGGAAACCTGGGAGTCACTGTTCCGGGCCCAGGTGGCCGTGATGCGGAAACTACAAAAGGGTCCGGCCTTCCGCCAGCTTGCCTCAAACGAATACGACGTCCTCTTTACCCTTTCCCGTTGCCCGTCCGGGTGGCTGCGGCTGAACGAGCTCAACGACAACGTGCTGCTGAGCCAGTCGAGCCTTAGCCGGCTGGTGGAGCGGCTCGAGAAGCGCGGACTGGTGGCGCGGATGCAGGCACCGGAGGACGGTCGAGGGGTGTTGTTGCAGCTGACCACAGAGGGCAGGGAGCTGCAAAAGGAGATCGGTCGAGGGCACATCCGCGACATCGCTGCCCTCGTAACTCCTGCCCTCACCGCTGACGAGCAAAAAGAGCTGCTGCGATTGACGGAGAAGCTCCGCGGCGCGCTGGGTTCGCTCCCGCAGCGGTAGCTGACCGGTAGTCGCCTTCCCCCGGCTTCGTCGGGTCTTAGGGCGGCCCGGCTGTGGGTCGCGTCACCCGTCGCTGTTCGGATCACTTAGCCAGCCGCCGTCGCGCACCCCAGCCCAGCCAGCCGCCGTCGCGCGGTTCAGCCGTGTTAGCCGCCGTCGCGCACCTCAGCCGAGCGTGACGAGTTGCGCCGGGTCCTCATGTGGAAGCACCCCGGACACAACGGCGGAGACTTCGAGCCGGTTCAGCACCAAGCTTCCACCGACGGTGGAGAGGAACGCCGTGTCGGACGAATCCCGACCGGCGGTGATCCGCAGCATGGACTCGCGTGGTGCCAGTCCCGTGGGATCAATGACGTGCCAGGCGCCGGCCACAAATGCCTCGGCTACGGCGTGAAAATCCATGGGGCTCAGACCGGGCGCGTACACGGCAGCTAGTCGCGCCGGAATGTCTTTGGCGCGTAGCAACGCGATGGCAACATGCGCAAAGTCTCGGCAAACACCCCGCCGACTCAGGAGGGTCTCCACAGCCCCATCGGTCCCGCGGGACGATCCGCTCAGGTAGCGCAGCTCACCATGCACCCAGTTCCGCACGGCGCCAACGAGCTCTACGTCCTGAAGTTGGGCGAACTCGGCGTAGGCGGTGGGAAGCAGTCGGTCAGACTCTGCGTATCGGCTGGGCCGTACGTAGCGGATGCGCTCCGCCAGCCCGGACTCCTCGGGCTCGGCCCTGCCCTTCACGATGGCCCGGTAGTGGACAGTCACGTCAGTGGGGTGCTCAAATTCCATGTACTGAATCCGGCCGCCGTGGTGGTCAGCCAGCTCCGTGAACGGCACCGGCTGCCCGGCTGCGGTGACGAACAGCGTCTCGTCGAGGCTGCTGAAGCCGCTATTGCGCGCCACGGCGATGGCCATGGCCACCTTGGTGTTTGCTGCGGTCCTAAAGGCCAGGTGGGCGGAAACGGTACGATCCATGTCTCTTTCCGGGGGTAGCGGGAGGATAAATGTCCCTAGGCCCGGCGAGTTCGCGGCGGGACTAGTTTGTGACCTTCAGAGACATTAGCATCCGTTGGACGATGGCAAATTCAGAGCCCTGGTCAACATACGTAGCCGCCTGCGACAGCGTATCGAAGGCCTTTGCCGGAGCCACCTTCTCATCCGTGGCGAAGGCACGCAGCACAGGAATATCTCCGAACGAGTAGTCGCCAATCGATGCTGGCCCGCGCACCGTATTCCGCAGTTCGCATGCCTGGTTCTCGGCCCCTCCCACCACGTTGGTGATGCCGTATGAGCCGAAGTATCGGTAGCCTTGGATGACGCGGAAGACGACGCGCGGTGCGAAAACCCCGTCACCCGTGGCCGTGGGTAGATCCACGGGGACGCTGCTGATCACCGTGTAAGTTTTGCGGGACGCTTCCGGACAGTCGGCAGCTGACGACGGCGGCAGTCCCGTCTTCAGGGCAGCCACGAAGGTACCGTCGGGCTTCTTCACCTCGACAGCGATGGCACCGGGAAGCGTCCCTTCCGCGACAGGGACCGACTGAGCTATCCAGTCCTGAGGGAGATCAAAGCTGACCCTCTTGGCCGAATCCGTGTAGTTTTTCCAGACGGCTGCAGTGGCGACGCGAGTGGTTGTCGCGTCTGTGCTGGGACTGACGCTGGCGTTGTCCGGGGAATTGCTGGTGCCCGCAGATTGTGAGGGCGTTGGGCTTGTGGCGCCGGAAGCGCCTGGGTCAGCCGTCCACGCCGGCCCCTTGGTGGCTGGGGTGGAGCACCCCGCAACCGTCAAGGCCGTAGCGACCACCAACGCCAGAGTCGTCGTCACTTTTGCCGCCGCGCGCATCATGGTGTCAGCCTAAGTCACGCTTCAGGATCAGCCCGTTTACACGCCGAAACGATTGGCGCGGTGGGCGTCAATTACGGTGCTGAGATCCCCCCTACTGCCGTCACCCGACTGGGCTGTGCTGCTGGCCGCGGTTACGAACGAGACCAGGCTGGCCGCGCCGAACTGCGCCAAGCCACGCTCTACGGTCCGGGTCAGTCGGGTCAGTCGAGTCAGTCGGGTCGTTCCGTGCGGGCCAGCCCGGTCCTGCCGTGTGAGTTGAACTGAGCCATGCGGGCAGAGCCGAACTGAGCCGATCAGCAACGACCTGGCTTGATGCAGTTCCTTGCATAGGCTGCCGCCTGGCTGTTGTTGGGTCAGTGTTCTGCTGCGAGGTAGTCGGTGAGGGCGAGTTCGAGGGGGCTGGGGCGTTTGCTGGCGAGCTTTTTGGCTCGTTTTCTGGCCTGTTTCAGGTCTCGAGATTGACTCTTCCGAGCCGGGGGTGACGACAGCTGCTGGCCAGGCAAAGAAGCTGGCCGGTGCAGGTCTTCCAGTGAGGACACAACCATTCGTCGCTCGGACGTGGCGGGCACGATCCACGACACTGTCCCTGGAACCTGCTCCGAAACTGAAACGCGAATCATTTCGACCATCGGGTCTACGGAGACCAATGCCGGTAGCGCTTGTGGTTCCTGTACGCCTGCGGGCTCGAGCGTAAGCTCCGGGTCCTGAGCTGCTGCGGCTGGCGGCAGCTCAGATTCCAACCCCGCTGCCAAATCTGACTCCAACTCTGGTTCCAATGCCCACGATGGCTCAGGCGGCAGCTCGAGTAACCCTGCCCGGTCAAGTGCCAACTTTGATTCCAGCACCCATGCGGGCTCAGGCGGCAGCTCTGGTTCCAGCATCCTTGCCAGGTCAGGCGGCAGCTCTGATTCCAGCTGTGGTTCTGGTGCCAACCCAGCACTGAGCTCACCAGTGGATTCGGCACTGAGCACACCACCCCCATCGCCTGTCTGGGTGAGGGGATCTGGTGGGAGGTGGGTGGGTTCCCGTTCGGGTGGTTCTGCTGGGTAGTACCTCCCACTCGGGGACGTCCACCCCGGTGAGCTGTCTTGTGTCGCCCCGGTGGGGGTCCAGGTCGATTGGTGCTTCAACCAGTGATGCTTCGGGCAGACCTGTCCCAGATTACGGACCCCGGTCCCGCCGCCGTCAGCCCACGCGGTCAAGTGATCATTCTCGTTATCCAGACACTGATT
>NZ_UXAU01000023.1:23500-90658 GCF_900609065.1 Arthrobacter ulcerisalmonis | reverse complement strand
CGCCTCACACAACAGCGCGGACGCGGCCCGCTCGCCGATCGTCAACACACACGCGACCTCAGAGACCACACACATCCCCACCGCAGAGGACCCGCGCCCCGTCCCATTTGCTGAGGGTGGGGTGAGCATATCGGCGGCCTCCGCGTACGCCGCGACCAGACGAACCTTCGCCGCCGCCGTGGCAGCCTCCACCCGCGCCAACACCTCAAGACCCGACAAACACGAATCAGCAAAATCCCGCAACGGATCACCACCATCAACAGCGCCGGCATCATCAGCAGCGCCGGCCGTCTCACCAGACAGTTGCGGAACGGCGGCAAGCGTGCCGGTTCGACGATCAGACGAAGAAGGAACGGTGCCAGGAACGGCAGTGCCGCCAACGGCGGGTCCGGTTGTGCCTCCGGATGTAGCGGTGCCGGACTGGCCGGTAGTGCCGGTCACGCTGCTGGAGGTAGAGGTCCCGGCGGGTCCGGGAGTATCGCTCACACCGCCCGCAAAGGATGTGCCGATGGGGTCGGAAACGACGCCAGAAAGTTGGTCGACCAGGGCAGCGATCGACGCCACAGCAGAGCGAATATCAGCCCCACCACCAGCATCGACAACAACCCCGTTACCCATACCTCAATTATAGAAAAGGGGTACGACAATTTCAGGCCAAACCCCACATCCAGCCCACAAAACTTCACCCATCAGAGGCTTGTTCGCACCCACCAACCAAAACTGAAAATCAGCCGCCGGACACAGGTGGCAGGTCAGCTCAAACTAAGGCAACACCCGTGAGCACCGTGGCGCAAGCGCGCCGACGTGACACCGCGCAGGCCTCACCGCGAGTGCAAACCAGCACAAGACCCCGAACGCCCAAGCTCACCGCCGAAGCGCCCCCAACCCCGCAATCAAAGCCTCGAGCCCCAAGTTGAAGGCAACGTCTGTAGGGCTGGCGTGGCGTTCCGCAGCGAGTCGATCCACGGCGGCCGTGAAGTTGGGAACCTGTCCGGCGAGGGCACCGGCGTCGAAGATGTCTGCGGGTGCGGTGACGTCGTAGGCAGCACCGAAAACGAACGCTTCCAGGGCAACAATGGCCGAGATGATCTTCTCTTCCGGGAAGCTGGCGTTGCGGAATCCTGCTGTCACGGCCTCGTACATGGCGAGGGTCTTGGGCGCATTGCCTACCGGCAGAACGGCGATGACCGGGATCAGCGGGGTGTGTTCGGCGAAGACGTTGCGGTAGGACCAGGCCCAACTGCGCACGGCCACGTCCCACGGCTCACCAGCAAAAGCAGAGACGTCCACCATGGCGATCAAGTGGTCTTCAAGGAGCAGCAGCACCTCATCTTTGGCAGTGACGTGGTTATACAGCGCCGAGGGGGCCACCCCCAGCGAACGGGCCAAGGCTGCCATGGTGAGACCGGCGTACCCCTTCTTACTGATCAACTTCAGCGCCGCTGTCGTGATTCCATCCTGGTCCAGGAGCCGCGCCACCGGTCTGCCTGCACGTCGCCGCGGCTTACTGGCGACGCCGGCGACGCCGGCCGTGGCCGACGCGGCGGGCCGAGCTGGGGTGGCGGACATCGGAGACCTTTCTGCGGGTTGGACCTGAGCATTATTCCATTGGGGCTTCACAGCCGGAGATGTGAGGTCTATCATAGCAACAAATGAATGCCATTCATTTATTGGCCGACTCACCGGTTGGCCACGGAAAGGACACCATGCAGAATCTTGATCGCGACGTCGTGATCGTCGGTGCTGGGCCGTCAGGGCTGACAGCCGCCCGGACCCTCAAAAAGGCTGGCCTCAGCGTTGCCGTGCTGGAAGCGCGTGATCGCGTGGGCGGCCGCACCTGGACGGACACCATTGACGGCGCAATGCTGGAGATCGGCGGTCAGTGGGTTTCCCCTGATCAAACCGCGCTCATCGACCTTTTGGCTGAACTCGGCCTGGAGATGTACTCGCGTTTCCGCGACGGCGAATCCGTCTACATCGGCGCGGACGGCACGCCTATCCGCTACAGCGGCGACAGCTTCCCGGTGGGCGAAACCACGCAGGCGGAGATGGACAAGCTCATCGACATTCTCGATGGACTGGCCGCCGAAATTGGTCCGACGGAGCCCTGGGCGCACCCCAAGGCTCGCGAGCTGGACACCATCTCGTTCCATCACTGGCTCCGGCAGAACTCGAACGATGAGGAAGCCTGCAACAACATCGGCCTTTTTATCGCCGGCGGCATGCTGACCAAGCCCGCGCACGCCTTCTCGGCCCTCCAGGCAGTCCTGATGGCGGCATCCGCTGGTTCCTTCACGCACCTGACCAATGAGGACTTCATTCTCGACAAGCGGGTGGTCGGCGGAATGCAGCAGGTTTCGCTCCTCCAGGCGGCAGAACTCGGCTCAGATGTGGTCTTGAACAGCCCGGTCCGCACCATCCATTGGGATCAGGCTGGCGTCCGTGTCGAGTCTGACCAGGCCACCGTGACTGCCCGCTACGTCATCATGGCCGTCCCGCCCAACCTCTACTCCAGGGTCTCCTTCAACCCGCCGCTGCCACGTCGCCAGCACCAGATGCACCAACACCAGTCGTTGGGCCTGGTCATCAAGGTGCACGCCGTCTATAGCACGCCGTTCTGGCGCGAAGACGGACTTTCCGGTACCGGCTTCAGCGCCGGCGCACTGGTCCAGGAGGTCTACGACAACACCAACCACAACGACCCGCGGGGTACTTTGGTGGGCTTCGTGTCCGACGAGAAGGCCGACGCCGTCTTCGAGTTGAGTGCCGAGGAACGTAAGCAGGCAATTCTTGAGTCGTTGGCCGGCTTCCTCGGCGATGCGGCACTCACGCCGGAGGTCTACTACGAGTCCGATTGGGGCTCCGAGGAATGGACCCGTGGCGCCTACGCCTCCAGCTACGATCTGGGCGGCCTGCACCGCTACGGCAAGGATCAGCAGGCAGCCGTCGGCCCGATCCACTGGTCATGTTCAGATATCGCTGCGGAAGGCTACCAGCACGTGGATGGCGCCGTGCGGATGGGGCAACTGACCGCCGCGCGCATCGTCGCGGATCACGCAGGCGCAACGGCTGCGGACCTGCAGAACGCAGCAGCGGCCAATTAGTCGGACCCCGGTGGTCCGGATCGCCATCCGGACCACCAACCCCATCTTTTGATTCCCACCGCTGGAAAGGACCAACATGCGTTACGTTGTGGGCTACACCGCCAACGCGAGGGGGCACGACGCCGTCCACCTCGCCGTCGCCCTGGCCAGGGGCCATGATGCCAGCATTGACCTGGTCCTGGTGGTCCCCGAGGACTCGCCGTTCAACGCCGTCTACCCGCCCGAAACCGGGTTCGATTCCATCCTGAACCAGCAGGCGCAGGAATGGCTGGACCAGGGCCTGGCGTTGGTCCCAGACGACGTAACAGCCCGGGCCCACATCCTACGCGGCGACTCTGAAGCCCAAACCCTCATTGACGTGGCAGTGGAGTTCGACGCCGCCGCGCTGGTCATCGGGGCGACAAACAGCGGCCTGTTCAAACGGTTCAGTATTGGCTCCGTTGCCAGTTCGCTCCTGCACTCGGCGCCGCTGCCGGTTGCGCTGGCCCCGCACGGATACCACCGCACCCAGCCCATCACCCGGCTGAGTTGCGGATTCGGCACCCGCCCAGGTGCCGACGAGTTGCTCGCCGTCGCCGTGGATTCGGCCCAGCGCCGGGGCCTTCCGCTCCGGCTCGTCTCCTTGTTGACGCTCGACGGCGGTGACCCGGCCAACGCGGCCGACGCCGCCCGTGCGCATGCCACCGACCGTCTGGCCGCCGTCGTGCAGTCAGGTGCGGTACTGGTAGACGCAGCAGACGCAGATGCTGCGGTTGCGGCGCTGCCGGATCCGCAGATTGTGGTGGCCCAGGGCCGCACCATCGAAGAGGCCGTGGACGGGCTGGACTGGGAAGACGGCGAGATCCTCCTCATCGGATCCAGCCGGCTGGCACAGAGCCGTGCAACCTTCCTTGGCGCCACCGCAAACCGCATCCTGCGCGCCCTGCCCGTTCCCATGATCGTGGTTCCCCGTGACTATACGCGTGAGCGTTCCTAGCATCGCCTGAGAGGCCAAACCCATGTCAACTGCACCAAAGACGGTCCAGTCGAAAGATTCAACCCTGAGCGACAAGGGCCTGAAAGCCGGATCGGTGGGCCTGATCGGCGCCGTGGTGATCGGGGTTTCCTGCATCGCCCCGGCCTACACGCTCACCGCAGCGCTCGGCCCCACAGTGTCGGAGGTCGGGGTGCATCTGCCCGCCATCTTCCTGGTGGGCTTTATCCCCATGCTCCTGGTGGCACTCGGCTACCGCGAACTCAACAACGCCATGCCCGACGCCGGTACCTCCTTCACGTGGGCCACCCGCGCCTTTGGTCCCTGGGTCGGCTGGATGGGCGGCTGGGGACTCATCGCCGCGACGATTATTGTGCTGTCCAACCTTGCGGCAGTGGCGGTGGACTTCTTCTACCTCATGCTGGGACAGCTCTTCCAGAACCCTGAGCTGGGCGAGCTCAGCAAAATCCTGCCCCTGAACATTGCCACCACGCTGGTGTTCATTGCTGCGGCCTGCTGGATTTCCTATCGCGGGATGGAGACCACCAAGAGCGTCCAGTACGTGCTGGTGGCCTTCCAGTTGTTGGTGCTGGGCTGGTTCGCCATCGCAGCTTTCAGCCATGTGGCCAACGGAAGTGCCTTCGACGCCACCACCATTTCACCGGACTGGTTCAACCCGTTCGCCGTCGACTCGTTCTCCACGTTCGCGGCCGGCGTTTCGCTCTCGATCTTCATCTATTGGGGCTGGGACGTCACGCTCACCATGAACGAGGAGACCAAGAACCCGGAAAAGACGCCCGGTCGCGCAGCCACGGTCACGGTGCTGGTGATTGTCATCATCTACATGACCGTTGCTTTGGCGACCCTGTCTTTCGCCGGCATTGGCGAGACCGGCCTGGGCGTGGGGAACCCGGAGAACCAGTCGAGTATCTTTGCGGTCCTGGCAGGTCCGGTGATGGGCCCGTTCGCCATCCTTATGTCGCTGGCTATTTTGAGCAGTTCGGCAGCCTCACTGCAGTCAACGTTTGTCTCCCCGGCACGGACACTGCTCGCCATGGGCCACTACAAGGCCATCTCGCCCCGTTTCGGCAAGATCAGCCCCACCTTCAAGTCGCCCAGCACGGCCACCATTGTTGCGGCCATCGCGGCCGCGGCGTTCTACGTGATCACCCGGACTGTTTCTGAAAACGCCCTGTGGGACACCATTACCGCCCTGGGCATGATGATCTGCTTCTACTATGGCGTCACAGCCCTTGCCTGCGTCTGGTTCTTCCGGGCCGAAGCCTTTGGCAGCGTCCGGTCCTTCTTCTTCAAGATGCTCGCGCCGCTGCTGGGTGGTGTGATCCTGCTGGTGATGTTCGTCAAGACGGCCATCGACTCCATGGATCCAAGCTACGGATCCGGCTCATCGGTTGGGGGAGTGGGCCTGGTATTTGTGCTGGGCCTGGGTGTGATCCTGCTCGGTGTAGTGGTCATGCTGGTGATGTACCGGATCCGGCCGGAGTTCTTCCGCGGCAAGACCCTCTGACCCCGCTGGCCAGCGGAGCCAGAGATCATTCGCCAAAACGTGGGAACGCGAAAACCCCGCCGCTTCATACGAAGTGGCGGGGTTTTTCTGTGGTGCCCTCGATTGGAATCGAACCAACGACCTTCTGCTCCGGAGGCAGACGCTCTATCCCCTGAGCTACGAGGGCAATCCTGGGATTCCCGCAGTTGCCAGCGGGACAGCCTAGAGCTTAGCAGGAAGGTGGCCCGCAAGGAAAAACGGCCGGGCAAGCCACCTGCCAACCACCCGGAAGCTGCCCCCGGCAACCCCAGAATCCACTGCTCAGTAGCCGGCAAACGAGTCGGTGTGTATCCGCCGGGCGCCGCCTGATCTGGCGGCCCGGCGCAATGCGGCAACACTGGCGGGCGAGCCGGAGACGTACACTTCCCGGCTGGCCAGGTCCGGCACCAACGCCTTCAAGGCATCTCCGTCAAGGCGCTCGGTACCGACCGGAATTCCCGCCATGTCAGCGGGCGGAGCGGAACCATCGCCCAGCTTCACCAGCACACGAAGGCCAGCAGACCGGAGTTCCTCTGCGTAGGCGATTTCATCGGCGGTTCGCGCCAAGACCAGCAACACGGCGTCGCGCCCTTTCAATCCGCCGGAGGCCAGATGGGAGAGGAACGGCGTGATACCGATCCCTGCGGCAATCAACAGTACCGGCTTGTCCGGGTTGCGGGGGAGGACAAAGTCCCCGCCCACCGAGGTGGCGCTCAATGATTCGCCAGGAGCCAGATTCAGCAGCACCTTCTTCGCCGCAGAAAGCGGTTCGGCTGTTCGGACGCCGAAGCTGACCAAGCGGTCCGTGGGTGAGCCGGTCAGGCTGAACACCCGACGCCGGCCCTTTCCATCTGAGCGGGCATGCGGCAGGTCCAGCTCCATGTATTGTCCTGCCTGGAACCGGACGGGCCGGGCCGGTGCAAACGAGAATTCGGTGGTGCTGGGCGTCAACTGCCTGGTCCCGGCCAGGGTCAGTTTCACCCCGCCGCGTTGGCCCACCAGGAACGCCAGGAGGTTGCCCAGCAGCAATGCGGCTTCGGGGGAGTTGGCCACGAAGCCGAAGTTGTACGGCGTGGCAAACACCACGCCCACCACCGCGGCCAGCGTCAGCTGCTGCCAACGGCGCGGCGGCAGGGTCAGCGGTTCGGACAACATAAAGCCCACAAAGAACAGCACAGGCCGCTGCGCCAACGCCTGCCAGATGCCCGTACCGGCGCTCATTCCCGCGCGCATCAATTCGAGGGTGATCACCGAGGTGGAAACCACCACGAAGATGCTTGCCATCAGCATCTTGCGCGTCCGGTACAGGACCAGCAGGACGCCCGGCACCAGCAGGATCAGCATGGCCGGGGTACCTGCCCACCAGGTGGCGACATTGAGCCCCGTCAGCCCGGTGACGAAAGCACCCAGCGCGGCCGGATTGAACACGTGCCGCCCGCGCCAGGCCAGCGCATACTTGGACGCCGAGGCCAGGACGCAGGCCAACGCAACTCCGGCCATATCCAGCACGCCAAACGATGGCCAAAACAGGAAGAAGATCAAGAACCCGGTAATCAACGAGGACTCCGAGTGCGGCCGAACCTTGAAGAGCGCCGCCAGCGCACGGTTGGAGGCGTACGTCAGGCCCAGACACAGCACCAGGTGGACCAGCATTTCGGGCAGGGTACTGAACGTCAGCCAGCCAAGGACCGTCAGCGCCATGGCATACACCGCCAGCACGCCAAGAATCCAGAGGATCAGCCGATACATGGTGAACCGGTTCAGCCGGCTCTCAGCGCGCGTCATCATGGCAGTCATGAAAATAGTGTCCCCTCAAAGTGGGCCGAAAAAGCCGCATTTCCTGCGGAATATACGGTGAGCCAATCGAAATCGAAGTCCTGCTCCAACGTTGCCGGGTCAGTCAGGAACAACGCCGTGGCCAGCGCATCTGCTTCCATGGCAGTGGCAGCCGTGGACCAGGTTGCCACCACGGTGCTGACGGGCTTGCCCGTGGCACCATCGAGGACATGGTGCAGGCCATCGCCCCAAGCCCGCCGATTGGCAGCAGAGGCGCAGAGGGCACTGTTGAAAAGTTCGACGACGCCAATCGCCTGGGTGGGCTGGTACGGGTGTTCGAGGCCAATCCGCAGCGGTTCGGTCCCCGAGTGCAGCATGTCACCGCTCGCATCGATCAGGAACTCGGTGAGTCCCTGGGCTCGCAGCACCTCGGCCAGTAGATCCACCAGCAGCCCTTTCCCGGCGGCGCCAATGTCCAGGACGAGCGGCCGGCTGGAGCCGATGCTGGTGCCGGCCCACTCCAGGAGCCCTTCCCAGGCTGGTGCGGGCAAGGCCGGCCCCGACGGGACCAGGGAGTACCCGGCGTCGTAGCCCAGCCGTTCCAGGCTGCCGCCGATCAGCGGCGTCATGGCGCCCCCGGTGATCCGGTACAGCTGCTGGTAGAGGGCGCCGAGCCGGGCGGCCTCGGGCGGAAATTCGACGCGCCCGGCAGACCCAGCCAGTTTCGTGACCAGGGAATCGGCCCGGAAACGCGACCACGCGGCGTCGTACTTCTCCACTGTCGCCAAGAGCTGCGATTGCAGCGGGGCCGGTAACGGCAGCGGCGTGGAGATTTCCCAGTCAGTGCCGATCCCCGCGAAGCTGAACGCGGTCCAGCTTCCGGTAGGCACTTCCTACATCGCCTCGGACTTGATCTTGGTTACGGCGTCGTTGAAGCCGCCGCTGGTGAGGGAGGAGCCGGCCACCTTGGACACGTTGAGGTCGTCGATGCTCTTGCCCACCACCTGGTCCGCAATTCCGCCGGCGAATTCGCCCTGGAACTTGCGTGTGTTGGGGTTGGAGGGGTGCTGCGTGATCTCCACGGCAGTGACCTTGCCGGCGGCCAGGGTGAGCTGGACCCCAACGGTTTCCTGGCCGTTGGGGGAGACGTAGTTGCCGTCGGCGCTGTAGGTGCCGTCCTGGTAGGTGGATGTGCCGGCTGCGGCGGAGGAAGACCCAGCAGATGCCCCGGACGAGGCAGCTGACGTGGCGCTGGGGGTGGGGGTGGGGGTTAAATCTGCGCCCTGCGAAGCAGCAGGCGCGCAACCCGCTACCGTGCCAATGAGGGATAGGCCGGCGATTCCGGCGTAAACACTTTTGCGTACAGAGGGTCTCATGGGGCTCTCGTTTCGTCACTTGCGTTCGTGGACAGTGGTTACTGCCTTATCAACGACGACATCAGCATATTGGTTCACTCTGTGGCGAGGTTCTCGAAATCCTGTGCGCAACCCATGTGCCGGAACCGTAAAATTCTCCGCAGTCACGGCCCGCCGGTAGGCTAGGACGGTGACTCCCGAAGAACTCTCCCTCGCCATATCCGCCTGCCTGAAAGATGCCGTTGCCGCCGGCGAAATTGCCCTGGCCGCAACCGCCGTTCCGGACGAGGTGCGCGTGGAGCGACCCAAGAACCGGGACCACGGCGACTGGGCAACCAACATCGCCCTGCAGCTGGCCAAGCCCGCCGGCCTGAACCCCCGCGCCCTTGCCACCGTGCTCAGCACCCGGCTGGCAACCATCGCCGGCGTCTCCGCCGTTGACATCGCCGGTCCCGGCTTCCTCAACATCACCGTTGACGCGGCCGCCGCCGGTGCCCTCGCCAAGGTCATCGTTGAGGCCGGTTCGTCCTACGGCACCAACACGGCGCTCGCAGGCCACACCGTCAACATGGAATTTGTCTCCGCGAACCCCACGGGTCCGCTGCACATCGGGCACACCCGCTGGGCCGCCCTGGGCGATGCCATTGCCCGCGTCCTGCGCGCCTCGGGCGCCGACGTCACCACCGAGTACTACATCAACGACGCCGGTTCGCAGATGAACGTCTTTGCCAACTCGGTGTACTCCCGACTGCATGGCCTGCCCGTTCCCGAGGGCGGCTACCCCGGCCAGTACATCGCGGACCTCGGCCACGACGTCCTGGCAGCACACCCCGGCATCCGCGATCTCACCGAAGCTGCAGCCATCCCCGTGATCCGCTCGGCCGCCTACCAGGCACAGATGCAGGACATCAAGGTCACCCTGGCGGATTTCGGCGTCAAGTTCGACGTCTACTTTTCCGAACAAGAACTGCACGACGGCGGCGCCATCGAAAGTGCCGTGGCCCGCCTTCGCGAACAAGGCCACGTGTTTGACGACGGCGGTGCGGTCTGGTTGCGGACCACCGACTTTGGCGACGATAAGGACCGGGTCATGATCCGGGCCAACGGTGAGCCCACCTACTTCGCCGCCGATGCTGCGTACTACCTCGCCAAGAAGGACCGCGGCTTCCCGGAGAAGATCTACCTCCTGGGCGCCGACCACCACGGCTACATCAACCGACTCAAGGCCATTGCAGCCTGCGCGGGTGATGATCCGGAGGCCAACATCGAGGTGCTGATCGGCCAGTTGGTGTCCGTCAACGGTGCCAAGTTGTCCAAGCGTGCCGGCAACATCATTGAACTCAAGGACCTGATCAGCTGGTTGGGCAAAGACGCAGTGCGGTATTCACTGGCCCGGTTCCCCGCCGACTCGCCGCTGACCCTTGACCCCGAACTGCTAAAGAAGCACAGCAACGAAAACCCGGTGTTCTACGTTCAGTACGCACATGCCCGCTCCCGTGGTGCTGCCCGCAACGCGGTGGCCGCCGGCGTTGACCGCTCCGTCTTCGATGCAGCACTGCTGGACCACGCCACGGAAAACGAACTGCTCTCGCACCTGGGCAGCTACCCCTCGATCGTGGCCAAGGCCGCTGAGCTGCGCGAACCGCACCGCGTAGCCCGGCACCTCGAGGTCATTGCCGGTGCCTACCACCGCTGGTACGACGCCTGCCGCGTGGCACCCATGGGCGAAGAGCCGGTCCTGGATGTCAACCGCACCCGGTTGTGGCTCAACGACGCCACCAGCCAGGTGCTGGCCAACGGCCTTGACCTGCTGGGTGTCTCTGCACCGGAACGGATGTAAGGATCATGACGATGCACGCAGCCCCTGGCGCCTCACCGCTGGCACCCGAATGGCTCACCGTTCCTGCCGATCTGAACGAACTGCACGAACCGCTCTGGGCTGGTTCCGTGGCCCGCGCCCAGGACGGCGAGCTGGCCGTCGGTGGCTTGTCCGTCTCGGCCCTCAAGGAACAGTTCGGCACGCCGCTGTTTGTCCTTGACGAGGCCGACTTCCGGGCCCGGGCGCGCGCCTTCAAGGACTCCTTCGATGCAGCCTTCGCCGATGTCTGCGGCGGCGTGGATGTCTACTACGCCGGGAAGTCGTTCCTCTGCACCGCCGTGGTGACCTGGGTTGCCGAGGAAGGCCTCCGGTTGGACACTGCCTCCGGTGGTGAACTGGCCGTCGCAGCCCGGGCCGGTATTGCCGGTGAGCGCGTGGCCTTGCACGGCAACAATAAATCCGACGCCGAGATCAACAGGGCGTTGGATATGGGCCTGGGCCGGATCGTGGTGGACAGCTTGGACGAGCTGACCCGGGTCGGTGCCATTGCCCAGGGCCGCGGTGAACTGGCCAAGGTGATGCTCCGGTTGACCCCTGGCGTGCACGCCCACACCCATGAATTCATTGCCACCGCGCATGAGGACCAGAAGTTTGGCCTGTCCATGGCGTCGGACAGCACTGAGGAAGCAGGACTTTCCGCCGCAGAGCAGGCAGTTGCCGCCGCAGCAGCGCACCCCGGGATTGACCTGCTGGGCCTGCACTGCCACATCGGCTCGCAGATCTTCGAACCTGACGGCTTCGCGCTGGCCGCCGAGAAGCTCCTGCGCTTCCTTGCTGCAATGCAGGATAAGTACGGCATCGTCATGCCCGAGCTGGATCTGGGTGGCGGTTACGGCATTGCCTACACTCCTGTGGATACCCCGCGCCCAGCCGCCGACATCGCGGTGGCCATGGCCGCCGTCGTGCGTTCCACCTGTGCCGAACTGGGCATCACGGCACCGCGGATTTCGATCGAACCGGGACGCGCGATCGTCGGCAGCACCACGTTCACGCTTTACGAGGTGGGAACGCGCAAAACCGTGCGCGTAGACGCTCCGGGCGGCGATGGCGCAGCCGACAACGTTACGTACCCCCGCCGCTATGTTTCGGTGGACGGCGGGATGAGCGATAACGCCCGTCCCGTGCTCTACGACGCGGATTACTCGGCGATTTTGGCCAACCGTACCTCGGACGCCGCCGCCCAGCTGTCCCGCGTAGTGGGCAAACATTGCGAGAGCGGCGACATAGTTGTTAGAGATGTATATCTGCCCGCGGACGTGGCAGCCGGAGATTTGTTGGCTGTCCCGGGGACCGGCGCCTACTGCTGGGCCCTGTCGAGCAACTACAACTACCTGGCCAGGCCCGGAGTTGTGGCCGTCCGCGACGGCTCTGCCCGGCTTATTGTCCGCGGAGAAACAGAAGAAGATCTATTGAACCGCGATATGGGAGCCTGAATGACGGAAATGCGAACCCTGAAGGTGGCCCTTCTGGGTTGTGGCAACGTGGGCGCACAGGTAGCGAGGATCCTTCTTGAGGACGCCGACGCCCTGGCTGCCCGGACAGGCGCCCGCCTGCAGTTGAGCGGCATTGCCGTCCGCAACCTGGACACCAAGCGCGACGTCGAGTTGCCGCAGGAGCTTTTCACCACCGACGCCGAGACCCTGGTCAAGGACGCCGACCTGGTCATTGAGCTGATGGGCGGGATTGAACCTGCCCGCACGCTCATCCTCGCTGCCCTGCGCAATGGCGCCTGCGTGGTCACCGGGAACAAGGCCCTGCTGGCCCAGGACGGACCCACCCTCTACGAAGAAGCGGACAAGGCTGGCGTCCAGCTCTCCTACGAAGCTGCAGTGGCCGGTGCCATCCCCATCCTGCGACCCATCCGCGACAGCCTCTCCGGCGACCGGATCACCCGCGTCCTGGGCATTGTCAACGGCACCACCAACTTCATCCTCGACCAGATGGACTCCACTGGTGCGCAGTTCGCCGATGCCCTCGCCGAGGCCCAGCGGTTGGGTTACGCAGAAGCCGATCCCACGGCCGACGTCGAAGGACACGACGCTGCCGCCAAGGCAGCCATCCTTGCCACGCTGTCCTTCCACACCCGGTTTGCCCTGGAAAACGTCTACTGCGAGGGCATCACCGCCGTCAGCGCAGCCGACATCGCTGCTGCCAAGGACGCCGGCTTTGTCATCAAGTTGCTGGCGATCGCCGAGAAGCTGGTCGACGCAGACGGCGCCGAGGGAGTTTCGGTCCGCGTGCACCCCACCCTCTTGCCTCGCGAACACCCGCTGGCTGCCGTCCGCGGGGCCTTCAATGCGGTGTTCATCGAAGCGGAAAACGCCGGCGAGCTGATGTTCTACGGCCAGGGCGCTGGTGGCACCCCCACCGCGTCTGCTGTTTTGGGCGACCTGGTCTCAGCTGCCCGCCGGCTGGTCCTGGGCGGACCGCAGCGGACCGAGACCACCACCGGTCACGTCCCGGCGTTGCCCATCGACGCCGCCGCGACAAGCTACTACATCGGCCTGGACGTGGCTGACCAGCCAGGCGTGCTGGCCAGGATCGCTCAGCTCTTTGCCGAGCACGGCGTCTCCATCGAAACCCTGCGGCAGGCTGTCCACCGCGAACCCGATTCCGTGCAGGAATCGGCAGAGCTCCGGATTGTCACCCACCGCGCATCCGAGGCCGCACTTGCGGCCACCGTCGAGGCCGTCAAGGGCCTGGACGTCGTCAATTCAGTGACATCCGTCCTACGGGTAGAAGGAGTCTAAGTGGCTCACCAATGGCGCGGCGTTATCCGCGAATACGCTGACCGTCTGCCCGTCACGGACGCCACCCGGGTCATCACCTTGGGCGAAGGCGGTACCCCGCTGGTGTACGCGCAGAAACTCTCTGAGCTCACCGGCTCCGAGGTCTACCTGAAGGTGGAGGGGATGAACCCCACCGGCTCCTTCAAGGACCGCGGCATGACCATGGCCATGACAGCTGCCGTGGAGTCCGGCGCCAAGGCCGTGGTGTGCGCCTCCACCGGCAACACCTCAGCTTCCGCCGCCGCGTACGCTACGGCTGCCGGCCTGACGTGCGCCGTGCTGGTGCCCGAAGGCAAGATTTCGATGGGGAAGCTCAGCCAGGCGATTGCCCACGGCGCAACCCTGCTGCAGGTTGACGGCAACTTTGACAACTGCCTGGACATTGCCCGCAAGCTGGGGGAGTCCTACCCCGTCTTCCTGGTCAACTCCGTGAACCCGGCCCGCATCCAGGGCCAAAAGACCGGGGCCTTCGAAATTGTGGACGCCTTGGGCGACGCCCCCGACATCCACGTCCTGCCCGTAGGAAACGCCGGCAACATCACCGCGTACTGGAAAGGCTACAAGGAGTACTCGGCGCCCTTCGAGTCCGCTACCGCCGGCACACTGCCCGCCGTCTCGACCAAGACGCCCACCATGTGGGGCTTCCAGGCGGCCGGTGCGGCCCCGTTCGTGGCGGGCCACCCGATCACCGAACCGGATACCATTGCCACGGCCATCCGGATCGGCAACCCTGCCTCATGGGACGGCGCCATCAACGCCCGCGACGAATCCGGCGGCTTGATCGATGCCGTCACGGATGAGGAAATCCTGCACGCCCACCGCTGGCTGTCCGCCCGCGAAGGCGTCTTCGTGGAGCCGGGCTCAGCAGCCGGCGTGGCAGGCCTGCTCAAGAAGCACGCCGCCAATGAAGTACCCGTAGGGAAGACCATCGTCATCACCGTCACCGGCCATGGGCTGAAGGATCCACAGTGGGCCCTGCGCACCGAGGATGGCGCTGAAGTACAGCCGGTCAAGGTGTCCAACGACGTGGTCACTGTTGCTGCCGCCTTGGGACTGGACGAAAAATAGCCGTGGACACCACCTCGCAGGCCGCTCCGGTCCTGGAAACTGTTGCGGCCGGGCAGCGCGTCACCGTCCGCGTGCCCGGAACCTCAGCCAACCTGGGCCCCGGGTACGACAGCCTTGGACTGGCGTTGGCCTTGCACGACACCCTCACCGTGGAGACCCTTGACGGCGACGCCTTGGAGTTTGACCTCCGCGGCGAGGGCGCCCAGACGCTGCCCCAGGACGCCAGCCACCTGGTGGTTCGCGCCATGGATGCAGCTTTTGAACGCCTGGGCTTCCGTCGCGGCGGCCTGCGGATCATCGCCGACAACGTCAACCCGCACGGCCGCGGCCTTGGCTCGTCGGCGTCTGCCGTCGTGGCCGCCGTAACAGCCGCCAACGCGTTGGTACCTGCCACCAGCAGCCGGGGCCGGAACTGGGTCCTGCAGCTCACCAGCGAACTGGAAGGGCATCCGGACAACGTTGCACCGGCCATCTTTGGCGGGCTGGCGCTCTCGTGGCAGGACAGTGACCGGTACAGCAGCACGTGCGCCACGGTTGCCAGCGGCGTCATTCCCATTGTTGCCATTCCCGACTACGAGCTCTCCACTGAAGCTGCCAGGGCTTTGCTGCCCGCATCGGTGGGGCACCACGCTGCGGCGATGAACTCGGGCCGCGCTGCCCTGCTCATCCACGCATTGACGTCAGATCCGGAATTGCTGTTCCCCGGCACCGAAGACTACCTGCACCAGAGCTACCGGGCCGAGGCCATGCGGCCCAGCGCCGCACTGATCAGGGCCCTGCGCGCCGCCGGCCATGCCGCCGTCGTCTCCGGTGCCGGTCCCACCGTGCTGGTGCTGGCCAACGGCGAGGTGGAGGCGGCTGCCGTCCTGGCACTGATTCAGGCAGCTACGGCAGAGAACAGCCAGGACATTGGCTGGCGCGTGCTGAAGCTGGCTGTGGACGTTGAAGGTGCTAAGGTGGACGTGCACCGGCGGTAATTGACGCCTACCAGAAACGTTGGTTCAGAAAGTAGCCAGCCGCACTGGTACTGCACAATCAATGCTGGTGCCACCTGCTCGGTCTGTCGCAGGAATTTGCAGCATTCAACTGCCCATTGACGTGTCAGTCCGGCGTGCCGCCCAAGTGTGGGGCGCAAGGTGTATCTCTTACCGGCGTTGCCGACCGCAAAAAATCAACTGGCAAGGCCGAAAATATCGCGGCTGCAGATCTGAACTGCAGCCCAGATCAAATCATTGCGCCCGGCTCCAGTCCGGGCGCCGTCGAGGGGGAAGGATCCTTCGTGACCGAAACCACTGAGCTGTTGCCAGCTGTGGACACAACATCTTCTGCTGCCGAATCACCGGCCGCACCTGCCAAGAGCAGCGGCCTGGCCGGCCTCAAGCTGGCCCAGCTGCAGGCTCTGGCCAGCCAGCTCGGTATCTCTGGCGGCTCGCGCATGCGCAAGGGCGATCTGGTGACCGCCATTTCCGCGCACCGTGCCGGCACCCCCGTGGTCAAGGCGCCCGCCAAGGCTGCCGAGAAGCCTGCCGAGAGCGTTGCCGCTCCCGAAGCGGCCGCAGCACAGTCGTCTGCCAAGCAGGCTCCTGCCCCGCAGGCTGCTGACGCGCCCGCCGAGCCTACCCGCGCCCGTCGTAGCCGGAGCCGCCGCGCAGGCAGCGACGGCGTTGTGGCGGCTGCCGCTGAGCCCACCGCGGCACCCGCCGCCGAACCTGCAGCGGAGCGCGCTGCCGCCGAGCCCGCAGGTGCAGAGCGCACCGCGTCGGAGCCTTCAGCTGCCCAGGCAGGGGAAGCTACCGACAGCGCCGAGCGTCGCCAGCCCCGCACCCGCAACCGCCGCCGCGGCGAGGCCGCAGCGACGTCCAGCCAGGACGCTGCTGCGGAGACCGCCGTCGAGCAGTCCGTTGCCGAGCCCCGCACGGAAGCGTCCACCGATGCAGCCGATGCCGGCCAGCGCGGTGATCGCCGGGAAAACTCCCGCGGCCGCGCCGCCCGCGATACCCAGGCTCGCGACTCGCAGTCCCGTGATACGCAGACTCGCGACTCGCAGCAACGCGACGCCAACGAGAACCGCGACAGCTTCGGCAGCCGCGACGCCGGCCAACGCGAGAACAACCGCGATCTCGACGAGAACGACGGCGGCAGTCGCCGGAATCGCCGCACGCGCCGGGACCGGAACGATCGCACGGATCGTAATGACCGCACCGATCGTAACGATCGCACGGAGCGCAACGACCGGACCGCCACCCAGGACCGGGACGCCAACTCCCGCAACGATCGCTTCCGTGACCGCAACGACCGTCGTCGTGGGCGTTCGCAGGGTCCGGACGTGGACGATATCGAGATCACCGAGGACGATGTCCTTCTGCCCGTCGCCGGCATCCTGGACGTGCTGGAGAACTACGCGTTCATCCGCACCTCCGGCTACCTTCCCGGCCCCAACGACATCTACGTGTCCCTGGCGCAGGTCAAGAAGTACAACCTCCGCAAGGGTGACGCCGTGGTGGGCGCCATCCGCGCACCCCGTGACGGCGAGGACCGCAGCCAGCAGTCGGCGCGCCAGAAGTTCAACGCCCTGGTCCGCGTCACGTCCGTGAACGGCAAGACGCCCGAGGAGCTCAAGGACCGCGTCGAGTTCGCCAAGCTCGTCCCGCTCTACCCGTCCGAGCGCCTGCGCCTGGAAACGGATCCCAAGAAGATCGGCCCCCGCGTCATCGACCTGGTGGCCCCGATCGGCAAGGGTCAGCGTGGCTTGATCGTCTCCCCGCCCAAGGCCGGCAAGACCCTCATCCTGCAATCCATCGCCAACGCGATCACCACCAACAACCCTGAGGTCCACCTCATGATGGTGCTGGTTGACGAACGCCCCGAAGAAGTCACCGACATGCAGCGCACCGTCAAGGGTGAGGTCATTGCCTCCACCTTCGACCGGCCCGCCGATGACCACACCACTGTTGCCGAACTCTCGATCGAACGCGCCAAGCGCCTCGTGGAGATGGGCATGGACGTGGTGGTCCTGCTGGACTCGATGACCCGTCTGGGCCGCGCCTACAACCTGGCAGCACCGGCCTCCGGCCGCATCCTGTCCGGTGGTGTGGATTCCGCAGCGTTGTACCCGCCGAAGCGCTTCTTCGGTGCTGCCCGCAACATCGAGAACGGTGGCTCGCTCACCATCTTGGCAACGGCGCTCGTGGAGACCGGATCCAAGATGGACGAGGTCATCTTCGAAGAATTCAAGGGCACCGGCAACATGGAACTTCGCCTGTCCCGGCAGCTCGCTGACAAGCGGATCTTCCCCGCCGTGGACGTCAACGCATCCGGGACCCGACGCGAAGAGAACCTGCTCTCCGCTGACGAGGTCAAGATCATGTGGAAGCTCCGCCGCGTCCTTTCCGGCCTTGAAACGCAGCAGAGCCTTGAGCTGCTGACCAACAAGATCCGGGAAACCCAAAGCAACGTCGAATTCCTCATGCAGATCCAGAAGACCACTCTGGGTAACAAGGCGGACAACGACAAATAGCTGAGCTCACCGCTCAAAATATGCTGGCTCGCCCTTATGCGGGCCAGCATATTTTGAGCGGTTCGTCGTTAAGTCACCGTTGTGCATTACTAGACTTGTACAAGTCGAAAGAGGTTCTGAAAATGTTTGAGTCCGTACAGGGACTGCTCGATGAGCATGATGCCATCCAGGCGCAGCTTGGCGATCCTGCTGTCTACGCCGACCAGCGGCTTGCCCGGAAGTTGGGGCGGCGTTCGGCCCAGCTCAACGGCATCGTTGAGGCGTACCACCGTTGGGAAGGCATCAGCGAGGACCTCGACGCCGCCAAGGAAATGGCAGCCGAGGATCCCGAGTTTGCCGCAGAAGTCCCTGAACTGGAGACTGCCCTCGAGGCAGCTGCGGCGCGGCTCACCCGTCTCCTCATCCCACGCGACCCAGACGACGCCCGTAACGTGATCCTTGAGGTCAAGGGCGGTGAAGGTGGCGACGAGGCAGCCCTGTTTGCCGCCGATCTGCTGCGGATGTACACCCGGTACGCGGAGTCGCGTGGCTGGAAGACCGAGATCATCTCCGCCACCGAGTCGGATCTGGGCGGCTACAAGGACGTGCAGGTTGCCGTCAAGGGCAGCTCCAACGATCCTGCCGAGGGTGTCTTTGCCCGGCTGAAGTTTGAAGGTGGCGTGCACCGCGTCCAGCGCGTTCCCGTCACTGAGTCCCAAGGCCGGATCCACACTTCCGCCGCTGGCGTGCTGGTGCTGCCCGAAGTGGACGAGCCCGAAGAGCTGGATATCAACCAGAACGATCTCAAGATCGACGTGTACCGTTCGTCTGGTCCCGGCGGGCAGTCCGTGAACACCACCGACTCGGCCGTCCGCATCACCCACCTGCCCACGGGCATCGTGGTGGCCATGCAGAACGAAAAGTCGCAGTTGCAGAACCGCGAGGCCGGCATGCGGGTCCTGCGGGCTCGCATCCTGGCGCACCAGCAACAGATCATCGACGCCGAAAACTCGGCGCAGCGGAAGTCGCAGATCCGCACCATGGACCGGTCGGAGCGGATCCGGACGTACAACTACCCGGAAAACCGCATCGCGGACCACCGGACCGGCTACAAGGCCTACAACCTTGACCAGGTCATGAACGGGGACCTTGAGCCGGTCATCCAGTCGGCCATCGAAATGGACGAACAGGCCCGCCTGGACGCCATTGGCGACTAGCGCGTCCCGGACATGAGCATTGCCCCCGGCCAGACGCTGGCTGCCGCAGTCACCGAAGCTACCGCCATCCTTGCCGACGCCGGCGTTCCCAGTCCGCGCGTAGACGCCGAACTATTGGCGGATCACCTGCTGAAGGTGGGGCTCGGCCGGCTTCGGGCCCTGTTGCTGGGCGATACGCCGGCGCCGGAAGGATACGCAGCACTGGTGGCCGAGCGGGCAGCGCGGACACCGTTGCAACACATCACCGGCGTGGCCTATTTCCGCTACCTCGAGCTGGCCGTGGGGCCGGGCGTGTTCATCCCGCGTCCGGAAACTGAGTCGGTGGTCCAGCTGGTCATCGACCACCTCAAGGGTGTGTCGCAGCCTAAAATCGTGGACCTGGGGACCGGGTCCGGAGCCATTGCCGGCTCACTGGCGGCCGAGGTGCCTGGCGCCGAGGTGCACGCCGTCGAGTTCAGCGCCTTCGCGCACGCCTGGGCAGCCAAGAACCTGCAGCCCCTGGGCGTCCACCTGGTCCTGGGGGATCTCCGAACGGCCCTCCCTGAACTCAACGGAACCTTCGACGTCGTGGTGTCCAACCCGCCGTACATTCCCGCCGACGCCGTTCCGCACGAACCCGAAGTGTTCCTCCACGACCCACCCGAGGCTCTGTACGGCGGGGGAGCGGATGGCATGGAACTCCCGACGGCGGCCGCCACCTCAGCTGCCCGGCTGCTGCGGCCAGGGGGCTACTTTGTCATGGAACACGCCGAGGTGCAGGCCGGCTGGATCGCCGCGATGCTGGACCGGCAGGGAATGTGGCGGAGCATCGAAACACATCTGGACCTCAACGGTAAGGAGCGCGCCACCAGCGCCCTCTTGGAGCATCCGCACACTTTGAAGTGAAAGAATGGGCCTGTGACCACAACGTACAACTGCACCACTGACGACCAGCGCGCCGCCGGACTCGAGCACGCCCAGCGAGCCATCAGCAGCAAGCAGGTGGTGGTCCTGCCCACCGATACTGTCTATGGCATCGCCGCAGACGCCTTCTCGGCCCAGGCCGTCACCCTCCTCCTGGCCTCCAAGGGCCGGAGCCGTGCCATGCCGCCGCCCGTGCTGATCCCGCGGATCAACGCCCTTGACGGGCTCGCCACCGATGTCTCCGACGATGCCCGCAAGCTCGCGGGTGCGTTCTGGCCCGGCGGTCTGACGCTGATCCTACACGCCCAGCCGTCGCTGGACTGGGACCTCGGCGAGACCAAGGGCACTGTTGCGCTGCGCATGCCGGCCGATGACCTTGCTCTCGAACTCCTCACGCTCACCGGGCCGTTGGCGGTTTCCTCAGCCAACCGCACCGGCCAGGCTCCCGCCCAAACCGCGGCCGAAGCACGCCAACAGCTCGCAGAGTCCGTCGAGGTGTACCTTGAGGGCGGCTTCCGGCCGCTGGAAGGTACCGACGCCGTTGCCTCCACCATCGTTGACGCCACCGGCACGGTGCTCCGGGTAGTCCGCGAAGGCGCGATCACCCTGGACCAGCTCCGGTACTACGTTCCGGCCATGCTGGGACTTGGCGAGGAAGCGCCGGTTGACGAGGACGAAGAGGTAACGACTGTCCCGGAGGTGGCTGTAGCTGCTGCCGCTGAGACTCCCGCCGTAGAAGTGCCGGCCGTCGCGGAAGCAGCTCCCGACGCCCCAGCCCCCTCCTCTGAACCGGGCAAGGCACCCTCGCGGCCGACTGAAGCCTGATGGCGCTGACCCGCCAGCCGGTTCCCGTCTTGGGGATCGACGCCACGCCCTTACGGGTGCCTGAACTCGTGGCGGTCTTGGGCCGCTACATCAGTGAGGGAACCACGCGGACCGTGTTGGGCCACAACTTGCACAGCGTCACCCTGTCGTTGTCTGACGCCGGCTTCAACGGCCTATATCAACGCAGCGACGTGGTGCTCCTCGATGGCGCTCCCGTCCTCTGGTTGTGGGGCACCACCGGCAAGGCTCAGGGGCCGGTGATGGATTACCGCCTGGGGTCCACCGACTGGCTGCCGGAACTGGGTAACGTCGCCGGCCTCGAGCGGATCGCCGTGCTCGGCGCTGGTGCCGACGCCAACGCTGCAGCGGTTGGCAGGCTGGCAGGAATTGTGCCGGGCGCAACGGTGGCTGGCTTCAGCGGCGCTGACTGGAACGCTGCGCTCGAGGAATCAGCGGTGGCCTGGCTGCACGAGCAGCAACCTCAGCTGGTCCTGTTGGGCCTGGGCATGCCGCTGCAGGAAGACGTGCTCCAGCGTCGCCTGGCCGAACTCCCGCCGGCGGTGTACTGCGCCGTAGGCGGCGCCATCGAGCAGCTGGCTGGCGCGCAGAAGCTGGCCCCTCGCTGGCTGGGCCGGCTGGGCCTGGAATGGGCGTGGCGGCTGGTCCTGCACCCCCAGCGGGTGGCTTACCGGGTTTTCGGCGAACCGTGGGTGCTGCTGTGGCTGCTCGCCAAGAGGCGCGTGACCGGCAAATCCGGCGCGTAGCAGGCCACCTTACTCGAGGCTGAGACTACCCTAGAACTTCTGGTCCGCCAGCGGCGCAAAGCCCTTACCGCGGAGACCAGCGGTGAACGCCTTGGCCCAGGACAGGAAGCCGCGCAGGTCGCGCTGCTGGATGAAGTATCCCGTGTAGCCGCCCACATCCGCCACGAAGGATTTGACCCGGAAGTAGCGGCGAATCAGGTAGCCCCGGTTGCGGTAGTAGTAGTACCGCTTGAACGCGGACTCCGGCACAATCACATGCCAGCGCGCACCGAAGACGTGCTTCGTCTCGGCAAATGCGTGCGGGTGGGTAATGGCCGCCGTGGTGACGGTGCCAAACCGGATCCCGGCCTTCCGCAGCCGGAGCGTGAAGTCCACCTCGTCGCCGCGGATGAACAGGCGTATGTCCGGCAGCCCTACCTTGAAGAAGACATCGGACCGGATCAACGCACCGTTGAAGAAGTGGCCGTCACCTGCCAAAAAGCCGAGGCGTTCGACAGCGGCCCGGCTGTGGGTGACCTGTCCGTCGATGCGGAAGAAGAAGGACAACTTGTCGGGCTCGCCCGGCGCCGTCACCAACGGAACCACCGCTTCAAGGTCGCGGGCCTCAGCCTCGCGAAGCAGCGTGGCGAGAATTTCCGGGTCGGCTGGCTCGGCGTCGTCGTCCATCAACCAGATCCAGGTGGCACCCGAGGCGATCGCCTTGAGCGTTGCCAGCGCGAAACCTCCTGCCCCACCGAGGTTCGCTTCGGAACGGACATAGTCCACGTTCGGATGGCCAGACGCCACATCCTTGGCAGGTGTGGTGCCACTGTCCACCAGGACCAGCGTCTCCACCGGAGCGGTCTGGGCGTTGATGGCGGAGAGGAGGACGGCCAGCTCTTTGGGCCGATCGAAGGTAACGGCTGCCACTGCAACGCGGGGGGTCATGGGGGTCCTTTCAGCATGGCTGCTGGGGCTTTCCCCGCTCGCTGTGCGCCCGTGTGGCGCAAAGCCATGAGGCTGTTGACGCTAGTATCTTTGACTAGAGTCCACTGTAATACAGCCCTGTATGGCACCACGCACTGCCTGCTGCGCGCCCGGCGACGGAGAATTTCATTTACCGAAGTACAGAGTCCAGGCCAGTGAGCCCACCCCTGCATGATCGATTGCGCACGCCCTCTGCCACGGCCACGTCGGCGCATGAAATGGCGCCCATGCCATGATCATGTACCTGTTGATGGGCCTCACCGCTGCCATTGTTTCCTACGGCGCCACCTGGGCTGCCAGGGTCGTAGGGCAACGGCTGGAGCTGAACCTGCCCATCCGCAGCCGCGACGTGCACTCGGTTCCGGTGTCCCGGCTGGGCGGCGTGGCCATCTTCATGGGGGTCTTGGTTGCGCTGATTGTGGCCAGCCAATCGTTCTTCGTGAAGGACATCTACCGGAACAACTTCCAACCCTGGGGAGTGCTGGCGGGCGCCGCAATCATTGTCCTGATCGGGGTGGCGGATGACTTGCTGGACATCCGCTGGTGGGTCAAGCTGATCGGCCAGAGTGTGGCCGGGCTGGTGGTGGCGGTCTGGGGCGTCCAGATGACCATCGTTCCATGGGTTCCCGAGCCGATCTACCTGGAAAACAACACCTTAAGAATCGTGCTCACGGCCGGACTGATCGTGGTCAGCATGAATGCCTTCAACTTCATTGACGGCCTGGACGGCCTGGCCGCAGGCGTTGCGATCATTGGCGGCACGGCCTTCTTCTTCACGGCCTACTGGGTGCACCGCAACGCGGTACTCCTCGACTATTCCGACCTGGCCACCCTGCTCACCGCGGTGCTGGTGGGAAGCTGCCTGGGTTTCCTGCCGCACAACTGGTTTCCCTCCAAGATCTTCATGGGCGACTCCGGGGCCATGCTGATTGGGCTCCTGATGGCCTCCGCCGGCGTGGTATCAACCGGCCAAATCACCTCCGGACTCTACGACCGCGTCAACGGCATTTCCACCATCATCCCCATCCTTTTGCCGTTCGCTGTCCTCTTCCTGCCGCTGCTGGACCTGGGCCTGGCAGTGGTCCGACGCACGGCACGCGGACGCTCGCCCTGGACCGCCGACCGCGGCCACCTGCACCACAAACTCCTGGACATCGGCTATTCCCACCGCGCCGCGGTGGTGCTGCTCTACCTGTGGACGGCGGTGCTGTCCTTCGGCGGGCTCGCCTTCGCCGTGTTCCCCTGGCAGGTGGTGCTCGTCGTGGACATCATTGCCACCTTGGCTATGGCGCTGGTCACAGCATGGCCGTATCTGACGCGGAAATCCGGGCAATCCGCTACGTAACGCCGTGCGGGTTTATTTCTATCTCGTGTAGAATTCAAGGGCAGCTTCAACTGCAACCAAACCACCCTTCAGTACCGACGATTGGGAACGCATGAGCTCCAACGCCGAGTCTGGGCCTGTGCCTGGAAACTCACCAGTTGGTGCTTCGGGACCCACGAAGTCGCTCTGGCTTCACCTGTTGAAAGTCAGCTCGATCGCCGGCGCGGCGGGCCTCATCCTCTGCTCAGCGTTGGCCACAGTGCTGAACGGCCTGACCGGTGGCCTCTCCAGCGCGTTCGGGGGAGTGTTGGTGATGCTGTTCTTCGGCATCAGCCTCCTCGTAGGCCATTACGTCGGGCGTAATAATCCGGCAGGTGCAATCGGCGTTTTCGTCGCCACCTACTTCATCAAGGTGGTTGGTTTCGCCGCCGTCCTCTTCATCCTTGGTGCGCCGGCCTGGCTCCACGACCGCTGGTTCGTGATCGGTGCGGTCGTCACCGTGGTCCTATGGCAGGGCGCCGAGATCTTCGGGTTCAGCAAGGCCCGCCTGCAGATCTACAACGATCCCGACAGCGAGGACTCCACCCATGCGTGAACGCGCAAACTCCCGTGACCGCCGTCGCTCCAACCGTTCCGCAACCAGCTCAGCGCCGGGTGTTTCAGACAACGGCAGGGACGGCGGATACAACGCTGGAATCGCCGTCTTCAGCTACATTATTGGCGGAATCATCGTCTGGAGTTTGATAGGGTGGGGACTGGATAATCTGTGGGGAACGCGCTGGATTGTGCTCGCAGGCGCTCTGCTTGGAGCCGTCGGAGGTTTTTACCTTTCCCACATGCATGGCCTCACCAGTTCACGTAAGACTACTGGCGAGCGTCACGCTGCCAGCGGGCCGTCCGAGGACGGCATGACAGATGCCAAATAATTTCACAGGGGGAGCAGCGGGCCATCCGGCCGCCGGTCCCCGCCCAACGCCCAATGATGGACACTGCAGAGAGGAAACGCGTTGATCGCGCTTGCGCTCCCGGCCCAAGATTCAGGAGAGTTCACTCCTCCTGGAATTAACGAAATGCATTTGCCGGCAATCCTGCCGTGGGGTGCCGATGAGGGATTCTCCAAGCAGATGCTGCTTGTTCTCCTCTCCGTCGTCTTTATCGCTATCTTCTTCGTGCTTGCAGCACGTAAAGGGCAGTTGGTACCCGGCAAGCTTCAGTTCGCCGGCGAGGCCGCCTACGGCTTCGTCCGCAACGGCATCGCCAAGGACATCATCGGCGGCAAGGACTTCATCAAGTATGTTCCGCTGCTGTTCAGCCTGTTCTTCTTCATCCTGGTAAACAACATCTACGGTGCAATTCCGTTCTTCCAACTTCCTACGTTCTCGCACGTCGGTGGCGCCTATGTCTTGGCCGGAATCGTTTACTTCACCTGGTTGATCATCGGCCTCAAGAAGAACGGAATCCGCTACTTCAAGCTGGCTACCGTTCCTTCAGGGGTGCCGTGGTACATCCTGCCGATCGTTATCCCGATCGAAATCATCTCCAACTTCATTGTCCGCCCGGTCACGCACAGCCTCCGTCTGTTCGCCACCATGCTCGCAGGACACTTGATCGTGATGATCGCTGGCTACGGCATCGAGTTCCTGGTCATGCAGGAGAACGTCCTGCTGCAGGGCACCTCGGTCCTGGTCCTGGCAGGCGCCATCGCCATGTACATGCTTGAAGCTTTGATCATGGTCCTGCAGGCCTACGTCTTTACCCTGCTGACCGCGATCTACATTGAAGGCGCACTGCACGCCGACAGCCACTAGGCTCCCTCACACTTCCCCATTGCGGGGATGAAGCAACCCAAACAACCTGCCACACGGGTGGCATCTTGAAAGGAAGAAAAATGGAAGGCACCATCAACGGCTCCATTAACCTCATTGGCTACGGCCTGTCCGCGATCGGTGGTGGTATCGGTGTTGGTCTCGTGTTCGCCGCTTACATCAACGGTGTGGCACGCCAGCCGGAAGCCCAGCGCGTCCTGCAGCCGATCGCATTCCTCGGCCTTGCGCTGACTGAAGCCCTCGCCATCCTCGGCCTGGTCTTCGCCTTCGTTCTTTCCTAAGAACCGAAGCGAAATTCAGAACCGAGTAGATAAGGACGGGTGAAATATGAATCAGCTGATCATCTCAGCCGCCACTGAAGGCGAAAAGGTCAACCCCCTTGTTCCCAATGTTTGGGAAATGGGCGTTGTCCTGGTTGGCTTCGCGATTCTCATGTTCATCGTGGTCAAGTTTGTTGTCCCGATGTTCGAGAAGACCTTTGCCGAGCGTGCCGAAGCCATCGAAGGTGGCATTGCCAAGGCTGAGAAGGCCCAGGCGGAGGCCTCTGCTGCACTCGAAGAGTACAAGCAGCAGCTGACGGACGCCCGCGCTGAAGCCAACCGCATCCGTGAGGAAGCCCGCGCCGAAGGCGCGCAGATCCTGGCTGAGCTGAAGGAGAAGGCGGGCGCCGAGTCTGCCCGCATCACCGCTCAGGCTCACACCCAGATCGAATCCGAGCGCCAGGCGGCCGTTGTGTCGCTGCGCGCAGAGGTTGGCTCGCTCGCCACCACACTGGCAGGCCGCATCGTCGGCGAAGCACTCAATGACGATGAGCGTTCAGCTCGCGTTGTGGACCGCTTCCTGGCAGATCTGGAGAACCAGAACGCGGGTGCTGCTAAGTAATGGCAGGTGTATCGAGTCAATCGCTGGCATCAGCGCTGGCAGGTTTGGAAGCAAAGCTTCCCACCGCGTCGCTTCAGTTGGCAAAGGAACTCTTCGGAATTCTGGGAACGGTGGACAGCTCGGCTGGTTTGCGCCGCGCCTTGACTGACCCGTCCCGCTCAGGCGACGAGAAGTCGGCGCTGGTCAGGCAGCTGGTTGGCGGGAAAGTCTCCGCTGATGCTGCTGACATCGCAGCCGGATTGGCCAGCTTGCGCTGGGCAGCCGCACGCGATATCGGCGATGCACTCGAGACCCTCGCCGCGACGGTTGTCATCTCCGTTGCCGAGACCAAGTCGGCCGTTTCCGCCTCCGGAATCTCCGGTCTGGAAGAACTGGAGAACGATCTGTTCTCCTTCAACCAGACTGTTGCCTCCAACCACGAGGTACAACGTGCCTTGTCCGAGCCGCAAGCCTCGGCCGCTGCCAAAACCACCCTCGTTGAGCGGTTGGTTCCCAGCGCCAGTGAGGAAGCAAAAATCCTCATCAGCCAGGCAGCAGCCCACCCACGCGGCGTCAAGCCGTCACGGCTCGTGGCCCAGTTCGCGGAGTTGGCAGCTAAGCGCCAGCAACGTTGGATCGCCACTGTTGCCGTGACCCGGCCCATGACACAGACCCAGCTGGACCGCCTCCAGGCGGGCCTAGATGGACTGTATGGACGGGAATTGAAAGTCAACGTCATCGTTGATCCTGCCTTGATTGGCGGCATCCGGGTCCAGGTTGGCGACGAAGTGCTTGACGCTTCCGTCATCACCCGCCTGGGTTCGCTGCAACGCCAGCTGGCCGGCTAGCCGGACAAGCACACCAAAACTGATACAAACCCCGGTCATCGTGAGCAACGATGATCACGAAAACAGGAGAGCAGGGACTGCAGATGGCCGATTTGACCATCAACGCCGACGACGTCCGTAATGCGCTGAACGAGTTCGCGGCGTCCTACGAACCCGGAAACGCAGAACGCGTAGAGGTTGGCCGCGTAACCACCGCAAGTGACGGCATCGCCCGTGTTGAGGGCCTTCCCTCGGTCATGGCGAACGAGCTGCTGCGTTTCGAGGACGGCACCCTGGGCCTGGCCCAGAACCTTGACGTCCGCGAAATCGGTGTGATCGTTCTTGGCGACTTCACCGGCATCGAAGAAGGCCAGGAAGTACACCGCACCGGACAGGTTCTGTCTGTTCCCGTGGGTGACGCGTTCCTGGGCCGCGTCGTGGATCCGTTGGGCGTGCCCATCGATGACCTCGGCGAGATCAAGGCTGAGACCACCCGTGCCCTGGAACTCCAGGCACCGGGCGTGACCCAGCGTAAGTCTGTGCACGAGCCCATGCAGACCGGTATGAAGGCTATCGACGCCATGATCCCGATCGGCCGCGGCCAGCGCCAGCTCATCATTGGTGACCGCCAGACCGGTAAGTCCGCGATCGCGATCGACACCATCATCAACCAGAAGGCCAACTGGGCTTCAGGGGATGTCACCAAGCAGGTTCGCTGCATCTACGTGGCTATCGGCCAGAAGGCATCCACCATCGCCGCTGTCCGCCAGACCCTCGAGGACAACGGCGCGCTGGAGTACACCACCATCGTGGCGTCTCCCGCATCCGACCCCGCAGGCTTCAAGTACCTGGCTCCCTACGCAGGTTCTGCCATTGGCCAGCACTGGATGTACGGCGGCAAGCACGTCCTCATCGTGTTTGATGACCTCTCCAAGCAGGCCGAGGCCTACCGTGCAGTGTCGCTGCTGCTCCGCCGCCCGCCGGGACGCGAAGCCTACCCGGGCGACGTCTTCTACCTGCACTCCCGCCTCCTGGAGCGTTGTGCCAAGCTCTCCGACGAGCTCGGCGCCGGCTCCATGACGGGCCTGCCGTTGATCGAGACCAAGGCAAACGACGTTTCCGCCTACATCCCGACCAACGTGATCTCCATTACCGATGGCCAGATCTTCCTCCAGTCGGACCTCTTCAACGCCAACCAGCGCCCCGCTGTTGACGTGGGCGTCTCGGTGTCCCGCGTTGGCGGTGCCGCACAGGTGAAGTCCATGAAGAAGGTTTCCGGCACGTTGAAGCTGGAGCTTGCCCAGTACCGCGACATGCAGGCCTTCGCCATGTTTGCCTCGGACCTGGACGCCGCTTCACGCCAGCAGCTCACCCGTGGTGCACGCCTGATGGAACTGCTCAAGCAGGGCCAGTACCAGCCGTTCCCGGTTGAAGAGCAGGTTGTCTCCATCTGGGCTGGCACCAACGGCCACTTGGATGACGTTCCCGTTGAGGACGTCAACCGCTTCGAGACTGAGTTCCTGGAACACCTCCGGCACAAGTCCTCCATCCTCACCACGCTGGCTCAGACCAACGTGATGGACGATGACACCGCTGCAGCTCTGAAGTCCTCGATTATCGACTTCAAGAAGGGCTTCTTCGGCGACGGCGACAACCACCTGGTGGGCGCAGGCCACGAGGCACACGAATCCCTCACCGAGGGTGACGTTGACCAGGAAAAAATCGTCAAGCAGAAGCGCTAGTTCCACTGAATCGGGTGTGCCGGGCCTGAGGGGCCGGCACACCGATTGAGGGAATGTTAGGAAAGGATAAGTATGGGAGCCCAGATTCGGGTCTACCGCCAGAAGATCAGCTCGACCACGTCGATGCGCAAGATCTTCAAGGCGATGGAACTGATCGCTACCTCGCGCATCGGCAAGGCCCGTGCGCGCGTAGCAGCTTCACTGCCTTACGCGAACGCGATCACACGCGCCGTTTCTGCTGTCGCAAGCCAAAGCGAAATCGACCACCCGCTGACCACTGAGCCGGAGCAGATCCGCCGCGCCGCAGTCCTGGTACTTACCTCGGACCGTGGCTTGGCTGGTTCCTACTCGGCTGGCGTCCTCAAGCAGGCGGAAGGTCTCAACGAGCTGCTCCACGCCGAAGGCAAGGAAGTCAAGACCTACCTCGTCGGACGTAAGGCCCAGGCCTACTTCGACTTCCGGAACCGGACCTATGAAAGGGTCTGGACCGGAGGCACCGACGCACCCGAGTTCGCCACCGCGCGCGAGATCGGTGAAGCATTGCTCGCCGAATTCGCTGCCGACTACGAAGACGGCGGCGTCGACGAGATCCACGTGGTCTACACCCGCTTCAAGTCGATGGTCACCCAGGAACCGACGGTCATCCGCCTTCTGCCCCTTGAGGTAGTGGAGGAGGAAGCCGCGTCGGAGTCGGAGCTGCTGCCGCTGTACGAATTCGAACCGGAAACGGAAAAGGTTCTGGATGCGCTGTTGCCCCGCTACATCGAATCCCGCCTCTTCGCAGCAATGCTGCAGGCAGCAGCTTCCGAGCTTGCCGCCCGCCAGCGTGCAATGAAGTCGGCAGGCGACAACGCCACTGACCTGATCAAGAAGTACACGCGTCTGCGCAACACGGCCCGCCAGGCCGAGATCACGCAGGAGCTGTCCGAAATTGTTGCTGGCGCCGACGCACTCGCGTCCTAGCCCGCACGGTATCGGTTCCTGCGGGACCTGCACCACAACAGATAAACTTAACGCCATCTACTGAGTGAAGTGAGAGAGATGACTGCCACTGCTACCGAACACGTAGCCGCAACGTCCGGTGCTACCGGTCGTATCGCGCGTGTTATCGGCCCGGTTGTCGACGTCGAATTCCCGGCTGACGCAATCCCGTCGATCTACAATGCACTATCCACCGAGATCACCCTCAACGGTGAGACCAAAACCATCACGTTTGAGACCTCCCAGCACCTGGGCGACAACCTCATCCGCGCCATCTCCCTGCAGGCTACCGACGGACTTGTCCGCGGCACCTCGGTGGTAGACAGCGGTGCGCCCATCTCCGTTCCCGTTGGTGACGGAGTGAAGGGCCACATCTTCAACGTCCTGGGCCAGCCCCTGGACATCACCGAGTCGGAACTGCAGACCACCGAGCGGTGGCCCATCCACCGCAAGGCTCCTGCGTTCGCAAGCCTCGAAGGCTCCACCGAGATGCTGGAAACCGGCATCAAGGTCATCGACCTTCTCACCCCGTACATCAAGGGTGGAAAGATCGGCCTGTTCGGCGGCGCCGGCGTGGGCAAGACCGTGCTGATCCAGGAAATGATCACCCGTGTTGCCCGTAACTTCGGTGGCACCTCGGTGTTCGCCGGTGTTGGCGAGCGTACCCGTGAAGGTAACGACCTCTGGGTTGAAATGGAAGAGGCAGGCGTCCTCAAGGACACCGCCCTTGTATTCGGCCAGATGGATGAGCCGCCGGGAACGCGTCTGCGCGTTGCACTGTCCGCCCTGACCATGGCGGAATACTTCCGCGATGTGCAGAACCAGGACGTGCTGCTCTTCATCGACAACATCTTCCGCTTCACGCAGGCAGGCTCCGAGGTTTCCACCCTCCTCGGCCGCATGCCTTCGGCCGTGGGCTACCAGCCCAACCTGGCTGACGAGATGGGTCTCCTCCAGGAGCGCATCACGTCCACCAAGGGCCACTCCATCACCTCGATGCAGGCCATCTACGTTCCCGCAGATGACTACACCGACCCGGCTCCGGCCACGACCTTCGCACACCTGGATGCCACCACGGAACTTTCCCGTGAAATCGCATCCCGTGGTCTGTACCCGGCCGTTGACCCGCTGACGTCCACCTCGCGCATCCTGGATCCCCAGTACATCGGCAAGGACCACTACAACACGGCTGTCCGTGTGAAGCAGATCCTGCAGAAGAACAAGGAACTCCAGGACATCATCGCCATCCTCGGCGTTGACGAGCTTTCTGAAGAGGACAAGATCGTCGTGTCGCGTGCACGCCGTATCCAGCAGTTCCTCTCGCAGAACACCTACACCGCCAAGCAGTTTACCGGCGTCGAAGGCTCAACGGTTTCCATCAAGGACACCGTCGAAGGCTTCACCGCTATCTGCGACGGCGAGCTGGACCACATCGCGGAGCAGGCGTTCTTCAACGTCGGTGGCCTCGATGACGTCGAGCGCCAGTGGGCCAAGATCCAGGAACAGACCAAGTAATATGGCTGAGCTTGAGGTTGAGATTGTCGCAGCAGACCACTTTGTGTGGTCTGGAGCGGCCAAGATGGTCAAGGCCCGCACCAGCGATGGTGAAATCGGAATCCTGCCCGGCCACTCGCCCCTGCTGGCGATCCTGGCTGAAGGTGAGCTGGCCATTGAGCCGGTAACCGGTGACCGCATTGCCGTGGACGTTGACGGTGGCTTCTTCTCCGTCGACAACAACCGCGTCGTCATTGTTGCCGACAACGCCAAGTTGGGCGGCTCGGCTACCGCTGGGATTCGCTAGCACGACCTTGGTGAACGCACCGGAATTTCCGTTCATCGCCTTGGCAGTCGCTTTTGGACTGCTGGTATTTGCACTGTGCCTTTCGGGGGTGCGCCGCTTCAATCTGCGGCGCGCCCTCGGCACCGTGGACGCCTCCATTTGCATGGCTGGAAACAGCTGGCAGATGGGGGTTTGTCGTTATCAGGACAACGACCTTGAATGGTTTCGGCTGATCTCGCTGAACGTCCGGCCCAAACACAAGTTCAAACGCAGTTCCCTCGAATTGCTGGGCCGCCGCAAACCCACAGAGGACGAGGCTGTCAGGGTTCAACCCGACGTCGTCATCGTGGAACTCCGCTACGAAGGCCAAGACGTGCGCCTTGCCATGAAGTTTGATGCCTACACAGGGCTGTCCTCCTGGCTTGAAGCCGGGCCTGTGGTGGGCGTGGGAACCTGGCGTTAGCGGCTGTGGATTGGTTCTATGACATTCGCTTGACTGACGGGCCCGTGTACTGGGGTGCTCTGGTCCTCGGCCTGCTGGGCGCTGCAGTCCTGCTGCTTCCGCCCCGGCGCGGTTTTGACCGCCGGCTCCTTCGCTGGCTCGTGACCGTCGTTGCCGCGGGCCTGCTGGCGTTCGCCGTGGTGCAGGCCGTTCACTGGGCGCTCATTAACATTTGGGCGGTCTTCCCGGAAAACATCCCGGACACCGTCCTGGCCTGGCTGGTTCCCGCCGTCGCCGCCTTCCTCCTCGTGTTGCTGCGTTGGTGCCGGTCGTCGTGGCGCGTCAGGGGACTCCGTGTGGTGGCGTTCGTGTTGGTGGGACTGCTGTCAGCAGTGCAGATCAACGCCTACTTCGGCTTGAACCGCACCGTCAGTGATCTGCTGGGGACCGCCGTTGCCAACGTCCCCGAGCTTGAACCTGCCCTGATGAGGTCAGCCGGTGCGCCCGACGGCGGATCCCGCCAAGGCTGGCAACCGCAAGGTGAGCTGCCGGCTGGGGGAGAGCTGCGCAAGTCCGCGATTCCCGGTACCGTTTCCGGGTTCGACGCCCGGGAAGCGTACATTTACCTGCCGCCCGCCTATTTTGCTGCCAACCGCCCTGCCCTGCCGGTCCTGGTCCTCGTGGCCGGGCAACCCGGCGGGCCTGCCGACTGGTTGACAGGTGGTGCTCTCCGTGGCCACATGGACACTTTCGCTGCAGCGCACGGCGGCGTGGCGCCCGTGGTGGTCATTCCGGATCCCAACGGCTCCCAGAATGCCAACACCATGTGCCTGGACAGCAAGATTGCCCAGGCTGATACGTACCTGGCCAAGGACGTGACCCAATGGATCAGTGCCACCCTGGCGGTGGACACCAACCACGCCTCCTGGGCTATTGGCGGCTTCTCCTTCGGCGGCACCTGCGCCATCCAGATGGGCACCCGGCACCCGGATCTCTTCCCGGCCGTCGTGGGATTCTCCAGCGAAGTTGAACCTGCGGTTGCCAAGGAACGCCAGAAGACCATTGACGCGTCCTTCCCCGGCGATGCAGCAGCATTTGACCGGCAGACACCCCTCGCCATGATGGCCACCGAGCGTTTCGACGGGCACGGAATGTACCTCACCGCGGGTCAGGACGATACTGAATTTGTGGGCTATCTCAAGACTCTCGCTGCGGCTGCCGAGGCGGCAGGCTTCACCGTGCGCGCCTACCAGGTGGAGCACGCTGGCCACTCCTGGGACACCTCCTCCCGCCGGATCGCTGATGCCTTGGACTTCCTGGCACAGCGCTGGGGGATGACGCCGTGAGTGGTGGGCAGCAAACCACCTTGGGGCTGGCCTGGGCCACTGTTGCCCGGCCGGTCCTGGGTCGGCTGGGACGCACTGTGGCAGCGGTGCCCGTGACCTTGGTTGTCTTGGTGCTATTCCTGGGAACGGCGGGCCTGACGGGTAGTTTCTTGGCCGGGCCGCCCGCGGGACTTCTCGATCTTGCGGGCGTCAGTCTTTCCGGGCTGCAGGATGGGCATTGGTGGACCATGTTCACCAGCATCTTCTTCGCCACCAACCCGTTGGCGTACGTGGCGGCATCGCTGATGATCTTGATTTTGCTGGGCCTGGCCGAGCGACGCCTCGGTGCGTGGGCCGCCGTCGTCCTCCTCCTCGGCGGCCAATTCGCCTCGATCAGTATCTTCCTGTTGCTGACGCAGGTGGCAGCTTTCGTGGGCGATGGCTGGCTGGACACCATGACCGACGTGGTGCTGATCGGTCCCTACGCACCAGTCCTGGCGGCAGGGCTGGCGGCCAGCGCCCGCATTCCGGTGCTGTGGCAGCGGCGATTGCGGACTGCGGTGCTCTCGGTGTCGCTCCTGCTCGTGCTGTACGTTGGCCACCCCGAAACGGTGATTGGTCTGCTGGGAGCGCTGCTGGGGCTCTTGGTTGGGTGGTGGATCCAGCGCGACGGCGGTCATCTCCGGCACCGATCCACGGGGCGGGAGACGAGGAACCTGCTGGCGTTGATGGTGGCGGTGTTTGCGGTGGGGCCCATTCTGAGCGGCATCACCCGAGCCCCCACCGGTCCGTTGGCCCTGTTGCGCGACGTGGTCTTGAACCCCATGCCCACCCTCAGCCAGATCACCTTCAACTGCGGCGCCACGGTGGAAGCCTCCTGTTTGGAGGCGGGCCGGTCAGGATTGGCGGGGCCCTTCGGCCTGGCATTGGCAGTGGTTCCGGTGATCCTGCTGCTGATCTGCGCCGATGGAATGCGGCGCGGGCGGAGCCTGGCGCTGATCATTGCCCTGGTCATCCAGCTGGCCGTGACCGCGCTGGCCGCCGTCTACCTTGCGCTCTTCGCCTTGGTCCCCTCCAGGCCGCAGGCGGCGCACGCTGCTCCGCTCGGCTCGGCGTTTGCGCACGTCCTGCCCTTGGTAGGCGTGCCGCTCCTGCTGGCCCTGCTGCTGTGGTTCAGTAGGCGCCAATTCAGGGTCCAGACCCTGCCCCGGTCGCGCCGTAACCTGCTGGCGCTGGTGGGCGGCTCCTGGTTGGTTCTGGCCAGCAGTTACACGGTGGCCTGGTTCGGCTCGGGTGGCATGCAGCGCGACGGCGGCATCCTGGGCCTGTTTGCCGAACTCGCCCGGCAATACGTGCCGGTGCCCATCCCGCAGTATTTCCGCAGGCTCTTCACCGACCGGAACACCATCGAGGCCGTCTTGTTCGCCTACTCGGGTCCGGTGTTTTGGACCATCGCCTTGATCGGTGTCTGGTGGGTGCTGGTGGGCAGGCGGCACAGCAGCGACTCAGGCCGACAGGACCGGAGCCGCGCCCGACAGTTGCTCCGGCAGGGCGGCGGCTCGCTGTCCTGGATGGCGCTCTGGGAACCCAACCTTTACTGGTTCAGCCCGGACGGGCGCGGGGCCATGGCATATCAAGAGCACGGCAGCGTTGCCCTGACCTTGGGCAGTTCGTTTGGCCCCGCCGCAGGGCAGCAGGAGGCCACCGAAGGATTCCTGGCGCACTGCCGCAGCCAGGCGATGATCCCAGCACTCTATTCCTGCGATGACAGCATCTGGCCCGCGTTGCAGGCCCGTGGCTTCTCCCGGGTGCCGGTGGCCCAAGAGACTCGGTTGGCGGTCCGCGAAATCGAATTCAAGGGCAAAGAATGGCAAAACGTCCGGACCGCGCTCAACCGCGCCGCCAAGCTCGGGGTGCAGGCGGTCTGGGGCCAGTACGCCCAGCTGCCGCTGGCGCTGCGGTCCAAGCTCAAGGAAGTGTCAGAGGAGTGGGCGGCCGCCAAGTCGGTCCCCGAAATGGGCTTCACCCTCGGCGGAGTGGACGAACTCGATGACCCCGACGTACTGTGCTGCCTGGCCGTGGACGCCGACGGCGCGGTGCACGGCGTCACCAGTTGGCTGCCGGTGTACGCCGATGGGCAACTCGTGAGCAGGACCCTGGACGTGATGCGCCGCGGTCCCGAAGGGTTCCCCGGGGTCATGGAGTTCCTTATCGCCTCGGCGGTCCTGGAGCTGCGAGACACCGTGGATGTCATCTCCCTCTCCGGCTCGCCGCTTGCCAGCAAGCCCGACGACGGCGGCCCGGCGACCGAGGTCGGCCATCCGGACCTGCCACCCGGCACCGCCGGGGTGGACGCAGTGGATGAGGTCAGCAGCTCTGCCGCCGCTGACCAGGCCGGGACGGAGAACCTGCTGCGGATCCTGGACCTGGTGGGCCACGCGCTGGAACCGGTCTACGGCTTCCGGTCCCTGGCGGCTTTCAAATCCCGTTTCAAGCCTGAGTACCGCTCGTTGTACCTGTACTACCAGGATCCGCTGCACCTGCCGGCCATTGGCCGCGCCCTGACCCGTGCCTACCTGCCGGGGCTATCGCTCGCGCAAGGTGCGAAGCTGGTCCGGACCCTGGTGAGCTAGGCGGGGAGCCTTAAAACAGGCGGGACTCTGAATCATCCACGCCGCGCATGGCATCGTAATCGAGGGTGACGCAATGGATGCCGCGGTCGTTCGCAAGCACCTTGGCCTGTGGTTTGATCTGCTGGGCAGCGAAGATGCCGCGGACGGGGGCCAGCAGTGGATCGCGGTTGAGTAGTTCCAGGTAACGGGTCAGCTGTTCGACGCCGTCGATGTCGCCGCGGCGCTTGAGTTCGATCGCCACAGTGGCGCCGCTCGCATCGCGCGCCAGAATGTCCACCGGCCCAATGGCGGTGAAGTACTCGCGGCGGATGAGGGAGAATCCGGTCCCGAGTGTCTCGATCTGGTCGGCAAGGAGGCGCTGCAGGTCCGCCTCGACGCCGTCCTTGATCAGGCCGGGGTCCACGCCAAGGTCATGGGCCGCATCGCTGAGTTTTTCGTGGATGTTGATGATCAACCGATCATCCGTCTTGGCCGACTGCACGGTCCACTGCTCCACCACACCGAGTTCCAAGTCAACCTCCTCCGGGGAGGTCACTCGCAGCGTGGCAGGCGGACTCATCCAGTTCAGCGGCTTATAGGAGCCGCCGTCCGAGTGAACCAACACCGAACCGTCAGCCTTTACCAGCAGGAGCCGGGTGGCCAAGGGGAGGTGGGCTTTCAGTCGGCCAACATAATCTACTGAGCATCGAGCTATTACAAGTCGCACGCCGTACACACTACCGGGTGTGGGTTGACCGCGGCGTGGGTGCCTGTCGTGGCAGCCCCCAGTTCCCAGTGCGCTGGGGTGCTGGGGCAGAATGGACGTATGCCGCGCTCCAATCGCCCCCGCCGCCCTGTTTCCGGGAAGACTGCGGCAGGCGGACGAAAGAGCGGCGCGGAGGTTCCCGAGTTGGACCTCGAACGGGCCAGGGCGGGCATCGCCCGGCGGGAAAGCGCCCCGGACGGCGACTGGATGGTCCGCACCATGACCGCCAAGAACGCGGAGAAAACCTACATTTGCCCGGAGTGTTCCACAGCCGTGCTGCCGGGAATAGCCCACTTGGTGGTTTGGAAAGACGACCATCTCTTCGGCGCCGCGGCAGGTCTTGCCGAACGTCGGCACTGGCACAGCAACTGCTGGGCGTCGCGGAGCTACCGCTACCGCTGACCTGCCGTTGGGCGCCGTGGGGTGGACACTGACTAAGCTGGCAGGCATGACTTTTGATCCGGCGTCGTACGAATTCAGCCAGGCCCCAGGCCCCACCACCATCCGCGCGTCCACCGTCCTGCCGGCCCGACGGGAGAATGTGGAACTGGTGACCGCCGACGGCGTGACGCTGGTGGGCGAATTGGCCTTGCCGGAGTCGGGTCCCATCCGGGCCACGCTCATCACCCTGCATCCGTTGCCCACCCACGGTGGCTTCATGGACTCGCACGTGTACCGTAAAGCTTCCTACCGGCTGCCAGCCCTGGCAGGCATTGCCGTGCTCCGGTTCAACACCCGGGGCACGTCTTCGCCCCGCGGAACCAGCGGCGGAGTGTTTGAAGAAGGCGTGGGGGAGCGTAATGACGTTGCGGCTGCCGTGCGTTTCGCCGTGGACCGCGGCTTGCCCAACCGATGGCTGGTGGGCTGGTCGTTCGGCACCGAACTGGCGCTGATGTATGGCGCGGCGGCGCCCGTAGCTGCCCAGATTGAGGGTGCGGTGCTGCTCTCGCCGCCGCTGCACCGGGCCAAAGACGAACACCTGGAACTGTGGGCCGCTTCGGCCAAGCCGCTCGCCGTGCTGGTCCCCGAGCATGATGACTTCCTGCAGCCCGCTGCGGCGGCGGAGCGGTTCGCCGTGATTCCGCAGGCGCGTCTGGTGGGCGTTGACGGCGCCAAGCACCTATGGGTGGGGGAGAAGTACGCGGCGCGGGTCCTGAACGAAATCGTCGCAGAAGTCAGTCCCGACGGTCCGGGGGCTGCGGGCCTGCCCACCGAGTGGGCCGGGCCCACCGCCACGGCAACAAACTAAAAACGGGCCGTCCCTGCACTGCGAACAGCGCGGGGACGGCCCGGAATCGGTGCCTAGTGTTGGTCCTGCCGGACGATGTAGATCTCCCGGATCAGCAGCAGCACCGCAGCAGCGGTAGGGATGGCAATCAGTGCCCCGAGGACGCCCAGCAGGCTGCCACCGGCGATCACGGAGATGACGGCCACGGCGCCCGGCACGGCAACAGCCTTTTGCATGATGCGCGGCGAGATGAAGTACGCCTCGAACTGCAGGTAGGCGAAGTAGCCGATCGCGTAGAAGACGGCGGTCTGCCAGCTCACGGTGAGTGATACCAGCAGCACCACCACGGCAGCGATCATGCCGCCCACCAGCGGGATGAAGGCCAGCAGTGCCACCACGAAAGCCAACAGCAGCGCGAAGGGGATTCCCAGGATGGACATCAGGATGAAGGCGAAGCTGGCGTTGAGCAGGGCAACGCAGACCTGGCCAATCACGTAGTTGCCTACCGAACGGGTGATCGCCTCAGAGAGTGCCTCCACCCGTTTCCGGCGTGAACGTGGTGCCAGGCGGTAGCCCCACTTCTTCATGGCGGGCAGGGCGGCCAGGAAATACAGGCTGAGGACCAACACGATCAACGTGCCGAAGAGCCCGTTCGCCACGGTAGAGCCGAAGCCCACCACGCCGCCGAAAATTCCGCCCATGGCAGCGGGATCGTTGACGAACTTGTCCAGCTCTTCCTGGATCCGGTCCCGCACGCCGAACTCGTCGTCCAGGCTGATGAAGAAGCTGGAGTTGATGAATTCACGGACCCACACCGGCGCCTGCTGCACGAGCTGGCTGACCTGCTCCACGATCGTGGGAATCAGGGTGGCGAAGAAGCCCACCACGGCACCGGTGAGCACCAGCAGCACCGCAACAATGCCTGCAGGGCGGGGGATCTTCCGCCGTTCCAGCCAGCCCACCACGGGTTCCAGGCCGAGGGAGATGAAGAGCGCCGCAACGATCCAGAGCAGCAACTGCGTGGTGTTGGATCCGATCCAATACACGAGCAGGGCCAAGCCAACGCCCACCGTGCCCATGAAGCCAAGGTAAAGGGGGTGCTGCTGCGACATCCTGGGACCCGGCCGGCCGTACTGGGCGCGTACCTTGCCGTCCTCGCCCTCGTCGTCGTCGCGGTCCTCGTCGTGGGAATCGTCGTGATGGTTGGCGTATTCCGGTGACATTTCGAACCTCAGCCGGGGCTGGGCTCCTGGCAGCGGCTGCCTGAGCCTGCGGAAGAGGCGGCTCACCAAGTCCACGGGAGACGCTTTGCGTAGTTGGGGGGCCGAACTGTTCGGATCGCCTGCACCCTCGTTGTCTGCTGCGGAGGTTGAATCCGTCTTGTCAGTCACTGGATCTGGGAACCTGTTCCGTGCGTTTTGCCGCCCATTTGGGCGCTTGTGATGATCATCGCAACAGTACCAGCCACCCTGTCAACACCTGCCGGGGCACCGGACGTGACCGGCCGTCGTCGTGATTCTGCCCTCATCTCCGGTACCGGTGATAACAGAACGGTTACTATTGAAGGTAAACCCCCGCTGATGATAGGTGTTTCCTTTGCGTTTTAAGACTGCAGCCGCACTCGTGCTGCTCGGCCTCCTGACACTCCTGGCAGGTATCGGCCAGCAGACCATCTGGGCTCCGTCCGAGACCTTCACCGCTGCCGCACCAGCTGATTCCGCTGCCGCACCGGTGACCGTCTTCGACAAGGACCTGCGAACCCTGCACGGCGGGACAGCCAAAATCACCATCGAGGGTGATGGCAACTTCGTGCTCGCCACCGGACGCCCCGATGACATCGCGGCGTGGGTTGGCCAGGCCGCGCACAACACCGTGACAGGTGTGTCTGAGGACAAGAAGGCCCTCCAGGTGGAGCATGCCGAGGGTGAGGCCACCGTGCCCAACCCTGCGGGCTCTGACCTCTGGGTGTCCACCGAGAACGCCAGCGGCAACCTCGAATACACGTGGACGCCGCCTGCTGACGGCGACTGGTCACTGCTCTTGGCCTCGGACGGAACAAAGGCTGCGCCGGCCAGCGTCTCCATCACCTTCCCGAACGACACCGCCACGCCGTGGGCTGTGCCGTTGATCGTCTTGGGCTCACTCATCATCCTCGCGGGTATCGCTTTGGCAGCCTGGTCTGCCCGCAAGGGTAAGAGCGGCGGTGTCGACGGCGGCAAGCCGGCGGCCCCTGGCACTGACGGCAAGTCCACGGGCCCGGGCAGCCGACGGGCACCGGGCACGAGCACGCCGTTGACCATGGCAGCAGCAGCCGTTGCGACGGTATTGGTTGCCGGTTCGGCCACTGCGGCCGTAGCAGCATCGCCGTCACCGGACCCCACTGCCTCGTCGGATGCTGCCGCGTCCACGGCATCCCCCGTTCTGCTGGATGCGCAGTTCCGCCGGATCCTGGAGCAGGTTTCCAGCGCAGTGGACGCTGGCGACGCCGCACGCGATGCGGCTCAGCTTGCTTCGCGGGTAGGCGGTACTGAACTGGAAGTCCGTACCCAGAATTACAAGATCCGTTCCCAGGTGGGCACGTATGAGGCCCGGATGCCCGTCCGGTCCACCAAGCTCCTGACCACCGTGGTGACCACCAACCGGGACTGGTCGCGGTCCGTGCTGGCCGTGACGCAAGGCGACGGGAACGTGGTGCCCCAGCTCCTGACGCTGGTCCAGGCGTCACCGCGCGAAAACTACAAGCTGGTGCAGACCACCCCGCTCCAGCCGGGAACCACCTTCCCCACCATCGACCGTGGCACCGAGACGCTGGCTCCAGCGGACAAGGCAGGCCTTGCGTACAGCCCGCAGGAGGCCCTCGCCGGGCTGGCTGACCGTTTGGGCAACGCCGATTCGGCCTACAAGGACAAGCTGGTTGAAGGTGCATCCTCGCCCTACATCGCCGATACGTTGTCCTACCAGGCCGAGGTGGTCAAGTCGGGCGAGAACGGCAACTTCAGCTTCACGCACAAGGTTGACCCGAACAGCATCACGGTGTTCCGAACTGCTGACGGTGGCGCCCTGGTGGAAGGCCGGATCAACTTTGGCTTCGAAGGCACCCCCAAGGCTGCCGGTGACAAGCTGACTATCGGCGAAGACGCAGCAGCCCTGGCTGGCGGCACGGAAACCACCACCGGCATGGTGCTGAGCTTCGTGGAGTCCATGGCGATCTACGTGCCGCCGGCAGACAGCGCCGATCCGATGAAGTTGGTCGCGGCGACCCGCGGCCTGGTGGGAGCTTCGTTCAAGTAGTCCCATGACCGCAGTACCCCTGGCAGCGGCCGGAGTGGCTAGAGTGGAAAGCATGAGTTCGCCTGCTTCCCGTCCTGTCCCTCCAGCCGCTGCCAACTTGCTTAACCTGCGTGGCGCCGTCGACCTTTCCAGCCTCAAACAGCGGCCGGCAGCACCTGCCGGCAGCGCTGCGGCCGGGAGCCAGCAGCCACCAGCCAACGGTGGCCAGCCGGTCAGCGTCAGCGTCAACGAGGGCAACTTCCAGCAACTCGTGGAGTTGTCCGCGCAGGTGCCGGTGGTCATCGCGTTGTGGGCGCCATACTCGCCGGAATCCACCAGCATGCGGGACACCCTGGAACAGGTAGTGGCCAGCTACGCCGGAAAGCTGGTGCTCGGCACCGCGGACGTTGAGGCGTTCCCGCAGTTGGCGCAGGCTTTCCAGGTGCAGGCAGTCCCCACGGCCGTGGCCGTCATCAAGGGCCAGCCGGTACCGCTTTTTGAAGGCGGCGCCGAGGAGACGCAGATTCGCGGCATCCTCGACGAGCTGCTCAAAGTGGCTGCCGCCAACGGCGTAACCGGCAGCCTCGACGCAGCAGCTGCTGCTGGCGAAGGCGCGGACGGTGAGCCTGAGCCCGCCCCGTTGCCGCCGCTGCACCAGGCCGCCTTCGATGCGATTGAGGCCGGCGACTATGACGCAGCGGCCGCAGCGTACCGGCAGGCGCTGAACGAGATGCCTGCAGACCATGAGGCGAAGGCCGGGCTGGCCCAGGTTGAATTGATGGCTCGCCTGCAGCCGCTCGCCGCCGAGGAATCGGATGCGCTGCGGCGTCGTGCCGCTGACGAACCAGACAGCCTCGACGCTCAGTTGGGGGTAGCTGACCTGGACATTGCCGGTGGCCATATTGAGGATGGCCTGCACCGCCTGGTGGCGTTTATTGGCCGCAACTTCGGCCCAGAGCGCGAAACAGCCCGGGTTCGCCTGCTGGAACTCTTCGACGTGGTTGGCGTGTCCGATGAGCGCGTGGCCAAGGCTCGGCAGGCCCTGGCCAGAGTCCTCTTCTAATGTCTGCGTTGTTCGAACCGCTGTCCTTGCGGTCCCTGGACCTGGCCCATCGGGGCTGGGTCTCGCCCATGTGCCAGTACAGCTGCGATCCGGACGTGGCACCTGGCGTCCCCACGGACTGGCACCTGATGCACTTGGGCTCTTTTGCCACCGGCGGCGCGGCCCTGATCCTGACCGAGGCCTCGGCCGTAAACCCCGCGGGCCGGATCAGTCCGCGGGATGCTGGTCTCTACAACGACGACCAGGCCGCTGGTTGGCAACGGGTCATCGATTTCGTCCACCGGCATGGGACGGCAGAGACCAAGATCGGCGTTCAGCTGGCTCACGCCGGACGGAAAGCAGCCACGTACTGGCCGTTCTCCGGGGAGCAAGGTTCAGTGCCGGCGTCCGACGGCGGCTGGGAGACCGTGGGCCCCTCTCCATTGGCGTTTGACGGCTTCGCGGTGCCCACCGAAATGACGGAACAGCAGATCCATGGGGTAATCGACGACTTCGCCGCAGCGGCGGTCCGGGCCGTTGACACCGGGTTTGACACGGTGGAACTCCACGGTGCCCACGGGTACCTCCTGCACCAGTTCCAGAGCTCGCTGATCAATCAGCGCTCTGACGCTTGGGGCGGCGACGAAGCCGGCCGGAACCGGTTGACACTGGCGGTGGTTGACGCTGTGCGCGCCGTGATTCCCGATGGCATGCCGCTTTTGCTTCGGCTCTCCGCCACCGACTGGGCTCCGGGTGGAGTTGATCTTCCGGCCACCGTACGGCTGGCCCACCAGGCGCGGGAGCAGGGCGTGGATCTCATCGACGTGTCCAGCGGGGGAGCGGTGCGCCACCAGCAGATTACTCCTGGCCCGGGCTACCAAACCGGTTTCTCAGCCACAGTGCGTCGGGAAGCCGGTGTAGCCACCGGTACCGTCGGCTTGGTGACGTCTGCCGGGCAGGCCGAACATGCTGTGGCCTCGGGCCAGGCGGACGGCGTGTTCCTGGGGAGGGCGGCGCTGCGGGATCCGCACTGGTGGCTGCGCGCGGCCTTCGAACTCGGCGTCGAACTGCCGTGGGCACCGCAATATGAGCGGGCAGCTGCCCGGCATTCGTTCTGATTGCCTGGGCTGGGTGTCGATCACCCAGCCCGGCACACCTTGTGAACTGAGGCGTAGCCATGCCAGAGCAGGATCCGAAAAGTATTGAACAGCGGCTGACGGAGTCCATCCTTGAGTTGCTGGCCGCCCGCGCGTCGACGTCCACCATCTGCCCGTCGGACGCAGCCCGGGCTGTAGGGGACGACTCCTGGCGTGAGCTGATGGAGCCAGCTCGGGCTGCGGCCAGGAAGCTCGTGGCTTCCGGCGAGGTGGAGATTACCCAAGGTGGCGTGGTGGTGGACCCGGCTACCGCCAAGGGGCCCATCCGGATCCGAAAAGTGGTCCGGCCTGAGAATCACCCCAAGAGTTCGTCCACGTAGCACCAGCGCCAGTCTTCGCCTGGTTCAATGCTGCGCATGACGGGATGGCCGGTCTCCTGGAAGTGCCGGGTGGCGTGCCGGCCCACTGATGAGTCGCAGCAGCCTACCTTTCGGCAGGTCAGGCACATGCGCAGATGAACTGGTGCGGTGCCGTCGCGGAGACAGTCTGCGCAGAATGGCTCTCCTGGCACTGTTGGGTCTGTAGGCTCCGTGGGCTCTGCAGGCGGCACTGGGGCTTCGGCATGTTGAAGGTGCACGCACGTGCCGCCAGGCTGGGCGATTCCCTCGCCGCCGCCTGCACTGCCAGCGTCCACTTCGTCCAGGGCGGCGTCCAGCATCGATTCCTCGATGTCTAGCCGCTCCAGGACTTCGGTGAGGACCTCGTGCGCGAAATCGCCACCCCGGCGCAATTCCAAAACCTTCGTGCGTTCTGCTTCGAGCATGGCCAGCCGCAGCTGGGAGTAGCGCTGACTGGGAGTGGCAGCGTCCGCCGTCGGCCGCCCCAACCGCTCCCAGGCGGCCAGTCCGCGCTCCTGGGTGCGGCGTTTGAGCATGTCCATGACCTCAGGCGGATCGCTGGCCAGCCGTAGCTCGTCCAGCTTGGCCACTCCGGCCGAGGTTGCAAGCTGCATCAGCGAGGCCTGATTCAAGGCATCTTCGCGGCGGTCCGGACCCGGCACACCTAGCCACCTGACCAGCGCAGGTAGGGTGAAGCCCTGCAGGACCAGGGTGCCGGCCACCACCACCAGGGCAGCCAGCACCAGGACATTACGGTGTTCCAGGTCAGCAGGCAAGGTCAGCACCGCCGCGAGGGTGACCACCCCGCGCATGCCCGCCCAAGAGACAGTGGTCGCTGCCTGCCACGTGGTGGTGCCCTCGGCCCGACGGACGGCAGGGATCAGCCGGGGCACATAGGTGGCCGGGAAAACCCAGAGGGGCCGGAGCACCAGGACCGCCAGCAGAATGAGGGCACAGCCCACCCAGACCCTGCCCACACCCAAGGAATCGTCCTGGACCCCCTCGATGATGCTGCGCACCTGCAGCCCGATCAGCAGGAACACGGAATTCTCCAGCAGGAACTGAACCGTGTCCCAGTTGCTGCGCGCGCTTTGCCTGGCGGCGCCGTTGGGCATGGAAGGCGCCTTGGTCCCCATGACCAATCCGGTCACGACGACGGCCAGCACGCCTGAGGCGTGGATGGCCTCCGCCGGCAGGAACGCCACGAACGGCGCCATCAGCGAGGTGGCCGTGTTGATGGCGACGTTCCGGACGCGTTTGCGGATTTCGGTCAGAACATAGGCCGCCGCAATGCCCACCAGCAGTCCGCCGCCTGCGGCCAAGGCGAAACCGCCGGCAATATCCAGGGCGGAAACACTGCCGGCGATTGCGGCAATCGCTGCCCGCAGGCACACCAGGGCGGTGGCATCGTTGACCAGCGACTCGCCCTCGAGGATGGTGACGATCCTCCTCGGCATGCCCACGCGCCGGGCAATGGAGGTGGCGGCTACGGCGTCTGGCGGCGCCACAACAGCACCCAGGGCGATCGCTGCAGCGAGCGGAATCTCGGGGAACAGCCACCAGACCACGAAACCCACGGTTACGGTGCCGAACACCACGTAGCCCACCGAGAGCAGCCCGATGTTGCGGATGTTCGAGCCGAAATCGAAGAGGGAGGAACGGAACGCAGCTGCGTAGAGTAATGGCGGCAGCAGCCCGATGAGGACCAGTTCTGGGTTCAGCTCAATGGGCGGAATGAAGGGCAGGAATGACCCGGCCACGCCGGCCAGCACCAACAGCAGCGGAACGGAAACGTTCAGTTTTCGGCCCAGTGCGCTGGCGGCGCAGACCACGCCGACGATCACGAGCAGGCCCAGTGCGATGTCCATGAGCACAGTCTGACAGGTGGGCCGACGCTGCAGTATCCGTGGACCCCTGTGGGCGGTCCTACGCCTATTTCACTACTCCTCCGGGAGGACCCGCAGCGGGGGTACAGACGGTTAGGGTGGCATTATGACTGCTCAGGAACCTGTAAAGGCGCCCCCGACCGCCACCGCGCCAGCGCTCGCCATCGATGGCCTGGCCAAACGATTCGGCGACAAAGTCGCCGTAGATGGCATCAGCCTCAATGTCCCAGCCGGATCGTTCTACGGCATTGTGGGCCCCAACGGAGCCGGCAAGACCACCACGCTGTCCATGGCCACTGGCCTGCTTCGCCCCGACTTCGGCCACGCCGTGGTGCACGGGGTTGATGTGTGGGCCCGCCCGCTCGAAGCCAAAAAACTGATGGGCATCCTGCCCGATGGCGTCAAGCTCTTTGACCGGCTCACCGGCGAACAGCTCATCACCTACGCCGGGCTGCTGCGCGGCATGGACAAGGACGTCGTGGCCACCCGGGTCCGTGAGTTGCTTGCCGCTATGGACCTGAGCAAGGACGCCGGCACCCTGGTGGTTGACTACTCGGCCGGTATGACCAAGAAGGTGGCGCTGGCCTCGGCCCTCATCCACGCCCCGCGGTTGCTGGTCCTGGACGAACCTTTCGAGGCGGTTGACCCCGTCAGTGCAGCCAACATCCGGTCCATCTTGGACGGCTATGTGCACTCTGGTGGCACGGTGATCGTTTCCAGCCACGTGATGGACTTGGTGCAACGCATGTGTGACCACGTGGCTGTGGTCTCGGGTGGGCGGCTCTTGGCCGCTGGCACCGTGGACGAGGTGCGCGGTGACGCGTCCCTCGAAGACAAGTTCGTGGAACTCGTAGGCGGCCGGAACACGACGGAGGGACTGGAATGGTTGCGCACCTCGTAAGGCTCAAGCTCACCCTGCTCCGCAACGGCCTCCGCCGCAGTCCGTGGCAGCTGGTTGGCTTGGCGTTTGGCGCTCTCTACGCCCTAGGCATCATTGGTGCCTTGGTGATGGCCTTGGTCTTTCTCCGGAACCAGCCGACCGAACTGGCCGCCACTGCGGTGGTGCTCGGCGGCGCCGTGGCCATCATCGGGTGGGCCATTATTCCGGTGATGATTTCCGGGACCGACATGACGTTGGATCCGGCCCGCTTCACCACTTTTGCCATTCCACTGAAAAAAATGCTCCCGGGCCTGGCGCTGGGCGGGTTGATCGGGATTCCCGGTATCGCCACCGTCCTGGTGTCGCTTGCCACGGTGGCTACCTGGTGGCATGGCGTCCTGCCGGCCGTCGCAGCCCTGGTGGGTGCCGTCCTCGGTGTGCTGACCTGTGTGGTGGTCTCCAAGGTCACCACCACTGCCACGGCAAGCCTGGCCTCCTCCCGGCGGTTCAAGGACGTCAGCGCCATCGCCTTCATGGTCCCCCTTGTTCTCCTGGGACCCATCATTGCCGGCGTCACCCGGGGAATCGTTGAATCCTCGGCGTTCCTACCGGAACTCGCCCGCACGCTCGCATGGACACCCCTGGGCGCACCGTGGGGACTTGCCGCCGACGTCACGGCCGGGAGCTACGGCCAAGCCGCCCTCAAGCTGCTGATCGCGGCGGCGACCATCGGCGTCTTGTCCTGGCTTTGGAAAACGCTGATGCAGCAGGCGTTGGTGACTCCGCCGTACAGCGGAAGCAGTAAGCGCAAGGGCAGCAAGTTGGGTCTGTTGGGACTCTTCCCGGCAACACCCACCGGCGCGGTCACCGCCAGGGCCCTGACGTACTGGCTGCGCGATCCGCGCTACTCGGGCTCCCTGGTGGTGATTCCACTGCTGCCGGTGGTCCTGGTATTTTCCGGTGCGCAGAGCGGCGAGTTCGGTGCATTGGCCATCTTGGCGCCGCTGTGTGCTTTTATCCTGGCCTGGTCCATCTCCGCCGACGTCTCGTACGACAATACGGCGTTTGCCCTACATCTAGCCACAGGCGTTTCGGGCCGTGCCGATCGGCTGGGACGGGCGCTGGCCTGCCTCCTGTTCTCCCTCCCGACGGTGTTGATTTTCGCCTTTGGCTACGCCGTGCTGGCGGACTCGTGGGCCATGTTGCCCGGCTTGTTGGGGCTCAGCCTCGGCATCCTCTTCTCGGGCCTGGGCTTGGCGTCCTTGGTTTCGGCCCGCTACACCACTCCGGTCCCGCTACCCGGTGACAGCCCCTTCAAGAAACCGCCGGGCAACATGGGCCAGACCCTGCTGGTGCAGTTCGGCGGGATGGCGGTCTTGTTCGTCCTGGTCTTGCCGGAAGTGGGCTTGCTCATAGCCGAATTGGTGACAGGCAACAGCGCCTTGGGCTGGCTCAACCTCATCCTCGGTCCCGTGCTGGGCCTGGTCCTCTTCGTTGTGGGCGTCAGGATCGGCGGAAAATGGCTCGACGCGCGCGGACCAGAACTGCTGGCGCAGGTCGGCGTCAACAAGTAGAAACGCGTGTTGTGAACCGTCGACGCCGGCACCCAGGAGGTGCCGGCGTCGAACGTTTCTCCGCTGGAAAGGCTAAGATGGTTGGCATGACTAGCATGACGGATCCCCTCGAAAACGACCCGATGCGCGAGTTGTCGGGGGCTGGCACGTCCACGGCCACCATTGAGCGCGAAGAACTCCGCCAAGAGGTTGAGCCCGGTGACCGGGAGCGTTTTTCACACTACGTGCGCAAGGAAAAAATCATGGAGTCCGCCCTCAGCGGCGAGCCCGTCATTGCCCTCTGCGGCAAGGTGTGGACACCGGGCCGGGATCCCAAGAAGTTCCCTGTCTGCCCTGAGTGCAAGGACGTGTATGACGGCCTCCGGCCGGGCGGAGACGGCGGCAAGGGCCCAGGCGGCAAGGGTCCGGGCGGTAATAACAAGTAGTGACGGATACACTCTTTGGCGGCCCCACGCTGCCTCCGGCCTACCCGGAGCGCGCAGCTTGGGGAACCGCCCCGAAGCTCCGTGCCTGGCAGCAGGAGGCGCTGGACGCCTACCTGCGCACCTCGCCCAGGGACTTTCTTGCGGTCGCCACCCCCGGTGCTGGCAAGACGACCTTCGCCCTACGCGTAGCCTCCACCTTGATCGAGGCGGGGGTGGTCAACCGGATCACCATCGTGGCGCCTACCGATCACCTCAAGCGGCAGTGGGCGGACGCCGCCGCCAAAGTGGGAATCGCCATCGATCCCAACTTCAAGAACTCCGACGGCCAGCACGGCAGGGGCTTTATTGGCGTTGCCGTCACGTATGCCCAGGTGGCGAGCAAACCGATGTTGCACCGGGCCAAGACGGAGGCTGCCCGCACCCTGGTGATCCTCGACGAAATCCACCACGGCGGCGAAGCACTGTCTTGGGGCGATGGACTGCGTGAAGCGTTCGATCCCGCGGTGCGCAGGCTCTCACTGACGGGAACGCCGTTCCGCTCCGACACTTCGCCGATCCCCTTCGTTGAATACGCGCAAGACAAAGACGGCATCCGCCGCTCCCGCGCCGACTACACCTATGGCTACGGCAACGCCCTGCGCGACCACGTGGTCCGGCCCGTGATGTTCATGGCGTATTCCGGCCAGATGCGCTGGCGGACCAGCGCTGGCGAGGAGATGGCCGCATCCCTCGGCGAGGCGGCTGTCACCAAGGACGTCACCTCCCAGGCGTGGCGCACCGCCTTGAATCCCACCGGGGCGTGGATTCCTGCCGTCCTGGCAGGTGCAGATAAGCGCCTCAGTGAGGTCCGGCGTTCCGTTCCCGACGCCGGCGGGCTGGTCATTGCCACGGATCACGACGACGCGCGGGCCTATGCCGGGCAGCTGAAGCGGATCACCGGTGAGTCTCCCACCATCATCCTTTCTGACGATGCCAAGGCCTCGAGCAAGATCGAAGATTTCACCGCCAGCGATAAACGCTGGATGGTGGCGGTCCGGATGGTCTCCGAGGGTGTGGACGTCCCCCGGCTGTCAGTAGGTGTTTATGCAACGTCCACCTCCACGCCGTTGTTCTTCGCCCAGGCGGTGGGCCGTTTTGTGCGTGCCCGCAAACGCGGCGAAACCGCGTCCGTCTTCCTGCCGTCCGTGCCGCAGCTGATGGCCTTGGCCAACTCCATGGAGGCCGAACGAGACCATGCCCTTGACCGGCCGGAAAAGGAAGACGCCGACGGGCTCTTCAACCCGGAGGACTCGTTGCTGGACGAGGCCAATCGCGAAGAAAAGGCGTCAGACGGCCTGACCAAGGGCAAGTTCGAGGCCCTTGATTCGCAGGCGTCGTTCGACCGTGTGTTGTTCGACGGCGGCGAGTTTGGGACCGGCGGCGAGGTGGGCTCCGACGACGAAATGGACTTCCTCGGGATTCCCGGGCTGTTGGACGCTGAGCAGGTGGGGACGCTTTTGCGGCAGCGCCAGCATGACCAGCTCAACCGTAAGAGTCGCGCCGCCCCCGCGCCGGCAGCAGTGCAGTCCGTCCCAGACCACCGGATGCTGATGGACCTGCGCAATGAGCTGGCCAAGAATGTTTCGGCCTGGTCTGCCCGGACCGGCACTCCCCACGGCGTTATTCATACCAAGCTCCGGACAGTATGCGGCGGTCCACCGGTGGCGCAGGCAAACGAAGAGCAGCTGCAGTCCAGGCTCCGGAAATTGCAGGACTGGTTCATCGGCCGGACATAACACTGTTGGCAGCTGGCACGGCTAGCACCTGGAATTGCTGGGAGTGGCACCAGTCGGGTGCCATACCACCCCGAAACCTTAGGGTTCGGCAGGCACTTCCAGTGCTGGCAACCGTGAAAGGTAACTGGCAAAGCCGTTGTGGACGGTGCTGTGGTGCCGACCTGAGGTGCGAATCCTGGTGAGGTCGGTGGCTCGTACGCGGAGACCGCCGGCGCGGGCTGCGTGGACGAACTCCCTGTCTTCGTGCACCGGGATGCTTTTGAAGCCGCCCAGTTCCCGGTAGGCACTGGCGCGGAAGGCCAGGTTTGCGCCGTGGATGTGGGGGTGCCCTTCGGCGAGGGTGTGGGCCTGGCGCCAGAGCAGGTGTTGGTGTGCTGAGAGTTCTTGCCGGACAGGCTCCACCGTGCCCACCACCACGTCCCAGCCCTCGAGCCCAAGCCGCCAGTGCTGTTCAATCCAGTCCCTGGGCACCACGGAATCCGCGTCGGTGTTCAGGATCCACGTGTGGCCTGCTGGTGCTCCCGTATTTTCCAGGGCACGGCGGATGCCGATGTTCCGGGCTGCTCCCACACAGCCAGCATCACTGTGCACGACCTCCACCTGGGCGAAGTCCGCAATGACCTGGTCCGACGCATCGGTGGTTCGGTCCAGGACCACCGTCACGGAGACCGGTACGTGCGGGAACAGAATGTGGAACCTGGCCGTGGCTCCGGTGAGCGCAACGAGGCAGCGCCGCAAGAGGGCCTCTTCGTTTCGGGCCGGGACGACAATGACCACGGCATCGAGGGGAGCCGTCATGATGGGTCCGTGAAGGCAAAAAGGTCGAGCCGGAAGTCGTCCTCGAGATAGCAACCCAGCCCCGTCAGCCGGGCATCGTTGCGCAGCGCGTCGTGGACGGCGTCACCGTTGAGCGGCCACCCGTCAATCGGGTGCCGCCAGTGGCAGGCCACGACAGCGGCGCCGGGCAGGGCCGAATGCGCCATTTGTTGCAGGAGGTGGCTGAGTTCGTCGCCGCTAAAGTAGTAGCCGGTCTCGGACAAAACATAGAGGTCGAAGTGTTCGTTCGGCCAGCTCGCCGGCACCTCAAGCTGGACGATCCGAACGCCGGGCAGGGCAGCGGTCCGGGCTACGGCCGTGCTGACGGCCTCGCCGCTGACGTCGATGCCCAGAAGCTTTTCGCACCGGTGGGCCAACTCAGCGGTCAAGACGCCGGTGGAGCAACCAATTTCCAGGGCCGAGCTGAAGCGGGGGTGGGGGAGTGCAGCCAAGGTCAGGGCTCGCTTGCGCTCCTCATACCAAGAGGACGGCGCCTGCCAAGGCTCGGCGCCCTGGGCGTGGATCAGGTCGAAACGGTTCCCCACCCAAGAGGTTCCTTGTCGTTGCGGGGGCAAGAAACGACCAGCGCTGTCGATGAACACTTCAAACGGCCGACGAAAGTAGTCAAGCACATGGCCCGGCAGGAGGGTTTCGTCGCCCGCGGCAGGGGAGAGGGGCTCCACTTGGCTGCGGTGTTCGGCCATGGCCAGCGCCTTGCGGCCGCGTTCCGTCTCGCCCAGTTCCAGCGAGCGGAGCGCCGCCCATGGCACGTCACCGCTGCTGGGCGTGCCCCAAAACCAGAGCCAGATGGGATATTCCAGGACGGCGCAGCCGGTACTGGCAGCAACCTGCAGTGCCACGTCACCGGCCACCTCGTGGTCGGTGTGCCCGTCGCCGGACCACGGGGCCACAAGCAGTACCCGGGCTGGGTCCTGGCTGCACAACCCGTTGAGCTCTGCGGCAAGCTGCGACCGGGAATCAGCCAGCCGGCCATCAACGAACCCGCCTTCCAGCAGTACGGCGTCATGAGCGAGGCAAGCCAACGCCCGCCTCAGCTCGTGTATACGCAGGTCGCCCAGTTGATCCGGCGTCATGGTGGGTGACTGCGGGTGCGAGTTCTGCCCCCGCGTTGCCACGATCAGGACGATGTCCACGTGGTGTGCGTGCGCCTGGCTGATGAGCCCGCCAGCGGCCAGTGACTCATCATCCGGGTGGGCCGCTAGGACAACCAGTCGATCAAAGCGGGACCAGTCCAGCACCAGCGGGGCCACGGACCCTCCGGCCAGGGCTTCCGCCCAGTCGGATTCGAGCGTGCCGGGCTCAGCCAACGTGAAACTCACCATGGTTGCTTGCCCGCCTCCACCAGCAGGGTGCCCAGTCCAACCAGGGATCGCTCGCCGTGGTCTTGGCGAAGGTACAGCGACAGGTCCGCGACGCGCTTCGCATGCTCGGGATTAAAGGCAAGCGGGGCCGGGCCCATGCCGTGGGCGGAGATGTCGAGGACCGTCTCAACGCTCTGCACCACCACTGCCCTGGCCCGCGCAGCAGTAATCTGCGGGGCAGCGGTGGAGTGGAAGTCCTCGGCAGCAGTGCGGAGGGCAGCCACACTGCGTTGAATGGCCGTGTCCGCCATCCCCAAGTGCATGAGGGCAATCGCATCTGGCGTCCTGCTGGTGCAGTGCGTAAAAAGTGCCCGCGCCAAGGCCACCATGGCCCCATGCCAGACGGCCGCCACCCCCACCCCGCCCCAGGCGAAACCTGGCCGGTCCAGGTACCAGTTGGTTGCGCCGATCGGTTCCGCACGTGCGGCGGAGAGCTGCAACGCCCGGCTGGGAACCTCTGCCAGGCCAATGCCTACCCAGGCCGGACCAATAGTGGTGACCCCGTCCTGGGTGAGGTCGACGGCGAAGGCCCGGCGGCCGCCGTCGACCGCTGCCGTGATGATGGCGTGCGGCAGGGTCTCGGCAAGCGAGCACCACGGCTTGCTGCCCTCCAGCACCCAATCTGTTCCGTTCGGCTGGGATGCCTGCAGGTGGTGGCCTGCGCCCTCCGCGGCGTAGACGCCCCAGGCGAGTTCCGGCTGGTGGGCCAGTGCGGAGCCTGCCTCCGTCAGGATGTTGAGCGCGTCCAGGTGCGGTTCGATGCAGCGGGCCACCCCAAGGTCCACCGCACCGAGGGTTGCCAGGACTTCCCATTGTGCGAGGAACCCGCCGGAGTTCAGCCGCGGGGAGGTTTGCGTGAGTTTCCGGGCCAGCTCCAACGACGACGCCGGGTCGCCGACGCACTGCGCGGCATGCCGGACGAGGGAATCCAACTCGCTGTCCGGGGCGGAGGCCGCAGCGATCCGGACGGGTGTTGGGAATGCGGCGCCGGCGGCAGGGGGCGGCGTTCCTGCGGCGGCCTGTTGGGTACTTTCGGCTTGGCCGATGCTCATGGGAGTCAGACCTCATCTCCGGTGCGCTGCAATTTCACCAGGGCCTGCTTTGTGCCGCGCTGGGTCAACACGTGCACCACCGCACCCGTGGCGGCGGAGACGAGGGCGAAGGACAGGACGCCGATCAAGGAATCGTCGAGGTCCGTCCCGTCCGTAGGCGGGTTCTTGCCCGTTGATTTCTTCCAGGCCGCGGTCAGGACTTTGTTGGCCACGAATCCCGCTCCGATGCTTGCGCCGAGGCCCAAGATCTTTACCAGTACGTTCATTCCAGCTCCTTATGATGTGCGTCCGTGAGGCACCGTGATCGTGTGCCAACGGCTGGTGGAAACGGCAACGGGTCGGTGACCTGCGCTGCCGCATGGGTCTGTGGTGCCGCGTGGGTCCGTACTACTGCAGCGGCCACGACGTCGGCCAGGCGTCCGCCGTCGGCATGGGCGGCCCTCTGCAGGCGCTCGCCCGAGCCCCTGGCCATAATCCGCCCCAGACCGGCACTGACAGCATCGAAATCTCCCGCCTGCGTCAGTGGCTCCTGGGCATGCTCCAGGGCTGCCACAACGATGTCCGCGGCAGGGCTCGGACGGTGCAGGAAAGGGTGCAAGAGGTTGGTTTCGACGCCGAAACGGCTGGCCTGCCAGGTGGCCAACCGCAGGAGGGTGGCAGGGATCAACGCAGGGCTACGGCCGTGCTTCCATTCGTTGGCGCTGGCCTCAACCAGCCCCCTGATCAGCGTGGCAAGAGTACAGGCGTCCTCGCTGGCCATGCAGACATCGGCGATCCGGATTTCCACTGTGGGATGCGTCCGGGAAAGCCGGGCGTCAAAGTAGACCATTCCTTCGTCGAGGAGAACATCGGTGGACAGCATCGAGTCCACGAGTTGGCGGTAGCCGGCAACTGACCCGTAGATCGGCATGGGCCCAGCCGACGGCCAGCGGTTCCAGATTTGCGACCGGTAGCTGGCGAAACCGGCATCGACTCCCGCCCAGAACGGTGAGTTGGCGCTCAATGCCAGGACGAGCGGCAACCAGACCCGGATCCGGTCCAGGACCGCAATGCCCTCCTCCTCCGAGTCGATCGACACATGGACGTGCAGCCCACAGGTGAGTTGCTCGCGTGCAATGAGCCCAAACTTCCCGGACATCGTTGCGAAGCGCGCATCCCCATCGGTGGGGGTTGCTGCAAAGATGGGTGGCGTGGCCAACGCTGCCACGCGCGCACCGACGGTCGCCGCCGCAGCGTCGGCAAGGGCCCGCCCGGTCTGGATGTCTGTCAGCAACTCCGCTGCCGTGAAGCAGGGGCGGGTGTTCGCTTCGATCTGCTCCTGCTTGAACTCTGCATGCAAGGAGGGGCCGTCCGCAGGGGAACCGCTGGCCATCTGCAGGAGCCGGGTGGCCAGGGGCAGTGGTGCACCCGTGCTCGGATCGACGATCAGCAGCTCTTCCTCTACACCGAAGCTACGCATCGGACACCTGCTTCTGCGCCGGAAATCTGGGCTCAGGAATCCCGCAGGGCCGAGACCAGTTCGGCCTTGCGTTTACTTGAATACCCGGTCAGGCCGATTTCCTTGGCCCGGGCTTTGAGCTGGGAGACCGTCCAATTCTCGTAGCTGCCAGCTTCGCCGCCCTTACGTCCCGTGGCACTGCGGCCGTTGTTGGCCGCAGCATTGGAAATTCGTGCTGCCTTCTGTTTCGACGCACCGTCCCCGCGCAGTTCTTCGTACAGCTCAGGATCTTTCAGGCTCGGATTCTTGGGTCCAGGCATGATCAGTGGTCCTTTCCTTCGCTCGGGCTCGTCCGGTGCCGAAACCCTTGGAGGTGATTTAGTAAGTCTACGTAGTATTTTCGGCGCGGCGCAACGATCACTGGCCCGGCACTGAGTCACTCAGCGGGCGCGCACCACCGGAACGTCATTCCACTCCGTGGTGTAGCGGGGAGACAACATTTCGCGTCGTGTTGCCCACTGGGATCCTGAGCGGAGCCCGCCGTTGCCAAGGCCAATACTCTTGCGGCCAAAACGTTCGGCGATGGCGTCCATCAATGGTCCAAGGCTGCGGTCTGGTGTGTCCGCGAAGGTCATCAGGGTGTCCTGGCTACCGCCGGGGCTGAGGTCCCGGACAACGACCCCCACGCGCATGTAGGGCGTCCCCTCGCGAATTTTCGGCAGGAGTTGCTGCGCCGCGCGGAGAATCTCCAGCGGATCTGAGGTGGGGGAGGGAAAGGCGACGTCCACCGAGTGCGACACCATCGGCTCGGCGACGAAAGACGACGTGCGGGCAAAGGCGTTCAGGTTGCCCGCCACCAGTCCCTTCTTGCCCAACCGCACCGCAGCGCCCTGGGCGTAGACGCTGAGCGCCTGGCCCACGTCCCGGACGCTGGTGGCGGGCGTGACGAAGGAGCGGGAAAAGAGTATCTGGCTGTGGTCTCGGGATTCGTCAACGGTGATGCACGGCGTCCCCTGCAACTCCAAAACGGTGCGCATCAACACGACGGAGAAACGACGCCGGATCTTCAGGGGGTCAGCGCAGCGCAGGTCCCAGGCCGTGTGGATCCCTATTCCTGCCAACTTGGGGCCGTTGCGCCGGCCAACGCCCCAGATCTTCTGTGCGGGAAGATTCCGCAGCAGCCGCTCCCGGTCCGCGGGGGAGGCGGCGTCCCAGTGGCAGACGCCCTGGAACTGGGGGTTGTTCTTAGCCCACTGATTGGCCAGCTTGGCCAACGTCTTCGTTGACGCCAAGCCTACGCAGACCGGCAACCCCACGTTCCGGCGGACGCCAGCACGGATCTGGCGGCCCGCAGCCGTCTGTTCCGTCGTGGACCCGGGCAGGCTCACGAAGGCTTCGTCAATGCTATAGATCTCCGTGGCCAGGGAGTGCCGATCCAGGTACTCTACTGGTAGCGCCGATTGTTGCTGAGTTGCGTATTCAGCGGCTTCCGACTCTTCTCCCAATGAATGGTGGGGCGCTGATCACCAATGATTGATCAGCGCTTGCTGTATAGTTCAGTACATGCTGACTATTGCTTCGCGCCTCGACGTCATGAACCGGCTCGGCCGGGCCATGGCGGACCCGACGCGCTCCCGGATCTTGATGACTCTGCTGAACGCCCCGAGCTATCCGGCCGTGCTCTCGCGCGAGCTGGAGCTGACCCGCTCGAACGTCTCGAACCACCTGACGTGCCTGCGTGACTGCGGGATCGTGGTCGCCGAGCCTGAGGGTCGCCAGACGCGCTACGAGATCGCTGACCCGCATCTTGCGGCTGCGCTCGTCGCGCTCGTGGATGTGACGCTGGCGGTCGATGAGCACGCGCCGTGTGTGGACTCGTCGTGCACGGTGCCGGGCTGCTGCGGTACAGGGGCGGACGCGTGAGCGCGGCGTGTAGCTGCGAGCACGAGCCTGCCACTGCGGCGGAGGATGAGACCGAAGAGGTGGAGCGGCCCTGGTGGAGGGACCGTGGGATCATGGTGCCGGTCTTCTCCGGTGTCGCGTTCCTGGCTGGTCTGATCCTTGAATGGTCCGGGCTCGAGATCCCGGCGCTCGTACTGTTCTGGATCGGCCTGCTGCTGGGCGCGTCGACGTTCACTCCTGGCGCGATTCGGAAGCTGTTCAAGGGCAAGCTCGGGATCGGGCTGCTGATGACGATCAGCGCGATCGGCGCGGTCATCCTCGGCTATGTGGAGGAGGCCGCTGCTCTGGCGTTCTTGTACTCGATTGCTGAGGCGCTTGAGGACAAGGCGATGGACCGTGCCCGTGGCGGCCTGCGGGCGCTGCTGAAGCTCGTGCCGGAGACGGCGACCGTGCTGCAGAGCGGCGTCTCTGCGCAGGTGCCGGCGAGGGAGTTGACGGTCGGCCAGGTCATGGTGGTCCGCCCGGGCGAACGGATCGCAACCGACGGGATCGTCCGCTCTGGCCGCTCAAGCCTGGACACCTCGGCGATCACCGGGGAGTCGATCCCCGTCGAGGTCGAGCCCGGGGACGCGGTGTCGGCCGGCGCGATTAACAGCTCCGGCGTGCTGGAGGTCGAGGCGACTGCGGCCGGTACCGATAACTCGCTTACGACGATCGTGGAGTTGGTCGAGAAAGCGCAGACGGAGAAGGGCGAGCGTGCGCGTCTCGCGGACCGGATCGCCCGCCCGCTCGTACCCGGTGTGCTGATTCTCGCAGCGCTCGTCGCGATCATTGGGTCACTGCTGGGCGACCCGGAGGTATGGATCACTCGTGCGCTCGTCGTGCTGGTAGCGGCCTCTCCGTGCGCGCTGGCGATCTCGGTGCCGTTGACGGTCGTTGCCGCGATCGGCGCGGCGAGCAAGTTCGGCGTGATCATCAAGTCCGGCGCGGTCTTCGAGCGCTTCGGCACGGTCCGGCACGTCGCGGTCGACAAGACCGGCACCCTGACCCGTAACGAGCCCGCGGTCACCGCGGTCCTCACTGCGAACGGCATTGCCGAGGAGCAGGCGCTGGCTTGGGCGGCGGCTCTGGAGCAGCACAGCACGCATCCACTTGCGGCGGCGATCACCGCTGCAGCCCCGGGTGTTCCCGTGGCCGCGGATGTGACCGAGCAGGCCGGGCACGGCATCGACGGCACCGTCGATGGCGCTCGTATCACGGTCGGCAGCCCCCGCTGGCTCGACGCCGGCGAGCTCGGCGACCGGGTTGCAGGGCTTGAGGAGCAGGGCATGACTGTCGTGATCGTGCACCGCGACGAGGCACCGGTCGCGGCGATCGGCGTCCGCGACGAGCTGCGTCCGGAAGTCCCCGAGGTGGTCCGCACGCTTGCGGATCAGGGCGTCGGCATGACGATGCTCACCGGGGACAACGCCCGCACCGCTCGTGCGCTGGCTGCGCAGGCCGGGATCGCTGATGTGCGCGCGGAGCTGCGCCCTGAGGACAAGACGACCGCGATCGGCGAGTTGTCGAAGGCGGGATCGGTCGCGATGATCGGTGACGGCATCAACGACGCCCCGGCCCTGGCGTCCGCGGACATCGGCATCGCGATGGGAGCGACCGGCTCCGATGCGGCGATCGAGTCTGCGGACGTGGCCTTCACAGGTCATGATCTGCGGCTCATCCCGCGGGCGTTCGATCACGCGCGGCGGGGCCGGCGGATCATCAACCAGAACATCATCCTGTCCCTGCTGATCATCACCGCACTGCTCCCGCTCGCGCTCTTCGGGGTCCTGGGGCTCGCGGCTGTCGTCCTGGTCCACGAGGTCGCGGAGGTCATCGTGATCCTCAACGGCCTGCGCGCCGCACGCACCCGCACACCACGAATGGAAAGCTGATGCTCGCAACCATCGGGTCGGCGATCGGCCTGTTCGCGGCGACCAACATCGACGACATCGTCGTGCTCACCGTGCTGTTCCTCGCCTCCAGCCGGGGAAAGCCGCGACCGTGGCAGATCGTCGCAGGCCAGTACCTCGGGTTCATCACACTCGTCGTGATCAGCGTGATCGCCGCGCTCGGTCTCACGATCGTCCCGGACGAATGGGTCGGCTTCCTGGGTCTGATCCCGCTCGGCATCGGCATCTGGACGCTCATTCGCGGCCTGCGCCGTAACGGCGACGACGATGATGACGACTCCAAGATCACCGCGGTCGGACTATGGGGGGTCGCCGGGATCACGATCGCCAACGGGGCCGACAACATCTCCCTCTACACGCCGATCTTCCGCACCAGCTCGCCCGGCGACGTCGCGGTCATGATCGTCGTGTTCCTGATCCTCGTCGCCGTCTGGTGCGCTGCCGGGCGACTGATCGGCACCCACAAGGCCGTCACCGAAACGCTCGAACGTGTCGAGCACTGGCTCGTCCCCGTCGTGTTCATCGGCCTGGGCCTGTTCATCCTCATTGAATCCGGCGTTATCGTCCGTCTCTTCGAGGCCCTCGCATGACCCCGGACACGAATACCGACGTTGAGTCGGCATCGGCGTCGGGAGAGCGTCCGCAGAGAGGACGCTGGCGGCTCACTGCCTGGGCGCTTCTGATCGCAGTGGTCGTCGTCGTGATCGATCAGGGAACGAAAGTGTGGGCCGAGGCCACCCTGTCGGAGCACGAGCGCATCCCGCTGATCGGCGACCTGTTGGGCCTGCAGCTCGCGTACAACCCCGGCGCGGCGTTCTCCTTCGGGGAGAGCTTCACCTGGGTGTTCGCTCTCATCGCCGTCGCGGCCACGGCCACCGCGATCGTGTTCGCGTTCCGGGTCCGACGCCCCGGGTGGGCGATCGTGATCGGTGCGCTCGGCGGGGCCGCTGCTTCGCACGCCGGCGACCGGCTTTTCCGCCAACCAGGATTCGCCCGGGGGCACGTCGTCGACTTCCTCGCCTACGGCAACTGGTTCATCGGGAACCTCGCCGACATCGTGATCGTCACCGCTACGATTGCCGGAGCGCTCCTGATGCTCCGCGGCACCGAGAACTGAGAGGGCCAACCATGGAGATCACCCTGCAGTACTTCGACGGCTGCCCGAACTGGGAAGTACTCGACCGCCGGCTTGCTGAGCTGCTCGACGGTCGATCAGATATCCGCGTCACACGACAGTTGGTCGAGACCGCCGAGGACGCCGAGCGCCTCGGATTCCACGGGTCACCGACCGTCCTCGTCGACGGCGTCGATCCCTTCGCCGACGAGCACACGCCGGTCGGGCTCGCCTGCCGGGTGTTCCGTACCCCTGCCGGGCTGGGAGGCTCTCCGACCGTCGAGCAACTGCGCGAAGCGATTTCCGGCCCGGCTCTGACGGGTGATGCTTGATCAGGGGTGGGTGGAGCGGAGAGCCGGGTAATCGGACCACTCGCCACCGGCGAGACGCGACCATGAGGCAGCGGATGCCGTCGTGATGCCGAGGAGATCCGAGACGATCCGGGGATGCAGTTGCCGGGTGAGCTCGATGAGCGCTGTCGTGCGGGCGCTCCCGGCAAGCAGGCCTTCGGCGCGAAGGCGACGGCTGAGCGGCCCCGGGGTGAGGTGACGGCCCGGGTTCCGGCCGGGGAACAACCACCCTTCAGGATGGCCCTTTGTGGCATCGACGAGCTCGACGATGGCGTCGCCGAGGATCTCTGGGACCTTGATCGGCTCGGCTCCGACGGTGAGCGTCACGGGCTGCGAGCTCGTATCGACCTGTGCCCGGGTGATCGTGACGATGCGGGTCAGCTGGATGCCGTAGAGCAGTACGAGGAGACCCGCGGCCCGGGTCTTCGGGTCCATGTCGGCATCGGACAGGAACCTGCGGGCCATCTGCCATCGGTGGTCGGAGGCATAGTCTCGCCCTTCGAGGCGATGGGCTCGAAACTCGACGCGAAGGGTGCTCAACCGGTGCTTTCGCAGCCAGCGAGTGAACGGTGCCAGCGCGTCGCGTTGGCTGGGCGAATCGGTCAGATGCGCGTCGAGTAGGCGCTGCGGAAACGTCGCCAGCGTCTCCTGGTGCGACCGGATCTCTCCAAGGAACGCGGCGCAGTACTTCAGCGCAGTCCGTTGCCTCTGGAATCCGGAAGCAGGGCTGGACGCGATGCGCAGTGCCCGAGTGGATCGGAGGAGCTCCCAGGTGCAGTATCGGCGCAGGATCAACCGGTCCTCGGGATGGTCGATGCCATCGAGCCAGTCGTTGAGCCAGTGGGTGAAACGCGTGCCCTCGACGTCGAGCTCCGGCAGCACGCCGGAACGGACCAGCAGTGAGAGGAGGAACGCGACCGACTGTCCCGACCGGGCTCGGGTGATGATCGCCTCGGCGGTGAGCGGCAGGGTCCCGTCCGCGAGCTCGCGGAGCACCATCGCGCACTTGCTCTTGTGCAGCCAGCGTTCGAGCGACGCCGCTTTGCCATGGTGCGTGAGCAGATAGTCAGCAAGGGGGTGGAGGTCCGCGCGGATCTCTCCCGCATCGTCGGCGAGCAGTTGCTGGATCGCGACGGGCCGGCGGCACTCGACGCAGAGGTGATGTTTGCGGATCTCCTCGATCGAGCCGCATCCGGGGCAGGCCATCGTGATCGGAGTGCCCGCGCAGTCGGCGCAGACCATCTGGCCATTCATGAAGCCGGTCAGGAACACCCTGCGCGCGCACTCGGGACAAGGTTGTGGTCTGCGCATCGCGTAGTAGCAGCGCGCGCATACTCGTCGTCCGTCGAGGTGGGAGGCGACGCGGCCAGGTTCTCCGCAGAGACCACAGGTCTTGATCGGTGCGGTGTAGCAGGCCAGACAGACCAGTTCCGGGCGACGGACGATGATGGTCGCATGCTGACCGCACCGCGAGCAGTCGCCGAACGATCGAGGGTCGGCTCGCCAACAGTCACGGCAAAAGCGCTGTCCGTCGATCGTGCGCTGCACGGGCCGGACCCGGCCACAGGACGCGCACGAGACGGACCGGGCGTTCCGCTCGCATCGGGAGCAGTGCCGACCACCGCCCGGCGTCTTGTGGGGCATTCTCACCGCGCGTCCGCAGGACTCGCACGTCGGCAGCATCACCCGGCTTGCCCCTTCTTCGACCAGCGCGCGGGCCAGATCCTGAACGGTCACCGGCACGTTCGCATGCTGCCCCTCCAGGACTCCGGGCTGCTTGATCAGCGCGAGCTCAAGAAGCCGCTGCGTGAGGGGTACTGGCGCAACCGAATGCACGATCTCAGCGATTCGCTCGCGAGAGATTTCGGGAACGAGAGGGTGGACGAGAGCGACGACTTCAGCGACTCGCGGCAGCTGCGGAGGCTTGGCCACCGCGGCTACTTCGTACGCGGCCGACGAATCGCCGCGCGAACAGGACGGAGATCACCGATCGACCCCCGTGTCGCCTCCTCGCCCACCGCCACCGGGGCCAAGGCCTCCCGGCGAGTGATCGTCACGAGATCGTTGAGCGAGCACTCCAGTGCATCGCACAACGCCGCCAACACGTCAAGACGCACCCGCTGTGGCGGCTGAGTCACCAGCCGATAGACCTGCTCCCGGGACAGGTCGATGCCGCGCTCTTCGAGCAGGGGCTTCAGCTTGGAGGTCTGGAAGATCCCGCGCGAAGCCATCACGCTGCGCAGATTCCAGCCGGTGTCGAGCTCAACGGTCATCAACTTCTCCTTCGATGAGGGCCTTCAGCGCTTCGGCGAGCACGCGGTTCTTGTAGTCCGAACTGACGGAGGCGTAGATCGAGGTCGTCGAGGCATGCATATGCCCGACCTGCTCTTGGACGAATCGATCGGCGTACCCGAACTCCAGAAGGTGCGTGACATAGGAATGCCGGAGGCTGTGCAGCGTCAGATCCTTCGACAGGCCGGCTTCATCACGCAGCTCTGCGAACCTCCGGTCGAGATACCCAGCAGACAGACGCGTACGGCGCTCGGTCACCCAGAGCGCGTCGAGGCGGTCTCCGGGCGCGAAACGGGCCCGGGCCTGCTCGAGCCATTGCTGCATTCCGGGCACCCACCAGTCGAACTCCGGCACCAGCAGCACCGTGCGACGTCGTGGCGCGCCACCGCCCGCCGCCTTCGCCCATCGCACGTGAACCGCGCCGTAGCGCCCCCACTGCCGCATCTTCGCGTTGTGGTGCAAATCGACGGTATCGAGCATCACCGCCTCAGTGCGGCGCAGACCGAACGCGTAGACCGTCTTCAGCAACTGGGCATCCCGCAACGCGCCGAGCGCACCCTTTCTCCCGGAGCTCACGAGCAGCTCGACGCGAGCGTCGGCCGTGTCAAACAGGCGCTCAATCTCGTCGTACGTGAACGGGCGACGCTTCCCATCGCCTTCAAACTCGAACCGATGCGCCACCGTGTTCCACGGCAGACACACCTGCGAGGGGACCTCCCCAAACTCGCGATCGCAGATCTCCATCCAGTCGTACAACGGGTTCGTGAGGTAATCACAGAACCCACGGATAGACCCATGGTTGGCGCGCATCGTCGACAGCGTCCGAGTGCGACCGCCGGACTCAGCAGTGAACTCATCCACATCCGCGACCGTCCACCTCCATGGCGGTTTGTCCACGAAATCACGGAACCGCGTCACCGTCGCCGTCCGGTTCCGTATCGTCTGCTCACGGAGTCCGCGCGACAGCTGCTGGTTCCGCCAACCATCGATCATCGCGCTGAAAACCTGCGCTTCCGGGTTCGCCAGTGCGACGTTCGATGCTGACGTGATCAGCCGAAGCGCCGCTGGAGAAGCCCCAAAATCTTGCATTAGATGCAACAAAGTATGGGACAGTGCATCACCCTGTCAACTCAGATCTCAGCATCCGCCAGATCTCGCTGTTATGGTCAGAGCAGATCCGCACCTCTCTGGTGAATAGACGTCGTTTGCAAGTGTGAACAGTTGCATTCACTGCAACATGCGAGGGTTCATGACGCGTGCGCTCAGGTCACCGTACAGTTCGTAATTGCTGGACAGCCCAACGAGTCCCCATGCCTTCGCCTGCGCCGCAATCTTGAACCACGGCGTGCCCATGTCGATGCCCAGGGCCTTGGCCTCAGCGCTGCGGGTAATGACGCAGCCGTCATTGTTGGACAGGATCACCACCGGCCGGTTTTCGAGTTTAGGGTTGAAGACCCGCTCGGCGGACACGTAGAAGTTGTTCACATCCACCAGCGCGAAGCACGGTCGGGCCGGCGCGGACTCAGGTGTACCGCTCGCAGCGACTGCGTGCCCACCGTTCACGTCAGACTCGGTGCAGGCAGCGGGTGACGACGCCCCAGATACCCAGGTCAGCAGCAGGGTCCACCGCGATGGTCTCAAACCCAGGATGGTCCGCCACTAAGGCGGTTCCTGCCGGGGTGTGTACCAGTCGCCGGACCAGCATTTCGCCGTCGAGGACTGCCACCACCACCGATCCGCTCTGCGGCTCCAGGGAGCGGTCAACGATGAGTTCGTCGCCGTCGGCGATACCCGAGCCCACCATGCCATCACCCTGGACCCGCATGATGAAAGTGCTGGTGATATCACCGATCAGGTGCTTGTTCAGATCAATCCGAGCGCTGAAGTAATCCTGCGCCGGTGATGCAAAGCCGATGGGCAGGTACGACTCGCCCGGTGGTTTCGCCGCAATGGAATCCATGACCTGCACCTCACTTCATTAGAACACTTGTTCTAATGAAACAGCATACTAGGCCAGCTCGACTCCGCCCAGTTCAAGCTCGGCAAAGACGTCGGAGAGGTCATCGCCGATGCCTGCCGTCAAGGCTTCCACCACAGTGACTCCGTAACCGGCCTGGACTGCATCGAGGGCCGTGGCCCGGACGCAGTAGTCGGCGGCCAGTCCCACAATGACGACATCATCGACGTCGTTCTCCTGCAGCCATTCGTCGAGGCCGACGGCGTCCAGGTCCACCTGTGACTCCGTGCCCGGCATGGACCCCGGCTGGCGCTCGCCGGTGGGAACTGCGTCTTCCGGTGCCAGCAGCCCCTCGAATCCCGAGTAGGCAGCCGAGAACTGTCCCTTCCGGAAGTAGGCCTCGATGTATTCGGTATCAAGGTCAGCGTGGAGTTCCGCTCCTGACGTGCCAGCGACGCAGTGCGGCGGCCAGCTGTCCTTGAAGTCCGGTTCCGCGGAGAAGTGCCCGCCCGGATCCACATGCCAGTCCTGGGTGGCAACTACATGGTCGAATTCACCCTGGTGTGCGTCGACGTATTCGCTGATGGCGCCGGCGAGGTCGGACCCACCGGCCACGGGAAGCGTTCCACCTTCGCAGAAGTCGTTCTGGACGTCCACGATAATCAATGCGCGAGACATCAGCTCTCCTCGTAGGTAGTAGGGATGGCAGGTTCGCCGCGTTGCAGGCGGTTGACCACAGAGGGCAGCTCCGCCATGGAATCCGCGTGCCGACGGCGGGCTCGCCGAACGCCCTCGGCTCCCGTCCAGCCGGGAAGCAGTTCGCCGTTCTTCATGAACTGCTGGAGCAGCTGCCGGTCATTGCCGTCATCTTCAGGCCTGTGACCGATACCCACAATCTCGGCGGCTGCGATGCCGCGGTCGTTGAGCTTGCGCAAAGCGTACTTCCTACCGCCAACGCTCGCCTTGTTTTTCGCTGCCTTGGCCACCGAGACGAAATCACCAGAGTCGTTGGTGCGGCTCACCAGTTTGTACACCATGCTGGCAGTAGGGGCACCGGAACCGGTCACCAGCGACGTGCCCACGCCATAAGCGTCCACGGGAGCCGACTGCAGGGCAGCGATCGCAAACTCGTCGAGGTCGGAGGTAACCATGATCTTGGTGTTGACGTTGCCGAGATCATCCAGCAGGGTGCGCACCCACTGTGCCTGGGCCACCAGGTCGCCCGAGTCAAGGCGGACCGCACCCAGTGCGGTCCCGGCCAGGTCCACTGCCGTGCGGACGGCCGCTTCGACGTCGTACGTATCCACCAACAGCGAGGTTCCGGTGCCGAAGGACGCGAGCTGGGCCTCGAACGCATCGCGTTCGGTATCGTGCAGCAGCGTGAACGAATGCGCGGCAGTACCCACGGTTTTGAGGTCGTAGCGCATGCCGGCCTCAAGGTTCGACGTGCTATCAAAGCCAGCAATCACGGCTGCCCGGGCAGATGCCACTGCGGCCTCCTCATGGGTCCGGCGCGAGCCCATCTCAATGCACGGACGGCCGCCAGCCGAGCGGATCATCCGGGACGCGGCCGAGGCGATGGCGCTGTCATGGTTCAAGACCGAGAGGACGTACGTCTCCAGCATGCACGCCTCGGCAAACGTTGCCTCCACGATCAGGATAGGAGAGTTGGGAAAGTACGCTTCGCCCTCGGCGTAACCCCAGATATCGCCGGTGAACCGGTACGACTCCAGGTAGTCCAGCGTCTGCTGGTTGACCACCTTGGTGCGCGCCAGGAACTCCAGCTCGGCCGGGCCGAAACGGAAGTTAGCCAGCCCCTCCAGCAACCGGCCAGTGCCCGCCACCACGCCGTAACGGCGGCCGTCGGGCAGCCGCCGGGCGAAGGCCTCAAACACCGACTTGCGTTGCGCGGCGCCCGAATGCAGGGCCGCCTGCAACATGGTCAGTTCGTAATGGTCTGTATATAAGGACGTGCGGGGATGCTCCCAGCCAGCAGAGGTGCTCACGAAAATTACTCTAGTCCCCACCCGCTCCCACGTCTTGCTTCGCTGCGCCGCGGGGCCCTCGCGGGCGTGGGCCCAACCACCCGCTCCCACGTCTTGCTTCGCTGCGCCGCGGGGCCCTCGCGGGCGTGGGCCCAACCACCCGCTCCCACGTCTTGCTTCGCTGCGCCGCGGGGCC
>NZ_UXAU01000023.1:0-23400 GCF_900609065.1 Arthrobacter ulcerisalmonis | reverse complement strand
CTCGCGGGCGTGGGCCCATCCACCCGCCTTGCGTCTCACTACCCACGCTCCCCATAGAATGGGCTGATGACCTTAAGCGTTGCGCCCCGCACTGACATCCAGGAGGGGACCCGGACCAGAGCAGAGGAAGCCACTGACTCCCTGACGGCGCCGGACGTCCCCTGGAACCTGGTGATCTGGAACGATCCCGTCAACCTGATGAGCTACGTCAGCTACGTCTTCCAGAGCTACTTTGGCTACTCCGAAACCAAGGCGAACAAGCTCATGCTGGAGGTCCACAAGAAGGGCCGCTCGATCGTCACCAGCGGCAGCAAGGAACAGGTGGAGCGCCACGCCGTCGCCATGCACGGGTTCGGCCTGTGGGCAACGGTGGAGAAGGCAAGTGGCGGTTCCGGTGGGAAATCCGGCAAGAACGGCGGACCCGGCAAGGGCAAGGGAAATCGTGGCTAAGGCATTCAAATACGGGCTCAAAGGCATCACCGGCTACCTCGAACCCGCGGAGCGGGAACTTGTCCGCAGCCTCATCGACGACGTCATCTCCATGCTCGAACCTGAGGAAATTGCCGAGCAGGATCCGCTGGCAGCCCTGATCGGGCTGGACATGGACGTGGATACGCCCACGGACCGCGCGGTCCTGCGGCTGCTTCCCAACGTCATGAAGAACGACGACGGCGCGTCCCTTGAGTTCCGCCAGCTTACCGAACGCACGCTGCGGGAAACCAAGGTGGGCGCCCTGCGTGCCGTGGCCCTGGATCTTGACCGGGACGAGCTGGTCCTCACCGCCGATGCCGCTCGGCACTGGTCGATGGCCCTGAACGATGTCCGGCTGGTCCTGGCTGAGCGGCTGGACATCCGGGACGAAGCCGACGCCGAACACGTCCACCGCATGCAGGACTGGTCGCAGGCCGAAGACGTGGAAAGCTACCTGGCGCTGGTCTACAACTTCACTACTTGGCTGCAGGAATCCCTGGTCCAGGCGATGCTGCAGTCGATCGAGACGCGGCGCTGAGGTGCACCAGCTGATGGCTGAGTCATCCGCTGTGACACACCAGACATGAGTCACGGAGCACAAGGTGATGGCTGAGGGCTCGGGGAACCCCTATCCTCGAATAATCATGACTACAGCTTCGAGCATGGATCCATCAGCAGCGGTTCCGTTGGCCAACGGCGCCACCGAAGAACTGGCCGCTGCGCTGGAATCACGCCCCATTGGCGTTTTCGATTCAGGTGTTGGCGGGCTGACCGTGGCCCGGTCCATCATTGACCAGCTTCCCAACGAAGCAATCCTCTACGTCGGCGACACCGCCCACGGACCCTACGGCCCCTTGCCCATCGCCGAAGTCCGCGCCAATGCCCTCGGCGTGATGGACGAACTGGTGGACTCCGGTGTGAAGCTGCTGACCATCGCCTGCAATTCGGCGTCGGCCGCGGTGCTCCGCGACGCCCGCGAGCGTTACACCGCCAGGTACGGGATCCCGGTCATCGAAGTGATCCAGCCCGCGGTGCGCCGCGCCGTCGCTGCGACCCGGACCGGCCGGGTGGGCGTGATCGGCACCTCCGCCACCGTAGGTTCACGCGCCTACGAGGACACGTTTGCCGCCGCGCCCGACCTTGCCATCACCTCCGTTGCCTGCCCAGAGTTCGTCAATTACGTCGAAGCGGGCATCACCACCGGCCCGGATCTGTTGGCCGTGGCGTCGGAATACCTGGCCCCGCTCAAGGCTGCAGGAGTGGACACCGTGGTCCTGGGCTGCACCCACTACCCGCTGCTGACCGGGGTGATCTCGTTCGTGATGGGCGCCGAGGTGACCCTGGTGTCCAGCGCCGAGGAAACGGCCAAGGACGTCTACCGGGCGCTGGCCACGCGCAACCTGCAACGCACCGATACCTCTGCGCCTCAACACCATTTCGTGGCCACCGGTGACGCTGGCCAGTTCGAGACACTGGCCCGTCGCTTCCTGGGCCCGGAAGTCCTCTCCGTGCAGCACGTTGACCACGTGGCGGCCCAATATCCAACGGGCAGCCTGGCCCGCATCACTCCCGAGATGATCGCCGCCGCGCAGAGCGCCAGCAACCGGCCGCGCATCTCCAACTTCGTGGCCGGCCGGCTCGCGGGGACCGGTCGCAGTGGAAGGCCCAGCCTATGAAGCTGACCATTGTTGGCTGCACGGGTTCTTTTCCTGGACCGGGTTCACCGGCGTCGTGCTACCTCCTGACGGCCACGGACGGGGAACGGACCTGGAAAGTGGTGATGGATCTCGGCAGTGGCGCCCTCGGTGCAATCCAGCGCTACACCGATCTCGAGGACATTGACGCCATCTTCCTGACCCATCTGCACCCCGACCACTGCATGGACCTGTGCGGGTTGCACGTGGCAGTGCGGTGGAAGCCGGGCGGCTGGGACCGCGGCCGGATTCCGGTCTGGGGACCTGCGGCCACGGCGGACCGGATGGCCACGGCCTACGGGCTGGATCTGGACCCGGGCATGCACGAGGAGTTCGACTTCACCAACTGGGCCGAACAGGTGCCCGTCACGGTGGGGCCGTTCACCGTCACCCCGTATTCCGTCAACCACCCCGTCGAAGAGGCGTACGCCCTCCGCGTTGATGTGACCGAACCCGACCGCGACGGCAATCTGGTCAGCCGCGTCCTGACCTACTCCGGGGACACCGACTCCTGCCAGGGCCTCGAAGACGCAGCCCGCAACGCGGACCTCTTCCTCTGCGAGGCGGCCTTTGAGGAAGGGCGCGACGACGACATCAAGGATGTGCACCTCACCGGCAAGCGCGCGGGCGAGGCAGCCGCGGCAGCAGGCGCCCGCCGGCTCCTGCTCACGCACATCCCCGTCTGGACCTCACCCACCACGGTGATGGCAGAGGCCCGGCCCGTCTTTCCAGGCGATGTGGCAGTTGCCGTAGCCGGCGTGCACTACACGATCTGAGGGCAGCATTAGTTCGTTGCCGGTTCGGGGGCACCAGCCGCACTCGATAAGCTGGTGGCATGACTTCTGATGCAACCGCAGTGCCTCCTGTCCGCGCCGATGGCCGCACCCCCGATCAGCTCCGGCCCATCAGCATCACGCGAGGCTGGTCCAACCAAGCCGAAGGCTCGGCGCTGATCGAATTCGGCAACACCCGGGTGCTGTGCACGGCGTCGCTGACAGCAGGGGTGCCGCGGTGGCTCAAGGGCGAAGGCCGTGGCTGGGTCACCGCCGAGTACGCCATGCTGCCCCGCGCCACCAACACCCGCTCGGACCGCGAGTCGGTCAAGGGCAAGATCGGCGGCCGGACGCACGAAATCTCCCGCTTGATCGGCCGCTCGCTGCGCTCCATCATCGACACCAAGGCGCTGGGCGAAAACACCATCGTGCTGGACTGCGACGTCCTGCAGGCCGACGGCGGCACCCGCACCGCAGCGATCACCGGCGCCTACGTGGCGCTTGCCGACGCCATCCGTTTCGCCCGCGACAACAAGCTCATCAACAAGAACGCCCAGCCACTGGTGGACACCATCGCCGCGGTCTCCGTGGGGATCATCGACGGCGTTCCCATGCTGGACTTGCCGTACGTGGAGGATGTCCGGGCCGAAACCGACATGAACGTGGTGGTCACCGGATCCGGCAAGTTCGTTGAAGTTCAGGGCACTGCCGAGGGCGCGCCGTTCGACCGGGCTGAGCTGGACAAACTCCTGGACCTGGCGCTGCTCGGCACCACGCAGCTTGCAGCCATCCAGCGCGAAACGCTGGCAGACAACCTGTGACCGACCCCGCCGCACCCCGGCTGGTCCTGGCCACCCACAACGCGGGCAAGCTCCGCGAATTGCGGGAGCTGCTTCGCGGCCAGGTGCCAGGGCTCGACGTCGACACCCAGGTAGTGGACGCCGGCGCCGTGGGTGCCCCGGACGTCGTCGAAACCGGCGTCACCTTCGCGGAGAACTCTCTCCTTAAGGCTCGGGCGGTTGCCGCGGCCACCGGGGTGGTAGCCATCGCCGACGACTCGGGCCTTGCCGTGGACGTCATGGGTGGCGCACCTGGGATTTTCTCGGCGCGCTGGTCCGGGAAGCACGGCGACGACCAAGCCAACCTGGACCTGCTGCTGAAGCAGCTGGCCGATATTGCGACCGAACATCGCGCTGCGGCGTTTGTCTGCGCCGCCGCGCTGGCCGTTCCCGGTACCTCGGCAGCACCGGGCCGCGAAGACGTGGAGTACGGGCAACTCGAGGGCACGCTGCTGTTCGCCCCCAGGGGTGCCGGCGGCTTTGGCTACGATCCCATCCTGCAGCCGCTGGGCGAGGACCGGAGTTGCGCCGAGCTCACGCCAGCCGAGAAGAACACCATCAGCCACCGGGGCAAAGCCTTCCGGGCGTTGCTGCCGGCGATCATCGCTGCGCTGAACAACGACGGCGACTGACGCCGTCGAACGCTATGCAAAAAGGCGTCCTTCCCACACTGGTGGGAGGGACGCCTTTTGCTTTGCTGGCCCGGCTAGGGGCGTTGTTCCGGCTCCGGATCGCTGATGGTCCGGGGCGTCTTGTGCTCAACCTCCGGTGTGTGTTCCTCGATGAACTCGTCAACGGGGTCGGTGCCATACGCCGTGGCCTGGCGCTTGGCGGCGAGCCCGCGCAGGACCTCGATGCCGATGGGCAGGACGGACACCAGGACGATCAAGATGAAGATGATGTCGAGGTTGTCGCGGACCCAGGGCACCCGGTTCCCCAGGAGGTAGCCCAACAAGGTCACGCCGCCGCCCCAGAGGACCGCGCCGATCACGTTGAAGAGGAAGAACTTGCGCTTGTCCATTTGCGCGACGCCGACGATTACCGGCACGAAGGTGCGGATAATGGGGACGAAGCGTGCCAGGATCAACGCCTTGCCGCCGTGCTTCTCGAAGAAGGCATGGGCGCTCTCCACGTTCTCGCGCTTGAACAGGCGTGAGTTGGGCTTGTTGAAGATGGCTGGACCGGCTTTGGAACCGATCAGGTAGCCCGTCTGGTTGCCAATGATGGCCGCGATGATGATCAGCAGGGCCAACAGCCAGACGTTGAACTTGATCGTGTCGGTGGCGACCAACAGGCCCGCGGTGAACAGCATGGAGTCGCCCGGCAGGAAGAAGCCCACCAGCAGGCCGGTCTCGGCGAAGACAATGCCGCAGACCAGCAACACCACCCAGGGAGCCAGCGCAGGATCGGCCAGGAAGATCTGGGGGTTCAGCCAGTCGGGGAGGAACGATGCCAGCTGTGGCTGCACCGGTCCCGCACCGCCCAGCATGGACACAGCAAGGTCGTTCATCAAGGGGAGGTTCACCTTTCAAGGGTACTTGACATGCTTAGGTGACTTGGTTGTATGGTTAGTTACACAAGTAATGAACCAGCTGAGCTTGCGGCTTGACTAGCACATCAGAAAAGGCGGTGACCCGTGATCGATGACAGTAGGCCTATCTACCTGCAGATCGCCGCGCTGATTGAAAACGACATTGTGGACGGCGCGTTGGCTGAAGAAACCCAAGTGCCGTCCACCAACGAGTTCGCGGCGTTTCACCGCATCAATCCGGCCACGGCAGCCAAAGGCGTCAACCTGCTCGTGGACGACGGCATTCTCTACAAGCGACGGGGGATCGGCATGTTCGTGGCCACGGGAGCGCGAAGGGTCCTCGTGGCCCGGCGGACCGAAGAATTCTATGAGCAGTACGTTCGGCCGCTGGCGGCGGAGGCCCAAAAACTCGGGATCCCCGCCGTCGAGCTGAGCCAGATGATCATCCGCGGCGCCAACGCCGCGCAGGAAGGCAACCAAGAAAGGAGCGCGGCCTTATGAACGCAGTGGTTGAGGCCCGGAATCTGACCAAACGCTACAAGGACGTGCTTGCTCTCGACGACGTCTCCGTGACGCTCACCGCCGATCGGATCTACGGACTTCTGGGCCGCAACGGAGCCGGCAAGACCACCCTGATGTCCATCATCACGGCGCAGTCATTTGCCAGTACCGGCCAGGCCTTGGTTTTTGGCGAAGAAGCCTACGAGAACGACGCCGTGCTGCGGCGGGTGTGCTTCGTCCGAGAGTCCCAGCGCTACCCGGATGACTTCGCGGCCCGGCACGCGTTCAAGGCGGCGCAGTTGATGTTTGCCAACTGGGACCAGGAGTTTGCCGATCGGCTCGTGGCGGACTTTGGGCTTCCCCTCAAACGGCGGATCAAGAAGCTGTCGCGTGGGCAACTGTCCGCCGTCGGGGTCATCATTGGTCTGGCCGCTCGGGCGGAACTGACGTTCTTCGACGAACCCTACCTGGGGCTGGATGCCGTGGCGCGGCAATTGTTCTACGATCACCTGCTGGCCGACTTCACCGACCACCCACGGACCGTGGTGCTGTCCTCACACCTCATCGATGAGGTAGCCAACCTGCTGGACCACGTGATCGTCCTGGACCAGGGCAAGGTCCTGATCGACGCCGAAGCAGAGGAACTGCGCGGATCGGCCGCCACGGTGGTGGGCACCGCGGCCGTGGTGGACGGTTTCACCGCTGGGATGGCAATCCTGCACCGCGAAACCCTCGGCTCAGTTGCCTCGGTGACGGTGGACCAGGTGTTGACGGCCGCGCAGCGGATCGAAGCCCAGAGCCTGAGACTGGAGCTGGCGCCGGTGCCGTTGCAGCAGCTGGTGGTGCGAAAGACCACAGGAAACAGCCGACCCCAACCGGGCCTGGCAAAGAGAGCAGAACTGGATGCAATGGAGGCAAGGCAATGAGCCGGACGCTGTCAGTGGCAAGGATGCAACTGGTCACCAAGTGGACGTACGTGGGCAGCCCGCTGCTGATCCTGGCCGTCACGTTCATCCTGTCCCTCGCAATCTTCGCGCTGATCCCGGTCTCCGCGCCGAAATTCAGCGGTGGCAGCCAGGCACCCCTCTGGTACTTCATGGTGCTGGGCATCCAGGGAATGACCATGGCCTTCCCGTTCTCGCAGGCACTGAGCATCAGCCGGCGGGCCTACTTCCAAGGGACCCTGGGTGTCTTTTCGGCGCTTGCAGTGGTGATGACCGTGATCTACCTGCTGGGAGCCATGGTGGAACGGGCCACCGGTGGTTGGGGCATGAATGGCTACTTCTTCAACATTCCCTGGATCTCCGAGGGACCTTGGTACGGCACCGGCGTGTTCTTCTTCGCAGCGATGATGTTGATGTTCATCCTTGGCTTCTGGTTTGCCACCATCTTCAAACGCTGGGGGGCCACCGGGCTGCTGGTTTCGCTCATTGGCACCGGAGTGCTCCTGGTGGGGATCATCGCGGTCACCACCGTCAACGAGTGGTGGGGCAGTGTTGGGGCGTGGTCCAGCGAGCAGTCACCTCTGACCTTGGGGCTCTGGGCAGTCGTGTTGTCCGCACTGCTGGCCGGCGGATCGTTCCTCACGCTGCGGCGGGCAACCCCGTAAAAGGTGACCTCCCGCCGTCGTCCGCGTGATATCCATGACAGGGCCGCCCCGGTAACACCGAAGCGGTCCTGTCCGGCGGTAAAGTATGGGCGTGGGTTTGGACTTTACGGCGATCGATTTCGAGACGGCCAATGGCTTCCGGGGCTCGCCCTGCTCCGTGGGGCTGACCAAGGTTCGGGGCGGCCGCGTGGTGGCGGAAGCGTCCTGGTTGATGCGACCGCCGGCCCGGCACGACCACTTCGAGTATCACAACACCCGCATTCACGGCCTCACCGCCGCTGACGTGGCCGGCCAGCCTCGGTTTGGTGAGCTGTTCCCCGAAATCGGGGCGTTCATTGGCGATGACATCCTGGCCGCCCACAATGCCGCGTTCGATCTCGGCGTGATCCGTTCGGCCCTCGAAGTCTCGGGGCTGCCCGGACCCGCCTACGACTACGTCTGCACCGTCATGCTGTCGCGCCGCTGCTACTCGCTCGTCTCGAACTCGCTGCCGTTCGCCGCCGAGGAAGCCGGCGTACCGCTGGTCAACCACCACGATGCCACCGAGGACGCCCGTGCCTGCGCGGGAATCCTGATCGACATCGCCCGACGCAACGGCGCCAACAGTGTGGCCGAGCTGTACCTCTCCCTGGGATTGGTCATGCCACACCAGGACGCTTTCGACCCAGCCGTTGACCCGCTCTCGAAGCCGAGCCTGGCGGCGTTGTCCTCCGGGAATGGTGCCGCGCTGGTCCGACCCTTCCAGTCGGGCTGGCCCGACGAAGGTGCCAATCCACCACCCAATCCCGCCGCCGCGCCAGGGCACCCGCTGTACGGGCAGACCGTGGTGTTCACCGGCGAACTGGCTATCAGCCGGCCTGAAGCCAAGATCCTCTCCGCCGAACTCGGCGCGCAGCCCGAAAGCCGCGTCACCGGCCGGACCACAGTCCTGGTGGTGGGGGATGGCTTCGTTGCCGCAGACCTGCGATCCGGCCGGCTGACCGGAAAAGCCAAACGCGTCCTTGACCTGCATGACAAAGGCCAGGCCATCGAGGTCATCTCCGAAGGGGAGTTCCTGCAGATGGTGGGGAGTCTGGCCGCCGCCGCGACGTAGCTGCTGTTGCTCCTTGGTCCGACTCGAGTCGGTTCGGTGCATGCTGCAGCCCGGTTGTGGCTGGCCTGATTGGTGGGCGAGTATTCACAAGGGGCAACATTTCTTTCCCTTGGACCGGGGCGCTCCTACCCTTGGCTCATGAGTTCCCTGTTTGCGTTCCCCAATCCCGTCAACGAGTACGCCGCCCGCGTGACAGCTGGCCTGGTGGTGGGGCTCGCGCTCCTGACAGCCCTGACCGGTTCGGTCTGGGGATTCGCGGCGCTCGCAGTGGGCTTCTGGCTGCGGGTACTCTTTGGGCCCCGGATCTCGCCGCTGGCCTTGCTCTCCGTCAAAGTCATCACGCCCCGCTTGGGCAAAGTGCGGTTGGTGGCTGGCCCGCCCAAACGATTTGCCCAAGGCATCGGAGCAGCTGTCACCACGATTGCGCTGCTGCTCTTTCTGGCCGGCGTCGTCCCGGGAGCCTACGCAGGGTTGGCCATGATTGTGGTGGCTGCATCGCTTGAGTCCTTCTGGGGATTCTGCGTTGGCTGCGTGATCTTCGGCTTCCTACAGCGCCGCGGCCTCATTCCAGACGACATCTGCGAGGCCTGCAACAACATCAGCCTTCGCCGACCGTAACTCCTACCAGCAGGGCAGCCATGCCCCGGATGACCTCCTGGCCTTCAAGTTCTGCCAGCCATTCTTCGGGCAGGCACGCTTCGCCGTAGTAAGTACCCAGGATGTTCCCCGCAATGGAGCCTGTAGAGTCGCTGTCGCCGCTGTGATTGATGGACAAGGCAATGGCGGCGCGAAAATGTTCAGTGGCGGCGGCCGGGTCCCGGTGCTCATCCTGTCCGGGCTGGGTGGCGAGGACCGCGTAGAGCCCGACGGCGAGCGCTTCCTCCGCGACCCAGCCTTCACCCAGTGCGGCCACGAGTTCCTCCGGGCTGACCGGGCCCCGGCGGGCGAGCTCAACGGCGGCTTCAAGGTGCAGGGGCAGTTCCTGCACAACGTGGGGGAGGTTCGCTGCGCCCGTGCGTACGCGGTCCGCCGCTTCATCCAGGGTCGCGCCGGAGACCAGGTGGTGGATCAGCAGACTGAACATGCCAGCACTTTGCCGCGCTGAGGCGTGCCCGTGCGTCAGGCATGCGGCGTCGGAACTCAGGGTGTAGACGGCGTCGGCTGGGATATGCGGGATGAGGCCGAACGGAGCAGAGCGCATCACGGTCCCACAACCCTTCGAGTCCGGGTTGACGGGGCGGATGGAGGTGCCCATCTCACCGGTGGCCAGCCCGGACACGCACGCTTTGCCGGGGTGGCGCTGCTGGTGCAGGACACTATTCGAGTCGATCCACCGGGGCTGCGGGACCGGGGCTTTGGCCGACGCTTCGACGCCCTGGGTGCCCAGCCAACGGAGGTAGGAGAGCCAGAGGCAGGCGTTGGCGTCGGCGCCCACCCCCGAGTTGGCCCACTCGAGGGCCTCGACTAAACCGTCCACCGTGTAGAGGGTCATTTGGGTGTCGTCGGAGAAGTGGCTGGGGGCGCCAACTGCGGCGAAGCCGTTAAGGCCGCGTGCCCCGTACCTGTGCCGGATGTCCTCGATGGAGTCGAACTCGACGGCGTAGCCCAGTGAATCCCCGAGCGCCCCGCCCAGCAGGCAGCCGTAAATGCGGGACGTGGCCGTGACGGCAGGTTCGATGCTCATGCTGCAAATTTACCGTGGCCGCGGCAGGGCCATGGCCGGGCTGGTTTGTCGGTGCCGCTCGCTAGCATGAGGGGGTGCCCCGCTCGCTGCTCCTTCATGCCGACGCCGATGCTTTTGCCGCGTCCGTGATTATCCGACGGCGGCCCGAACTCGCCGCCGTGCCCATGGCTGCAGTAGCCCACGTCTTTGTGGCCAGCGCTAATTATCCGGCTCGCCGTTGCGGTGTCCATGCCGCCATGCTCGTCCGGGAGGCCCAACAGCTGTGCCCCGAGTTGACCTTGGTTGATGTGCCGCTTGCAGAGGTAGAGGACGCCAGCGATGCCTTGATGGATCTCTTTGGCGAGCTCGCGGACGCTGTGGAGCCGGGGTCCATGGAGGAAGCCTTCCTCGATGTCGGAGCCACGGATGCGGGCGCGGCCCACACCGCGGCCCGTGAGGTTCGACGGCGGGCTGCCGCAGATTTGGGCCTACCGGTCACCGTGGGGATTGGCCGGACCAAGCTGATGGCCAAGCTCGCCTCCCGGGCCGCCAAACCCGATGGCCTAGGAATGCTCGGCCCGGACCAGGAGGCGGACCTGCGCGCTCACCTGCCCCTGACAGAGGCTTGGGGCGTCGGAGCCCTGACGGTCCAGCGGTTGCAGGCCATCGGCGTCGTTCGCCTCCAGGATCTGGACGCTGTTTCGGGGGCGGAACTGGATGCCGTGTGCGGCACGGGCATGGGGCGGCGGCTCCGCAGCTACCGGGATGGCACGGACGACGCCGAGGTGCGGCCCGTCGCGGCGCGCACCGTCCTGAAAGCGGAGGCAGCCACGGCCGGCTATCGTCGGCCGGACGCCACCCCGCTGGAGATGGTGGCCGCGTGCACCGAGCGGGTGTGCCGGCGAGCAAGCAGGGCCGGCCTGGTGGGTCGGGGAGTGACGCTCATGCTGCGGCCGGAGCAGGGCGGAAAACCCCGCACCTATCGGCACGTGGAGCCGGATCCGAGCGCGGACAGCTCCTTGTGGCTGCCCATCGCGGCGGGGATGATCAATCACGTTGCGTTGCCGCCGTTTCAGGGACTGAGCGTGAGCCTGACCGGGCTCCAAGCTGCAAGCCAGGTTCCCGCTACCCTGTTTTGACCGGAGTTCCCGGCCGCAGCCAGATCGCAGTTCGCGGCAAACCCGGTGCCCACCATTGCCGCTACTTGGCATCTCGGCGAGGGGCAAGCGTCCAGCTAACGCACAGGCGCGGCTGGCAAAATAGCCGGGTTGCCAGGCGGCAGCACACCCCGTTTCGCACCAACCAAAGGTTTCCCATGAGCACGCTCGTCCCCGCCCGGTCCGACGCACCCCAGCCAGCTGGTCCTGGTCTTGGTCTGCTGCCCCGCTTGGGCGCCGAGGCGTTCGGAAGCTTGTTCATCTCGGTGGTGGCGCTCGGCGTACCGCTGTTCAGCATCCCGCAGACCAGCCCGCTGCCTGCCACGCTGGCCGCCGGCCTCGCCGTCACTGCTGCCATGCTCGCCGTGGGGCACGTTTCGGGTGGTCACTTCAACCCCATCATTACCCTGGGCCACCTGGTTGCCGGTCGTATTCGCGCCGGTCACGCCGCAGCGTACGTCCTGGCGCAGTTGGTTGGCGCAGTCATCAGCGCCGTCGCCCTCTTCGGCGTCCTCCGCACCCTGCCGGCCATCCAAGACAGCCGGACAGCGTTCGACACCGTCGCCGCAGGCTTCGGCGAGCACTCCATCGTGCAGGCGCCGGTGGCCGCCGTGATCCTCCTCGAACTGCTGGGTTCGCTCATCCTCGTCGCCGTTTTCCTGGGCGCCACCACCCGCGGCAATGCTGCCCGGGCCGCCGCACCCGTGGCGGTGGGCCTCGCTTTTGCGGGCTTGCTGCAGCTGGGCCAGACCATCGGCAACCTCCCGTACAACCCCGCCCGGGCGTTGGCTTCGGCGTTCTTCAGCTCCGGCTGGGCCATCGAGCAGGTCTGGGTTTTCGTCCTGACACCCCTGACCGGCGCCGCCATCGCCGGGCTCCTCTTCCGCAGCTTCTCGGCAGTCCCGACCGCAGCCGTGGCACTCATCAGTGACCTCGAGGACGACGCCGAGGCAGACGAAACCGACACGGACGACGACGCCGAGGCACCCGCCGTCGTCCCCTCACCTGCAGAAACGCCCGCCGATGCCGTGCCCGCCCCCGCTACGCCGGCCACCTCACCCACTGTGAACGCGGCCCGGAACAGCAACGAGGCCCAGGAATTCTTCGACGGCAAGCGCAGCTGAGCCGGACGCGAGTAATCCACATAGCGAAGCCGGTGCGCCGAACTGTCGGTGGCACCGGATAACTTAGAAATATGCGGTTAATCCATACTTCCGATTGGCACCTGGGCCGGTCTTTCCACGGCGTCGGAATGCTTGACGCCCAGCGGAGCTTTGTCGACCAACTCGTGGGCGCCGTGCAGACCCACGGGGTGGACGTGGTGTTGATCGCGGGGGATGTGTACGACCGTGCCTTGCCAGGCGTTGACGTGGTGAAACTCCTCGATGATGCCCTGGTCCGGCTGACGGCGGCTGGTGCCAAGGTGGTCCTCACCAGCGGCAACCACGATTCCGCCATCCGGCTGGGCTTTGCCTCGTCATTGCTTGAACGCGGGGGAGTCCACCTCCGGACCAGGGTGGAGAACCTCGCAGAACCGCTGATCCTGCCATTGGGACTCGATGCCCAGGGAGCTGAGGCGGTGCTGGCCATCTACGGCATCCCCTGGCTCGAGCCCAGGATGGTTGCCGATCACTTCGGTGTGCAGCCCAACCATTTCGATGTTACGCAGGCAGCAACAGCGCAGGTCACGGCGGATATTGCAGTGCGCGACGAAAAAACTACGGTGCACTCAGTGGTGCTGGCCCACACCTTCGCCAGCGGCGGGATCAGCTCGGAGAGTGAGCGGGACCTCAGCATTGGTGGCGTCGGCGCCGTCCCGCTGGATCTCTTCGCCGAATTCAGCTACTCGGCGCTGGGGCACCTGCACGGCCGCCAGACGCTGGCGCCCAACGTCCGCTACTCTGGCTCGCCCCTTGCCTACTCGTTCTCGGAAGCTGGCCACCGCAAGGGCGGCTGGTTGGTAGATATTGGCCCGAACGGTGTCGAAGCTGTCGAGGACATCGGCTGGGATGCGCCGCGGGAACTCGCCGTGCTGCGCGGTGCGCTGCGGGACCTCCTCGACGCCTCCGAGCATGCGTGGGCCGAGACCGCCTACTGCCAGATCACCCTGACGGATGCGCAGCGGCCCGCCCGGGCCATGGACCAGGTGCGGGCCCGATTCCCCGACACCCTGGTCCTCAACTTCGATCCGGTGGGCGGCCCGTCAGCAACCGCCAGCACGTACAGCAGCCGGCTTGCCGGCGCCCCTGACGACTTGGCGGTCTGCTGCGGCTTTCTCTCGCACGTGCGCGGCCGGGATGCTGACGCGGCCGAGCAGGCAGCCCTGGCTTCGGCGCTGGACAATGTCCGGATTGAGGAGGCGTCCCGGTGAGGATCCACCACCTGAGCATCTCTGCGTTCGGTCCCTTCGCGGGAACGGAGGAGATCGACTTTGACCGGTTGAGCGCCCACGGCCTCTTTCTCCTCAACGGGCCAACGGGTGCTGGCAAAACCAGCGTCCTCGATGCCATCTGCTTCGCCCTCTACGGGTCGGTTCCCGGCGCACGGCAGGACGGCAAACGCCTCCGCAGCGATCACGCAGACCCGGCCCAGGAACCTGCTGTCAGCTGCGAATTCACCGCCCAGGGCCGTCGGTTCGAGGTGACGCGCTGGCCAGCCTGGAACAAGCCCAGCGCGCGTGGCAAGAACGGCTACACCACGCAACAGGCTAAAACACTGTTGCGTGAACGCGTGGACGGCAGCTGGCAGGAAAAGTCTGCCCGAAACGATGAGGCGGGAGCCGAGATCCTCGCCGTCCTGGGGATGAGCCGGGAGCAATTCACGCGCGTGGTCATGCTGCCGCAGGGTGATTTCGCAGCATTCCTTCGGTCCAAGGCCTCTGACCGGCTTGACCTGCTGCAGCAACTCTTCGGTACCCAACGCTTTGAAGCCGTGGAGAAGGAGCTGGTGCGCCAGGCGGCAGCGGCCAGGGATGAGGTCGCGGCGCTGTTCAGCCAACTGGCCATGTTGTCGGCCCGGGCAGAGTCTGAGGTCGCCGACTTGGAATTGGTGTACGACGACGCCGTCCCGGCGGAGGAGACCCCCGAACGTCTCGCGTGGCTCAGCACTGCCGTGGCCGGACAGGTGCAGGCTCTCGCCGACGTTGCAGTGACGGCCCGAGCGGACGCTACGAACCGCGCTGACGCCGTCGCCGCAGAGGAAGCCCGCCAGCACCGAAGCGCCATGTTGGTTTCGGCCACGGCACGGGAGGAGGCTGTCCAGCAGGCCGCACCCGGCATGGCGGATCAGACAGCGCGCCTGGAACGCCACCGGCAAGCCGAAGTGTTGGCCGCGCAACTCCAGGCCGTGGACACCAGCTTGGCTCGGGCCGACGCTGCTGAAAGTGCAGCCGAATCGGCGCTCACCCTGCTCCGCATGGCGGCCGCAGAAGACGTGGAATTGGCGCAGCTCGACCTGACCGAGCGTGAACCGGGAGAAAGCGGTCTCGACCCCACCGGTGGGGCGTTTGCTTCTCAGGTGGCAGAGACCGAACTTGGCAGGCTACGGTCACTGTTGGCCGTGGTGGAGGATCGGCTTCCGGATGAGGACCGGCTGCGAGATCTGCGACGCCAGCATTCCGCAGCCTTGGATCAGCACACGGCCGTGACCACCACGCTGCAGGAGCTGACCGCGCGTGAAGCCCGGCTTGCCACGGAGCGGGCTGATCTCCGCAGCGGATTGCCGGACCTGGAGGCACTGGCCGGGGAGCTGGCACTGCGTACCAAAGCGGCAGCGGACGCCCACGATCTTGTGTTGATTGTCCGGAAGTACAGTACGGCAGCACAGTCCCGGGACACCGTCCAGGCTCGGTTCGAGCAGGCCCGGGAAGTTCGGCTGGACACCAAGCAGCGCTGGCTCGACCTGCGCGAAGCCCGGCTCTTGAACGCTGCCGCTGAGCTTGCGGCGCAGCTGGCAGCAGGCGGCGCATGCCCTGTCTGTGGCAGCACCGACCATCCTGCGTTGGCTGTTTCGGCAGCCAGTGGGCCCGGACTGGCCCAGGCAGAGGAGATGGCCGCAGCTGAGCACGATGGCGCCGAGGCCGTGTTTGCGCAGGTTGCCGCGCTGCTGAACGACGCCGATCAGCAGGTGGCCGTCCTTGCCGGGCAAGGCGGAGCTACCCCTGAGGCTGAGGCTGTTGCGGCAGCAGCAGGCTGCCGGGAGGCCGCGGCTGATGCTCAGGACGCCAGCGAGCGGCTCGCGATGGTCCGGGACCGGCTCCAGGACCTTGAGTTGGTCCTGGAGAGTTCGGTTCAGCAGCGGACCAGCCTTGAATCCGAGTTGTCGCAAGCAACGGCTGCCATGGCGTCGTTCGCCGAGCAGACTGACGCCTTGGACGAAGCGCTGCTCGAGTTGCGCAATGGACATCGGAGCCTGCCGCAGCGTTTGCGTGCCTTGGAAAGCGCCGTCGACGTCCTTGCCAAGGCCATCAACGCCCAAGAGCAACGTGACCGGGCACGTTCGGCTGCTGTGGAAGCCCGGGAGCAGTTGGCGGGCGCGTTACCCGACGCGGGTTTCGACAGCGCCGAGGAAGCCAGGAACCAGCTGCTGGATCCGGCCCAGGTGCTCCAGCTTCAGGCCAGCATCAGGGGCACCCTGGATGAGGCCGCGCGGGTCAGCGAACTCTTCGCCTCGCCCGATCTGGTCCTGGCCAAGCAGGAAGCAGCAGCGGGAGGTAACCTCGGTCCCCAGGGTTTGCTGGCACTCCGCGAGGCTTCCGCCGAAGCGGACGCGCTGGCGCGGGACGCGGAGTTGTCAGCCGGGATGGCCCGGCGGTGCCTGGTATCGGTGCAGACCATTCGCGCCGAGTACGCTCAGCTTGCTGGCTCGGCGGAGGGGCCCGCGGAGAACGCGCGCATGCTGGCGGGTCTTGCCGACGCCGCGTCCGGGCGAGGTGACAACACCTACAGGATGAGCCTCAACAGCTATGTCCTTGCCGCTCGCCTGGAGCAGGTTGCAGCTGCGGCTTCGGAGCGGCTGGTGGCCATGAGCGATGGCCGCTACCTTTTGCAGTACACCGATGCGAAAGCGGCCAAGGGGGCCAAGTCCGGGCTCGGTTTGGAAGTGGTGGATCAGTGGACGGGTTTCCGCCGCGACACGTCCACGCTCTCCGGCGGTGAGTCGTTCATGGCATCTCTGTCCCTGGCCCTCGGCTTGGCAGATGTTGTCCAGCAGGAGTCTGGCGGGGTGGAGATCGAGACTCTCTTCGTGGATGAGGGCTTCGGCAGCCTGGATGAGCAATCGCTCGAGCAGGTCATGGATGCATTGGAGGGACTTCGCGACGGCGGCAGGGTGGTGGGGTTGGTCAGTCACGTTGCCGAAATGAAGCAACGGATCGGCGTCCAGCTGCAGGTCATCAAGGCCCGGAACGGGTCAAGCCTGCGCATTTCAGATGCGGTGGAACTCACAGACTAGGAGCGTGGAACCCGGTATCATGGTGGTGTTACCGGGTTTCGCGCATCGGGAGGAGGGACGATGCGCACTACTTGAACGAGCCCGGAATTGACACCCTCATCTTCCCCGGCGTCCAGCACTGTCGACGCCTCCATTGCCCCTGATGACCAGCCCGCAGCCAAAGGCCGGTTTGCCCGGCTCCCGCACCTCGCGGGCCGGAGTTTCCTACCCATTGGGCTGTTTGCCAGGCTGCCACTGGCCATGCTCACTGTTGGCACCCTGACGCTTGTCACCTCAGTCAGCGGATCTTATGCCGTGGGTGGGTCCGCGGCTGGCGCCGTCGGTATTGGTTCGGCGGTCGGCGCACCCGTCCTGGGAGCACTGGCGGACAAACTGGGTCAACGCCCAGTCCTCCTGGTGGCGGCCATCCTCAACACCGTGGCCGTGCTCGCCGTCATCCTGGCAGCTGTCACGATGGGCGACGCCGGCGGATTCCCCCTTGCCGTGCTGATCGCCGCATTCCTGGCCGGTGGAAGCTGTCCGCAGGTTGGGCCGCTGGCCCGTGTCCGGTGGATGGCGCTGACGTCACGCGGCAAGCCCACGCAGAACTCCCGCGACCTTGACACCGCCTTGTCCTACGAGGGCACCGCCGATGAAGTCACGTTTGTGCTGGGACCGGCCTTGGTGGGGATCTTGGCCAGTGCGGTGGCGCCCTGGCTGCCCCTGGCCGTTGCCGCCGCCATGACCATCACCCTGGTTCCGGCGTTTGCGTCCCACCCCACCCACCAGGCGGTACCCGTTAGCCGGCGCGCCACCAAACGCCCCGGCTCCGACCCTGGCGCTGTTCTCGCGGAGTCAGCCACCTCCTCCGCTCCCGCGCCGAAAATGCCCTGGACCGTGGCCCTCCCCGTGGTGGCGATGGTGTGCATGGGCACGTTCTTTGGTTCCACCCAGGCGGCACTAAGTGCCTTTTCGGCAGGTTTCGGTGGCTCGGAACTGGCCGGATTGCTGTACGCGGTGATGGGTTTGAGCTCGGCAGTGGCGGCGCTGTCCGTGGCCTACTGGTCGCCGAGGTTCACGCTACAACTACGGTGGCTCCTAGCTGCTGCAGCCATGGCCGTCTTCGCCGTCCTTCTGCTGCTCCCCAGCTCTCTGGGGGCCATGGTGGTGGTCCTGCTGGTCCTGGGCATCCCTGTGGGTCCGGTCATGGTGACCGTCTTTTCGGTCGGCGGGAAGCTGGCACCGGCTCGTCGGCTGGGGACCGTCATGACGGCCTTGGCCAGCGGCATTGTGGCGGGGACGGCACTCGGTTCGTCGATTGGTGGCGGCTTGGCGCAGTCCTTCGGCTACTCGGCTGCGTTCCTCACGCCCGTTGCTGCGGCAGTTGCTTTGGCCCTTCTGGGTGCGGGAGCCGCCGTCGTCCTCGGTCGGAGAGGCGCGCGGTAACTCTTGGGTGCGGGAGCCGCCGTCGTCCTGGGCCGGAAACGAGCGCGGTAGCAACCCGCCGCGTGCCCTGCTAAACTAGGAGGCTTTCGATTCTCGCGGCGCTGGCGGCCAGCGCCGCGCCCACCGCAGCGGGTTCGTGCGCTGTCCGGATGTACACAACAGCCAAAGCGGCGGGTCGACCGCCCGGGATGCGGACCGGCGATGCCAGTGAGGTGACGCCTGCAATCACCTCGTCGTGGCTGTCCGCGTAGCCGCGCTGCCGGGCTTCGGCCGCTTCGGCGCGGTAGCCGACGCCGGTGCCCAGCTGATCCCATTCGGCTTCAGTCATGGTGGATTGGATCGCAATTCCGGGTGCGCCCGCGTTGAGCGGATGCCTGCTGCCCGGGTGCTGCGCCACCGTTCCACCCACATGGCGTGGCTCCACGGCCACCAGGGTGATGCAGTCGTGCTGGTCCCACAGCGCCACGAAGGCAGTCATGTCCAGCTGATTGGCCAGTTGGGTCAACTCCGGAAGCGCCGCCGTCTGCAGGTCCTTCGAGACTCCGCGGGCCAACACCGCCAGCCCGGGACCAGGCTGCATCCGGCCTGAACCATCACGTTTCAGCAGCGAGTGGTCTTCCAAGGTCCGCAGGATCCGGTACGCCACCGAGCGGTGCACGCCCATGGCATCCGCAAGCTCGGCAATGGTCAGCGGGCCGGGCGCGGCCGCGAGGATCTCCAGCGCGCGGATACCACGGGACAAGGTCTGCGAGGGGGATGCAGTTGGCGGCGCCCCGGCCTGTGCTGCAGCGGAGGAAGTCATGCAATCCATCCTAGGGCCCGGCAGTAAAAGCGGGCTCGAGATGTGGCGCTACGCCCTACCGGCGAGCCTGGCTTTGTGCGTGCCGGCCTGCTCGGACACCAGCAAGCCCGGCGTGCCAGCATCAGCCGCGCGTGAGGGCTGCGATGGCGTCCTGATCGGTGAGCTGGGCAAAGTTCCGGTAGAAGAGGCCCACAGCCCGGAACTTACCGGGCAGGTGCAGGCAGAACACGGCATCGCAGACTTCCTCGGCGGAGGCTTCTGCATCTACCGATCCCACGGGGGCCGCAGCGATCACGGACGCTGCGCCGCTGGCCCGGACCGCAGCCACAGCGGCCCGCAACGTGGCGCCGGTGGCCAGTCCATCGTCCACCAGGAGGACCGTCTTGCCCGCGACGCTGGGCTCGGATTCCAGGTAAAGGTCCGCGCGTCGCCGCAGCTCGGTGCGTTCCAGGTCCTCAACGTGCTTAAGATCTGCTTGTGTCACGCCGTGGACCAACACCCGGTCCAGAAGTGGGCGATTGAGGATCCGGACAGTCCGTCCCGAGGACCATGCCAAAGCGCCGAAAGCCGTCTCAGGGTGTCCAGGGATGCCCAATTTTCGGACCAACACCGTCCCAAGAGGCAGGAACAGCGTCTGGGCAACAGCCGCGGCAACCGGGATCCCGCCGCGCGCCAACCCCAACACCACGGTGTCTGGCTGCTCACGAAATTGAGTCAACACGGCAGCAAGCTGTCGACCGGCATCAGAGCGGTCATCGAAGCGCGTTCCCATGAATCCCTTCCGGCCCAACTGCCATGTTGGACATCAGCCTACAGCCGGCATCCCGCCACGGCTTTGCACGCCGGACAGCCCTCTTGGCAGCCGGGTCAGAGGCAGCGCCGCACCGCGACCCTATCGCGCCAGAAAGGCGATCGCGGCTTCCTTGAAGGCCCTGCTGGTGACGGCGTTGGTGTGCGTCCGGTTGGGGAGCACCAACTGCTCCACGGTGGCGCCGGCAGCGGTTGCCAGTTCAGCAAGTTCGGGCAGCGCGCCCACCCTTTCGTCCTGGTCTCCGGAGACCAAGAGGATGGGGACGTGCGGCACGGCCTTGGCCGGATCGTACGGCTCGTCTTTGATGGCTTCGACGAGGGTGAGCAGGGCAAAAATGTTGTTGCTGGGCAACAACAACGCCATCTTGAGGAGCCGCGCAGTGGACTCATCGGCGATGGGCGTTCCGTCGGCCAGGAAATCCTGGGCGGCGACCAGATCGAACTCGGCGAGCGGGTCGGCCACGTTGGCCCCACCCAGTACCAGCCTGTGCACCAACTCCGGCTGGGTAGCCCCGAATTCCCACGCGAGCCGGGCCCCCAGGGAATAGCCCACCACGTCGAGCCCGCTGGCAGGGTTCCCGGCCTGCAGGGGGCGGGCGCCGGCGTCGACCGCTGCCTGCAGGAGGTCGGCGCGAATCTTGCTGGGGGAGTACGCATCGCGCTCATCGGGAGCGCCGCTGAGACCGTGGCCGGGCAGGTCCACGGTGATGACGCGGCGGCCAGCATTGAGCAGGGCAGCCACCCAGCCGGTATCGTCCCAGTTCAGCTTGCTGGAGGAAGAGAAACCATGGATCAGCAGGACAGGCCGGAGCCCGGCGTCGGACTCGGGCTCGTGCACCGCGACGTGCAGCTGCGGATCGATGCCCTCCACCGTGTGCGTCTGCTGGATACCGGTGTGCCTGCCGCTCATAGTGTCAGTCCTCGTCAAGTACGGCGCTCAGGCGGACCCGGCGCGTGGGGGCCTCTTCCGCCGGCACCGTGCCCACAATTCCGGCCGTCTTGTCCGGAACGTCAAACACAATCAGAGGCTCGCCAACACTAATCCGTCCGCCAGCCTCGCCGAAGGTACGCACCACTTTACCTGCCTGCGGGCTGGGCAGTTCGACGGCGGATTTGCTGGTCTCCACCTCCACGAGCGGTTGGTTGCGCTCCACCATGTCGCCCGGTGAAACCAGCCATTCCAGCACCGTCGCTTCGATCAGGCCCTCGCCAAGATCCGGCAGGGGAAACGAAAGTTCAGCCACGGCGATACTCCAATACACGTTGGATTCCATTGAGGATGCGGTCAATATTGGGGATGTATTCATCTTCCAGATCTCCGGCCGGGTATGGCACATCGAATCCGGTCACACGTTCCACGGGTGCTTTGAGCGTGTCGAAACAGCCTGCGGTGATGAGTTGGGCGACCTCCGCGCCAAGGCCCGAGGTCAGCGGCGCCTCATGCACGACGACGGCGCGCCGCGTCTTTTGCACGGACCGCACCATCGCCGGGGCATCCAGCGGCTTGAGCCAGCGGAGGTCCAAGACCTCCACGTCGACGCCGTCCTCGGCCGCCAGTTCGGCAACCTGCAGGCACCGCGCCACCATGGCGCCCCAGGCGATGAGAGTTAGGTGCCTGCCCTCGCGGACGACCTTGGCACCTGTTCGTGGTCCAGCATCGGCCAGGTCTACCGGGCCCTTCTGCCAATAACGCGACTTCGGTTCCATGAAAATCACCGGATCGGGCCGTGCCGCGGCGTACTTGAGCAGGTGGTAAGCCTCTGTGGGCGACGACGGCGACACCACCTTGAGCCCCGGAACGTGCGCAAACAAAGCCTCAAGGGATTCGCCGTGGTGTTCAGGTGCCCGGATTCCGCCGAAACTTGGCACCCGCAGGGTGATGGGCATGGGCAAGGTGCCCCGGCTTCGGTAGTTGACCCGCGCGATCTGGCAGACAATCTGGTTGATGGCGGGGTAGGCGAAGCCGTCGAACTGCACCTCGGGGATGGGATGGAATCCGGCCATGGCCAAACCGGCTGCCATGCCCAGGATCCCCGACTCGGCCAGTGGGGTGTCGAAAACCCTGGCGACGCCGTGCTTGGCCTGCAGCCCGTCGGTGATCCGGAAGACACCGCCCAGTTGGCCGCAGTCTTCGCCGAAGATGACGGACTTGGGGTCCTCAAGGAGTATCTCATCCAACGCCCTATTCAGCGCTTGCTGCATGGAAAGTTCCAGCACGTTGGTGGCGGGGTCCGCCGTGGTTTCGAGGGATGTTTTAGACATGTTCGGACTCCTTCCGCCAGCGGGCCGCCTGGTCATCGAGGGTGGGCGTTGACTCCTGGAACACCAGGCTGAACATTTCGGCGCCGGGGCGTGGGCCCAGCGCGCCCAGTCCGTGCCGGAGGGACTCTTCTTCGGCTTTGGCGGATTCGGCAACGGCGAGGAAGAAGGCCTCGTCGGCCACTCCTTCGGTGAGCAGCACTTGGCGGAACCTGACCAGGGGGTCGGGGCCGGCGTCGTCGTGCTCCGCTGCCAAGGTGCGGTAGCGGCCTGGATCGTCGGCTGTAGAGTGCGGCCCGCGGCGATAGGTCATGGCTTCAATGAGGACGGGGCCATGCCCGGCGCGGCTGTGGGCCAAGGCTTGCCGGGTGGCCTGCAGGACTGCCACCACGTCGTTGCCGTCGATGTGCAGGGCGGGGATTCCATAACCGGCCGCGCGGGCAGCAACAGTGCCGCCGGCCACCTGGCGTTCAGTGGGGACGGAAATGGCCCAGCCGTTGTTCTGCACGAAGAACACCACTGGTGCCTGCATCACGGCGGCGAAGTTCAGGGCCTCGTGCACGTCGCCCTGCGAGGAGGCGCCGTCGCCGAAATAGGTGAGGGCCACACCGTCCTGGCCAGCCAGGGTCTGGCCGTGGGCCCAACCGACGGCGTGCAGGACCGAACCGGCCACCACGGCCTGAATGGGGGCGAGCCGGGACTGCTGGGGATCGTAGAGGCCGCCATGCCACGTGGCCTTATGGGTGGACATGTACGCCACCATGTCCACGTTCATGGCGCGGGCCACGCCCATCTCCCGGTACGTGGGGAAGACAAAGTCCCGGGTCAGATCCACGGCGTAGCCGCTGCCCACTTGGGCTGCTTCCTGGCCAAGTTCCGGGGCATAACCGGGGATGAGGCCCTGCCGTTGCCACGCCACGGCGGACGTGTCGAGATACCGGACGGTGGCCATCAGCCGGTAAAGGTCCCGGAGTTGCTCGGGGGTGGGCGGCGGCGCAGACGTGCCAGCGGCCAGGGGGAGAAGGTCCATGGCTGTGACCCTAGTCACCATGCCGAAAGTGTGCAATCGGCTTAGTGTTTAGTGCTCAAACTGCCACGGGTTGGCTGCTTGGAGACGCATAGGCCGTGCAGTCTGTATAGCGCCCCCTCTCCCAACTAGGTAGCGCTAACGCTCGATGTCAAGCTGTGTGGAGTCATGCGGCTTTGTTTTTTGGTTTCTCGTTTGGCAGGTTGATCCCTACCGTGCCAGCGGGCGTCGGTGTCCTCGGGCGGGCGCTAAACCGTTCGGGGTGTGCTTGGAAATAGCGTTGCAGGGCGGTTTC
>NZ_UXAU01000071.1 GCF_900609065.1 Arthrobacter ulcerisalmonis | reverse complement strand
GGGCCGAACCTGGCCCACCGCGAGGAGGAGATCCGGGACCCCCACGACCGGCAGTGACGACGGCGAAACAGCGGCCACCGAGAAGGCACCATTGGCGGGCAGAATTCCACCCGAGCCGGTGAACGCGTTGCCGGTCTCCGCGGTGGCGCGGTGATCCTCGAGACGAGCTTTCGTTCCGGCGTGGATGCTCGAGCCGCCGCGTTCTGCGGCGGCGACAGCCCGAAAATCC
>NZ_UXAU01000012.1 GCF_900609065.1 Arthrobacter ulcerisalmonis | reverse complement strand
GGGCGGCTCGCAGCTATGGGTGCTGGTGCTCCTGGCCTGCCTGCTGGTGGCTGGGTTGCTGGTCTCGGACCGGGTCTTTGCTTGGTGGGGTGCTCTGGGAGTTGCAGCCTGCGTGCTGTGGTCCCTGCGGGAGTACACCTTCGCGCTGCTGGCGCTGATCGCCGTCGGCCTGATCAGCTTTGCAGTGTGGCGGCTGAACCGGGGTACCGGCAGCGAAGCGGAGCAGAAGGACAGGCCGCCGAGTAGCCCCTGATAGGGTTGCAGCATCGAAGGGAGCACGCTGTGGGATTTCTTATTTTCCTGATTGTTGCCGTGGTGGTTGTTGGCGGAGTGTTCTGGGCGAGGAAGCATTTTCGCCAGGAAATTGACCGCGCCAAACGGATCAACAGGGCCAACAAGAACGAGTAACTGCACCCGGTACAGATGGTGCGGCCGCGCAGGGTCTGAGGCCCGTGCGTTGGCTGTGACGCGTGCCTTAGGGTTCCCGTGACCGGATGAGGTCCCGGAACCAGTAGTAGGACTGCTTTGGCGTCCGCGCCTGGGTTGCGAAGTCCACATGGACCAACCCAAACCGTTGCGTATAGCCGGCGGCCCATTCGAAGTTGTCCATCAGCGTCCACACGTAGTAGCCACGGAGGTCCACCCCTTCAGCTACTCCGCCAGGCGCCACGGCAGCCAGCGCTGACCCCAGGTGATCCGCCAGGTATTGCTGGCGTTCTGCATCACGCAACGGCGCGGACACCGAATCGGGTTCGGGAAAGCTGGCACCGCCTTCGGTGATGTAGACGGGCGGAAGCGCCGCGCCGTAACGATCGCGCAGCTGGCCCAAAACTGTCCCGAGATGGTCGGGTGCCACCGGCCAGCCGAACCCGGTCCGGGCAAGCTCCGGATAGTCAACGGTGCGGAACGGCAACCTGGACATCGCGTGATGCGGGTCCGTGCGCCGCAATTCCTGCCCCCGGCCCATGGCCACCTTCACGGGGAAGTAGTAGTTGAGGCCATAGAAGTCCAGGGGTTGGTGGATGGTCTGCAGATCCGCGTCGGTGATCCGTGCCTTGGCCCGCAGCCACGGCTGGGCCCACAATGGCAGGCGCGGATAGCGACCCAACAGCACCGGATCTGCGTACATCCGATTCATCGCCAGATCGTACACGTGCGCCACCAGCCTGTCCCGCCGGGTGTTGGACGCTGGTTCGATCGGTGCGTGGAAGTTGGTCAGGCCGATCCCGCCCACCACCGATGCCGCCCGGAGCGCCTGGACGCCCAGGCCATGGGCCAACAATTGATGATGGATTGCTGGCAACGCGTCGAAAAGCAGGGCCCGGCCGGGGGCGTGGACCCCAAACGCGTAGCCGTTGAACGCCACAGACAGTGGTTCGTTGAGGGTCACCCACTGGCTGACCCGGTCCCCAAACCGGGCGCCCGCAGCATACGCATAATCGCCAAAACGCTTGGCCGTCTCACGATTCAGCCAGCCGCCACGGTGTTCAAGGGGGAGGGGGGTGTCCCAGTGGTACAAGGTAGCCATCGGTGTAATGCCCGCCGCTAGGAGGCTGTCGATCAGCCGATCGTAGAAGTCCAGGCCAGCCTGGTTCACCGGCCCGCGGCCATCAGGCTGGATGCGCGGCCACGACAATGAGAAGCGGTACGAATCAACCCCCAGGTCCTGCAACAAGGCAACATCCTCGGGAAGCCGGTTGTAGTGATCGCAGGCGACCGCCGGGGAGGCGCCGGCCTCGATGGCGCCCGGCTTCTCCACGAACGCATCCCAGCCCGACGGCCCGCGGCCACCATCGGCAAGCGCGCCTTCGATCTGGAAGGCGGCGGCTGCGACCCCCAGCGTGAACGACGGCGGGATGCGGCTGGCGAGGTGAGCCACCGGCGTCGTACGTTCCAGGGTCATGGATCCATCATCCATTCGGCACGAAGACAGGGCAATGGGGGCGCAGCGGCGATTTTCCGGCCCAATTCGCATCCGCCAGATAATTCGGGCATACTAGATGAGTTGTTCAAGCGCTTCTTCGTGTCCCGATCCGGATAATGCCGGGTGTCAGGGTCCAGGTGGAAGACCAAACATAACCCAAACCCAAGGATTACGGATTTGTCTGCGTGCATAGCGCGACACGCCCGACCGCGGGGGTCGGTTACGTCGGCAGGGTGAGGAACCCGGATTAATCCGGATTCAGTCTGTGCGGCGGGTGGTGGTTACAGCCTCAATTGCTTCGGCAGCCACATACAACAGGTAAGTGAACAGGGCAGCCCTAATCAGGGGAAGCACAGACTGAAAGAGAGTCAGGCGACATGGCGGGACAAAAAATCCGCATCCGGCTGAAGTCATATGACCACGAGGTCATTGACGTTTCAGCACGGAAGATCGTTGAGACGGTCACGCGCGCAGGCGCAACGGTTGTTGGCCCCGTGCCGCTTCCGACGGAGAAGAACGTTTACTGCGTAATCCGCTCTCCGCACAAGTACAAAGACAGCCGCGAGCACTTTGAAATGCGCACGCACAAGCGTCTTATCGACATCATCGATCCCACGCCCAAGGCTGTCGACTCGCTCATGCGTCTCGACCTGCCGGCCGACGTGAACATCGAAATCAAGCTGTAGGGAGGTGCTGAGAGACTATGACCGCAACCCGTAATGTAAAGGGCCTGCTGGGCACGAAGCTCGGCATGACCCAGGTCTGGGATGAGAACAACAAGCTCATCCCCGTCACTGTGGTCCAGGCAGACTCAAACGTCATCACCCAGCTGCGTAACGCAGAAGTTGATGGCTATGTCGCCGTTCAGATCGGCTACGGCCAGATCGACCCCCGCAAGGTCACCAAGCCGCTGGCTGGTCACTTTGAAAAGGCAGGCGTCACGCCTCGCCGCCACGTCGTCGAACTCCGTACCGCAGATGCTGCTGAGTACGAGCTGGGCCAGGAGCTCTCTGTAGAGCTCTTCGAAGCCGGCCAGAAGATCGACGTCATCGGCACCACCAAGGGTAAGGGCTTCGCCGGTGTGATGAAGCGTCACGGCTTCCACGGCGTTGGAGCTTCCCACGGTGCCCACAAGAACCACCGTAAGCCCGGTTCAATCGGTGGCGCATCCACCCCGAGCCGCGTCTTCAAGGGCATGAAAATGGCCGGCCGCATGGGCGCCGTGCGTCACACCACGCTGAACCTCACGGTTCACGGTGTTGACGCCGAGAAGTCGCTGCTCCTGATCAAGGGTGCCGTCCCCGGCGCCCGCGGCCAGGTCGTCTTCGTACGCACCGCCGTGAAGGGAGCCTAGTTCAATGGCTAACACTGTCCAGGTTGACCTGCCTGCAGAGATCTTCGACGTTCAGACCAACGTGCCTTTGCTGCACCAGGTCGTCGTTGCACAGCTCGCTGCTGCTCGCCAGGGTACCCACAAGACCAAGACCCGCGCCGAAGTTTCCGGTGCAGGCCGCAAGCCGTTCAAGCAGAAGGGCACCGGCCGCGCCCGTCAGGGTTCAATCCGTGCTCCGCACATGACCGGCGGTGGCGTTGTCCACGGTCCCACACCGCGTGACTACAGCCAGCGCACCCCCAAGAAGATGATTGCTGCTGCACTGCGCGGCGCACTGTCTGACCGGGCACGCAACGGACGTATCCACGTTGTCGCTGACCTGGTTGAGGGCACCAAGCCTTCCGCCAAGTCCGCACTCGCATCGCTGCGCGGCGTTTCCGAGCGCAAGAACCTGCTGGTTGTCATCGAGCGCGCCAACGATGTTGCTGCACTGTCCGTGCGCAACCTCGAAGGTATTCACGTTCTGTACGCAGATCAGCTGAACACCTACGACGTTCTCGTCTCCGATGACGTTGTCTTCACCAAGGCTGCCTACGACGCATTCGTTGCCGGCAAGGTAGTGGCAAACAACGAGGAGGATGCCAAGTGAGCGCAGCCACCATCAAGGATCCCCGCGACGTCGTGCTTGCACCCGTCGTGTCGGAAAAGAGCTACGGTCTGATCGATGAGGGTAAGTACACCTTCCTGGTGGACACCCGCTCGAACAAGACCGAGATCAAACTGGCTGTGGAGAAAATCTTCTCCGTCAAGGTCGACTCGATCAACACCATCAACCGTGCCGGTAAGCGCAAGCGCACCAAATTCGGCTGGGGTACCCGCAAAAACACCAAGCGTGCGATTGTGACCCTCAAAGAAGGCACCATCGACATCTTCGGCGGTCCGCTCGCGTAGCGGAGACCACTTTAACGAGGAAATAAATTATGGGAATCCGTAAATACAAGCCGACTACCCCGGGCCGTCGTGGCTCGAGCGTAGCGGACTTCACAGAAATCACGCGGTCAACGCCGGAAAAGTCGTTGGTACGTCCGCTGCCCAAAAAGGGCGGTCGTAACAACACCGGTAAGATCACCACCCGTCACAAGGGTGGTGGGCACAAGCGCCAGTACCGTCTGATCGACTTCCGTCGTCACGACAAAGATGGCATCAACGCCCGCGTTGCCGAAATCGAGTACGATCCGAACCGCACGGCTCGCATCGCCCTCCTGCACTTCGTTGATGGCACCAAGCGTTACATCATCGCTCCCAACAAGCTCTCCCAGGGTGACATCGTTGAGGCAGGTGCCGGTGCTGACATCAAGCCCGGTAACAACCTGCCCCTGCTCAACATCCCGGTGGGTACCGTAATCCACGCAGTTGAACTGCGTCCGGGTGGCGGCGCCAAGATGGGCCGCTCCGCCGGTGCATCGATCCAGCTTGTTGCCAAGGAAGGCCGCTTCGCTCAGCTGCGTCTGCCCTCCGGCGAAATCCGCAACGTTGACGTGCGCTGCCGCGCCACGATCGGCGAGGTCGGCAACGCCGAGCAGTCGAACATCAACTGGGGCAAGGCCGGCCGGATGCGCTGGAAGGGCGTCCGCCCGACCGTCCGTGGTGTCGCCATGAACCCGGTTGATCACCCGCACGGTGGTGGCGAGGGCAAGACGTCCGGTGGACGTAACCCTGTGAACCCCAACGGTAAGCGTGAGGGCCGCACCCGCCGCCCGAACAAAGAGAGCGACAAGCTAATTGTGCGTCGCCGTCGTACTGGCAAGAACAAGCGATAGGAGCCTGGACACATGCCACGCAGCCTGAAAAAAGGTCCTTTCGTTGACCAGCACCTCTTTGTGAAGGTAGCCAGGGAAAACGATAAGGGCACTAAGAACGTCATCAAGACCTGGTCTCGCCGTTCGATGATCATCCCCGACATGCTCGGGCACACGATCGCCGTACACGACGGACGCAAGCACATCCCCGTGTTTGTCACTGAGTCGATGGTCGGGCACAAGCTCGGCGAATTCGCTCCTACGCGGACATTCCGCGGCCATGTCAAGGACGACCGTAAGGGCAAGCGCCGCTAGGCGCCTGCACTTACGTCAAGACGAGAGAAGGAAAGCAATGGAAGCCAAGGCAATTGCGCGCCACATCCGCGTAACGCCTATGAAGGCCCGGCGCGTCGTCAACCTTGTTCGTGGTTTGCAAGCGAATGAGGCTCTGGCAATTCTGAAGTTTGCCCCACAGGCAGCTTCAGAGCCGGTATTCAAGGTAGTTCAGTCGGCAATCTCCAACGCCCGGGTCCTCGCGGACCGCGACGGCGTTGCGTTTGACGAAGGTGACCTCATCATCAGCGAAGCGTTTGTTGATGAAGGCCCGACCATGAAGCGGTTCCAGCCGCGTGCCCAGGGTCGTGCATTTCAGATCAAGAAGCGCACCAGCCACATCACCGTGGTAGTCGCTACCCCGGAGAAAGAGGAGGCTCGCTAAGTGGGACAGAAAGTAAACCCGCACGGGTTCCGACTCGGCATTACCACCGATCACGTATCGCACTGGTTCGCTGACAGCACCAAGGCAGGCCAGCGGTACAAGGACTTCGTTCGCGAAGACATCCGTATCCGCCAGCTCATGTCCACGGGCATGGAGCGCGCCGGTATCGCCAAGGTTGAGATCGAGCGCACCCGTGACCGTGTCCGCGTGGATATCCACACGGCACGTCCCGGCATCGTCATCGGCCGCCGTGGAGCAGAAGCAGACCGCATCCGCGGCGAGCTCGAAAAGCTCACCGGCAAGCAGGTTCAGCTGAACATCCTCGAGGTCAAGAACCCCGAGATGGAAGCTCAGCTTGTCGCCCAGGGCGTTGCAGAGCAGCTGACCTCACGTGTGGCATTCCGCCGCGCAATGAAGAAGGCCATGCAGTCCGCACAGCGCGCCGGTGCCAAGGGCATCCGGATCGCTTGCTCGGGCCGTCTTGGTGGCGCTGAAATGTCCCGCTCGGAGTTCTACCGCGAAGGCCGTGTGCCCCTGCACACCCTCCGCGCGAACATCGACTACGGCTTCTACGAAGCCAAGACCACCTTCGGCCGCATTGGTGTGAAGGTCTGGATCTACAAGGGCGATCTCACCTCCAAGGAACTGGCTCAGCAGGCAGCTTCTGCGCCGTCCCGTGGCCGTGGCCCCAGCGACCGTCCGGGCCGTCCCGGCGGCGCTGACCGTGGTGACCGCCGTCGTCGTAACGACCGCCCGGCCGCCGAAGCAGCTCCTGCTGCAGAGGCGCCGGCAGTTGAGGCTGCACCCGCTGCAGTAGAAGGAGGACAGGCTTAAATGCTTATCCCACGTCGAGTCAAGCACCGTAAGCAGCACCACCCGGGTCGTTCCGGCGCTGCTACGGGCGGCACTCAGGTCTCCTTCGGTGAATGGGGTATCCAGGCTCTGAGCCCGGCTTACGTCACCAACCGTCAGATCGAGTCTGCACGTATCGCGATGACCCGCCACATCAAGCGTGGCGGCAAGGTCTGGATCAACATCTACCCGGACCGCCCCCTCACGAAGAAGCCTGCCGAAACCCGCATGGGTTCCGGTAAGGGTTCGCCGGAATGGTGGATCGCAAACGTCAAGCCGGGTCGGGTTCTCTTCGAGATCTCCGGCGTCGAAGAATCGGTAGCACGCGAGGCCCTGCGCCTGGCAATCCACAAGCTCCCGTTGAAGGCACGCATTCTGCGTCGCGAAGGTGGTGAATAGAAATGGCAGTAGGATCCAAGGATCTGGCTCCCGCACAGCTGGACGGTTTCGACAACGAGCGTCTCGTCGAAGAACTCCGTAAGGCCAAGGAAGAGCTGTTCAACCTGCGTTTCCAGTCCGCCACCGGACAGCTGGAGAACCACGGTCGACTGCGCGCGGTAAAGAAGGACATCGCCCGCATCTACACCGTTCTGCGTGAGCGCGAGCTGGGCATTCGTGCCGAGGTCGTAGCACCGGTTGTGGAAGCCAAGGAAGAAAAGAAGTCCAAGAAGGCTGCAACCAAAAAGGCCGAAAAGGCTGAAGAGGTTGTCACCGAGGAGGATGCCAAGTGAGTGAAAAGGACGAGAACGTGACCGAATCAGCTACCGCGGCTCCGGCTGCGCAGCGCGGTCAGCGCAAGACGCTTCGCGGCTATGTGGTCTCTGACAAGATGGAAAAGACCATCGTTGTTCAGGTTGAAGACCGCGTGAAGCACGCCCTGTACGGCAAGGTTATCCGCCGTACCTCCAAGGTCAAGGCACACGATGAAGAGAACACCGCCGGTATCGGCGACCTCGTCATCATCGCCGAGACCCGCCCGCTGTCCGCCACCAAAAACTGGCGGCTCGTGGAAATCCTCGAGAAGGCTAAGTAGCACCTGCTGCTTTTCGGAAAACCCTCGCTCCCTCTATTGGGGGCGGGGGTTTTCCCGTTTAACCCTCCCGGGGTTGTTGCGGGTGCGTTGGCAACCCTCCCCGGGTTTTTGCGTTGGTTTCCCTATCGCTCCCGGGGTTATTGCGGTTTGGGTGCCATCGCCGATTTGCCGTGACGTTCGACGGCGGCCAGCCGGGGCAGCGGGGGAGCGCTGCGTAGGTGGGCCTCACCGCTGCGTCCTGGGCCGTCGTCGTACGCCAACGGCAGGATGTCCGGGAGGGATGGCCGGTTTGGCGCAAGAACTCCGGGAGGGTTGCGGCTGTGCGCGGACCCCGGACCTGTGATATGGGGATTCGCCAGAATTATGCTAAGATTTTGAGTTTGTATGGCGCCGTTCGTGCGCCGACAGCAAACCTCGTAAACAATCGTGCCACGGCATAGTGCTCCCCGACGTCCGGATCCGTTCGGAACCAAGGGAAGCAACTGCTTTTGGCACGGGAGTTTAGGCCTGGTCTGGCAAAATCCAGGCAGGTCAAGAGACACCCCGATCAACCGTTCCGCAAGGCTCATTCCGTAGGAAGATTTTCGGTCTGAGAACCGGCGCGACGCAAGGAGTAAATAGTGATTCAGCAGGAGTCGCGACTCAAGGTCGCCGACAACACGGGTGCTAAGGAAATCCTTACCATTCGCGTTCTCGGTGGATCTGGCCGTCGCTACGCAGGCATTGGCGACGTCATCGTCGCTACCGTCAAGGATGCAATCCCGGGCGGCAACGTAAAGAAGGGCGATGTTGTCAAGGCAGTCATCGTCCGTACCAAGAAGGAACGCCGCCGTGCGGATGGTTCCTACATCAAGTTTGACGAGAACGCAGCTGTGATCCTGAAGGCTGACGGTGACCCCCGCGGTACCCGCATCTTCGGACCGGTTGGTCGTGAACTTCGCGATAAGAAGTTCATGAAGATCGTTTCTCTGGCTCCGGAGGTGCTTTAGTCCATGGCTGCAAAGATCAAAAAGGGTGACCTGGTTCAGGTCATCACTGGCGCCAAGGCTGAGCGTGGCGGCGACCGCGGCAAGCAGGGCAAAGTCCTGCGCGTGTTCACCGACACCAACCGCGTGCTGGTAGAAGGCGTCAACCGAGTTACCAAGCACACCAAGGTCGGTCAGTCGCAGCGCGGCACCAAGACCGGTGGCATCGAGGTTGTTGAAGCCCCGATCCACATCTCCAACGTGGCACTGGTTGACCCGTCCACCAAGAAGCCCACCCGTGTTGGCTTCCGCATCGACACCGTCGAACGTGACGGCAAGCAGCGTGAAGTTCGTATTCGCGTGGCCAAGAGCTCAGGGAAGGACATCTAATGACTGAGACTCTCGAGACTCCGGCAACGAAGATCGTTCCTCGTCTGAAGACCAAGTACGCCGATTCCATCAAGAGCACGCTCGTTGAGGAATTCAAGTACGAAAACGTCAACCAGGTTCCTCGTCTGGTGAAGGTCGTTGTGAACATGGGTGTTGGAGATGCCGCCAAGGACTCCAAGCTGATCGACGGTGCTGTCCGCGATCTGACCCTGATCACCGGCCAGAAGCCGCAGGTAACCAAGGCCCGCAAGTCAATCGCACAGTTCAAGCTGCGCGAAGGCATGCCCATTGGTGCACACGCAACACTGCGTGGGGACCGCATGTGGGAATTCCTGGACCGCCTGGTCACCCTCGCACTGCCCCGTATCCGCGACTTCCGCGGCCTGAGCGGCAAGCAGTTCGACGGTAACGGTAACTACACCTTCGGTCTGACCGAACAGGTTATGTTCCACGAAATCGACCAGGATTCCATCGACCGCGTTCGCGGTATGGACATCACGGTTGTCACCACTGCCAAGACCAATGACGAAGGCCGCGCGCTGCTGAAGGCGCTTGGCTTCCCGTTCAAGGCCGAAGACTAACTTAACTACATAAAAGGTCCGGCGGCACGGCTCCTGAACTAGTTCAGCCAACTGCGTCGCGGAAACCGTTATGAGGAAGGGCACGAGCCCACCATGACAATGACAGATCCTGTCGCAGACATGCTTACGCGTCTGCGCAATGCAAACTCGGCATACCACGATTCCGTGACCATGCCGTACAGCAAACTCAAGGCACGCGTTGCTGACATCCTCAAGGCTGAAGGCTTCATTGCCGGCTGGAAGGAAGAAGACGCGGAGGTCGGCAAGAAGCTGACCATCGACTTGAAGTTCGGTCCGAACCGCGAGCGTTCAATCGCTGGTGTTCGTCGTATCTCCAAGCCGGGCCTGCGTGTATACGCAAAGTCCACCAACCTGCCGCACGTGCTGGGTGGTCTGGGTGTCGCAATCCTGTCCACCTCTTCCGGCCTCCTGACTGACAAGCAGGCCGGCAAGAAGGGCGTGGGCGGCGAAGTCCTCGCGTACGTCTGGTAACGGGAAAGGAAGAGAATAATGTCACGTATTGGACGTCTCCCCATCACCGTTCCTGCCGGCGTTGAGGTCAAGGTTGACGGCTCTGTCGTCAGCGTCAAGGGAACCAAAGGCGAGCTGAACCACACTGTGGCCAGCCCGATTGAGGTCACCCTGGATGCAACTACCCTGACCGTCGCCCGCCCGAACGACGAGCGCGCATCCCGTTCACTCCACGGCCTGACCCGCACCTTGATCGCGAACATGATCGAGGGCGTCACCAAGGGCTACGAGAAGAAGCTTGAAATCGTTGGTACTGGTTACCGCGTTCAGGCCAAGGGATCAGACCTTGAGTTCGCTCTCGGCTACAGCCACCCGGTCAGCGTTTCCGCACCGGACGGCATCACCTTTGCAGTTGAGACCCCGACCAAGCTCTCTGTTTCAGGCATCAACAAGCAGCAGGTCGGCGAGGTTGCTGCCAACATTCGCAAGCTTCGGAAGCCAGACCCCTACAAGGGCAAGGGCATCCGTTACGCCGGCGAAGTCATCCGCCGCAAGGTCGGAAAGGCTGGTAAGTAACCATGGCCATCTCAATCAATAAGAAGCGCACGAACAAGAGCAAGTCTGCCCAGCGCAGCCGCCGGCAGCTTCGTATCCGCAAGCGTATTTCCGGTACGGCTGTACGTCCTCGTCTGGTCGTCAACCGTTCCGCACGCCACGTATTTGTCCAGGTTGTCGATGACACCAAGGGCATCACCGTAGCGAGCGCCTCCACTCTGGAAGCTGATCTCCGTGCATTTGACGGCGACAAGACTGCCAAGTCCAAGCGCGTCGGCGAGCTCGTTGCCGAACGTGCCAAGGCTGCGGGCGTCGAAGCCGTCGTCTTCGACCGTGGTGGTAACAAGTACCACGGTCGGATTGCTGCCGTCGCTGACGGCGCACGCGAAGGTGGGCTGTCACTGTGACGGAAGCTAACAACGAAAAGGACACTGTGTCTGCAGATCAGAAGGCAACTGCTGCCGTAGCTCCGGCTACTGACGCCACTGCCCCCGCAGCCGCTGACGATCGCCGTGGCGGCGCACGCCGCGGTGAGCGTGGTGGCGAGCGTGGCCAGGGCCGCAGCGACCGCGGCGGCCGTGGTGGCCGCGACGGCGGTCGCGAAGCCGAGAAGAGCCAGTTCGTCGAGCGCGTCGTGACCATCAACCGCGTTTCCAAGGTCGTCAAGGGTGGTCGTCGCTTCAGCTTCACCGCACTCGTCGTCGTTGGTGACGGTAACGGCATGGTTGGCGTTGGCTACGGCAAGGCTAAGGAAGTTCCTGCCGCTATCGCTAAGGGCGTTGAAGAGGCTAAGAAGTCCTTCTTCCGCGTTCCCCGCGTTGGCAACACCATCCCGCACCGCGTTCAGGGTGAAGCCGCTGCTGGCGTCGTCATGCTGCGTCCGGCTTCCGCTGGTACCGGTGTTATCGCTGGTGGACCGGTCCGTGCAGTACTGGAGTGCGTGGGTATCCACGACATCCTCTCCAAGTCGCTCGGTTCCTCAAACGCCATCAACATCGTTCACGCGACCGTTGATGCGCTGAAGCGTCTCGAAGAGCCGGCAGCAGTGGCAGCACGCCGCGGCCTGCCGCTGGACGAGGTTGCTCCGGCTGCGCTGGTGAAGGCTCTCCTGAACTCGAAGGCTGGTGCCTGAGCTATGGCTAAGAACCTGGTCCCCTCCGACTCTCAGTTGGAGATCACTCAGATCAAGTCCGCCATTGGCGGCAAGCAGAACCAGCGCGACACCCTTCGGTCACTCGGCCTGAAGCGGATCGGACACACCGTTGTCCGCGCCGCCGATGCCGTGACTGTCGGAATGCTGAACACGGTTCCGCACCTGGTAAAGGTAGAGGAGGCGAAGTAAATGGCAGACAAGACTGCTGAAAAGGCACAGGACGCCGCTGAGAAGGCGAACGCCCTGAAGGTTCACCACCTGCGTCCCGCTCCCGGTGCCAAGACCGCCAAGACCCGTGTTGGTCGCGGTGAAGGCTCCAAGGGTAAGACCGCTGGTCGTGGTACCAAGGGTACGAAGGCCCGTTACCAGATCAAGGCTGGCTTTGCCGGCGGCCAGTTGCCGCTGCACATGCGCCTGCCGAAGCTGCGCGGCTTCAAGAACCCGTTCCGCGTCGAGTTCCAGGTTGTTAACCTGGACAAGCTGAACGAACTGTTCCCCGAAGGTGGCACCGTCACCGTGGAGAACCTGGTTGAAAAGGGTGCCGTTCGCAAGAACCAGCCCGTCAAGGTGCTGGGCACCGGCGACATCACCGTCAAGGTTGACGTCACGGCCCACGCATTCTCGGCCAGCGCCGCAGAAAAGATCACCGCAGCAGGCGGAACAACCACCGCCCTCTAAGGCGCGGCGGGCGTAAGCCTTCTGTTGACTCCCGGTACCTGGGGCCCTTTGGCCTCGGGTACCGGGAGTTTTCTTTCATCCGGAAGAACCCCTTCAGGACTCGATTGACCACCATCAATCGCCAGGGTGCTCACTGCGGATTGTTCGCATGGTGCAATCAACGGTTAGACTCTGTTGTTGGGATTCATCGCCCCATTTCCCCTTTCGCTTTGACACCACAGGAGGACGCTTGCTTAGCGCATTTGGCCGGGCCTTTCGCACGCCTGATCTGCGACGCAAGTTGTTGTTCACGCTGGGAATCATCACTATCTTCCGCTTGGGCGCGTACATCCCCTCGCCAGGTGTGAGCTACCAGAATGTCCAGCAATGCTTGCAGAACGGTCAGACGGCTGGCGGGCTATACCAGCTTGTCAACCTCTTCAGTGGCGGTGCGTTGCTGCAGGTGTCCATCTTTGCCTTGGGGATCATGCCGTACATCACGGCCAGCATCATCGTGCAGCTCCTCCGGGTGGTCATTCCCCGGTTCCAGCAGCTCTACGAGGAGGGCGCGTCTGGCCAGTCGAAGCTGACGCAGTACACGCGTTACCTCACCATCGCGTTGGGCCTGCTCAACGCGACGACGCTGATCTCCCTGGCCCGCTCCGGTCAGTTGCTTCCGGGCTGTGCCCTGCCGATCATTCCCGACGACGGCATTATCACCACCATCCTGCTCATCATCACGCTGACGGCCGGCACCGGCCTGATCATGTGGATGGGTGAACTGGTCACCGAAAAGGGCGTGGGCAACGGCATGTCCCTGCTCATCTTCACCTCCATCGCAGCGACCTTCCCGTCCTCCTTGGGTGCCATCTGGACTTCGCAGGGTCCGGGTACCTTCTTCATCGTGTTGGGCATCGGCCTGCTGACCGTGGCCCTGGTGGTCTTTGTTGAGCAGTCCCAGCGCCGCATTCCCGTGCAGTACGCCAAGCGCATGATTGGTCGCCGCACGGTAGGCGGAACCAGCACGTACATTCCCATCAAGGTGAACATGGCAGGCGTGATCCCCGTGATCTTCGCGTCGTCCATGCTGTACCTTCCGGGCCTGATCTCACAGTTCAACCAACCCAAGGCCGGCGAGCCGCTGCCGTGGTGGGTTGAATGGATCAACAACAACCTCACCCGCGGTGACCACCCGATCTACATGGTGCTTTACTTCGCCATGATCGTGTTCTTCACCTACTTCTACGTTGCCATCACCTTCAACCCTGAAGAAGTGTCGGACAACATGAAGAAGTACGGCGGCTTCATTCCCGGCATCCGTGCCGGCAAGCCGACTGCTGATTACCTGCAGTACGTGCTGTCCCGAATTACGCTCCCGGGTGCCATGTACCTCGGCTTTGTGGCGCTCATCCCGTTGGTTGCCCTGGTGCTCATCAACGCCAACCAGAACTTCCCATTCGGTGGCACGTCCATCCTGATCATGGTGGGTGTTGGCCTGGAGACCGTCAAACAGATTGATGCACAGCTACAACAACGTCACTACGAAGGGCTTTTGCGATGACGAGAATGCTGATTATTGGACCTCCTGGGTCAGGCAAGGGCACTCAGGCCGAGCGGATTTCCGAGCGACTTGGCGTGGTAGCAATCTCCACCGGAGATATTTTCCGCGCGAACGTCAAGGGCGAGACCCCACTGGGCGTCGAGGCCAAGAAGTACATGGACGCGGGCGACTTCGTCCCGGACAGCGTGACGAACAAGATGGTTCGTGACCGGCTCGGCGAAGCGGACGCAGCGAGGGGTTTCCTCTTGGACGGCTACCCCAGGACCACGGCCCAGGTGGATTACCTGGACGACATCCTGGCCGCTGGCAGCGAGAAGCTCGACGTTGTGCTTCAACTGACGGCAGACGATGAGGAACTGGTTCAGCGCCTCCTCGGCCGCGCGAAGGACACCGGCCGCAGCGATGACAACGAATCCGTCATCCGGCACCGGCTCGATCTCTACCACGAGCAGACTGAAGCAGTAGTGACCAAGTACGCGGAGCGCGGCATCCTCACCCAGGTCGATGGCATTGGCGCCATCGATGAGGTCACGGACCGCGTGATGAAGGCGATCAAGGCAGCACAGAACGCCTGATTCAGACAACGTTTTACCCTGAGGCCCTTCCCGACAACGGGAGGGGCCTCAGGCATGTGAAAGGACAAACCCATGGCTTTCGGACAGCCTCGCATCGAATACAAGACAAACGCCCAGATGCGCACCATGCACGAGGCCGGGCTGGTCCTCAGCCGTGCCCTGGATGCTGCCGTGGCAGCGGCGACCCCCGGCGTTACCACCAAGGACCTCGACGACGTGTTTGCCGCCGTCGTCAATTCCGCTGGGGCACGCTCGAACTTCCTAGGCTACCACGGTTTCCCCGCCATGATCTGCACCTCCGTGAACGAGGAGGTCGTGCACGGCATCCCCGGCAGCAGGGTCTTGGCTGACGGCGATATCATCTCGATCGACGGCGGCGCCATTGTGGACGGCTGGCATTCTGACTCTGCCAGGACCGTGCTGGTGGGCACGCCGGACCCTGAAGACCAGCGTTTGTCAGATGTAACGCAGGCGGCGATGTGGCACGGTATCGCTGCGCTGGCATCCGGAACGCACGTCGGCGACGTTGGTGCCGCCATCGACGACTACGTTTCGGAGGTCCCCGGCAAGCCGTTGGGAATCCTTGAGGACTATGTTGGCCACGGCATCGGGTCGGAGATGCACATGGCTCCGGACGTGCTGAACTACCGAACCAGTCACCGAGGACCCAAGATCCGCCCGGGCCTGTGCCTGGCAATCGAGCCCATGCTGGTTCGCGGGGATATCGACACCGCGGTGTTGGACGACGACTGGACGGTAGTGACCACTGACGGCAAGCGCGCCTCGCAGTGGGAGCACTCCGTGGCGGTCCATGAAAAGGGCATCTGGGTGCTGTCAGCGGTGGACGGTGGCGCGGAGCATTTGGTGCCGCTCGGGGTCACACCCGTTCCGATTCCCTGAGCCTCCTTTAAATGTAAGTAGCGCGAACCCTCTTTGCCAGGCTGGTTGTGAGTCATTCGCTGATTAGTGAGGAGGCCTGGTGATGACTGGGACGCCGGGGTATACGCGGGAGCAGATCCGTGAG
>NZ_UXAU01000013.1 GCF_900609065.1 Arthrobacter ulcerisalmonis | reverse complement strand
GGCCAGAAACCAAGAAGAAAATTTAGGGGAATGTGGCCACCCGAGGTTCCCAGTTCTTCACTGTCTCCCTCGCGGCGACTTAGAAAACAATACACGCCCCGCATCTCCACCGCAAATCCGGGCACCGCGGTACCCATCGCCCGGAAACCCGCGGCAAAGCCCGGGGTAGTGCGCCCAAATCAAGCACCGCCGTCGCGCGCCTCTTTTATGCGCTGCAGCACACGGAATGTACGCCTGGCTTAAAGGCAGAAGAGCCGGCAACCCGAAGGTTGCCGGCTCTTCTCAAGCAGCTGGAATCAGCAGTGCTGAATTACCAGGAAGACTTGGTGATGCCCGGGAGCTCACCGCGGTGAGCCATGTCGCGGAAGCGAACACGGGAGATACCGAACTTCTGGAAGGTACCGCGGGGACGGCCGTCGATGATGTCGCGGTTACGCAGACGGACGGGCGACGCGTTGCGGGGAAGCTTCTGCAGGCCGAGGCGTGCTGCTTCACGAACTTCGTCGGTCGAGTTGGGGTCAACCAGAGCCTTCTTCAGTTCGAGGCGCTTTGCAGCGTAACGCTCAACGATGATTTTACGCTGTTCGTTCTTTGCGATCATTGACTTCTTAGCCATGTGTTTAGCGCTCCTCTCGGAATTCGACGTGCTGGCGGATCTTGGGATCGTACTTCTTCAGAACCATACGGTCCGGGTCGTTACGACGGTTCTTGCGGGTTACGTAGGTGTACCCCGTGCCCGCAGTCGACTTGAGCTTGATGATCGGACGTACGTCCTTGTCCTTAGCCACTAGAGCTTCACCCCACGAGCGAGAATGGAGGCTACGACAGCGTCGATGCCCCGAACGTCAATGGTCTTGATGCCCTTTGCAGAAACCTGCAGCGTGACATTGCGGCGCAGGGACGGAACCCAGTAGCGCTTCTTCTGAATGTTCGGATCGAACCGACGCTTGTTGCGGCGGTGCGAGTGCGAAATGCTGTGCCCAAAGCCCGGCTCGGCTCCGGTCACTTGGCAGTGTGCTGCCATGACTTCTCCTCAAGAATTGAATGTAATGATCCGCATATCTGCTGCTGGACCATGCTGCTAAGGGCGACCCACATTGAAGTAAGGCGAACGGTCAGTCACGCAACTTGAGCCCCTAACTACCGGCCACCACAGGAGAATTCCCGGACAACCGGAGCAATTGCGCACGCTCCGCGCACTTAGCGCCTACCAAGTCTACGAGGTGCGGCAATTAAAGACCAATCATGTTGTCGCGCTGCAGGCGCACGGCGCCGTAATTGCCCGAACCACAGCTACAACGGACCCTTTCTCACAGCGAAATGAAAGCTGCCGCGTTGACTCTGGATACATGACCGCACAGCTCCCCGCCGCCATCGGCTCAAGCCCACCGCCGCAACACGGCGCGGGGCGTAGCCGCTTTGCAGCGCAACACCGACGCAGACTCCTCCGCGCCGACCTCCTGACGGTGGTTGCCTGGGCATCCGTTGCTGCCGCGGTGGCCTTATGGCTGTCCGACGGCGCGTTGGCAGCCGCCGGCACGCCTTCAGGCGCAGTGACGGCTGCTGGCGTCGTGGCTGGCCTGGTGGGAATGGACCTGGTCCTGTTGATGCTTTTGTTGGCCGCGAGGACTCCCCTGGTGGACCGGACCGTGGGCCATGACAGGGCGCTGGAGTTCCATCGCAAGCTGGGAAAACCCGCGTTGTACCTTTTGTTGGCACATGGCGTGCTGATCGCGGCTGGTTACGGATTGGCGGAGGGACTGGATCCTGTCAGCGAAAGCGTCGCCCTGTGGGTGCTGGTTCCGGACATGTGGCTCGCGTACCTCTCCATGATGCTGTTCATCGCCGCAGTAGTGACGTCCCTGGTGGCAATCCGACGCCGATTCGCCTATGAGTTTTAGTACGCAATCCACTTGATTACCTACGCCGCCGTCGGGATGGCCATTCCGCATCAGTTCAGCGTGGGTGGCCTGTTCGCCGAGGGAACCTGGCAACACGGGTACTGGGCTGGCCTCTGCAGCACGACCGGGCTGGCACTTCTCTGCTTCCGGGTTGCGCTGCCTTTGGTCGCCACGTATCGGCACCAACTCCGCGTGGTCCGGGTCGAAGCGGTGGCTCCGGGTGTGGTGAGTATCGTGATGAAGGGTCGTGCCCTGGACAAGCTCTCCGGGGCCGGTGGCCGGTTCTTCATCTGGCGGTTCCTCGCCCCCGGGATGTGGTGGCACCCCCACCCCTTCAGCCTGTCGGCAGAACCGGTGGTCCACGCAACCGACGGGATCGGCACCCTGCGCATTACCGTCCGCAACCTGGGCAGCGGTTCGGCCCAGCTGATCCGACTGCATGCAGGGACCCGGGTGGCCGTCGCAGGTCCGTACGGGCTGTTCGGGACCGCGGCCCGGACCAGGGACAAGGTGGTCTTGATCGGCGCGGGTATCGGCATCACCCCCTTGCGGGCGCTCCTCGAAGCGACGCCATTCGCCCCGGGCCAAGCTACCGTCCTACTGCGCGGCCACAGCGAGCAGGAGCTATACCTCAGCCGCGAAATCCTCTCACTCTGTAGGGTCCGCGGTGCGCGACTCTTCTACCTGACGGGTCCCCGCGCGGACGGGCAGTTCAGCTGGCTCACGGATGATGCCTACCGCAGCGGTCATACCCTCACCTCCTACGTCCCCGACGCAGCCGAGGCAGACATCTACATCTGCGGCCCCGCCCGATGGACGGCGAACGTGGTTGCGGCTGCGGGGTTGGCAGGCGTTCCAGCCGGGCAAATCCATCACGAAAGGTTCGACTGGTGAGAACACGGGGAACAGTTGCTGCAGCCGTCGCATCGGCCGGAATTCTCCTGGCCGGGTGGCAGGCCGGAACTCAGGCAGGCGGGACCAGCGTCATTGCGGGAAGTACGACGGCGGCAGCATCGGGCGCCGCCTCGGGAACCGGCGGCGGCTCCTCGGGTGCCAGCGCTTCCACAGGTGCCAGTGGCGCATCGTCTGGAACCGGCCCCTCCTCGGGTGCCAGTCCTTCCTCGGGTGCCAGCAGCACCGGCGGAGCGCCGAGCACGGGGTCGTCCAGCGCTTCCGGAACGACATCCGGGGGCACCCAAACCCAGACCGCCGGAATCTATGCAGGGACGGCGGTCCAGACAAGATTTGGCTCGGTGCAGGTACAAATCACTGTCAGTGGGGGCTCGATCACCGAGGTTACGGCGCTCCACCTGACCGACGATGACCGGAAGTCGGTCCAGATCAGCAACAGGGCCGCACCCGTGCTGCGCAGTGAAGTGCTGGCAGCCCAGTCGGCCAATGTTCAAACCGTCAGCGGCGCCACCGTCACCAGCGGCGCGTACCTCACATCGCTCCAGGCAGCCATCGATGCAGCAAACCTCTGACCTTCCGGGCGCAGAACCGCACGACAATCCAGCAACTCCCCTGAAGGCCAGGACGTTTCTCAGCATGGGAACGGTGATCAGCCTTACCCTGGCAACCGACGTGGCAGCAGCGCAGGCGGCAGGGCAGGCGGCCGAGGATGAACTGGCAGCCTCTGCCGCTGTCGTCGAACGTATATTCCGCGATCTGGATGAAACCTTCAGCCTGTACCGGCCGGATTCCGAGGCCAGCCGGCTGGCCCGCGGTGAGCTGACGCTGCGGCATGCCTCCACAAGCATGCGCCAACGATACGCGGAGGCTCACGACTGGCGGCTGCTCACCGAAGGTGCGTTCAACTCCGAACGGCCGGACGGAGTCCTGGACCTATCCGGCATCGTGAAGGGCCACGCGATCCGCGAAGCTGGGCTGTCGCTGTCGGCGCTGGGCCGCCTGAACTGGTGCCTGAATGCCGGGGGTGATGTAGTGGCCAGCGGTTCTCCCGTCCCCGGCAGCAGCACTCGCACTGGCACTAGCAATGGCAGCCCGTGGCTTGCAGGAATCGTGGATCCGACCGATCGCGGGCATCTGCTGTCCGCCTACCCTCTCGCCGCTGACGGACATCACCTGGCCCTGGCCACATCCGGTTCCGCGGAAAGAGGCGAGCACATCTGGCGGCAGCAGCGACGGCCTCCAGAGTTCGTCCAAGTTTCCGTTGCGGCGCCAGACATTGTCACCGCCGATGTCCTGGCCACAGCAGTGGTCTCGGGCGGATCCGCCATGCTGGACCGGGCGGTGGAGGGCTGGGACGTGGCGATCCTCGCCGTTCGTGCAGACGGTTCGCTGGTGGCCACCCCCGCCTTCCACCGCACCGCTAGAGCCGGCTGAGCTCCGGATACTTAGGCGCAAGCCCATCGCCGGAAGACTTCCCGGTAAGCCGCCGGGCAACCCAGGGTCCAGCGTATTCGCGCACCCATCGGGCATTGGCCCTCAAGGCTTCGGCCCTGCTCAGCTCAGGAACCGGAGTCATGGGTGGAACGTCAATCGCATGCTCCCGTGCCAGGAGGCCCAGAACACGCTGAGCCATCGTTGCGTGGCCGGCAGCAGACATATGCATCCGGTCCGCGGCCCACATGCCCCAGTCGTAGTACTCACTGAACCGCCAGTAGTCCACCACCAGCGCGCCGTGGTCGCTGGCAATTCCGCGCACCAGTTCGTTGTAAATGGCGGTGCGTCCGCGCATGGTGCTGAAGACCTTCGATCCCCGGGCATCGAACCCGGTGAAGAGCAGCACAGTGGCGCCCGTGGCACTCAACGCGCGGACGCCGTCGTCGTAATCCGCCATGAGTGCGTCAATGTCGATCTGCGGCCGCATGATGTCGTTGGCTCCGGCGTAGATACTCACCAGGGTGGGTTTAAGTTCGACGGCGGCACTCACCTGCTCGGCCAAAATTTGCCGCAGCTTCCGGCCGCGAATAGCGAGATTCGCGTATCCGAAGTGGGGGTCGGCGAGCGCCAATTGTTCGGCCACGCGGTCTGCCCAGCCGCGCACTCCGTTGGGGCGGGTGGGATCAGGGTCGCCGACGCCCTCAGTAAAGGAATCGCCGAGGGCTACAAACCGGGTGCTGTATGTCATTTGGCCAGTTTGCCACCGCCCAAAGCCGGTGCCAAAGCAGATAGAGCCGCGACTTCCCGAGGCGAGAATGCCGGGGCGGCATCGTGGTGCTTCAGTCCTCGCGCAGGATCCAGTGGTTAGTGTCCAACCGGCCCACGATCTTTTCGCCGATCCGAGCGAGATCTGCCACATCCCGCTCCGATAGTGCATCCAGGACCAACTCGCGGACGCTCTCCACGTGGTCCGGGGCCAGTCCTACGATGGTGTCCATCCCCTCGTCAGTGAGGTGCGCAGTAGTGACCCGGGCGTCGTGTGGGTGCGGGCGGCGTTCCACCCACCCGCGTTTCTGCAGCTTGGTGACCACGTGCGAAAGTCGCGAAAGGGATGCGCTGCTCCTGGCCGCCAGCCCGCTCATGGGCAGAAAGTGGCCCTCCGCTTCAGAGAGCATCGCCATGACGGTGTAGTCGAAGAGCGACAGCTTCCCGGAGGCGTGCAGCTTGGTGTCCAGTGCTGCGGGCAGAAGCGTGTTGATGCTTACGAGCGCCAGCCAGGCACGGCGTTCTTCTGCAGAAAGCCAGCGTGTTTCGGTCATGCACCCATACTACGAGAAAGCCCCTGTTGATCCTTCAAGCTCATCACGGCCTCAGCTGTGAAAATCCGTCTGCACCGGACGGGTTCCGGATGCCCGCTCCGCAGCGAGTTTCCGCAGCCCACCCTTTTTCGGCACCTTGACTGGTTCCGGCCAACGCGGGCCCAGGTCGTCGCCCAGCGTGGTGCCCCGAAGTTTGCGGCCCACCAGCGGCAACACCCAATCATTCACCCACCGGCGCTGATGCCGTTCCCACTCTCGAAGGCTCCGCCGCCCGAGGGCATCCCAGTCCTTGGGCGTGAACTTGTGCGGCACTCCCAGTTGGTCCAGGACCTGTCCGGCCAAGTACTTATGCCCTGCCTTGGACATGTGCAGCCGGTCCGAATCCCACATGCGCGGGTCGCGAAACGCCGTCAAGGACCAGTAGTCCACCAAGACAGCTCCGTACTTATCCGCAAGTGCCCGCACCTGCTGGTTGTAGAGGGTGTTCCGCTTCTTCAGTGGTTCCAGGAGCGCCGAAACCTTCACGTCGAATCCGGTAAAGAGCACCACGACGGCGCCAGTTCCCGCTAGTTGCGCGACAAGCCGTTCGTAGTCAGCCATCAGGACGGCCATGTCTGTTTTCAGGTCGAGGATGTCGTTACCGCCGGCGTATAGCGTGATCAGGGCCGGGTTCATGGCGATCGCCGGGTGCAGTTGCTCGGCAACAATGTGCCGCAGCCGCTTGCTGCGGATGGCCAGGTTGGCGTACCGCCACCCCGGTTGGGCCTTAGCTAACTTTTCGGCCACTCGGTCCGCCCAACCGCGAACGCCGTTCGGCAAGCTCGCATCGCGGTCCCCCACGCCCTCAGTGAACGAGTCCCCTAAAGCCACGAACACGCGCCGACCGCTCTCTGGAAGCAACGGGGCAGCAGGCATCAACCGAGAGTAACCGCTCTACATAACGGGCGGACGACGGCGGGATGAACAGGAAGTACGGGAAAGTCATCGTCCCAGCCGCCAAACGTCCGGGAGGGTTGCAGCGTCAGCCCTCCGACTTGCCGTGCCGCCAGTACCCCATGAAGGCCACTTGTTTGCGGTCGATCCCCACATCGCGGACCAGGTAGCGGCGCATGTCCTTGATGACAGCCGCCTCTCCCGCGATCCAGGCGTAGAACGGCAACGCTCCTGACGGCTTGTCCGGGTTTTTGGTGGCCGCAACGGCGGCACTGTTCAGGCTGGCGGGCGTTTCCCAGAGGATGTCCACATCCACATTAACGTCCTCTGGTTCGGGCCCCGCACCGGCGGCGGCCGTGGTGACACCAACCCAACCGGGCACGGGAACGGCCTTCCGCACTGCCTCCTGCAGCAGTTCGCCGTGCGGGCGGGACAGGCCGATGGAGGCGCCGCGCGCGAGCCACGTGACCTGAACGTCAGCGGCTGATTTGATGTCCTGGAAGTCGCGGGCCTCGGGAACCTCAAGAATGGCCTGCCCGCTCATGTAGCTCGGCAGGCTTTCGAGGATCGCGCAGATGGCGGGGACGGCGGTCTCATCGCCAGCCAGGAGGATACGTTGGGCCATTCCTGGCCGCCATTCGATGCCGCCATAGGCCTCTTCGCCCTGTGCTGTGGCCGCGCGATTGTTGGGACCAATGATGGTGATGGCGTCACCGGGTTTGGCGTTCAGGGCCCAGTTGGCTGCGGGGCCGCCGTTGCCGTGGTCATCGAAGTGCATCACAAAGTCCACGTCGATTTCGGGGTATACCGAGTCCAGGCGGGAGGAACGCACGGTGTAGGTCCGCATCGAACCACGAACGGTTTCGTCCATGCCGAGCCACTCGCGGTACCAACCGGCTTGGGACATCTCAAACGTCGGCAACGGAATCTCGCTGCCATCGGCGGCAACGGAGGGGATCATGAGTTTGATCCGCAGGTCGAGGGTGTCGCCATTTACGCCAAAATCCCGCAGCGTATAGCCGCCAAACGTGATCCTGCGGAAGGTGGGGCTCAACTCCTCAACGGAGGCAACGGTGACTTCGAAAGCCAAAACCTGTGGTTCGACGGTGGCAGTTTCGGTGCTGGTCATGAGGCTAGCTCCAGTTCTTTCGCGGGGACGTGATGCCGCCCGATGGGAATGATCAATGGGGTCCCTGAAATGGGGTCGGGGATGACGCGGGATTCGAGGCCGAACACGTCCCGCACCAAGGACTCGGTCACCACGTCTCGAGGTGAGCCCATGGCCACGACGGCGCCGGCCTTCATGGCAATGACGTTGTCGGCGTAACGGGCGGCAAGGTTGAGATCGTGCAGGACTATCGCCACGGTGGTCTTTCGAGTGCGATTGAGGTCGGTGAGCAGGTCCAACACCTCCACCTGGTGTGCCAGGTCAAGGTAGGTGGTGGGTTCGTCGAGGAGCAGCACCTCGGTTTCCTGGGCCAGGGCCATGGCAATCCATACGCGCTGCCGCTGTCCGCCGGAGAGCTCGTCGATGTCGCGCTCGGCGAGGTCCAACGTTTCCGTAGCCTCCAGCGCGCGCTGCACGGCGGCGTCGTCCTTGACGCTCCAGCTGCGGAAGAAGCCCTGGTGTGGGTACCGGCCACGGCTCACCAGATCGCGCACCGTGATGCCATCGGGGGCCGTGGGATGCTGTGGGAGTAGGCCGAGGGCGCGGGCAAGTTCGCGGGCCGGCTTGGCGTGGATGTCCTTGCCGTCCAGGGTGACTGTGCCGCTGGCTGGCTTGAGGAGCCGCGAGAGGCCGCGGAGCAACGTGGATTTTCCGCAGGCGTTGGCTCCCACGATTATGGTCACCTGGCCTTCGGGGATTGCCACGCTGAGGCCTTCGACCACGCAGCGCTGATCGTATTTGAGCGTCAGGTCCTTGGCGTTGAGAAGTGCCATGTCAGGCATCCTTTCGGTTGGCAGTGACCAGGAGCCACAGCAGGAACGGTGCACCCAGTGCGCCGGTAATGACGCCGACCGGAAGTACGGTCCCGCCCAGGATCAACGGGGCAACATTGAAGGCAAAATAGTCAGCAGCCAGGACGATCAGCGCACCGACGAATGCTGCTGCCGGCAGACTGGCCTTGCGGGTGAAGCGGCGGGCGATCGGGCCGGCCAGAAACGCGACAAACGCGACGGGTCCGGCCGCGGCGGTGGCCACGGCGGCCAGCGCCACCGCAATGATGACAATGGCGAGTCGGGACATGGTGACCCGGGTTCCCAAGCCGGCAGCGGCGTCGTCGCCCAATTCCAGCATGCGCAGCGGGCCCGCGAGAACAGCAACGGCGGGTACCAGGATGACCAGCGCTAGCACCAGAATGCCGGCCCGGTCCCAGTTGGCTGAGTTGAGGGAGCCGTTGAGCCAGATCAGCGCGCCGGCGGCCGTTTGAATGTCGGCCCTGGTCATCATGAAGTTGACCACTGCGTTCAGGGCCGCGCCGATACCCACGCCGGCGAGGATCAAGCGGTTACCGGCGGCGCTGCCCTTGCTGGATCCGCGAATGGCACCGCCGCTGGAAATGGCGTAGATCAGGCCTGCCACGCCAAGCGCTCCCACCAAGGCAGCGCCGGATACGGCGGGGCCGGTGGCACCAAAGATGACGATGGCTGTGACGGCGGCAGCGCTGGCGCCGTAGCTGATGCCGATCACATCGGGGCTGGCCAGCGGGTTGCGGAGCATGGTCTGGAAGAGCGCACCGGACAGGCCAAATGCGATGCCGATCATGGTGCCAATAATGGCCCGGGGCAGCTTGTTTTCCATGACAATGAAACTGGCGCCGGGAATCCGCTCGCCACCCGTCAGATGGGCTGCCAGGATCTTGAAGAAGTCGGGGATGGTCACTGTGTAGCTGCCCAGCAGGATGTGGACGGCGAGCAGGACCACGACGGCGGCAGCCAAGATCGCGGTCCGGTTCAGCACCCGAGATGGCAGATAACGCCCATGTTTGCGACCAGGATTACGCCTATGCGCCATCTCGCGGGGGCGGACGAGCGTCACAGCCCGGCCCCCTTGCCGCGACGGACCAGCCAGACGAACACCGGCGCGCCCACCAGGGCTGTCATGATGCCCGCGGGGACTTCGCCCGGAAGCAGGATGATGCGGCCAATGATGTCTGCGCCCAGCAACAACACCGGCGCGGCCACCAGGGAGAACGGCAAGATCCACCGGTAGTCGGGCCCGGTCAGGAACCGGACAGCATGCGGTATGACCAGGCCAACGAACCCGATGGGGCCAGCCAACGCCGTAGCCGTGCCGCACAGCAGCACAATGCCCAGGGCGCTGACGGCGCGGACCAAGCCAACCCGCTGGCCCAGGCCCCGGGCAATATCGTCTCCCAGCGCCAGGCTGTTAAGGATGCGCCCACTGAAAAGCACGATCAGCGCGCCCACTGCGAGGAACGGCAACCCCGGTAGCACCACAGACCAGTCGCGGCTCGCGACGCCACCCACCTGCCAGAAACGGAAGCGGTCAAACGTGTCCTGGCTCGATACCAGAATGACGTTCATGAGCGAATACAGTCCAGCGCTCAGCGCCGCACCCGCCAAAGCAAGCTTCACCGGGGTGGCACCGTCCCGTCCCATGGACGCAATCAGGTACACCACGACGGCGGCCACCGCGGCGCCCACGAAAGCGAACCAGATGTAGCCCGAGAAACCTGTGATGCCGAAGGCGTAAATGCCAGTGACCACGGCGAGGGCCGCGCCAGCATTGACGCCCATGATGCCGGGGTCGGCCAATGGATTGCGGGCTACCCCCTGCATCGCGGCGCCGGCAAGTCCCAGGGCAGCGCCGACCACCAGCCCTAGCACTGTTCGCGGAATGCGGGCCAACACCACGGCGTGATCCCCATTGGCTGGATCAAAAGCTGTGATCGCCTGCCAGATGGTGGCGAGCGGAAGCCCGCGGGCTCCCACCGCCAGGGAAAGTCCCGCTAGGACAAACAGTCCGACGACGACTACCAGCAGCCAGCCGGCCCGCTTCCCCCCGGAGGCGGAACCGCGGGCTGTGGCCCTGGCTGAACCCAGCGGGCCTAGCCCCGGCACCTGGGTGCTGGGGGCCTCCGCTGCGGGAACCGCCGTCGTCGTACCGTCTGTCACGAAGCGGTCCTACTTGGCGGCGTCTGCTGCGCTGGCCAGCTGCGGCAGGAACGTATCCAGTGACCACGGCAGGCTCAGCGGCGATGACGCGGAGATGGACAGGGTCAGTGTGTTGTTCGAATCGGCCACCAGGGCACCGGTCTTGATAGCGGGGATCTGGCTCAACAGCGGATCCGCCTTGATGGCGTCGGTGGTGGACGCGTCAGGAACCCAAGTCACGAAGATGTCGGACGCTAACTCGTTGGCCTTTTCAGCAGACCACGGGATGAAGAACTCCTTGGAACCCTTGGAGTTGTCCTCCACAACCGAGGCAAGCTTCATCCCGATTTCGGTGAGGAACCGGGGACGGTTGTCGTTGGCGGTGTACACGTTAACGCCGTCACCCTTGTCCGGCTCCAGGTTGCCGTAGATGAAGGTCTTGCCGGCGATCTGCGGAACTGCGGCGACCTTGTCCTTAATGGTGGCCTCGGTGTCAGAGACCAGCTTGGCAGCCTCCGTGCTCTTGCCGAGAGCCTTGCCGATGATGGTGGTGGAGTCCTGCCAGGACGTGCCATAGGCCACCTCCGGCTGCGCCACAACAGGCGCGATTTCGCTGAGCTTCTTGTAGTCCTCCTCGGTCAGGCCGGAGTAGGCGGCCAAAATGACGTCAGGGGTTAGCTTGGCAATCTCGGTGAAGTTGATGCCGTCCGCCTCGGAGTACTGGACCGGGGCCTTCTCGGTGCCGAATCCAGCGCCCATCTTCTCGAGTGCGGCGTCCTTCCACGGCGTTGAGCCCTGCTCGTTGCCGCCCCATTCGTTCTTCGGAACGCCCACGGGAACCACACCGAGGGCAATCGCGACGTCGTCATTGACCCACGACACGGTGGCAACCCGGGTGGGCTGCTTGCTGATGGTGGTCTCGCCGAAGACATTCTTGATGGTCACGGGGAAAGCGGTGCTGCTGGCGGCCGACGAAGTTTCAGCTCCGGCGGTGGTTGAACCGGTGGAGCAACCGGCCAGGGAAAGGGCGACGGCGAACGCGGCTGTCGCGGCGCCTGCGGACTTCAGCAGCGCACGGCGTGGGGGGTTGAAAGACACGGGGAATCCTTAGGTAAGTGACGCGAACCTAAGTAAGGCTAGCCTACGCTGGGCTTCATTACGAAACGTTTATGTTTCCTATTGACAATAATGGGCTATCGCGCCGATCACCGCCTTGTTCCGGTGGGGTGAACAGTGGTTCACTGGGAGGGGCGTGAACAGTCGTTCACCCTCTCCCGTTCCGGCCAAAGGCTACCCCGTGACTTCCCCGCGCTCCCACGCCCAGCCCCGCAAAGCCCGTCCGTCGTGGGCCATCATCACCGTGCTGTCGCTCAGCGGCACCGTCGTGGCCCTGATGCAGACCCTCGTGGTCCCGCTACTCCCTGACTTCCCGGGCATCCTGGGCGTCACCGCGGACGACTCATCGTGGCTGGTGACCGCAACGCTCTTGACCAGCGCAGTGGCAACACCCATCGTCACGCGCAGTGCGGACATGTACGGCAAACAACGGATGATGATTGTCTGCCTAGCCCTGATGGTGGTCGGTTCCATCATTGCCGCCGTGGGTGGGACTTTCCTCTGGATCATCGTGGGCCGTGCATTGCAAGGATTTTCGGCGGCGCTCATCCCCGTTGGCATCAGTATCATGCGCGATGAGCTGCCCAAGGAAAAGCTGGGTTCCGCGGTGGCCCTGATGAGCGCAACGCTCGGCATCGGCAGTGCGCTGGGCCTTCCCATGGCGGGCGTCCTCTACGAAAACTTTGGCTGGCACTCCATCTTCTGGGTCTCTGCCGCAGCCGGACTGCTCCTGTTGGCGGCGGTAGCCCTCGTTGTCCCCGAGTCCAAGGTCCGCACCCCCGGCCGCTTCGACTATATCGGCGCCGTGATCCTCTCCGGTGCGCTCGCATCCCTGTTGCTCGCGATCTCCAAGGGCGGCTCGTGGGGCTGGAACTCCGAGTCCGTGCTGCTGTTGTTCCTGCTCGCCGCGATTCTGTTGGGCATCTGGGTTCCCTACGAATTGAAGGTCAGCCAGCCGATGGTGGATCTGCGGACCTCGGCCAAACGACCCGTCCTGATGACCAACGTGGCCTCCCTCCTCATTGGCTTCGCCATGTTCGCCAACATGCTGCTGACCACGCAGCAACTGCAACAACCCCTGGCCACCGGCTCCGGCTTTGAAATGCCGGTTATCGCCGCAGGGCTGGCCATGATTCCCTCCGGCCTGGCGATCGTGATTTTCGCACCGGTTTCCGGCGGCATCATCAGCCGCTACGGCGCCAAGTCGGCCCTGATCGCAGGCGCCTCGGTGATGATCGTGGGATACGTGGGGCGCGTCTTCCTTTGGGATTCGGTGCTGTGGATCATCATCGGCTCCACCGTGGTCAGCATCGGCACCGCCATCGCCTACGCCGCCATGCCCACCCTCATCATGGCAGCGGTTCCCATCACGGAAATCGCCTCCGCGAACGGCCTCAACAGCCTCCTGCGCGCCATCGGCACCTCAACCTCGAGTGCCGCCGTCGCCGCCTTCCTCACCTCGGTGACGGCCGACGTCGGCCCCGTCAAGTTGCCCACGTTCGGCGCCTTCCAGGATGTGTTCTGGATGGCGGCCCTGGCTTCCGCGGCAGCGATCGTCGCCTCCACCTTCATCCCGAAAGCCAACGCCCCCGCCGCGGCCATCCCTGCTTCAAACGAAAACGAACTGGTCCTACGCGGGCTCGTCCGGGTCAGGAACGGGGCTCCGGTGGCGCACGCGGTGGTGACCGTCCTGCGGCTCAACGGCGATCCTGTGGACTGGAACCGGGTTGATGCGGACGGCAGATACTCGGTGGCGGTGCCTGGACCTGGCAAGTACCTGCTGGTGGTCAACGCCGCAGGTTGGGCACCAGCAGGCTGACGTCTTCGAGTTCGATGGCGTCACCCTCAAGCAGGACTTCACCCTGGGCCAGCAGTTGACGTTGAGCGGGCGCGCCACCGTGGGGGCAGACCCGATCGGCGGCGCAGTAGTGGCGGTGCTCAAGGGCGGTGGCGAGCACGTGGCCTCCGTCATGACGGACGAGGACGGCCGGTACAGCCTGCCGCTGCCGCCCGCTGGCCGGTACATCGTCTCCATGCTGCATCCCGAAACGCACCAGGCCACGGCCCGGAAGCTTGCGCTGGACAACCGCTCCGTGCAGCTGGACCTCGCCGTGTCTGGGGCGCCGCTTGAGCCACTAGCCCCCCTCACCCGCGCATGAGCAGCCACAGCAAGGACGCCATCCTCGAATCCGCCGGACGGCTTTTTGGCGAACGGGGCTACCGCTCGGTGACGGTACGGGACATAGCCGCCGACGCCGGAGTCTCCGCTGCGTTGGTCATGAAGATCTACGAGTCCAAGGAAAAGCTGTTTGCTGCGGCTCAACCTGACGCACGGCTGCTGGGCGAACTGTTGGCGCCGCGGCACGAACTCGGCTCAGCCCTAGCTTTTCGCGTCATGATGCGCCGCGAACGGTCCATGCAGGAGCCTTGGGCGATGATCCCCTTCACTGTCAACGACGCCCCGGATCCGGAAGCCGCCAAGACGGAAACCCGGGAAAAGTACGTGGGGTACATCGCCAAGCTCATCAGCGACCCCACCCCCGATCGACGCCATGCCGCCATGGTCGTGACGCTCATGATCGGATTCGGCGAGGCAGTGCGGACCCTCGAACTCTTCGCCGACCGGGACTTCGACGACGTGGTGGCGCACTTCGGCGACCTGGTCCAATCCCAGATCGACAGCTGTCCCCAGCCGTAGCAACCCTCCCGGAAATCCTGCCGCCAAAACGCCAACGCTCCCGGAGCTGTTGCAGAATTCCACGGGAGCGTTAGCCAAAATCACCCAACAACTCCGGGAGGGTTACTACGGCCCAGAGGATCAGCGCAGGATGATGTCCACCGGGTTGGCCTCCGAGCGCCACGCTCCGGGAGCGGCGTCGGCGGCTGAGATGACCGGCGCAGTCAGTACGCCGGAGCGGTTGGTGCGTTTGTCGCGCAGGATCTCGGTGACGGAACCCAGATGCCGGGACAGATCAATCACGTTTTCAGGTGCGGCCAGCAGCAACTGGAAGCCGAACTCGTGCAGCGCCTTGATGCCGGCGCCGGCGAACTCTTCCGAGGCCAGGACGAACGCTTCGTCCATCATCACTGTCCCGTAGGTGGTAAATCCCTGTTCAGCGATGCCCAGCTGGTAGCTCAGTGCTGCAGCCATGATGAACGCCGTGAACCGCTGCCGCTCACCACCGGACATGGACCCCGTGTCAGCGTGCATGAACACATCAGTTTTCTTCGCCCCGCGCGGCCCGGTGACTTCGCGGTGTTCCTTGCACTGAATGAAAAGGTGGCCGCGGACATCGAGCACTTCTGCACGCCAACGCCGGTCCTCAGGCGCCGCTGATCCGAGCCGTTTGACCAGCGTTTCCAGAGACTTGTAACGGGCTGTCAGCTCGGCTTCGTCGTCCCGATCGGCGCCAGTATCGGGCCTCGGCCGGCCATGACGGGCCTTCAAGGCGTTCTGGATAGCGTCCTTGAACTGCTTGGCCGTGGGCGGCAACGTGGGCTTGATGTCCAACTCAAGGAAGCTGCCTTCGTGGAAATTCACCTCGGACAGTATCCCGTTCAACGGCAGGATGCGGCTGGTGATGGACCGCCGTTCTTCGTCCAGCAGGTGCAGGAGGGTGCTGAACGATTCATGCGTGCGCTGGTTAAAGAACTGCCTGAATTCGGCCTCCTGGGCCGGCAGGCCGTCGGTAATGATGGCGTGGTAGCGCGTTTCGAAGTCGCTGGCCGCGCCGATGCTGGTCCCGTGATCAGCCGAAATGGCGCTGCCCCAATCACGCACGAAACCCTCGAAAATGCGGGTCAGCCGCTCGGCAGTGCCTTGGCCACGCGACTCGGCTGCGTGCAGTTCGCCTTGCAGGACGGTCCGCACACGGTTCGCGAGGTTGTCCAGCTCGTGCATTTCGGTCATGTCGCCGAAGTCCGCGAAGTAGGGGTCCAGCCTTTGCACGGTGGCGTCCGACGGCGGCGCCTGGGCCAGGCGGTCCCGCGCAGCTTCCAGCAGGGTATCCACCGTCGTGAGCTGGCGGTCGAGGGCCTTGTATTCGCTCTGCAATACAGCTGCGGACTCGGTGCTGGACTGATGCTGCTGCCGCGCCTGCTCGATGCTGGCACGAAGTGGTTCAAGATCGGCCTGCGCGGCCAAGGCATCTTCCAGGCGCTGCTTGATCCTGGTGAGTTCGTCTGCTGCCACGGCAGCTGAAACCTGGTCCCAAGGACGGTGATCGCCAGCAACCCGGCGCAGGGCCTCAAGTTGACGGCTCATACCTTGGTGCGAGTCCTCCCGGCTCTGCGCCAGCTCGGCTGCCTTCGCAACCTCCTGGCGGAGGTCAGCCGCCTGGGCTGCCACCACCTCACGCTTGGTGGCGTTGTCGAAGCCCAGGACGTAGTCGTGCCGGGACGTGAAGCGGTCATCCTTCTCCACGGTGTGGCGGTTGCGCTTGACCACGCCGCCCAGGCTCAACCCGCGGTCCAACGCCGCCAGTTCGTCAGGGTTCTCCACGCACGGGAACGCGTAGTCGAGGGCCACCCGCTCGCGAACCCATTCCCCGGCCGGAGCAGCCGGGCCAGCGGTGAGAATATCCAGTTTGGTGAGCAGGTCGCCGTCGTGCGCGTCCTGGACTGCCAACGCACCGCCAGCCAACGGCTTGGAAACATCCACGGCGCGGAGGGCGCCACGGACCGCGTGATCATTGAGGTAGCGGGTAACGGCACCGAAATGCTCGCCGGGAACCAAAAGCGTGGTGGCGAGGCTGCGCAGGGCGCGCTCCGCAGCTGGCCGCCACCGTTCCTGACCTTCGGCCAGGTCCATGAGCTCGCCGGCGAACGGCATCCGCTCCTCCGGAACGCCGGTCGCGGCAGCAATGGCGGCGCGGTTTTCAATGCTCGACGGCGGCAGCAGGGATTTTCGCGTCTGCAGCGACAGCATTTCCTGCTCAGCCGCTGCCAGCTCACGCTTTCGGGTGGCGTGCGCGTCGAAAGCTTCGAACCTGAGTTCCTGCAGGGCCTTCGAATCGTCCTGGAGTTCGGCCGATCTTGCCGCCGCCTGTTCGTGTGCCTGCTCCCAGCCGTCAGCTGACCACTCCAGGGACAGCCCGGCGTCGGCGAGCGCCTGGCATGCCGCTTCTTCGACTTGTTGGCGCAGCTTCAGGCCTACGGTGGCGTTCTCGAGCGACTGTTCGATCGCGGAAATGGCGTTGCCGCCCTGGTTGTTGTAGTCCGTTTCCAGCTGCCGAAGGTCCTTGGACAGGGCATCCCGCCGGGTCCGCTCGGTGCCCAGGTCCTTGGCTTTGGCCTGCGCCAACTCGCGGAATCGGTGCAAGGTCTGTTCGTGGATGGTGACGGCCAGGCGCTGCCGGTAGGCATCGAATTCTTCGCCGGCCAGGTTGCGGAGTGCGTTGGCGTCCAGCAAGGCCTGGGCATAGTCCTTGTTGAGGCCGGGCACGGGCGCCAGCTGGTCACGCTGCAGCCGGACATCCTCAAGCCGTTGCCGGATGGACATCAGGTTGCTGAATTCTTCCACCACATCGTCCGCGGCAGCCAGCGTGGCAGGGGCATCCAGGACCTGGTCACGGAAGAACGTGTTGACGCTACCGCCCAACCCCTTGCCCGCCTGGATGACGCGCAGCAGCGGAAGGGCCTGGTCAGAGCTGATGCCCAAGAGTCGCCGGAACCGTTCCGCAAAGGCCTTGTGAACATCGAAGATCTGCGCCTCGGGGAAGATTCCTTCCAGGGCAGCTTTGCCGAACCGCTTGTCTGCGATCCCCTCCAGGGCCGCCAAATCCAGCGGCACATGGTCGATCAGATAGAAACGTCCCACGCTCGACTCGGTGCCGTTTTTGGGCAGGTCGAAGATGGCGGACACGGTGATGCGGGTGCCAGCCGCGTTGTCGAACGTCAGGGCAACGGCAGACCAGGTAGCCCCCGGGCGTTGGAACGCACTTGCCGATCCCTCCCCCACAGCCTTGTCGCCCACTTTGCCGCGCATGTACGTGAACGTGGTGCGCTTGTCCTCCACAGCCCCGCCGGAGCGCTGGGCCGCTGCTTCGTTGGAGCGGGGGCGGGCGTCAAAGACCCGCAGCATCGCGTCGAAAAGTGTTGACTTACCCACCCCGGAGTTACCCGTCAGCAGGGTTCCGTTCCGGTCAACGTGCATGGTGTGGGCGCCGTGGAAGGTACCCCAGTTGACCACCTGGACCAGTGCCAAGCGCATCTGGCCAGGGTTCGTTTCCTCCCCCAGTGGGAGCATGCTGGCGATACTCACTTGGCGTCCTCCGCGTCGGTGGTGGTGGCGTCGGTGTCCTCGTCGTCCTCAGCCGGGGACCCGCCGTCGAACTCCAGGAGCGGTTCGGTGCCCGACTGATCTGTCGAGGCTGCCACCAGCGCCGCGATCTGCGCCGGAATGTCGCCGATGTTTTCAAAGGGGAGCGCCAAAGGCAACGCGTTCGAGATGGTGTAGACGTCATCCAAGCCCGTAGCGAGCAGCAGCTGGCGTGCCATGAGCTTGGTGATGGCGCGCGACACGACGTCAGAGTCCCGCAGCGCGTCCTGCTGGCCAGCGGGTTGGTAGTGCGCCACCAGGTCCGCGAGTTCCTCGCGCGTAATGGTGGGGTCCGTCTGCGCGGTGACATGCCGGTCAAGCAGCAACCGCAACCGGAGCAGCACAATGGTCTCCACCCGGCTCAGGGCCCGCTGTTGCCGCAGGATGCTTGAGCGGGTGCTGCCGCCAATCGATTCCGGGTCCACTGGCCGCAACACCGCGACCTTCCGCTCATGGTCAAGCTCCATGGTGAGGAACAGTTCGGACAGCCGGCTGCGGATGATCACCCGGTTATCCAGCAGGACCGTCCACAGCTTCTCGTCGCGGCCGCCGTCGACATACGGTCCCTTCAGCAGCTTGACCAGCGCCTGCCGCACCCGCATGGACAACACACCGGTATCACCCGGGAACAGCGCGGCGCCGTCCACGAAGGTGTCGCGTGGCCCCGGGTTTGCGGACCAGCCGCTGTGGGTCGCGGAAGGTTCGGCGGCGGGAACTACCTCGGGCGCGGCGGTGTCCGGAACCTCGGTCGCCGGGGCGTCCGGAACCTCAACCGCGGCGGTGTCCGAGACCTCCGGCGTGGCGGAAACGTCTGCAGCCTCGGGCGGGACGGCGGCGGGAGCCGGTGCCGTTTCGACGGGGCTGGCGGCGGAAAAGTCAGTCATCAGAGTCCTTTGCAAGGGTGACCACCGGCAGGAATGCTTTTCGCCGGGTGCCGTCAATCTGTTCGAAGTCCAGGTCTGCCCAGGCCTCGCGGTTGAAGTCTGCGCCAGCCTGCAGCGCGTGGGAGAGCAAGCCGCGAAGCGTGTTGATGTGTTGTTCGTCGGCGGGCACCTGATCCCAGGCGTCCACCAGTGTGCCCGCGCCAGCCAGGGCTGTGCGCATGACGTCCGGATTGGCTTTGCCTGTCCGCGGCGAGCGCACCCGATCGGAATCGCTAAAGGCGATGGGGTCGGCCAGTCGAGGCGGCACGGCGAACTCGTCCGGATCGAACAGTTTCACCATGGAGAGCGATTCGAATCCTGCGTTGAAAAGTTCAGGCCCACGGACAAGTCCAGGACGCTCCCGCTCGTAGGGTAGTGATCGGATCGCTTGTTCGGCTTCTCGCAGAACCTGGCGCAGACGAACCGACTGACGGAAGTCATCGCTCTGCACATAGGTATTCAGGCTTTCGCTGAGTTTGCCGTAGATACGTTGGATCTGGCTGTGTTGCTGGCGCAGCTCAGCCACGAGGTTCTTCAGCGTTTCGCGGTCTTCAACTGACAGGTCGTCGGCAAACTCCCTGCTCAGGACCTCGCCAATGGCCGATCTGAAGCGCACCTGCTGCTGCGGATCTTCGAGGAACGCTGTAAAGGAACGGAAGGTGCGGCCCTCTGGGCTTTGCCGCAGTCGTTTGTCCGCCTCCAAGACCTGCGCCATGGTGGCGCCCTTGGTCAACGATTCTTCAATGATCTGGTTGCGGAGTTCACCCACCAGCTCTTCGATCCGGTCACGCATTTTCTTGTAGTCGGCAGGCAAGCTGGCTGCCAAATCGAGGATGTTTCCGGCGGCTTCCACTGCCTCATCGTCGTCCAAGAGGCCATCAAACTCGCCGGTAGTGATGTCCGTGATCAGCTGCCGACGTTCACCAATTTCCTCTTCCAAGGATTCCAACCGGGCACTCTGGTCAGGGTTGGTCTCGTTGGCCAACTTCTCGACGTCGCCCAGGAGCGTGCCCAGGCGGGAGCCGTTCAGGGTGGAACGCTCGCTGGAAAGGCTGTCGAGGAATGCCAGCACCCTCGCTGCGGGTTCGGTCAGTTCGTAGACGATCTGGCCTGACTGGTTGCGGCGGGTCAGGAACTGCCGGCGCGTCCACTCGTCGCCAAACGACTTGCCGTTCGCGCCGCCGCCCAGCCCGGGGTCCTGGCGACGGAGCTCCTCTAGGAAAGAGTCGACGTCGGCGTGGAATTCTTCCAGCAGCGCCTGTGGCCGGGTGCGGGTGAAGGAGGCTTGCAGCACGGCAATCACCCACGGTGCGGATCGGGTGAGCGCCCAGGCCGGCCCCTTGGTGAGGAGCTCAAGGTCCCTGAGCCGCGCGCTGATCGCGTCAGCGGAAGACCTGGCGGAGCGGGGCACGCACTCTCCTTGGCTTGTGTGGGGTGAGGGGTAGGCAGGCAAAAACTGCCAACTACAAGGTTAACGCAGTCGCCGCGACCGCTCCGTGACCTACCCGGCGGTAGCGTATCGATCCCGTATCAACCGGCGGTGGGGCAGCGTCCCACTCTGGCCGCTCCGGGTGCGCGCCCCCTACGCTCGTGCTACTGAACGCAACGAAGCAGCAGGGGGACGCATGAGTTTTGATCTAAGCACCGTAGAGACGGCCACGTTGGTTTTCATCGGAACGTTGGTTTTCGCTGCGCTCCTGGCAGCCTTCGTGTTGCTGGCCGGGCTGACGGCATTGGCCCTCTTGGGTACAGGCAAAGCTGCTTGGTTCTTGGTTTCTACCGTCCTGCTAGCAGCGGTGCACGGGATCAATACCGGCTGGGACAGGCTGGTGCACCATACACGGGAGGGCGTTGTGGTCGGCGATATCCAGGCTCAGCCGACCCCTAGCACCGGTACCTACCCGCGAGTAATCTTGAGTGACAGCTGAAGGGTTCTCCAACCCGGCGGATCCATGGCTTCACCGGCCATTCCGGCCTAGGAGATGACCCATGAGCTCCGCAACCAACAGCCCCGCCACCGACTCGCCCGCTGACGAGACGCCCGTCCAGGCCCGTGACATCGGCTCAGGCGCCACTGCAGACCAGGCCCGAGCCGTCGCAGAAGCCGCGCGCGAATCGGGGTGGGACCGCCCCAGCTTTGCCAAAGGGCTCTACCTAGGCGCCTTTGACCTGGGGCTGGTTCATCCGTGGCCAACGCCCACCCCGGCTTCCGTGCAAACGGGTGAAGCGTTCCTGAAGCGACTTACCGACTATGCACGCACCATGTCAGGGGCCGTGATCGAGAGGGATGCCAAAATCCCCGACGACTACATCCAGGGGCTCGCCGATCTGGGCGTCTTCGGCATGAAGATTCCGGTGGAATACGGCGGGTTAGGGCTCTCACTTGTCTACTATGGGCGGGCCCTGGCCCTGTTGGGCAGTGTCCATCCAAGTCTCGGAGCCCTACTCTCAGCCCACCAGTCAATCGGCGTCCCCGAACCGGTCAAGGTTTTCGGCACCCCCGCGCAGAAGCGCAAGTATCTGCCGCGCTGTGCGGCCGGGGCCGTCACCGCTTTCCTGCTGACGGAGGCCGACGTGGGCAGCGATCCCGCCCGGATGGGCTGCACGGCAACGCCAACGGACGACGGCGGCTCTTACCTTTTGGATGGCGTGAAGCTTTGGACCACCAACGGGGTGATCGCCGAGTTGGTGGTGGTCATGGCGGTGGTGCCGGCCCGCACGGATCGAGACGGCACCCTGCATAAGGGTGGTATCAGCGCGTTCGTTGTGGAGATGGACTCTCCTGGGATCACCGTGGAGAACCGCAATTCATTCATGGGGCTGCGTGGAATTGAAAACGGGGTCACGCGGTTTCATCAGGTTCGGGTGCCCGCTGAAAACCGTCTTGGACGGGAAGGCCAGGGGCTGAAGATCGCGCTGACCACGCTCAACACTGGCAGGCTGTCCATTCCGGCGCTTTGTGTTGCGTCAGGTCGTTGGAGCCTCAAGATCGCCCGCGAGTGGTCTGCCGCGAGGACCCAGTGGGGCAGACCGGTAGGCGAGCACGAGGCCGTGGGAAAGAAAATCGCGTATATCGCCGCCACCGCTTTTGCCCTCGACGCAGTCTTCGAACTCTCGGCAGAAATGGCTGACGCTGGCCAAAAAGACGTCCGGATCGAAGCAGCCCTTGCCAAGCTGTGGGCCACCGAGACCAGCTGCCGGATTGCTGATGAGCTGGTCCAGATCCGTGGTGGGCGCGGCTACGAAAGTGCAGCGTCGCTGGCTGCCCGTGGCGAACGAGCCGTCGCGGCTGAACAGCAACTAAGGGACCTCCGGATCAACCGGATCTTCGAAGGCTCCTCCGAAATCATGAGGCTCCTCATTGCCCGCGAGGCCGTCGATGCGCACCTTGCCGCCGCCGGCGACCTTGCCTCCCTCGATGCGAGCTTGGCCGATAAGGCTCGGGCCGCCGTCGGCGCCTCCAGTTTCTATGCCAAGTGGCTTCCCAAGCTGGTGGCGGGTGCCGGATTGGACCCTCGTTCGTATGGCGATTTCGGCAGGTTGGCCAAACAGCTGAGGTTTGTAGAACGTTCCTCGCGACGCTTGGCGCGGCAGACCTTCTATGGCATGGGCCGCTGGCAGGCGAAGCTGGAGCGCAAGCAGGCATTTTTGGGCCGGATAGTGGACATTGGCGCTGAGCTTTTCGCCATGACTGCTTGCTGTTCACGAGCCGAGATGCTGCTGCGAACCGCACCCGAACGTGGTGCCGGAGCCTTCGAACTGGCTGAGGCCTACTGCGAGCAGGCGCGGGTGCGGGTGGACGAACTATTCGAACAGCTGTGGCGGAACACCGATGACGTCGATACGGCACTTACCCGCAAGGTCCTGGCCGGCGACTACACCTGGCTGGAGGCTGGCATTCTGGATCAGTCCGAAGGGACAGGGCCGTGGATTGCCGATGCCAGTCCCGGGGTATCTCGACACGAGAACTTGCATCGCGACTATCGAGGGGCACGATCTCGGGGAGCGGGGCCGGTTCGCGAGCAGTGAATCGGCACTGCTGTGGGCAGCATCAAGGAGTCCTGAGGCGCCCTTAAGAAAACCTTAATGTGATCTGGCCTCGAATCCTGAGCGGGACGTTGAATTATTGATTTCAGCAGGCCACCACAGCCGAAAGGAAGTGGTGGACCGCCCGGAGGATTGGCACCCGGGCCATGTGCAGCCAGCCCAGAGTCTGTGCCGGCGACGGGGGGTTTTCTGAGACCAAAACCCCTCCCCAGCCGTCGCCGGCACACCTCTCGGGCCTCTCTTTTTAGACGCACTTTCTGCGTCCGCAGCTCTCGCAACTATCCGCAGCAGGACTGGTTCCAAAACAGACCAGCCTTCCTCCGTAGGGCTGCTCCCGGAACAAAGGTTCATTCGGTGGAAGTTTCCCGAGGCCTTACTGGGCCGGATCCTTGTTGAGCCGTAGCCATGGCTGCGCTGCCCCACTGCTGCTGGAACCATAAAGTAGGGCTTTGAAGCTCTGCCCACAGAGCCAGCTCGACCCGAGACCCGATCGGGGTTGGCTGTGCATAGCAGACGCCCTTCCCACCCTGCCCCTTCGTCCGCTCCCAGACAGCCGTGGCTAGGACGGCAGCGGAGGTGGTTTGAAGTAGCGATTTCGTTGAGGTCTTTGTTTGGGGTCGATATGCGGCGGTGGGATGAACGCCGGCGTGCCACCTGTGATGGTGATGCTCCATTGGTCCTTGTGAATGAGGTGGTGATGGTGGCTGCAAAGCAACGCGCCGTTGCTGGTGGTGGTGAGACCGCCGTGATTCCAGTACGTGACGTGGTGCGCTTCGCACCACGGTGCGGGGATGGTGCAGTTCGGGAAGGTGCAGCCTTGGTCACGCGCAACCAGCGCCAGTCGCTGCGCTGTGGTGAAAAGCCGGGTTTTACGTCCGAGGTCCAGAACTTCACCCTTGGTCCCAAGGAGCGCGGGGATGATATCCGCGTCGCAGGCAATTTTGCGGAGTGTGGTTGCTGAGGTTGGCCCGGTGAAGGCGAAAGCCCCGGACCCGTGGTGGATACCTGAGTCGTCCCTCGATTCGTCTCCCGCAAAAGCGGTGAGTTCCGTGCCTGCAGCGCGTCGGGTGGGGGCGGGGAACAAGTCGGCCACGCTGATGGTGGCGATGATTTGGGGTCGCATGCCGCCAGTGGTGGGAAGAAGCGTTGTGGTGAGGCCGGCTTTGATGGCGGAGATCACCCCATCGAGCTGCTGCTGAGGTCGCGTCCGCCGTTCAAGGTCGACAAGCACCGTGTTGTCCATAGCCGCACCGAGGTCCACGCCGAGGTCAGCATCAGGACGCGTGCCCGTGCTGACACTGTTGCCGCTGCTGACGCTGACGCTGACGCTGACGGAGTTTTGGGTCGTGTCGGGGGTGGCGCTTCGGGGGTTAGTAGCAATGTTCATTGCCGTGAGGAGGTGTTCGTACTGGTCAGCGGTTGCGAAGATTTCCAGGTGATGGAGACCGTTCCGAGGTTTCCGGATGAATGCCCCTTGGGTGCGTCGGAGAGCTTCTTCGGAAGGTTCCGCGCCGTCAGCGTCGATGGCCTCGACCCAGCGTTGAGCAACTCGGACGAGGAAGTCTGGATCGGCGGTCGCGGCGGTCGCGATCAGATCCTGTTCTACGTGACCAAGCCTCTCGGTAGTGGTGCTGTGTTGGATCCGGTCCAACGTCACTGCGATGACCGTCGCAGCGTATGAGGACACCACCGGTCCGCCCACCATGCCTATATCAGAGCCCACAGTCCCGTCAGCGGCAGTCGCTTTCGACGGCGCGAGCGCGGTAGCGAGACCCTCACGGATGGGGGCGAGAGGAGTCCCGGTCATTGCTGTGCCGGGGAGGACTTGCGCGGCGAGACTGAGCCGGCGGCGGGCTTCCCGAATAGGGATTCGCAGCCGGAGCCGGAGGAACTCCGCGGTGTTCCTACATCCGTCATCAGCTGGTGACGGATGGACGAACGCCGCTGGTTCGGCCGTTGGTGGCGGCCAGTCAGAATCGGTTTCAGCGAGGGTTTCGACCCCGCTGGCGTTCCAACCCGTCACCCAGCCCTTCTTTCCAGGCCGAGCCTGGCGCGTCAACGACGCTGCGATTGCTGCGGTTCTGGTGGTGTCGACGGAGCCCGCCGAGAGGATTTGAAGGTATTCAACAGTCCGTGAGAGGTCCTCCACCACAGCCGCGAAATCCGCCGCAGCCCAGTACTCTGCGGCCGCCACCTCCTCCGGAGCATGCAAAGCCGCCGCGGCCAAGACTTCACCGACCCGCGATACCACCGCGAACAATGTCTCATTCGTGGGCAGGGACGTGGAATCCCCAACGGAATCAGCTAGACGCTCCGCCAGGGCAGGGCCAGCGCCAGGGCATCCCCCGCCAGTGCCGCCGGCGGGTCTGGGGGCATCCCCGCCGACGGCACAACCTACGGAAAGCACAGCGGCCGACCGATCTACCACCGCGTCACGACCTCGATTGCTCTCCATAAATCAACTTTGCCAGCCACGAGCACCCAGCACAGCAACAAAAATTTCTATGTGGATAACCCACCCAAAGAACATCACCACCGGTGAGGTTGTGGATAACCTCGAACAGCATCGCCGCCAGGAACTGAACCTGGACCAGTTCCGAAAGCGGGGTTAATGGCCGCCAGAATCTCTTCAGGACCAAGGCTTCCAACTACGGCCCGTAGCGCGCGCTACAGTCGGAAAAGACCCACCGGCAGCTATCCACCAAGAGAATCGGGCACCACGAAATGGACTGGTCTTTCGAGATCGACGACCCTGATGCAGTGCTCCAGAAGCCGCCCCCCGAAATCACGGCACCTCTCGAGGCCGCGGCGGAAGCCATGGCGCAAGCGTCAGCGCAAGCCAGGCGGGCAGCAGATGATTTGGCCGTCGCAGTCCGGACGGCAGCATCCGCCGGGTACGGGCATTCCTGGATCATGGGCAGGTCCCGTCTGTCCTCCGCAGACGTCCAACGCCTCATTTCCGGCGAAGCCCTCTATTAATCAGTCCCCTATTAGTCCGTCCCCTTGCTGGCTCAAAGGTCTGAGGCTGGGTAGCGTGAGGCCATGAGCATCAAAATGGAGAATGTGGGCATCGCTGTCCGGGATCTTGAAGCAACCATCGCGTTCTTTACCGATCTGGGGCTCACGGTGGTGGGGCGCGACACCGTCAGCGGCGCGTGGACTGATATCGCAGTGGGTCTCGACGGTAATCACGCCAAGATTGCCATGCTGCAGACTCCTGACGGGCACGGCCAATTGGAACTCTTCGAATACATCCACCCGGACGCGATTGAAACAACGCCAACCCTTCCCAACGAGATTGGGATGCACCGGGTGGCCTTCTCAGTAGACAACATCGACGAGGCCCTGGCGATCGCTGCGAAGCACGGCTGCCACCCGCTCCGTGGCGTGGCGACGTACCAGGACATCTACAAGCTCTCGTACGTCCGCGGTCCCAGCGGCATCATCGTGATGCTTGCCGAAGCACTCCAGAAATAGCGTCCCCACGTTCAGCGCTGTGCGGTCCTGATCGATCCCGGGAGCGCCCCAGTGGACCCCGTTACGCTGTGTCCATGCAGATCCGCGAACTGCTTCAGAGTGATCACGACGGCGTGAGTCGAGTCTGCGCCGCCAGCGCACGGTCCCGGTGGACCCCAACCATGCTCGAAGACAAGCCCCAGAGGATCGTCCTGGTGGCAAGCATCCAGGACAGGATTGCCGGCGTCGCAAAGACGCATTTCCACCCAACGTCCGACGGCGATGCTCCCGCAGGGAACTACCTCGGCGGCATCGTGGTGGCGCCCGAATTTCGCCGGCTGGGAGTCGGCGCTTCCCTCACCCGGGCACGATTAAATTGGATCTGGGCGGATGCGACGGTGGCCTACTACTTCGCCAACGAACATAACGTGGCGTCGATCGGCATGCACCAAGCCCTCGGCTTCCAGGAAGTGGGCCGGTTCGGCGCAATCCATGGAGTCAGCGCGGACGACGGCGTGTCCCGACTCGTTCTGTTTCAAGCCTTTCGCTGACGAGACCAAGGTGCTGCCGAAGAAACCGCGGCGGGATTCCAACCGGAGGCCCGGTCGAGGGGCACCAGGCCTCCAAAGCAGCAGCTTTCAGAACCACGCTAGGCGTGCAATTGACCATCGACGTAGAACCAGCGGCGGTTTTCGCGAACGAATCGGCTGGTTTCGTGAAGGGAACCTCGATCGCCGCCGTCGCGGAAATACGCCTTGAACTCCACCACACCCTCGGTATCCAACGGTCCGCCGTGGTGCGTGGCCAGGATGTCGAGTCGCCGCCACTGCACCTCGGAATCGAGATCTAGGTCAGCGGGTCTAGTGTTCGGATGCCATGGCTCACGAAGGTAGTCAGCATTGCCCAACGCAAACGCGCTGTACCTTGATCGCATCAGCGATTCCGCCGTCGGCGCTGCTGATTGGCCCGAGTGGAACCTGCCGCAACACTGAGCGTAGGGATCTCCGGAGAGGCACGGGCAATTTTGGCTGTCGGTTGCGCGGGTCATGGTTTTCTCTCCATAGTTTCAGCGGCGGCCGGATGCACCAGAAGCGGCACTGCCAATGCATGCCGCAAAGTGCATATGACCGTGAGCTGGGCTTCAACACCGTTGGCATCTCGCCTAGCCGCCCCAGCCGGACAGAGGGGCAGCTTAAGCCGCAGCCGGGACCCAAGCATTCGCTAAGACTATAGGCGCGCGGTCCTTGTCATTTCTTGTAACAGGTTCGAAACAACCCGGCACCACGCCCTACTTCGGGGCACGAGCGATGGCATAAATCCGTAAGGTGGACAAGGAAACGCTGACCGGGGGGCAGCTGCCGGCTTGTGCCCCGCTGTCGGCAGAAAGGAGAGATGACGTGGACAATCCAGACACGCTCATCCTCAACCTGACATTTTTGGGGACCCTTGGCGTCGCCTTCCTGATGGCCTTCGTGCTGTTCATGCTGGGGGTTGCCACGCTGATCCTCGCTGGCATCGGCCGACTGGCCGGACTTGTGGTCCAACTGCTCTTTGGCCGCCTTCGCCGTCAGGAATCCGTGCGTTTCGGCGCGGAACCCCCGGCGACCGTGACTTCAGTCGCTGAACCAGCCGCTGACCCGGTGCCCGCCCCAGAGGCTGGACCCGTGGCAGTGCTGCGGACCGCCGTCGGCCGCCTGTCGCCAAAAAACAATCCGCGCCGGGAGCCAGCCGTCCTCTCGAAAGAGTGGACAGCGGCCGTAGAAGCGGCAGATGCCCGTGCCAAAGCACGCGCTGGTGCCCCGGACATCAAACTGTCCGTCCGCGACCTGCCAGACCAGCCCCTGCCGGAGCTGCCCACCAGCACGGGTCCTGAAACAAACATGAAGCCGGCGCGTGGCAACACCCCGGTTGCAAAGACTCCCACCTCCCCAGCCAAAACCCGCAGCGGTACGCCAGACATCAAACTGTCCGTTCGCGACCTTCCGGATCCGGTCGAGCCAAGCCAAACCAACGGTCAAGGCACCAGCGTTCCAGCCGCAGAAGCTCCCGCCGCCGAACCAGCAGCGGCGAAAACCGCACGCACGGGCAAGCCGCGGTCGTTCACCAAGCCTCCACAGCCGGCGCCGTTGTCGCAGATTGACACCGGCTCGCTGGCATCAGTGGCGAAGGGGCAGCAGCCAAGGAAAACCCGGACGCCAAGCTCCAATCAACCCGAGTCGGCCGGGGTGCAGGGGAAAGACCGCCAACACTTACCCTGAGCAACCAACTGGGCTAGCGTGAAAGCATGGAATTCAGATACCTCGGCAACAGCGGCTTCAAAGTCTCAGAAATTACGCTTGGCAACTGGCTGACCCATGGCTCCCAGGTGGAGAACGACACCGCCACCCAGTGCGTCCGGGCTGCCCTCGACGCCGGCATCAGCACCTTCGACACTGCCGACGTCTACGCCAACACCGCTGCAGAGACGGTCCTCGGTGCGGCGCTGAAAGGCGAGCGCCGCGAATCCGTCGAAGTTTTCACCAAGGTGTTTGGGCCCACCGGACCTAAGGGCAAGAACGACCTTGGCCTGTCCCGCAAGCACATCATGGAAGCCATCAACGGTTCCCTCAGCCGCCTGCAGACCGATTACGTGGACCTCTACCAGGCCCACCGGTACGACGTGGAAACGCCCTTGGAAGAAACCATGCAGGCCTTTGCCGACGTGGTCCGGCAAGGCAAGGCCCTCTACATTGGCGTGAGCGAATGGACGGCGGAGCAACTGCGCAACGGACACGCGCTGGCCAAGGAACTGGGCTTCCAGCTCATCTCCAACCAGCCGCAATACTCCATGCTGTGGCGGGTCATCGAGGCCGAGGTGGTGCCAGCCTCGGAAGAGCTCGGCGTTTCCCAGATTGTCTGGTCCCCCATGGCCCAGGGCGTCCTCAGCGGGAAATACCTTCCCGGCCAGCCAGCACCGCAGGGCAGCCGGGCTACCGACGACAAGGGCGGTGCGCAGATGATCGAACGATGGCTGCGTGATGACGTTCTGACTGCCGTCCAGGCGCTCAAACCTGTCGCTGCCGAGGCCGGCCTCACCATGCCGCAGTTGGCCGTGGCTTGGGTCCTGCAGAACCCCAACGTCGCTTCGGCTATTGTGGGCGCGTCCCGCCCAGAGCAGATCGCCGATACAGTCGCCGCCGCTGGCGTGGTCCTGGACGCCGGAATCATGGAGAAGGTCGATGCCGCTGTGGGCGCCTTGGCCCAGCGCGATCCGGCCCTGACCACCTCCCCCGAGAAGCGCCAAGGATAGGTACCCATGTCACAGCAGAACGAGCCACTCCCCGCGCTGGCTATCACTGGCTCAACCGGTAATCTTGGCGGCCTGGTAGCGAAGGAACTCGCTGCTGCCGGCATGGAGCAGCGGCTGGTTGTTCGCGATTTGGCCCGGGCACCCCAGTTTGATGGCACCCGGGCCGTTGTCTGCAGCTACAGCGATGCGGCTGCCGCCGAGTTGGCACTGGCCGGCGTGGACGTACTCTTCATGGTGTCTGCGGCCGAGGCCGTGGATCGCCTCGCACAGCACATCACGTTCATCGACGCGGCTGCCCGGGCTGGTGTAGCCCACGTCGTGTACACGTCGTTCGTTGGTGCTGCCGCGGATGCCACCTTCACGCTTGCCCGGGACCATTTTGCTACCGAACAGCACCTCCGCGCCTCCGGAATGGACTACACGATCCTGCGCGACAACTTCTACCTGGATTTCCTGCCGCAATTGGCAGGGGACGACGGCGTCATCCGCGGCCCAGGCGGTAGCGGCGCCTTTGCTGGGGTGGCCCGCACGGACGTTGCCAGGTGCGCCACCGCAGTCCTACGGGACCCGGCAGTCCACCGCGGGCAGACCTACAACCTGACTGGGCCGGAGGACCTGACGCTGGCCCAGGCCGCCGTCGTCATCTCCACGGCAACCGGCCGGGACATCCGCTTCCATGAGGAGACGCTGGAGGAAGCGTACGCGTCGCGTGCCAGCTACAACGCGGAACCGTGGCAACTCGACGCCTGGGTGAGTACTTACACGGCCATGGGTTCCGGTGAGCTCGGCGGCGTATCGCCCGACGTCCACGGCCTGACCGGGCACGATCCCCTGAGTCTGGCGGACGTTCTCGCGCAACCGGTGCTTTAGGAGCCACAAATCCGGCGATTGGAAGAAACTTCCAGATTTCCATGGCAACAAGCAGCGGCGCGGTCTAGGCTGGCCACATCATTGACCTGCCTGCCGTAGTGGGCCCTTCGCATCGGGGGAACTTTGAAGAACCTGTTCGATTTGTCATTCACCAAGTTCATTTCGCCGTCCATCGCCAAAATCGTCTACATCTTGATCATGGTGGGGCTAGGCGTCACTTATCTCATCTTCGTGATCACCGCCTTCGCCACCGGAGAACCGGCTCTGGGTTTCGTGACGCTCCTCATCATTGGCCCGCTGTTTGTGGTGATCTACCTGGCGCTTGCCCGGATTGGCTTGGAATCGCTCATCGCCGGTATTCGCACGGCGGAAAACACTGCACGCCTGGTGGAACTGCAGGGTGGCACCTCGTCCGGGCACACCAGCTACCCCGCCGGCGGCCCGCAGAATCCTTACGGCCAGTCAGCCCCCAACCCGTACCAGTCCGGACCGCCAGCTCCTCCCGGCTACCAGCCCCCGGCACCGCCCACCAGCTAACGCCCAGAGCCTGATCCAATGCACCGTCCGGACGCCGCTGTCCCAACCGGCAGCGGCTTCCGGCGCTATACTCGGTGCCAACCATGACCAGCCTCCCCTCCTCCCCCGCCAATGTCCGCATCGATGCCTGGCTGTGGGCTGTCCGCGCGTACAAGACGCGGTCACTCGCCACGGCGTCATGCCGTGCCGGCCACATTCGGCTCAACGGCAGCCCGGCCAAAGCCTCCGCCACGGTGGTGACCGGAGATACCGTCACCGTCCGGCTTTCCGGCTTTGAACGCACCCTTGAAGTGCGGCGACTGATCAACAAACGGGTTGGCGCCGAAGCCGCTTCGCACTGCTTCACCGACCACACCCCGCCGCGGCCAGTAGCCCCCGCCTTGGGCCTGCCGCAGCGCGACCGCGGTACCGGCCGACCCACCAAAAAGGATCGACGCGAAATGGAACGGCTTGCCGGTCACCGTGACTAACCTGACCCTCGCCAATGTCCGCTTGCCCGGCCAAGAACCGATACATCTTGAGCTGCGCCGCGGGTTGGTCGCCGCCAGTCGACCGGCCTCAGAGGCCCTCCCAGTTACCGCGCAGGTGGTCGACTGTGGCGGTCGCTACCTGATTCCCGGCCTCTGGGACGAGCACGTGCATATGAACCAGTGGGCCATGCACGCCAACCGGCTTGACCTCGCCACCGCGGGATCCGCGCGGGAGGCTGCCGCCGCCGTCGAACGCTCTGCGCTGGACCGAACAGGCAACCAGCCACTGGTGGGCGTGGGGTTCCGGGACGCGCTCTGGCCCGACCTGCCGAGCCTGGACCTGCTGGATGCCGCCGCGGGAGCCGCACCCACTGCGCTGATCAGCCACGACCTGCATTGTGTATGGGTCAACAGTGCCGCAGCCAGGCATTTTGGCGTTGCCGTGGACAGTTCGGGGTTGCTCCGCGAGGAACCTGCCTTTGCCTTGACCCGAACACTGGGCCAGCTGCCGGACGCGATCCTGGATCCCTGGGTTGACCAAGCGTCGCGCACCGCCGCAGCCCGGGGCGTGGTAGGCGTTGTGGACTTCGAGATGACGTGGAACGTGGACTCGTGGCTGCGCAGGATCGCGGCGGGTGCGGACTCTTTGCGGGTGGACGCCGGAGTCTATCCACAGGACCTTGAGCGCGCGGTGAACCAGGGCCTACACACGGGAATGGACGTCGGCGGCGGACGGGGCCTCCTCCAGGTGGGACCCCTGAAAGTCCTGATCGACGGCTCCCTCAACACCCGGACCGCCTACTGCGTGGACGCGTATCCGTTGGGTGGGTTCGGCCTGCTGACGGTCGCCGAAGGTGAACTCCTCAAGCTGCTGGAGCGCGCCCGGGACACCGGGTTTGTACCGGCAGTCCACGCGATCGGCGACGCCGCAAACCGCGTGGCGTTGGACGCGTTTGAAAAGGTAGGAACCGGCGGCCGGATTGAGCACGCTCAATTTGTCAGGACGGCTGATTTCGACCGCTTTGGTCCCCTGGGGGTGTTGGCGAGCGTGCAGCCGCGCCATGCCCTCGATGACCGGGACGCTGCCGACGCCAACTGGGCGGGCCAGACCCACCGCGCGTTCCCGCTGAAACGGCTCATCGATGCCGGCGCAACACTGATCTTGGGATCGGATGCTCCCGTGGCCCCCCTGGATCCGTGGTCCGCCATGTCCGCCGCCACTACCCGCTCGGCCTTGGATGGCCGGGAGCCGTGGCAGCCGCAGGAGGCCATTACCCGCGAACAGGCGCTCCTTGCCAGCACCCGCGGCCGCGGTACCGTGCGGCTCGGCGACGCGGCTGACCTCGTCCTGCTGGACGCCGACCCGCTCACGGTTTCTGCCGATGAGTTCGCCGCGATGCCCGTTGCCGCCACGCTGCTGGCAGGGCGTTTTACGCACGACGCCGGCCTGCTGGCTTAGGGGCAAACGCCGGGCTGCGTGCCGGGAGACACTCCGGCTTGGCGGGCTTTCCGCGGCTGGACGGCGAGCGCAGGAGGATGGGCGCAGGGCGGCGGTGCAGGCCTGCGGGTCCTGGTCGGCGGATCCAGGAAAAGGCTCCGAGATGGGTCAGCGGGCCTGGGTCAGGTTGGCGAAGGGCAACCTGCCATGGTGTTCCACAAACGCTGCGTGATAGGAAGCCTCGGCGGTGCCGAGTTGTTCGGCGGGAAGCTCTTTCCAGGCAAAGACCAGGTCTTCGGCGTCGAGGAGTTGCCAGACGAGCCGGCCGTCCCAATGTCCCGGCGGCTTGGCTCTGCCGAAATCAAGGAATTCCTTGATTTGCCGCCGCAGGCCTCGGTTACCCTGGCTGCCCGGCCCTGCCTTGCCCAGGTATAGCAGTGTTGCGCCAGGCACCCATTCCGCGGCCAATTCCTCCTTGGACAACGTGGGATTTCGTTTCTTGAAGGTCCCAGCAACGCTGGTCTTGAGGAATCGTGGTTCGAAGTCTGCGGGGGCAGAAATGGTGAAAAGCCCCGGACCCTGTGGAACGCGGTTGATGTCCAGGTCTGTCATGGCGCGGAAGCCGCTGAAACCTTCGGCCTTGAGATCCTTCTTGCTGAACTGCATGAATCCATTGAACAGTAAGGCCGCAACGGACTTGACCAGATTTTGCGTTGACAGCCTCAGTCCGTCGTCGTAGGTTCGGCGCAACGCCGTTCCGCCGAACCAAAGGCCACCCCATGCGACTGTCGCGTCACTCTGTTGCCCTCGCCGCAGTCCTGACACTTGCGGGGGTGAGCGCCTGCAGCGGACCTGCCGGGCCGCGAACGGACCAGCCCTCGGGCCAGCCAGCAGATGCGTCCAAAGATCCGGCAGCCATCGCCGGAGTGCAGGGCAACGAGTCGCCCCCCGCGGCGGCCAAGGACATCCGGGCTGTTGATCTCAGGAATGTGCCATGGCTGTATTCCGCAGGCGGCGTCGAGGTGCCGGTGGCGTTGACCCTGGTGGACGGCCAGGCCACCGTCCAGGCAGCAGAAGGCGCCGGCAGCTTCGAGTTCCAGGACGTTGCTTATGGCGATGTGGATGGGGACGGCGACGATGACGCCGTTGCCAGCATTTCCAGGAGCGGCGACAACACCTACGAACGGCTCTGGTACCTGTGGCTCCTCCAGGACCAGGGCGCCGTACAGGTCAAGTACCCGATCGCGCAAAGCGGCAAGTGCGGCACGGCGGTGGACTCAGTGGTTCCGGGTCAGGGCAGGGTCGAAATTACGCAGCGGCTGCGTCAGCGGGTTATTGATGACCGGGTCCCTTGCTCCGAACCAGGGACTGGCCTGCAGCAACGCACCATCACCGTGCATACCGAGGGCGACCAGACGTGGCCCGTCCAAACGGCACCCATCCCGGCCTGGGGTGGAATTTGCCCCGGCTCGCCCTGGCCCGACTCGGAGCCTGGCCTGGTTAACCTGTGGTCTGCGCCTACCCGGAGCGCTCCGTTGGCAGCCATACCCAGCCCGGGGGGAGGCTCAGTCTTTGCCGTCTACCCCTCGCCGTTGATGTTGAAGGAAGGCTGGGCGTTTGTGGGATTCACCCAACGCGTGGACGTGGGCGATGTGAAGTTGCATTGCGCGTTTGGCGGGGCGGTGTGATCCGGAGGTCCTGGTCCAGGCGTCGCAGTTCGGTTTTGAGTGCCGCCGACACCCCGGAAAGCGTAGAGTGGAAGAGGACGCCGATATTGGACGCCTTGCTGCCGAGGGAGAAATCGTGACGATCGACTGGGATGAAAAAAAGGCCCTGCTACAGGAACCGAACATCGCAAAAGTTACCCAGCTTTGCGATGAACTCATGGAAAAGAAGCCAGGTTCCACCGTCCCGTACATCGATCCAGTGCACGACGAAGACGAGTGCCGGATTGTCAGCCTGCAAGTCAGCCCCGGAAAGGGCACCGAATCTGGCTTCATCTCTCACAACAATGACGACGAAGGCGCCCGGCGGGCCACCCAGATCTATGATCTCGCCGAACTTGATCCTCGCTACGTCATGCCATGGAACGCCTACCCGTGGATCCGCGACCAGGGCCTCCCGTCCGCGCTGAGTGTGCAGGAGAAAACGGATGGCTTGCGCCCGTTCCGCCAGTTCCTGAAGATCAATTCCCGGGTGTCCGCCATCATCGCTCATGGCACTGATGCCGCCACGTTCCTGGCCCTGTTTGAGAAGACTTATCACTCGTCGCTGCGCAACAGCGGCATTAAGATCTACAAGGCAACAGCATTGGGCGGCCGGGCCTTCGCCGTCTCGGAGACCAAGCAGGAGGAACTGGTCACCAAGAACGTGGATACGTACAAGGACGCCATGCAGCGGGCCGGCATCCAGCACCTGTAACGAGCCGTCGGCACCGCGTGCTGCGGGACAACGGGGATGGCTGGCGAGCCTCCACGGCGTGGCGCTCTCGAGGTGAGCCACTTGACACTCGATGTGACCGGTGCCATATTTAACCCGTGAACCTGTCAGACAGCCGGACAGCAGGACAGCCCGTCCCGCGTAGCGCCGCAGCCCCGCCGCTTACCCGGCTCAGTGCCGCCGAAGCTGTCTTCAAAACCCTCCGCGCAGAAATCGAGTCGGGATTCCTGGCGTTGGGCACCAAGCTCGAGTCCGAGGCCGCACTGTCCCAGCGCTACAGCGTCAGCCGTTCAGTCATCCGCGAGGCCTTGCGGTCTTGCACGGCTTTGGGCCTCACCGTGACCAAAACGGGAAAGGGCACGTTCGTGGTGGCCAACAAGGTGGCCAACGACCTCACGCTGGGCCAATACTCGGCACGGGACCTCACCGAAGCCCGCCCCCACATCGAAATCCCGGCTGCTGGGCTGGCAGCTGAGCGTCGAACCGCCGAGGAAGTCGAAACGCTGCACCAGATCGTGGCCCAGATGGCCACAGAAAACGATCTCGAAGCCTGGGTGTCCCTGGACGCCAGCTTCCACGCCACCATCGCCATTGCCAGCGGAAACAAGGTCTTCGCCAAAGTGGTGACGGATATCCGCGAAGCCATGGCGCACCAGTCCGAAACCCTCAACATGGTGGCTGACCGCCAGCACGCCTCAGACCGTGAACACCAGCTCATTGTTGCGGCCATTGAATCCGGTTCTGCCGAAGAATCCCGCGCCGCCATGGCCCGGCACCTCGATGCCGTTGGCTTGGCCCTGGACTCCATTCTTAATAACTGACTCCGCACCCACCCAAGGACACCATGGACTCCCCCACGATTTCCGCTGCCCACGAGGCAGGATTTGCCCGGCACGTCCCGCTGGTCGCCGCCACCCGCGACGGCCTCGTGGAAAGCATCCACTACGGCTCAGCCATCGCCGTGGGCGCAGATGGCGCAATCCTGGCCTCTGCAGGCGAACCGCTGGCTCCTTTCTATCCCCGGTCCTCGCTGAAGCCGCTGCAGGCCGTGGCGATGGTCCGGGCGGGACTGGTCCTGCCCGCGGATCTCCTGGCTTTGGCAGCCGCCAGCCACTCCGGCGCGGCCCAGCACCGCGACGGCGCCGTCCGCACTCTCACCCTGCACGGTCGCAGCGTTGCGGACCTCGCCAACAGCACCGATCTGCCCTACGGCGTGGCCGAGCGGGAAGACTGGCTGCGGCACGGCGGCAGCGCCGGGCAGGTGACGCAGAACTGCTCGGGCAAACATGCCGCCATGGTGGCCACCTGCGTCATCAACGACTGGCCTGTCCAGGGCTACCTCAACCCCACCCATCCGCTGCAGCAGCTCGTCGCCGCCACCGTGGCCGAACTGACCGGCGAGCAACCCGCAGCGCTCAGCACTGACGGCTGCGGCACCCCGCTCTTTGCGCTCACCCTCCGCGGCATGGCCCGCGCTTTCGGCCTCATCGCCCAAGCCGCAGCGGCCGACGACGGCAGTGCGGAAGCCGCCGTCGGGCTCGCCATGCAGCAGCACCCGGATATGGTGGCCGGCGTTAGCAGGGACGTCACCGCACTCATGCGCCTACTCCCCGGATCGGTGGCAAAAGACGGTTTCGAAGGAGTGCAGCTGGTAGGCCTCCCCGATGGCCGCGCCGTGGCCGTGAAAATTTCCGACGGCGGCGATCGCGCCAGAATGCCCGCCACGGTCGCCCTCCTCGAGGCCCTCGGAGTGAATACCGAACCCCTTGCAGCCATTGCCACTGCACCCGTCCTGGGCGGCGGCCACCCTGTGGGCCGCCTACAGGCCACCGACTTTCTTACCCGGGCGGAACCAACCGGCCCCGCCCCGTCCAAGCCCGTCAACGAAGCCCCGTGAGGACCAGCATGACCACCACCCAGACCGAAGAATCCGCAGCGCTCCCCGCGTTGCGGTCCGAGCACGACCTGCTCGGTGACCGCGACGTCCCCGCAGCTGCCTACTGGGGCGTCCACACGCTCCGCGCCGTAGAGAACTTCCCTATCACGGGCCAGAAGCTAGCCTCCAACCTGCACCTGGTCCGCGGCCTGGCAGCCGTGAAACTTGCTGCCGCCCGGACCAACCGCGAGCTGGGCCTGCTGGACGCTGAGCGGTCAACCGCGATCGAGCAGGCCTGCACCGAAATCATGGCCGGCCAACTGAGCGACCAGTTCGTGGTGGACGTGATCCAGGGCGGTGCCGGGACGTCGTCGAACATGAACGCCAACGAGGTCATCGCCAACCGCGCGCTGGAAATCCTGGGCCATGCGAAGGGTGACTACGCCCGGCTGCACCCCAACGACCACGTGAACCTCAGCCAGTCCACCAACGATGTCTACCCCACGGCGGTGAAGCTCGGCACCATCTTCGCCGCCCGGGAACTCCTCGACGCACTGGCCGAACTGGAAGAAGCATGCGCCACCAAGGCCCTTGAGTTCCGCACGGTGGTCAAGATGGGCAGGACCCAGCTGCAGGACGCTGTCCCCATGACGTTGGGGCAGGAATTCGGGACCTACGCCATCACCATCGGCGAGGACCGGCTCCGGCTCTCCGAAGCTGAACTACTGATCCACGAGATCAACCTCGGCGCCACAGCGATCGGCACCGGCCTGAACGCCCCCGTTGGCTACGCCGAGGCAGCCTGCCGGCACCTGGCCGCCATCACCGGTCTGCCCCTGGTCACCGCACCGGACCTGATCGAAGCCACCCAGGACGTCGGCGCGTTCGTGCACCTCTCCGGTGTCCTCAAGCGCGTCGCCGTGAAACTGTCCAAGATCTGCAACGACCTCCGGCTGCTTTCCTCAGGCCCCCGCGCGGGTTTCGGTGAGATCAACCTGCCTGCTGTCCAGTCAGGTTCCTCCATCATGCCCGGCAAGATCAACCCCGTGATCCCGGAAGTTGTCTCGCAAGTGGCCTATGAAGTGATCGGTAACGACGTCACCATCACCATGGCCGCCGAAGCCGGACAACTCCAGCTCAACGCCTTCGAACCCATCATTGTGCACAGTCTCCACAAGAGCATCTCGCACCTCGAAGCAGCCTGCCGCACCCTCACGGCACGCTGCATCCGGGGAATTACCGCCAACACCGAACACCTCCGCCGTACGGTGGAACAATCCATTGGCCTTGTCACCGCCCTGAACCCCCAACTGGGCTACGCCACCGCTACCGCCATCGCCCAGGAAGCCCTCGCAACTGGGCAGGGTGTGGCAGAGCTGGTCCTTGCAAAGGGACTGCTCACCTCCGTTCAGCTCCAGGAACTCCTCAGCCCCGAACGCCTCGCAAACCTCAGCAACCAGCAGCTGGCCTGAGCCCGGCACCTCGGAAGGAAACTCCCATGACTAATCCCCCCATTCCTGACCACATCATTGATGGTGGCCATGCGCACGCCAGTGAAAACTCCCTCCACGCCGAGGACCAGGGGTATCACAAAAACCTGAAGCCGCGGCAGATCCAGATGATCGCGATCGGCGGTGCTATTGGTACCGGGTTGTTCCTCGGTGCTGGTGGCCGTTTGGCTGAGGCCGGCCCGTCGCTGGTCATTGCTTACGCGGTGTGTGGTTTCTTCGCGTTCCTGATCCTCCGAGCCCTCGGCGAGCTTGTCTTGCACCGGCCTTCGTCTGGTTCGTTCGTGTCCTATGCCCGCGAGTTCTTCGGCGAGAAGGCCGCGTTCGTCTCCGGTTGGTTCTACTGGATCAACTGGGCCACCACCACCATCGTGGACATTACTGCCGCCGCCATTTACATGAACTTCTTCGGCAACTACGTCCCCTGGATGGCTGCCGTCCCGCAGTGGGCGTGGGCGCTGATCGCCCTAGTCGTAGTCCTCTGTCTGAACCTGGTGTCCGTGAAAGTCTTCGGCGAGATGGAATTCTGGTTCGCCCTGATCAAGGTCGCCGCCCTCGTGGCATTCCTCCTGGTGGGCACCTACTTCGTCATCTTCGGGACCCCCGTGGACGGCCAAGAAGTGGGCCTGACCCTCATCACCGACAACGGCGGGATCTTCCCCAACGGCCTGTTGCCCATGATCATCCTCATGCAAGGTGTCTTGTTCGCCTACGCCTCCATTGAACTGGTGGGCACCGCAGCCGGCGAGACGGAAAACCCACACAAGATCATGCCCAAGGCCATCAACTCGGTAGTTTTCCGGATTGCCGTGTTCTACGTTGGCTCCATCATCCTGCTGGCCCTCCTGCTGCCGTACACGTCCTACCAGGCTGGCGTCAGCCCGTTCGTGACGTTCTTTGGCTCCATCGGGGTTGAAGGCGTGGACGTCATCATGAACCTGGTGGTCCTCACGGCAGCACTGTCCTCGCTGAATGCCGGCCTGTACTCCACCGGGCGTATCCTGCGTTCCATGTCCGTGAACGGCTCGGCCCCCAAGTTCGCCTCCCGGATGAACAAGGCCGGCGTCCCGTACGGCGGCATTGCCATCACCGCCGCAGTGTCCCTCCTCGGCGTCCCACTGAACTACCTAGTCCCCGCCGACGCGTTCGAAATCGTCCTCAACGTCGCCTCCGTGGGCATCATCATGACGTGGGCCACCATCGTCCTGTGCCAACTCCAACTCAAGCGCTGGGCCGACAAGGGCTGGTTGGAGCGGCCCAGCTTCCGACTGTTCGGCGCCCCCTACACCGGATACCTCTCGCTGCTGTTCTTGGTAGGTGTGCTGATCATGGTGTTCATCGATTCACCCCTGACCATGCTCGTCACCGGCATCGCCTCGGCCCTGATGGTGGTGGGCTGGTTTGCCTGCCGGAAACGGATCAGGGAAATCGCCAGCACCCGGCAGGGATTCACCGGCACAGCTCCCGTCATCGCCAATCCACCGGCAGACACATTCAAGAACAAGTAACGCAGCATGTGGCAGGGTTGCTCCAGAGGAGTGACCCTGCCCTTGCCTTACGCGGGCAGACCTCCCACGACCTCGCATGTTCAACGACGAACCTCCCGGGAGGGAAGCCATGACCAACTGGCGCATCAGGGATTTCCATTCGGCTGACCTGGACGGCATCCTGCACCTCTGGGAATCGCTCAAGGCCACCAACGTGGAACCGGTCTACGCCCTGTCCGAGGTCCTTGCGTCCTGCGAGAAGGACCATGCCGTGGTGGCGGTGCAGGGCGATCAGGTGGTGGGTGCCGCAGTAGGTCGCGCCGCCCACGACCAGGGTTGGATCGTTTTCCTGGCCACCCTGCCCGAGTTCCGCGGCCGGGGCATCGGCACGTCCCTGTTGGCCGCTGTGGAACATCGGATGGCACCGCATGGACTCAACAAGCTCTCGGCCCTCATGCCGGAGTCCGAAACCCGGGTGGAAGCCTTCCTTGGTCGCGGTTTTGCGCTGAAAAAGAACCTACGCTATTTCGAACGGACCATTCCTGTCCAGCGCCAGGAGCTCGGCGCGCTCGGTCAGCTGGGCGGCAGGGTCCTGGCCCGTGACCTCTGGGAAAACGTTGCCGGTATGCGCAAGGAAAAGGAGCTCCTGGAACGTCGGCTTGTCCTTCCGCTGGCCGAGGCCGACCTCGCCGACGAATTTGGCGTGGTGCCGCCGCGGGCGGTGGTGCTCTTCGGCCCGCCCGGTACGGGCAAGACCACCTTCGCCAAGGCCATCGCCTCCCGGTTGGAATGGCCATTCGTCGAGGTCTTCCCCAGCCGGCTCGCGGCCGATCCGCAAGGCCTGGCTGGCGCCCTCCGCGAGACTTTTCTGGAGATCGCGGAACTCGAGCATGCCGTGGTGTTCATCGACGAGGTGGAGGAAATTGCCTCCCAACGATCCGGTGAGCCACCGTCTCCCTTGCAAGGCGTCACGAACGAGCTGCTGAAAATCATTCCTACGTTCCGCGAGCAACCCGGCCGGCTGCTTGTCTGCGCCACCAACTTCATCCGCGCGCTAGACACTGCGTTCTTGCGGCACGGCCGCTTCGACTACGTCATTCCGATCGGCCTCCCGGACCGGCAGGCGCGCGGAGCCATGTGGCAGCGCTTCATCCCCGAGGCCGTCGTCGACTCCGTTGACGTGCAACTCCTAGTGGAACGTACTGAGGGGTTCTCGCCCGCTGATATCGAGTACGCAGCCCGCAGCGCTTCCCAGCGCGCGCTGGAAAAAGCGGTGTACGACGACGGCGGTTCCGACTTCGAGGGCACCGACAGGTCCGGGGGTACTGGCACCGCCCACCACACTGGCGCCCGCACCTCTCGAACGGGAGCAACCACCCGGCGCGGCCCCGTCACCCAGGACTACCTAGACGCCATCAGCGAGACCCGAACCACCGTCAGCGCAGAGGTCCACGAGGACTTCCTGGTGGATATCGACGCGCTGGGGCGAGTCTAGGAACCGCTGACAGCGTCGGCGTCACTGTCAGCATCAGCAACGTCGTCGGCAGCGCTGTCGGCTGTGTTGTCATCATCAGCGTGTGAGCTAGTGGCGTCCCTGCCAGTATCGGCCGCGTTGGCGCCGTCGGCAGCGGCGCCGGCGTCCGCGTAGTTATTGTCGTCGTCGCCATCATCGACGGCGGACAACTTGTCGAGCACCGGCAGCAGCCACGGGTTGATGCGTTCCAGAATCATGCGGACGTCCTCTGCAGGCACGGCAGCGTAAAGGACCGGGCGGGCGTCGCGGTATTTTGTGACTGGCGGCTTGCCTGGCCACTTCGCGGCGAGGGCTTTGACGCGTTCGGGCAACGAATTGTGCGCGTTGTCTGCGATCTTGACGAGCGTGGCATCGCGGTCATCGGCGATCTCACGGATGATGGCGGCGTAGTCGTCCGGGTTCTCATGCAGGCGATTGGTGAGCCGTTCAATGGTTTCCACGGCGCGCTCGGAGACGCCCATCTCCAGCAGCGCCTGCCTGGTCATGGGGGTGTCTTCGGCGATGTCGTGCAGGTAGCCCGCGATCTGGATGTCGTCGTCGAAATCCGCCAATGCGTCCCCTACTGCCAGCACGTGCTCACGGTAAGGGCGTTTGAGCTTGTCCTTTTGCCGGTCGTGGGCCACCTCGGCCAACACGCGGGCGGTGGCTACGGTGAATCTGGGCATGGACTCGTCTGGCTGATCTGCTGGCATACTCCAAGCCTAGGCTCATTGGCCGGTCGGTTGCTGCCATATCCACGGTTCACGGGGCAGGCGAGCCGGGTGGAAGTCTGCGAGCGCGCCCGCCAGGGACGGAGCGGCCAGTCCCAGTGAGGCAAGGATCAGCTCCCGGACCGTTTCGGCTGGCATCCCCAAAGCCGCCAGATCGGTCAGCGTCACGGCCCCGTCCCGCTTAGCCAACCGTGCCCCGGCAGCATTGAGCACCAGCGGAACGTGGAAGTATTCCGGTGTTGGAATACCCAGGAGAGAGCCGAGGTACGCCTGCCGGGGAGTGGACGGCAACAGGTCGTCGCCCCGGACCACCTGGTCAATTCCTTGTGCGTCGTCGTCCACCACCACCGCCAAGTTGTAGGCGGTCACACCATCGTTACGCCGGAGCACAAAATCGTCCACCACCCCCCGGTACGTGCCGCGCAGGCCATCCTGGACAGTGACGCTTTGTACTGCTGCGCGGAGCCGGATTGCCGCGGGCCTGCTGGCGCTTTTAACGGCGCGATCGGCGCGGCTGAGCTCCCTGCAGGTGCCCGGGTAGGCGCCCAGCGGCGCGTGCGGGGCCGACGGCGCCTCCTGGATTTCGCGCCGAGTGCAGAAGCATTCGTAGGTGAGTCCGCTGGCTGCCAGCTGTTGGATGGCATTCTCATACAGCCCAGAGCGGTCCGTCTGACGGACGATGCCACCGTCCCAATCAAGGCCAAGAGCGGCCAGATCACGGAGTTGCGTCGCTTCAGAACCTGCCCGCGCCCGGTCCAGGTCCTCTACCCGCATCAGGAAGCGCCGGCCGGTAGACCTGGCGAAGAGCCATGCCAGGACAGCCGTCCGGAGATTGCCTACATGGAGGTCCCCGGAAGGGCTCGGCGCGAATCGGCCAGCAGAAGTCATGGCCCAAGCCTAGGCTGAACAGCGCAAGGGCCCCTCAGCGACCGAGGACTCTGGTGGATGTCCTCGATGGCTCAGGGGCCCTTGGCGTTGGCTGGAACAGGAGCGGAATGACACAGCGTGAACAAGAGTCAATCAGCGGGCAACCTCCTGGCGGGGAGGCGGATACAGCGTCCGGGTGGTGTGCCGGTGGAGCCGGTAGCCGTAGGATCGGGGCGGTAGCCCGTGACCTGTTGCCAATATTTCACCATCACACCAGCAGACCGCGCAACAGGCTAGTGTTTATCTAGTCAGACTGATCAGTGGATCATCCAATACCAGGCAGGAAATGATCAGATTGCCCCAACTCGACAGCACGGACAAGCGAATCCTTGGCGCACTCGACCAGGACCCGCGGATGCCCATCATGGTCCTAGCCCAAAAGTTGGGGCTGGCCCGCGGAACGGTGCAGACCAGGCTGGAACGAATGAGCGAGTCCGGCGCGCTCCGGCCCAACAGCAGCCGGGTCACCCCGGCCGCCCTGGGCCGTGGCGTGGCGGCCGCCGTCAGCGCCGAACTGGACCAGAGCCACCTCAATGAGGCCATCGCTGCCTTGCGGAACATTCCCGAGGTCCTCGAATGCCACGCCCCAGCCGGAGACACTGACCTGCTCATCCGCGTGGTAGCCACCAGCCCCGATGACCTGTACCGGGTCTCCGAGGAGATCCGGCTCTGCCCGGGAATTGTCCGCACCTCCACCAGCATGTTCCTGCGCGAGGTCATTCCGTACCGCACCACCGGCTTACTGACCGGCTAGCCGAAACCAGCCGGCCGGGGAGATCTACCCATCGCGGCACCGCGCCTTCCCGGTTAGGCTGGCGGAGGATCCAACTCGGAGGGACACATGGCGGGGACTTTCTATGGCAGCGATGTTGCCCAACTCCGGCAACTCGCCAAAGAACTTACTGGCGGCGCCACCCGCCTCACTACGCTCAGCCAGCAGTTGGGCGGGACCATCGGTGCAAGCCCTTGGAAGGGGCGCGACGCCGATCGGTTTCGGAGCGATTGGACCGGCAGTCATGTGAAATTCTTGAAGTCCGCTACCGCCGGACTGGAAGCTGCGGCCAAGGCGCTGCTAGCCAACGCCGACGAGCAGGAGAAGGCCAGCAGCAGTTCGGCTGGACAGGGTTCAGGCGGCCCGGGATCTAGCGGACCCGGCCCGGGTGACACCGACGCAGCGGCGCAGGCACTGACGGACAAGCTCACCGCGATGACGCCCGATGAGCGGGCCGCCTACCTGCAGAGCCAGGAGTTCAGCGAGTGGGCGCTGGCTCATCCTGACGCCGCCAAGGCCGCCATGGACGCGGCCGCCGACTCCGGCCTGATCGAGAAGAACTCGCGGGAGTACGCCACCTTCCTCAGTTCCTACTGGAACAACCAGGCCCTGCTGGACATGGGCATCGACCTGGCCGCTTGGGACACCGCGAAGGGAACCGAGGCCAACTGGGACACCATTCGCAGCGTCTACGACTACTACGGCCAGGCGTACCTCGCGAACCCTGACCTCCAGTGGGCAGGCATGGCCAACATGATCGGCCCGTCCTTTGCGGGCGGCTTCCGAGACATGGCAATGCTCAGGGACATCGCCCAGCAGATCGCCAACAATCCGGTCTCAGACGTGCCACTGCCCATCCTGGACCAGATCGAAGACCTCGCCACCATGACGGATGAGGAAATCCGGTTCTACGAAACCAGCATGCTGGACATGAACAAGGAAATCTTCCTCGACCAGGCCCGGCAGCACCAGGCCTACCAAACCGGCGGAATCGAGGAGATCAACCGGCTCCGCGATTCAGGAGCCATCGACGCCGGCACCGCCGATGCGTGGGCCGACATCGCCTCCGGCGACCCGGACCGCGTCCAAGAAGGCAACACCTCACTGTTGTACCGCGAGCAAAACGAGATCATCGCCGATGATTACGACGCGATGCGCAGCCATCCCGGTGGCGAAGCCGTTACGTACCTGGTCACGTTGGCGGGCGAACCGTCCATCCCGGGGGCCAAGAGCTACCCGGAAGTGTTCCCCTATACGTTCAGCGTCGAAAGCCCCGGCCCGCAGAACGTTCCCTTTACCAACTGGGACAACCCCACCCAGTTCCGCACCGACTTCACCACTGGCTTCCCTGACGGCAACATTGCCAATGCGGACCAGCGCTGGGAACTCATCCGCCAGGACACCCTGCCCGCCTACCAAAACCTACTGGCCACCGACCCGGACCGGGCAGCCGCCATCATCGGCTCGAGCTTCGATGACCGGGTGGAGCAGTACCGGCCCACCAACAACATTCCGGGCATCATGGATCGGTTCGTTGACGGCTTCGGCGCGGAGGTGCACCAGTGACCTGGCCGCACCCTCCCGACACTCAATCATCAAAGCGGCGGGCCGCCGTCGTCCGCCTGATCCTTCCGGTCGTTGCAGCCGGGCTGGCCTTGAGTGGCTGCCAATCCGTCCCAGATCCCACCACCAGCCCCACCTCGCAGGAGAGCACCGTGAAAACTTCCGAATTCTCCACCCTGGACGCCGCCGGCGTGGACAGCATCCGCGCGTCCGGCGCAGCGAAACTCGACATGAGCTCGGGCAAATTGGAAAAGTCCGCCGTCCAGGTCACCCCGGACAGCTTTGGCCCGGAGATCAACACCCGCGACGCCGGCAAGATCGCCTTGAGCATCACGGCGCCCGATGGGGAGATCACCGCGCAGACCGACCGGATCCGGTTCAACACCACTGCAAGCCGGTCCGACTTCAGCGAAGTCACGTTCTTCCTGACCGCTGCGTCAGACCAAGAGTATTTCGGCCTGATCCGTGATGCCGTGACACGCTATGGCATCGATGCCGGCTCCGCCGAACGCTGGATTTCCGGCACCGAGGCGGATCCCAGCGGGAAGAGCGACTTTGCCATCACCGCGGGGACCAGCACGGGCCTTGAGGTCACCTACGACCTGCGCTTCAACGGCGAAACAGGCTCACGCGTCATCATGGTCCACGTCCGGCCCCTCGACTAGCGCCGGTCAAGATCCAAGCCCGGCTGTGGCGCCTGCCTAGACTGGCGGACCAGCGTTGGACTTGAGGTTCTTCATCACCAGGGTTGAGGTGAGCCGCTCGACGCCGGGCAGAGACGTCAGCTCGGCGTCGTAGAACCGCTGGTAGGCGGGCAGGTCCGCGGCAATCACCTTCAGCAGGTAGTCCGGCGAGCCGAATAACCGCTGCGCCTCCACCACCTGCGGGCTTTCAGCCACGCGACTTTCGAAAATTTCCATGGTGGCCCTGTCCACCTGCCGGAGGGTCACGAAGACGCTGGCCTCAAACCCGAGTCCGACGGCGGCCGGGTCGATATCTGCCCGATAGCCGCGGATCACCCCCGAACGCTCCAGATCGCGCAGCCTTCGATGGCAGGGCGCCACCGTCAATCCGACCTTGGCCGCAAGCGCCGTGGCCGTCATCCGGCCATCCTCGCGAAGGTGGCGCAAGATATTCCTGTCAATATGGTCAATCACGCAATAATAATATTGCTTCGGCCGCTCAGAGCGCTAAATTTGGACAGCACTTTTGGCCTGAACCTTCCTAAAGTTTTCCTGTAGCCAACCGCCGACAGGAGACCCATGAATCCCGAACTGTTCCTCGCCTTCATGCTGGTTGCCGTGGCGTTGGCCTGCACGCCCGGCGTGGACTGGGCTTACTCCATCACGGCAGGGCTGCGGCAGCGGAGTTTCGTGCCGGCGGTGGCGGGTCTCTGCAGCGGCTACGTCCTGCATACCGTCCTGCTCGTGGCTGGCTTGGCCGCGTTGCTCACCGGAGTGCCGGGGGTCTTGGGCTGGCTCACTCTTGCAGGTGCCGCTTACCTGATGTGGCTTGGCGCCAGCACGCTCCGCTCTTGGCGTGGCGCCAGCTTTGAAGCAGGAGCTGCCAGCGCCGGCGCAACCCAGCTGCGGACTTTTTTCCAGGGGATGGGCACCAGCGGGATCAATCCCAAGGGGCTGCTGTTCTATGTGGCGTTGATTCCGCAGTTCGTCAGCGCCGAGGCCACCTTCCCAGTGCCGGTGCAGTCAGGGTTGTTGGGCTTGACCTTCGTGGCCTTGACCGCCTTGGTCTACACAGCCGTGGCCATGCTGGCCCGGTCCATTCTGCAGAGCCGGCCAGGCGCCGCGCGGGTGGTGACGCTCAGCAGCGGGGTGATCATGCTGGGCCTGGGCGGTGTGCTCCTGGCCGAACAGGTGGTACCCCTATTGGTTCCCTTGGTCCCCGCCTAGCCGCTCCCACTCCTGCTTCCAGATCCTGCGCTGATCGTGGTCGCGCCGGATCCGCTCCACCTCGTCAATGTCCCGGCGCGATTTGGCCGGGTCTTGGCGTCTGGCCCATTCCTTGGGAGACAGGTTCCTTTTGCTGGCATCCAAGAGCAACGCCGCCCGGTCAGAGATGGCATCGTTGCGGAGCAGCAGGGCCGTTCCGCGGCGCCGAAGGATCTCGTTGATGGCCTCTTGCGCTTCCTCGAGCCAGCCCTCCTGGCGAAGGGCGCGGGCCCTCACCAACAGCAGGGCGGCGGAAAGATCGTCCTCGTTGAGCAGGCCCTCGGTCCACGCGATGACGGCCCCACTGCGGCCCAGGCCCAAAGCGAGTGAACTGCGCGCCAACGCGGTGGGTAACGACGGCGGCAGGCCGGCCAACGTGTTCAGCGCATCGTCGGCGCGGCCTATTTCGCGCAGCGCGTGGGAGAGCGCCAACAGCACCGACTCCTCGCTGAACAGCACCGGAACCTCAACTTTTTCGGCGACCTCCACCCGAGTGACCACCCGCGAAAGGTAGGTCTGCGCGTAGTGGTTCGCGTCGTCGTCGTTCCTTACCGAGAGCCCCCGGCGCAACAGTTCCGAAGCCTGCCGGAAACCCTTGTTGCGGTAGGCCTGCAAGCCTGCCAGCAGATGCCCCACGCCCGCCCAGCCCGGGTAGGTGCGGGTCAACGCGAGCAGCTTCTCCGGCTGTCCGGAGGAGTAGACCGCATGGTGGAAGGCCTTGGCCGTCCTCGATTCCCGGCGCTGTAGCCGCGGCACCTCGCCATCGACGGACAGCGGTGTCGATTCCCGGCCGCCCAGCATGCCGGAGAGCAGTCCACCCACGGTGTCCGTGAGGCCCCGGACCGGGGTCCACAACTGGGGCTGGCCAAAGGGGGTGAGGTCGCGGGTGTCCTGATAGATCGGCCCGGAATCCCCAACACTCATGCCTCCATGCTATCCAAGGGCGCGGCCTCCGCCGCCGTCCCCCAGGATGATTCAGGTGTTCGCGGCAGCCACCCACACGCCGATCACCCAGGTGCTGGCAGCCAAAGTGGCCAGGCCGCACTCCACCAGCATGCCCACTCCGGTGGCCTTCAGTGCCGCCCAACTGCCGGTAAGTGCTTTGCGGGGTGCATGCGTCCGGATGAGTTCACTGATCAGGAGACCAAGCGCGAATCCGATGAAGAGGCCCACCACTGGAATCACGAACATGCCCACGAGGCCGAGGGCCAGTCCAACCAGGACACTTCGGCCTGGGATCGCGTGCTGCTTGAGTTTCCGGCCCGTGAGCACCGCGCTGGCCGTCATTCCGGCGACAACAAAGGCCATACCGATCGCGAAGACCACCCAACCGGCGGTGCCGGCGCCACCCCAGATGGCCCAGGCCAAAAGGCTGGCGCCGATCAAAATACTGCCGGGAAGCACCGGAATGATGGTGCCGGCAACGCCCACGGCGATGGCGATGCCACACAGGATGGTCACCACAGTGTCAGAGCTCATCCGCCCAGTCTAGGGGCGGCTGGTGGTCAATCCGCCGTGGCGGCAGCCGCCACGGGTGCACTGGCGGCCGGTGGCAACGACCGCCGCATACTTGTACGCTACCTCCGGCAGGACTTCGCGGTTGCTTATTGCAGGATTGGTTTAGGCCAGCTAGGCAGTCCTGTCCACATCAAGTGCAGTCTGATCTGCCGGCTTCAGTAACGCGCAGGCCTTTTTGAGGTCCTTGTCCGCCTGCTGCTGGGTCAGGCGTCCGTTCCGGACCGACTGGACCAGGCCGCTGACGGCAAGCAGCAGCACGGTGGCCGCACCACCGTCCCCGCAGGTCTCGGCAACTGTTGCGTGTGCCATCGCGTCCAGTTCGCGTCGCAGTTCGGTAATTTCGGTCCCCGGCACGTAGGCGGCGTTCGCCAGACACTCATCCACCGCCGGCTGCATGACCCGCAGATGGAAGATCTCCGTGACCAGGCCAGCCGGCGCCCTGCCCGATAACCTCCCCGCGGAGGCAGTCCGAGCGGCCTGCAGTTCCACGAGCTGGTGCCTGAACAGTGCCAACATCAGGTGCGCGCTCGTGGGGAAGTAACGGTAGACGGTACCGAGGGATACGTCCGCAGCTTCAGCAATATGGCTGAGGTCAACGTCGTCGAGCCCGCCACGGGCAGCCAGGGACGCAGCTTCCAAGACGCGTTGGTAGCGCAGCCGTTGGCGAGGGGCAACGGGCATGGCGGCACTTCGCGGATGATCTGGAGTCGTCTCAGGCATCTACATTTCCGAGGTTGGGAGTCTTGGAGCGGCAGCCAGGGCACCCCCGCCCGGACGGCCTGCAGTCGGCCCTAACTATACCGCAGGGTAACATTCGAGCTCCCGGCGAACTCACAGCCAGCGGAGCTACACGGCGGTCCAACCCAGCCGGGCTGGGCGTCAGGAGACGCCTTTGATCTTCACCACAAACACGGCGCCCAGCAGCCCAATGACAGCAGCAGCCATGAAGAGTGTCACGTAGCCGCCGAAGAATTGAACAGCCAGGAACGCCAGCGCGGGGGCGATCACTTGCGGCAGCGAATTGGCCACGTTGATGACCCCCATGTCCTTGCCGCGGTCCGCAGCGGTGGGCAGCACCTGGGTCAGCAGGGCGAAATCTACCGCCAGGTACGCGCCAAAGCCGACCCCCAGCACCGCCGCCCCAGCCAGCGCCCCTGGCCAGACTGGGAAGAACGCCATAATGGCTCCCGCCATCGCAATGGTGGCGGAGGAACCGATCACGAACGGCTTCCGCCGGCCCACCCTGTCACTCCACGGACCCACCAGGACGGCGGTGATCATCACCATCACCGCGTAGATCCCCGTCAGGATCAGCACACCGGTCGCCGGATCTGGATAGCCAATGACGTCCCGGAGGAAGAACAGCAGATACACAATGGTGGCTTGGTTGCCCACGTTGACCAGCAGCCGCGTGAGCCATGCCCAGCCGAAGTCCGGGTGCTCCCGGGGGCTGATATAGAAACTCTTGGCGAAGCTGCCGAGCCGGAATTTCGACCGGCCGTCCTTGGGCAAGGCGGGATCATTCCTGTGGAAGAGATAGGGCACGACAGAAAGCAGCATGGCGGCGGCGCACAGCCAGTACCCCACCATGTAGTTTCCGGTCACCACCGCACCGAACACCGCACCGGTGAGGATACCGAGGGTCTGCCCCATGGCTGCTAGGCCACCCACTCCCCCGCGCTGCGCGACAGGCACCCGGTCCGGGACCGCGGCCGTGATCGCGGCGTAGGCGGCGTTCGCCCCGAGCTGGACGAAGCACCAGAACAACACCATCAGCGCCACCGACGTTGCACCGGACATCGCCAAAAGAGCGGCCGTGGCCAAGACGGCTCCGGCAAGGATCCAAGGCGCCCGCCGGCCAAGGGGGGAAGTGGTGCGATCGGACAGGGCACCACAGAGCGGATTCGCCACCAAGGACACGGCCGCGCCACAGGCGGTAACCAGCGAGAGGATGGCCTCCTTGCTGGGGGCATCAATATCAATGGCTTGCTGGCCGATGAAAACGTTGATGGGTCCGAAGAACGCTGCGTTGATGCCAACGTTGACCAGGACCAGGCCGGTGACCCAGCGGGCCGTCACCTTGTGAGTAGGCTCGGCGAGCGCTGCCGACGAAGAATGCGCCGGGCCGGGTTCGGAAGGCAGGGAAGGCTGGGGCAGGCTCATTGACGTGCGCTCCTGAAAGGACTGGCGAGGTAGAAATCAGACTATCGTGGGCGGTACCGGACCGCCCCTAGTGGTTGGAACCAAACATCGCATCAGCTGACCCGTCAGCCCCCACTCAAAGGAGAGCCGCTATGAGCGCCGCGTCCCCATCGTCAGTACCCACCGTCAGCACTGCAGATCTTTACGACCAGCGCGGTGACGAGTTACTCTCCTTGGCTCTTCAGTTCCAGTCCCTGGGTGGCCGCTCACACTTCAGCGGCCCCGTCCGCACCATCCGCTGCTTCCAGGACAACGCCCTGGTGAAGTCCACCTTGGCTACCCCGGGCAACGGTGCCGTGCTAGTGGTGGACGGCGCCGGCTCGTTGGGCACGGCGTTAATGGGGGACATGATCGCCGAGAGCGCCGTGCTAAACGGCTGGGCCGGCGTCGTGATCAACGGCGCCATCCGTGACCGGGTTGCGTTGGCCGCGTTGGATTTGGGCGTCAAGGCCTTGGGCAGCAACCCGAAGAAAAGCGCCAAGGCCGGCGCTGGCGAGGTGGACGTGGACGTAGTGCTCGACGGCGTCCGGTTCCGTCCCGGCGCGATGGTCTGGTGCGACCCGGACGGCATCCTGGTGGAGCCCTGAGCTACGGGGTCACAGAGAAGTATTTTTTCCTTCACGGGAAGAAATGCGGGAGTAAGATAGTTACTGAAAGCAACTATTAACGCTTCCGGCCTGTACTTCTTGGAGATCCCATGCCCAAAACACCAACGGCACGCCCCGCTGGCGAGGCGCTGACCCAGCGCCAGATTGTCACCGTGATGGTGGGGTTGATGCTGGGTATGTTCCTGGCCTCGCTCGACCAGACCATCGTGTCAACCTCTATTTACACCATTGCCAACGACCTCGACGGGCTGTCCCTCCAGGCGTGGGCCACCACCGCATACCTCATCACCTCCACGGTCAGCACGCCGCTCTACGGCAAGCTGAGCGACATCTTTGGCCGCCGGCCCCTCTACCTGACGGCGATCGCCATCTTCCTCGTGGGTTCGCTGTACGCCGGATCCGTTCACTCCATGACGGAACTCGCTATTGCCCGTGGCATCCAGGGCCTGGGCGCCGGTGGCCTGCTGGCCCTGGCGTTGACCATCATTGGCGACATTGTCTCGCTTAAGGACCGCGCCAAGTACCAGGGCTACTTCATGTCGGTCTTCGGCATCTCGTCGGTGCTGGGCCCCGTGGTGGGTGGGGCTTTTGCCGGTTCCGCCAACATCTTGGGCTTTGACGGCTGGCGGTGGGTGTTCTTCATCAACATCCCCATCGGCCTAGCCGCGCTGACTGTGGTGTTCCTTTACCTGCACCTGCCAGCCAAGCACATGAAGCAGAAGATCGACTACTGGGGTGCTGCCGCTATCACCCTGGCGATCGTACCCCTCCTCCTCGTCGCCGAACAGGGACGTAGCTGGGGCTGGGCCTCCGTGAACTCGTTCCTTTGCTACGGCCTTGGTGTGGTGGGCATTGTCTGGTTCATCCTGGCGGAGCGGCGGGCCGGCGACTACGCGCTGATCCCGCTCCGGCTCTTCCGCAACACCACCTTCGGCCTGTCCTCGCTGCTGAACTTCATCATTGGCATCGGCATGTTTGGCGCGATCGCCATGCTGCCCATGTACCTGCAGCTGGTGAAGGGGCTCACCCCCACGGAAGCTGGCCTGATGATGATCACCTTCACGGTGGGTATCCTGACCGGTTCCATCACGGCTGGCCGGACCATCTCGGCGTCGGGCACCTACCGGATCTTCCCCATCGTGGGCACGGCTATCCTCACCGCGTCCGCGCTGGTGATGGGCCTGGTCCTGGGTGTGGACACCGGCCTCTGGGTACCGGGCCTCATCGCCGTGTTCTTCGGCATGGGGTTGGGCTTCTGCATGCAACCGTTGACCTTGGCCATGCAGGTCTCCGTACCGGCAAAGGACATGGGCGTGGGAACGTCCTCCGCGGCATTCTTCCGCTCTATGGGCGGCGCGGTGGGCACCGCCGTGTTCATCTCGATGCTTTTCAGCCTCGCAGCCAGCAAGATCGCTGATGGGATGAAGTCGGCCCTGACCAGCGCCGACTACCAAGCCGTCCTCAAAGACCCGGCCGTGGCGGCCGATCCTGCCAATGCCAAGCTGTACGAGTTCTTCCAGAACGGCGCTTCCAACGATTCCCTCAATGACACCAGCTGGCTGCATACCGCCAACAGCACCTTGACGCGGCCCATCACCGAGGGCTTTGCCGGGGCAATCGACACCGTCATGCTGACCGCGGCCATCCTCACGGGTGTGGCGTTCCTCATCAGCTTTGCGCTTCCCAACAAGAAGTTGACAGACCCGAAAGCGGCCCGGGAGCCTGCTGCGGCGCACTGACCGCCCAGTTCTCCGGCAATCCGAAACGGGAGGCACCACCATTGGTGCCTCCCGTTTCGTTTCTCCCCCGGACAAACCCGTGGAACACTGACAGAGGTGCGCCGGACTGGAACGCCGACCCTGAGGCCGACGTTGCGTGCACCGTTCCTAATCGCACCACACCCCCAGGGGGCATCTTGAGCATCGAGCCAGACACTAAAATCCCACGGCGAGTCATCTGGCTGGCGCTTGCAGGCGCTGTTGGGGGCTTCCTCTTTGGCTTCGACTCCTCAGTGGTCAACGGCGCCGTCGACGCCATGCAGGACGAGTTTGCGCTTTCCGAGGCTGTGACTGGCTTCTCGGTGGCCATCGCGCTGCTGGGCTGTGCCGTGGGCGCCTACGTGGCCGGGAAGATCGCGGACCGCTACGGCCGCATCCCCGCGATGAAGCTGGGTGCACTGTTATTTCTGGTGAGCGCGATCGGTACCGGTTTCTGCTTCAGCGTCTGGGACCTGATCTTCTGGCGCTTGGTGGGTGGACTGGGTATCGGCCTTGCCTCGGTCATTGCCCCCGCTTACATCTCTGAAATCTCACCGCGGAAGGTACGCGGTCGGCTGGCCTCACTGCAGCAGCTGGCCATCACCACCGGTATCTTTGCCGCCCTGCTTTCCGATGCGGTGTTCGCCACCACAGCCGGCGGCGCTGATCAGCCGTTCTGGCTGGGCATTGAGGCGTGGCGGTGGATGTTCCTGGCAGCTGCCGTTCCCGCGGTTGTCTACGGCTGGGTGGCCTTCACCTTGCCAGAGTCCCCACGGTTCCTGGTGTTCCAGGGCAAGGAAGACCAGGCCCGGGTGGTCTTCGACTCCATTGCCCCGGCTGATGACACCGACCGGCACATCCGCGAGATCAAGGACGCGATCGCCGAAGACAAATTGGCCGGCCAAAAAGGTTCGTTGCGAGGCAAGACCTTCGGCCTGCAGGCAGTGGTGTGGGTGGGCATCACCTTGTCGGTATTGCAGCAGTTCGTGGGTATCAACGTGATCTTCTACTACTCCACTACCCTGTGGAAGGCTGTGGGTTTCCGCGAAGAGGACTCGCTGACCATCTCGGTGGCAACGGCCGTGACCAACATCTTGGTGACCCTGGTCGCCATTGCCCTGGTGGACCGGATCGGCCGCCGGCCTATCCTGCTGACCGGCTCGGTGGGAATGGCAGTATCCCTGGGCACCATGGCGCTGGCCTTCGCTTCCGCTACTGGATCTGGAGACAACATCACCCTCCCGGGTGCGTGGGGACCAATTGCCTTGGTGGCTGCCAACGTGTTCGTCATCAGCTTTGGCGCCTCGTGGGGACCCCTGGTGTGGGTCCTGCTGGGTGAAATCTTCCCGTCCCGGATCCGCGCTCGCGCCTTGGGTGTTGCAGCAGCTGCCCAATGGGTGGCCAACTTTGCCATTACCCTCAGCTTCCCGGTCATGGCTGCCGGTTCGCTTCCGCTGACGTACCTCATGTACACGGCCTTCGCGGCGGCGTCGTTCTTCTTCGTCCTGTTCAAGGTCCCCGAAACCAACGGAATGTCCCTGGAACAGGCCGAGACACTCTTCGTGCCGAAGGGCTCCAAGAAGGCGTAAGCCCCGTCCAGCCGTTCTCCTGCAGATAGGTTGGGGGAATGACTGATGCACAGGCGGTCCTTGAGGCCGGCAAGCTGGTGGTGGGCTACGGCGGTTCCCCAGTCTGCGGTGAACTGACACTCACCGTCAGGGCCGGCGAGGTCCTGGGCGTCGTGGGAATCAACGGGGCGGGGAAATCCACCGTGGCCCAGACTCTCGCAGGACGGCAGCCGCCGTTGTCCGGTGACGTCCGAATCCACGGCCTGCTGGTGGACCGTGACGCCGTGAACTTCCGCCGGCAGGTGGCGGCTGTCTTTGACGACGACCTCTTCTTCCCGTCCCTCAGCGTCGCCGAACACCTGCTGCTGGTGGCACGCGGCCATTCCTTGGCCGACCCGGAATTGCGCGTAACCGAGGAGTTGGCGTTTTTCGGGTTGGAAGACCGGGCCGCAGCAGTCCCGGACGCGCTGTCATCAGGTCAACGGCGCCGACTGCTCCTGGCGGCCGGGTTCATCAGGCCCTCCTCGCTGCTGATTCTTGACGAACCGGAGCAGCGGTTGGATCCCGTGATGCGGGACGCTCTGGCTGGCCGGATCAAGGGGCATGCTGCGGCCGGCGGCGCGACCCTGCTGGTGACGCACGACCCCGGGCTCCTTGTCCGAACCGCCTCCTCATGCCTGGTGATCAAGGAAGATGTTCTGACCGTTCCCGCGGAAGATGGGGCTGCCTTCATTGCGGGCATCTGATCCGGGGCAGCAGGTGGCTGCTGGGGCGGAGTCCGCCCTGGCGCAGGACGTGGTGGCATTTACCAGGGCACAATCACGCACCTATAACCGTTCCCTGACTTCCCTGGGGGACGCGTTTGCTGACATCTACACCTCCATTTTGGCCCTGGGCTGCGCCGCAGCGATGGCCGTGTCTCTTGTTTTCGCCCTTCGCGGGGAAATCGACGGGCGCGTCCCTGGAGCGGGCGGACTGGTCCCCAGGAGTCCGTTGGAACTGCCGTCAACCGTGCTGTGGTTCCTGATGACGTACGCGGCCCTCCTCGGCATCCTCACGGTGGCGCGCAGGCTCGGACCCATCGCCGTCACCGGCGCGCAAGGATCCTGGTGGCTGCCGTTGCCTGTGGATCGGGGCCCGATGGTGCTTCCCACTTTTCGCCGGCGGACGGTTGGGGTGGGGCTGGGGAGCGCCCTGGGGTACCTCCCCTTCAGCCTGCTCACCGGGCTTGACCTGACAGGCATCGCGCACGCCTTGGCCGCGGGTACCTTCGGGGCTGCCAGCCTGGTGGTTCTGGGGATGGCTGCACTTCTCCAGCACCGGCCGACCCTTGGGGCTCCTGCCGGTCGCCGCTACTTGGACCGACCGGCACTGGCCCAACCAAAACGGGACCCAATGGTTCATGTCCGATTAATCCTGGTTCCGGTGGCCCTGCTGCCCCGGCTTCCGGGATTCGGCTGGGAGCCGGGGGTTGCTGTCCTGGCACTGGCCGCGCTGGCCGCTGCCCTGATTCTGCGGGTTGCACTCCGCCGCGCCGGAACCATCAGCAGCGCAGAACTGATCCGTGGCGGCGCCGTGTCCGGCCATGCCGGAGCGTCGGTGTTTTTCCTCGATGCGAACGAGCTCCTCCGGGCCATGGCCGGCGAACCCCGCCCGCTGGCGGCCAGGCGTGCCGCTGGGTTGTACTGGAGGCCAGCCAGAACCCCGTGGGGAGCCCTGTTGCGGGCTGATGTGGCAGCGTTCCTTCGGCTGCAGCCGGCCGCGACAGTGCCTCTGGTGTGGCTGGCGGCCTGCGTGGCCCTGGCAATTTCCGACGCGGGCCTCCCCGCCCCTCTGCAGCTGGCTTTTGTGCTGGTTGCCGGGTGTGCGGTGGCCAGCGGGATGGGTACGGTGGCCCGCCGAACTGCGCTGCTGCCGGAGCTGGACGCCCTGCTGCCGTTGTCTCCCGCCCGGGTCCGTGCCAGCAGGATGCTGATGCCCGCGGCGGCACTGGCGTTGTGGATGGCAGCGCTGACAAGTGTGCTGGCCCTGCTGGGCGCTGGCGGGCCGCTGCTGCCGGTGCTTGGCGCCCTAGCCGGAGTGGGGATGGGCGCAGGCACTCTGCGGGGCGCCACCCGTCCGGCTGCGGACTGGACCCTGCCGCCGGTGGATACACCGATGGGCCCGGTTCCCCGGACCCAGCTGGCCTCCTTGATGCGCGGTCTCGACGCCACTGTCCTCTCGCTGCTGCCGACCGGCCTGGCCCTGTACCTGGGCCAGGCCTTGCCCGTGTTGCTGCTGGCACAGGCGGTGGTGAGCGGTGCTGCGGTGCTGCTGGTTCTGCTGTCGAACCCCGCAACGACCCCAAGCGGGCGCTAGCCGTACTCAGACCAGGTGCGGCTCGTGGCTGGTGAGGTACTTGCGGCCGCTGAATGCCACGGCGATGGCGACGGCCATGGCCACTGCGGCCGCGAAGAACGGTACCTGCGGACCGAAGTGCTCGCCGAGCTGGGCGGCAAGGAAGGGCGCTAAGGCCCCGCCCATCCAGCGGACGAAGTTGTAGCCTGCCGACGCCACCGGCCGCGGTGAGTCCGAGACGCCCATGGCCAGTTCCGTGTAGACGGTGTTGTTGACGCCCAGGAGCGCACCGGCCACGATGACCAGGACGACGACGGTACTCACCGAGGTGCCAGCCGCCAGGCCGATTCCCACCAGGTCCAGGAGGAGCAGCGTGAGGGTTCCGGTGAGGACCTTGACCGCACCGAACCGGTTTTGCAGGACGGGGGCAACGAAGACGCTGAACACCGCTACTGCAACGCCCCAGCCGAAGAACACGGAACCGATTCCGTAGGCGTCCATGCCCAAGATGAACGGCGTGAACGCGAGGATGGTGAAGAAGCCGTAGTTGTAGAACAGCCCGCTGGCAGCTGTGGTGCGCAGGCCCTTGTGGCCGAGCGCCAGAATCGGATCACGAAGACGCGTCTTCGCTGCCGGTTTGGGCGTCTTGGGTAGCAGCGCCAGGAGGGCGATGAAGGCTACTGCCATCAGCACGCCGGTGCCGAAGAACGGGGCGCGCCACTGCCAGCCACCCAGGAGTGCACCAAGGAGTGGGCCGAGGGAGATGCCGAGGCCCAGGGCAGCCTCGTACAAGATGATGGCAGTTCCGGCCCCGCCGGTAGCAACTCCCACGATGACTGCTAGCGCCGTTGCCACGAACAGGGCGTTACCCAGTCCCCAACCGGCCCGGAAGCCCACGAGTTCGTCAACACTGGTGGCCGTGCCGCTGAGCGAGGCGAAGACCACAATGATGCCTAGTCCGATCAGGAGGGTTTTCTTCCCGCCAATCCGGGATGACACCCAGCCGGTGACCAACATGGCCACCGCCGTGACCAGGAAGTAGCTGGTGAAAAGGAGCGAGACCTCACTGGGGGTGGCGTCCAGGTTCTTGGCGATCGCTGGCAGGATCGGATCCACAAGCCCGATGCCCATAAACGCGAAGACCGCCGCGATGGCGGTGGCCCAGACCGCCTTGGGCTGTTTGAGGAACGAGGCCTTCTCGGCTTGCAGGACGTCTTCTGCCGGCGCTGTTACTGCCGGCGTCGCTCCGTTGAGCGTGCCTTTCATGGGTACATCTCCTAGTACTACTTTTGTTGCTGCACCGGACGGATGGGCGGCGCAGGGTTGTTCAACCGGCTTCAGCCGGCGGCGTTGATCTTGGCCATGACGGGCAACGCCGCGGCGAGCGCGGCCCGTTCTGCCGCACTGAAGGTGCGCAAAATATCAGCGATCGCCTCGTTTCGTGCCTGGCTGGCCATGTCGACGGCGGCCAGACCGGCGGCGGTGATCGCCACCAGGACGGCCCGCGAATCGTGGGGGTCGGGATTTCGGCTGGCCAGCCCGGCTTTCTCCAGCTTGATGATCTGCTCGGTGGCACTGGGGACTTTAACCCCGAGGTTCCGGGCGATTTCACCAACGCGCACACCGCCGTCGGGCAGCATTTTGAGCAGGCTGACCTGGACCGAGCTAAGCTCACCGTCAGCGTCCAACCGGCGCACCATATAGACGCTTTGGCGCAGGTTTTCGCGGAAATCCTGGGCAAGGGCCAGAAGTTGCGGGTCGGTGGGCACGAGGGTGTTCATATTTAGGTAGCCTAATAGTTAGGGTACCTAATGGTCAAATCGAGGGCGAGACGTAAGCAGGCGGTTAGGGAGGTGCGGCTCCAGTCGGACCTATCCTGGGAAGCAAGGCGACGCTGCGCCAGCAGTTCGACTGCCACGCAACTGGACAACGGCGAACCAATATTGAGCCGAGATGAATGGAGTTTTGCAGCATGAGCCAACAGCGCAAGGGGCTGAAAATACTTATTTATGGCTCGATCGCCAGCGGAGCATTGGCGCTACTAACGGCAGTGCTGACTTCGGTTCTGTTCCAGGAAATTGAGAGCAAGGGAGACGTCACCAACGCGCAGGATTTCGGCTGGCGCGCGGTTGCGCTTGCCGTGTTGTCCGTCGTGCTATTTACTGTTTACCTGATTCGTCGCAATACTCTGAGTGAGAGGTTCAGGCAAACCCCGTGATGGGATGCCGGCGTCGCTGTAACCGGGCCCGAGGGGCCAGCGGCCTTACAGCGTCAGCTTCATTCCCTCGTGGCTGGCCGCGAATCCCAGCCGGGCGTAGAACCGGTGAGCAGCCGTGCGGGACTTGTCGGTGGTCAGCTGAACCATGGCAGCACCTCGACGCCGCGATTCGGCAAGAGCCCACTCGATCATCAGGCGCCCCAGCCCGTTCCCGCGCATGGAGCCCGCCACCCGCACCGCTTCGATCTGCGCCCGCCAGGAGCCCCGCCGAGACAATCCCGGCAGCATGCTCAACTGGAAGGTCGCCACGACCTGGGGTGACCCCTCGGGCTGGCAGATCTCCCCCACCACCAACAGGTGGGCTGGGTCGGCGTCGATGGCGGCAAAGGCTGCGAGATAGGGCTCCAGCTGGGCCGTATCTTCCCGGCCTGCAGCCAAAGAATCTTCCGCCAGCAATCCCAAAATAGCCGGGACATCCCGCACTTCGGCAGTGCGCAGCACAAACGTACCGGCAGGCGTTTCGGTGGACATCAAGTTCTGGGCAGTCGCATCCATGGCCTTCACGCTACCCCTGCCGAGGTTGTCCAGAACAAAGGAACGACGTCGGCACCCCACCGGGTGCCGACGTCGTGATTCCTGATATATAGGCCGCGCGCGGGGCGGGGTCAGGCGGGAGCGTCCGCCATTTCCGTCTGTCGCTCAGCTACCAGCGTGGAGATGGCAGCAAACAACGGGTGCTCAGGCGCCAACCCGGTGACCTTGGTGGTGGCTTCCTCCGCCGTAGACGAGGCGAGGATCGACGCCAGTTCCGTGGCTTCGGCGTCAGCCGGATCGCTGAAGCGCAAGGCCGCGGCCATGGCACCCAGCAGCGCTTCGGGCACAATGCCCTGCTCGGCAAGCTGCGCAGCTGGGCCCACGAACCGCTCGTTCCGGCCGAGCTTGCGCAGTGGCGCCCGCCCCACCCGATTCACCGTGTCCGGCAGGTGCGGGTTGGAGAACCGGACCAGGATCTTCTGGACGTACGCCTCCTGCTCATCGGCGGCGAACCCGTGCCGCGACACCAGCAACTGCTTGGTCTCGGCCAGCACCGCGCGGACGTCTTCCGCCACATCCGGATCGGCCATGGCATCGGAAATCTTCTCCACCCCTGCCGCAGCACCAAAGTAGGCTGCAGCGGCGTGGCCCGTGTTGACGGTGAAGAGCTTCCGCTCGATGTACGGCGCCAGGTCCGCCACGAAGGTGGCACCCGGGATGGTCGGCACATTGCCCGCGAAGGCAGTGGTGTCGATAACCCACTCGTAGAACGTCTCCACCGTGACATCGAGCCCCTGGCCGGGAGCCTGATTGGGGACAATCCGGTCCACGGCGGTGTTGGCGAAGACCGCCCGCCCCGCCAGCGCACCGTCCGCGGCCTCGGGCCTGGCCGCAACCTCTGCGGCCAGGATATCCGTGGCGTTGATGGCGTTCTCGCAGGCCATCAACTGCAACGGTGCCAGGTCCGCGGACCGCGCGGCGAGCCCCTTGGCGATGGCAGGTGCCACGAACTTCAGGATGGAAGGCCCGACGGCGGTTGTCACCACGTCCGCGGAGGCAATCTCCGCGATCAGCTCGGCCTCTTGGCTGCCGGAGTTCACGGCGCGGAAGTTGTCCACCGTGTACACGGCCGGATTCTCGCCCACAGCGTGAACCTGGTAGCTGCTTGCCGCCGATAGCTGGTCGATCAAGGCGTCGGCAACGTCAGCAAACACCACCTCATAGCCGGCGTCGTGCAGCAGCAGCCCCACGAACCCGCGGCCGATGTTCCCGGCGCCAAAATGTACTGCCTTCACTATGAATTGACCTTTCCGAAGAGTTCCAGGACTTCCTCCACCGTGCCGGCAGCCTCAAGCTGTGCCACCTGCGCCTTGTCGGTGAAGACCTTGGCGATCGAGGACAGGATGTGCAGGTGTTCGTTGTTCACGCCGGCGACGCCCACCACGAACTTAACCTGCTTGCCGTTCCAGTCGATGCCTTCCGGGTAGCGGATCACCGAGACGGCGGACTTGATGATGTGGTCCTTGGCGGCGTTGGTGCCGTGCGGGATGGCGAGGAGGCTGCCCATGTACGTGGACACCGATTCTTCGCGCTCGTGCATGGCATCGATGTAGCCCTGGTCCACGGCGCCGCGAGCCAGCAAAAGCCTGCCCGCTTCGTCGATCGCTGCGTCCCGGGTGGTGGCCGTTCCGGTCAGGATCACACTCTCGGCAGCCAGGATGGTGCCAGCTCCTGCGGGTGTGGCATCCAGCGGAGCCGCGGCCGCGTGCGCACCGTGGCTGGTGGTCGCCGCCGGTTCGCTGACTGGCGTCGTACTCGCAGAGCCTACACCGGCAGCGCCTGCACCACCGGCGGCGAGGCTGCCGCCGTCGTTGGCATCGCCGTCGGCCGAATTGCTTGACCGGACCAGCTCCACGATCTCGTCGTAGCTGGGGCTGGACATGAAGTTATCCACGGAGAAGTGCCGTGCGCTGGCCGTAGCCGGCATGGCGCGTTCGGTCAGGTCCTGGTGGGTCACCACAATGTCGTAGGTGTCCTTAAGGTTGGCAATGGCCGAATTGGTGACCTTCACGTCCGGGAAGCCGGCCGCCTTGATCTTGTTCCGCAACACAGAGGCGCCCATGGCACTCGAGCCCATTCCGGCGTCGCACGCGAAGACCACGTTCCGGACCGGACCGGCGAGAACTGCCACGCCGCCGCCCGCTGAACCGCCCAAGTGACCGGAAATGGAGCTCTTCTTGCCCTTCATTTCCTCCATCTTGGAGGTGGCGGCGCTGAGGTCGCCGTCAGCCTCGCCCTTGTTCTTGGAGGTGCGCAGGATCAGCGCGGCCACCAGGAAGGAGACCACAGTTGCCAGCAGGACCGAGAGCGTGACGCCCACGTAGCTGTCGCTGGCCGCCTGGGCGTAGACGGCGATGATGGATCCTGGTGCCACCGGAGCCCGGAAGCCTGCGCCTGTCAGGGAGAGGGTGGCAATGCCCGTCATGCCGCCGGCGATCGCGGCGAGGATCAGGGCCGGCTTCATCAGGACGTACGGGAAGTAGATCTCGTGGATGCCACCGAAGAAGTGGATGATGGCTGCGCCGGGAGCCGATGCCTTGGCTGCACCGCGGCCAAACAGCATGAAGGCCAGCAAGATGCCCAGGCCCGGGCCGGGGTTGGCTTCAAGCAGGAAGAGGATGGACTTGCCATCCACCTGGGCCTGCTGGATGCCCAAGGGCGTCAGCACGCCGTGGTTGATGGCGTTGTTGAGGAAGAGAACCTTTGCGGGCTCGATGAAGATGCTGGTCAGGGGCAACAGGCCGTTGTTGACCAGGAACTCCACCACCTTGCCAGCGGCGTCGGTGAACGCTGCCACCAGCGGGGACACGGCGAAGAAGCCGATGAGCGCAAGGATGGCGCCCCAGATGCCAGCTGAGAAGTTATTGACCAACATCTCGAAGCCGGGGCGGATCTTGCCGTCCCACAGCGTGTCCAGCTTCTTCATGGTCCAGCCACCAAGAGGGCCCATGATCATGGCACCGATGAACATGGGGATGCCGGCACCAACAATCACACCCATGGTGCCGATGGCGCCCACCACGCCGCCGCGGACGTCGTGGACCATCTTGCCGCCGGTGTAACCGATCAGCAGCGGCAACAGATAGGTGATCATGGGGCCAACGATGCCCCCGTTGGGATCGCCATCAGCGTTGGTGCCGAAGCCGCCCAGTTCCGGAATAGGGATGTAACCCTTTTCGATGAACAGGGCGGTGATCAGGCCCCACGCGATGAACGCGCCAATGTTGGGCATGATCATGCCTGACAGGAACGTCCCGAACTTCTGGACGTGAACCCGCGCGCTGGTGCGGGGTTTTGCAACTGTCTCTGTTGCCATGTGATTTCCTAACCGTCGATCCTGCGACTTCGCAGGATGGTCCGTTTTTGCGAGGAGTACTGCTGGACGAGTGAACTAAATCCGCTGCTCAGGTGGCCGAACTGGCCGAAATCCGATGAAGCCATTCGAGGAAAAGTTTGAGTTCCGAGCTTGATAGTTGGTCTGAGTGCGAGGCCTGGAGTGCGGCATTCAAGGCGATCGCGGCCACCACTACCGAGGATTTCCCGGACTCCCCCGGTGCCGAATCTCCCGCAGGCTCGGCGGACACCGCAAAGATCATGGCGTCCCGGGTCATGATGGACAGTTCAAGGCTGCGCTCTTCGGCGGGGTCCGAGATCAACATCAACGTCACACCCACATTGGCCGCCAGGATGGACCTGGCCGCTTCCCGGGGCTGGACGTTGAGCTGACCGGCAACCGCCGCCTTATTCAACATCTCCTCCATCAACGCCTCGGCATCAGCAACGATGACGGGACGGTTCTCCGGACGGATGTTGCCAAACATCACCAAATACAGTTCCGGCTGCTGCAAACCGAACTGCACGTGGTTATCCCACATTCTCCGGATGTCCTCGAGAGGCTGCCCGGACGGCGCGAAATCCCTCTCCCGCGCCACATACTCTTCAAACCCTGCGGCCACCACGGCGTCAAAGAGGCCTTCCTTGTCGCCAAAGTGGTGATAAAGCGTAGGCGCCGTCACTCCTGCCAGCTGCGTGATCTGACGGGTAGAGACCGGAGCGCCCGCAGAGCTGGCCAGCAGCTCAGCAGCAGCACGAAGCAGCCGCAATTTGGGGGGAAGCTGGCCATTCAAACTCATAGCCGCTACCCTATCATCTATAGCATTGCTATATGAACTGAATCACATACAATTTTTTCAGGCTTGTTTCCCCGGCATGGCGCCGGACTTTTGACGGCCTGGCCACCGGCAGAAAACGAGGACCTTCAGTGCAGAATTTCCCAGGAGTGGGCGTCAGCCCTGGCCGCATCATCGGCACCATCCGGCAGATGCCCAAGCCAATCAGCGAGCCACCTGCGGGCGACCCCCTGGGAGCCGACACCACTGCCGAGGAAGCCACTGCCTCCCTTAAAGCTGCGGCCACCGCTGTTCACGACGAACTTCGTTCGCGCGCCGCAACGGCCAGCGGTGACGGTAAGGCTGTCCTGGAAGCCACCGCATTGATGGCCAAGGACACCATGCTGCTCAAGGGCGCCAGCAAACTGATTGCCCGCGGCACCTCGGCGCAGCGCGCCATCTGGGAATCCGGCGCCTCCGTCTCGGAGATGCTCCACAACCTGGGCGGCTACATGGCCGAGCGCGCCACCGACGTCCTGGACGTCCGGGCCCGCATCGTGGCCGAACTTCGGGGCGTCCCTGCGCCTGGCATCCCCACGGCCGCTGCTCCGTTCATCCTGGTCGCCGAGGACCTCGCGCCGGCAGATACTGCCACCCTTGATCCTGAAAAGGTGCTGGCCCTGGTCACCTCCGGCGGCGGACCGCAGTCGCACACAGCCATCATCGCCCGTTCGCTGGGCCTGCCCGCCGTCGTGGCTGCCGCAAAGGTTGACGAGCTGGCGGACGGCACCGAAGTCTATGTGGACGGCGCCGCCGGCACCATCAGCGTGGAACCGGACGCCGAACAGCGCGCCGCAGCGGAGGCCTGGGCCTCCAACGCCTCGCTCCTGGCGGTCTTCGACGGGACGGGCACGACGGCGGACGGGCACCTGGTCCCGCTGCTCGCCAACGTGGGTGGCGGCAAGGACGCCGTGGCAGCTGCCAAGCTCAACGCCCAGGGCGTTGGCCTCTTCCGGACCGAATTCTGCTTCCTGGAACGCGATACCGAGCCCACGGTGGACGAACAGGCTGCCGCCTACAAGAGCGTCTTCGACGCGTTCCCAGGCAAGAAAGTGGTGCTGCGGACCCTCGACGCCGGCGCCGACAAGCCGCTGCCCTTCCTCACCGACGCCACCGAACCCAACCCGGCCCTCGGCGTGCGCGGCTACCGCACAGACTTCACCACGCCCGGCGTGCTGGAGCGGCAGCTGCAGGCCATTGCCCGGGCCGAGCAGGAATCCGAGGCAGACGTCTGGGTCATGGCGCCCATGATCTCCACCGCCGAGGAAGCCGCGCACTTTGCTGGCATGTGCACGGCCGCAGGCATCAAGACTCCCGGCGTCATGGTCGAGGTCCCCTCGGCCGCGCTGACCGCCGAGGCCATCCTGCGCGAAGTTGGCTTCGCCAGCCTTGGCACCAACGACCTCACCCAGTACGCCATGGCCGCTGACCGCCAACTCGGTCCGCTGGCCAACCTCAATACCCCGTGGCAGCCCGCGGTCCTGCGGCTCGTGGGGCTGACTGTTGAAGGGTCCGCCGCGGAGGGCAACGCGAAGCCCGTGGGCGTCTGTGGTGAGGCAGCCGCGGACCCAGCCCTCGCCGTCGTCCTCACCGGCCTGGGCGTCACCACCCTGTCCATGACGGCCCGCTCTCTTGCGGCCGTTGCCGCCGTACTGAAGACCGTCACCTTGGCCGAAGCGCAGGAGCTGGCCAAGCTGGCCTTGTCCGCGCCGAACGCCACCGATGCCCGCGCGTGGGTCCGGGCCAAGCTGCCCATCCTGGAAGAGCTGGGCCTCTAGGCTTCCGTTCCTGCGGCCCCGGCGCCCGTACTGTTACGGGCAGGCCGGGGCCACTAGGCTTGCTCCATGGCCCTGATAGCTCCCCGCGTGACACCCGGATTGCCCGCCGACGACGCCCGCACCCTCTCGCGCGCCCTGCAGGACAGTGATGACATCACCGTCTTCGTGGATGGCACAGTGCACCGGTTGCCGGCCGAGGCGAGGGACGCCGTCGTCGACCTCCTGGCTCGATTGGGACGCAGCGAAACGGTGACCGTCAGCAGCGTGGAGGAGATGCTGACCACGTCCCGGGCCGCCGAACTGGCCGGCATCTCGCACACCTACCTGCGCAACATGACGGACCGGGGCGAAATCCCGGTGGAGTACCGCGGCACGCACCGACGGATCCGGCTGGCGGACGTCATGGCCTGGCTGGCGACGCAGGAAAAGTAACTTCCTGCTGGCTGATGACAGCTAGATTCTGGGCCGGCCGGCCCAGCGCCGCATTTTGAGCGCTGCCGAGAGCTCCAACCGGGGCATGCCCTTGAGCGGGTCAACGCCCAGGAGCTGCCGGATCCGGGCCAACCGGTTGTAGATGCTGCTGCGGTGCAGGTGGAGAGTGTCGGCGACGTCCTGGACTGCGCCGTCGTTGTCGTAGAGCAGCTCCAACACGGGAATCAGCTCATTGTTGCGGTCGTGGTCCGCGAGGATCTGGAAGTACACGGAGCCGGAGTCCAGCCATGCACCTGCGCCGCCACCCGCCGTCGCGAGCAGTTGGTAGACCCCTGTGGACCGGCAATCCACCAGCTCACCCAACCGCGGATCAACTGCTGCTGCCTGTGCTGCCATGCGGGATTGGCGGTAAGCCTCCGGCAGGCCGCGCGCCCGATCAAACCCTTCACTGATGCCCAGGATGATCCGGTCCACCGAACGGCCCGAACGTTTGGCCAACTCCAGTTGGTAGTGCACCAGGACCTGCGCGTGGCTGGCCCTGCCCGTGGACTCGCGAAACAGGACCACGGAGTGCGTTTCGGTCCCGGCACTGAACAGGGCGGCGTCCACGCCCACCGTCGATTGAAGCGCCGTGGACCTGTGGATCAACGTCGACGCCAGCGAATCCGGTCCACCAGCCCAGCCGTCGGCGTCGAGGACTGTGACCAGCTGCCACGGCCCCCGCCCCTGGACTTCTTTCCACCCAGAAACGGCACCGATGGCACCCGCTTCGCCCGCGCAGGCGGCAAGGAATTCGCGCTCCCTGCCGCGGCGGAACTCGGACTCGGCCGTGTTGGATTCCAGGAGCAGCCCGGACAACGTCTCCAGCTCATGGTTGACGCTGGGCAGCTGGGTGAGAACCGCCGTCGGGCTTTCCTCAGCCGAGTCATGCTGCACCCACAAGTAGCCCACGCGAAACCCGCGGACCAGCAGCGGCACGCAGACCCGGCCCAGCATCCCCAGCCCGGGGTTTGCGGGAATCACCACGGGACGGACGGCGGTGGCAATGCCGTGCGAGAGCTGCCAAGCGCTGACGTCCGCCGGCACCTTCTTGCTCAAGAGGAAATTCACCCGCACCCGGTCAGCGTGGGACTGATTGGAGCTGTAGGCCAAAAGCAGGCCATCAAGGTCTTCGAGGGACAGCCCTCGACCGAGCTTCTGGGCCACCTGCTCTACCAGTTGTTCAACACCTTGCTGCATGGACAAACAGTACTGCGAGCGCTCCCGGACGAACGAACATCAGGCGACACTTGCCGCCCCGCATCTCGACAAATGTCGATTACACGGCGCACAATTCCCCGACTTTGCAGGGATTTCCCCCGCACCTTCGATGGCACACATGTTGCCTTGCTCACAACCGGATTTATCGTTGAATGACAGCAATCGTCCCAACTTTTCCGGCGTATCCCGTCGAGAACCTGGAGCTTCCCGTGATCATCGGTGTCCCGAAAGAAATCAAGAACAACGAATTCCGCGTAGCCATCACTGCTGCTGGCGTGCACGAGTTCCAGAGCCACGGCCACACGGTCCTGGTGGAACGCGGCGCTGGCTTGGGTTCCGGCATTACCGACGAGGAATACGCCATTGCGGGTGCCGAGATCGTGGCCGACGCGGATGACGTGTGGGGCCGCGCGGACATGGTCATGAAGGTCAAGGAACCGATCGCCGCCGAATACCACCGTTTCCGCAAGGGTTTGATCCTCTTCACCTACCTGCACCTGGCCGCCGAGCCGGAACTCACCCGTGAGCTCATCAACTCCGGCGTCACGGCCATCGCCTACGAGACCGTCCAGGACGGCCGCGCGCTGCCGCTGCTGGCGCCGATGTCCGAGGTTGCTGGCCGACTGTCGGTCCAGGTGGGTGCCGCATCACTGATGGCTCCGGCCGGCGGCAAGGGCGTCTTGCTGGGCGGCGTTCCGGGCGTCCGCCCCGCCAAGGTTGTTGTGTTGGGCGCTGGCGTGGCCGGTACCAACGCTGCTGCGATGGCTTTGGGCTTGGGCGCAGACGTCACCATCTTGGACATCAACATCAACCGGCTCCGTGAACTCGATGCCCTGTACCAGGGCCGGCTCAAGACGGTCGCGTCCAACAAGTACGAGATCGAGAAGTCAGTGGTGGACGCCGACCTGGTCATCGGTTCCGTGCTGATCCCCGGCGCCAAGGCTCCCAAGCTGGTCACCAACGCCTTGGTGGCGAAGATGAAGCCGGGCTCGGTTCTGGTGGACATCGCCGTGGACCAGGGCGGCTGCTTCGAGGACACCCACCCCACCACGCACCAGGAACCCACCTACCGGGTCCACAACAGCATCTTCTACTGCGTGGCCAACATGCCCGGTGCCGTTCCCAACACCTCCACCTACGCCCTGACCAACGTCACGCTGCGGTACGCGGTGTCCCTGGCCAACCTGGGCGTCAAGGCTGCCTTCGACCGCGACCCGTCCCTCGCCGCCGGCCTGAACATCGCCGCAGGTCACGTGACGCACCACTCGGTCTCGGAAGCGCACAACCTGCCGCTGACCTCTGACTGGCACGAGCTCGTTTCCGCCTAGGTTCCCTTAAGATCGTCCTGCTGCGCCGGACGACAGGCATCCTCTGCGTGCTGCTCCTTCGTCGCTTTGACGCACGCTGCCAAATGTCTGTCGTTCGGCGTTCGGATTCTTCGGGCACCTACGAGGCGAGCGTCCGCGCCCTTTCTATTATCTTGAGGACCGCCACTGCGTCCTCTGGGTCTACCGGGAGGGGCCGGGGCGATGCCGTGCCGCCGTCGAGGATCTTCGCGGCGAGGAGCCGGTAAAACTCCGGATAGTTTCCCCGCTGGGTGGGCAGGGGCTGCAGCTGGCCATCACGGCCCAGCAGCCCTGCCCACTCGCTCGCCTCAACGCCGTAGTCGGCGTCCAAGGGGCTGCCACCAGCGCGGACGTAGGGCTCCTGCGGATCGATGCCATGTTTGGTGAAGCCACCAGCGCTGCCCAGGATCCTGAAGCGTGGGCCCTGCTGGGCGCAGAGCGCGTTCATGGACAGGTGGCTGCGGACGCCGGACTCATGCCGAAGGACCAGGAACACATCATCGTCCGCTTTCTCGTCCGCACGGTGGATCCGAAGTTCGGCGTGGTCCACCTGCGCCGGCCCAAACAGCTGGATCGCCTGGTCAATGAGGTGCGAGCCCAGATCAAACAGCAGGCCGCCACCCTCCGCAGCCGTTGCACTGGCTTTCCAGGCCTTGGCGATGTCCGGGGACCACCGCTCAAAGCTGGACTCGAATCGGTACACCTCCCCCACGGCCTTGCTCGCCAGCAACTGTTGAACGGTCAGGAAGTCCCCATCCCAGCGCCGGTTGTGGAACACCGTCAGCACCCGGCCCAGCTCTGCAGCCAAGGCAATCAGCTCTTCACCCTCGGCACTGCTGACGGCAAACGGCTTATCCACGACGACGTCCAGGCCAGCTTCCAGCGCGGCCTTCGCCAGCGGAAAGTGGGTGGCCGGTGGGGTCCCGATCACCACGAGGTCCAACCGTTCGGCGAGTGCCAGCACTTCTGCACCGTCACTAACGATCGTGGCACCCGGGTGGCTGGCTGAAGCGGCGGCCCGTCTGCCGGCGTCGGACGTGGCAATCACGTCCAGCGAGTATGCGGTGTCCGCGGCGATCAGTGGCGCGTGGAACGACCTGCCGGAGAGGCCGAACCCGATGATGGCCGTACGGATGTGCCGCGAAGGTTCTGCGGCGGTCGGGGCAGGTTCTGCGGCGGCAGCTGCGGCGGTCGGGGCAGGTTGGCTGGGCGTCATTGGAATGACGGTACCGGGCGCTGTGGATCGGCACCACCGGCGAAACCCTCCCGGAGCTATGACGGCGAAACTAACAGCCTTCCCGGAGCTCTCGGCCTTAAACACCGAACCCTCCCGGACCTTTAGCCGGGAACGCCGAATCGCTCCCCCACCTTGGTGAGAGAGCGATTCAGTGTGTTGCGATGAACTCCGGGAGGGTTACCGTCCCAGCCGTAAGAACTCCGGGAGGGTTACTTCTTTTCCCAGCCGATGGTGGTCCAGTCCGGCACCTGCGAGGTGCTGGAGAACAGCGACGGACCGTAGTTGGCCAGGCCGGTGCGGACAAACGAGATCTGCGGGCCGTTGAACAGGACACCCATGGAGTAGTACTTGGCCATGTGCTCCTTCTCGACGTCCATGGCGGCCTTGTTGCGTGCCGCGTTGTCCTCAATCGCTGCAAGGTCGGCGATCTTCTTGTCCAGGTCAGCGTCGCCCAGCTTGTTTTCGTTGGTCTTGGAGTCGTAGTACTGCTTCACGGCATCGGTGGCGTCGGGGCCAACAGTGTAACCGGAGATGCTCAGGTCAAACTCGCGGCTGCCAAGTACCTTGCCGAAGTCGGCGGAAGCGCGCTGGTCGATGCCAACATCCATGCCTGCGGCCTGAAGCTGCTTCTGCAGGGTCTGGGTGACCGCGAGGGTGGTGGGATCATCACCGAAGTTGCTGATCTTGAAGGCGACGGTCTTGCCGTCCTTTTCCATCACACCGCTGGCGTTGGGAGCGTAGCCCGCGTCGGTGAGAACCTTCTTGGCAGCGTCAGTACCGGTCTCCTTGACCGGGTAGTTGTCCTGGTAGTACTCGGAGAACGGCAGCAGCATCATGGAACCCGAGCTGGGCTCTTCCCAGTTCAGGCCGTTGAAGCGCACGTTCCGCAGTGCCGGACGGTCCACGGCGGCGAAGACTGCCTTGCGCACGTCCACATCGGTGATGCGCTGGGCGTTCATGTTCAACCCACCCGCAAAGAGGCGCTGGCCGCGGCGGATGTCAGCGTCCTTGGTGCCTTCAACCTGCTTGTACAAGGAGATGGTGTTGGTGGAAACCGCATCGATTTCGCCGTTCTTGAAGGCGGCAACCTGAGCGCTGGTTTCCAGCTGGCGGAAGGTGACGTTGGCGAGCACCGGCTTGGCGCCCCACCACTTGTCATTGGGTACCAGGGTTACCGTCTTGGCGGCGGTGTCGTACTGGTCGAGCTTGAACGGACCGGCCATCCACTCGGGGTGCATGTCGCCGTTGAAGCCCTCGTTGAACAGCTCAGGAGTGTTCACGGCCGGGTGGATCAGGCCGAAGAAGAGCGAATCAACCGGGAAGACCGGCTGGGAGGTCTTGACGATGACTTCTTTGTCGTTGCTGCCAGCCTCGACGGACTCCACGAAGCCGTAGGCACCGGAGCTGACAATGTCGTAGCCGGCGTCCGGGCTCTTGAGGATGTTCCAGGTGTTCTTGAAGGCCTTGACGTCAATGGGCGTGCCGTCGTTGTAGGTGGCCTTGTCGTTGACCTTGATGGTGATGGTCTGTTTGCCGTCGGTGACCTTGCTGTCCACCGATTCGCAGAAGTCGGTGTTCGGCGTGACCTTGCCAATGAAGTCGACCTTCCAGCAGCCGCCAATGCCGCCGCTGTTCATGGCCACCGGGTTCATGGGGATCTGCAGGGCAGAGTTGTCTGCGCTGTTGCCGTTGTTGGAGAAACCGTTGAAGTCCGGGCCAATGTTGCCCAGCGGCAGGGTAACTTTGCCGCCCTGTTCAAGATCCGCCGCCGGCTTTTCATTGACGCTGATGAGCTTGGACAGGTCACTGCCCGCATCTTGCCCTTTGCCCGCGTCAGGGCCTGTGGAGCCGCCACCGCCACACGCGGTCAGGGCCAGCGCAGCAGCAATAGCTGCGGCGCCACCGATCTTGTTCAGGTTCCTCATGATTTTCCCTTCATTGGTGCACTGGTGGTGCTGGTGATGGAGCGAGTAACTCTAGGGGGCATGGTGGTCCGCCTCGTCGTGGACCACCAGCATGTCTTCGTCCAGTTCCCCGTCGGGGTAGAAGCAGGCGAACTGCTGGTCCAAGGGGTCTGGATTGGCTTCGAGGGCCTGATTGGCCGACGACGGCGCTGCTGCTTCCAGCGGCGGCTCGAGGGTGAGGCAGTTTTCCTGCTTCGCCGCTGGCAGCGCTGCGAACACCGGACAGCGGGTGGCAAAGTTGCAGCCCTTGGGTGCTTCCAGCGGCGAAGGGAGGTCGCCTTTGAGGATGATCCGTTCGCGGGTGCGTTCCACCTGCGGATCGGGGACCGGGATGGCCGAGAGCAGTGCGCGGGTGTAGGGGTGCCGCGGGTTGTCGAAGACCCTGTCAACGTCGCCGATCTCAACGATCTTCCCGAGGTACATCACTGCGACGCGGTTGGAGATGTGCCGGACCACGGAGAGGTCGTGGGCCACCATCAGGTAGCTGAGGCCCAGTTCGGCGCGAAGCTGGTCCAAAAGGTTGATGACACCGGCCTGCACTGAGACGTCCAGGGCGGAGACGGGTTCGTCCAGGACCACCAGTTTGGGGTTGACGGCGAGCGCCCGGGCAATGCCAATGCGTTGCCGCTGTCCACCGGAGAACTGGTTGGGGAAGCGGTTCACATGGTCTGGCTGCAAGCCCACCAGGCGCATGAGTTCCATGATCCGCTTCCGGATGGCGGCTTTCTCCAGGCCGGCGTTCTGCAGCGGTTCCGCGAGGACCTCGTAGACGGTGAAGCGCGGATCCAGGGCCCCGGTGGGGTCCTGGAAGACCATCTGCAGTTCGCGGCGCATGGCGCTTTTGGTCTTGGCATCAACGGCCTTCTTGTTGCTGATGCCACCGATGATCACCTCGCCATCCTGGTCCTTGTGGAACTCCATGATTTCGAGGAGGGTGGTGGTTTTGCCGGAGCCGGATTCGCCCACGATCGAGAAGCATTCGCCCTCACGGATGTCGAAGCTGAGGCCGTCCACGGCCTTCACCGTCCCGATCCGCTTCTTGATCAGCGCGCCCCTGGTCAGCGGGAAATGCTTACGGACATCCTTGAGTTCCAGCACCGCAGGGCGTTCGTCGCGTGGAATCGCATCGAAGCGTGACACGGGTACTGGCGGCGCCGAGAAGATCTGGTGGCCGTCAGCATCGGCACCGAGGGCGCTGGATTTGATGCACGCAGCACTGTGCGGGCCACTGCCGGACACGGGCAGCAGCGCGGGCTCGCCATCGAGGCAAGCCTCGGTGGCCAGCGGGCAGCGAGGCGCGAAGGAGCAGCCAGTCGGGGCTTGCGTGAGGTTCGGCGGAATGCCCTCAATGGGGATCAGGGAGGACTTTTCCGTGATGTCCACCCGCGGCACGGCGCCAAGGAGTCCCAGGGTGTAGGGCATCCGCGGGTTGTAGTAGATCTCTTCGACGGCACCGGTTTCCACGGGACGCCCGGCGTACATGACCATGATGTCGTCGGCCATGCCGGCCACCACACCCAGGTCGTGGGTAATCATCACCACTGCCGCGCCAGTCTCCTCCTGCGCCTTGTGCAGGACTTCCAGGACCTGGGCCTGGATGGTGACGTCCAGGGCAGTGGTGGGCTCGTCCGCAATAAGGACGCGCGGATTGTTGGCGATAGCGATCGCAATCATGACGCGCTGCCGCATGCCGCCGGAGAACTCGTGCGGGAAGGCCCGCAGCCGCTCCTTGGGGCTGGGGATTCCCACCATGGCCAGAAGCTCGACGGCGCGTGCTTCCTTGGCTGCCTTGCTCATGGTGGGGTTGTGGATGGTCAGCGCCTCAATGATCTGCGCTCCCACGGTATACACGGGGGTCAGCGATGAGAGCGGGTCTTGGAACACCATGGCCAACTCGTTGCCGCGGTACTCACACATGGCCTTGTCACTGAGGCCCAAGAGTTCCTTGCCATTCAGCCGGACGGAACCGGCTACTTCCGCGGTGTCCGGCAGCAGCCCCATGATGGCCAACGAGGTGACCGACTTGCCGGAGCCGGACTCGCCCACAATGCCCAGCGTCCTGCCCGGCATCAGGTCAAAATCCACCCCGCGGACGGCGTGCATCACACCATTTTCAGAGCTGAACCTGACGTTGAGGTCGCGGACGGACAAGATGGCGTCCGTAGGGGCGTGCAGGCCTGCAACATGCAGCCGCTCCACAGCAGACTGCGTGGGCTCGACGGCGCCAGTGGTCGTTTCGCTGCTCATCGCTTCACCATTCCCGCACGGTTCTTTCGTTTCGCTTTGCCCCCGGAACCCGAGCTCGGGTCAAAAGCATCCCGCAGGCCATCGTTCATCATGGCCAGCGATCCGGTGAGGAGGAACATCACCGTCAGGGGCACCCAGAACATCCACGGAAAGGTCTGGACCTGGGACGTGGCCTGGCCGATGAGAACACCGAGGCTGACGTCCGGAATCTTGATGCCAATGCCGATGAAGGAAAAGGCGACCTCAGCCAGGATGGCCCCCGTGACGCCTCGAGTGATATCGAGGACCAGCAGTGAACCAATATTGGGGACCAGGTGCCGCCAGACGATGCGCCGTGGCGGTACGCCCATGTACTGGGCTGCCTTCACGAAGTCCCGTTGCATCAGGGACATCGACATTGAGCGGATCAGGCGGGCGGTTCCCATCCAGCTAAAGACGAGCAACACGACGATCAGCAGGAGCCAGGACGGCAGGTTCTGCTTGATGGTGGAGCCACCACCGCTGCTGGTAGCTACCGCCACCACCAAGAGAGCCGGCATCATGATCAGGGCCTCGAGGATGAAGAGCATTGTCTTATCCACCTTGCCGCCGAAATACGCCATGGTGCAGCCGTAGACCGCCGCGATGAGGACGGACACCAGCCCCACGATCAAGCCGATCAGGATCGAAATCCGGGTACCTTCGACGGTCATGGCGTACAGGTCGATGCCAGCCTGGGAAGTGCCCAGGTAGTGGTCGGCTGAGGGTGGCATGCCGATGTTGAAGGGGTCGATGGTCTCTTTGTCCCACGTGGTGAACCAGCCACCCACAAAGGAGAAGATCGTCAAGGCGAGGAAGATGACCAGCCCGGCAACGGCCGTCTTGTTGCGCATGAAACGGCGGAAAATGATGGTCGACTTGCCAATGACGACGTCGGCGCCCTCAAGGTGCGCTTCCTGGGCAACCGCCGCTGGGTCTACTGCGTTGAGGTTGGTCATGGCTACTGCACCCGCACTCTCGGGTCGACAAGCGTGGTGGCGAAGTCCGCCAAGATTGCCCCCAAAGCAAAGATCACTGAACCGTAGGCCAGGGTTGCGGTGGCCGCGTTGACGTCCTGCAGCGAGATAGCGTCGATGCTCCACGAGCCCACACCCGGCCAGGCGAAGATCTTCTCTGCGAAGAAACCGCCGGCAAAGATGGCCGGGATGGTGAAGGCGATGCTTTGTGCCACGGGGATGAACGACACCCGCAGCGCGTGGCGGCTGATGGCCTGGTTTCGGGTCAACCCCTTGGCGCGCGCCGTTCTGACAAAGTCGGCGTTGACGTTGTCCAGCAGGTACTGCCGCTGGGCGATCTGGTACGAACCCCACCCCACCAGCGTGATCGCAATGGTGGGCACGGCATAGTGCGCCAGCATGTCGACGAATTGATCCCACCCCGGGGACATTCCCGGCGTCGAAATTCCCGTGACGAAGAAAATCCGTTGGCCCACTGTCTCGTTGATGTTGATGGCACCAAGTTGGACCAGGAAGTAGGCAATAGGGGCCGGGACAATGTACGCGAGGTAGCTGTAGGAGGTGACCACGCGATCCTGGAACTTGTACTGGCGGGCGGCGGAATAGACGCCCAGGGCCACACCGATGATGAGGGTGAGGATGATGGAGGCCAGGAAGAGTCGGGTGGAGATCCAGACCCGGTCAGCGAATTCGGCGTTAATGAAGGCCCCGTTGGGGCTCCGGCCCCAGTCCCAGCGGGTGACGATGCCGGTGAGCCAGCCCACGTACCGTTCCCACGCGTTCAGGTCGGGGTCCAGGCCCTTCAGCCGCATGGAGTTGGCGACCTGCTCGGGGGTGGGGCGGGGGATGCGTTCTTGTTCCAGCAGCGCTGGTTTGAGGGAACTGACGGCGAGGAAGTATCCGGCGGATGTGGTCAGGAAGATCATGACCACGTAAGTGATGCCGCGTTTGGCGAGGTACCTGAGCATTGAACGTTACTTCTGCTTCGCCGCCGGACGTTGGGGACCCGTGTGCTGCGGCTCGTCCAGCCCTGCGGCTGTTAGTTGAGGCAAACCGTTGTTCATGCGCTGGATCCTTCCGTCGGCCCCGCTGCAGCGGGGGTTGTACCGCCAGACGGGTCGTGTACCAGCGGATAGCTGGTCTCCCGCTGGCTTTGGGCCCGTCCTGGTGGACTATGTTGCGGGTCACATTCCAGAGGAAACTATCACAAGGTGCCCCCTTGCATGCGCGCAAACCCCCGAAAGCTAAGCCCGCGTATCATATTGTTATGAACGGCTCTGTAATGTTCATGTGACTGGACGAATCCGCAGTTGTCTGCGGATTTTAGACCCTTGACACGAGTCGCGTGACAAGATCACGCCACGATTCCACTAGCCGCTCCGGCGCCACGGAATGCACCCTGACCAGGTTCAGGAGCCGCTCCGGATCCAAGGTGGCGCACAGCGCACCCGCCATCAACCCGACGTCGGACCTCAGGCCTTCCTCGCGGAGCAGGACTTCGACGTGACGGACCCACAAAGCTGCGGCCGGGGCCTCGAATCGGCCGTCGCTGGGGCCCTCCGCCCCCACCACCAGGTCACCAAATTCCATCACGTAGGCAATCCGCTCAGCACCGAAGGCAATCAGCCGCTGCAGGGCTGGTGCGCCGGGGCCCAGCGGGGGCGGACCGAACATGAAGCGGGCCTGGAATGCTGCCTCTGACTCGTCGAGCAGGGTGGACATCAGGCCGGCTCTACTCCCGAACCGCCGAAAGATGGTGCCCTTGCCCACCCCGGCCCGTTCGGCGACGCGCTCCATGGTCAGCCCGGCAGCACCGCACTCCTCAATGAGTTCCCCTGCGGCAGCCAGCACCCGTGCGCGATTGCGGGCGGCGTCACTGCGTTCGGCAGCGGTGACGGGCGCGCCCTCCGGCCGCAAAGGGATCAGTCTCACAGTCCTCATTCTAGGTCCGGGAATATAAACGGACCACGGTCCGTTTAGACTCTTGAAGGCGCTGACCGCGCCTCCTACTTTGCCCAGCCGGTTCCCCACCGGCCCACTCAAGGAGTCGTTATGACCAAGAGCACCGTTTTGACACTTGTCGGCAGCCTGCGCGCCGAATCCACCAACCAGATGCTGGCCGAGGCCATTGCCCTGAATGCACCGGACCAGGTGGACGTTGTCATCCACGAGAGCCTGGGCAACATCCCCTTCTACAACGAGGACATCGACGTAGAGGGCCAGGTTCCCGCCGCAGCAGCAGCACTGCGGGCGGCAGCAGGCTCGGCGAACGCCGTCCTCCTGGTGACCCCCGAGTACAACGGCACCATCCCGGCGCCCCTGAAGAACGCGATCGACTGGCTGTCCCGCCCCTTCGGCGCCGGCGCGCTGACCGGCAAGCCCACCGCCGTCGTCGGAACTGCCTTTGGCCAGTTTGGTGGCGTCTGGGCCCAGGACGAGGCCCGCAAGGCAGCAGGCATTGCCGGCGCCCAGATCGTCGAAGATGCCAAGCTCGCCGTTCCCGGCTCGATGGTTCGGTTCGCCGAACTGCACCCGAAGGACGACGCCGAAGTTGTCGAGCAGATCCAGGGCGTCTTCACCGCCCTCGCCACGGCCCAGGCTGCAAACCAGCCCGCCGCCTGACCAGTAGCTCCTGGCCGCAGCACGCGTGCCAAGCCTGTGCCCCGGATGGTCCAACCCGCCCGGGGCACGGCTGTTTCTATCGACATTTGTAAATCAGGGTTCAACAAATGTTGCTTTTAGGGCAACCCCCGGTTGTATCCTGAGGACGTGACCCACGAAACACTCAACGCCGCAGCAGCGACGCTGCCAGCCGAAGCAATCGACGCGATCGAACGGGCAGCAACGTCTGCCCACCGCCACGAGGAGCTCTTCTCCGACCGGGCCGCCCATATCCGTCAATCAGCCGTCCGGGATGTCTTTGACATCTCGCTCCGACCCGGCCTGGTATCCCTTGCCGGCGGCAGTCCCTACCTGCAGTCCTTGCCCTTGGATCGGCTGGCTGCCACTGCTGCCGAGATCATCGCAACCGATGGCCTGACCGCGCTGCAATACGGTGCTGGCCAAGGGACCGAAGAGCTGAGGGCACAGATCTGCGAGGTCATGGCCGCCGAGGGCATCCACGATGCGCGGCCCGAGAACGTCGTGATCACTGCAGGCTCGCAGTCAGCCCAGGACGTCGCCACCAAGGTTTTCTGCAATCCGGGCGACGTGGTCCTGGTTGAAGATCCCACCTACGTCGGGGCTCTGAACACGTTCGAGGCCTACCAGGTCCAGGTGGAGACGGTGCCCATGGATGCAGATGGACTGATCCCGGAATTGTTGGAAGCCCGCATCGCAGCGCTCCAACTGGCCGGCAAGTCCATCAAATTCCTTTACACGATCCCCAGTTTTAACAACCCTTCCGGAATCACCCTGGCAGCAGAGCGGCGCCAGGAAATCGTGGACATCTGCCGGAACGCCAATATCTTGATCCTGGAAGACAACCCGTATGGCTTGCTTCGCTTCGACGGCGAGCCGTTGGTGCCCCTGCGGGCGGCAAACCCGGACGATGTCATCTACATGGGATCGTTCTCCAAGATCTTCGCCCCCGGGCTGCGCGTTGGCTGGGCCCTGGTCCCCGCCCACCTGCAACGCCGCTACTACCTGGCAGCTGAGTCGGTCACCCTCTGCCCGCCCGCGCTGAACCAGATGCTCGTCTCTGCGTACCTCCGGGATTACGACTGGAAGACCCAGATTCAGACTTACCGGGGGCTCTATGCAGAGCGCTGCCAGGCGATGCTGTCCGCCCTGGCGGAACACTTCCCGGAAGGAGCAACCTGGACCACCCCAGACGGCGGCTTCTTCGTCTGGGTGACCCTGCCCGAGGGGGTCGACGCCTACCCGCTGCTGACCAAGGCGATCGACGCTGGAGTGGTGTTCATCCCGGGCGCCGCCTTCACGCCGTCGGACGAGCCGTCCAACAAGTTACGCCTCGCCTTCAGTGCGGTGCCACCGGCAGCAATCGTCGAAGGCGTGCGTCGATTGGCACCGGTGCTTCAGGAAGCGATCGCCGCGGGGTAGCGTTGGCCACACACAGCGGCAAACCCAGTAAAAGGAGCACATAGATGAGCGGAATCATCGTTGTAGGCGTTGACGGCAGCGACACAGCCAAGAAGGCAGCGGAGTCGGCACACGCGCTGGCGGTTGCGTTGGGAGCATCGCTGCACGTTGTGTCTGCGTTCGACAGCGACCGGACGGAAGTCTTCGGCAGCGGCAGCGACCGCTGGATCGTTTCCGACGCCGACGGCGCAGAGCACGTGGCGCGCACGGTGGCCGACTCCCTGGCCAAGGACGTTGCCGTCACCTACTCGGCGGCCCGAGGTCGGCCCGCTGATGCGCTGATCAAGGAAGCCGTCCGGATGGAAGCCCGGATCATTGTGGTGGGTAACCGTCGCATGCAAGGGATCGGACGGGTGTTGGGCAGCGTTGCCAACAGCGTCGCCCACAACGCTCCGTGCGACGTGTACATCGCCAACACGTACGACGCCGACTAACACGACCGGAATGGACATCATGCCGCCCACGAGGTGGTATGGTGTCCATTCTCACGCCCAGATCCGGGGGTTCTCAGGGCTTGCCGCGGTAGAATTGGCATAGACCTCAATGGTGCGGACACACACAATCCAACGCTACCGAAGGGGATAAATTCCTTGATTACTCTTACCCGCAACCAGAGCGTAGGCCACGACATCCTGATGGCCCGCCACGGTAACCACATCACCTCAATGCGCGTCGACAGTGCCAACGGCACCGTCATTGCCCTTCTCGACGACGGCAGCGTAGACACCGCCCCCAACAGCGTCAGCGTCGCTGGCCTTGGCACCGCCGAAACCGTTGGCAGCACCCAGGAGGGCAGCTGGAAGCTTCCCGCAGCTTGGCTGGGCATGACCGCCGTCATGCTGGGCCTCATGGTCGCCGCAGCAGTTGGCATCTCCACTTCTCTGGACCCGGACTCCCTGGAAATGCTCAACAGCTACTCCGCCTACGGCGCCTACTAAGAATCAGACCCGCCGGTTCAGCTGCTCTAATTGACCAGCCAGCCGACCAGGAACCACCAGATCCCCGCCATCACCACGCCGCCAAACAGCGAGCCAGCAATAACCTGAGCTGTGGTGTGAGCGCCGAGTACCACTCGGGACCAGCCCACGGCGGGGATCAGCACCAACAACGCCAGCCACCCCGGCCCCAGCATCGCAGCAGTAACCACTGTTGCCGAGGAAATGGCCGCAGCGTGGCCGCTGATCTTCCAGAACGGGCTCACCGCCGCCAGCACCACCACGCCGGCCACCACAGCCAGGACCATCGCCGTGACCTCTGCCGGCGCCCCCATGGCGCCGAGGACCACCAAGCCGGCAATAATCGAAGTCAGCGCCATCAGCAGGACGGGCGCGCGCTGCTTGCGGTTTGAGACGTGGTGGTCACTGACCAGCCCACGCCGGACCAACACCAGCAGCACCACCAGCGGCAGGATGCAGACGAATCCCGCCGCGATGGCACCATAGCCCAGATTCCCCGGAAAGCCCGCTGAATTCACCGGGCTGAGCAGCAACTGGACACTCACCACCACTGGTGGCTGGAACAGCTCCGAGATCCACCAAGCCGCCCTGTTGGACTGCTTGGCTTTCACTACTGTGGGCTCTGCCGCCTCAGCTTCCACGCGTTCAGTCAAGGAGCAGCGCGGGCTCTTCGAGAATGGCGGCAACATCCGCCATGAAGCGAGCTGAGAGGTCCCCGTCCACTACGCGGTGGTCAAAGGATCCCCCCAAGGTGGTGATCCAGCGTGGGATCACTTCCCCATCCAGGACCCAGGGTTTCTGCTTGATGGTTCCGAAGGCCACGATGGCCACCTCACCCGGGTTGATGATGGGTGTGCCGGTATCAATCCCCAGGGCGCCAATATTGGTGACGGTCAGGGTGCCGCCCTGCATCTGCGCGGGCTGGGTCTTCCCGGCACGAGCAGTGGTGGCCAGATCGTTCAACGCCAACGCCAATTCCTTCAGGGACAGGTCCTGGGCGTCCTTGATATTTGGCACCATCAGGCCGCGCGGAGTCGCCGCCGCGATCCCAAGGTTCATGTAGTGCTTGACGTGGATCTCGGCGGAATCCTTTTCCGGGCGGTCAACCCAGGTGGCGTTGACACTAGGGTTCCTTGCCGCCGCCCAGATCACTGCCTTGGCCAGGATCAACAGTGGCGAAACACGGATGCCATCGAAGTCACGCGAGGCCTTCAGCCGCTTGACGAACTCCATGGTCCGGCTGGCATCGACGTCAACAAAAATACTCACGTGCGGAGCAGCAAACGCCGACTCCACCATGGCCTTGGCGGTCGCCTTTCGAACACCCTTGACGGGGATGGTCTCCACCCGCTGGTCCTGCGGCTTGCCGGCCTTACCCCAGAATCCGTCTGCCTTGTCCAGCTCCGCGTCGCGCTGGGACTGGTAGCTCACCAGGTCTTCGCGCGTCACCTCGCCGCGCAGCCCGGTGGCCACGACGTCGGCCAGGTCGATCCCCAAGTCTCTGGCGATTTTCCGGACAGGAGGCTTCGCCAGCACCCGGTTCACGAGGCCGGTGATGGTTCCGCCCAGGGTTGGCCGAGTGTCCTCGGCTGCCGTGGGGCTGGCTGGCACGCTGGCAACTGACCCTTGTGCAGCGGATGCCTGTGCAGCGTTCGACGACGGTGCAGCCGCTTGTGCGGTGACCGGCGGTGCCAGCGAGGGCTGGGTCTGCGTCGGCTGGGCCTGGACCGCGGGGGCCTTGCGCGGCCGGCGCTTGACCGCGTCAGCCTTGGGACCTGAGCCCACCAACGGCCCTGCAGTGGGCTGCCCTCCGGAAGCACCGGCGTCGGGCGCGGCGGCGTCGGACGACTCGGCGGCCGACAGTTTGCCGTAGAGCGGCTGGACGGGCGCTGTTGTCGCTGGGGCGTCGGCCGGCGTCGGGTCTCCCGCGACGGCGTCGCTGACGCTGATGATGGCTGTGCCCACGTCTATGGTCACGCCCTCGGGGACCAACAATTCGCTGACCGTGCCGGCGAAGGGCGAAGGCAGTTCCACGATGGATTTGGCGGTTTCAATTTCACAGATGACGTCATTGACGGCCACCGTGTCGCCGGGCTTGACCTTCCAGGAGACGATTTCCGCCTCGGTGAGTCCCTCGCCGACGTCGGGCAGGTTGAACGTGTTCAGAGTCATGGTGTCCTCAGTACGCCAGGGCGCGATCCAGCGCCTCCAGGATGCGGTCAATGTCCGGAAGGTAGTCCTCTTCAACCTTGGCAACGGGGTAGGGCATGTGGAAGCCGCCCACGCGGATGACCGGCGCCTCCAGTGAATGGAAGGCACGTTCGCTGATCCGGGCCGCGATTTCACCGCCGATGCCGCCGAAAGTGGGAGCCTCGTGGGCCACAATCAGGCGCCCCGTCTTCTGTACCGACGTGGTCACGGTGTCGAAGTCGATCGGCGAGATGGAGCGGAGGTCGATCACCTCGATGCTGTGGCCATCCTCGGCGGCGGCGTTGGCCGCAGCCAAGGCCACCGGCACCAGAGGCCCGTAAACCACCACGGTGGCGTCAGTGCCTTCCCGCAGCACGTGTGCGGCGAACGGATCCGCTGCCGTTCCCGGGTTCTCGGTATCAACCTCACCCTTGAGCCAATACCTGCGCTTGGGCTCAAAAACGATGACGGGGTCCAGGCACTCAACGGCTTGCTGGATCATCCAGTACGCATCGTGCGGGTTTGAGGGCGTGATGATGCGCAACCCTGCGGTGTGGGCAAACAAGGCCTCGGGGGACTCGGAGTGATGCTCAATCGAGCCGATGCCGCCGCCATACGGAATCCGAATGACGACGGGGACCGTCAACAGGCCGCTGCTCCGGGCGTGCAGCTTGGCCAGCTGGGTGGTGATCTGGTTGAAGCCGGGGAACACGAACCCGTCGAACTGGATCTCACACACGGGCCGGTAGCCGCTCAAGGCCAGCCCGATGGCGGTGCCAATGATGCCAGACTCAGCCAGTGGCGTGTCCACCACCCGGTCCGCACCGAACTCGTGGATCAGGCCGTCCGTGACCCGGTAAACACCGCCCAACGGGCCGATGTCCTCGCCCATCAGCAGCGCTTTGGGGTTGGCCGTCAGCGTGGCACGAAGTCCTTCGTTGAGGGCTTTCGCGATGGTCATGGTGGTCATCAGTGCCCTGCCTTTGCTGCGGCGACGGATCCGTGGTTGTTGTCGGCTTCACCCGTTTCGCTGGGTTCGCCCGCAAAACCAGCACTGTATTCCTCGAACCACGCCAACTCCTCCGCTACCAGCGGGTGCGCTTCGGCATAGGTATTGGCGAAGGCTGAGCGGATGTCCGGGTCCTTGAGGTCATACGCGGTGCGCCGGACGTAGGCGGCGAGTTCGTCACCGTCGGCCTTGACCTGGGCAAAGAAGGCATCGTCGGCCTCACCGGCCGCGCGCAGGTAGGTCTCAAGCCGCGCCAACGGGTCCTTGGCACGCCAGGCATCCTCCTCCGCGGAAGGCCGGTACCTGGTGGGGTCATCCGCCGTGGTGTGAGCGCCCACCCGGTAAGTGAAGGCTTCAATCAGGACCGGACCGTTGCCCTGGCGGGCATGCTCCAGGGCCCATTCCGTTACGGCGTGGACGGCAATGACATCGTTGCCGTCCACCCGGATGCCAGGGAAGCCGTAACCCTTGGCGCGGTCCGCCAGCGGGACTTTGGTCTGGACTGCCGTGGGCACAGAGATCGCCCAATGGTTGTTCTGGCAGAAGAACACCACGGGAGCGTTGAAGGAGGACGCGAAGACCATTGATTCGTGGACGTCGCCTTCGGAGCTGGCACCGTCACCGAAGTAGGCCAGCACGGCGGCCATCGGCTTGTCGGTCTCCCCGGCTGCGGCGGCAAGCTTCTGGTCACGCTGCAGGCCCATGGCGTAGCCCACTGCATGCGGGGTCTGCGCCGCCAAGACCATGGTGTAGAGGTGGAAGTTGGTTTCCTTGGGGTCCCATCCGCCGTTGGACACTCCCCGGAACTGCTTCAGCAACTCCGCGAGGTCCACGTTCCGGGTCAAGGCCACACCGTGCTCACGGTAGGTGGGAAAGATGTAGTCCTGCGGTTCGGTGGCTCGACCGGAACCGATCTGGGCACCTTCCTGGCCGGTGAGGGGCACCCAGAGCGCCAACTGACCTTGTCGTTGCAAGGCAGTGGCCTCCACATCGAACCGGCGGATCTTGGCCATGTCCGCGTAAAACCCCCGCAGGTGTTCTGGCGTTAACCGGTCAGCGTATTGGCTGAAGATGGGGTCAGTCCCCAACACACCGTCGGGATTCAAGAGTTGGACCATGGGGGCTGCGGGCACGCCGAGGAGCGCCTCCGCGTCAGCTTCGCGCTGGTCGTCGAGCTCAGCTCCGTCGAACTCGGTGGCAGGCAGATGAGTGCCCATACCGTCTCCTTGCTTGCCGCACTACCTGGGTAAGTGCAATGTCGCTGGGATATATGCCTCTACGGGAATGCATTCCCTTTCGGGCATATACATGGTTTGTTGAACCTTACTTTATCGTCAGTGGCGGGCGGCCAGGCCATTCGTTAAGCGCTAGGAACCCGTTGGAGCCTTTGTATAATCTGCACAGAGCTGCAGGAAACGGGTGTTGGCAACCGGTTCCCCGATGGAGACCCGCACCCCTTCGCCGGCGAAGGCGCGCACTGAGAGCGCCCGCTCCGCAGCAGCAGCCGCAAATCGGGCCGCTTCGGCCCCGAGATCCAGCCAGACAAAGTTCCCTTGTGGGTCTGGGATTTTCCAGCCAAGGGCGCGCAGGCCCGCTGCCACGCGATCCCGCTCGTCCACCAGAGTTTGTACCCTTTCCACAACCTGCGGGAAATTCTGGAGCGAGGTGAGCGCTGCTACTTCTGCGATCTGCGAGACGGCGAACGGTGTGGCGACTACCCGGAGGTATTGGGTGAGGGCTGGCTGGCTGACGCTGTAGCCCACCCGGAGGCCGGCCAGGCCGTGAGCTTTGGAGAATGTCCGCAGGACCACCACATTGGGGTATTTGCGGTATAGCTCGATCCCGTTCACGGCACCGTCGTCACGGACGAATTCCTGGTACGCCTCATCTATGACCACCACAATGTTGGCTGGCACGGAATTGAGGAACGCTTCGACTTCTTGAGCGCCGAGTGCGGGACCCGTGGGGTTGTTGGGCGTGCACAGCAAGATGACCTTGGTCCGGGCGGAGACAGCGCGGGCCATTTCGTCCAAGTCGTGGCGCCCGTCAGCGGTCACGGGTATGCGAACACTCTCGGCGCCCGCCAGGCCCACACTGATGGGGTACGCCTCAAACGAACGCCAGGCATAGATGACTTCATCGGCCTTACCGTCATCGTTCTGACCGGCGAAGGTGGCCAGAATCTGGTTCAGCGCGCCTAGGCTGCCCGCGCCGGTGACAATGTCCTCTGCCGGGACGGCGAGGAAGTCGGCCAGCTCAGCCCGGAGTTTACTGCTGAGGGGATCGGGGTAGCGGTTGAAATCGGAAAATCCGGCGATTGCTTCCCGGACTGCGGCGATGGGCGGAAGTGGGGACTCGTTGGATGAGAGCTTGTAGCTCTGCAGTCCTTCTACTGCTGCTGGCGGTTTTCCGGCGGCGTAGCGAGGCAACCCTGCCACCACCGGACGCGGCGGGATGTCGCCGCCCAGTGTCTCTGCTGAGGTCATGAGCACCAGCCTACTTCTCCTTCTCGCAGTGGCCGGGAATTTCGTCCCTGCCACTGCTCAGGCTGATATGGAACCATGGGGTCTATGGGTTCCTTTCTCCTTCGAGTCATCATCAACGCTGCAGCTCTCTGGGTTGCCGGCTGGGTCCTGCCGGGTCTCGAGATAACAAGCACCGCCACCACGGAGGCCGTCGCGAACAGTGGGGTCACGGAGGGGTCGGACACCATCGGCATTGTCCTGGCGTTCCTCTTCATCGGAGCGATCTTTGGTGTGGTCAACGCGTTCGTGCGGCCCCTCGCCAGCCTCCTTTCGCTGCCGTTGACCATCCTGACGCTTGGCCTCTTTACCGTGGTGATCAACGCGGCCATGCTGTACCTCACCGCATGGATCAGCAGTTACACGCCGGTGCACCTGCGCATCGATTCGTTCTTCTGGACGGCAATTTTTGCCGCCATCATCATTTCCCTCGTGTCCATGGTGGCTGGCGGACTGACCGGTTCGCGTCGGCGCTAACGGGCGCCCAACCCCCTTTCGCGCCCCCGCGGGTCCTGCCTGATTGGCGCACGGGCAGGATCCTTGGCTCGGGTCAACGAATACCTGGTGGCAGTCGCCACACCAGCAGTCCCCACCAGGCCCGCCAAAGCCGCGGTGGAATGCACCAGTGACGGATTGGTACTCGCAGCCGCCAGTCGGGCCCCCTCCTGGTAACCCGTCAAGCTGTGGCCTGCTCCCAGGCCGCCTTCGCCCGGGCCCACAACCGCCGGCGCATCAAGCGTGACGGTCACCCGTCCCCGCGTGTCCGGGTTGAGGCCGCCATCCGCTCCTGGCACCCAGTCGGCGCGGTGTTCAAGATGCAGCGACTCCACAGTTTCGGGAGGTGTAATGCCGGCCACTGGCGATCCTGCCGTGAGGACGAAAGGCACCTGGTACTTCTCCTGAATCATGGGATTGGCGGCGATGTTCATGGCGTGGATCCCACCCTGGCTGTAGCCCACCAGCACCACCTTGTCGCCATCCTTGGCCCCTGAATCTGCGAGCACCTCCGCCACAGCCCTGCTGACCTCGGCAGAATCGTAAAACATCGCCTCGGCAATGCCTGCCTCATCGAAGGGGTTATTGCCACCAGCGCGCGTGCCGGCGGCTTGGGTACCCGGCACAACCACCACGTACGCCCGCTCCGTCCCGTTGTCCACCGCAACAACCTCGATCATCCCCGGCCCGCGGGCGTCGATACTCCGGATTCGTTCCAGCAATCCCGCTGGCGAGCTGTCCAGGTCGACGTAGACCGTCTCGACCTGCCGCACGTCCAAGGGGCGGGGTTTGAAGCCGCCCATCAGCACGTCGCGGATCTGCGGGTATCGGGTCAGCTCACGACGCATGGCAGCAGCGTTCACCCCCAGCGCTGAGAGGAGGTTGTCCATGGTGGCGCCGTCCGGCACTCCAGTTCCCGCCATGATGGACAAGGAAGCAGGAATGCTCGCCACTCCGGCCATCCCAGTGAAACGGGCTGCGTCCGCCTCCCACTCGGCAACCTGATAGTCCCGCTGGCAAGCCCTGATGTGCTCGCTCAGATCCTGCATCCGCCGCCGCACCGCATCGATGTGCCGTTGCCCGTCCGCTACAGCCGCTATCCGCCGATCCGCCGTCCACTGCACCTGACCGGTGGCTCGGCAGAGCGCATCACCCAGACGGCCCACCTCAGTGTCCACTGCCATCAGCTCTGCAGCGAGTACGTCCAGTTTTTCCGCGCCAGCGCCCAATTCCTCAAGTTGCACACTGATGCCGCCCACCCCGCCGCGGACCCCCAGGAGCCCATCCCGGGGTTCGCGTGACAGCCCCACACCCTGGCCAGTCCAGTCGTCAACGTCAGCCATCAGCCGGTCCACCAGAGTGCGGCGGTCCCTGCGGCATTCATTGGGCTGCCGAGGAGGTCCGCGGGAAACGGCAACGGTGCTGGTGAGCCGGCCCCCGGTGGCCAAGGCGCTGGCCAGGACTCCGGCGGAGACTGGGCCAGGTCCGCCGCAGACTCCGCCAGTTGCCGGGACGCAGTCTGCAACGCGGCAGCCAACATTGCCACAGCACTCCGGTACGCCTGCCCGGCTGGCGACTGCCACTGAATCAACTGGATGTCCCGGCAGCCCACCAGCACCTGCTCAAGCAGGTCAACGCACGCGGCCAGGCGTCCGGCAAGCAGCCGAATCTCGGCTGTCCGCTGCTGCTGCAGGCCGTCGAGATCCGGGCCCGCGAAACCTGGCGGGCTACCTGGCCGGCCTTCCAAGGACAGGACCATCACAACGTCTCCTTCCGGCGTCGGGCCTTCTTTGACCCACCTTAGGGATGCGCGCCGGCACGGTGGAGGCACTTTCGCCGTATGTGGATAAGTAACCAACTCATGCGGCGCTGCAGTTCGTGAAAGAATTGGGCCATGCCTGAAAACGCCACTGCTGATACCCGTACGCCCTCCGGACGCCTGGCCCTTGCCGCTTCCCCGGAGCAGATTGCCCTGGGCCCACTGGACGGCCGCTACCAGTCCGCCGTGGCGCCACTTGTCGATTACCTCTCCGAGGCCGCCCTGAACCGTGACCGCGTAGCCGTGGAAGTTGAATGGCTGATCCACCTGACCAGCAACAACGTCCTTCCCGGCAGTGGGACCCTCACCGCGGACCAGCAGTCAGCACTGCGCAGGATCGTCACCGAATTCGACTCCGCATCAGTGGTTGAGCTTGCCGAGATCGAGGCCGTGACCGTGCATGACGTCAAGGCGGTGGAATACTACATTGGCCGCCGGCTCGCTGGGATCGGCATCGAGGGCCTGACGGCCATGGTGCACTTTGGCTGCACCTCGGAGGACATCAACAACCTTTCGTACGCCCTGGGCGTCAAGGGTGCCGTGGAGGACGTGTGGCTGCCCGCCGCCCGCAAACTCGTGGCCCAGATCAGCGCCATGGCCGAAGAGAACCGCGCCGTGCCCATGCTCTCGCGCACGCACGGCCAGCCTGCCACTCCCACCACCTTGGGTAAGGAACTTGCAGTCATCGCGCACCGGCTGACCCGACAGCTGGACCGCATCGCCAAGACCGAATACCTCGGCAAGATCAACGGCGCCACCGGCACCTACGCCGCCCACGTGGCGTCCGTCCCCGGCGCCGACTGGCAGCACGTGTCCAAGTCTTTCGTCGAAGCCTTGGGTCTGACCTGGAACCCGCTGACCACCCAGATCGAAAGCCACGACTGGCAGGCAGAGCTGTATGCCGACGTCGCGCGGTTCAACCGTATCCTGCATAACGTCTGCACCGACATCTGGAGCTACATCTCCATTGGCTACTTCGCGCAGATCCCGGTTGCCGGCGCCACCGGTTCTTCCACGATGCCCCACAAGGTGAACCCCATCCGGTTCGAAAATGCCGAGGCGAACCTTGAGATTTCCTCCGGGCTGCTGGATGTCCTCGGCTCCACCCTGGTGACCTCACGCTGGCAGCGGGACCTCACCGACTCCTCCAGCCAGCGCAACATCGGCGTGGCGTTCGGGCACTCCCTGCTGGCCATCTCCAACGTGGTCAAGGGCCTGGAGCGGCTCGACGTTGCAGAAGATGTCCTGGCCGCCGACCTGGACACCAACTGGGAGGTCCTCGGCGAGGCAATCCAGATGGTGATGCGGGCCGAGGCGATTGCCGGCGTCGAAGGCATGGAAAACCCGTACGAGCGGCTCAAGGACCTCACGCGTGGCCAGCGCGTGGACGGCGCCCGGATGCAGGAGTTCGTGCAGAGCCTCGGCCTGTCCGCCGACGCCGAGGCTCGACTCTTAGCGCTCACGCCCGGGTCCTACACCGGTATTGCCGACCAGCTGGTAGATCACCTCAAGTAGGTTCTGCACGGGCGACGACGGTGCCGGGCCCTTGGAGGTCCGGCACCGTTTCGCGTGGGTGCCATAGCCCGTGTTCCCTGAGGTGGGTCAGACTAGACCTATGAAGCTGCTGTTGATCCGCCATGGCCAGACTCCAGGAAACGTGCTCGGCCAACTCGATACTGCACATCCCGGACCTGGGCTCACCGAGCTCGGCCAGCGGCAGGCCCAGGCGATGGCCCGGTCGCTGGCTAACGAACCTCTGCAGGCGCTGTACGCCTCAACCTTGGTGCGCACCCAGATCACTGCCGCGCCCCTGGGCAGGTTGCACGGCTTGGACGTCACCGTCTTGGACGGGCTGCACGAAATTGAAGCCGGCGCACTGGAGAAGCTCACTGATCACGAGTCGCACAAGCGGTACATCGGCACTGTTGTGTCGTGGATTGCCGGCGACCTTGAGGTCAGCATGCCGGCCGGACCCAGCGGCCACGACTTCTTCGCCCGGTTCGATGCCGCCGTGGCAAACGTTGCGGCCCAGGCGGATGCGCTGGGTCACGACGCCGTGGCGATTGTGAGTCATGGCGCCGCCATCCGAACGTGGACCGGCCGCCGCGCGCACGGCCTCGAGCCCGACTTCGCCACCACCCACGTCCTGGAAAACACCGGCATCGTGGCCCTTGAGGGCACTCCCGCTACCGGCTGGGAACTGATCCACTGGGATGGCAGTCCCGTAGGCGGACTGGCCCTCAGTGACCCCACGGCGGAAGACCCCACGGGACAGCGCCCCGACGCCCCCTGACCCAACCCTCCCGGAGCTCTTACGGCTGGATCGACAACCGTCCCGGAGCTCTTACGGCCAACCAGCCAACTCTCCCGGAGATGCGGACGACGACGGCGGCAGCGGGCTGCCTGTCGATCGCCTTGGGTGCCGTGCCCCGGACTGCCGCGCCGCCGTCGTCGTCGGGCACGTCACCCGGGCGTGATCCGCGGCGGAACCTGCAAGATCTCCGGGAGCCCTTCGGATTCAGCCGCAAGAAATCCGGGAGGGTGGCCAAAACGGCCGTAAAAACTCCGGGAGGGTTCAGCGTTAGCCTGCCCCTTACCCAGCCGAAACACCTGCGTAACCGCAGCCTCCTACCGTTGGATGGCATACCCCTTCGGCGAATCGAGGCCCTCATGCAGACCAACCCACGGCTCAACATCAGGTCAGTGGACTGGTCGAATCCTGTGGGCGCAGACCTCCGACGCGCCCAGCAGGCCGAACTTGATGCCCGCTTCGGCACGCCGAACCACGAACCGGGAACACCGCCGTCGGGGGCAGATTGCGCAGTGTTCCTGGTGGCCTACGACAAGGGTTCCGGCCAGCCAGTGGGATGCGGCGGGCTGCGGCTGCTGGACGCGGACACTGCCGAGATCAAGCGGCTGTATGTGCTGCCGTACACCAGGGGTTCGGGCGTGGCGAGCTCTATTCTTGCGGCGCTGGAGGCCGAGGCTTTCAGGCAGGGCATCGCACGCATCAAGGCTGAGGCGGGGTCCGCCCAACCAGACGGACGGACGTTCTATGAGAACAGTGGCTTCGAGGAAATCCCCAACTTTGGCGCCTACGTGGGGCTCGCACACTCGTATTGCTATGCCAAGCGGATCAATGCCGGGAGCGCCGCGCACACCGCCATGGCCTAGCAACGGCCCACCGGATCCGTCACAGTGACGCACTGGCAAAAGACAATGCCAGGACTGGGCTAACCTCGGCTCATGGAGTCAAAAGACATTACGTTCCGGACCCGCAAATGGGTCCGCCCCGAAGACCTGAACGCCAACGGCACGCTGTTTGGAGGCAGCCTGCTGAAATGGATCGACGAAGAGGCCGCGATCTACGCCATCCTGCAACTGGGCAACGGCCGCGCGGTCACCAAGTACATCTCGGAAATCAACTTTGTCAGCTCCGCCCGCCAGGGTGACCTGGTGGAAATGGGCTTGACCGCCACCCGCTTCGGCCGGACGTCCCTAACCATGCGCGCTGAGGTCCGCAATATGATCACCCGGGACAGCATCCTCACCATTGAAGAGATCGTCTTCGTCAACCTCAGCGCCGACGGCACGCCTGAACCCCACGGGTACACGGAAATCACCTACGATCGCGACCGGATCCCCAACCATCACCTCACGGAAACGCTCAACGAGGACTGACGCCGCCGCGTATCAGCGGCCAGAACGGACGACGGCGGCCCTACCGCCTTCGTCCGGCCCGCCTGCCGACCGGCCCTACCGCCGTCGTGGTTCCGGGACGCAGCAGCCCAGGCCTATGACGCGTGTCCTGGCCATCCGGTGTAGGCCTCGGCCAGGTACGCCATGCCGTGCCGGGACGAGACCACGGAGTTGAGTTCGCCGAGCTGCCGGGCGCGGGAGAAACTGTCCGAGTCGGCGGAGGTGTGCAGCATGGTGGTCATCCAGTAGGAGAACTGCTGCGCCTTCCAGACCCGCTCCAGCGCACGGTCGCTGTAGGAATCCAGCAGGTCCGTCGATCCGGTGCGGTAGTACGAATCGAGTCCTTCGAACAGGACCGAGACGTCATGGATGGCCAAGTTCAGGCCCTTGGCTCCGGTGGGCGGCACCGTGTGCGCGGCGTCGCCGGCGAGGAAAAGCTTGCCGTGGCGCATGGGCGTCTGGACGAACCTGCGGAACGGCAGCACCATCTTGTCGATGACCGCGCCCTCCTTGAGTTCAAAACCGTTGCCGTTGACGCGTTTGCGGAGTTCGGCCCAGATGCGTTCGTCTTCCCAATCTGCTGCGTTCTCCTTCGGATCGCACTGGAAGTACATCCGCTGAACTGTCTCGGTCCGCTGGCTGATGAGGGCGAACCCGTGCTCGGAGTTGGCGTAGATCAGTTCGTCGGAGCTTCGGGGGGTTTCGGCGAGGATGCCGAACCAGGCAAAGGGGTACTCGTGGAAGTGCCGGGTCCGGGCGGCTTCCGGGATCAGGGCACGGCACTGGCTGCGCGAGCCATCAGCGCCCACCACTAAGTCGGCGCGCACCTCGAAGTCGACCCCGTCGGCGTCGGTGAAGTGGACCGAAGGGGTCCCTTCAGGGTCGGACACGCTGGTATCGGTGACGCTGTAGCGGACATCGCCGTCGTCGGCTTCGCGACGGGCGGCGAGGTCCATGAAAACGTCCGTCTGCGGGTACAGCCACACCGACTCCCCCACCAGTTCCTTGAAGTCGATCCGGTGGCTCTCGCCATTGAATCGAAGCTCGATGCCGTCATGCCGGTCGCCTTCGCGCAGCACCCGATCTGAAACGCCGGAATCGACCAGAAGGTTGACGGTGCCGTGCTCGAGGATTCCGGCACGAACTGTTTCCTGGATTTCCTGGCGACTGCGGATCTCCAGCACCACCGAGTCGATGCCCTGCTTGGCCAGCAGGTGGGACAGCATCAGCCCGGCGGGCCCGCCGCCCATGATGGCAACCTGGGTGGTGATGGTGGTGCGTGCCACGGCAATCCTCGCTTCGTTGCGGTGTCCGGCCCGCAGCCGGTGGTGTCTTGGCACCAGTGTGCCGCCGCACCGCGCGTGAATTAAAGCTCTAAACCGTTCAATGGTTTCCGGGTGCGTATCCCAGACTCCGTGCGATGCCGCGGGCTGCGGTTTGCAGGGCAGGCATCAGGGCCTGCAAACGCATCTCCTGCAGGGGAACCACGACGCCGAGGGATGCTACTGCGCGCCGCTTCCGGTCCAGGACGGGAACGGCGATCCCCCACGTCTCCGGATCCACTACGCCGGCAAGTTGGGCGAATCCCTGCTGCGCCGCTTCGGCCAGCAGCAGGCGGACGTGATCCGCGGACGCCGGGATGTCAGCCAGATGCGGGTGGCCGGACTCGACGGGCGTGCGCACCTGATCGACCGACCCGGACATCGCAGCGAGGTGGCCCAGGTAGTGGGCCTGCAGGTCCTTGGGCTGGAAGGCCATCAGCGCCAGCCCGGCCGAAGAGACGTGAACCGGCATCCGCCCCGCCACCTGCGCCCGGTTGGGCACGGACCCCCGGCGCGAAAGTCGCTCCACAAACAAGGCTTCCCAGCCGTCCAGCACGGCGAGGTTCACATTCTGGTGGAGGACAGCGTGGACGTCGTCCATGAACGGCATGGCCGCCTGCCGAAGGGCCAGAGTAGGTGCGGTCCGATTGGCCAACTCCCACAGCCTGATCCCGGGCCGGACAGTTCCACCGGGGATGGCCTCCAGCAGGCCGTGGCTGGCGAGTTGGCGGACCAGCCGTTGGGCCGTAGTCAGCGGCAGCTGGGCGCGTTCGGCCAGGTCAGCGACGGGCACGGCCCTGTCATCAGCGGGAATGGCGGTCAGCAGCCGGACAACCCGGTCCACTACTGAGTCCCCTGAACTGGAGTTGGCCATCCCGGGCCGCCTTTCGCCATAGTGAAGGTGCGGAGGCCCGCTGCGGCGGTCAGGCCGGCGTCGTGCCATCCTGGGAGCCACGGATTCGGCGCCACAGCAACGGCGCCAATACGACGGCGACACCCACCGAAGCCCCGATGACGGTCTCCACGATACGGTCTCGGAGCAGGATTCCTGGCGACGTGGGAACCACCAAGAGGGTGGAGATCAAGGCCAGCGGGGTGACAAACACCTGGGCCAGCACGTATTGCCGGGCGATGAAGAGTTCGGCCCCGAACTGGCAGAGGGCGATGACCAGCACGGTCTGCCAGGGCGCCAGGCCCAGCAGCAGGATCAACGCCAGCACACCAAGCCCCAGCATGGTGCCGATGATTCTCTGCAGGCCCCGCCGGACCCGATGGGTGGTGGTGTGGCCGACCAGGGGCACGACGGCGGCCACCATGGCCCAGTAGGCATGGCCAAATCCCAGCGCCTGCCCTGCCAGCGTGGCCAGGCTGCCGGCAATCCCGGCAGCCACGAGGTATCCCAGGCCTTCCAGCCACGCTGCGCGCCGTTCCTCTGCCGTGCGGCGCAGCGGCTGCGGCCGAACCCACGGTGTTCGGTGGCTACGGAGGACCCGGGCGGAGAACCCGATCAGGAGGGACAACAGGGTGGTCAGGGCGGACACCAGCATGCCCTGCCACAGCGGCGGCTGGTTGGGAATCGACGCGATGGCCGCAAAGGCAAAGATGTGGAAGAGCGATCCGGATGGTCGCAACCGTTGCCAGGAGACAGCAACAGAACAGGCGCCGGCAATCACGGTGGTGGCCAGGACCAGAAGCCACGACGTGGTGACCGCGTCCAGGTTCAGGAGGGGACCCAGCCGGGCCGCAATGGCAGCCAAGAAAATGATCAGCAACATCAACAGGCCAGCGCGGAGCTGGAGAATGAACCTCGCCCCATGCGGCTCGCCCCGGCCGTAGATGCCCGTGAACGCGCCAAAAGTCGCGAAGATCGCCAAGTCCAGCCGGCCGAGCAGCACCAGGGTGAACAATGGCACGAACACGCCCACGGCACACCTGATCGCAGGGTGGTGGTCCTTGTTACCGGGTGCCAGAGTGAACAATTCGGCAAACAATTTCACGAACCAACAACGCCTTTCTGCGCGGATCGGGACAGCTGATCTGGACTAACAGAGGGGCAGCGTTGACCCCCTGCAATCGTACGCCCGGCCGGCCTGCCGTCTGCCGTGCGGGCGCTGAACACGCAAGTGGTACAGTGGCGCAACGCCGAGGCAACGCCGTCGAAACAGGCGCAGCGCATCCTTGAAGCATGAAGTCGAGCCGAAGGCCAGCAGCCACCGCAGAACTGCAATGTGACGCCTGCGGCCAATTGCCCGAGCCCACCAAGGCACGGCTGACCCTTGCCAATGTTGCGGTCATGCTGCCCATCGAACTGTTGGTGCATGCGCTGGTGGTGGGCACGCACCTGCCCTATCTGGCCAAGGTCCTGCTGCTGACCGTGACGGCCACCGTGCTGGTGATCTGGGTTGCGGAGCCTTCGGCCGCGAAAGTGCTGCGGGGTTGGCTGCACGCCCCAGCCCTCCGACACCGCCGTAGGTTGTCCGCCGCGCCTTCTTTGTGGCGGGCACGGACCCAGCTGACCGACCGGCCCGGTTCCCTGCAGCGGGTCACCGCGGCCCTCGCCAAAGTGGACGCCAACATCCTCAGCATCCACGTCCATCCGGTGCCGGGTGGCGTCCTCGACGAATTCGTGGTCGCAACGCCAGGGAACGTCGGCGAGCGCGCGCTGCTCGCAGCGCTGCAGCAGGGCGGCGGCACCGATCCCCATGTCTGGCCCACCACGTCCCTGGCCATGGCGGACGGGCAGACTCGGGCGCTGAGCCTTGCCGCACGGATCGCCGACGCACCTAAGGAGCTTCCGCTCGCGGTGGCCGAGCTGCTGCGGGCCCGAATCCTCACGCCGGCGGAGGTGCACCAGGACAAGTACGACGCCGGTACCCGGCTTAAGATCCCCACCGCCTGGCACGGGCCCATCACGTTCTCCCGGGACGACGAACCGTTCACGCCCGCAGAATCGGCGCGGGCGCATCGGCTTGCCGAACTGGCAGAGATCCTGGCGCATCGTGACGCCCCGACGCCACCCTCGCGCTGAGCGTCCCTACATCTGGATGGTCAGGGCTCCGGGGGAAACGCTCATCTGGACCTTCTTCGTCTGACCTGAGTGATCGCCGTCGAGCTGGTAATCCTGCTCATCCTCCAGCAGGATTTCCACCGAGGCACCCTGGAAGTACTCCACCGCGGTGTCCTTGGTGCGTCCCTTACCGATGATTCCGGCCAGGACCGAAATCCAGCCCAGCTTGCCGTGGTGGGGGGCCAGCACGGCAATGTCCAGGAGGCCGTCGTCGAGCTTGGCGTCCGGGAAGATTTCCACGTTGCCCTGGACCTTCCCGCAGTTGCCCACCATGACGCTGCGGACGCCGCGGTGGACCACCGTTTTGCCATCGATCTTGACGGTTGCCTTGACCGGTTTGCCGGGAAGATTGCGGATGCCCGCATCCACGTAGGCGAGCCAGCCCACCTTCTCCTTCAGGTCGGAATTGGTGTCCGCCATGATCGTGGCGTCGTAGCCAACACCGGCCATCACCAGGAAAACCTGCTCGTCATCGCCCTGCCGGGCACGGACAACGTCGATGGTGCGGGTGGTACCGCCCAGCGCCCCGGCCATGGCGCCGTCGTAGTCCGTCACGTCCATGCCCAGGTTCCGGGCCAGGAGATTGCCCGTGCCCAAGGGCAGCAGGGCCATGGGCGTGTCGGTTCCGGCGAGGACCTGCGCCACGCAACGGACAGTGCCGTCGCCGCCGGCAGCGATGACCAAGCTGGCGCCCTGATCCAGCGCCTGCTGCGCCTGGCCTACTCCCGGATCTTCCTTCGTGGTCTCCAGCCAGATGGGCTCACCCCAGCCGTTGGCTTCGGAGTGCTTCGTCAGCAACTCCCGCACATCGAAGTCCACGGACTTGGACGGATTGATGATGATGGCCGCGCGCTTGGGGGCGGTGCTGTGCTCAGTCATGATGTCCTCTGCTGGCGACGGAAGGTGTACCTGAAAGAACAGTAGCCTGACTGCGGGTCAGTGATGTTTCCCGCGCCCGCCCGCCAGGTCATAGGCATCAAGCAAAAGCTCCACCAGCAGTTCCTGGTCGATCAAGGGCAGCCTGACGAGCACCAACTCCGGCGCCCGCTCGTGATGCGGCGTCCAGAAGAAGATGTCCGGGTCCGTTCCGCCCAGGGCATTCCGCTCTGCGGTCTTCACGGTCAGGATCTCCGGTTCCCACATGCGGGCCATCAGGGTCTTGGCAAACCATGCGGGCTTACCCCAGCTGGGCCACTCAACCACGCCCTGCAGGGACACGGCAGCCCGCCGCACGTCCTCTTCGGTGACCATGGCATGAGTCTGCCCCGCTACGGCGGGGAGCGCAATCGCGCGGGGGCCGCAATCCCCGGCGCCCGCTGCAGGACGCACAGGGCCGCCGTCGACCGTTTATCCCCTGGCCGTCAGATCCGCGGAAACCAGCCGGGCCGTGGCCACAATGCCGTCGCGCACCATGTCCAGGTACGCCGCCGGATCTGGCTGGTCAGCGACCGATTGGGCCTGCAACGAGACGTTGACGGCGGCCACCACCTTGTCGCCGTCGAAAACGGGAGCAGCCACTGACACCAAACCCTGCTCCAATTCCTGGTCCAGCAAGCACCAACCCTTGGTCCGAACGTCGGCGAGAACCGGCAGTAGCTCCTGCACCGAGCCCAAGGCCCGCGGGGTCAGCGGCGTGATCTCAGCCTCGGCGAGGTACGCTTTCAGGTCCGGCGCGGGCAAATGCGCCAACAACACCCGGCCCATGGACGTGGCGTAGGCCGGAAAACGCGTCCCCACAGTGATGCCGATCGTCATGATCCGCCGCGTGGTGACCCGCGCAACGTAGGCAATATCGGTCCCGTCCAGCACCGCAGCGGAGGTGGACTCCCCCAGCGCCAAGGAGAGCTCCTCCAGGTGCGGCTGCGCCAGTTGCGGCAGCGAGAGTCCAGAAAGGTAGGCAAACCCCAGCTGCAAAACCTTGGCCGTGAGCGCGAACGTCTTCCCGTCAGACCGCACGTAGCCCAGCTCAACCAAGGTCAGCAGGAAGCGCCGAGCGGTGGCCCGAGTCAAGTCCGTTCGCGCCGCCACCTCGGTGAGGGTCATCACCGGATGGTCGGGGCCAAACGCACGAATCACGGCCAGCCCACGCGCCAGGGACTGGACATACTGGTCGCCGGCTTGAGGTGCGCGGGAGGGGGCGTCAGTCATGGTTTCCAATCCTAGGGGCACCGCGGGGTGTGCTGCTGGCCCGGGGTACGACGGCGGCCAGCAGGGTCGGGCGCGGGAGGCCGGGTCTGCGCCGGCGCAGCCAAGTCAGGCGGCGCCGGGTACGGCAATGGCCGGGCCAGTCAGGCCGCAGCCGTGAGCGGCACCGGCACCAGGTCCTGCAGCTCGGCCAGGGTGTAGCCGAACGTTTCACGGACGGTGACGCCACCCGGCCCAGTCAGGAAAACAGCCTTGTCCGTGTACACCCGGGTCACGCAGCCCACCCCGGTCAGCGGGTAGGTGCATGCTTCGACGATCTTTGAGGCGCCCTCACGGGTCAGGAGCGTCATCATCACGAAGACGTCCTTGGCGCCGGTGGCCAGGTCCATGGCGCCACCCACGGCCGGAATGGCATCGGGTGCGCCGGTGTGCCAGTTGGCGAGGTCACCGCTGGCGGAGACCTGGAACGCGCCGAGCACGCAAATGTCCAGGTGACCGCCGCGCATGATCGCGAACGAATCGGCGTGGTGGAAGTAGGACGCCCCCGGCAGTTCGGTGACGGGGATTTTGCCGGCGTTGATGAGGTCGCCGTCGATCTGGTCGCTTTCCGCGGCAGGACCCATCCCCAACATTCCGTTTTCGGTGTGCAGCGTGACGTTCTGCTCCGTGGTGAGGTAATTGGATACCAGCGTGGGCTGGCCAATTCCCAGGTTCACGAAGGAACCGGGCACGATGTCCCGGGCCACCAGGCGGGCAAGATCGTCCCGGCCCAGGGGTGTGGGAGAGGTCTGGAGACTGGTTTCGCTGCTCATGCAGAGGCCACCTTTACGATGCTGTTGACATAGATACCTGGAGTGACCACATTTTCCGGGTCGAGGCCGCCCGTGGGCACGATGTCGGTGACTTGGGCGATGGTGTGCTTGGCGGCGGCTGCCATGATGGGGCCAAAGTTGCGGGCCGTTTTGCGGTACACCAGGTTTCCCCGACCATCTGCCGTGAGGGCTTTGATCAGGGCAACATCGGCGTGGATGGGGGTCTCGAAAACCTGTCCGCGGCCGTCAATGATGCGCGTTTCCTTGCCTTCGGCCAAGGTGGTGCCGTAGCCGGTGGGCGTGAAGAAGCCGCCAATGCCAGCTCCGGCGGCCCGGATCCGTTCCGCCAGGTTGCCCTGCGGGACCAATTCGAGCTCGATCTCACCGGCGTGAAACTTGGCGTCGAAGTGCCAGGAATCGGATTGGCGGGGGAAAGAGCAGATCATCTTCCGTACCCGGCCTTCCTTGATGAGCAGGGCCAGGCCCTGATCGCCTTGGCCAGCGTTGTTGTTCACCACTGTCAGGTCTTTGGCACCGCAATCCATCAACGCGTCAATGAGCTCGAATGGCTGGCCAGCGTTGCCAAACCCGCCGATCATCACGGTGGACCCGTCCTGGATACCGGCAACCGCCTCGGTGACGGTGTCTACGAAATTCAGCATGCTCAGGCCTTTCGGGCGGTGGTGTTGGGTGCCGTGACGTTTTCGAGGACAACGGCGAGGCCCTGCCCCACGCCAATGCAGATCGCAGCCACGCCCCAGCGTTGCCCGGAGGCCTGCAGGGAGCGGGCCAGCGTGCCCAGGATGCGGGTGCCGGACGCGCCGAGGGGATGGCCCATGGCGATCGCGCCGCCGTGTTGGTTCACGATGGCGGGGTCGATGCCCCAGGCGTTGACGCAGGCCAGGGACTGCGCAGCAAATGCTTCGTTAAGTTCGACGGCGCCGACCTGATCCCAGCCGATGCCCGCCTTCGCGAGGGCCTTGTTCGCCGCTTCGACGGGGGCGTAGCCAAAGTACTGGGGATCGTTGGCGTGCGCGCCTCGTCCGGCGATGCGAGCTATCGGGTCCAGGCCCAGCACCCCGGCGGCAGCTTCGCTGCCCACCCAGGCGGCGGAGGCGCCGTCGGACAGTGGCGAAGCGTTGCCAGCCGTGACGGTGCCGTTCTCGGCGCGGAAGACCGTTTTGAGGCCGCCGAGTTTCTCTGCCGTGGAGCCGGCGCGGATGCCTTCGTCGCGGGTGAGGTCGGTCCCGGGGACGGGGGTGACCAGGTTGTCGTAGAACCCTGCGTCCCAGGCGGCCGCGGCGAGGTTGTGCGAGTTCGCAGCGAATTCGTCCTGCTGCTCCCGGGTCACGCCGTATTTCTCGCGGAGCCGTTCGGTGGCTTCACCCAGCGAAATGGTCCACTCGGAAGGCATGGCCTTGTTCACCAGGCGCCAGCCCAAGGTGGTGGAGGCGAGGTTCAGGTCCCCTGCCGGGTAGGGCTTCTCGGTCTTGGGCAGCACCCAGGGAGCACGCGACATGGACTCGGCCCCGCCAATAAGGATCACATCCGCATCGCCGGTGTTGATCTGGCGCGACGCGATCATGGCCGCGTCGAGGGAAGACCCGCACAGCCGGTTGACGGTGGTGCCGGGAATGCTGACCGGAAGCCCGGCGAGCAGCGTCCCCATCCGGGCAATGTTGCGGTTTTCCTCGCCGGCGCCGTTGGCGTTGCCGAATACCACTTCGTCGATCCGCTCAGGGTCAAGGCCGGGGGCGCGGCGCACCGATTCCTTGATGACGTGCGCTGCCAAGTCGTCCGGGCGAACCCCCGCGAGACCTGACCCAAACTTGCCGAACGGGGTCCGAACGGCGTCGTACACAAAAGCCTGCTCCATGATGCTCCTCTAAACGTCGTGCGCCACCCAACTAGGTAGCGCTATCTGCAGTTATGAACCCTCAAAACGACACTTAGCGCTACCTAGTTGGGAGAGGGGGACGCAGCGGTGTCCAGCTCCGCAAACACCTGCTGCGCCGTCTTGAATGCGGTGTTGGCCGACGGCACACCGCAGTAGATTGCTGTCTGGAGCAGGATCTCCTTGATCTCATCCCTGCTCAGGCCGTTGGTGATGGCCGCGCGGATATGCATGGCCAGCTCCTCCCAATGACCGTGCGCCACCATTGCGGTAATGGTCACCGCGGAGCGCATCTGCCGGGAAATCCCGGGCCTGGTCCAGATCCCACCCCACGCGATCCGCGTGATCATGTCCTGGAAATCTTCGGTGAAATCGTCCTTCCGGGCGTTGGCCCGGTCCACGTGCGCCGCGCCGAGCACCTCACGCCGCACGGCCATCCCGCCGTCGTAAATCTCCTGGCTGGTCGCCTCCGGCTGCACCGCGCCGTGGCGAGCGTCCGCGCTCATTTGCCGACCTCCAGCGTTTCCGCCCAGCCAATGAGGCTGCGCAACAGTTCCGCCACGTGGGCAGGTGCCTCGGCGGGGGCCAAATGCGCCACGCCTTCCAAGGTCACCGCGTTTGCCGTGCCACCGCCCGCGGTGATGCCGGCAGCGATTTCTTCGGCGAACGACGGCGGCACCACAGTATCTGCGGCACCGGCAACGGCCTGGGTGGGAACCTTGATACCGGCTAAGTGGGTGCGGACGTCATAGGCAGCGAGCGCCTCGCAGCAGAACGCGTAGCTCGTGGGGTCAGCGTCCCGCAGCGAGTGCAGCAAGTGGCTGCTAAGTTCGGGCGCACGGTCCATGAAGCCGGGGGCAAACCATCGTTCGGCGGAGCCTTGGATGAGGACCGGCGTGCCTTGCGCACGGACTAGCTCGGCGCGGTCAAGCCAGGCTTCCGGCGTCCCGATCTTGGCCCCTGAGCACTGGATGGACAGGCTTTTGACCCTGTCCCCGTGCGCCACCCCGAGTTGCAGCCCGGTGGCGCCGCCCAGGGAGACGCCGGCGTAGTGGAAGTTGGTGCCGGGCGCGATCGAGTCCACCAGCGTTACTACAGCCGAGGCGAGATCCGCCACGGCAAACGGTTCGCTGGCCTTGGGTGAGACGCCGTGACCGGGCAGGTCCCAAGCCACCACATCGAAGTCATTGGCCAGGAGTCCCGCCGTGGCGCCCCACAATACGGTGGCAGCGGTACCCAGGGAGGGGCCCACCACCAGCAGCGGCCGGTCACCGAGGTCTCGTTCCGGGGACAGCAGGACTGCCTTCAGTGTTGGTTCAGCCATGGGTGGCTCCGTTCTGGCGGGGGTCTGCGGACCCGTGGCGTGCATGGGTAAATTCTGGGTAGGCGGCCAGGATCCGGCGGGCGATTTCCGCGGCCTGGCCCACATAGTTGGCAGGATCAAGAAGATCGGCAAGCCGGTCGTCCGAGAGAAGTTCCTGCGGAACCGCTGTGCGGAGGAGCCGCTGATAGGTGACGCCCTGGTCCTCCGCGGGCACGGCCAACGTCTGGTCCACCACGTCCTGGAGCTGGTCCTTGCCGCTCCGGCCAGCACGCTCGGACAGCAACGGCGCGACGGCGGCGCTGACACCTTCGGCAAGCAGCAGCGGTCCGGCGAGGCCAAGGTTGCGGGTCAGCGCGGCAGGAAAGACCTGCAGGCCTTCGGCAAGCTCGCGCAGGTGCCCTGCTGCGGCCAGGCCCAACCGGAGCAGACCCCGGAGGGCAGGCCACTCGAGGTGCCAGGCGGCGTCCGGGCGTTCATCGTTGAAGGTCGCGGCGGCCAGGTGCAGTTGGGCCACGAGCTGCGGCCCCTGCAATGCGGCACTGCGGACGAGGACCGAGAGGACCGGATTTTGCTTCTGTGGCATCGCGGAGGAAACACCACGCCCAGCAGCCCGTGGTTCGGCCACTTCCGTCACCTCGGGCCGGCTCATGAACAATACGTCAGTGGCGATCTTTCCAGCGGCGTCCAGGGTTGCGGCGAGCGCGTTTCCGAGCGCCGTGACGGCCAGCCGGTTCGTGTGCCACGGGGCCGGGGTTGGTGCCAGGCCAAGCTGGCTGGCCAGATCATCGGCAAGGCTGAAGGGAGTGTGGGACGTGCCCTGGGTCAGGACGGTCCCTGCGGCCAAGGTCCCGGCCGCCCCACCAAACTGCACGGGAAAATCCAGCTCCGCCAGCTGCCGGCCGGCCGCAGCGAGGCCTTGGAACCATTGCGCCGACCGCAGCCCAAAGGTGTAGGGCAGCGAATGCTGGGTCAGGCTCCGGCCCACGGCCAACGTAGCCGCATGGTGTTCGGCAAGCGCAGCAAGCGCGTTCGTTGCCCCGCGAAGATCGGTGAGCAGCGCGGCAACTGCCTTCCTGGCCACCAGCATCAGCGCCGTGTCCAGGACGTCCTGGCTGGTCAGTGACGTGTGAACGGCTTTGCCAGCGCCAAGTCCGGCGGTGTCGAGCGCAGCCACGTGCCGCCGTAGATCGTTAAGCAGCGGGATGACGGGGTTGCCGCCGCCTTGGGCCCGGTGCGCGATGTCGGCGACGTCGTACCGGTCCGGGTCCGCAGCTGAGGCCACGACGGCGGCGGTTCCCTCAGGCGCCAGGCCGGCAGCCACCAGCACGGCAGCCCAGCCAGCCTCGACGTCGAGGATGGCGGCCAGCACGGCGCGGTCACCGGTCACCGCAGCGACCGACGGCGACGCCGAGACCGGACTCAACAACCCCTCGTCCGTCACTGGAAGTCCAGGAAGACTGTCTCGCCTTCGCCCTGCAGGCGGATGTCCCACGTCAAACCGCCGTCCGGGTCACGGCGGGCAATCAGGGTGGACCGGCGGTCAGCGGGAAGCGAGCTCAGCAGCGGGTCATTGGCCAGGGCTTCGGTGTCTTCTGGCAGGTAGACCCTGGTGAACAGCCTGTTCATGAGGCCGCGGGCAAAGACCACCACGGAGATGAAGGGCGCCGATCCGGGGGCGGTGGATCCCGGGTTAACGGTGGTGAAGGTGTACCGGCCGGAATTGCCGACGGCGGCGCGCCCCCACCCCGTGAACGTGTAGCCGTCGCGGACCAGCGAACCGGTCTGCTGCACCACGTTGCCGGCGGCGTCGGCCTGCCAGATCTCCAGGATGGCGTCGGGAATGGCCGTACCTGCGCCGTCGTACACGGTGCCCTGCAGCCGAATGCTGCCAGCGGAACCCGGCGCAAGGAGTTCGTTGTCCTTGGCGAACGGCAGGGCGTAGCCGTAGAAGGGGCCCACGGTCTGGGCGGGGGTGGCAATGAGCTTGGGGGACGTCATCTTATTCCTCATCTCCGGCAGCGCCATGCGCCTCATTTTCGGTCCAGGTCCGCTGTGACCCGGTCAGGACGATGTCCCAGTTGTACCCCAGCGCCCATTCGGGCTGGGTCAGATCGTGGTCATAGCTGGCCACCAGGCGGTCGCGGGCGTCCTGGTCAACGATTGACTGGTAGATGGGATCCAGCGGGAACAACTGGTCGCCGGGGAAGTACATCTGGGTGATGATGCGCTGGGTGAATTCCTGGCCGAAGAGCGAGAAGTGGATGTGCGCCGGCCGCCAGGCATTCAGGTGGTTCTTCCACGGGTAGGCGCCGGGCTTGATAGTGGTGAACCGGTAGGAGCCGTCCGGTCCCGTGATGCAGCGGCCCACGCCGGTGAAGTGCGGGTCAAGCGGTGCCGGGTGCTGGTCGCGCTTGTGGATGTAGCGGCCGGAAGAGTTGGCCTGCCAGATTTCCACCAACTGGCCGGCCACCGGGCGTCCGTCACCGTCAAGGACCTTGCCGGCCACGATGATCCGCTCACCCTGCGGCTCGCCGCTGTGCTGGATGGTCAGGTCAGACTCCAACGCATGCACGTCCTGGTGGCCGAACGCGGGTGAGTACAACTCGATGGTTTCCGGATCGGCGTGGTGCAGGTTCTTGGTGGGGTGGCGCAGAATGCTGCTGCGGTAGGGGGCGAAGTCCAACCGGGGCTGGGTCTCTGCCGCAGCGCCGTCCTGCCGGGCCTTGGCGTAGGCCGCGCTCAGCCCGGCAATCTCTGCGCTGAGATCTTGCTGCGTCTCCGCGGCCGAATCCAGGGGCGCGTGTCCGGCCTGGGGCTCGGCAGCCGGGACAAGTTCGTCCGCGTCGGTGCTGGTCTGGTTCGTCATGGTGGGCTCCTTTCTGGAGCTACGTGGTCCGGTTCAGGTGGTCGTATTGGACGGCGTGGCGGACTGGCGCGTTGGGGGCGCCGTACCCGTCGTAGCTGCCGCGACGTTCCACCATCTCGAAAAATACGCTGCCGATGGTGGCGGTGTAGAAGTGCAGGAACTCGCCGTCCGCATCCCGGTCGTAGAGCAGATTCAGCTCTTGGAGCGTGGCCAGGAAGTCCGGCTCCAGGCCGAACCGCGCGGCGAGGTCCTCGTAGTAGTTGGCTGGGATCTGCAGGAACTCCAGCCCCCTGTCCCGGGCTGCGCGGGCCGTTGCCACCAGGTCAGTGACGGCGAAGGCAATGTGTTCCTGGTAGTTGCCCTGCGCGCCGTCCTGCTGGATCAGCGGGGCCAAATTCAGCACCAGCCGGACTGACCGGTCGGCGCTCAGCATCACCTGCGAGCGCACCAGGCCGGTGGGGCTGGGGACTTCGGCGAAGGGCTGTGGAGCCAATGCCAGCGCCGAGGTGTAGAACAGGACAGCTTCGTCGAAATGCTGCCACGGCTGGGCCAGGTTGATGTGGTCAATGACGGTCCCCGTGCCGGCTGCCTCTACGGGCGCTCCGGCACCGAATTCCGACGTCCACGCAGCGGTTCCGTCGGCGTTGCCCTGGCAGAGGAAGACCTCGGTGGAATCAGGTGCCGCGAAGCCTTGGAACACTTCCTCGTTGGCCTGGCTCTTCCGGGGGACCGCGGGGGCCTTGAGTTGCTGGGCCCGGGCGGCGGACATGACGGGCGAATCGACGTCGAACCCCAACGCCGAAATGGCCGGTGCGGCGCCGGCAGCCGGGGCCTCGTTGATGACCACGCGCGCGGCCCCCATGGTCCACAGCTGCACGTCCTTGGTGCGGTGCCTGCCGTTGAAAGCGAAGCCCAACTGGCCAAGGACAGCCTCCAGGCCGGCGGTTTCCGTGGCGCGAACCTCGGCGAAATTCCAGCCCGCAGGCTCGGTCACCTGCGGCAGCGTGGCCAGTTCCATCGAATAACGACGCCGGGACCCACCGCCGGGCGCGGCCTCGGCGTCGAGCCACTTAGCAGTCTGTTCTTCCAACCAGATGAGCGACCGCATGCCGTCCACGGCGGTCCGCTCCACGTCTGACTGGCGGAAAACGTCGTTGAAGATCTCGAGCGAGACGGGTCCGGAGTAGCCGCACCGCACCACGTGCGCCATGAACTTGGCCAGCGCGAACTGGCCCTCGCCGGGGAAGACCCGGTAGTGCCGGCTCCAGGACAGGACGTCCATGGCGAGCTTGGGCGCGTCGGCTACCTGGACGAAGAAGATCTTGGCAGGATCCAGCGCTTCAATGGGCGCAGTGTCCCAGTTACGGGACAGGATGTGGAAGGAGTCAAGGCAGGTGCCCAGGTTCGGGTGGTCCACTGCAGCTACCAGGCGATGCGCGTGTTCGTAGTCGTTGACGTACTTACCCCAGGCCAGCGCCTCATAGGCCACTTTCACACCGTGCTCACCGGCCAAGTGGGCCAGCTGCGCCAGTTGATCCTGCCGGAGCTCGTCGCTGTCGATGCTGGCCGTGGCCACATTGCTGCAGACCAGGATGGTGTCCATGCCGAGCCGGGACATCAGCCGGAATTTTGCATCGGCGCGGTGCAGGTTGGCGGCCAGCAGGTCCTCGGTGACGCTGTCGAAGTCGCGGAACGGCTGGTACAGGTCAAGGGTGAGGCCCAGATCGGCCGCCATTTTGCGGAGGTCTTCGGGCGGCAGCGGGGACGTGACGAGGTCTTGTTCGAAGATCTCGATTCCGTCAAAGCCAGCAATCGCGCAGGCCTGCATCTTTTCCTTGAGCGTGCCTGACAGGCAGACAGTGGCGATTCCGGTGCGCATCAGGCGGCCACGGCCTCTGCGGCCACGAGGTCCAGGAAGTGCGCGCGCATCCGTTCGGCGTCGGGTTCCAGGCCGGTGAAGATGCGGAAGGAATCTGCCGCCTGCGCAACAGCCATGCGGCCGCCGTCGAGCACTGCGCAGCCCTTGGCGCGAGCGGCGCGGATGAGTTCGGTGTCGATGGGGCGGTAGACAATGTCTGCCACCCAGTGCCGGGGCTCCAGCAGCGCCAGGTCCAGGGGGACGCCTGGATGGGCTGCCATGCCAATGGGGGTGCAATGCACCAGGCCGTCCGCGGCTGGCATCAACGCCGGCAGCTCTTCGGGGGCATGGGCCGTGACCGTGGCGCTGGGGAAGAATCCCGCGAGTTCGGCGGTGCGGGCGGCCGCCCGTGCTGGATCGACGTCCACCAGATCAAGAATCTGGACGCCGGCGCTCAGGAGCGCGTATGCCACCGCCGAGCCGGCGCCACCAGCGCCCAACTGCACTACGCGGTCCAGGGCAGCATCGGGGAGCCCGCCAGCCAGAGCCGCGCCAAACCCCGAACAGTCGGTGTTGTGTCCCACGAACCTGCCGTCCCGGATCAGCACGGTGTTCACTGCTCCCAGCCGCCGCGCGTCCGGGGTGACCTCGTCGAGGTATTCGAGGACCAGCTGCTTGCACGGGTGGGTGACGTTGAGTCCGTTGAAGCCCAGTGTCCGGGCCTGCTGGAGAAGATTCCCGACGGCGGTCCCTGGCAGTTGCAGGTCCAGCAGGTCGATGGGGCGGTAGAGGTAGCGGACGCCGAGGACGTCGCCTTCGTGCTCGTGCATGGGCGGCGTGAGTGATGGCAAAACGCCATCGCCAACCAGTCCTACCAGGTAGGACTCAGTTAGAAGACTCATCCGTTCAGCTCCTTCGGTAACGGCACCGGGTGGCAGCGCCCGGTAAACGGGACGAGGGCCTTTCGGTGGTAATAATGACAGTACAGTATTTGTTCACTAGTCGCACGCATGTTCGTCATGCGAACAGAATTAGCGCTGCGGCAGCCGTGCGGCAAGCTCCGCAGCCGCTTCCTGGAGGAGCGCAACGTGCGCAACGAGCGCCTCCTCACTGATCCGAAAAACGGGCGCGGCCGTAGCGAGGGATGCGAAGGCCACCCCCTGATTGGTGAGCAGCGGGACGGCCACGGCTCGCATCCCCATCTCGTTTTCTTCGTCCATGACGGCATAACCGCGCTGGCGGACCTGCTCGATTTCCGCCCGGAAGGCTTGCCGGTCGGTGATGGACCTGTCCGTCAAGGCATCCAAGGGCAGCTCAGCCAGGAGTTGCTCGCGCTCACTCTCGTCGGCAAACGCCACCAACGCCTTCCCCACCGCCGTCGTGGACAGTGAGCCCAGATGGCCCGGATCGCTGGTCACGCGGAAGATCTGCGGACCGTCCACCTTGTTGACCGTCAGGTGATGATGACCGTCCCGCACGCTGAGGATGGTGGCTTCGCCCGTCTGCTCGGTCACCCGCCGGAGTACAGGCATGGCCGTGCCGGCAAATCCATGATGGTTCGACACGCGCTGGCCCAGCTGGAAGATCCGCAGGCCCAGGTGATAGCGGCGGCCGTCCGGCTCATAGTCCACGAAGCCGTCCCGCGTCAGGGATCCAAGCAGGCGATAGGTGGTGCTGAAGGGCAGGCCCGCCCGGCGGGAGATATCGGCAGCACTGGCACCCCTAGGCTCGTCCCCCAGCAGGACCAGCAACCCCAAGGCCTTGCCCACCATATCGGTACTGCGGGACGCTTTTTCCGGTTCCTGCTCGATGGCCGGGTCCGGCAGGGATGCGGCTGTGGTTTGGTTCACACTCATGAGTTGATGTTGCCACAATATGAGAGCTATTTCTAGATAGTGATTATTTTTCTTGACAGGTGACGGGGCTCACAGGCATCATTGCTGTATCGCAAAAGAAGCTTCCACCATGTGGCTACTAACCCCCCCGACTAGTTCAGATCGGGCCCCTCCGCGAACGTCTCACCAGGACAACGGCGGATCCACGCATAAACTCCCGACACCGTCGTCACACCAAAGGAACCTCATGAGCCAGACACTCCCGTCCGCCGGAGAGGGAACTGCCAGCCAGCAGGGGACGCCAAAGAAGGCGGCCCTAGCCAGCTTCCTGGGCAGCGCCGTCGAGTACTACGACTTCTTCATCTTTGGATCGGCAGCAGCGCTGATCTTCCCCACCGTCTTCTTCCCCAGCGCCGATGCCAACGCCGCCATCATGTCGTTTGCAACGTTTGGGTTTGCCTACATTGCCCGACCAGTTGGTGCCGTCATCCTTGGACACTTCGGCGACCGGGTCGGCAGGCAGAAAGTCCTGATGTTTACCCTGGTGCTGATGGGAGCCTCAACGTTCCTGATCGGCTGCCTGCCTGACTTCAACACTGTGGGTTGGTGGGCGCCGGCGTTGCTGGTGCTGGCACGTCTGGCCCAAGGACTGTCTGCCGCCGGTGAGCAGGCCGGCGCATCGTCAATGACGCTGGAACACGCTCCAGACAACCGCCGCGCCTTCTTCACTTCATGGACCCTGACCGGCACGCAGGGCGGCCAGATCCTTGCTGCACTGGTGTTCATCCCCGTCCTGGCCCTCCCTGACGACATCAAGTACGGCATCGGCTGGCGCATCCCGTTCTGGTTGAGCGCCGTCGTTGTCCTGGTTGCCTTCTTCATCCGTCGCACCCTGCACGAGCCGCCGGCGTTTGCCGAGGCTCAGAAGACCGCGCAGATTTCCAAGCTTCCCGTGGCCGACCTCATGAAGGGCCACTGGCGCGACGTGCTCCGCGTGGTGTGCTGCGCGTTCATCGCTGCAGTCTCCACCGTGTTCGGAACCCTTGCCATCAGCTACGCCAAAACCGTGGCTGGCGTGGACGGCACCACCACGCTCTGGCTGGTGGTGGGCGCCAACTTCGTCGCCCTGGGCACCCAGCCACTTTTCGGCAGGCTCGCGGATAAGATCGGCCGCAAGCCCGTCTTCATCTACGGTGCTGTGGCCAGCGCCATCCTCACCCCGGTGTTCCTCCTCAGCCTTGAATCCGGCAGCATTCCGTTGATGTTCCTGGCCGCCATCGGCTTCTTCTCCTTCGGCTACGCAGCCTCGAACGCCGTCTGGCCGTCTTTCTACGCCGAGATGTTCAGCACCAAGGTGCGCTTCTCGGGTCTGGCCATTGGCACGCAGCTGGGCTTCCTGATGGCCGGCTTCGCACCAGCGATTGTCGCTGCCATGGGCGGCATCCGGCCCGGCGGCTGGGTCCAGATCAGCATCTTTACTGCCGTGATCTGTGTGGTGGCAGCCGTCTCTGCGCTGACCGCCAAGGAAACCTTCCGAACGCCAACCGCCCAGCTTGGCGGGAAGTAACACTCCAGCCCAGTTTTGAGCCCCGAAAGCCCGCCATCCCCTGGAGATGGCGGGCTTTTCCGGGTCAAAACTGGGCTAGTTTGGCAGCCCGGCCGCCAACACGGTGGCCAGGTCGAAGCTGACGGGCTCCTCAAGTTGGGCGTACGTGCAGGATTCTGGGTCACGGTCTGGGCGCCACCGGGAAAACTGCGCCGTGTGCCGGAAGCGGTCACCTTCCATGTGGTCATACCGCACCTCCACCACCAGCTCTGGCCGGAGCGGGACGAAGGAAAGGTCCTTCCCGCCGCTCCACCGGCTCCCTTCGGCCTTTCGAGGCGTCCGTTCACCGGCCTCCTGCTTGGCCCACGCCCACGGGTGCTCCTCAAAGTCGGTCACCAGTGGCTGCAGTTCCTGGAACAGTTCCTGCCGGCGTGCCATCGAGAATGCTCCGATGACCCCGACACTCGCCAGGCCACCGTCGTCGTTATAGAGCCCCAAGAGCAGCGATCCGATGGTGTCCGGGCCCGACTTGTGCACCCGGTAGCCTGCCACCACGCAGTCGGCGGTGCGTTCGTGCTTGACCTTGAACATGCTTCGTTTGTCCGGCTGGTACGTGCCGGTGCGCGGCCTGGCGATAATTCCGTCCAGCCCCGCACCCTCGAACTGCTGGAACCACTGCCCGGCCGTCTCCGGGCTGGCGGTGGCAGCCGTGACGTGGATCGGTGCGTTGGCCTCGGCGAGCGCACCCTCAAGGGCGAGCCGTCGCTCGGCGAACGGCTTGCCGGTGAAGTCCTCGTCGCCGAGCGCCAGCAGGTCGAAGGCCACGAAAGACGCCGGCGTCTCACCGGCCAGCAGCTTCACCCTGCTTGCGGCGGGGTGAATGCGCTGCTGCAGGGCGTCGAAGTCCAGCCGATCGCCGCTGGCGCCAATGAGGATGATCTCGCCGTCCACCACACAGCGCGGCGGGAGGTTCACCTTCAACGCCGCCACGAGTTCGGGAAAGTACCGGGTGAGCGGCTTTTCGTTCCTGCTGCCGATCTCAACGTCATCCCCGTCGCGGAAAATGATGGACCGGAAGCCGTCCCATTTCGGTTCGTAGCTAAGGTCACCGGCAGGTATGCCACTGACGGCTTTGGCCAGCATCGGTTTGACGGGCGGCATCACGGGAAGGTCCATGGTCCCCATTCTGTCGCCCGCGCAGGCCGGACGGTACCCCGGCGTTCCTTTTGGGCGGATGACGGCGGGACCCCCTTCAGGTGGGCAGGCAGCCGGATGCGCTGGTAGCCGTGGTCCCTGGATCGTCACGCACGCACCAACCCCGGCGGCTGTGAAAAGATCAACCATGCGCGCCATGCAACATTCAAGCAAACTCCAGAACGTCCGCTACGAACTGCGCGGTCCCATCCTCCAAGCCGCGAAAAGCATGGAGGCGGAGGGGCATCGGATCCTCAAGATGAACCTGGGCGACACCGCACCGTTTGGCATGGAGGCGCCGGAGTCGGTGGTGGTGGACATGATCCATCATCTTCGTGGCGCACAGGGTTACAGCGATTCCAAGGGTATTTTCTCCGCACGGACAGCCATTTCGCAGTATTACCAGACCCGTGGGCTCATGCAGATCGGCGTCGAGGACATCTTCATTGGCAACGGCGTCAGTGAGCTGATTTCCATGTGCCTGCAGGCGTTCATGGAGAACGGCGACGAAATCCTCGTTCCCGCCCCGGATTACCCGCTATGGACTGCCGCGGTCACGCTGACGGGCGGAAAACCCGTGCACTACCTCTGCGACGAGGCCGAGAACTGGTGGCCGGACCTGGCGGACGTCGAAGCAAAGATCACTCACCGGACCAAGGGGATTGTGATCATCAACCCCAACAACCCCACTGGCGCCGTCTACCCGCGGCATGTGCTGGAGCAGTTCGCCGACCTGGCCCGGAAGCACAACCTGGTGCTGTTCTCCGACGAGATTTACGAAAAAGTGCTGTACGAAAAAGCGCAGCACCTCCATATGGCAGCTATCGCCGAGGATGTGTGTTGCCTGACCTTCAGCGGGTTGTCGAAGGCCTACCGGATGCCTGGCTACCGCGCCGGCTGGGTGGCTATTACGGGTCCGCTGGCCGCGACCGCGAGCTACCGGGAGGGACTGGAATTGCTGGCGTCCCTCCGGCTATGTCCGAACGTGCCGGCACAGCACGCGATCCAGACATGCCTGGGCGGGTATCAGAGTATCGAAGCGTTGGTGCAACCCGGTGGCAGGCTTCGGGAGCAACGGGACCTGGCCCACAAGCTGCTGACTGCCATCCCGGGCGTCACCTGCGTGCCGGCGGCTGGCGCCATGTATCTCTTCCCCCGCCTCGACCCGGAACTGTACCCGATTGACAGCGACGAGCAGTTCGTCCTTGACCTGCTCCGGGACCAGAAGCTCCTGGTCTCCCACGGGACAGCGTTTAACTGGCCGGCTCCTGATCATTTTCGGTTCGTCATCTTGCCGTCTGTGCTCGATATTGAGGAAGCGGTGGGCCGGATCTCGTCCTTCCTGGCGGGCTACCGGAGTCGCGGCGCAGCCTGATCCCAAGTAGGTAGCGCTAACTGCACTTTTGAGGGGTCAAAACTGCACTTAGCGCTACCCAGTTGGGAGGGCAGGGGCGAAACCGGGCCGGCGCGCAGAGCTAACCACCTTCTTACCGGCGCGAAACCGGGACGCAACATTGCCACCGCACACTGGATTCACGGGCAAGAGCCCGCACCAGCGCCAGGAGGCCCCATGTTGACGAAAGAGAAGACGAAAGTAACCCGAGTCCATGCCCTGGACCAACTCCACCGCGGCGACGAAATCGAAGCCCGGATGTCCGTCGGCCCCTCCTACGACGACGTGGTCATCCGCCGCGGCCGGGTCCAGGAAACAGCCCCCGGAATCGGCGTCCTCTGGATTCTTGATCGATTCACGGGGGCAAGGCGCATCGTCAACACCGACGAATGTACGGTCTGGCGGATCGCCTAAGCGTTCAAGAGTTCGCCGCCATGCGGGCGCAGTCAGTAAGGACTGCCCGCACGGCACCGGCCAAGAGCGGCTACCCACCCGCCACGGACTGGATCACCAGGATCTCCTGGCCAGGCCGGACTTGGGTGGCCAGTCCGTTCAGCTGGCGCACCTCGTCGCCATCCACGTACACGTTGACAAAACGGCGCAACGCACCCGTTTCATCGCGAATTCGCCGACCCAGAATGGCGAAGTCGGCCGTTATCGCATCAAGGAGCTCGGCCACCGTCATGGCCCCCACTGTGGGCGCAGTCAGCACCGACTGCCCGCCGGCCAGGGGCTGCAGGACGCTCGGCAGCACCACCGAAATCTCAGCCACCCGCCACCACTGCAGCCCTGACACACAAGACATCGGGAAGATGCGCCGCCACCTCGGTAAACGTCTCCCCCTCGTCGGCACTGGCGTAGACCGCCCCGCCGCGCGTGCCAAAATACACGCCGGCGGGCTCTGCGGCGTCCACACTGGCGGCGTCGCGCAGGATGCTGTTGAACTCACCGTCCGGCAATCCGGTGCGTAACTTCTGCCAGGTGCCGCCAGCATCGTCCGTCCTGTGCACGGCGAGTTCAGCGTCCGGCGGGATGCGTTCGCCGTCGGCCTTCAACGGGATCACCCAGGCTGTGCCGCCGCGTTGCTGGTGCGTGAGCATGACGAAGCCAAAGTCCGCGGGCAGGCCATCGGCAATGGAGATCCAGTTCTCGCCGTTGTCGTCCGTACGGTACACGCCGTGGTGGTTTTGCGCGTAGAGGCGGCCGTCGACGGCGGCGTCCCCGGCTATTTTGTGCACGCACTGGCCAAATTCGGGGTTCGGATCCGGCATGAAGTACGCGGAAATGCCTGAGTTTCGCGGTTCCCAAGAGGTCCCGCCGTCGGGCGAGCGATAGACGCCGCCCGTACTCATGGCGATGTGCACGGTGTCATCGTGGCGTTGGGCCACAATCGAATGCGCTGCGCCACCGCCGTAACCCTCGCCCCACTCGCTGCGGTGCGGATGGTCCCAGAGGCCACGGTTCAGCTCGAAATGCTCGCCGCCGTCCGTCGATTTCCAGACCGAGATGGGTTCGGCACCCGCCCACACCACCCCCGGCCGGTGCTCTGCGTCCGGGTAGATCTGCCAGATTCGTTCAAGCGCGACGCCGGTGTCCCCCGGGAAGGTGATGGCACCCGCCTCGGGTTCGGACCAGGTCCGCCCCAGGTCATCCGAGTGCGCCACGGTGGCACCCCAATGCTCGCTCCGGATGCCCACCAGGATCCTGGTCCGGCCGGCGCGGGTATCGATTCCGATGCTGGGAATCTCCGTCATGAAGAAGTGCGGGCCGGTCCAGGTCCACTCGTTGCGGTCGGCGCTGGTAGCCAGCCACAGGCCTTTTTTGGTGCCTACTGCCAATAGATAACTCTCTGGAGTCGCCATACCTCCCATGCAACCACCGCCTCCGGGCCACCGCAATGGCCAGTTTTCCGAGCCCTAGAAAATAAAGCGAAAGTAGTAATTCGAGATGCTGGTGATGCGCTGTGTCACCACGTAGGCTGAATATCGCAAGGTCAACCGGCTGTAGACCTTTCCAAAAGCTGCTCCAGAGTGCGTATCCCCCAATAACGCACTCTGGAGCTTTTTTGTGTCCACTTTCCACCCAAAGATACCCCCAGGGGGTACTTGACGGATACCCCAAGGGGGTATAGCTTGGGAGCATGGAGCAGATCGACGCAACCCCACTGGAGCAGGCCGAGGCAAAACATGGCTACTCCGATAACAAAGACGCCTACCTGAAGCGCCTCAAGCGCATCGAGGGCCAGGTTCGGGGCATTGCCCGCATGGTGGATGAAGACAAGTACTGCATCGACATCCTCACCCAGGTAGCCGCAGTCACCAAGGCCCTGCACGCCGTCAGCCTGGGCCTGGTGGAGGAACACATCGGCCACTGCGTCGTGGGTGCCGCCGCAGAACCAGACCCCACCCTCCGCTCGGCGGCCATTGACAGCAAGGTCAAGGAAGCCACGGACGCCATCGGCCGGCTCCTGCGCTGACGCCACCCCATCCCCCGCATCCACCAACCGGCCCCCGGCCTGACGAAAAGGAACCCGATCATGAGCACCACCAACCCCGTCATCACCACCGTCAGCGTGTCCGGCATGACCTGCAACCACTGCGTCTCCGCCGTCAGCGAGGAACTTGAGTCCCTGGCAGGAGTTGAAGGCGTCGCCGTGAACCTCAATGCCGATGGCGCCTCCACCGTCACCATCACCTCCGCCGGGCCGCTCTCGCCCGCTGACATTGGTGAAGCTGTCGCCGAGGCCGGCTATATGGTCGTCGCCAACAACGCGTAAGAGTACCAACCACCCAGGAGGGTGAGATGAATCCGAATGAGCTGATGCCGCGCGCCCAAAATCGCGAGGTAAACCTGAATATCCAAGGCATGACCTGCGCCTCCTGCGTCATGCGGGTCGAGAAGAAATTGGGCAGGCTGGCCGGCGTGAGTGCAGCCGTCAACCTTCCCCTGGAGTCCGCCCAGGTGAGCGTGCCACCGGACATCACGGACCAGCAGTTGTTGGCATCAGTCGCCTCGGCGGGCTATACCGCCACGGTGCGGACCGACGTCGGGCACCACCCAGAACCCGACCACGACGACGCGCACGATCACCTCTCCCACGGTGGAACTGCGGCGACGCTCCGGCCCCGCCTGCTCCTGGCGACCGCCCTCACCCTCCCCGTCTTCCTCATCTCCATGCTTCCGGCCTTGCAGTTCCCGAACTGGGGCTGGGTTGCGGCGGTCCTGGCGCTGCCGGTGGTCACGTGGGCGGCATGGCCCTTCCACCGCGCGGCCGCCGTCAATGCCAGGCACCTGGCCTCCACCATGGACACCCTGGTTTCCATCGGCGTGACCGCGGCGTACCTTTTTTCCGCCTGGCAACTCGTGGCCAATCCAGCCCTTACGGCGCATCCGGGCATGGAGTCCATGACCGACATGGCAGCGGGCGGACTGTACTTTGAGGTGGCCGCCGTGGTCACCACCTTCCTCCTACTGGGCCGGTACCTCGAGGCGAACGCCAAGCAGAAGGCCGGCGACGCCCTCCAAGCCCTGCTGAACCTCGGCGCCAAGGACGCCACCGTGCTTCGCGCCGGCGCCGAAGTGGGTATCCCCGCAGATCAGCTGCAGGCAGGGGATGTGCTGGTGGTCCGCCCCGGCGAGAAAATTGCCACCGACGGCGAGGTGGTTGACGGTGCGTCAGCCGTGGATACCTCGCTGGTGACCGGCGAATCCGTGCCGGTTGAGGTCGGCCCGGGCAGCACCGTCACGGGCGCCACCATCAACACCGCGGGCCGACTCCTGGTCCGGGCCACCCGCGTTGGCGCCGAGACCACGCTGGCGCACATGGCGCGCCTCGTATCGCAGGCACAGACCGGCAAGGCCCCCATCGCTCGGCTCGCGGACCGCGTCAGCGCCGTGTTCGTCCCCGTGGTGCTGGTCATCGCCGTGGCCACCTTTGGACTGTGGCTCCTCGCTGCGGCGCCCGAGATTGCACCGGCGGACCTGCGCGCGGCGTTCACGGCCGCCGTCGCCGTCCTGGTCATCGCCTGCCCCTGCGCATTGGGCCTGGCCACCCCCGTTGGCCTCCTCACCGGAACAGGCCGCGGGGCGCAACTGGGAATCCTGATCAAAGGCCCGCAGGTCCTGGAAGACACCCGCACGGTGGACACCATCCTGCTCGACAAAACCGGAACCGTCACCACCGGGAGCCTTGCCGTGGACGCCACCCGCGCTTTCGACGGCTTCACCGAAGCGGAGGTGCTGCGGCTGGCAGCGGCCGTTGAGGTCGCCTCCGAACACCCTGTGGCCCGGGCCATCGCCGCGGCCGGAATCGCGCAAGGTGCCGCGGACGACGACGGCGCCCTCCCCTACGTCGTCGACTTCCGTTCCGAGCCCGGCGGCGGCGTCACGGGAACCGTTGCCGGCCGGCGCGTGGCTGCCGGCCGGACCGGCTGGCTGGTGCAAGCGGGCGTGCCGCTGTCCGCAGCGCAGAAGGACGAGCTGGCGGCAGCGGAAGCCGGCGGTGCCACGGCGATCTGGGTCGCGGTGGACGGTGCCGCTGCAGGCATTATCAGCCTGCGCGACTCCGTCAAGGACGGCTCGGCGTCCGCCATTGCCGCGCTGCGGGAACTGGGCCTGCGGCCCATGCTATTGACCGGCGACAACGCCGCCGTCGCCGCCCGGGTGGCTGCCGCCGTCGGGATCGCCCCGGAGGACGTGTTCGCTGGCGTGACCCCCGAGGGCAAAGTGGCCGCCGTCAAGGAACTGCAGGCTGGCGGGGCAACAGTTGCCATGGCCGGCGACGGCGTCAATGACGCTGCGGCGCTGGCCCAGGCCGACCTGGGGATTGCGATGGGATCCGGGACTGATGTGGCCATCGAAGCCGCGGACCTGACCGTGATGGGCAGCGACCTCGCCCAGGTGGTGCAGGCCATCCAGCTCTCCCGCAAGACCCTCGGCACCATCAAAACCAACCTATTTTGGGCCTTCTTCTACAACGCGGTGGGCATCCCTGTGGCGGCACTGGGCCTGCTGAACCCGATGCTTGCCGGCGCAGCCATGGCCGCCAGTTCCGTGCTGGTGGTGGCGAATTCGCTCAGGCTGCGCCGCTTCGGAAAGTAGGCGGGGACGGGTCAGGCGGGCTGGGCTCAGGCAGAGCGGGTTCAGGCGGCGCCGAAGCGGACCGCTGACCGGGCCTTGGCTTTGGCCGCCTCCACCTCACGGTCCTTGGGCGGCGCGGTACTCACCAGCGCCGCCACCAGGTGCTCCGTAATGTGGGCGATCTCGTGGACTGCCTCGTCAAAGGCTTGCTGGTTGGCCTTGGAGGGTTTGGTGGTGCCACTGATCTTGCGAACGTATTGCAGGGCGGCCGCCTGCACCTCCTCGCTGGTGGCATGCGGTTCAAAGTTTGAGAGCGTACGAATGTTCCGGCACATAGCCCCATGCTAGGCTCTGGATCGCTCCGAATCGAGCCTTTCCCGGCGATCGTCCTACGGTTCACTGGGGCCACGAACGGCGCCGACGCGGGGGTGGCTTGGGGGTGCGGCGGATGGGGAGAACGGCATGGGCAGGAGTGCCCATCGACACTGTTTTGCCAGCCGGGGTAGGTTTTAGGCAATGGATCTTCCGGATGAGCCGGGGGCCGCTGGGGATACCGGAACAATCCGGGTCCACCGATGACACAAGGAGAAACTGATGGCTATTTGGGGTGCAGACGTTCAGCAGCTTCGTCAGCTGGGCAGCAAGCTTCAGGCAGGTGCGTCCGAGATCGAGACGCAGAAGAACACGCTCACCAAGATCCTGAGCAGCACGAACTGGGAAGGCCCCGACGCGCAGAAGTTCCGCAACGAGTGGTCAGGTACCCACACCGCCATGCTCAGCAAGGTTGCTGAGGCGTTGAAGGAAGCTGGCGGCAAGGCCACCCGCAACGCAGAAGAGCAGGATCAGGCTTCCCGCTAGCCCCACGCTGGCAGGACCCGCAGGGCCCGGACACTTGGTGTCCGGGCCCTGTCGTTTAATCCCGGCAACAGCGGCTCGGCCCCGCAGTGCGGGGAGGGGGCGCGGCTCAGGGGACGGGTTCGACGTCGTTTGCGTGCCTGAGTGCCGCCCCCGCCGCAACGGTGCTGGCGTCAGCCGCGGCAGGTGCCCGCAGTTCGTCCAGGCGCACCAGGATGACGCCTCCGACGATCAGGGCGCCGCCCAGGAGTTGGATGACGCCGGGGAGTTCACCCAGCAGCAGCCAGGCCCACAGCACGGCGAACAGGACCTCGGTGAGGGAGACGAAGGACGCCACTTTGGACCCCAGCGCGCGGGCGGCCATGATGCCCGAAACGTAGGCCAGGACCGTTGCCAGGATGACCAGGCCGGCCACGGAGACCCACCACGGCGTCTGCCACGGTCCCAACGTGGTGTCGGCGGTGTTGAACGTCATGGGGAGCAGTCCGGTGGCCGCCGCCAGCCACATCACCACGGCACCGACCGTCAGGCCACCGGCGGCCAGGACCAGTGGCGGCAGCGTGTCGTTCTCCTTGGCGGTAATGAAAAAATACATGGCCAGGCAGACCGCCGCGGCTACGCCCCACAGGACGCCAACGACGTCGATCTTGACTGCCCCGGTCAGGTCCAGGACCAGCACGAGGCCGGCGAGCGACAGCAGGGTTCCGCCCAAGGTCAGGACCCGTGGGCGGCGCCGGCTGGCAATCCAGAGCCAGAGGACGATCATGACCGGCGCCAGGTACTCGAGCAGGAGGGCAACGCCCACCGAGAGCCGGGCCACGGCGTTGAAGTAGAACAATTGGCAGGCGGCCACACCGATGACGCCAAACAGGGCGATGGTCAGCCAGTTGTCCCGGAGTTGGTGCCACCGGCCCCGCAACGCCGGGATCGCTGGAATCGCAAGGATCAGGGCTGCGCCCGTCAGCCTGGCGGTGACAGCGGCTCCCGGACTCCAGCCGGTTTCCAGCAGTGATTTGGCGAATGAGCCGGAGATGCCGAAAACAGCAGAGGAGAACAACGCAATGCCCAGGCCTGAGGCAAGGAAGTTGGTGCGAAGGGGCCGGCGCCCACTGGTTACGGCAGGCACGACGGCCTCCTGTCAGGAGTAAAGTAGGGTTATGGTCATGACATTACGCCCGCTTGCCGTAAGGAGTCAAGATGCTGTTTGCCCCTGACACAGAGGTCGCCCTCCGCACCGTCGTGAATCTCATCAACTCCGGCGCCAATGGCCGCGAGGCCCTCGACACCTCTGCCGCCCTTGACGCTTTCCTGGCGGCCGAGGGCTTCACCGGCTCCCGTACCCGCGATGAACCCGAGCTGGCCAGCGTGCGGGCCCTTCGCAGCGACCTCTCCCAGCTGTGGACGGCGGGCGAGGACAGCGCAGTAGAGACCATCAATCGACTCCTCCGCGACGCCCACGCACTGCCGCAGTTGACCAAGCACGACGGCTGGGATTGGCACCTGCACGCCACATTGCCAGCCGCCCCACTAGCGGATCGCATGAGCACTGAAGCGGCCATGGCCTTGGCTGATGTGATCCGCGGCAAGGAGATGGACCGGCTGCGCACCTGCGAGGCCGAAGACTGCGATGCTGCCGTACTGGATCTCAGCCGGAACAGGTCAAAGCGTTATTGCGATACCGGAAACTGCGCCAACCGCAAGCACGTCGCCGCCTATCGGGCGCGCCAGGCAGCCACGACGGACTGACGCGAGCTGTCGCGGCGTCGGGTCTGGGCTGACCCTTCGCGCGGCTAAGCCTGCGTGGAGTCGCTTGGCCGCTCGTCCGTCGTCGGGGTGTCCCCTGCACTGCCGGGAGCCTTGCCCGGCGCCGCGGAGCCAGGGCCGCCGAAGCCGTGGCTGGAGCCCCGGGCCGAGCTGAGGTTGACGCCGGATCCTTTACCGAGGTGCTCGGCGTTGTCCTTGTAGCTCATGGAGAGCATGGCAGCGATGACCAGCGTCACGATGAAGGCGATGCCGGCACCGGTGAAAGCGAGGTCGAATCGAGGGGCTCGGGCGCTGCCGCCTGAGGCGAAAATCAGTACTGCCACGAAGGCCACCACCGCCCAGAAAGCGGAAAACATGAGCGGGCCCTTCACCGAGGTCCGCAGATTGCGCGGTTTGCCTTGATGCTGGTCTGCCACGATGATTCCTCCCTGCAGGCGCCACAATGGCAGTCCTGGGTTTGATGCGGTGGGTACACGATATTTTCTACAGGAAGTAGAACCGTGCGTCTCCAGTTTACGGGGTAGTTGCTCCACTGCGGGCATCGTGTTTGAGCGTCAGGCCCGCCAGGGCCCACAACACTCCCGAAATGATGGCGCCACCGCCGGCCACGCCGAGCAGGGCGTGCGCGCCGAGGCTGGTGAAGAACGGCAGCAGCACGGCGGTACCCAGGCCGATCACGCCGGAGGCGATCCAGTCTTTTGCCATGACATGCTGGCCGCGGAGCCGGAGTCCTGCCAGAAGTTCAAGGGCCCCTGCGGCGCCGAGGCCCAGGGCGCCAATCACGGCGAAAAGCAGGTCGCTATGCAGGAAAACCACCGCAAAGCCCGCACCGGCGAGGGCAGCACCTGCCGCCGAAAGCAGCTTGCCCACCACGGATTCCCTGACCAGGCCCGTGGCGCCGATTCCACGGAGGAGCACCACACCGGTGGCCGCGAGGTACAGCCCGCCGGCCCAGCCCATCACCTCAATGGAGGGGGCAGGCCAAAAAATAGTGACGGCGCCAAAGGCCAACGCTACGGCCGACCGAAGCAGCACGGGTTTCCAGAGTTCGGGCAGCGCTGCGGCGTGGGAGGTGGTTCCGGCAGGGGTCAAGGGTTGGCTCACCGGACCAGTTTAGTGTGGTGCACTGGCTAGGCCGAACCCAGCACCATCCACCGATCGGAGCGGGCGCGCAGGCCTAGGGTCACTGCGCGCGCACTCATGTAACCCAGCGCAAACGCAGCCCACAACCAACCCAGTGCGGCCGGGTCCGATGATCCCTGCACTGCCGCCCCGGCGAGCAGTGGAGCATAGACCGCCACGTTGGCCAGTCCGGCCAGGGCGAGGTACCGGGCATCGCCGGCACCGATCAGAACTCCATCGAGGACGAAGACGTATCCTGCGAGCGGCTGGCCTGCCGCAAGAACCCAAAGCGCCAAGGCCAGGACGGCCTGCACCTGCGGGTCGGAGGTGAACAGTGCACCCACCCACGGCGCCGCAATGGCCAACAACACGCCCGTGACCAGCCCAAACCCCAGCCCCCACCGCGTCATGACGCGGGTCAGTTGGCGAGCTTCCCGGGCGTTGCCGGCGCCAAGTTCCTTCCCAATGAGGGCCTGCGCGGCAATGGCCAGGGCGTCCAGGGCAAAAGCCAGAAACGAGAAGATGGTCATGGCCAGTTGATGGGCCGCAAGGTTGACGGTGCCTTGCGCTGTGGCCACCAGGACCGTCGCCAGGATTGCCGCCCGGAGGCTCAGCGTCCGCAGCATCAGCCACGATCCTACCCGGCCCAAAGCCCGGATTCCGCGCCAGCTGGGCAGTAAGCCAATGCCGTGCCGCCGGGCATTACGCCCCACCATCACGAGATACACCGCCGCCATGGCCCATTGCGCCACGCTCGTTCCGGCGGCCGAGCCTGCCACGGACCAGCCCAACCCGTACACCAGCCAGAGGTTGAGGACAATGTTGAGACCGAACCCTGCTGTGGCCACCACCAGTGGGGTCTTCGTGTCCTGCAGGCCCCGCAACACCCCGGTGCCCGCAAAAACCAGCAGCATGGCCACCAAGCCCGGCATTGACCAGCGCAGGTAATCTTCCGCATACGTATGGACCTCGCCACGGGCGCCCATCAGGCCAACCAGCGGACCAGCCGCGACAAACCCGGCCACCGCTAGAAGAACGCCCAGCAGCAGAGCCAGCCAGACGCCGTCGCGCCCGGCGGCCAGCGCCTTCCCCAGTTGCCCCTGCCCCATCGCGCGGGCCACGGCGGGAGTGGTGGAGTAGGCGAGGAAGACCATCAGGCCCACCGCGGTGTGCAGCACCGCACTGGCCAGGCCCACGCCAGCCAGTTGGGCTACGCCCAGATGCCCCACAATGGCCGCGTCGGCGAGCAGGAAGAGTGGTTCGGCCACCAGGGCACCAAACGCCGGGACGGCAAGGCGGAGGATTTCCTTGGCGCGGCTGGGTTCGGGCCGCCCTGAGGCGGGGGTCGCAGGCTGGTGCACGAGTGCCAGCCTAACCAACCGGAGGCCGGGATGAGCCCGTGAGTTACCCCACGTAGCGTGCCATTTTATTGACTCTTCAACTATTAACCGCGAGGATGGATGTTCAAGCTTCAACGCTGAGCCGGCCTCGCTAGCTACTGTCCAGCCCCGCCCGACATCAGAAACGGTGAAACTCATGACTCAAGTACGTCTCAACACCCTTGCCATCACTGCCCTGCGCATCATCCTCGGCTTCCTCTTCGCAGCCCACGGGTGGCAGAAGTTCAACGAATGGACCATTGCAGGCACGCAGTCCGCCTTCACCCAGATGGGTGTCCCCGCAGCCGACTTCGCTGCCCCCGCCGTCGCCATCCTGGAGCTCGTCGGCGGCATCGCCCTGATCCTTGGCGTACTCACCAGGATCGTGGCCGCACTGCTGGTGGTCAACATGCTCGGCGCCCTCTTCCTTGTCCATGTCTCCGCTGGCGTCTTCGTTGCCAACGGTGGCTACGAGCTGGTCCTCCTGCTGGCCGCTGCTGCATTTGCACTGGCCCTGACCGGACCCGGCCGCCTCTCGGTGGACCGCGCCCTCTTCGGTGGCAAGAAGGGCAAGCTGGCGATCCTCGCCTGACCTTCCCGACTTTTTTACGGTCATTCCCCCAACGCTCCCGGACACCTGACGGCCTTTTCGGCATCCCTCCCGGCTTTCCTTTGGAAAGCTCCGGGAGGGATGCCGAAAAGGACGCGAAAGGTCCGGGAGCGTTGGGGTTTAAGCGGTAGGAAGTCCGGGGGCGTCACAAGTGGGGACGCAGCCGGGGGGAGCCCTAAAGTGGGCAGCATGAATGAGCCTGCCGCCAATTCAGTCACCCTCCGCTTCCTTGCCGCCCCCATGGACGTGGGCCACAGCGGATCAGTGGACGCCGGTACCGTCCTGGAATGGGTGGATAAGGCCGCCTACGCTGCCGCCGTGGGCTGGTCCAAGTCCTACTGCGTCACCGCCTACGTGGGAAACATCCACTTCGCCGATCCCGTCAACAGCGGCGACATGGTGGAGGTAGAGGCCACCATCGTGTACACCGGACGGTCGTCAATGCACATCCGCACGGTGGTTTCCTCAGGCGACCCCAAGGGCGGGCCTGCCACCATGCGGAGCCAGTGCATGGTGATCTTCGTTGCGGTGGGCGAGGACGGCAGGCCCATTCCGGTGCCACAGTTCCAGCCTGTCACGCCAGCGCAGATCGAGCAGCGGGACCACGCCCTGGCGAGAGTCACCGTCCGGGAGCAGATCGTCGAAGCCATGAACCAGCAGGAATATACCGACGCTGGCACCGCCGAGCGGGTCACGCTGCGCTTCATGGCATCCCCTACCGACGTGAACTGGGGCGGTAAAGTCCACGGCGGCATCGTCATGAAGTGGATCGATGAAGCCGCCTACGTCTGCGCCACCCGCTACGCAGGCAAAAACGCCGTAGCGGTCTTCTCAGGCGGCGTGCGGTTCTACCGTCCGCTCCGGATCGGGCACCTCGTGGAGGTCGAAGCCCGCCTGGTGTACACGGGCACCAAGGGCATGCACGTGGCCGTCCACGTCCGCTCCGGCGACCCCAAGGTGGGCGAGCTTGACCTCACCACGTACTGCCTCACGGTCATGGTGGCGCGCGACGACGAAGGCACCTCCGTGCCCATCCCGGCATGGGTGCCGCGCAGCGACGAAGACCTCAGGCTGCACGCGCATGCCCGCCACCTGTTGGAAATCCGCGGGACGGCTCCCGGCAATCGCCTGCCCAACCACCTGCTGACCGCAGCACGCGAATCAGGCGTCGAGGACTAGAAGCCGCCGCCTCCGGCGTCGGCCGCCATGTTGGCAAACCGCGAGTAGTGACCCTGGAACGCCACCACGATGTCCTTGGTGGGGCCGTTACGGTGCTTGGCGATCAGGATGTCCGCCTCGCCCGCCCGGGGAGATTCCTTGTCGTAAACATCCTCGCGGTGCAGCAGGATGACCATGTCCGCATCCTGCTCGATGGAGCCGGATTCACGCAGGTCAGAGACCATGGGGCGCTTGTCCTGGCGCTGCTCCGAGCCACGGTTGAGCTGCGAAAGGGCAATGACAGGAACCTGGAGTTCCTTGGCGAGGAGCTTGAGGGCACGGGAGAATTCGGAGACTTCCTGCTGCCTGGATTCGACTTTTTTGCCTGAGCTCATCAGCTGCAGGTAGTCGAGGATGACGAGCTTGAGGTCATGCTGCTGCTTCAACCGGCGGCATTTGGCGCGGATTTCCATCAGGGACATGTTGGGGCTGTCGTCGATGAAGAGCGGTGCGTCATTCATGCGGCCCATGGTCGTGGCAATTTTGGACCACTGCTCATCCTTGATGGTGCCCTTGCGGAGGTCCTGCAGTCCGATGGTTGCCTCGGCCGAGAGCAGGCGCATGGCGATTTCGTTCCGGCCCATTTCCAAGGAAAACATCACGGTGGCCAAGTTGTTCTTGATCGCCGCGGAGCGGGCAAAATCGAGGGCGAAGGTGGACTTACCCACTGCGGGCCGGGCCGCAATCACGATCATCTGGCCGGGGTGCAGGCCGTGGGTCAATTCATCGAGCTCGTAGAAACCGGTGGGCACCCCTGTCATGCCCTCACCACGATGGCCTGACGCTTCGATCTCATCCACCGTGGATTCCATGACGTCCTTCAACACCACGTAGTCCTCAGCGGTCCGACGCTCGGCCACGGCGTAGACCTCGGCCTGGGCCTGGTTGACCAGGTCCTCCACCTCGCCGTCAGACCCGTAGCCCAGCTGGACGATCTTGGTGCCAGCGGTCACAAGCCGGCGCAGGACAGCCCGTTCGGCAACGATTTCCGCGTAATATCCGGCGTTGGCTGCGGTGGGTACCGTCTGGATGAGCTCGTGCAGGTATGCCGGCCCGCCAATGCGGTTGATCTCAGCGCGTTTGGTGAGCTCGTCAGAGACGGTCACAGCATCGGCAGGTTCACCACGACCATAAAGGTCAATGATGGCCTCAAAGATGGTTTCGTGGGCCGGCCGGTAAAAATCCTGGCCGCGGAGGATCTCTACGACGTCGGCAATGGCGTCCTTGGAGAGCATCATGCCGCCCAGCACTGATTGCTCAGCAGGAATGTCCTGAGGAGGCTTCCGTGCTGCGTCCGAGTTGCGGGCAACCTCCACCGTGTCCAAGTGCGCGATTGACAAAGTTGCCGCCCTTCATAGGTGCCGGAGCGAGGGACCGCCCGGCAGGAAAATCGTCCTGTTCTTAAGGTGCGCCAAGCCCCGCACCCCTCTGCAACAGGTCTACAGGAGGGCTCTGACAATGTGCGCCGGAAGGCTCCCGCGCGGGTAAACACCTGGTTATCCCCAGAATCCACAGGTTTTCCACAGGCATGACCATGACGTGGGCGCAGGAACAGTTGGTCTCTTCGCCGGATGGAGCACAGGCGTGAAGGAGAGCCGCAAGAATAGGTACTCCGCTACGCTAGCCGCCCGCTCTCCAGCCGCCAAGCCCACTCCCGCTCGACCCTGTGGATAACCTGTGCACTACCCCGCCCAGCTTGTGCACAGCCTGTGGGCAACGTTGTGGAAAGAAAAAATCTTTACTCGCCCAAAGTCATCTGACCTGCGTAAACAATCAAACCAGCATGTGGAGTAAATATTTCTTGAAAGGAATTTCATCCACAGTGGTTTGGGCACTGCTGCCGCTGGACCGGGCACTGCACCGGATCTGAATGGCTGTGTTGTCGATCTCAACCTGCATGTATGCCGCAGCGCGCCTACGTTATCCACGAATAATGCCGATGCATACCAGGTGACGAATATTGCTGTGGATAACGTGCCCTTGGCATAAGATTCAAGGAATGGAAGCGGCCAATCACCGTTGGCGCCCATTACTCTCTCAACGCACAACGAATGGCATTAGACGATGGAATCGCTCGTGGCCCCTGTTCTCATCCTTTTGGCGGTCCTCGCGGCAGTCCTCCTCACGGTTCGCGCCTTGGGGAAACGGAAACCGGCCGGCTCATCGGCGTCCGTCGCGGCTGATAAACCCAGCGCTGCGGGAGTCGACTTGGCTCGCTCGGCTGCAGCCAACCTCTCCGAAGAGCAGCACCGCCGCATTTACGCCTTGATCGCCCAGGGCCAGGCAGTCGCTGCCATCAAGGTGTACTTCGACGCCACCGGCGGCGGCCTCCGTGCCTCGCGTGACGCCGTCGCAGCCCTAGCAGCCCACCCCCAGCCTTACCGTCATCCCCAGCCCTCGACGCCCGCCCCGGCAGTCGAGGACGCCGCTGGCCCCGAACGCTTTACGTACCGGTACCGTGCCATTGCCAGCAAGGGCGAGCTGACCCGGGAGGTCAGCTCCAACATGCTCAACGATGAAATCTACGGCCAGATCCGGACCCTCGCCCAGAGCGGCGAGACTGAGGCGGCTGCCACGGCATTGAAGCGCCACTCCGACGTCTCACTGGATCAGGCACGCGAGTTCATCGCCCTTCTGGCTGACTAGCCCCGCTGAACGCACCCGTGCCGGGCCGCTGGCTAGCGGCCTGCAGACATGCCCGCCAAGAGTTCTTCGAAGGGCAGCGATTCCAGGGCCGCTGGCTTGGTCTGCGGCTGCGCGCCCTTCAGGAGATCTGTGAGCTCACCGGCGGCACGGTCCACCCGGTCTGACAGCGGCGAGGCGCCCTGTTCCGTGGACCCCCAGTCCTGGGGTCCGGCAAACACGGCCGTGGCCGTGGTCCGGGTCCTGAGGTAGCTGAACAGCGGTCGCATCGCGTAGTCCAGGACCATCTGGTGCCGATCCGTTCCACCGGTGGCACCCAGAAGCACGGCCTTGCCGGTCAGTGACTTCGGGTCCAGGACATCAATGAATGACTTGAAGAGCCCACTGTAGGACGCGCTGAAGACGGGCGAGACCGCGATGATGCCATCAGCAGCTTCAACTGTCGCAACTACGTCTGCGAGCTTGGGTGCGGCATAGCCCGTGACGAAGTTGTTGGCGATGTCCACGGCCAAATCCCTCAGTTCGACGACGTCAATCACCACGTCGTAGCCCGCTGCGCCGAGTTGGCGCTGCGCCGACGCCGCCAGCTGGTCAGCCAGCAGTCGGCTCGACGACGGGACGCCGAGACCGGCAGACAAAACAACGATGCGGCGAGTTTCCATGGCAATTCTCCTCAGGCTGGCTATATTCAGCATACATGCATATGCATCTATATGCGTAACGGCAGGAAACTCTGGACTATTCCCGGACCAGGATGGCGACCCCATGCCAGACTGGGCCCGTGAAGGAAAACAAGACCAAGCCCACGGGCATCTCCGTACCCGAGTTCCTCACCGCCGTCGAGCATCCCGTGCGCCGTGCCGATGGGCAGGAACTGGCCGCCCTGATGGCCAGCATCACCGGTCACGAGGCCACCATGTGGGGACCCACCATTGTGGGCTTCGGTTCGTACCACTATCGCTACGAAAGTGGCCGGCAGGGTGACGCCGCGGCGGTGGGGTTTTCGCCGCGCAAGACAGGGCTGGTCCTCTACGGTCTTACCTACGGGCCCGATGCAGCCCAACAACTCCCCCGGCTGGGCAAACACACCACCGGGGCGGCCTGCCTCTACGTCACCAAGTTGGCCGATATCGACAGGGACGTCCTCGCCGAGATGGTCAGGACGGGGTACCAGCACGTCATGGCGGAACTGCACCACCCCTGAACCAAACGCAAAAGACCCCCGCCGCCGGAATCCGGCAACGGGGGTCTTGAAGCAGTACGAACTACTGCTGCTGGCTACTTACCAGCAACAACGTTCAGTTCGATAACAGCGGAAACGTCAGCGTGGAGGCGGACGTTGGCCTGGTAGGAACCAACCGACTTGATGTGAGCCGGCAGTTCAACCTTGCGCTTGTCGATGGTGCCAAGGCCAGCGGCCTCAACAGCGTCGGCAACGTCGGCCTGCTTGACGGTACCGAAGAGGCGTCCGGACTCGCCGGCCTTGACGGTCAGCTTGACCGGCTTGGCGGAGAGGGCAGCAGCCTGCTTCTGAGCATCTTCCAGGGAAGCGTGCTCGCGAGCAGCGCGGGCAGCCTTGATGGACTCAACCTGCTTCTCGCCACCCTTGGACCAGGTCAGGGCGAAGTTGCGGGGCAGCAGGTAGTTACGTGCGTAACCGTTCTTTACCTCGACAACATCACCAGCAGCACCGAGACCGGTGACTTCGTGGGTCAAAATGAGCTTTGCCATGTTAGTTCCCTTCCTTAACCGCGGCCAGCGCCGGAGTAAGGCAGCAGTGCAACTTCGCGGGCGTTCTTGATTGCCTGTGCGATCTTGCGCTGTTCCTGCACCGTGACGCCAGTGACGCGACGGGCGCGGATCTTTCCGCGATCGGAGATGAACTTGCGCAGCAATGCTACGTCCTTGTAGTCGATGACAGTGATGTCAGCGGCCTTCAAGGGGTTGGACTTTGGTTTGGGCTTACGGAGTTCAGCCTTAGCCATCGTGGAGCTCCTATTCTATGGAGCCCGTGGATATTGATCCACGGGATGGTGGTGGTCCGACGGCGACCCTCGCCAGCGTGCCTTGCGGCACGCTGGTGCGGTCCCGACGCCGGGCCGAATGAGTTTTTAGAAGGGCGGTTCGGAGTCGGGGCCGTTGCCCCAGCCACCTGCATTGGAGACCCCGGGCGTTGCCCAAGGATCATCCTGGGCAGCCTGCTGGTTGCCGCCGCCACCGTTCCAGGTGCCGCCGGAGTTGCCGCCCTGATTTCCACCAGAGTTGCCGCCGCCGAAGTTGCCACCGCCGCTGTTGCCGCCACCAAAGCCACCCTGGCCACCCCCGCCGGAGCGTTGGGTGCGGTTGACCTTGGCGTTGGCGTAGCGCAGGCTGGGGCCGATTTCGTCGACCTCAAGCTCGATGACGGTGCGCTTTTCGCCTTCTTTTGTTTCGTAGGAACGGCTCTTCAAGCGGCCGGAAACGATCACGCGCATGCCCTTGGTTAGGGACTCCGCTACGTTTTCGGCTGCTTCACGCCAGACCGCGGCGCGGAGGAACAGGGTTTCCCCGTCCTTCCACTCGTTGGACTGGCGATCAAAGGTACGCGGGGTGGAAGCGATGGTGAAGTTCGCTACTGCCGAACCTGACGGTGTGAACCGCAATTCCGGGTCATTGGTGAGATTACCGATGACCGTAATGGTGGTCTCGCCTGCCATCTACTGCCTCCTTGTTCGATCCTGGGTGAAGATTCGAGTCCTGCGGATGAAGAATGAAGAAAGGTACCGAAATTACTCGGCAACAACCTTCTGCTCTTCGGGGCGGGTGATCTTGGTGCGCATGATCGTCTCGTTGAGAGAGAGCTGGCGGTCAAGTTCCTTGGCGGTATCCGGCTTTGCGGTGAAGTTCACCACTGCGTAGATACCTTCAGACTTCTTCTTGATGTCGTAAGCCAGTCGACGACGGCCCCAGATGTCAACCTTTTCGATGGTTCCACCATCGGTTGTGATGACGTTCAGGAACTTCTGAAGCGACGGCTCAACGGTACGCTCTTCGACGTCGGGGTCGATGATTACCATCAATTCGTAAGGACGCATATGTGAACCCACCTCCTTTGGGCTAAGCGGTTACGGCATTTCCGTAACAGGAGGTTCATTTGCGATGAAGTGCCGAGCCCGCATCCGGAACGGAGGCAGGCGCAGCACAGACTTCCCAATACTAGTGCATTTGCTGCCTATAGGCGATTCGTCCTTCGCCGAGCCTACGTCCCCAGCAAACCCCGAGGACTGGCTGTCGCGGCTATGTGGAAAACCCCGGAGACTCATCGCATCAAAAGTTTCCTGACAGGCAACTTCTTGTCTTGATTAAATGCGTGGCCAATCTTGATGCAATACGGCGAGGAATCGGTGGAAACGTTGGGAGAGCCCGCACTATATTCGGTTCTACGGCTGGGAATCCGAGCTGCTGGCAACCGCTGGCAGCATGTTGCACAAGGGTCAGGAAACTGATCGGCGGGCAGCGCACGTCATTTGATCGTCAGAAGACAAGAAGAAGCTGGTCTCATTCTTTCCAAGGGTGGGGACCGCATGTCACTGATAGGCCGCAGCAAAGAGTCGGACCGGATTCTCTCTGTCATCCGTGGTCCCAAGGATTCCGCGCTTGCCATCATCGGCCGCCGAGGCTCGGGCAAGTCAGCACTCCTCGCGCAGATCCCCACGCTCTCCGAATACCGCACCGTCTTCTTGCAGGCCAGCGCCTCGGAATCGGATTGGCCCCTCTCCGGCCTGACAGCACTCCTGAACGGCATCGACGATCCGGTTCTGAGTCGCATCGCCGATGAACTGCTCCGCGACACTGTGGGCGCCATGAATGTCCCCACCGTGTCCAACATGCTCCTCAACGGTCTGCAGCAACGCTCCTCGGCACGCACCGTCATTGTGATCGACGACGCCGACCTCCTTGACTCAAGCAGCCAGGCCGTCATCGGTTTCCTTTCCCGCCGGCTGGCCGGCACCGACATCGCCTTGTTCGTCAGCGTCCGCGAAGAAATCCCGGACGGCCCCTTCAGCGGGCTCACCGTCCTGCAGTTGGGCCCGCTCAGCTACAGCGATACCGTCCGCATGCTGGAGGCAATTCCCGCAAAGCAGACCACGACGGCGGCCGCCCACCTGGTTGCCGCCGCCACCCAAGGAAACCCGCTCGCCGCCGTCGACCTCTACCGCCGCCTGCTGGAACGCCAGGCAGAAGGCAAGAACGCCTTCCCCGTCCCGCTCCCCTGCAAAGACAGCTTCCAGGCCGAATATGCGGCAGTGGTGGGCGCACTCAGCCGCGAGGCCCGCAGCGTCCTGGACCTGCTGTCGTTGTCCTACCGCAGCGACATCACTGCCCTCGAGAAGATCAACGCAGATGTGTGGGTAGGCGCCGACGAACTCATTGCCGCCGGCGTCATCAACCGCACCGGACACCACCTGCGTATCCGCGATCAGCTGCTGCGCGGGTTCGTTTTCGCTGGCATGACCCCCGCTGTCCGCACGGCCAGCCACCGAACCCTTGCCGAGGCCTCGGAAGCCGCCGACCCCTACGCTCGACGCTGGCACCTGAGCTTCACTGCGCTGGAACGCCAGACCCCCTTTGGTCTGCTCCGGCACGCCGTGGACCTGATCCGCAGCGGTGAGGTGGCGTTCGCCGTCGAGTACATCGAACGCGCCTTGACCATCAACCCCTGGGAAGCCGAGACCGCCTCCCGCTTGGCCACGGTGGCTGAACTCCTGTTCAACCGCGGCGAATTCGTCTACGCCCGGCGCTACCTTGACTGGGCCCAGCGGGTTACCCGCAACCCGGCCCTGATCCTGCGTCTGACCGGCCTGTCCTTCCAGATCCAGTTCATGCAGGGCGCCGCAGTCCGGTCCAGCATGGTGCTGCGCCTGGTCAAGGAGTTCGGCCGCCACGATCCCGGCTACTCAGCCAGCCTGCTGGCCGTTGGTGCGTTGTACTACGCCGAGCGCTGGGAGCTGAAAGACGCCACCGACCTGCTGCACCAAGGCATTGAATTCCAGGCTTCGGCCTCGGCTGGCGTCACCGCCATCATTGATCGCGCCACCTTGCTCACCGAGGCCATCAAGGGCAACACCGCAGCCATTGGCCGCAAGCACGAACCGGCCGGGAGTGCGCGGACCGCGAGCCTGCTTATCCAAGGCCGGGCCCTCAGCTACGCCGAACGCTACGACCACGCGCAGGAAGCCTTCGCCATGGTCCGCAGCTCAGCGGACGCCGGCAGCGTGAACTGGCGGGAAACCGCAGCGTTCCTGGCTATCGACAACGAAATCCGGGCCGGCAACATCCGGTCGGCTGCACGCCTCATCGAGGACCTGGAGCGGCACGAACCGGAGGTCAAGTACCACCGCGGCTTGCGGCACATGTACCGCGAATGGCGGGCACACGCCTTGGGCGACGAAGCTCAGGCCCAGGTCCACGCCGTCGAGGCCCAGCGCTACTCGGGCGCCGAAAGCCACGCGGCCACCACCGCCCAACTCGCTGCCTACCGCGGCCATTTCGCATTGCTCCGAGGTGACCTCGCCGAGGCACTTGCCCAGCTCACCCGCGCTACCGAAATCGGCCAAGGGTTCACCAACCCCACGCTGCTGCGCTCCGAAGCTGACCTTGTTGAGGTCCTGATCCGGATGGGCAGGCACCGCGAGGCCACCACGGCGCTGGCGAACCTGGAAGCCCGCTCGATCGGGCTGCGCTCCCCGTGGCTGGTCATGGTGGTTGCCCGCAGCCGTGCCATGCTAGCCGACGGCGAGCAGTCGCTCCAGCTGTTCACCCAGGCACTTGATGGCCGCGCCGCCCTCGAGTCGGTGCTCGAATGCGCCCGCACCCTGATGTGCTACGCCGAACGGCTCAGCGCATTTGGCCGGCTTCGGGATGCCCGCGACGCCCTGCTCCGCGCCAAAGTGATGTTTGACGAAGCTGGCGCCGATGCCTGGACCCAACACGTTGACGTCCTGCTGTTGGACGAACGGGTGGAACCGGCAGCCAAGCCGCAGGGCAACCCGGCAATGCGCCTTCTGGTCGACCACGAACGGGCCCTGGCCAAGATGGTGTCCCGCGGCATGCGCAACAAAGAGATCGCAGCAACCCTGTACGTCTCGGTCCGCACGGTGGAAGTTCGCCTCACCGCCATCTACCGGAAGCTCGGCGTGGAATCCCGCGCGCAGCTCACCGCACTGGCCGCCGGCAAGGAAAATCTGGCTCCGCAGCCGTACGTTTTGCCGATGCTCTAGGCACCACGCGCCAAGCACCTTCCGAAGGGCCGTTCCAGCGCTGCTGGGGCGGCCCTTTTCGCGCCCGTATCGGGTCCTGCGTCGCAGCAAAAATTCCTTGTGACACAAGGAATTTTTGGACTGAAACAGCCCCGTTCGCCACCTCATCCATGAGCCCGAAATGACAGCAATTGCAGGTACCCGCAGTATCCGCAGTGTTGGCTCCCCAGACCCACAATGGACCCCCTAAACAGCGGCGTCCGGACCCCCGAAGTGGCTAATTTTGCATCAAGGCCAACAACACAGGCGGAAGACGCCGGAAAGGGCAACTATGGTCGAGATCCCAGTAGCCAGAAGCCGGCGCTCAGTCCGTGAGTGGCCTGTTGCGTCAGTTGCTGCACAACGGACGACAACTCCGCAGTTGACGGCGGCGGAACCCGCAGGAACCCGGGTTCTGCGGCCGTCAACTGCCGGTTCAACAATTACCCCGGTCAAGTCCGAGGGCAGGCTCGCAGCCGAAGCCTGGAGCTCCGCGCACCGCAACCTGATCCGCGGCGCCGACACACTCTTCGTAGCCGGGGCGGTCGCCCTGGGTTACATCACCACCACCGCAGGCGCCACCAGCGGCCGCGCCGGTGTTGCCGCCGTCGTCACGGGACTCGTCGTGACGCTGAGCTGGCTCGCCTCCCTGGAGATTTACCACACCCGTGACGCTAAAGTCCTCGGCATCGGCGCCGACGAATACAAGGGGGTGGCCTCGGCCACCCTTCGGGTCTTCGGCTTGATGGCGATCTTCGCCGTGATTTTCTCCGTCGACGGCGCGGACGCATTCGTCACGGTGTCCCTGCCCGTGGGCCTGGCGGCCCTCACCCTGAACCGCTGGGCCTTCCGGCGGCGCCTCACCGCCGAAAAGGCGAAGGGGCGGCACCTGTCCCGCACCATCGTCGTCGGCGATCCCGAGGACGTCCGCTACGTGGTGCAGCAGGTCCGCAAGAAGTCCGGCGCCGTGTACGACATCCTGGGCGTCTGCCTGCCGGGTGCCCGCCGCGGCGGCAACTTCCGGGTGGAAGGCATGCCGGTGTCCGTGTTGTCCTCTACCGACGACATCGCCAGGGCAGTCAAGGTTGCCGACGCCGATTCCGTGATCGTGGCCGGCCCGCTGCCAGGTGGCAACAGGTTCATCCGCGAACTGGGGTGGAAGCTTGAGGAATCCTCAGCCGAACTGATCCTGGCAGCTACCCTCACCAACGTTGCGGGTCCCCGCATCCACTGGCGCCCTGTGGAGGGCCTGCCGCTGATGCACGTCGATATTCCGCAGTACTCCGGCGCCAAGCACGCCCTTAAGCGCGCCCTGGACGCCACCCTTGCCCTGGGCGCACTCCTGGTCCTCTCACCGGTCCTGCTGGCCCTGGCGATCATCGTCAGGCTGGACAGCCCGGGCCCCGTCCTCTTCCGCCAGGACCGGATCGGCAAGGACGGCCAGGTCTTCGGGATGTTCAAGTTCCGTTCCATGGTGGTTGATGCCGAGGCACAGCTGGCTGGCCTACAGCACCAAAACCAGGGCAACGGCGCCCTGTTCAAGCTCCGTAACGATCCCCGGGTCACCCGCTGCGGAACCTGGATGCGCAAGTACTCCCTCGACGAACTCCCCCAGCTGTGGAACGTGGTCATTGGCGACATGAGCATGGTGGGCCCCCGCCCGCCGCTCGGCAGCGAAGTGGTCGGCTACGAGCAGCACACCCGCCGCCGGCTGCTCATCAAGCCCGGCATCACGGGGCTGTGGCAGATCAACGGCCGCTCGGACCTGCCCTGGGACGAAGCTGTCCGGCTGGATCTCTACTACGTCGAAAACTGGTCAATCGCCGGTGACCTCATCATTCTTTGGCGCACGTTCCGGACAGTCATTCGACCGTCCGGCGCCTACTAAACATCAACCATCTTCGGGAAAAGAAAGAACCATGAACGCATCAGTTACCGCACCTCATGCTGAATCCTCACAGCACTCCGATCGGAAACTCCGGATCGCCGTCGTCGGCGCCGGCTACTGGGGACCAAACCTGGCCCGCAACCTGCAGGCCAGCCCCGATTGGCAGCTCGTCGCCATTTGCGACCTGGACCTGGCCCGGGCCCAGAAGCTCGCCTCCAGCCTCGGAGACATCCCGGTGGTCGAGAGCCTCGACGAACTCCTGGACACCTTCGACCTGGACGCCGTGGCCATCGCGACGCCGGCCCGCACCCACTACGGGACCGTCATGACCGCGCTGCGCGCCGGCAAGCACGTCCTCGTGGAGAAGCCGCTGGCCGACAACCGGGCGCACGGCCTGGAAATGGTCCAGACCGCTGAAGCCAATGGCCTGGTACTGATGGCAGACCACACGTACTGCTACACCCCCGCGGTCCTGAAGATGCAGGAACTCGTGCAGAGCGGCTCCCTGGGCGACATCCTGTACGTCGACTCCACCCGCATCAACCTTGGCCTGGTCCAGCCCGACGTCGACGTCTTCTGGGACCTGGCACCGCACGACCTGTCCATCCTGGACTTCATCCTGCCGGGTGGCCTGAACCCTGTGGAGGTCTCAGCGTTTGGCTCCGACCCGCTGGGCACCGGCCGCGACTGCGTGGGCCACCTGAACTTCCGGCTGGCCAACGACGTCACCGCCCACGTGCACGTGAACTGGCTCAGCCCCACCAAGATCCGCCAGATGGTGATCGGTGGCTCCAAGCGCACCCTGGTCTGGGATGACCTGAACCCGCAGCAGCGCCTCAGCGTCTACGACCGTGGCGTGAGCCTTGACCGGCAGCCGAAGTCCTTCGGCGAGAAGGCCTCCACGGCCGTCTCCTACCGGCTTGGCGACACCTGGTCCCCCGCCCTGGTTGAGCGCGAAGCCCTGGCCCAGGTGGTCGAGGAGCTCGCCTCCTGCATCCGCGGCGGCCGCCAGGCCCGCACCGGCGGCGAATCCGGCCTCCGGGTCCTCTCCGTCCTCGAAGCTGTTACCCGCAGCCTGAGCCAGTCCGGCCAGGCTTCCCCCGTTGAAGGTTCTGAACTAGCTGGCGCAGGCGCCGGAATGGAGCGCGCACTGTGAGCACCCTTAAAGGCGCAAACGTCCTTGTTACCGGCGGCGCCGGTACTATCGGATCCACCCTTGTTGACCAGTTGCTGGCCGCCGGCGTGAACCACATCGACGTCCTGGACAACATGGTCCGCGGCCGCCGCGACAACCTGTTCGGCGCGTTGCAGACCGGCAAGGTGGAACTGGTGGATGGCAACATCCAGAACCGTGACCTCATCCACGACCTCACCAAGGGCAAGGACCTGGTCTTCCACCAGGCAGCCATCCGCATCACCCAGTGCGCTGAAGAACCGCGCCTGGCGCTGGAGGTCCTGGTTGACGGCTCCTTCAACGTCATGGAAGCAGCAGCGGAGCACAAGGTGGACAAGCTCATCTCCGCCTCCAGCGCCTCCGTGTACGGCATGGCCGAAGAATTCCCCACCGGCGAGAAGCACCACCACGGCAACAACGACACGTTCTACGGTGCCGCCAAGTCCTTCAACGAGGGCATGGCCCGCAGCTTCCAGGCCATGAGCGGCCTGAACTACGTGATGCTGCGCTACTTCAACGTCTACGGCCCCCGCATGGACGTCCACGGCCTCTACACCGAGGTCCTGGTGCGCTGGATGGAACGGATCATGGACGGTCAGTCGCCGCTGATCTTCGGTGACGGCCTGCAGACCATGGACTTCGTCTACACCGCTGACGTGGCCCGCGCCAACGTGCTGGCCGCCGCCAGCGACATCACCTCCGGCGTCTACAACGTGGCCAGCGGCACCGAATCGAGCCTGCTCGAACTGGCCCAGGCCTTGCTTCGGGCCATGGATTCGGACCTCGCCGTAGAACACGGCCCGGACCGTGCCGTGAACGGCGTAGTCCGCCGCCTCGCTGACACCAGCGCAGCCGCCCGCGACCTTGGCTTCCACACGGAAGTTGGGCTCGAGGAAGGCCTCCGCGAGCTGGTCACCTGGTGGACCCCGCTGCGCGCCGAGATTGCTGCAACCCGAAAGGTCGCCACCAAATGAGCGCCGAGACCGTACTTTCCCGCATCAGTGTGATGAAGCCCCTCCTCGGCCAGGAGGAAGCCGACGCCCTCGCCGAGGTCATCGCCTCCGGCTGGGTGGCCCAGGGCCCCAAGGTCAAGGAATTCGAAGCCCAGTTCGCCACCACCATGGGTGTGCGGCACGCTGTGGCCACCTCAAGCTGCACCACGGCCCTGCACCTGGCCCTGGTGGTCGCTGGTATCGGCCCGGGCGACGATGTCCTGGTCCCGTCCCTGTCCTTCATCGCCACGGCCAACGCCGTCACCTACGTGGGGGCCCGGCCAGTGTTCTGCGACGTTGATCCGGCCACCGGCAACGTCACCGCCGAAACCTTGCATGCAGCCCTGACCATGGATACCCGTGCGGTCATCGTGGTGGACCAGGGCGGCGTGCCGCTGGACATGGATCCCATCCGGGAACTCTGCGACCGGCATGAAATCTCCATCATTGAGGACGCTGCCTGCGGCGTGGGTTCCACCTACAAGGGCCGCCCGGTGGGTATTGGCGCCGACGTTTCCGTGTGGTCCTTCCACCCGCGCAAGATCCTCACCACGGGTGAGGGTGGCATGCTGACCACCAACCGCGCCGACTGGGCCGCCCGCGCCCGGACGCTCCGCGAGCACTCCATGAGTGTTTCGGCCACGGACCGGCACGGCTCCGTGCTGGCCCCGCCGGAAATGTATCTCGAAGTAGGATTCAACTACCGGATGACTGACCTGCAGGCCGCCGTGGGCCTGGTCCAGCTCCGCCGGCTGCCCGGCATCCTTGAGCAGCGCCGCGACATCGCTGCCCGTTACGTGGCTGGACTTTCCGGCATCCGCGGCCTGCGCCTGGTCTCGGATCCGCCCTACGGCACCACCAACTACCAGTCGTTCTGGGTCGAAGTACTGCCGGCATTCCCCATCAGCCGTGAGGCCTTGATGGAGAAGCTCGCCGACGCTGGTATCTCTGCCCGTCGCGGCATCATGGCGGCCCACCGCCAGCCGGCGTACCGCTGGCGCGACGGCGGCAACGCCAGCCTGCAGCACACCGAACGCCTCAACGACCGCACCCTCATCCTGCCCGTCTACCACGAGCTCGACGACGAAAGCCTCAACCGCATCATCAGCACCATCCGAGACGCGGCCACCGAGGCTTCTACATGAGTGAGCTCATTCTGATTGCTGCCAGCGGCCTGGCCAGGGAAGTCCTGGCCATGGTGCGCAGCAGCGGCCAGTACGACGTCGTCGGAATTCTCGATGACAACAAGGAATTGGCGGGGGTGACCGTCGATGACGCCCCCATCCTGGGGACGATCGACGATGCCGTCAAGTACACCCATGCTTTCGTACTGGTATGCATTGGCTCCGGCCGGGCCCGGGAAACGGTGGTGGATCGGCTCACCTCGATGGGTATCAACGAGGCCCGGTACGCCACCGCGATTGACCCGTCCGTGCAGTTCCCCGAGGGTTGCAGGATCGGCAGGGGCTCCATCCTGCTGCGCAACGTGACCCTCACCGCCGCGGTCACCCTGGGCTCCCACGTGGTGGCGATGCCCTCGGTGACGTTCACGCACGACGACGACGTAGCGGACTTCGCCACGTTCGCTGCGGGCGTGTCGCTGGGCGGCGGAGTCCGGGTTGGCCGAGCCGCCTACCTGGGCATGAATTCCAGCGTCCGTGAACGCACGACCGTCGGCGCCTACGCGACTGTCGGGATGGGGGCAGCAGTCTTGACCAACGTGCCCGAGGGCCAGACCTGGGTGGGCGTTCCGGCCCACGAAATCGGCAAAGACAACTTTATTTTTGGGGGAAACTCATGAGTGTTGAAGTAGCAGTGCACGCTGTTGTTCCGCTGGTAGACCTGGCCGCACAGCAGGCCGAAGTCCATGACGAGGTCATGGCCGAACTAGCTGTCGTCTTCGAAGCTGCGGCCTTCATTGGCGGCGCGGCAGTCACCGAATTCGAGACCGCCTACGCCGAATTTTCCGGAGCCCAGCATTGCGTTGGCGTGGCCAACGGCACCGACGCCCTGGAGCTTGCCCTCCGTGCCGGCGGTGTCCGCGCCGGTGGCGAGGTCATCCTGCCGGCCAACACCTTCATCGCCACGGCAGAGGCTGTCAGCCGGATCGGCGCCATCCCCATCCCGGTGGATGTCGATCCCCAGTACCTCCTGATGGACCCGGCAGCAGTCGCGGCAGCAGTCACCGAGCGGACCCAGGCGATAGTGCCTGTCCACCTCTTCGGCCAGAGCGCCTTCGTTGAGCAGCTCCTCCCCATCGCCGAGGCCTGCGGCGCCGTCATCATCGAAGACGCTGCACAGTCCCAGGGCGCCACGCGACTGGGCCGGCCCGCAGGCACCTGGGGTGTGGCAGCCGGCACCAGCTTCTACCCTGGCAAGAACCTCGGCGCCGCAGGCGATGCCGGCGGCGTGCTGACCAACGACCCCGACGTGGCAGCACAGGTCCGCATGCTAGGCGCCCACGGTAGTTCCGTGAAGTACCGGCACGACGCCGTGGGCATCAACTCACGCCTCGATACCGTCCAGGCTGTGGTGCTCAAGGCAAAGCTGGCCCGCCTACAGCACTGGAACCAGCTGCGTCGGGACGCCGCAGCCCGGTACGGCGAGCTGCTTGCCGGTGTGGCCGGCGTCGAACTTCCCGTCCAGGCTCCCGGCAACGAAGACGTGTGGCACCTATACGTGGTGCGCGTTGACGATCGCGACGCCGTCCTGGCGGAACTGCAGGCCGAAGGCATCCACGCCGGAATCCACTACCCCATTCCGGTGCACCTCAGCGGCGCGTACGAGGGCGACGGCTGGGCCGCAGGTTCCTTCCCCGTCACCGAGCACGCCGCTGGCCGGATCCTGTCGCTGCCGATCTTCCCGCACATCACCGTTGCCCAGCAGGAACGCGTAGCAGAGGTCCTCATTAAGGCGATGAATCGGCGATGAAACACCGCGAGGTGCGGCAGGGAGCCTCCGGCGCGTTCGGCTGGAGCGTCCTCAATACGGTGCTATCCCGAGTGGGCACCCTGGGTATCGGCATCGCCTTGGCGCGTGTGCTGGGGCCTGAGTCCTTCGGTACATTCGCCGTGGCCCTTGTTGCCCTCATGGCTGTCCTGAGCTTCAACGAACTGGGTGTCTCGCTGGCCATCGTCAGGTGGCCAGCGGACCCCGCCAAGATTGTTCCCACCGTCAACACCATTTCGGTGGCGGGCAGTGCCTTGTTCTGTGGGCTGGCGCTGCTGGCCGCCCCGATCTTCACGGCGGCCGTCAACGATCCCGATGCCACCGACGTGATCCGAGTACTGATCATCAGCGTCTTCATCAACGGTGTAGTGGCGTCCCCGGCGGCCCTGCTGCAACGCAACTTCCTTGAGAAGAAGCGGATGATCATCGACCAGACCAACGTCTGGGTAGGTGCGGGCATCTCGCTGCTGCTGGCCCTGACCGGAATGGGCGCCATGGCGCTGGCTGTTGGCCGAGTGGCCGCCAGCCTCCTCACCGCCGTCATGTTCCTCCGCGCCTCGCCGATGCCTTACCGGTTCGGTCTGGACCGCGACTACCTCCTGCCGCTGCTGCGCTTCGGCCTGCCCCTTGCAGGCACCAGCATCATCTTCTTCGTGATCGGCTATGCCGACCAGTTCACCGCCGGTGTGGTGCTCGGTACCACCGGACTGGGCCTGTACGTCTTGGCCTTCAACCTCTCCAGCTGGCCCGTGAGCATCTTGTCCCAGCCGCTGCGACGCGTAGCGCCGGCGGCCTTCTCGGCCATGCAGAACGACCGTGGGCAGATGAACGCAACGCTTTCAGCGATTGTCTCAGTGGTCCTCTGTGCCGCACTGCCGGTGCTGCTTTTCTTGGCCGCCAGCTCCACCCCGGTCATCGACGTGATTTACGGCTCAGCCTGGCTGCCGGCAGCGGTGGTCCTGTCCTGGCTGGTTGTCGCCGCATTCGCCAAGATCCTCTGCGACCTGGCCTACGACTTCCTGGTGGTCCTGGGCCGCTCCGGAACCGTCTTCATGATCCAGGCAGGCAGCCTGGTGGTTCTGATTCCAGCCCTGATCTGCGGCGCCCAGTTCTTTGGCCTCGGCGGGCTCGCCGCCGCGCAGGCGCTGGTCATGTTCCTGGTGGTGCTGCCTTGCTACCTGTACCAACTGCACAAGGCGGGCGTGAACCTCCGGTCCATGACCCAGGGCATCTGGCTGCCCATCCTGGTGGGCCTGGCCACCGGTGCCATTGCCTGGTGGATTGCCTCGGTCCAGACCAACTCCTTCCTCGCCGTCATGATGGCCGGCCTGGTGGCTGGAGCCGCAACACTTGGCCTCCTCTACCTCCGCCGCGATTCCCTGCGCCTGCTGCGCACCATCGGATCGGCCCCCGAACCCGCCAAGGTCCCTTCATGAAAATTCTGGTATTCCCCCACGATCTTGAAATCGGTGGCAGCCAACTCAACGCCATCGAAATCGCCGCCGCTGTCCAGGACCGCGGACATGACGTTCTCATGTTTGGCGTCCCAGGCGAGCTGAACGGCCGGATCGAGGAGTTGGGGCTTGAGTTCATCGCGGCCCCACGGCCGTCGCTTCGGCCCACGCCCTCGATTGTCCGCGCGCTCCAACAGCTCACGGCAGAGCGCGGCCTGGACGTGCTGCACGGCTACGAATGGCCGCCCACCCTCGAATGCCTCCTCGCCGCGCGCAGCACCGAAGCCGTGGCAGTTTCCACCGTGATGTCCATGTCTGTGGCACCCTTTATCCCCCGGCATGTGCCCCTGATGGTGGGAACACAGGACATCCTGAACACGGAACGCCATTTTGGCCGCACCCACACCGAACTCTTGGAACCCCCTGTTGACCTGAGGGAAAACAACCCTGTCATCGACGTCGGCGCGGACTCGTTCCGACGCCAATGGGGCTTGCAGCCGGAATCCTTTGTGGTGTCGATCGTGTCCCGCCTGGCAGCCGAACTGAAGCTTGAGGGAATTCTCGCCGCCATTGAGGCGGTGGGTATGGTGGGACACCACATTCCTGTGCAGCTGGTCATCGCCGGCGACGGCGCAGGCAGGGAAACCGTCGAAACGGCCGCTCGCGCCGTCAATGAGAGCCTCGCCAGGACGGCCGTGGTGGTGACGGGCCAGCTCAGCGACCCCCGCCCCGCCTACGCAGCCGCAGACCTGGTCCTGGGGATGGGCGGCTCCGCCTTGCGGGCCATGTCCTTCGCCAAACCCTTGATCGTCCAGGGCGAGCATGGGTTCTGGGAGCTGCTGACCCCGCAAACCCTGCCGTTGTTCCTGCGCCAGGGCTGGTTTGGCATCGGCACTGATGCACGCCAGGGGCCGGCGAAGATTGCGGACCTGCTCCGCGACACGTACAGCACGCCAATCCGCCGCAGCGATCTTGCTGCGTTCAGCCTTAAAACCGTTACCGAAAACTTTTCCCTGACCCGCGCCGCTGAGCTGCAGGAAGACCTTTACCGTCGAAGCCTGGCGGCGCCGAAAACCAACCGGCTCCCCGAGAACCTGGCGGCCACCGGCCGGTTCCTCAAGCACCAGGCGGGGCAACGGATCCAGGAGTTCCGCGGCACCAAGGCCGTGGACGACTTCAACTCCCGGTTGGCCGGCAAGGAACCAGCCCAGCAGGGCAACGCGCCCGCAGCGGGGAGCCTGCGATGACCAAAGCGATAGTTTTCATGCCAGGGAGTCGCTGGCAGGACGTTGGCGGTACTGACCACCAACTGGCCACCGCCTTGGCAGCCACGCTGCCCGTCCTTTGGGTAGATCCGCCGCTGCCCGTGCACCACGGAGTGCGGAGCGCGCACCGGCTCACGCGAGCCTCGGAGCTCTCGCCGGTGGCACCGAACATCACCCGGCTGCGGTCCCTGTCGCTGCCTGGGTTCACCCGCAAGAACCTGGCCCCGCTGGCGAGCCGGCTGCTGGCCACTGCCGTCCGTGCCGCCGTCGGCAAGCTGCAGCTCGAACCGGTGGCAACGTTTGTTTCCTCACCGATCGCACGCTTCCCTGCTGGCCTTGGTGGCCTGAACGTTCTCTACGTGACGGACGACTGGGCTGCCGGTGCGCCGCTCATGGGCCTGGATCCCGCACTGGTTGACGCGACCCTGCAGGCCAACGTGCATGCTGCGGATGTCACCGCTGCCGTCTCCCCTGACCTGGCCGCGCTGATCGATCAGCGGCTGAAGCCGGGGCAAGCCGCCACGGAAGTGGTGGCAAACGGCTGCGAGGTGCAAGCACCCTCCGCCGCCCCGCGGGAAGCGACCGCCGCACTGGTTGGCCAGCTGAACGAGCGCCTGGACATGGACATCCTGGCCGCCCTCAACCGGGCAGGGGTTCCCCTGCTGGTGATTGGGCCCCGCACGGATCGAGATCCGCAGACGGGACGCGACCTCGATGAATTCCTTGCCGCCCCGAACGTCACCTGGCTGGGCCGGCTGCCGTTCGCACCAACGCAAGATCACCTGGCCACGGTCCGCGTCGGACTCACCCCGTACGGCGACACCGCCTTCAACCGTGCGTCCTTCCCGCTGAAAACCCTTGACTACTTGGCCGCGGGGCTTCACGTGGTAGCTACCGACCTGCCCGCCGTGCGCTGGCTGGACACCGACCTGGTCGCAGTTGGCCGGGGAACCGAGGACTACGTGCAGCGCGTCCAGGCCGCCCTGGCGAGCGAAACCAGCCGCGCAGCCGAGGACGCCCGCAGGACCTTTGCGGGCCACCATTCCTGGCAGGCCCGGGCCAGGCAGTTCCTGGATGTCATAGAAGGACGTGTCGACCATGTGGAAGTCCGCTCGTAGCCCACTGTTTGCCTTGCTGGCCGTTGTTGGCCTGTGCGTTACCTCCTGCACGGCCGACACCCAACCTGTAGTGGAGGCGGCCCCCGAGCAGGTGCTGGACCTGCCACGCATCCCGTGGGAGGGCGGCCCTGATTACTGGAAATCGTTCGCCAAGGCGGACGCCGCAGGCTGGTCCGATCCCAGCTTCTTCCCGATTGCCATCTGGTACAACGGGATCAGCAGCGATGCCGAGGTGAAGTTCGACAAGGACCATGGCGTCAACACGTACATGGGAATGGACAGCAGCACGCCCTACTCACTCTTTGAGCAAAACGATGTCTTCTGGATCGGTGGACCGCTGAACTCGTCCTTCACCACGGCGAGCCGGAACTGGGTAGGAGCTTTCCTCGATGACGAGGTGGACGGCCGGTTCACACCCGTGGACGGCGCCAAGCACCTCCAGGACCTGGCCGATACGGCACCGGACGGCTTCTTCAAGTACGCCAACTTCACCCAGATGGTGATCAGCCACTACATGGATCCCAGCGCAGCCCAGCGTTTCGTCAACGGATTCACTGACGTGGTCTCTGTGGATATGTACTGGTACACCATTCCGTACTGCAGTCTGGAGCCTTATAACAATGCGCATCTGGCCCCGGTGGCGCAGGCCAGTTGCCGGACCGCATCGAGCTACGGCAAAACCATGGAAGCCCTCCGCCAACAGGACGCCGCCGACGGCAAGCTGCAGCCCCTCTGGCAATTCGTCGAAGACCTCAACGGTGGACCAGGCGAAGGACCCTTCACGGCCAACATCACAGCAAGCCAACTCAAGGGCGCGGTGATGAGCTCCCTGATCAATGAGGCCCGCGGCATTGTCTACTTCAACCAGAGCCTCACCGGCCCGTGCGGTGGCGGCAGCGTGCTCCGGCTGGCCCAGGTCACCCCTGATTACTGTGGCGCCGAACAGGTGGCTGCGATGCAGAAGATCAACACCCAGATCCACACCCTCGCACCAGTCCTCAACAGCCAGTCCTACCAGTACAGCTTCGGCGACGGGCTGCAGACCATGCTGAAAACCCATGACGGGTACGCCTACATCTTCGCGATGGGAAGCGCCGGATCCGCTTCGGGAAACCGCACGTTCACCCTCCCGGCCACCATAAAAGCCACATCCGTGGACGTTCTTGACGAAAACCGGAGCATTTCAGTACAGACTGGCGGTGAATTCGTGGACTCCCTAGCCAGTGAGTCTGACTACCACATCTACAAGGTGAAGCTATGAGCCGGAACATTGACCACGTCCTCCTGACCCGTTTCAATATCCCCTCGCCCGGCGTCGAAAGCCTTGTCCGAGCCAAGGAAGGGTGGCTGCGGAACAGGCTGGCCCTCTTTGAGGAATACTGCCTGCCAGCGGTGCGGGCGCAGACCAACACCAACTTCCGCTGGATCATCTACCTGGATCCGGAAAGCCCCGAATGGCTGACGTCCCGGCTCAATGAACTCAACGTCCCCGAAGTATTCGTCCCGATCTACCGGACAGCCATTTCCGATGCGGACCGGATCAGCGATATCAGGACAGTTACCGGCGCCACCGGTGACATCCTCATCACCACCAATCTGGACAACGACGACGGTCTGGCGTCGGATTTCGTCGACCGCCTGCAGACCCTGCCGTCAGGGGCAGCCCGGGAGGCCGTGTACCTGGTCAACGGTCTCATCCGGCACGGTGAAAGCCTTTACGCCCGCCGGGACCCCAGCAACGCCTTCTGCAGCGTCCGGGAAACCTGGGACAACCCGGTGACGTGCTGGGCGGACTGGCACAACCGGCTCGGCAGGTCCATGCCGGTGCGTGAAGTGGAGGGCGGGCCGGGATGGCTGCAGCTGATCCACGACACCAACGTCAGCAACCGCATCCGCGGCCGCCGGATCGCCCGCGGCCCCCATGCACAGACTTTCGGACCGCTGCTTGCGGGTGTCAAAGACCCCGACGCCGCGGAACGACTCTTCGAATCAACTCTAAGCCGGCCCTACCGAGTATCGCGGGACGCCGCACGGAACCTTGCCAAGGAAGCCGTCCTGCGAACTATTGGAAAATCCGGTCTCAACCAGCTCAAGTCGTTTGTGCAAGCCCGGGTCAGCCCGCTGGCCAAACGCTGAGCGCTAAGGAGCAGTGTTATGTTCTTGCAAGATTTGTTCGCAAGCCTCAAACGCAGGTGGTACTTCATTGTGGTGGGTATCCTCATCACGGCGGCCGTTGCGTACTTTGCGTACGGTGAAACCCCCGTCAAATACCAGGCAACCGGAAGCGTTGCCCTGGTGCCGCCGCCCACCGCAGTCATCTCAGGTGACAACCCGTTCCTCTACATGGGCGGCCTGGAGCAGGCCTTGGGCGTCCTGACGGTGAAGCTCAATTCGCCGGAAGTGAAGCGCCCCATCCTGGAGCAATTCCCGGACATTGAATACACCACCACCCGTGACCCCTCCACCAACGGCCCGATCGTCCTGGTATCCGTGACGGGCTCAACCTCAGCCGAGACGCTGGGCGCGCTGGAAGAGGTCCTCGCGGCTGTACCGGCGAACCTCGGCGTTCTCCAGGACACCCTGAAGCTGAGCCAGGAATCCAAAATGACCTCCATGCCGCTGTCCAGCGACGAAAAAGCCACCGTCAACAACAGCGCACGCACCAGGACCCTCCTGTTCGTTGCGGCTGCCGGCGCTGCCGCCACCCTGCTGCTCACCGGGCAGCTGGACAAGATCCTCCTGCGCCGCCGCTCAGCGAAGGCAAGCCGCCGCGGAGGTGCCCGCAGTGCCGACGCCGGCGATTCCGAAACGCCCGACGAGGGCCCCAAGGAACGCCGATCACGGAACCGCAAGCAGCAAGACACGACGCCGGACGCCCCGGCCGCTCCTACCGCCCCCGAAACCCCTGATGAGCCAGTTGCCGGCCCCATCGCGCCTTCTACAACTCCCGCCCCCACTCCAGCACCCACTCGGGTTCCGTCCGCCGGAACTCCGGCGCGTCGCGGTTCTGCGCCCGTGAAGCAGGGCGTCCTGCGAGAGCGCGTCCATGCGCAGCAGCGTTAGGGCCCGCCGCACGCCCACTGCCAAGGCGAGTCCCGCCGTCGTCCTTACCATGCCCAACCTAGGCGAGGAGCGGAAGGGCTGGGACGCCGTCGACGTCCTCCTGATCTATTTCATGATCCTGCTGGTGCTGCCCTCCAACCGGACCATTGAGGCGTTGGGCGGTGCCGGCGCGCCCGCGGCACTGTTTGCGCTGGTGTTCCTGCCCTGGTGGGGTTGGTATCACGTGCAGAAGGCGAGCCGGTCGCCACTCTCACCCACCCAGCCGGTCCGGGTGGCCATGTTCGTCTTCCTTGGCTGCGCCCTGGCGAGTTACGCGGCGGGCTCGCTGCGGCCGCTCACCGAGACCGAGGTGAATGCCTTAAATCTGGGGCTGGTCCGGATGGCAGCCTTCGCCAGTGTGCTGGTGCTGGCCAACGACGGCATCCCCTCCAAGGAACGGCTCATCCAGTTCCTGCGCTGGTGCTGCCTGCTGGGCGGGCTCTACGCTTCGCTGGGCATTGCGCAGTTCTTCACCGGCCAGTCCTTCGTGGCCAATCTGACCATTCCAGGCCTGTCCGTCAGCGACTTTGGCGCCCTGCAGGAACGGGGTGGCTTCAGCCGTCCCAGCTCCACCGCACGGAACCCGCTGGAATACGCCTACGTACTCTCCATGCTGTTCCCAATCGCCATCAGCCTTGCCCTGCATGACCGGGACCGCAGCACCTTCAGCCGCTGGTTCCCGGTGGCGGCCATGGCGGTGGCCACCATGTTGTCCGTCTCGCGCTCCGCCATTGTGGGATTGATTGTGGCACTGGTTGTCCTGTTCCCGTTCTGGAGCCCTGAAGTCCGCAAGAAAGCCGGGCTGGCAGCCCTCGCCATGCTGGCGCTGGTCTGGGCGCTGGTCCCCGGCATGATGGGGACCCTCCTGGGCCTCTTCGGCGGCGAGGATGACAGCCTCAAATCCCGGACGGACAGCTACGACATCGTGTGGTCCTTCTGGGAGATGAATCCGTTCTTCGGCCGCGGAATGGGCACCTTCCTGCCCGAGTACCGGATCCTGGACAACCAATACCTGGTCACCCTGGTGGACATGGGCACGGTGGGCTTTGCCGCGTTCGCGGGCGTTGCCGTCACCGCTTTCGTCGTCGCTCTACGGGCCCGCAAGCGCTATACCGAGGAGCGCCTCATCCACCTGGGCCCCGGGCTGGCAGCCAGCGTCGCGGCCGGCACCTCGCTCACCGGATTCTTTGACGCCCTCTCCTTCCCCCAGGCCGCAGGCTGCCTCTTCCTCCTTGCTGGGGTATGTGGCGCCTACTGGCGGCTGCAGGACCGATCCCCCGGACTTTCATCGGGACTTTCAGGACAGACAAATGCACGGTAATCGCCAACTCACCACCACCGGCTGGGTCATTGTCCGGCGCTGGCCCATCGTGCTTCTGGTGCTGCTCCTGATGATGCCCGTCGTCTGGACGGCCCGGAAGACTGAAGGTGTCTACTGGACCCAGCAAAACGTCGTCTTCCTGCCACCTCCCGGTGCTGCTGCAGGCAACCCGTTGCGCTCGGACTCCCAGGACATCGTCCAGTTTGCCGCTGTCATCCAACGCCGGGCGATTGCCAGGACGAGTGACCCGCCGTTGGAGACCAACGGCGCCAGCCTCTTCGCCACCGGCATCCGGGAGGGATACTCCGTGTACCTCCCCAACGCCGGTACGCAGTGGCAGCCGTCGTACGACAGGGCCGTCATCACCATCGAAGTGGTCGCCGAAACCCCTGAGGCAGTATTGTCCAGCGTCAAATCGCTCTCCGATCGGCTGGCCGCAGTCGCGGCAGAGGAACAGCAAAAGCTTGGTGTGATCCAGAAAGCCCACATCACCACCGAACTCTCCCCGTCCGCGCCGTCAGTGAGCTACCACGGGACCCGAAACAATGCCGCCGCTGGCGCGTTGATCCTGCTGGCCCTGGGCCTCAGCGTGGGCGCCGCTACCATCGCCGACAAGCTCCTCCTGCGCCGCAAGCGCACTCCGCGGAAGCCCAACGCCATCCGTCGTGCCAAGCCCAAGAAAGTCCCCGTCCCGGCCTAACGAGCCACCCCCCGCCGAGATGGCATTTAATGACGATAATCCGCGCCCGGATTGCCATTAAGTGCCATCTCGCGCGGGGTTTTTTGCGTGCCCGGGCAGGTTCGGCCGACCGGTTCACTCGTCCGCGGTGAATGGCCGACGGCGGTCCCCGGACAGGGCGACGGCGGCTCGCACCCATGCTTCCCCGGCGCCGCCGCTTCAGCCGCGTCTCCACGGCGGACCGGAGCCCCCGCTCCCTCGCCGAGATGGCACATAACGACGATCCCGACGTCGAACATTGTCATTAAGTGCCATCTCGCGCGGTGGGTTTGGGGCACTGGGTCGCAGCGGCGGGATCGCGCGAGGTTAGGGCGCTGGGTGACTGGGGCGTGGGGCGGCTAGGGAGTGGGATTCCGAGGTGGGGACGCCACGTGCTCAGACAACAAAGCGGCCCCCGGGGCGGCAGCGGATTCGCTGCCGCCCCAGGGACCGATTCAGTTGGTGCACCAGCCCTAGCTGTACTCAGCCAGCAGGTTGGTTACATCTGCTGATGGGTGGTCGTCCTCCGAGGGCTGCGTGGTTTCGGCGGTGGTTGTAGAAGTCTAGCCAG
>NZ_UXAU01000033.1 GCF_900609065.1 Arthrobacter ulcerisalmonis | reverse complement strand
GGGATCAACCTGCCAAACGAGAAACCAAAAAACAAAGCCGCATGACTCCACACAGCTTGACATCGAGCGTAACTGCAGTTTTGAACCCTCAAAACTGCACTTCGCGCTACTCAGTTGGGAGTTACGCCTTCAACTTGGGCTTTACATCCTTGGTGTACAGCCCCTCCAGCGTGGCCTTCAGTTCCGTCATGGTGGTCTTCACGTCCGCCTGCTGGGTGAGGATCTTCGCTGCGGCCTTCGCCATCTCCTGGTCCGCGCCGGGCAGGAAAGCGCGGGCGTTGTCCTGCACTCGGGTTACGGCCAGCTGATCCATTGCCGTCTTGATCTGCGGGGTCTTGGCGAGGACCGCTGTCATGTCCGCCGACTTCCGGGTAGGCATGTAGCCGGTTGCCGCAGAGAACGCAGCAGTGTTCTCCGGCTCGGTCACGAACTGCAGGAACATGGCCGCGGCCAATTGCTGCTCGGGGCTCACTCCGCTGGGGATGCCCAAGCCGGCACCACCGGTGGGGCAGACCTCCGTCTTGGCCTTTGAACCACCGGGCAGGAATCCGACGCCCACGTTGAAGTTTGACGATTTCAGGATGCCGATCAGCGAACCCGTGGACGAGACAGTAGCCGAGGCCAGTCCGGCGGCGAAGTCGTCCGCAGATTCCTTGGAGGAAACGCCAGCCCAGCTGTCCTTGTACACGGAGTCCTGGGCAGCCTGAAGCGCCGCTACCGATTCGGTCGAATCGCAGGTGATGTCCCAGTCCTTGGACCAGGCACCGCCTTCGCCCCACAGGTTGTTCTGCAGGGTCCAACCCGCGTAACCAGCCAGGGCAGGGTGCATGAAGGCGTACTGTGCGCCGCTGCTTGCCTTCAGCTTGGGCGCCCATTCGGCGTATTCCTGCCAGGTTGCTGGGGCGCGGTCCGGCAGACCCGCAGCCGCAAAGTGATCCTTGTTGTAGTAGAACATCGGCGTGGAGCGGCCATAGGGAAGGGCCCACTGCTTACCGTCGTACTTGTAGTCATCCACCAGCGAGGTGCGGAAGTCGTCCAGCTTGACGTCCAGCTGGGTGAGCAGTGAATCGAGCGGGATGATGTTGCCGTTGAGGTAGTAGCGGAACCACCAGACGTCGGAGAGAACCACCAGCGCGGGCAGGCCGGACTTGGCAGCCTGGGCCGTCTGGAACTTCTGCGCAATCTCTTCGTAGTTGGCACCAGCGGTGATCAGGTTGACCTTGATGTCAGGGTTCTTGGCCTCGAACCGGGCGATCATGTCCTTCTCCACGTCCTGGGACTTACCCGGGTGGTTGGACCAGAAATCGATGGAAGCGGCGGGCTTGACGCCGTCGAAGTTGATGGCGGTTTCGGTCGGCGCTGCGCCGGCCGAGGTGGACGGGCCGCCGCAAGCGGTCAGTGCCGCTGCGCCGGCGCCCACGCCCGCGAGGGAAAGGAAGAGCCGCCGGTCCAACGCCGGTGACAGGAATTTCGGTGCCATGGTGGTGCCTTTCGTTGTTGCCGGGGCAGGCTGCGGCGCAGCCCGGGAGCCCGGCTGGATGCGGTGCGGAAAAGTTCAGTGGGGGTCCGGACGGGGAGGAACGGACGACGGCGGGTGGCCGGGGAATCAGCCCGTGACACTGCCTTGGGTCAGGCCGGCCACGATGTAGCGCTGCAGCATGGCGAACACCACGAGGATGGGCAGGATCACCAAGACGGCACCGGCCATCATGATGCCCCAGCCAGCGCCATTGCTTTCCGAGTTCTGCAGCAACGTCAAGCCCACCGGGAGCGTCATGCTTTCGGGCTTGTCCGTGATGATCAGCGGCCAGATGTAGTCGTTCCATTCGCTGACCACTGTCACCAGGGCCACCGTTGCGATCGACGGCAGGGAAACAGGAACCACCACCTGCCAGAGGCGTCGCCAGTGTCCAGCACCGTCGATTTCGGCAGCTTCGAGGATGGAAGCGGGCAGGGTGAGGAAGTGTTGGCGCAGTAGGAAGGTTCCGAAAGCGGTGCCGAGGCCGGGCAGGATGATGCCCCACAAGGTGTTCTTGCCGCCCATGCCAGCGATGAGAATGTAGTTGGGCAGGATGGAGACTTGGGCGGGCACCATCAGGGCCACCAGGATCAGCACGAAGATCAGCTTCTTGCCTGGAAAACGGACAAACACCAGCGCGTAGGCCGTCAGGATGGCCAGCACCACCTTGATGGTGGACCCCACCACTGTCACCACGGTGCTGTTGAAGAAGAACTGACCGAACGGCACCGTGGTGGTGGCAATCCTGTAATTCTCGGGGTCAAGCGCTTTGGGCAGGATCTGCAGGTCAAGGGTGACGATTTCGCCGGGCTGTTTGAACGAGCTCAACACCATCCAGAGCAGCGGCAAGAAGACAACCAGCACGGCAACGGCGAGAGGCAGGTAGCCGGTGACCAGCGTCTGGGTGAGGTTTGCCCAGCTGAAGGCGCGCGCCTGGGGCGCCGGGCCGTCGTCGTGCGCGTCACCGGAATCAGCGGAAGCAGCGGCGGTACGGGTGGCGAGTGGTGCGCTCATGAGTAGTGGACCTTTCGCTCAACGAACCGCAACTGCAACACCGTGATCACCAGGAGAATGACGAACAACACCACAGAGATGGCAGCCGAGTATCCGGCTCGGTTGTAGGCGCCGAACGCTTGCAGGTATGCCTCGTAGATCAAGGTGCTGGTGCCTGAGCCCAGTGGTGTCATGATCCGGATGAGGTCGAAGGCCTGCAGGGAGCTGAGCATGGTGGTGATCAGCAGGAAGAACGTGGTGGGGGAGAGCAGCGGCACCGAGATGCTGATGAAACGCCGGAAGCTGGTGGCGCCGTCCAGGGCTGCGGCCTCCATGACGTCTTTGGGCAGCGACTGCAAACCGGCAAGGAAGACCACCGCGCAATAGCCGAGGTTCTTCCACACGTACACAATGATCACCATCACCAGGGACAACTCGGGATCGTTGATCCACTGCGGGCTCTGCTGGCCAATCCCGCGCAGGATCCACGCCAGGACGCCGTAGCCGGGATCAAAGATGAACAGCCACACGAGTCCAACGCCCACGCCGGACAACACGTAGGGGGCGAAGACGGCGGCCCTGGCGAACGTGGTGCCACGGACTTTGCTGTTGAGCGCCAGGGCCACCAACAGGCCCAGAACCATGGAACCGCCCACGGTGAAGAGGGTGAAGATTCCGGTGGTGCCCAAGACCTTGGGTGCATCCGAACTGGAGAAAAAGGTGATGTAGTTTTCCAGTCCGACGACGGCGGCCGAGGCAGAGCCCAGCGTCCAGTTCAGCGTGGAGTAGTAAATATTGTTCAGCAACGGCAGGTACGTGAACGTTGCGATCAAGGCGAGGTTGGGCAGGGCCAGCACGAGGAATACCACGAAGTCGCGGCGGTTCCGGGCGGACCAGCGACGCTGGACAGGCCTCTTGGCGGGGGCTGGCGGCGGCTCGGAAATCGCGGCCGGCAGGGTCCCCTGGAGCTGAGTGGTCATGGGTCTCTTACGGAGAAGGCCTGGTCAAGGCGAGGGGGGGAGAAGGTAGCTGGCTCTCACTCCACCACATCGAAATGGCCAAAAACCGGGAAAAAGTGGTTGGTGGAAATTTGTTGGTCAACCCTTTGGCAGCCGTTCACGGAGCGTTGAATTCCGGGTGGCGCAAAGTTCGCTTCCGCCGCCGGGGGTGCTCACCTTCCGCGACCTCCGGACCCAACTGACTTGCAGTTGTTGTCGTTTTGGGGGCTCAAAACGACAACAACTGCGACCTAGTTGGGAGGGGGAGGACACTGGTGGGATGGGAGCTATCACTGACGTCCAAGGCATCCGGGTGGGCCACGTCCAACAAACAGGTGCCGGCTGGCTCACCGGGGTGAGTGTGGTGTTGCCTCCACCGGGCACATTTGGCGCAGTTGATGTTCAAGGCGGCGGGCCGGCCACCCACGAGAGCGACGCCCTGGATCCCACCACCCTGGTCCCCACCGTCGACGCCGTCGTCCTCACCGGCGGCAGCGCCTACGGTCTGGCCGCCGCAGCTGGCGTCCAGCAATGGTGCGAGCAGGCAGGCCGCGGCTTTGCAGTCCCCGGCGGGGTGGTGCCGATCGTGCCAGCTGCTGCGATCTTCGACCTTGGCCGCGGTGGCGACTTTGCCGCCCGACCCGGCCCCGACATGGGTTACGCGGCAGCCGTCGCCGCAGACGCCGAAAAGGACGGGCACGACGTCGGCCGCGGCAACGTAGGTGCCGGCACCGGCGCACTCATCGGCGGCGGCACGTACAAAGGCGGCGTAGGAACCGCTTCCATCACCCTTGAGAACGGGGTGGTGGTGGGGGCTCTCGCCGTGGTCAACGCGCTAGGGCTGCCTTTCGTTGCTCCGACTGCGTCGCGTGGGCCTGGGCCTGGGCCTGGGCCGCGGGACCCGCGGGGGCTGTGGACGCCCTCCGCGCGCTCGGTCGTTCCTCCCTTAGACGCGCGCTTCCGGGCCCCCACCGACCCCGCTCCCTTGGAAGCGCGCACAGGTCCCGCTTCCTTGGACGGTCCTGCTGCTTTGCCGCTGAACACCACGCTTGTTGTTGTTGCCACCAACGCTGATTTGGATGGGGCCGAGTGTAAACGGACAGCTTCTGCGTCTCAGGCTGGGTTGGCTCGAGCCCTGGATCCCAGCCATACCCTTGCCGACGGAGACACCATTTTTTGCTTGGCAACCGGCACCGTAGCCTTGGATCGAAGCACTGCGCCGGCCCGGCAACTGAGTCTGGTGGCCCTGCAGCGGGCGGCAGCCGACGTCGTGCGTGCGGCAATCCTGGACGGCGTGTCCAATGCGGAGGCAGTCAGCACGCCCGCAGGAGATTATGGTGCATTCGGCGTCTAGTAGGTTAGTATTGCCGATTTAACTTTTGCCCCCGGACAGGGTAGTGTTGCTTGTTGGTTGTCTGGACTGCCGCGCCCTTTTGGGGGCCCGAAGTGGATGATCGATCCAACAAAAACGTTCGTGGTCTTTCCCGGTGCAATCCGGCAGGGCTGCGACAACAACAGTTAGCGGAGGGTATGGCCAAGAAGGACGGGGTCATTGAGATCGAAGGCGTTGTGACTGAGGCGCTGCCTAACGCGATGTTTCGCGTTGAGCTCACCAACAAGCACATCGTTCTGGCACACATCTCTGGGAAGATGCGTCAGCACTACATCCGAATCCTCCCTGAGGACCGCGTAGTGGTGGAACTAAGCCCCTACGACCTCACCCGTGGTCGCATCGTCTACCGCTACAAGTAAATTGCTGGGCGGACTCGGCAGCAGCCGGGACCGCTCCAGTTGACCAACTGTTACACGCAAAGGAATGCCATGAAGGTCAAGCCGAGCGTCAAGCAGATCTGCGAAAAGTGCAAAGTGATCCGCCGTAATGGCCGGGTCATGGTGATCTGCGAGAACCCGCGCCACAAGCAGCGCCAGGGCTAATTTCCCTTCGGGAAAACCCTGGGTTGCTAACCCACGCAAGTAAAGATAAAAGGCAGCACAAGCTGAATTGGGACGTAAGAGCCCGGACAGCTAACCCCCGGTCGGAGGCTGGGGCCGCACTGAAAGTGCGGGTGTACTGCCTACGACCTCCGGTTTAGCAAGGAGTACCGCCACTATGGCTCGTCTCGCTGGCGTAGACATTCCCCGCGAAAAGCGGTTGGAAATTGCGCTTACTTACATCTACGGCGTGGGCAAGACCCGTGCACACGACACCCTGGCTGCCACCGGCATCAGTGCAGACGTCCGAGTCAAGGACCTCACCGATGCCCAGCTGGTTGAGCTGCGTGACTACATCGAAGGCAACTACAAGGTTGAGGGTGACCTTCGCCGCGAAGTAGCAGCTGATATCCGCCGCAAGGTTGAAATCGGCAGCTACGAAGGTATTCGCCACCGTAAGGGCCTGCCCGTACGTGGGCAGCGTACCAAGACCAACGCCCGTACCCGTAAGGGCCCGAAGCGCACCGTCGCAGGCAAGAAGAAGGCTCGCTAAACCGCACTAGCCTCCTGATCACCACTTCGGTGGTGTTAGGAACCAGGCACGTGTGGGACAAGCGACAGCTTTCGCCCAATAAACTTTCTGTAGGAGAAAAAAATGCCCCCAAAGACTCGTGGCGCGGTTCGCAAGCCGCGTAAGAAGGACAAGAAGAATATCGCGCTCGGCCAGGCGCACATCAAGAGCACGTTCAACAACACCATCGTTTCCATCACGGATCCGAACGGTGCTGTCATCTCCTGGGCTTCCTCAGGTGAGGTTGGCTTCAAGGGCTCGCGTAAGTCCACCCCGTTCGCTGCCCAGATGGCTGCTGAAGCCGCTGCAAAGCGTGCGCAGGAGCACGGCATGCGCAAGGTCGACGTCTTCGTGAAGGGTCCCGGCTCAGGCCGCGAGACCGCGATCCGTTCGCTGCAGGCCGCTGGCCTGGAGGTTGGCTCCATCCAGGACGTCACCCCCGCTGCTCACAACGGCTGCCGCCCGCCCAAGCGCCGCCGCGTCTAAGCCTTCCCGTCGCAAAGCTTGCCCGCACCATTGATGGTGCGGGCAAGCCCAGCACGTTAAGTCTCAGGATACGAATTTCCACCACCTGTGTTGCGTCATATAGCGGATGCTCGCCGAAAGGAAACCTAAGTGCTCATTGCACAGCGCCCCACCCTCTCCGAAGAGGTAGTCTCCGAAAACCGTTCACGGTTCATCATTGAACCGCTGGAACCGGGCTTCGGTTACACACTCGGAAACTCCCTCCGCCGTACCCTGCTCTCATCCATCCCCGGCGCTGCAGTAACCAGCATCCGGATCGATGGCGTGCTGCACGAGTTCACCACGGTTCCGGGTGTCAAGGAAGATGTCACCGAGATCATCCTTAACATCAAGAGCCTGTCGGTTTCCTCCGAGCACGACGAGCCGGTTGTTGCCTACCTGCGCAAGCAGGGCCCGGGAGTCGTCACCGCCGCGGACATCGCTCCGCCGGCCGGCGTCGAATTCCACAACCCGGATCTGCACATCGCCACGCTGAACTCGAAGGGCAAGTTCGAACTCGAACTGACCATCGAGCGCGGTCGCGGCTACGTTTCGGCAGCTCAGAACAAGTCCGGCGATGCAGAGATCGGCCGTATCCCGGTCGACTCCATCTACTCGCCGGTCCTGAAGGTCACCTTCCGCGTGGAGGCAACCCGTGTCGAGCAGCGCACCGACTTCGACAAGCTGATTGTTGACGTTGAGACCAAGCAGGCCATCGCCCCGCGCGATGCCGTCGCTTCGGCCGGTACCACCCTGGTGGAACTGTTCGGTCTGGCCCGCGAGCTGAACACCGCAGCTGAAGGTATCGAGATTGGCCCGTCGCCCACCGACGCTGCACTTGCAGCTGACATGGCACTGCCGATCGAAGACCTGGACCTCACCGTCCGGTCATACAACTGCCTCAAGCGTGAGGGCATCCACTCCGTGGGTGAACTCGTTGCACGCTCCGAGGCCGACCTCATGGACATCCGTAACTTCGGTGCGAAGTCCATCGACGAGGTCAAGGCAAAGCTGGTTGAACTGGGCCTGTCCCTCAAGGACTCGCCTCCCGGTTTTGACCTCGCAGCACGCGCCGCAGCTATCGAAGAGGACGACGCCGCTTTCGGCGACGACGAACTCTAACCAACAGATCTTGGCCGGCTGGCTGCACACACCCCGGTGCGCGCAGCCCAACGGCTTCCAATGAGGAGAAACTATTATGCCTACCCCCGCTAAGGGTCCGCGCCTCGGCGGCGGAGCGGCTCACGAGCGCCTGATGCTCGCGAACCTGTCCGCAGCACTGTTCGAGCACAAGCGGATCACCACCACGGTGACCAAGGCCAAGCGCCTGAAGCCCTACGCAGAGCGCCTGGTGACTTTCGCCAAGCGTGGCGACCTGGCTTCACGTCGTCGCGTCCTGGGCCTGATCAGCAACAAGGGCGTCGTCCACGAGCTGTTCACCGACATTGCCCAGGCAGTGGAGAACCGCGACGGCGGCTACACCCGCATCACCAAGATCGGCAACCGCAAGGGCGACAACGCTCCCATGGCTGTCATCGAACTCGTTCTCGAGCCGGTTTCCCCGAAGCAGGCCGTTGTTGCTGAGGCAACGAACGCTGCCAAGCGCGACGCCGAAAAGCAGGAAGCTGCTGCTCCTGTCGCCGAAGAAGCTACCGAAACTGAGGTTGTAGAAACCGAAGCTCCGGCCGCTGACGAGGCTGCTGCAGAAGAAGCTCCCGCCGCTGAAGAAGAGGCTGCAGCTCCGGTTGCCGAGGAGAAGGACGCGAAGTAATTCGCTGACATCTTTCGCATAGACTGAGGTTTATGAACCACCAAAAACCCGCTGCTCCCGTTTTGGGGGGCGGCGGGTTTTTGCGTGTCCGCCTCGACGTGGCGTACGACGGCGGTCCGTTCAGCGGGTGGGCCATCCAGCCCGGCCGGCGGACCGTCCAGGGCGTCCTGGAAGAGGCACTGGCGCTGTTGCTGCGGCGGGCCGTGCGGGTAACCGTTGCTGGCCGGACGGACGCAGGCGTCCACGCCAGCGGCCAGGTAGTCCACCTGGACCTCTCCGACGAAGAGTGGTGCGGACTGCCGCGCGGACACGAAATGGACCCGGCAGCGGCCCTCCTTCGCCGTCTTCGTGGCGCATTGAGCCGGCTCCTGGGCGATCTGACCGGTGCCGTTGAGATACACGCCGTGTCGCTGGCGCCGGCTGGCTTCGACGCCCGCTTCTCTGCCCTCTACCGCCGCTACACCTACCGCATCGCCGACGGCACGGCCCGCCGGGATCCGATGCTGCGACATCTCACCCTGTGGCACCGGCACGCCTTGGACGTTGACCTGCTCAACGCCAGCGCCCGGCAGTTGCTGGGCCTGCAGGATTTCCGCTCGTTCTGCAAGCCCCGTGAGGGCTCCACCACCATCCGGGAGCTGCAACGCTTCGAATTCCAGCGGACAGCGGACGGCGTCATTGAGACCACCGTCCAGGCCGATGCTTTCTGCCACAACATGGTGCGGGCCCTGATCGGTTCGGCGTTCTACGTTGGCGAGGGTGTGCACCCACCAGAATGGCTGTACGAACGACTGCTGGCCCGGATGCGGGACGCGAAATCGGTGTTGGCCGCACCGCATCCCTTGGTCCTCGCCGAGGTGGCCTACCCGAGCGACGCGGAACTCCTGGTCCGGGCTGAACTGACCCGTGCGCGCCGGGCCTGACCCTTGAAACCAGGGCGGGCGGGATCTGCCGGGAACTCATTTTGACCCGGAGCCACTCTGCACGGTAATCTTGGTAGTCGTTGTGCGTCTCCTATTCCGATGGTGCGTGCCCGAGTGAGAATCCGGTTGCAGGATAACTACTCAACGGGTGCAGTCGGAACTTCAGGATCACTGGTTACATAGAGTCCTCACCTCTGTTCCGGTAGCGCATAGATAGTAGGTTTCCGCCCCTGAGCGGCGCCTAAAAAAGAACGCCAGAACAAGAACGAGGCAAACACCGTGCGTACGTACACCCCGAAGCCCGGCGATATCAACCGCCAGTGGCACGTCATTGACGCCACCGACGTTGTCCTTGGTCGTCTTGCCAGCCAGACCGCAATCCTGCTGCGCGGCAAGCACAAGGCCACCTTCGCGTCCCACATGGACATGGGCGATTTCGTCATCATCATCAACGCTGAGAAGGTTGCCCTCACCGGCGCCAAGCTGGAGCAGAAGCGCGCATACCGCCACTCCGGTTACCCGGGCGGCCTGACCTCCGTCAATTACGCGGAACTGTTGGAGTCCAACCCGGTCCGCGCCGTTGAAAAGGCCATCAAGGGCATGCTCCCCAAGAACTCCCTCGCTGCCCAGCAGCTGGGCAAGCTCAAGGTGTACCGCGGTGCTGAGCACCCCCACGCCGCACAGCAGCCCAAGACTTTCGAAATTACCCAGGTCGCCCAGTAGTCCTGGCCACCGAACAACTTACTTAATACAAGGAGAACCGTGGCTCAGAACGAAGAGACCACCGAAGCCGTTGAGGCTGAGGAAAACCTGACCAGCTACACCTCTGAGAGCTCTGCAGCAGATGCAGCTCCCAAGAAGGAGCGCCCGGCACTGACCGTTGCCGGTGCTGCTGTTGGTCGTCGCAAGGAAGCCGTTGCACGTGTCCGGGTTGTTCCGGGCTCCGGCAAGTGGACCATCAACGGCCGCGAGCTGTCGAACTACTTCCCGAACAAGCTTCACCAGCAGGACGTCAACGAGCCTTTCAAGATCCTTGATCTCGAAGGCGCCTACGACGTCATCGCCCGTATCCACGGTGGTGGCATCTCCGGCCAGGCTGGTGCACTGCGCCTCGGCATCGCCCGTTCACTGAACGAGATCGACGTCGAGAACAATCGCGCCACGCTGAAGAAGGCCGGTTACCTGCGTCGTGACGCCCGCGTCATCGAGCGCAAGAAGGCTGGCCTCAAGAAGGCCCGTAAGGCTCAGCAGTACTCCAAGCGCTAAGTCGCTTCCGAAAAGCCCGTCCCACCTCTGGTGGGGCGGGCTTTTTCGTGTCAGGCCGGGGCGGGTGGCGGCCCACCCGGCCCGCAATAAGAACAGAGATGGGCGCCGACGGGTCGTGACAAGCAGAGCCCATGCAGTGATCCTCTAGACTGAGCTGGTGTCTAGATTATTTGGAACCGATGGTGTCCGGGGACTGGCGAATGGCCTTCTCACTGCAGAGCTGGCGATGCAGCTGGCCCAAGCGGCCGCCGTCGTACTCGGCCATGACCGCAATACGAACGGAACCCGCCCACGAGCCGTCGTAGCCCGCGACCCACGCGCCAGCGGCGAATTTATTGCCGCCGCCGTGGAAGCGGGGCTCTCGAGTTCGGGAATCGACGTCTACGACGCCGGTGTCCTGCCCACCCCAGCCGCCGCCTATTTGGTAGCCGACCTGGACGCTGACTTCGGCGTGATGATCTCCGCCTCGCACAATCCCGCGCCTGACAACGGCATCAAATTCTTCGCACGGGGCGGCCAGAAGCTGCCGGACGAGGTGGAGGATGCCATTGAGGCGCAGATGACCCAGCCCGCCGTCCGGCCGGTAGGTGCGGACGTTGGCCGAATCCAACGCTTCGCCGACGCCGAGGACCGCTACATCGTCCACCTGCTGGGGACGCTGCCGCACCGCCTGGACGGGGTCAAAGTAGTCCTGGACTGCGCCCACGGCGCTGCCAGCGGATGTTCGCCCCAGCTCTTCAAGGATGCCGGAGCCGACGTTGTGGTCATTGGTGCGGAACCCGACGGGCACAACATCAACGACGGTGTGGGCTCCACCCACCTGGGCCCCCTGAAGGCGGCCGTCCTGGAACACGGCGCGGACCTTGGCATTGCCCATGACGGTGACGCTGACCGCTGCCTCGCCGTGGACCACGAAGGCACAGAGGTGGATGGTGACCAGATCATGGCTGTCCTGGCCGTTGCGCTGAAAGCGAGCGGCAAGCTTAAGGACGACGTCCTCGTAGCCACCGTCATGAGCAACCTTGGCCTCAAGATCGCGCTGCGTGAAGCTGGCATCAGCATCCGTGAAACGGCGGTGGGTGACCGGTACGTCCTTGAGGGAATGCGCGCTGGCGGCTACAACCTGGGCGGCGAGCAGTCCGGCCATGTCATCTTTGCCGACCACGCCACGACGGGCGATGGCCTGCTCACAGGATTGCAATTGGCCGCTCAGGTTGCCCTCACGGGGCGCCCGCTCAAACAACTCGCCACCGTGATGACCAAACTGCCGCAGGTCCTGATTAATGTCCGGGACGTGGACCGTTCGGCAGTTGGTAGCAGCGAGGCCCTGGCCCGTGCCGTCCTGGCTGCCGAAGCTACACTGGGCGAGACTGGACGGGTCTTGCTGCGACCGTCCGGGACCGAACCCGTGGTGCGCGTCATGGTCGAAGCCGGTGACGAAGGCACAGCGCAGGCGATCGCCAGCCAGTTGGCCGACGTTGTCAGGACAGAACTCGCACTAGAACTCGTGTCCGAGTAGTTACCCGTAACGCAAAGCGGTGGCCCGACTCCTTGGGGAGATGGGCCACCGCTTTTGTTGTGTGGTGCTGGGTCGCGGACTAGTTGCGTTGCTGCAGCGCGTCCCGGATTTCGGTGAGCAGGGCTACCTGGGTTTCTTCGGCTGATTCTTCCTTGATGTCCGGGTCGATGCCCAGCCGGCGGTTGCGCCGTTCGATCATGGCGTTCATGGGCATGACCACCACGAAGTAGATGGAAGCGGCAATGAGGACGAAGGAGATGATCGAGGAGATGACGGAGCCATACATAAACCCCTCCCACTGCATATCTTCGATGCCCTTGGCACTGAAAAGCCTGCCGATCAGGGGAGTCAGCAGGCCTTCCACGATGGAGGTGACGACGGCGCCGAAAGCGGCACCCATCACAACGGCGACGGCAAGGTCTACGACGTTGCCCTTCATGATGAAATTCTTGAATCCTGTCAACATAAGACCCAAGCTAGTGCAGGATCATTAACCCTTGATGAAGGCCGGGCAATTTTCCTTGGGCGTGTCTGGAACAAGACAGCGCCACCAGCCGTTCAGAGGTAGCCGGGTGCAGCCTCTACGCCGAAGTATTCTTCCACGGTGTTGATGCCGCGCTGGGCCATCCCGGTGGCAGCCTCCACGCCGATATAGCGCAGGTGCCACGGCTCGTAATAGTAGCCCGTGATGGGGTGGAACATGAGTGGATACCGCACCACAAAGCCGAAGCGGTGACCGTTGGTCCGCGCCCACTGGGCGGCCGGCTGGTCGGCGAAGCACGGTTGGAACGCGCACGCACCGCCGCCGTCGGCAATGTCGAACGCCCAGCCGGTCTGGTGCTCCGAGAAGCCCGGCCGGGCACTCGCCGTATCGGCGTTGGCCTGCCCTCGGCTCGCAACGTAGCCGTTATAGGTGGCCGTCTGCGTGCTGAATGACCGGTAGCCACTGGCAAGGACCACTGTTACGCCGTCGCGTGCCGCGGCAGCGAACATGGCCTCGGCGGCTGCTGCGGTGGTGCTGTTGAGGAGGGCGGCTTCACCGGTAGCGATGCTGGCGATTTCGGGCTGGACCAGATCGGCCGGCGCGAAATTTGCGGGGGAGAGGGGACGGTGCTTGTTGACGATCAGCCACGGACTCGTGGGATCCGTGTGCGAGAACTGCGGCGCTTCGCTGATCGGTGGTGCGGGTGTCGTTGTTGCCGTCGACGTCGCGGAGGGCATGGGGGTAGGGAGCGGCGTCGTGCTGCCCCCTGACGGCGTTGCCGTACTCGCGGGCGACGGCGGACCAGGAGCAGGCGTGCAGGCGGACAGGACACCCAGCCCCGCAGCCACGGCGAGGAAACGGGTGAAGGAGCGCCTGCTGCAGTTGTGGCACACGTGAGTTAAACCTTGCGGAGCAGCATGCGCCGAATCGAGTGGTCCGGGTCCTTCGATAGCACCAACTGGGCGCGGCCACGGGTGGGCAGCACGTTCTCTTCCAGGTTGGGTTCGTTGATGGTCTTCCAGATGTTCCGCGCGGTGCTCTCGGCTTCCTGGTCGGAGAGCGTTGCGTAGCGGTGGAAATAGGAATTCGGCTGGGCAAAAGCAGTCGTCCGTAGGGAACGGAAGCGGTCCACGTACCATTCCTCGATGTAGGAGGTCTTGGCGTCCACATAGATCGAGAAGTCGAAGAAATCACTGAGGGCCAGCCCCTGCCGGCCGTCCTGCCGTGGCCGGGCCGGGGCCAGCACGTTCAGCCCCTCAACGATCAGGACATCCGGCCGGCGGACCACTACCTCGCGGTCGGGGACGATGTCGTAGGTAACGTGCGAGTACCACGGGGCGCGCACTTCCTCGGCACCACCCTTGATCTCGCTGACGAAGCGCAGCAGGGCGCGCCGGTCATAAGACTCTGGGAAGCCTTTCCGCTCTAGCAGGTTCCGCCTCTTCAACTCCGCGAGCGGATACAGGAAGCCGTCAGTGGTGATCAGTTCAACGTTTGGAGTGCCGGGCCAGCGGCGCAGCATCTCGCGGAGCACGCGGGCAATGGTGGATTTTCCCACCGCCACGGAGCCGGCCACGCCAATTACGAACGGGGTGCGCTGGGTTTTTTCGCCAAGGAACGTCGTGGTGGCTGCGTGCAACTGGCCCGCGGCCTCGACGTAGAGATGAAGTAGGCGTGAGAGCGGGAGGTAGACGTCCCGGATTTCCCGCATGTCCAGGGGATCCCCGAGCCCGCGGAGCCGGAGGACGTCCTCCTCATTCAGCGGCTGCTCCATCTGGGCCGCCAGCCTGGACCAGGTATGCCTGTCCAGCTCCACGAACGGGGACGTACCCTCGACGTTCGCCTCATTGCGTTGCAAAGTCACCTAAGCGATTCTGCCCCGGCACCGTCCCAGAATGAAATGCGCTCAGCCTTGGCAGGCTCCCTGCCCGCAATAAATGGGCGCTTCAGGCCACGGCAGAAAATTTAGAACTTCTTGCCACGCCCGATAAGCTTGACCCCATGTGTGGAATCGTGGGATATGTGGGCCGCTCAATTCAAGGCGGAAACGCCAGCTACAGTGCAGTGGACGTGGTCCTTGAAGGACTGCGCCGCCTGGAATACCGGGGTTACGACTCCGCCGGGATAGCTGTCGTCTCCGACGGAGTCATCGAATCGCGCAAAAAGTCAGGCAAGCTCAGCAACCTGATCGCCGAGCTGGAGGCTGCGCCCCTGCCCGTTGCCGGCACCGGAATTGGTCACACCCGATGGGCCACTCACGGCGGACCGACGGACCGTAATGCCCACCCGCACCTTGCCGACGGCGGCAAGCTGGCCGTGATCCACAACGGCATCATCGAGAACTTTGCCGAGCTCAAGCAGGAACTGCTGGCCAGGGGCGCCAGCTTCCTGTCCGAGACGGACACCGAGGTAGCCGCGGCGCTGCTTGCGGAACTTTACCGGGAGGTACGTAGCCGGAACGACGGCGGCGACGCCCTCACCGAGGCCATGCAGCTTGCGTGCCAGCGGCTCGAAGGCGCGTTCACCCTGCTTGCGGTGCACGCTGACCAGCCCGGCGTTGTGGTGGCAGCCCGCCGCAACTCGCCCCTGGTAGTGGGCCTTGGCGACGGCGAAAACTTCCTGGGCTCCGACGTCTCCGGCTTCATCGACTACACCCGCCGGGCCGTGGAACTGGGCCAGGACCAGATCGTCACCATCACGGCTGACTCGGTCGAGATCACCGACTTCCATGGCAACCCTGCCGAGGGCAAGGAATACCACGTCGACTGGGACCCCGCCTCTGCCGAAAAGGGCGGCTTCAGCTCCTTCATGGAGAAGGAAATCCACGACCAACCCGATGCCGTGGCGCAAACCCTGCTGGGGCGCTCCGACATTAACGGCAAGCTCACCCTCGATGAGCTGCGGATCGACCCGGAACTACTCAAGAGCGTCAACAAGATTGTTGTGTTGGCCTGTGGAACCGCAGCGTACGCCGGCACCGTGGCCAAGTACGCCATCGAAAACTGGTGCCGGATTCCCACCGAAGTGGAACTGGCCCACGAATTCCGTTACCGGGACCCCATTCTGGACAGCAACACTCTGGTTGTCTCCATCAGCCAGTCCGGCGAAACCATGGACACCTTGATGGCTGTCCGGTACGCCCGGGAGCAGGGCGCCAAGACCATTTCCATCTGCAACACCAACGGCTCCACCATCCCGCGTGAATCTGATGCAGTGCTCTACACGCACGCAGGCCCCGAGATTGCGGTGGCCTCCACGAAGGCGTTCCTGGCCCAGATCACGGCAGCCTACCTGCTGGGCCTCTACCTGGCACAGCTGCGCGGCAACATCTTCTCCGGCCAGGTCAAGGACGTCCTCGCGGACCTCGCCAAGATCCCGGCCAAGATCCAGACCATCCTCGACAACGCTGGGCCCCTCCGGGAGCTGGCCCGCAGCATGGCCAACGAACGCTCCGTCTTGTTCCTTGGCCGCCACGTGGGCTACCCCGTGGCACTGGAGGGCGCACTCAAGCTCAAAGAGATCGCCTATATCCACGCCGAAGGATTCGCGGCTGGCGAGCTCAAGCACGGTCCGATCGCCCTGATCGACGACGGCCAGCCAGTCTTCGTGGTGGTCCCGTCACCGCGCGGCCGTGACTCACTGCACGCCAAGGTGGTCAGCAACATCCAGGAAGTCCGCGCCCGTGGCGCCCGGACCCTGGTGATCGCCGAGGAAGGCGACGAGGCCGTCAAGGCCTACGCAGAGCAGGTCTTCTACGTCCCGGAGACCCCGGTGTTGCTGATGCCGCTCCTGACGACCGTTCCGCTGCAGATCTTCGCGGCCGAGTTGGCCGCAGCCAAGGGCTACGACGTGGACCAGCCGCGTAACCTCGCCAAGAGCGTCACGGTCGAGTAATGGCGGGGAGCTGCTGCCACCGTAGAGTGGGACCATGATTGTTGGCATTGGCGTAGACGTTGTAGATATCGAGCGGTTCGGCCGCCAGCTTGAGCGGACCCCTGGGTTGCGGGATCGCCTGTTTGTGCCTGCAGAGCGAGAGTTGAACGCCAGGTCCCTGGCGGCCCGGTTCGCCGCAAAGGAAGCCGTGGCCAAGGTTTTGGGCGCGCCGGCAGGCATGAACTGGCAGGACTGCTGGATCGGACTGGACAGCAACGGTCCCACGGTCCAAATCAAGGGGACCGTGCTGGCGGTGGCCAAGGAAAAGGGCGTCAAGCGCTGGCACCTGTCCATCAGCCACGACGGCGGCATCGCGACAGCAACGGTTGTGGCCGAGGGCTGAGCCGCCCGCCCATGATTTACGCCTATACGGGAACCCAAGTCCGCGCAGCCGAGCAGCCACTGCTGGCTGCGGGGCGCGGGCACGCGCTCATGCAACAAGCCGCCTACGGTCTTGCTACCGAAGTGATCCGCACTCTCCGCAGGCGCGGCCAGCGCGTGTACGGGACGTCCGTGGCCATCCTGGTGGGTAAGGGAAACAACGGCGGTGACGGCCTCTATGCGGGAGCGTTCCTCGCCGGCCGTGGACTGCGGACGACGGCGGTCCTTACCACCGGTTCAGCCCCCCCGGACGCGCTGGCAGCCTTCCGCCGGGCTGGCGGGTGGGTCGAGGAACTGACGGCGGCCACGCTGCCGCGGCTGGCCCACGCGACCGCAGCGGCCGACGTCGTCATTGACGCCATGCTGGGCACCGGCGCCCGCGGCGGCCTCAACGGACTTACTGCCGACTTGGTGCTGGCCATCGGTGCCGCACAGGACCGCGGTCCAGGACTGATAGTGGCTTGCGACGTGCCCAGCGGCGTGGATGCAGGGACCGGAACTGCGGTGTCTCCGGTCTTGCCGGCGGACCTCACGGTCACGTTCGGCGCCGCCAAGATTGGGCTGCTGGCGAACCCTGGGGCCGGATACACCGGGGACGTGGTGGTGGTGCCGATCGGGCTTGAACCCTATCTGCCAATTCCCCCGCTCCAGCGCGTGGAACGCCACGACCTCACGGCACTGCTCCCCACACCTGCCCGCGACGCCCACAAATACACGCGTGGTGTCCTCGGCATCGTCGCAGGGTCCGCAGAGTTCCCCGGCGCGGCCGTCCTGGCCTGCCGTGGCGCACTGGCCGCAGGTGTGGGAATGGTCCGCTACTTCGGTCCGCCCGAGGCCGCGGAGCTGGTGCGGCAGGCTTGTCCAGAGGTGGTCTGCAGCGACTCATCCGTTTCTGCTGCCCATGTCCAGGCGTGGATGGTGGGCTCGGGTATCGGGCCAGCTGACACCGAACAGTTGGCCCGCTGCACGGCGGCGATCGGGTCGGGCCTCCCCGTGGTGGTTGACGCCGGAGCTCTCCCGGTCCTGCCGGACACGGTGGCATCTCACATCCTCCTGACGCCGCACGCCGGTGAACTTGCTGGCCTGTTGAGCAGGATTTCCGGCGCTACCAATCGGCCAGCGGTGGAGACGGACACTTTGTTGGCTGCGCGGACCGCCGCCGACCTGACAGGGGCCACCGTCCTCCTCAAGGGCGCCACCACATTGGTTGCCGCACCCCGGTCGGTCGTGTTCAGCCAGGCAGACGGGACGCCTTGGCTTGCGACCGCCGGCAGCGGCGACGTCCTGGCGGGGATGATCGGTGGGCTGTTCGCCCAGTCGGGGCCCGACGTCGGCCGCTACCTGGTGCCCGGCCGCACCGAAGCGGGGCCATGGGCGGTTCTGGCCGCGCTAGGAGCGTCGCTGCACGGATTGGCTGGCCAAGCGGCGTCGGCCGCAGCCGACGGCGGTCCGATCACCGCCGGACAGGTCGCCGACGCTTTACCTCACGTCTGGGGAAAACACAGCATGCTTAGTAATTAGGTGCGCCAGATACGTAATAGTCATACCCACCCACTACGGTAGGCAGTAGTTCGCATCGGCAGCGGGGCGTTCGATTCCCTGTTGCCGAAAACACCTGAGGAGCATCATGGAAGTCTGGCCTGGAACCGCATATCCGCTTGGCGCCACGTTCAACGGCACCGGCACCAATTTCGCCTTGTTCAGCGAGCAGGCAGAGAAGGTGGAACTCTGCCTCCTGGCTGATGACCTGACCGAAACCCGCGTTGAACTGACCGAGGTGGACGGCTACGTGTGGCACTGCTACCTACCGCACATCCAACCCGGCCAGAAATACGGCTACCGCGTCCACGGACCCTACGATCCCGCCAATGGGAACCGGTTCAACGCCAACAAGCTCTTGCTGGACCCTTACGTCAAGGCTGTGGAGGGCCAGATCGACTGGGACCCCTCCCTCTTTTCCTACGAGTTCGGCGACCCCGACTCACGCAACGACGACGATTCCGCAAAGCACACCATGCACGGCGTGGTCATCAACCCCTTCTTTGAGTGGGACGGCGACCGCCAGCTCCGAATCCCGTACCACGAGTCGGTAATTTATGAGGCCCACGTCAAGGGCCTGACTCAGCTGCACCCCGAGGTCCCCGAGGAACAACGAGGCACATATGCCGGCGTCGCTCACCCGGCCGTCATCGAGCACCTCAAGAAACTCGGCGCCACAGCCATCGAGCTCATGCCAGTGCACCAGTTCGTCAACGACGGCACGCTAATGGAAAAAGGCCTGAACAACTACTGGGGCTACAACACCATTGGCTTCTTCGCGCCGCAAAACACCTACAGCTCCGCCGGGGATGTGGGAAACCAGGTCCAGGAATTCAAGGCCATGGTCCGCGATCTACACCGCGCCGGCATCGAAGTCATCTTGGACGTGGTCTACAACCACACCGCCGAAGGCAACCACCTGGGCCCCAATCTCTCCTTCAAGGGCATCGACAACCAGGCCTACTACCGCCTGGTCGACGGCGACCACAAGCACTACATGGACTACACCGGCACGGGAAACTCCCTGAACGTCCGGCACCCGCATTCCCTGCAGTTGCTGATGGATTCCCTCCGGTACTGGGTTACGGAAATGCACGTGGACGGATTCCGGTTCGACCTCGCCTCCACGCTGGCCCGGGAGTTTTACGACGTTGACAAACTGTCCACGTTCTTCGAACTGATCCAGCAGGACCCGATCGTTTCGCAGGTCAAACTGATTGCAGAGCCGTGGGATGTTGGCCCCGGCGGCTACCAGGTTGGAAACTTCCCGCCCCAGTGGACCGAATGGAACGGCAAGTACCGGGACACGGTCCGCGATTTCTGGCGCGGCGAACACGCCACGCTGGGTGAATTCGCGTCCCGCCTGACCGGCTCTGCCGATCTTTATGAAAGCTCTGCCCGTCGCCCTGTCGCGTCCATCAACTTCGTCACCGCCCATGACGGCTTCACCATGCGCGACCTCGTCTCCTACAACGAGAAGCACAACGACGCGAACGGGGAAGGCAACAACGACGGCGAGTCGCACAACAGGTCCTGGAATTGCGGGGCCGAGGGCGACACGGATGACGAAAAGGTCCTGACCCTCCGCGCCCGGCAGCAGCGGAACTTCCTGGCAACCCTGTTGCTCTCCCAGGGCGTGCCCATGGTGCTTCACGGTGATGAGCTCGGCCGGACGCAGCAGGGCAACAACAACACCTACTGCCAGGACTCGGAACTCAGTTGGATCCACTGGGACGCCATGGACCAACCCCTGGTTGAGTTCACGTCCTTCGTGAACAAGCTCCGGCACGACCATCCGACCTTCCGCCGCAGCCGCTTCTTCGACGGACGTCCCGTCCGCCGTGGCGAAGGCGAGAAGCTGCCGGACATTGTTTGGCTGCGGACCGACGGCACCGAAATGCTGCCGGAGGACTGGGGAAACGGGTTCGGCCGGACCATCGGCGTCTTCTACAACGGCGACGGCATCCAGGAGAAGGATTTCCGCGGCCGTCGGATCACCGATGACAGCTTCCTCATGACGTTCAACGCCCATGACGACAGCGTCGACTTCCTCCTCCCGTCAGAGGAATACGCCCAGTTCTGGGAAGTCATGATCGACACCGCTGCCCAGGCCGACGACTACGAACCGCTCAAGGCTGGTGCCACGATCACCCTGGATGCCAAGTCCATGGTGGTGCTGCGCGCCTACTCTGGTCCCGAAGCCGAAGTGGACGTCTCCGCCGCCGCTTCCCTGGCCTCCATGGCCGACCACGAGGAAGCCCAGGAAGAGATGGTAGAGGCGCAGACCAAGGCGGCCGAAGCCAGCGAAGCGAAGGCCACGGCCGCAAGTGCCACCGAAGAGAAGGCGGATGGAGAGTGAAGGTTCCCACCTCCACCTACCGACTCCAGATCCGGCCCAGTTTCACCCTGTTCGACGCTGCCAACACTGTCCCGTACCTGAAGCAGCTTGGCATTGATTGGGTCTACCTCTCGCCGATCCTGACGGCGGAGCAGGGCTCTGATCACGGCTACGACGTCACCAATCCCGCCGCCGTCGATCCTGACCGCGGCGGGCCGGCTGGCCTGTTGGCCCTATCAACTGCAGCCAGAGAACACGGTCTGGGCGTCCTCGTGGACATCGTGCCTAACCACGTGGGCGTGGCCACGCCAGCACAGAATCCCTGGTGGTGGTCGCTCTTGGCGGAGGGCCAAGGGTCACCCTACGCCGACGCCTTCGACGTGGACTGGGAGCTTGCCGGCGGCAAGGTTCGGCTGCCCATGCTGGGCTCGGATGCGGACCTTGGCAAACTCGAAATCGTGGACGGCGAGTTGCGGTACTACGACCACCGCTTCCCGCTGGCTGCCGGTACCTACTCTGACGGCGACACTCCTCAGGAGGTCCACGCCCGCCAGCACTACGAGCTGATGGACTGGCGGCGGGCAGACGCGGAACTCAACTATCGCCGATTCTTTGCCGTCACCACCTTGGCCGGGATCAGGGTGGAGGACCCTCGGGTCTTCCACGAAGCCCACGCCGAGGTAGGCCGTTGGTTCGCCGAGGACCTGGTAGACGGGCTGCGCGTAGACCACCCGGACGGACTCGCCGATCCCAGCGGCTACCTGCGCTGGCTCAAGGACCTCAGCGGCGGCGCCTACGTCCTGGTGGAGAAAATCCTCGAGCCCGGAGAGGTGCTAGCCGGCGACTTCGCCTGCGAAGGCACCACCGGCTACGACGCGCTGGCCGATATCGACAGGGTCTTCATTGACCCCGCCGGCCAACCAGGCCTGGACCAGTTGGATGCGGAACTCCGCGGGAGCTCCACCCTGGCTGATTACGAAGCGATGATCCATGGCACCAAGCGCGATGTGGCAGACGGGATGTTGCGGTCGGAGATCCTCCGGCTGGCGCGCCTGGTCCCCACCGCCGCTGGGTTGGACGTGGCGCACGCCGCTGACGCAATTGCCGAGATCATCGCCAACTTCCCGGTTTACCGGACTTACCTTCCCATCGGCGCCGAAGTCCTCGAAGCTGCCGTCCAGGGCGCGGCGGGGCACCGGCCGGACCTAGGCTCGGCCGTTGCAGTCCTCTTGCCGCTGCTCCTGGACGCGGACACTCCGCTGGCCATCCGCTTCCAGCAGACGTCAGGTATGGTGATGGCCAAGGGCGTTGAAGACACTGCGTTTTATCGCTACACCCGGCTGGGTACCCTCACGGAAGTGGGCGCCGACCCCACCCACTTCGCCGTGGATGTGCCGGAGTTTCACCTCCGCATGCAGGAGCGCCAGCGGGACCTGCCGCTGTCCATGACCACGCTGTCCACGCATGACACCAAGCGCAGCGAAGACACCCGGGCCCGAATCTCGGTGCTGTCCGAGATTCCGGACCAGTGGGCGGCAACCCTGTCCGTACTCCGGGACGCAGCGCCCATCGCGGATGGACCCTTCGCCAACCTCCTCTGGCAGGCAGTGGTTGGGTCCTGGCCAGCCAGCAGGGAGCGGCTGCAGGCCTATGCCACCAAGGCAGCCCGAGAAGCGGCCAATTCCACTACCTGGACAGACCCGGACGCCGACTTTGAAGCCACCGTTTCTGCAGCTGTGGACGCCGTCTTCGACGATGACCGGGTAGCTTCGGCCCTGGCCGGGCTTGTTGCCAAGATCGATGCTGCTGCCGCGGCGAATTCGCTCGGGGCCAAGCTTGTCCAACTCACCATGCCCGGCGTCCCCGACGTCTACCAGGGCAGTGAGTTCTGGGAACGTTCCCTGGCCGACCCCGACAACCGGCGCGCTGTCGACTTCGACGTCCGACGCCGGGAACTGGCACTGATTGACGCTGGTGATGCGCCGGCAGGTGGCACCGAAGCAAGCAAACTGCTGGTCACCTCACGGGCGCTCCGGCTCCGCCGGGACCGGCCGGAACTCTTCGTCGGGTACCAGCCGCTCGAGGCCAGCGGCCCTGCGGCCCAGCACGTGCTCGCTTTTGCGCGCGGCGACTCCCTGTCGGCGCCCGGCGCGGTGACAGTGACGGCCCGGCTACCCCTGGGGCTGGCAGCCGACGGCGGCTGGCGCGACACCGCCGTCGACCTTTCCCTGGCAATGCGGGACGAGCTCACGGGTGCAACCTACCCGCCGGGTCGGACCTTGTTGGCGGAATTGCTGGGAACCTATTCCGTGGCCTTGTTGGCACCGGTGGACGGAGCAGTGAAATGACTGTGGTGAACACGGGAACCGACCGTTTCGACGTGTGGGCACCGGACGCTTCGAGCGTGGTGCTGGTGGCAGCCGGCCAGCACCACACCATGGCGCCGAAGTCAGCCCAGCCCGGCGCCGAGGGCTGGTGGTCCGCTCCGGACGCGCCAGCAACCGCTGAGGTGGACTACGGCTACCTGCTCGACGGCGATTCCACGCCGCTGCCCGATCCCAGGTCCCGGCGCGTCCCGGCCGGGGTACACGCCCTCTCGCGTACCTACGATCCCGCCAGTCACCAGTGGCAGGACAGCGCGTGGCAGGGCAAGGAACTCCAGGGCGCCGTGGTCTACGAACTCCACATTGGCACCTTCACTCCGGACGGAACCCTCGATGCGGCGGCCGCCAAGCTCAGCTATTTGGCAGAGCTCGGCGTCGACTTCGTGGAATTGCTCCCGGTCAACGGCTTCAACGGCACCCACAACTGGGGTTACGACGGCGTCCAGTGGTATGCAGTCCACGAAGGCTACGGTGGGCCAGCGGCCTACCAGCGCTTCGTCGACGCAGCCCATGCAGCCGGCTTGGGCGTCATCCAAGACGTGGTGTACAACCACCTGGGCCCGAGCGGGAACTACCTGCCACGCTTCGGGCCGTACCTGAAACAGGGCGACGCCACCACGTGGGGCGACTCGGTGAACCTCGACGGGCCAGGCTCGGACGTGGTCCGCGACTACATCCTCGACAACGCTGCCCTCTGGCTGCGTGACTACCACGTGGATGGCCTCCGACTCGATGCCGTGCATGCCCTCAAGGATGAGCGGGCAGTCCACATCCTTGAGGATCTCGCCGCGCTGGGGGATACCATCGCTGCCGAGACAGGCCTGCCTCGCACCCTCATCGCGGAGTCCGACCTCAACAACCCCAGGCTGATGTACCCACGCTCCACGAACGGGTATGGGCTGGCCGGGCAGTGGAGCGACGACTTCCACCACGCCGTGCACGTCAGTGTTAGCGGCGAAACCACCGGGTACTACTCCGATTTCGCATCCCTCGGGGTGCTGGCCAAGGTCCTGAAGGACGGGTTCCTGCATGACGGCAGCTACTCCAGCTTCCGCGGCCGGCACCACGGCAGGCCCATTGACGCTTCGCTGGTGCAACCGGCAGCGCTGGTGGTCTGCAACCAAAACCACGACCAGATCGGCAACCGGGCTGTGGGGGACAGGTTGTCCCAGTCCCTGGAGTTCGGGCAGTTGGCCGTGGCCGCCGTCCTGACCCTGACCTCGCCGTTCACGCCCATGTTGTTCATGGGTGAGGAGTATGGCGCCACCACACCCTGGCAGTTCTTCACCTCGCACCCTGAGCCGGAGTTGGGCAAGGCCACCGCGGAAGGACGCATCCGGGAGTTCGAACGCATGGGGTGGGATCCCGCCGTCGTACCCGATCCACAGGACCCGGAGACTTTCCTGCGCTCCAAACTGGACTGGACCGAGGCCGAAACCGGCGATCACGCCCGCCTGCTGTCGCTGTACCGGTCCCTGACCGCGCTGCGCCGCGAGCACCCCGAGCTCGCCGGGCTGGGATTCGCGGCGACGGAGGTCTCGTGCGACGACGCCGCCGGGTGGCTGCGATTCCGGCGCGGCGCGATCGAAGTGTTGCTGAACTTTTCGACGGCGGAACTCCGGTTGGGGAATGTCAGTGGGACGGTTTCGTTGAGCACCGAGGCAGCCGCGCAGCTTGTGGCTGGCTCGCTGGTGCTCCCCGCGTGGAGTGCCGCAATCGTGCAGGACTGACGTGGTTCGCCGCGGGCTGGCGCTCTCAGCCCGCGGCGAAACACCCCCGCGCCGTTCTGTTGCCTGCATCACAGGTGGCAGGATGAACGTATGACTTATTCAGCTGCGGACAACCGCTATGAATCGATGCCCTACCGCCGCGTTGGACGCAGCGGACTCAAGCTCCCCGCCATCTCCCTGGGACTCTGGCATAACTTCGGTGACGACAAGCCGTTCGAAACCCAGCGCGCCATCCTGCGCCGTGCGTTCGACCTCGGCGTCACCCACTTCGATCTCGCCAACAACTACGGGCCACCCTACGGAACCTCCGAGACCAACTTTGGCCGGCACTTCCAGGACGACTTCAAGCCCTACCGCGACGAACTCATCATCTCCAGCAAGGCCGGCTATGACATGTGGCCCGGACCCTACGGCAACTGGGGTTCCCGCAAATACCTGCTGGCCAGCTTGGACCAGTCCCTGACGCGGATGGGCCTGGACTATGTGGACATCTTCTACAGCCACCGCCCTGACCCGGAAACTCCCCTGGAAGAGACCATGGGAGCGTTGGACTCTGCCGTCCGGTCCGGCAAGGCCCTCTACGCGGGGATCTCCTCCTACACCCCGGAACAGACCTTGGAAGCGGCCAGGATCCTCAAGGAAATGGGCACCCCGCTGCTGATCCACCAGCCCAGCTACTCCATGCTGAACCGCTGGACCGAGAACGGGACCCCCAACCTGTATGAGGCCCTGGAGCAAGTTGGTGCCGGCTCCATCGCCTTCTCCCCGCTCGCGCAAGGAATGCTCACCGACCGCTACCTCAACGGCGTGCCCGCAGACTCACGCGCTGCACAGCACAAATCCCTGGACCAGGGCATGATCACTGACGAGAACCTCGGCAGGATCCGCGGGCTCAACACCATCGCCGAGGGGAGGGGCCAAACGCTCGCGCAGCTGGCCATCGCCTGGATCCTCCGCGAGCAGGGCAAGGGCTCCTCGGTCACCTCCGCGCTGGTGGGAGCGTCCAGTGTCCGCCAACTCGAAGACACCCTCGCAGCAGTCAACAACCTCGACTTCACCGCCGACGAGCTGCACGCCATTGACGAATTCGCCATGGAATCGGACATCAACCTCTGGAAGCAGAAGTAACCTCCTGTTCAATCGGGCGTAGTTGACTTCACCATGCGGGGGCCGGGAACAAACTCGGCCCCCGCATGGTTAGGTAAGATGTTAGGGCGCCGGTTGGTGCACTGCCAGCGCGCCGCCGTCGTACTTTCCAGTATTGACCGCCCTGGCAGCTGAGTTTGTCTTCAAAGGAGTTCCGTGTCTGCAAATCCGATTCGTGTTGCCATCGTTGGTGTGGGTAACTGCGCCGCCTCGCTCGTACAGGGTGTGCACTACTACCGCGACGCCGATCCCCAGGCCACGATCCCGGGTCTGATGCACGTTGAATTCGGCAAGTATCACGTCAATGACGTCGAGTTCGTTGCCGCGTTCGATGTCGATGGCAAGAAAGTCGGCGTTGACCTCGCAGACGCCATCCTGGCCAGCGAAAACAACACCATCAAAATCGCCGAGGTTCCCCCCACCGGTGTCACCGTTCAGCGCGGTCACACCCTGGACGGGCTCGGCAAGTACTACCTCGAGACCATTGAGCAGTCCACGGACGAACCCGTCAACGTGGTGCAGGCCCTCAAGGACGCCAAAGTAGACGTCATGGTCTGCTACTTGCCCGTCGGTTCACAGCAGGCTGCTGAGTTCTACGCGCAGGCTGCCATCGACGCGGGCGTCGGGTTCGTCAACGCCCTCCCCGTGTTCATTGCCGGCACCAAGGAATGGGCCGACAAGTTCACCGCTGCAGGCGTCCCGATCGTGGGCGACGATATCAAGAGCCAGATCGGCGCCACCATCACGCACCGCGTCATGGCAAAGTTGTTCGAAGACCGCGGCGTGACCCTGGACCGCACGTACCAGCTCAACGTTGGTGGCAACATGGACTTCAAGAACATGTTGGAGCGGGACCGCCTCGAGTCCAAGAAGATCTCCAAGACCCAGGCCGTCACGTCCAACGTGCAGGCTGACCTGGCTGCCAAGGACGTCCACATCGGCCCGTCCGACTACGTCCAGTGGCTCGACGACCGCAAATGGGCCTTCGTCCGCCTCGAAGGCCGCAACTTCGGTGACGCCCCGGTCTCGCTGGAATACAAGCTCGAAGTCTGGGATTCACCCAACTCCGCCGGCGTGATCATCGACGCCATCCGTGCCGCCAAGATCGGCCTGGACCGCGGCGTGGGCGGCCCGCTGCTCTCCGCCTCCAGCTACTTCATGAAGTCGCCGCCGGAGCAGTTCAACGACGACATCGCCCGCGAAAAGGTTGAAGCCTTCATCCGCGGCGACTTGGAGCGCTAGGCCGCCCTGCTGTCTCAGACGCTCTCCCACCCGGCAGGGTGGGGGAGCGTTTTTGCATCCCTCCCGGACTTGTTGCGTTGGTTTCCGCATCCCTCCCGGGGTTGTTGCGTTGGTTTCCTCATCCCTCCCGGAGAACTGGTTCTAGACCGGGACGCGGGAAGGCTCGACGGCGGCTGCCAACTCACAGCAGGTGGTCCTCTTTGGAGCGGGGACAGTTCGTCCTGGCAGCGACTGCTGGCACCTTCGGTTCAGAGAAGCGGCGTCAGCCCACGTCAGCGAAGCCAGAAGCCGCTGGCCAATCGAGCCGGCTACTGTGCAAAGACCTTCGTACTGTCTCTGTTGCCTGGACGAAATCGTCCGCGAGATCTTCCTTGCCAAAGATCAAAACTGTGTAGCCGGCAGATTCGAAAGCACGATCACGACGTTTGTCACTCATGGTCTGCGGCTCCGAACGGTGATGCTCGCCGTCGTACTGGATGGCAATCTGTTGACGTCGATAGCCGAGATCTGCCGAGGGCGAATTCAGGTCGAGAGGCCGCAAGCGCAGTTGCAGTTCGGGATCGGGGAGGCCTGCATCGCCCATGGCCAAGCGCAGGAAAGTTTCCGGCGCCGAGTCTGAGCCAACGCGAACGAGTTCCAAGGCCTCTCGAGCACGCTGGACACCTTGCAGATTTGGGTGTCGACTAATCATCAAGCGCAATCCGGAAACAGTGTCGAAAGGATCGGAGCGATCCTCAAATTGCGCGCGCGGCAGCCTAATCAGTTGATCTCCCATGCACACTACGTCGTAGAGCGAAAGCCGCCTTGCCAGGTCAAGCCAAGTCCTGGACCGCGTGCTGATTCGCATGCCGCCATACGATTCCACCTCGTCCGCGTGGACGACGACTTCATGGCCCAAAACGCCACGCCGATGTACTGATTTCAGAGCTCGCGGCTTACTGAGGTGAAGTTCGTCCGAATCAGCTAGCCAAGGCGGTAGGAAAAGACCCTGTAGCCGCGCCGCAGTCACATGCGAAATCCAGGCCCCCGGCGAGATCGCAGACAACGCTCGGGCAGCCTCGGCGAGTTCGAAGTCCCAACGACTCGGCCGGTAGAGTCCGCGGCTGACGTGCGTTACATCATGCTGCCTGATGCGGTTCGCCGAAAGCCCGGCCGAGCGGGCTTCAGCCACAGTGAACGGCACCGACGCCAATTCGGGAGGCAAATCGTCACGCATAAACATGGCAGCATTCTTGCCCAATTTGCGGAACCTTGCAGAAGTTATCCACAGGCCGGTTTCCGCCCGCCGGAAACTCCGGGAGGGTTGCCCGATCAGGCGTAAAAACTCCGGGAGGGTTGGTGGAACGGGCGTGAAATGAACTGCTCCCCAAATGTTGGACTGAGAAATTTTCAGTTCCGATGTGAGGGGAGCAGTTTTATGTGTTCGCGTAGTTCGTTGTCTGTGGTGCAGCGGG
>NZ_UXAU01000061.1 GCF_900609065.1 Arthrobacter ulcerisalmonis | reverse complement strand
TGTGGTGGTGTCGCGGTTCCGTCGGAAGGTGCGGGGGTGGCGGGAGCGGCATCATCCGGAGTCGTTGGAGGCCCGGCATGTGAAGGGTGTGGCGGATCGTCGGGTGGAGTTCTGCCCTGATCGGGACGGGATGGGCTGGCTGTCGATGTATTTACCGGGGGACACGGCGTGTGCGGTGTGGAATAAGACCACGGCACTGGCTAGGGGGTTGCAAGGCCCCAATGAGGACCGAACGTTGACGCAGCTACGGGCGGATGTCGCGGCCGGGCTCCTCCTCAACAGCCCAGGTCACCACCTAGGCACCGATGCGGAGTTCGGCGCGGGGGTGCGGGCTGAGGTGTTGGTGACGGTGCCGGTGTTCTCATTGTTGGGCCTCACGGAAGAACCGGGTGAAGTGGACGGGTTTGGCCCGGTGCCAGCATCGGTGGCGCGACGGTTGGTTGCTGATGGGGCGCAGTCGTTGTACAGGGTGTTGGTCGATCCCCGCGATGGGGTGCCGTTGGAATTGGGCAGGACGAGGTACCGGTTATCG
>NZ_UXAU01000018.1 GCF_900609065.1 Arthrobacter ulcerisalmonis | reverse complement strand
CTCCGGCACCGGGGGTTGGATGGCGGCCGGGGGCATCAGCCGCGTGCGGGGCCGCAAGGCACCCCGCAGGAGGGCTGTGGTGATGAGGCTGGCCCTGTTGCGGACGTTCCAGGTGCGCATCGCGCGGCCCAGGTGCCACTTGACGGCGTGCGGGCTATACGCGGTGGCCTGGGCGATTTCCTCGTTCGAGCGGCCCTGCGCCGCCAGCAGCACCATGTCGAGGTCGGCGTCGTCCAGATGTCCCGGCACGGCGATGAGTTCCGGGACATGCACCTCGGTGTCCGCACCTGCGGGCACGCCGGCCGCCGGCTCCGATGAGCCGGCGGCCGACACGGCAGCGGCCCCGGTGTCGGACGCGGCGCGGGACGGCGCGCTGGACCAGGCGTGGGCCCAGCAGGCGCCCAGCTCGGTGGCCACCACTGAGGCCCGCCCCAAAATCGACGCCAGCTCGGCGCTGGTCAGCCGCGAATGATGGGGCTGCAGGAAGGCGGCAAAGACGCGCAGGGCAGGAATTCCGCCATGGAGGACAGTGTGCAGGGGCACCCGACCGGCCAGGATGCCCTCCGCTGAGGTCCGCACGGCCGCCACGCTGCGTGGGGCGAGCGGTTCCCCGGTGTCCAGGCAGTGGAGAACGTCGGGCAGAATCACGGGGACGATCTCTCGGTACCGTTCCGCCAGCCACTGCCCGCTGGGGGAGCGCTCAAAATTCTGCGGGTGCAGGAGCGAGGATTCCAGTTCGCTGCAGTGTTCGACCAGAAAGCCCATCGCCGCGTTGCCTGCCTTCTGTTAGTCCGTCCCCCGGCATGAGTCTAGGGCGGGGCGGGGATGTTAGCCACCCGGCTAACCCTTCCCCGCATCCGTTGCCGGACCAACCCCGGCGGGGAAGAGTGGTGGCAGTGCCAGAGGGTACGTAGGAATGACTAATGGGGAGTTGAAGAGCATGTCCAATCGTATGAAGAAGATCGGCTCACGAACCGGCATCATCACCGCAGCGGCGCTGCTGGGCGTTGGTTTCCTTGGACCAGTGTCGCCGGCCCAGGCCGAAGACCGGCCGCCTACCATCGAGGAGCTCCAGGGCGACTGCGACGGAACTGCCTACCTCCCGGACGGCCACACCACGGGCAACACCATGGCCCTGGACGCCTGCACCTTCGAAGAGGAAAGCAGCAACACCTTTCTTGACTGGAAAGCGGTGGGCGAGACCGTCACCAACTGCACCTCGGACCGCGGCGTGATCGATCAGGCGCTCACCGGCACGGAATCGTGGTCCTCAGGCGGCTCGATCGGCGGCACCGCCAGCGCCGTCAAGAGCTTCTTCACCGGCGGACTGTCCGGCGAATACAACTGGAGCCACACCGTCACCGAAAGCAACGCCTCCACGATCCACATCGAACCGGGCCGCAAGGCCACGCTGACCGCGGGCGCGGAGATCCACGAGAAGAAGGGCCGGATCCGGGTCAACTACTCATCCCAGCTCGCCGGCCACTACATCTGGTACATCAACGATGTCACCATCAGTACCCCCACGGGCTACACCGAAAGGGGCCAGGACAACAAGGACTGCAGCGAAACCCTGCTCAACGGGCGCTGAGCACCCAAAAGCCCCCTGCGGGCGGACCAGGACGGTCCGCCCGCAGGGGGCTTTTATGCCGGGCCGGGCCGGCCCGTGCAAAACGTCAGCTGGGGTCGGTGAGTGACGCGGTGGCCAGCAACGCAGCCGCGGGGCCGCCTGCCCAGGCGCCGGTGAGGGCGGCGCCGAGGTGTGTGTCGTCGTCGTCCGCCAGGGACCGGACCACGGCGATGCTGAGGCCACCCGAGCGGATGGTGGTCACCCCGCCAACGGTGTGCGCGGTGACGGACTCAACGGCCGGGACCGGTGTCCCCGGAGTTCCGGTGCTGGTGAGCGTAATGGTGGCCGGAAGCGGGATCCGTTCCTCACCGCGGTGCTCCACCTGGTTCGCCTGCGGTTCAGCGGCCAGCACAGCGCCGGCAATAGCAGCGACGTACAGCGGATCACCAGTGGCGTCGTAGACCCACCGGGTACCCAACACCGAGTGCTCCGTGCTGGTCAAGAGAAACGCTGCCAATTCGGGGACAGGGGCGTTGCGATAGACCAGCGGCACTTGGTACGTCCAGGCGCCGTGGCGAATCAGCAAGGTCTCCATGCCCACCTGACCAGCAGGATCGTCAAACCTGAAGGAAGCAACCCGTTCGAGTTCAGCGTCCGGGACGGGGATGAACCATTCCTGCGACGGCAGCCATGCGGCCAGTATGTCCAGCTTGGAAGGTTCGATGGTGGCATCGTAAATGATTGACATGGGCCAAGCCTAAGGGAGCCGAAGGCGGACTGGACGCCGGGGCGCACTGCTCCTCCACACCCCTTATTTCAGCCACTCCACCGGACTAAGATGCTGCCTGAGGAAGTGGCGCGGAACCGCCGCGCCAACCATAGCGAAAGGCTGGGCCACCCATGGGTGCAGTAGTTCATTTCGAAATTCCGGCAGATGACAAGGATCGTGCGAAAGGATTCTACGAACAGGCCTTTGGCTGGGCCATTACAGCGATCCCAGGAATGGACTACAGCTCCCTCATCACCGCTCCCACCGGCGCCCCAGCTGACACCGATGGCCCCAGCGAGGTTCCCGGGGTGATCAACGGCGGGCTGACCAGCCGTGCAACCGACCTGACGCATCCCGTGATCACCTTGGATGTGGCAGACATCGACGCCACCTTGCAGACCGTCGAATCCCTCGGCGGGTCAACCGTGAAGCCGAAGGAGACCATTCCCGGCATGGGATCGTTCGCCTACTTCAAAGACACCGAGAGCAACGTGATGGGCCTGTGGGAGAACCTGCCAGCGGAAACCAGCACGGAAGGGAATGAGTAGCCCTCCCGATCCACGGTAGTTTTAAAGGTATGAAGTACGCTCCGTCCATCCTGGATCTCATCGGCAACACTCCGCTCATCAAACTCAACCACGTCATCGGTGACGTCAAGGCAACGGTCTTGGTCAAGCTCGAATACCTGAACCCCGGAGGGTCCATCAAGGACCGGATCGCGGCGCAAATGATCGAGGACGCCGAGCGGGACGGCAAGCTGAAGCCGGGCGCCACCATCGTGGAGCCAACCTCGGGCAACACCGGTGTAGGCCTTGCCCTGGTCGCGCAGCAAAAAGGCTACAAGTGCATTTTCGTGGTTCCGGACAAGGTGGGCGAGGACAAGCGCGCGGTGCTGCGTGCCTACGGCGCCGAAGTGGTGGTGACCCCCACCTCCGTGCCGCCGGACAGCCCGCAAAGCTACTACGGTGTCTCGGATCGCCTGGTCCGGGAGATCCCCAACGCCTACAAGCCGGATCAGTTCTCCAACCCGGCAGCGCCCGAAAGCCACTACCGCACCACAGGCCCCGAAATTTGGGCGGACACGGACGGAAAAATCACCCACTGCATCATCGGCGCTGGCACGGGCGGCACTATCACGGGTACTGGCCGGTACCTCAAGGAGGTCTCGGCTGATCGGGCCGAGGCCGATGGCGGCCGGGTCCGGATCATCGGCGCCGATCCCGCAGGTTCGGTCTATTCCGGCGGCACCGGACGCCCGTACTTCGTCGAGGGCGTGGGGGAGGACATGTGGCCAGACAACTATGACAAGTCAGTACCGGACGAGGTCATCGCCGTCAGCGACGCCGACTCGTTCGAGATGACTCGTCGCTTGGCCCGCGAAGAGGGCCTGCTTGTGGGCGGTTCCTCCGGCATGGCCGTGGTGGCAGCCCTGCAAGCGGCGCGGGACCTGCCCGAGTCCGCGGTCGTCGTCGTCATCCTGCCCGATTCCGGCCGCGGCTACCTCGCGAAAATCTTCAACGACCAGTGGATGCGTTCCTACGGCTTCCTCTCCGGCGGCGACGAAGCATCCGTGGGTGAAGTGATCAAGACCAAGAACGGCGAACTGCCAGACCTGGTGCACATCCACCCCAATGAGTCCGTCCGCGATGTCATCAACATCATGAACGAGTTCGGCGTCAGCCACATCCCGGTCCTGTCGCAGGAGCCGCCGGTGGTGATGGGCGAGGTGCTCGGTGCTGTGGACGAACGCAGCCTGACCGCCAAACTCTTCCGAGGCGAAGCGAGCCTCAGCGATAAAATTTCCCAGCACATGGGCCCGCGGCTTCCGGTGATTGGCTCGCTCGAATCGATCTCCGCCGCCCGGGAACTGCTCTCGGAAACCGACACCCTGATGGTCACGTTTGTTGGCGCGCCCGTGGGAATCCTCACCCGCCACGACCTGCTGGCCTACCTCAGCAGCTGACCTGCACCCGAAAAGGAGCACCATGTCCCTCCCGGAAAACCAAGGCTTCAACACCCGCGCCGTGCACGCCGGCCAGGCTTTCGAGCCACGCACCGGCGCCGTCGTACCGCCACTGCACTTCAGCTCCACCTACGCCCAGGACGGCATTGGCGGGCTGCGCGACGGCTACGAATACGGCCGCGGCGGCAACCCCACCCGCGATGCGCTGCAGGAACAGTTGGCGGCGCTCGAAAATGGCACCCACGCCTACAGCTTCAGCTCCGGCCTGGCCGCCGAGGACTCCCTCATCCGTGCACTGACCCGGCCAGGCGACCACATTGTGCTCGGCAATGATGCATACGGCGGAACGTACCGGCTCATCAACCGCGTCCTGGGTGACTGGGGCATTGGCAACACCCCCGTGGACATGGCCGACCTCGGCGCCGTCAAGGAAGCCGTTGCCGGCGCCAAGACCCGCTTCCTCTGGGTCGAAACGCCGTCCAACCCGCTGATGAAGATCACCGACATCGCAGCCCTCGCGGAGATCGCGCACGACGCCGGAGCCCTCCTGGTGGTCGACAACACCTTCGCGTCCCCCTACCTGCAGAACCCCCTCAACCTGGGTGCCGACGTCGTGGTTCACTCCACCACCAAGTACATCGGTGGGCATTCGGACGTTGTGGGCGGGGCCTTGGTGGTCAAGGACGCCGAACTGGCCGAGAAGATCGGCTTCGTGCAGTTCGCGGTGGGAGCCGTGTCCGGTCCGATGGATGCATTCCTCACCACCCGTGGCCTCAAGACCCTTGGTGTGCGCATGGACCGGCACAGCCAAAACGGCCAGGCGGTTGCCGAATGGCTGCTGGAACGCCCCGAGGTCGAAGCAGTGCTGTATCCAGGCCTGCCCACCCACCCGGGCCACGAGCTGGCCAAGAAGCAGATGCGCTCATTCGGTGGCATGGTGTCGGTCCAGTTCAAAGGCGGCGAAGCTGCTGCCCGCAAGGTCGCCGAGTCCACCACCGTTTTCACCCTGGCCGAATCCCTGGGCGGCATCGAATCGCTGATGAACTACCCGTCCGAAATGACGCACGCCTCCGTGAAAGGTACCGAGCTCGCTGTCCCGGTGAACCTGCTGCGGCTCTCCTGCGGCATCGAAGACGTTGAGGACCTGATCGCCGACCTGGAACGGGCGTTCAGCACCCTCGGTTAAGTCCGGCCGCTGAAACTCCCCACCTTTGGCCGCGTCAGCGGCGGTGACGACGGCGATTCGCCAGGACACGCCGTCGGGCCGGCTTAAAGGTGGGGAGACCCAGCGGGCAGCTGGGTGAGGCGCCTCTAGCTTTCTTGAAGATAGTCAGCTAGTGTGCCGCCATGGTACTTCGATCCGATCTGTCCCGCAGAGGCTGCAGCATGGCCCGCGGGCTCGATATCCTCGCTGACCCCTGGAGTGTGCTGGTTCTCCGGGAGGTGTTCTTTGGCGACGGCAGGTTTGCTGCCATGCAGTCCCGGCTCAAGGTCGCGGACTCGGTCCTGACCCGTCGCTTGGCAGGCCTGGTTGACTCAGGCCTACTCGCCAAGGAGGAATATTCCGACGGCGGCAGGACCCGCGCGCGCTACGTCCTCACCACCATGGGCGAGGACACCCTCCCGGTGCTGAACGCGGTGACCATCTGGTCCGAGAAGCACCTCCCGGCACCGTCGGCTCAGGACCACATGTACGTCATCCATTCAGGGTGCGGCCAGCGGACCTCTTCAGCGGATACCTGCTCCAGTTGCGGCGATTCGCTCAGTGCTGCGAACACCAGCTGGCACAGTTTGTCCCGGTCAGCGGACCCCATCGAGCTCGCCACCGCAGCCACGCGCAAGGCAGTGGCATGACGGCGGGCGCGCCCACGCGTCGGCGGCAACTCCACCCGGCCTGGGTAGTGGCCGCCGTCGCGTTTCTTGCCTTGGTGGGAGCAGCAGGCTTCCGCGCGGCACCGGGGGTGCTGATGGTTCCCTTGCAGCAGGAATTCGGCTGGTCGCTCACGGTCCTGTCCGCAGCGGTCAGTATCAACTTGATCCTGTTTGGCTTGACCGCACCTTTCGCGGCCGCCTTGATGGAGCGGTTCGGCATCCGTAGCGTCACGGCGACAGCCCTGGTGCTCATTGGTCTGGGCAGCGCCTTGACCGTTTTCGTCAACCAATCGTGGCAGATCCTGCTCACTTGGGGAGTGCTGATTGGTCTGGGGACCGGGTCCATGGCCTTGGTGTTTGCGGCCACCATCGCCAACACCTGGTTCGTGAAGAGCCGGGGCCTGGTTATCGGCATCTTGACCGCCGGTAGCGCGGCCGGGCAACTCGTCTTCCTGCCCTTCATCGCCATGCTGGCGCAGGATCCTGGCTGGCGGCAGGCGTCCCTGCTGATTGCGGCCGGCGCCTTGGCGGTGGTGCCGCTGGTCCTGAAGTTCCTGAAGAACTCGCCGGCCGACGTCGGCGTCCATCCTTACGGCCAGGATCCCAGCGACGTGGCACAGACGCTGCCCGCTGCGCCGCAGGGAAATGCGGCAGTTCGGGCTATGCAGGCGCTCCGACGGGCCAGCAAGGTGCGGACCTTTTGGGCGCTGGTGGCGGGGTTTGCCATCTGCGGTGCCACGACGAACGGCCTGATCGGCACCCACTTCATCCCCACCGCACATGACCACGGCATGCCCGAAACCACCGCGGCCGGGCTGCTCGCCGTCGTCGGCATTTTCGACATTGCCGGGACCATCGCTTCCGGCTGGCTGACGGACCGCTTCAACCCGCGGATCCTGTTGGCCATCTACTACCAGTTCCGGGGGATCGGCCTGCTGGTCCTGCCGTTGCTGCTGAACGCCGAGGTCCAGCCCAGCATGATCGTGTTCGTGGTGATTTACGGCCTGGATTGGGTGGCCACGGTGCCGCCTACCGTTGCGATCTGTCGCGAGACGTTCGGCGCGGACGGCAGCGTGGTGTTTGGTTGGGTCTTCGCAGCTCACCAACTGGGGGCAGCGGCCGCAGCCTTGGGGGCGGGCGTGATCCGCGAGTCCACCGGCCAATACACGTACGCCTGGCTCGGGGCGGCGGCAATGTGCACCATTGCGGCAGTCATCAGCGCCACCATCCGCAAAACGCCTGCGCAGCGGGAACCTGATCCGGTCGGCGCCCCCTGAGCGCTGGGCCCCAAGTAGGTAGCGTCAACTGCAGTTTTGGGCCCGCAAAACTGCACTTAGCGCTACCCAGTTGGGCCAGGGCGGAGCCGGACCGAGCGCCCCCAGTAGGCTGAAGCGATGGACTCTCCCGCAGACGGCGCCCTCCGCAAGACTGCCCTGATCACCGGCGCGAGCCGCCTCATTGGCATCGGCGCAGGCATCGCCCGGCACCTGGCCACCGACGGCTGGGACCTGGTCATCTGCTACTGGCAGGAGTACGACGCGCGGATGCCGTGGGGGAGCGAACCCGAAGACCTGGTGCGGCTCACCGCAGAACTGGAAGCCATCGGTGCGCAGGTGCACCTCATTCCCGCGAACCTGGAGGACCCTGCCGCAGCAGGGGAGTTGGTCGCTGACGCCAACGAAGCCGCTGGCCCGCTGCAGGGGATGGTGCTGAGCCACGCAGAGTCCGTGGACTCGGGGATCCTCGATACCAGCCTGGAATCGTTCGACCGGCACTTCGCGGTGAACACGCGTGCCAGCTGGCAGCTCATCGCTGAGTTTGCCCGGCAAGCCACCGACGATGGCGGCGCGATCGTGGCCCTGACCAGCGACCACACCGCGTTCAACCTGCCCTACGGCGCCTCGAAAGGCGCCCTGGACCGGATCGTCATTGCAGCCGCCCGTGAACTGGGCCCGCAAGGAATCTCCGCCAACGCCCTCAACCCCGGCCCCGTGGATACCGGTTGGATGGACGACGAGGTGCGGGCCGCCGTCGTCCGCCAGCAACCGACGGGGCAACTGGGCACTCCAGCCGACGTGGCCGCGACGGTGGGGTTCCTGCTTTCGCCAGCGGGTCGTTGGGTGTCCGGTCAACTCATCAAGGCGGACGGCGGCTTCTCGGCGTAGCCACCCAACTGGCTCGCAGTTATTGTCGTTTTCAGCCCTCAAAACGACAACAACTGCGAGTTACTTGGGGAGGCGGGACCCCGTGAAGTACCCCCGCGTGGACGGCATGAAGCGGCACACTGCGGCCAACACGACACCCAGCGCCAGCAGCACCACGCCACTGACAAAAGCGCCGCCCACCCCGAAAATCCGCGTGTTTCCGTACGCCGGATCCCACATCTGAACGGCCGAGATCACGAACGCGGCCGTCAAGGTCACCGCCCCGATCAACGGGAAAATGCCGCGCAGCCACAGGTTCCGCGCCGAGTCGCGCAGGGATGAACGGAAGTACCAGAAGCAGGCGAACCCGGTCAGTGCATAGTAAAACGCGATGAACAGGCTGATGGCGCTGATCGAATCCGCCAGCAGGTTTTCACTCAGGAAACTCATCACCACGTAGTACACCGCCGCGGCGATCCCCATCACCTTGGTGGAAAATCCCGGGGTCTGGTTCTTAGCATGGACCTCAGCAAATTTCGCCGGCAGCGCCCCGTGCACGCCCATGGACAGCGTGCCGCGCGCCGTGGGCAGAATGGTGGTCTGGGTCGATGACAGCACCGACGCAAGCACGGCCACCACCATCAGCCAACCCCACGGCCCCAGCACCACGTCCTTCATCGCCAGGAACACATCGGCCTGGTTCTCCTGGTTCCCCAGGCCGATGCCGTCACTGCCAACGGTCGCGTACATCATCACCAGCAGCGCCACGGACACGTAAATGGCCACCAGCACGACGGCGGAAATCACCGCGCCGCGGCCCGGCGTGCTCGCGGGGTTCTCGGTTTCCTCGTTGACGGCCAGGCAGGTATCCCAGCCCCAGTAGATAAACAGGGCCAGGAGCGCGCCGTGCACCACAGCACCGGGGTCCGCAAACGCGCCAGCCGGGTTGAACCATTCAAAATCGAACGCCAAGCCTTCGGGTGGTCCGGCGACAATCCGAATCACAATCGCCAGCGCAAAGATGCCTAGGGAAATGTATTGGACGTAGGTCAGGACCCGCTGGACGTGCTCGCCGAGCCGGATCCCGCGATAGTTCACCAAGGTCATCAGCACAATGAACAGCAGGCCGGTGCCGGTGACCACCAGTTTGTTGGCGGCCAACGATCCGTCGCCGATCAGCAGCCACAGGTACTGGCCCGCTACCTGCGCCAGGTTGGCCAGCACCACAATCCCAGCCAGGGCCACACCCCAGCCGCCCAGCCAGCCCGCCCACGGCCCGAACGCCCGGCGAGACCACGTGAAGGTGGTGCCACAGTCCGGCATGGCGCTGTTCAGCTCGCGGAAGGCGAACGCGATGAAGAGGACGGGGATGAATCCGAGGATAAGGATCAGCGGCGTGTAGTTCCCGTTGATGGCAACAATGAGGCCCAGTGTGGCCGCCAGCGAATACACCGGGGCGGTGGAGGCCAGCCCGAGCATCACAGAGTCGCCGAGGTCCAGAATCCCGGCGCGGAGGCCCTTGGTGGGGACGTCGGTGCCGGGCTCGCCGCCCTGGCCTCCCGCCGTCGTGGTTTCACTGCTCACAGTGCGATCCCTGCTTTGCTGGAGTGGGCGGCGGCCGACAGGGGCGCCGGCGCGTCGATGGTATTGGGGACAAACCTGCAGAAATAGTCGGTGATGGGGCCGTCGGATTCGCGGATGCCGCAGCCCACCGATTCGCCGTCCACCACCCACAGGCCCAGGACGGGGTGGTTGCCGTCGAAGTCCGGCAGTTGGTGATACTGCTGATAGCACCATCCCTCGCGGCCGTAGTCGCCGGGCTGGTCCAGGGTGATGCCGTCCGCGTGAATGCGGATGTTGTCACCCTCCCGGCCGTGGAGGGGCTTCGCCACCCATTCCTTGAGCGGGCCTGGTTCGTTGAGGTAGGCGGGCAGGAGGTTCGGATGGTCTGGATAAAGGTGCCACAGGGCGGCCAGGAGCGCTTTGTTGGATAGCAGCATCTTCCAGGCGGGTTCCACCCAGCGCGGGTTGTAGGCGCGTTCCAGCAGGCGGTGCCCAAACGGTTCCTTCATCATCAGTTCCCACGGGTAAAGCTTGAAGATGGTGCTGATCATGAAGTTGTCCATGTCCACGAACCGGTTCAGGTTTGGATCCCAGCCAATATCGGACATGTTGATGCCAATGGTGGTCCATCCGGCTTGGCTGGCCACGTCCCGCATGTAGGCCGCGGTCATCCAGTCCTCCCCGGATTCTTCCACCTCGGAGTGGGCCACGTGGAGGGTGCTCATGCCCGTCCGGTACTGCGTCTTCTTCCACTGCCGGATCAGGGCTTCGTGGATACCGTTCCACTGGTCCTTGGCAGGGAAGACATCCTGCAGCCAAAACCACTGGGCCACTGACGCTTCGATCAGGCCGGTGGGGGTATCGGCGTTGTATTCGAGCATCTTGGCGGGCCCGCCCTGGCCGTCGTAGATGAAGTCGAATCGGCCATATATATCCACATCCGCAGCCAGCAGCGACTGGCTCGCCAGCTCAAGGGCCTGTTCGCCGATGCCGATCCCGCCCATTGCTCCCGTGGCCAGGAATTTGGCGGCTTCCAGGGACATCCGGTGCATTTCCTCGGCCGTATTTTCGAGGGTTTCCACTTCGTCTGCAGTGAACTCGTAGTAGGCAGACTCGTTCCAGTACTCGATTTTCCGGCCGTCGTCCATGGTGGTGGTGGAGAAGACCAGGCCCTGTTCGTGGATCTTCTGCTTCCAATCGGGCCGGGGTGCGGAGGTCAATCGCTGCACGCCCTATCCTCCCGAAACTTTGCTGCCGCCGCTTTTCGCGGTGGTCCCGAAGCCGCCGCGGTCCACGGTGCCGCCCTTGCTGCTGTAGCCGGTGGCCGCCTTGGCTCCGCTCGGTACGGTGCGGGTGTAGTTCGGTGCGGTGGAACGGTTTTGCCCCACCGACGGGACCATGGCTCCCCGCGAGTAGAAGTACCAGGCGTAGATGCCACCGCTGCGACCGGCGGAACTGTCGCAGTTGGTGTCCTCAACACGCTCGCCAGTGTCGTCATTGAAGCAGACCTGCGCATATTCGGGGTCGTCCTGGTTACTGGCAACCACCGCCGTGATGGTGCCGGCTAGAAGGGCTGTCACGCCAAGGCCGACGACGACGGTCCGCCGTTGAGAGCGCTTCTTCCGGACCGCCGCTTGTTCAGACTGCTTCTCTCGGTCCTTGGCGAACGGGTCCACCGAGGCCAGGGGCTCATTGAGGAGGTCGGGCCGCAGCTCTGGCTTGGGTACCTGCCAGGGCGGCGGTTTGGAAGGGTTGGACTTGGCGGCGCCGTTGCCGGCCGAGTCACGCGCGTCGGTGGAAGAACCTTCGGGTCCACTGGCACCGGACGCGGCCTTCTCAGGCTGATCGGCACCCGGATCTTTTGTCGGGTCCATGGGTTCCCTCCGTACTACACGTGGTTTTTGGGCACAACACTGCGCCGCAGACGGTAATCCTCAACTCAGCGTAGTACCTGTCCCAGGTGGCTGCGAGCCGAGGCCCACAGAGTGATCTGGTCACCTCGTCAGACCCTAGACTGGGCGCATGGAAACCGCGTCCCTCCTGGCTGTCTGTCGAGTCCATCAGCTGTTGCCAGACACGTCCACGGTAGGCGTGACGGCGATCGACAAGCGTGCAGTCGAAGGGCGGGTGAAGGTCCACCGCCTGGGGCTCCACGCTGACATCCAGGCCAACAGGGTGCACCATGGCGGCCCTGATCAGGCCTTATACGCCTACTCGCAGGTGGATGCTGACTTCTGGGCAGACGCCTTGGGGCGCGACATCCCGCCGGGGATGTTCGGCGAGAACCTGAGGGTCGCTGGACTGGACGCCACTGGCGCAGTGATCGGCGAACGCTGGAAAATTGGCGTGGACGTGGAGCTGGAAGTTACCTCGCCCCGCACACCGTGTGCCACCTTCCAGCGCCGGCTGGCGGTGCCGCAACTCGTCAAACGATTCACCGAGGCCGGCCGGGTGGGCGCCTATCTCCGGGTGCTGCACGCCGGGAGCATCCAGGCGGGTGACCCGATTCAGCGCACGTTTGTTCCCGCGCACGGCATCACGATCGGCCGCTGGTTCAGCAATCCGGACCTCGAAGCAATGAACGCCTTGCTGACTGCCGAGGCCGACGGCGAGATTCGGCTTCAGCAGCCCGAGTTCAGCAAGAAGTTCGCAAGCCTGCAGCGGCAGCAGCAGCGCTGAGGTCACCACAGTGCGCAGCGCGGCTGCGGCGAGCAGGCAGTCAAGAGCAGGCCGTGTGCGCAACCTCACCGCCGTCGTCGGACGTTCTGAGTACCGTCACGGCGGCAGGTGCCGTACACTGGAAACATCCCCCACTCCGGAAATCCCTTATTCCTGCCCAATTTTTGAGGCAGGACTGGTAAGTGTTGGGGCCCGCGCAAGCGATGCGGGCATTTTCATAGGGAGAGCCGGCTAAAGAAAACGCTGTACAGACTGCTGTGATAGCAGCCAAGAGATGCAGCGCGAAGTCCTGCCACGGGATTGCGAAAGCGCCGGACTTCTGTGACCGGCCGGTCAATGTTTGCCCGGCACCCACGGCACACGTACTGCGGCCCCGCTCACCTCGGGTTGTGCCGCCTGGCCCCCTATGGATGAGGAACACTTCCCTATGCCCGAAAATCACAATGAATCCGTCGACGCCGCTGCCACCTTCATCGAAGCTGGCGACGCCCCCGCACTGGACACCACCGCCGAGGCAACTCCCGAGGCCGCCCCGGTAGAAGCTCCGGTTGAAGCCGCCGCTGAAACCCGCGCCGAAGCCCCCGCCGAGACTCCCGCTGAGGCCGTTGCCGAAGCTCGCGCCGCCGAGCCTGCCGATGAAACCCCGGCAGCCCGCCCCGCCGAAGACGACGACGAGGAAGGCGTGAAGTTCACCGACCTCGGCATCGACGGCCGCATCCTGGCTGCACTGCAGGATGTTGGCTACGAGAAGCCTTCACCCATCCAGGCAGCCACCATCCCGCTGCTCCTCGAAGGCCGCGACGTTGTTGGCCTGGCGCAGACCGGTACCGGTAAGACTGCAGCATTCGCAGTGCCGGCGCTGTCCCGCCTGGCTGAGCTGCACGACCTCAACGGCCCGTCCCGCAAGACGCAGGCCCTAGTCCTGGCCCCTACCCGCGAACTCGCACTGCAGGTAGCCGAGGCGTTCACCTCCTACGCCAAGCACATTGATGACTTCACCGTGCTCCCCGTTTACGGTGGTTCCGCATACGGCCCGCAGCTTGCCGGCCTTCGCCGCGGCGCACAGGTTGTTGTGGGTACCCCCGGCCGCGTCATCGACCACATCTCCAAGGGTTCACTGGACCTGTCCGAGCTGCAGTACCTGGTCCTCGACGAAGCTGACGAAATGCTCCGCATGGGCTTCGCCGAAGACGTAGAGCAGATCTTCCAGCAGACCCCGTCTGACCGCCAGGTGGCATTGTTCTCCGCCACCATGCCGAGCCAGATCCGCCGGATGTCCAAGCAGTACCTGAACAACCCGGCTGAGATCTCGGTCAAGTCCAAGACCACCACCGGCGCCAACACCCGCCAGCGTTACCTGCAGGTCATGGGCCCGCACAAGCTGGACGCGTTGACCCGCATCCTCGAGGTTGAAGAGTTCGACGGCGTCATCGCCTTCGTGCGCACCAAGATGGCCACCGAGGACCTGGCTGACAAGCTGAAGTCACGCGGCTTCCAGGCTGCCGCCATCAACGGCGACATCCCGCAGCAGCAGCGTGAGCGGACCGTTGACGCGCTGAAGGAAGGTCGCATCGACATCCTCGTTGCTACCGACGTCGCCGCCCGTGGTCTGGACGTGGAGCGCATCAGCCACGTCATCAACTACGACATCCCTCACGACACCGAGTCCTACGTGCACCGCATTGGCCGCACGGGCCGTGCAGGCCGTTCCGGCGACGCCATCCTGTTCATGACGCCGCGGGAGAAGTACCTGCTGCGCTCGATCGAGAAGGCTACCCGCCAGCCGGTGGAGCAGATGCACCTGCCCACCGCCGAGACGGTCAACACCCTGCGCCTGGGCAAGTTCGCCGAGAAGATCACCGAAACCCTGCAGACCCAGGACGTTGCAGCGTTCCGTGACTTGATCGCCTCCTACGAAGAAGAGCACAAGGTCCCCGCAGCTGAGATCGCTGCTGCCCTGGCCGTCATGGCCCAGGGTGGCCAGCCGCTCCTGGTGAAAGAACTGCCTGCAGCTCCCGAGTACCAGAAGCGCGAGCGGTCCAAGGATGGCTTCGGCTCCCGCGGCCCCACCCGGACGCTCACCGAGGGCAACGCCACCTATCGGATCGCCGTGGGACGCCGCCAGCGCGTCATGCCCGGTTCGATCGTAGGCGCCATTGCCAACGAGGGCGGCATCTCGTCCGCGCAAATCGGTGGCATCGATATCCGCTCGGACCACTCCCTGGTGGAGCTCCCGGCTGACCTCAGCGCCGACCAGTTGAAGGCACTGTCCCGCACCCGGATCGGCGGCGAGCTGATCCACCTCGAGCTGGACAACGGCCGCAAGCCGTCCGGCGAGCGTGGCTCCTACCAGGGCAACCGTGGCGGTTACTCCGGCGGTGGCGATCGCGGCGGCTACTCCGGTGGCGGCGGGGGCAACTTCAAGGGCAACGGCGGGTTCAAGAAGGACTTCCGCAAGAACGATGGCGAGCGTTCCTCCGCTGACCGTGGCGGACGCTCCTACAGCGACCGTTCCGAGCGCTCCTTTGGTGGCGACTCCGGCGCAAGCCGCGGCCAGGCCAGCGATTCCCGCTTCGGCGGCCATGGCGACGGCTCACGCAAGCCGCGCGGCGAGGGCGGCCAGCGCGATTTCAACCGCAAGGGCAAGTGGTAAACACTCGGTAGCTTGACGCTGCCAGGATGGGCCGGCTTTCGAGCCGGCCCATCCTTGTTTAACGGCTGCAGCGGCGGACGTTGTACGCGAACGACGGCGGAACTCGCCTTGGGTGCTGCTGTCACCCGAAAATGCTCGGTGTGGGACTCGACACATCTGGATCTGTCCGGTCGCTTTTCCTGCTGACTGAGTCGGCTCTCTGGACCGTTTTGTTGCTCGGAAATGCCTGATTTCCGCCGAAAACCGATGATCGCGGGGCAGAAGTGCAACTGTTGCGGTGGCGTTCCGGACTGCCAGGAGCCGATTTGTTGGTGGCTACAACATCCGGTAGAGTATTTCTTCGTTGCCCCCCTAGCTCAGTGGTAGAGCGCGTTCTTGGTAAGAACGAGGTCACCGGATCGATTCCGGTGGGGGGCTCTGAATGAGGGCCTGTGTCAAGGCGGTTTTTGACCGGCTTGGCGCAGGTTTTTCTCATTCGTGGCGGTGTAGCTCAGTTGGTTAGAGCGCACGACTCATAATCGTGAGGTCGGGAGATCGAGCCTCCCCACCGCTACAGGCTAAGCCCCCGGAATCCTTGTGATTCCGGGGGCTTTCTTGTTGCTCCATCTGCTCTGGGTTTGTCGCTCCCCTCCGGAGCAACGCAGTTCGTGCCATAAGTAGCCTCCAGATGCGCCATCCGGCCCGTCCGCTAGGCTGAGGAAATGGTTGGGGATACGAAAGTTCCGGTATGGCGCAAGGTGACCAACGTCCTGGGGTTCACTGACAGTCCACAAACACGGGCCAGGATCATGGCGAATTCGACCACCAGGGATCTTCTCGTGCGAGCCGTTATACAAACGTTGGCGGTCGTTCTGCTCACAGCGGTCTTCCTGCTGGAGCAGGATCCAGGCTTCGGGTGGTTGATCATCGCTGACATCTGCATCGCCTGCGTGGCAGCAGCGGCGTGGGCTCGCTGGGTTCGCTACCGCCACCACTAGGCATCAGCGGTACGAAGGGCTTCCACAACGCTAGCTGCACCTGAGATAGTGGCCACGTGACCCAATGTGGCGGCTATTGCAGATGTTGCAGCAATTCCGAGCTTGCTCCTGCCGAGGACCTGGTTCCGGAGGAAGAAGCAACCGACGGCGAGAAGCTCGTATCGCTCCTGGTCGGCTCGCAATCCTGGGTTCACCGCCGGGTGGATGCCCTAAGGCTTGGCGGTGATGGTGCAACTCGGCTCCAGGTCTCCTTCGAAGTAACTGTCCCGGCTGATCTCCGCCTGGCGCGCCCGGGCCATAAAATGGCAGTGCCCTTGGCCTTCATGGCCAAGAAACCCTTGCGCAAACTCGACACCTCAGATCCGTCGGGGAAGCCGGCCAGCATCCTGGACACTCCGGTTAACAAGGCCTACGCCCATCAGTTCCTGTTGGCGCTTGCTCCCGGCCGGGTCCAGAGCGACACCGTCGCGTGGCCGGCGGTGCGAGAAGCCCTGCGGGACATCGTGGCGTCCGACGGCGGAGCGGCCGCGGCTGCCCCCTGGCGGGTTTTGCAGACGCTCCTGTCACGTTCAGCGGACAGGGGTGGCCCGCTCACCCAGGAAGACGAATTCGAGCAGTCGTTCTTCCTCGGCATCGCCCGCCAGATGGGCGAACAATTCCTCTTCCTGATGGAGATTGATGCGGCACTGGCGGGCACGCGTGTCCTGCTGAAGTATTCGTTGGATCAGGACGCGCCCAGAACCGACACGGACCCTACCAAGAGGGCCATCTTCAGTCTGGTGATTCCAGATTTTGGTTTCGCGGCCAGTCAGCATGTGGAGGTGGAACTGCCACAAGGCGTGATCCTGGAGCGGATAACACTGGAGGAAAGACTTTTAGGCGACGCAGTGCAACGAAGTCTCGCAACCGACGTTCCGGATCGGAGGACGCAACGGCTGGTGGGGCACGTGGCTTTACGCCCCAGTGCCCGTTTCGCGTCCGGTGAGCTGTTCGTGACAGCGATTCCGGCGAAACAGGGCCTCTACCGGTTCGCCAAGATCAGCATCCTCGCCGTATCGCTGGTGGTCTTGGCCGCCTGGTTCGTGCGCCTGGACGTGACGGCCTTCATCCGGAGGGTCGATATCCCCTCGCCATCAGCGTCGATCCTGTTGATCGGGCCTGCGCTCCTGCTGTCCTGGTTCAGCCGTGCCACTGAGCACTCCCTGATCGCCAAGATCCAGGGACCGCTCCGCTTGGGGTTGTTGGCGAGTGCCACTGTGCTGCTCGGGTTTGCCGTGCTGGCGGCCGTCCCGGTGACGCCGGTGGTCTGGGCTGGAGCATGGCTGGTGTTGACGGCTGTCCAGTGCTCGGCCCTCCTGCTCCTGGCCTACTACGCCTCCGATTTTGGCCGGTGGATCAAGCGGATTAAGTGGCGCCTCAAAGCCAACCCCTGAGACGCCGCGCGGAGTAAGCTTGAACTACTCGAGAGGAGCAGAGCCATGGTGCGACCAACCGAAGAAGGTTCGTCTGTGCGAGCCTGGGCCGACCCGAAGCGCAAGCCCAGCCTGAAGCCCTCGCTACGGTCACGGGGACGCGAGCCCCAAGCAAACTACACCATCCTGCCAGCAGGCCGGTCGCTGCTCGTCGATTTGCCGGGCCTCGAAGACGACTGGGAAGCTTCTGAATCGATTGCGGACCGAATCGTTAAATCCCGCGGGGCGAAGCGGCCAGAGCCGGCCTAACGTGGCCCAGTTGAATCTACTCCGGTCTCACCTCCCTGGACGGCTACGTCGCGGACAGCAAGGGCAACTTCGCCTTCGCTATGCCGGACCCCGAGGTTCACGCCTTCATCAACGATCTGGAGCGTGACTCGCGCCATCACCTGTACGGCCGGCGCATGTATGAGGTGATGTCTGCGTGGGAGACCATGGGCGGCCCGGACGAGGATCCGGTGGAGCAGGACTACGCCCGGACGTGGCGGGCTGCGGACAAAACTGTCTACTCGTCGTCGTTGGCGTCCGCGAGTACCTCAAACACCACCTTGGAGCGCGAGTTCCGCCCGGCTGACATCAGCACGCTGAAGGCGGAGACGGACGGCCGGATAGGGATTGGCGGCGCCACGATCGCCGGCGCTGCCCTCGCTGCGGGCCTGGTGGACGAGCTCTGGCAGATGATCTTCCCGGTCAGCGTCGGCGGAGGCCTGCCGTTCCTCCCGCAAGGCGTGACTTTAGACCTCACCTTGCTGGCTGAACAGCGCTTCGCCAGCGGCGTAGTCTACTTGCGCTACGCGCTCCACCGCTGAGGGGCAGAATGGGGGAATGACACGAATCGCTATAGTCGGCGGCCACGGCAAAGTGGCCCTCCACCTGTCCACCCTTCTCGCCAGCAACGGCCACACGGTTACCTCATTTATCCGTAACCCGGACCATGCTGCAGATGTTGAAGCCACCGGAGCCACCGCCGCGGTCCTCGATATTGAAAACGCCACGACGGCGGACATCGCCCAGGCCCTGACCGGCCAGGAGGCAGTGGTGTGGTCAGCCGGGGCCGGCGGCGGCAGCCCCGAACGGACCTACGCGGTGGACCGGGATGCAGCCATCCGCTCCATGGATGCCGCAGCCCAGGTGGGCACCAAACGCTATGTCATGGTCTCCTACCTCGGCGCCCGTACCGATCACGGCGTGCCGGCCGAGAACAGCTTCTTCGCCTACGCTGAGGCGAAGGCCGCAGCGGACGAGTACCTCCGCGGTACGGACCTGGACTGGACCATCCTGGCACCGGGCAACCTGACCTTGGACGACGCCACTGGGCAGATCGACGTGGACCCCGCAGCAGACGGCGAACGCGCCACCTCCCGCGCCAACACCGCCATCGTGGCGGCTGCCGTGCTGGCTCAGCCCGGGACTATCGGCCGGTTCATCGGATTCCGCGATGGTGCCACCCCCGTGGAAGCAGCACTCGCGCAGCTAGGCTGAGTGCCGCCCACAGTTCAGCACGGCCACCACAGCAGAAAGCAGGCGCATGGATCAGTTGGCCCTCATCGTTGGATTGTTGTTGGCCACCGTCATGGCCGTGGGGCTGGGGGACCGGCTGCGGTTGCCGTATCCGGTCCTGATGCTGCTGTTGGCCGTGGCGCTAACGTTCATCCCGGGATTCCCGGACCTGGACATCGCGCCGGAACTGATCCTGCCCATCTTCCTGCCGCCGCTGCTCTTCGCCACGGCGCAACGCAGTTCGTGGGCGGTGTTCCGGGTCCGGTGGCGGACGCTCCTCATGCTCGCCGTGGCACTCGTGGTGATCACCACCGCCGTGGTGGCCGGTGCCGCCTGGCTGATGATTCCCGGCATCGGCATCCCGGCGGCGATCGCCCTCGGCGCCATGGTCGCCCCGCCCGATCCGGTGGCCGTGGAGTCGGTCGCCGGCCGTGTCCACATGCCTCGGCGGCTGATCACGGTCCTCCAGAGCGAGGGCCTTTTCAACGATGCGGCAGCGATCGTCATCTTCCAGGCCGCCGTGGCCGCCGCCGTCGGAGGCACCCGGATAGCGTCCGACGTCGTTCTCCAGTTCGTGATCGGCGCCGCCCTTGCCGTAGTGGTGGGCATTGTCATGGGCTGGTTGATTGCGCTGGTCACTCGGCTGGTCACGTCCATGGTGGCCAGGAGCGCCGTCACCCTGGTGGTGCCGTTTGCTGCCTACATCCTGGCCGAGGAGGTGCACGCCTCTGGCGTCATTGCCGTGGTGGTCACCGCCCTGGAGATGCAGCGGCATTCTAGGCCGCAGGACGCCGCCGAGCGCGTCACCAGGACTGCCTTCTGGGACGTGGTGGAACTGCTGGTCACGGGGTTGGCGTTCGGGCTGGTGGGCCTGGAGATTCGGCATGTGATCCAGGACGAAGGTACCGACATTTTCGGCATGCTGGGCGTGGCAGCAGTGGTGTGCGTGCTGGTTTTCGCGGCCCGCTTCGCGTGGCTGGGAGTCTTGGCGTTGGGCGCCCGGAAGCGGCAAAACCTGTTGCAACCCACCACTGCCAAGGAAGTATTGATCCTGACCTGGTGCGGAATGCGTGGGCTGGCCACACTGGCCTTGGCCCTCGCCCTGCCAGTCACCCTGGCCGACGGCACGCCGTTCCCGGGACGGGACTATCTGCTGGTCATTGCCTGCGCGGTCTTGCTGGCCACTCTCGTCTTACCAGGTCTGACCCTGCCGTGGCTGATGCGAGTCTTGGATGCTTCCCATGATGGCTCGGAGGAACGCGACGCGGCTCGATTGTTGGCCTTGCGTGCCCAGGGAGCGGCGGTGGCTGCGCTCAAACAGCACGATTTGATGCGGGACCTGCCGCCGGAGAAGGTGGCGCTGGTCAAGGAGAAGATGAAGCGACTGCATGCTGAACTGGTGGACGGTGGGCTGCCGGACGAGCCCTTGGCGGCGAAGCGACAACGTGGCCGGGAGCTGTCCATCGCCGTCCAGACCATCGCCTTGGACGCTGCGCGCCAAGAAGTTGTAGCTGCGAGAAGCGAACCGGACACCGATCCCGAGGTGGCGGACCGCGTGCTGCGGCAGCTCGACCTGCGGACCATGATTATGCCGGAATAGCAGCGGACAGGTGTTGTCCTAGCAGAGAAGGGCCTGCAGCCACCTGGCTCTTGACCTTTCCGAATCGGGCAGCAGATAATGGTCATAGGAGTAAATTTAGATACAAAATAAATTCCCCCCCCAACTGACATCCCTCCTCGCAAGAAAAGGATCCCGCCTTGCCCACCACCGCCACCTCGGCACCCCCGTCCACTTCGCGTCTCGCAGTCGACGCCAATTGGTGGCGTCAGGCCGCCGTCTATCAGATCTATCCGCGCAGTTTCTCGGATTCCAATGGGGACGGGCTGGGCGATATTAAAGGCATCACGGCGAAGGTGCCGTACCTGCAGCAGCTGGGGATCGACGCTGTCTGGCTGAGCCCGTTCTACCCGTCCGCGCTAGCAGATGGCGGCTACGACGTTGACGATTACCGCAACGTTGACCCCAAACTCGGCACCCTGGCCGACTTCGATGAGATGTCCGCCGCGTTGCACGCCGCGGGAATCAAGCTCATCGCAGACATTGTCCCCAACCACTCGTCCGATCGGCACGAATGGTTCCGCGAAGCCCTTGCGTCGCCGCGCGGCTCGGCAGCACGCGAACGCTACATTTTCCGCGACGGCCTGGGACCCAATGGTGACACCCCGCCGTCGGACTGGGATTCCGTCTTTGGCGGCCCGGCCTGGGAACGCATCACGGAACCCGACGGCACCGTAGGTCAGTGGTACATGCACATCTTCGCCAAGGAACAACCGGACCTCAACTGGTCCAACCGGGAAGTACGCGACGATTTCCTGAAGACCCTACGCTTCTGGTCCGATCGCGGCGTAGACGGCTTCCGCGTGGACGTAGCCCACGCCTTGACCAAGGACCTGACCGAGCCGTTGATGTCAAAGGCTGTCCTGTCGGCGGCGAACACCGGCACCGATGGCTTCCCGGACGGCTCACACCCGTTCTGGGACCGCGATGAGGTGCACGAGATCTACGCCGAATGGCGGGCCGTGTTCAACGAATACACCCCACCGCGCACCGCCGTGGCAGAGGCCTGGGTGCATTCCACCCGCCGGGCGCGCTACGCCAGCCCGGAGGGACTCGGCCAGGCGTTCAACTTTGACCTGCTCCAGGCCGATTTCAACGGCCAGGAATTCCGGGACATCATCACCCATAACCTGGCCGAAGCCGCCGCCACTGGCGCCTCCTCCACCTGGGTCTTCTCCAACCATGATGTGGTGCGCCACGCCACGCGCTACGGCCTGCCGCGGCTGGCCAAGGACGAAGCACATCCGAAGGGCCAAGACGGCAAGGATTGGCTCTTGGCCGGCGGAGCAGCCGCTGATCTGGATATGGAACTGGGGGAGCGCCGCGCACGCGCCGCGACCCTCCTGATGCTGGCCGTTCCCGGCTCCGCCTACCTCTACCAAGGCGAGGAACTTGGCCTCCATGAAGTGGCGGACATCCCCGCAGCGGAACGGCAGGACCCCACGTTCTTCCGGAACCCGGGCGTAGATATTGGCCGTGACGGCTGCCGTGTTCCGCTGCCATGGGAGGACGCTGGCAGCTCGTACGGCTTTGGCGATGGCACCGCCCACTTGCCGCAGCCGGAGTGGTTCAGCTCCTTCGCCGTGCAGGCACAGGATGGCGTGGCTGGTTCAACGTTGGAGCTTTACCGTGCCGCCCTGAAACTGCGTCGCGAGTTGCAGGCCGCAGAGGAACTGGAATGGGTGGAGACCGGCAACCCCGATCTGCTGCATTTCCGCCGCCCCGGTGGCTGGGAATCGGTCACCAACTTCGGCGACACCGCCGTTGCGATTCCTGCCGGGGAGGTCCTGCTGAGCAGCGGCCCACTGCTGGACGGCACGTTGCCCGCCGACACCACCGTCTGGCTGGGCTGAGACCATGCAGGAACTGATTTATGGCTGCATGGGCCTCGGTGGCGGCTGGTCCGAAGAATCGTATGGCGCTGAGCAGGTAGCCGAGGCCGACGCCGCCATCAACGCGGCGCTGGCCGCTGGCATCACCTTGTTTGACCACGCTGACATCTACCGCAGTGGCAAGTCGGAGCAGGTCTTTGGCGACGTCATGGCGGCAACGCCCGGGTTGCGGGACCGCATCCGGTTGCAGACCAAGTGCGGCATCCGCTTGAACGAGCGTGGACTGCAGACGCACTACGACCTCAGCCGGGACGCCATCCTGGAGCGGGTCAACGGCAGCCTGTCCAGGTTGCAGACCGAGTATGTGGATGTCCTCCTGCTGCACCGGCCGGATCCGCTGACCGACCTCGCTGAGGTGGTGTCCGCCGTCGGGCAGTTGATGGCAGAAGGCAAGGTGCGGCAACTGGGTGTGTCCAACATGTCCGGCGCGCAGATTGAGGCGCTGCAGGATCGACTGGACACGCCGGTGGTGGCCAACCAGCTCGAGATGTCCCTGTTGAAGCGGGCGTGGGTGGAGAGCCAGGTGCTGGTCAACAACACGGCTGGCACCCAGTACAGCTTTCCCACCGGCACCCTCGAGTACTGTGCCAAGCGCGGCGTGACCCTGCAGGCATACGGGTCCTTGGCGCGTGGCCTGTATACCGGAGCTGCAGCGGCAGATGCTGGCCATGAGGTGGAGTCCACCGCTGCCCTGGTGGCCGAGTTGGCTGCCGAGTACGGCACCACGGGGGAGTCGGTCCTGCTGGGCTGGCTGATGAAGCACCCGGCAGGGATCTCTCCCGTGATCGGCACCGTTAACCCGGCCCGCATCGCCGCCTGTGCTGACGCTGCCCGGGTTGCCGAGTCCATGACTCGGGCCCAGTGGTATGGCTTGTGGATCACTGCGCGGGGCAGCAACCTCCCGTAACCCTTCCCCAACTGACTCGCAGTTGTTGTCGTTTTGAGGGCCCAAAACGACAACAACTGCGAGCTACTTGGGCCGAGTGTCTCCACGAACGTGGAACGCGGCGCAGGCAGCCAGTCACAAACGGTTTTGTTCGTATTGGTCGGCCCCCCAACCGATAATGCTTCGCGAAGCACGCCCGCGGCCAGATACGGTAGAAGCATGACGTCTACCGTAGCCGCCGAGACCGCAAGGCCCGAACGCAATATCCCCGCCGAAATCGCCCGCTCCTGGCTCCTGGTCAATGCCATGAAGACTGAGCTCTTCGACCAGTCAGCAGTCTCACGCGCCGACTCCATCATTTTGGACATCGAAGACGCAGTGGACCCGTCGCAGAAGGACCAGGCCCGGGGCCACGTGGTGGACTGGCTGTCCAAGGGTGGCCAGGCCTGGGTTCGCATCAACGACGCCACCAGCCCGTTCTGGGCCGATGACCTGGCCGGTCTCCGCGGCACGCCAGGACTCCTGGGCGTCATGCTCGCCAAGACCGAATCCGCTGACCAGGTCACCGAGAGCTACCACCGGATGGACGGCAAGACCCCGGTCATCGCGCTGGTGGAGTCTGCTGTGGGCATCGAAGAAGCCAACAACATCGCCAAAGCGCAAGGTGCCTTCCGCCTGGCATTCGGTTCCGGTGACTTCCGCCGCGACACGGGCATGGCCGCCACCGCCGAAGCCATGGCCTACCCGCGCGCCAAGCTGGTTGTTGCCAGCCGAGTCGGCAACCTGCCGGGCCCCATCGACGGCCCCACCGTGGGCACCAACCACCCCATCCTGCGCGAGCAGACCGGCATCACCGTGATGATGGGCATGACCGGCAAGCTCTGCCTCGCCATCGACCAGACCCCCATCATCAACGAGGTCATCAGCCCCACTCCGTCCGACGTCGCCTGGGCCACCGACTTCATGAACGACTTCGAAGCCAACGGCAGGGTCATCCGCGACGGTTCCGACCTGCCCCGACTGGGCCGCGCCGAGAAGATCATGAAGCTTGCCGTAGCCTTCGGGGTCCAGCCAGCGCTCTGACGCAGCACACTCTTCCCGCAGCAGACCCCGTGGCCGCCTTCCTGGTCCACGGGGTCTTTTGGGATGGTCCGGCGCCTTCGCTTCCCGCGCACGACGGCGGCACGCCAGTCCTGCGCCTGCAGTCGCCTGCGGGGGAGGCAAGGAGTGTGGGGTTGGCGCCGGGGGCAACGCTGGGTTTGCGGGTGGCTGGTCCGGGCCGCTATTGCCTGGGCCATCAGGTGGTGCACTCGGCCTCGGCCCGTGACCACGTCCCATGCGTGAAAGGCAGCCTCGCCAGCAAGGGGAAGCAGTGTGAGCGGTGTTTCGTCCTGGACGATTCACGGCTGATGCATGATTTCCACCGGGGCGGCCGTGTCCCGGCCGGGCTCCGCAGCTACCTGATGCAGGAGCATTGGCTGTATGTGGCCACGTTTGCTGGCGGGGCCACCAAAGTTGGCACAGCGAGCGGCCCTCGGAAGTGGAACAGGCTGGCCGAACAAGGCGCCGTTGCGGCTACCTATGTGGCCCAGACCGCGGACGGCCGGGCGGTGCGGGTCCTCGAGGACCTGGTCTCCCAGGAACTTGGCCTGACCCAGCAGATCCGCTCGGCAGCCAAGTCGGAGGCACTGCTTCGGCCACTTCCCGCGCCGGAAATCGAGGCCATCAATGCCCGAGCGGCGGGTGAGGTCCGTGCGTTGCTGGCCAGGACCGCCGTCGAACCCTACCTGCCGGTAGAGGAGCAGTGGATCCGGCCAGCCCAGGCGGAACCGCTTTACGGGACCACTGCGCGGCATCGCTACCCGCACGCCCTCGATGCGGGCAGCCACGGGTTTACGGTGACTGGGCTCAGCGGCGCCAACGCGCTCGCCAGCCTGGCCGGCACGGACGCTGCGTTCGTGGTGAACCTTGGCCAGCTCACGGGCCGCAAGGTGGTGTTGGGCGACTACGCGTCGGCTGTCCCTGCCATCCAGGAATCCCTGTTCTAGCCCGGGCCGGTAAACTGGTGGGGTGCTGAACGAATTCTGGGCCACTGCGCCGACCCGCTACAAAGTCATCGTCTTCAGCGGAATGGGACTGATCGCCGTCGGGATCATCCTGAACCTGGTGGGCAACCTCAACGGCATCCAAGGCCTCGCGATGGCGTCCCTGCCGGTCATCGGTCTGGGCCTGGTCCTGCACATGGTGGCCATGGTGGTTCGTGGCCAGTCGATCCGGAAGAACCTGCGCCGCTAGCCTTCCCGGCCACCCTGCGGGCTGGCGATAGGCTGGGAGCATGACTATCAATCCCGACCTGCAGGGCCGCAGCTACCCTGCCGCCGAGGTGTACCCCGTTGGCCGCGAAAAGATCCGCGAGTTCGCCCGCGCGGTCAAAGCCACCCACCCCGCACACTTCGACCTTGACGCCGCGACGGCCCTGGGACACCCGGACCTTGTCGCCCCGCCCACCTTCGCCATCATCATCGCCCAGCGCGCCGACGCCCAGCTGATCGAGGACCCGGACGCCGGGATCGATTTCACCCGCGTTGTCCACGCCGACCAGCGATTCACGCATCACCGGCCCATCTTCGCCGGCGATCAGCTCGTGGCCGAACTGCACGTGGACGGCGTCCGCGGCATGGGTGGCGGCGCCATGATCACCACCCGCTCGGAGATCTTCGCGGTAGCAGCAGACGGATCCCGCGAAGCCGTCACCACCACCACGTCATCCATCCTGGTCCGCGGAGAGGGACAGTAACCATGAGCCCCACCTTCAGCGATGTCACCGCAGGCCAGGAAATCGGCACCCGCACCATCGAGGTCACCCGCACTGACCTGGTCAAATACGCTGGCGCGTCCGGCGACTTCAACCCCATCCACTGGAACGAGGCCTTCGCCACCGGCGTTGAACTGCCCGGGGTGATCGCGCACGGCATGTTCACCATGGGCGCCGTGGTGCAGCTGGTGACTGATTGGGCCGGCGACCCCGCCGCCGTCGTCGACTTCCAGACGCGCTTCACCAAACCGGTCCTGGTCACCGACACCACGGGAACGCCCGACGCCGGTGCCACCATCGAGGTCACCGGCACCATTGGAAAGCTCGACGCCGAGGCAAGCACCGCTCGTGTCGACCTCACCGTGGTGGCTGGCGGACAGAAAGTCCTGATGAAGGCCCAGGCAGTGGTCCGGCTTCCGTGAGCACTATCCGTTGACCAGCACGGTATCTGAGGCGGCACCTTCGGCTGCGGTGCGGCACTGGCGCAATGCTGTGGTGGTGGCCTACGGGGCCAGCGGCATTGCCTTTGCGTCCTGGGTATCCCGATTGCCAGCCATCCGGGATGGCCTGAACCTCACGCCCGGCAACGTGGGGCTGCTCCTGTTGTGCCTGACGCTTGGCTCGTTCGTCTCCGTTTCGGCCTCCGGGCTGATCGTGCTGCGCCTCGGTTCCAAACGCACCATCCAGATCGGCGCCATCATGGTGGGCCTGGGTCTTGCCATTGCTGGGTTTGGCACATCGGTGCTGGTCAACCCCGTGGCTACGGCCGCTGGCTTGACGGTGATCGGGCTGGGCACAGCCAGTTGGAACACCGCTTCCAACGTGGAGGGCGCAGCTGTGGAGCGGGCCCTGGGCCGGCACATCATGCCGCGGCTGCACGGTTCCTTCAGCCTAGGCACTGTCGCGGGAGCGGGCCTCGGGGCGTGGGCAGCGGCAGCAGCCATGCCGGTCTTCTGGCACTTGGCTGCCGCCGGGATCCTCGTGGCAGTGTCGGTCACCGTGGCTGCGGGTTGGTTCCGGGCGGATGTCACGCCCGTGGATGCTGGTTCGCCGGCGGGACAAAATGGTGCTGCTCCTGAGGGCACCCGCAAACCCGAACGGTCCTACGACAGTTTTGGCGACCCCGCAACGGGGCCCATCCCACTGATCGGCTCCGGAACCCCGGCCGGTGGAAATCCCGGCGAGCCCGCTGCTGCTCCGCTGGATAACAAACGGCTGATCGCCCAGGCCTGGCGTGACCGGCGAACCTTACTCCTCGGCGTGATGGTGCTGGGCCTTGCGCTGGCCGAAGGTGCCGCCGGAGACTGGGTGGCGCTTGCCCTTGCGGACGGCCACGGGCAGTCGGACGCTGCTGGCGCCGTCGGATATGGCTTGTTCGTTTCCTTCATGACCATCGGCCGCTTCGCCGGAACGGTGGTGCTGGACCGGTATGGCAGGGTTCCCGTGATGCGCTGGTGTGCCGCCATGGCGGTATTGGGGCTCGGATTGTTCGTCTTCGCCCCCGAGCCGTGGCTGGCCTATGTGGCGCTGGCGATCTGGGGCCTGGGTGCTTCGCTGGGATTCCCGGTGGGAATGTCGGCGGCAGCTGACGATCCGGTCAAGGCTGCAGCCCGGGTTTCAGTGGTGTCCACCATTGGGTACGGCGCCTTCCTGTGCGGTCCGCCGTTGCTGGGTCTGTTGGCCGAGCACGTGGGGATCCTGCATTCCCTGCTGGGCGTCATGGTGATGCTCGTTGTCAGCTTCTTCCTTGCCCCCGTGGCCAAGAAAGTGGCCTGACTTTCCCTTGTAAGGTGGTGGGGTGACTCCCACTTTGCTTTCGCAGCTGACCACCGCGGCCGTTGGCGGCCCCGCCGGAACGTTCATCGAGGCCACCACTGAGGCCGAGATCATCGACGCCGTCCGGACGGCCGACGCCGCCGGGGAACAGTTGCTGATCGTGGGCGGCGGATCCAATCTTGTGGTGTCCGACGCCGGGTTCCCTGGGACGGTCCTGCGGATCGCCTCTGAGGGGTTCACGGTCAACGCGGAGGACTCCTGCGGCGGCGTGGCGGTGGTGGTGCAGGCCGGCCACAACTGGGACGCCCTCGTTTCCCACGCCGTGCTGCACGCGTGGTCCGGCATCGAGGCGCTGTCCGGAATCCCCGGCTCAACGGGCGCGACGCCGGTCCAAAACGTGGGTGCCTACGGCGCCGACGTCTCCCAGACCATCGCCGCCGTACGCACCTGGGACCGGCAGCGCAACGCTGTCCAGACGTTCACCTCCTCGGAGCTTAAATTCGGCTACCGGGACTCGATCCTCAAACAGTCCACCGTTGACGGGTCGCCGCGCTATGTGGTGCTGACGGTGGAATTCCAACTGCCGCTGGGACGGATGAGCGCGCCTATCCGCTACGCCGAACTCGCCCGCTCGCTGGGCGTCGAGGTGGGTAAACGCGCCTACGCCAACGATGTTCGCCGAGAGGTGCTCCGACTCCGCGCCAGCAAAGGCATGGTGCTGGACGCCGCCGATCGCGACACCTATTCTACCGGGTCCTTCTTCACCAATCCGATCGTCAGCCCGGAGCTCGCCGCAACATTGCCGGCCGATGCGCCGCGCTTCCCTGAGGGGGAACTGGTGAAGCTGTCAGCCGCGTGGCTCATTGATCGCGCGGGTTTCGGGAAAGGCTTTGGCCTCGACGCGGACTCGGTTGCTGCCGGCCGGGCTGCCCTGTCCACCAAGCACACGCTGGCAATTACGAACCGCGGCTCAGCCAGCGCCGCTGATTTGGTGGCCGTGGCGCGGGAGGTGCGGGACGGCGTCGAACGTCACTTCGGTATTGTGCTGCACCCAGAACCGTTGCTCATCGGGTTGGAGCTGTAACGCCAACAGCTGGACGGGCTGCGTGGGCTTCGCTGGTCGCTGCGTTGCGGACTGCCGTGAAGCGGGCTGCGGCGCCGATCACGGCTGCGGACCAGCCCACGAGCGCCAGGTAAAGGCCCATCACCAGCCAGACCAAGATTTTCGATGCGTCAGGCATCCTGATTCCGGTCGCGATGCAGGCGGCGAGTCCGGCCACGGCGAGGATCAGCGAACTGATGTACAGCACCCTTCCTGCCAGTGGATGCTGTGTCCAGCCGCGGTGGATCCGGACTCCACCGGTGCAGGTGCGCAAGCCCGGGAAGAGCACCGCATATCCACCGCCGAGGCTGAACCCTAGGGCGGGAAGCAGGGCTGCGGGACGTGGCGTAAGCTCGGTCAGCGCCAAGGCGCTCAGGCCAGTTCCAACGACGACCGAGACTGTGCCCAGCGCCAGCCACCACCTCGTGCTGCGCGCAAGCAGTCCCCAAAAACTCCCCAAAGTCATGCTTCCAGCCTAGTTGCCCTGCCGGTCGAGGCAATCCAGCCCTAGGATGGGGCCATGGCGGGAGCAGCGCGAGGACTGGACGGCCGGACCGTCGGTAGGCTGCGGCTGGCTGCGCAAGGCTTGGTTCCAGGCGGTGCAGGACCCACTGGTGTGGCCGGACCCGCCGCAGCGAAGTCTGCCGCCGTTGCCGGACCAGCCGCTGCAAAATCTTCCGCCTACTCCGCTGGGGTCGCCCGAGTGGCAGGGGTTGTCCGCTGGCTTACGGCCATTCAGGCGCAGGACCTGCCGGCAGCCTTGTGGGCCGTTGGCTCCCGTGCTCCTGGTGCTGGGATCAGTGCTGTCCGGACCGCCTTGGATACTGGGCGCATTGTGCGGTCCTGGCCCATGCGCGGGACACTTCACCTAGTGGCACCAGAGGATCTCGGCTGGATGCTGGATCTAACGGCCGAGAAGCTCACCCGGAGCATCGCAGCGCGGTTCCGTGACTTGGACATCTCGTGGGCGGACATTGAGAAGGCGCGGGACGTGGCGTTGACCCGCATCGCCGCTGGTGGACCGGTCAGCAGGCCGGACCTTTTCAAAGAGTTTGAGGCTGCAGGCCAACCCACCACCGGCCAGCGCGGGATTCACATCCTTGGCACTCTTTGCAGGCATGGCTGGCTGGTGCAGGGACCCATGTCAGGCAATCAGCAGCTGTTGGTGGCATTCGAGGACTGGATTCGTACCTCGCGCCGGCTTCCCAGAGAAGAAGCTGTGGCCGAGTTCCTGCTCAGGTACTTACGGAGCCATGGGCCAGCAACGGTTCGCGACTTCGCGTGGTGGACGCAGTTGCCGCTGACGGAAGTTCGGGCAGCATTGGCCGATATTCGGGATCAGTTGGTGGCCCTCGACGTGAAAGGGACTGAATACTGGCTCTCGCCGGAAACTGCGGAACTCCTGGATTCGGGACTGCCCGGTGCACGGTCGGTGCTGCTCCTGCCAGGCTTCGACGAGTTCGTGCTGGGCTACCAGGACCGCAGTCTGGTCCTGCCGCCGGAGCACGCGGACAAGATTGTTCCCGGCAACAACGGGGTTTTCAAGAAAACAGTGGTGGCGGCCGGCGAAGTGGTGGGCACCTGGTCGCTGGCAGGCACTGGGCCGGGGGCCGCCGTCGTACCTGAACTATTTGATGAAACCCGGCCGTTGGGCCCCACGGCGCAGGCCGCACTGGAGAAAGCTGCCCGCGGATACCGGGCGTTCCTGGCGAACTAACCCCCTCTGGTGGCGAAAGCGGCCCTGCCCCGCATAAGCGGTGCTGGGCAGCGCCGTTCCTGCGGGCCAGGGCCGCTGATGATGGCGGCGCCTCGAATTATCCACATGACGTCTCTGCCCTCTCCCTTGATAACCAGCCACGCGCCAGCCTTGGTCCATGAACGAAAGTAAGATCCAAGCCCTCCTGGACACAGCTTGGCCAACCAGCACCGTCGCTTCAACGCGTCAGTTGACTGCCGCCGGACTGGACGACAGAGTCCTGACGGCGGCGGTCCGCGCCGGGCTCATTCTTCGGCCCCGCCGGGGCGCCTACGTCCAGCAGGCAAGCTGGCGGGCGGCCAAGCCGTGGATCAGGGACGCCCTGAAGATCCAGGCCCATTATGAGTCCACCGGAGGTAACTCACGCTACAGCCATGTGAGTGCGGCCCGGCTGCACGAATGCGACGTATGGGGTGCATCGCCCCTGATCCACGTCACCACGGACTACGCGAATTCCCGGACAAGTGCCGGAAAAGATGTCCGGACCCACCGGGCCATCCTGCAACCAGCAGACAGAGCAACCCTCCGGACCCGGGACGGGAGGGAAATCTTGGCCACCAGCCTCGAACGGACTGTCTTGGATTGCGCCCGGATTCTGCCTCTGGAGCAAGCAGCTGTCATTGGGGACCATGCATTGCGCAAAGGCGCGCGGATGGCCGGCCTGCGCCACCAGCTGCAACTCGGGCAGAAGCGGGGGAGCCGGCGGGCCGAGAACCTGCTGAATGTCTTGGACAGCCGGTCCGAATCTGCAGGGGAGACCCGGACCAGGCTCTTGCTGCACTCCTTTGGCATGCACCAGTTCGTGCCGCAGGTGCAGATCCCCACAGCCAACGGTGTGTTCCGTGCGGATTTTGCCGATCCCGCCACTCGGATCCTGATCGAGTTCGACGGCGAGGCAAAGTACTTCGACTACAGGCCAACGGCCGAGGCACTCTTGGCAGAGCGCAACCGGGAGAACACGCTGGTTCAGGACGGCTGGGCGGTGTTCCGTATCAACTGGGACCTGCTGGGCCGGTCCCCGGAGCTGAAAGGGCGCCTGCTGGCCTTTCTGGCCCGGCACTCTGGACCGCAGGAGCGGCACTAGAACACGAAAGCGGCCCTGGCCCGCATAAGCGGTGCTGCCCAGCACACCGCTTATGCGGGCCAGGGCCGCCGATACGCGAAGTGAAGCGGGGCAGGGCCGTCTTAGCCGGGTCCGCTCCCCACCTAATAGGCGAACGCTACAGGCTGCCCGTGGCGATGTTCAGCATCCTCCGGAGCGGTTCGGCTGCACCCCAGAGGAGCTGGTCGCCCACAGTGAAGGCGCTGATGTAGTTCGGGCCCATCTCCATCTTGCGGATTCGGCCCACGGGGATGTCCAGGGTTCCGGACGCAGCCACGGGGGTCAGATCCGCCATGGATGCTTCCTTCGTGTTGGGAACCACCTTGGCCCATTCGTTGTCGGCGGCCAGGAGCGACTCGATCTCCGCCACCGGCAGGTCTTCACGGAGCTTCAGGGTCAGCGCCTGGGAGTGTGAGCGCATGGCGCCGATACGGATGCAGAGCCCGTCCATGATGATGCGGTTTTCCTCGGACGTGCCCAGGATCTTGTTGGTCTCCACACCTGCTTTCCACTCTTCTTTGGACTGCCCGTTGCCCAGGTCCGCGTCGATCCAGGGGATCAGGGAGCCGGCGAGCGGAACGCCGAACTGGGTGGCGTCGATGTCCGTGCGCTGGTGGGCCAGGACCTTGCGGTCAATCTCGAGGATGGCCGACGCCGGGTCGTCCAGTTCCGTGCTGACCTCGGCGTTGAGCGTGCCGAACTGGCTGAGCAGCTCGCGCATGTGCCGGGCCCCGCCACCGGAGGCAGCCTGGTAGGTCATGGAGGTGCCCCATTCGACCAGGTCATTTTTGAAGAGTCCGCCCAGGCCCATGAGCATGCAGGACACGGTGCAGTTGCCGCCGATGTAGTCGCGGGTGCCGTTGACCAGGCCCTTGTCGATGACGTCGCGGTTGATCGGATCGAGCACAATGATCGAATCGTCGTTCATCCGCAGGGTGGAGGCGGCATCGATCCAGAGGCCGTCCCAGCCGCGACCGCGCAGGTCGCTGTGGACTTGCTTGGTGTAGTCGCCGCCCTGGGCGGTGACAATAATGGGCAGCTTGGCCAGCGTCTCAAGGTCGAACGCGTCTTCGAGCTTGCCTGCGCCGTCGGCGAAGGACGGGGCGGCACCGCCCGCGTTGGACGTGGAGAAGAAGACCGGGTTGATGTTGGCGAAGTCGCCCTCGTCCTGCATGCGCTGCATGAGGACGGAGCCCACCATGCCGCGCCATCCGACCAGGCCGACAGAAGGGGTAGCTGCTGTAGTCATTGGACCAGTTTAGACTTCCCGGCGTGCCAGGTGCAGTCGGTTACGTCACGACAGTAGGGCTACGCGCGGTCCGCTTCTGCCAGGAGGGCGTTCTTGCGGGCGCGGATCGCAAAGTAGGCGCCGAACGTGAATAGCTGAGTTACCACCACCAGGACAATCGCCCCAGCGATCTTGTTGCCGCCGAGAATCATGGTCAGTCCCACGATGGCGGACAGCAGGCCCAACAGGGGCAGCAGCATGTAGCCCAGGACGAACAGGGTTTCGGGTTTTTTGAGCATGCCTAGCTTTCGGTTCTTGTCCATGAGGTGAAGCGGTATCGGGTGCCGTTGGCGGCGGTCAGCCAGCCGTCGGCGGGGCTTGCGGTGGTGGCCGCCCATACGGCGCTGAGCTCGGGAGCGTAGGTGTCGCCGTCGGCCGTCACGTCGATGGTGGTGACCACGGCGGTGTTGGCGAGTTCGGCCGATTGCCGAAAGATCTCGCCGCCGCCCAGGATCCACACCATCTCGCTGCCGGGGGCGAATTGCGACTCGAGGAGGGCGTCGTCCAGGGAGGAAACCACGACGGCGCCCGCGGCCTCAGGCGTGTCAGCCCAGCTTTTCTGCCGGGTGATGACGATATTGGTGCGGCGGGGGAGGGGGCGGTACTTGTCAGGGAAGGACAACCACGTTTTGCGGCCCATGATGACCGGGTGCCCGGAGGTGAGGCGGTTGAAGTGCTTGAGGTCCTCCGGCAGGTGCCACGGCATGTCCCCCGCCATGCCGATCACACCGGCAGGGGTCTGCGCCCACACCAGGCCAACGCCGGTCAGAGTAGTAGCTAGCTGCTCCGTGAAAGCTTGCGGGTTCACGGCAGTCATACGGCGATCGGTGCCTTGATGGTGGGGTGGTGCTGGTAATCGACCACCTCGAAGTCGTCAAGGGTGTACTCGAAGATCGAGTCCGGGGTGCGGGTGATCTTCAGCTGGGGGTACTCGTAAGGTTCACGCGCCAGCTGCTTGAGGACCTGGTCCATGTGGTTCTCATAGATGTGGACATCGCCGCCGGTCCAGACGAATTCGCCGGGCTCAAGCCCCACCTGCTGAGCAACCATGCAGGTCAGCAGGGCGTAAGAGGCGATGTTGAAGGGCACACCCAGGAACATGTCCGCGGAGCGCTGGTACAGCTGGCAGGAGAGTTTGCCGTCCGCCACGTAGAACTGGAAGAAAGCGTGGCAAGGCGGCAAAGCCATGTCGCTGAGTTCGGAGACGTTCCAGGCGGAGACGATGTGACGGCGGGAGTCAGGGTTGGCCTTGAGGTTCTCCACCAGCTCGGCAATCTGGTCGATGTGGCCGCCGGCTGGGGTGGGCCAGCTGCGCCACTGGACGCCGTAGACCGGTCCTAGTTCACCGTCAGCGTCCGCCCATTCGTTCCAGATGGTAACGCCTTGCTCCTGCATCCAACGGACGTTCGATTCGCCGCGCAGGAACCACAGCAGCTCCACGGCCACGGACTTGAAGTGGACCCGTTTGGTGGTGATCAGCGGGAAGCTCGTGGCCAGATCGAACCGCATCTGTCGGCCGAAAACGCTGGTGGTTCCCGTTCCCGTTCGATCCGATTTATGCGTGCCCTCAGCCAGGACGTCGCGAAGCAGGTCTTCGTAGGGGGTAGCAATACTCACGTCCCAAGTCTACCGGCGGCGGGCCCGTCCTGGCGTAGCCTGCCGCGGACCAGGTCCACCAAAACCTCATCGGCCAGCCCCGCGCGGCGGCCCAGTTTGATGTAACGGTCGACGGCGACGCGAACCTCGGCGAGGTCCGCTGCGGCGGGCGCCGCCTCGCCTTCGCCATGGGAACCAGCAGCGGCGTGCCCAGCAGGTCCGGGTGGACGGGTCGCCACGATGGTGCCGCCCCGCCGTCGTGATTGCACCACACCAGCAGCCTCAAGTTCCTTGTACGCCCGGGCCACCGTTCCGGCGGCGATGCCAAGGTCGGCGGCCAGGCTTCGCACCGAGGGAAGTTTGGTGGCTGGGGTGAGCTCGCCCAGCGCCACCAGGGAAGCGATCTGGGAGCGGATTTGTTCGTAGGGGGCTGTGGCGGAACCGAGGTCCACCGTGATGCCTGCGCTCAAGGTACGGCGTCCGCCGCGGAACGGACACTGGGTGCCTGGTTGGTGATGAGCCGGCGCAGCGGAACGAGGGCAACGGCAATCCCTAGGACGATCAGGAAGGCCCCGGCCAGCGGTGCTCCCTGCCAGATGATTGCGGAGGGGCCGGGATTCAGGGGCCAGCGGGCCTGCAGAGACGGAGCAGAAACGGAGAAGAGGACGCCAGCCTGGACCACCGAGCAGGCCGTTACCGTCCTGAGAACGCGGTGCAAGGTGATTCCTCGCAGGGCAGCGTCGAGCCCAGGTGTTGAGTCGCTTAGCGGTCGTCGACGAAGGAGAAGGGCAATCGGCCCCACGGCCATGAGCAGGACGGCTGCGCCGGCTATGGCCGTGGCAACCCAGTCGGGGGGAGCGCCGAGTGCGGCCTGGCGCAGTGCCACCGTCACGATGGCGACGGCCAGGACCGCCAAGGCCAGACCGGTGACTACCGCTGCAGCGCGAATGAGTGGTGGACGTTCGGCAGAGGCGCTCGTCGCGCCGTAATTGACGTGCAGCAAAATTTCTCCGAATGCCAGCACGCCCAGAACCCCCGCCGCACCCACGGCGACGATGACAGCGGGCTGGGTTAGCGGACCCATGACCGCCAGCAACAGCAGCATCGGTACGATGGCGCCGAGCCACATCGCCGGCCCGAGGGACACGACGAGCTTGGTGGATGGCTGACTTTCGGGGATGGCGGCGGCCTGGACCCGGGTGTTTGCTGGACTTCCGAAGGCCAACGTGGGTGGTGCCCACCGCCACATGGCCAGGAGGACCACGAGGTTGACGATTCCCATCACGTTGGTCCAGGAACCCGAGCCATTCTCTGGCTCGGGCCGGACCGCGAAGTTCCCCGCGATCGCAGTCAGGCCAGAGGCTACAGTGGCCACTGTCCGCAGCAACCGGTTCATGGCGATGGTCCGTAGGGTTGCGTTGTCGTCTGGGTCGAGTGCTTCCAGCTGACGACGGCGCGTGATCAGTAACAGTACAGCCCAGGTCCCCATGGCCAAGACCAAGAGCGCCAAACCCAGGTAGGCAGCCACTGTTAGGCCGGCGATGCGTCCGTCTGCGCCGAGAGTAGCCACCTCGCCGCCGCTGAAAGGCCGCGGCGAAAATCCGGGCAGGGTGGCCACCACGGCAATCTGGAGAGCTGCCAGCACGAAAATCGCCAGCGTCACCCAGCCGAGCGTGACCGGCAGGAAATCCCGGATCCTGCGGACCTCCAGGGTGGCTTGGCGCCGCTCCAGCCGATGGCCGGGGTAGCTCACCTGGCCGATGCCGTGGACTGCGAGCACGCCCAGGATGGGCCAGGCCAACACAGGAATGATCGTCAGTGCGTTGGTCAGCGGGCCGTCGCCGTTGTTGGGCAGGATGCCGATCATACCCGCGGACTGTAGTGAACTGGCCAACCAGCCAATGACACCCACCCACAAGGCATGTTGCGTCACCGAAACGGGCGAGACGCCGCCGCCGGGAATCCGAACCACCCAGCGCAGGACCAGGTAGATGACGGTCACCAAGAAGAACGGACCAAGCAGAAGGCCCACGGGGATAAAGTCCCAACTCAAGTTTTGCGGCATCTCATCCCCCATGATCGATGTCTCACTGTATCAACCATTTGATACAAAGACGATGGGGTCAGTCGTCGAAAGGTTTGAACTGCTCCACGGCCACAACGCGGTTCCGGGACCCGCTTGCCACGTGGCACACCACTATTTCGCCTGGCGCCAGGTACGGATCGGCGTCAGGGAGCAGGCGAGCCAATGAGGCTGGCATGTGCCGGGCAAGCTGGGCGAAAACGGTGGGCAAGGCGGGTCGATGCGTGCACACAGCCACGGCGCGTTCCTTGTCGAAAAGCGACTCAATGACGGCAGCGGTCTTCTTGGGACTGCGCTGATGCTTGTGCTCAGTCAATGCGTCGGTGAGTTTTACCTTGGCGCCGGAGACCCGAACATAAGGTGCCACCGTTGCCACGCACCGTACCCAGGAACTGCTCACGACCCTCGGCGGTTTCCATGCCTGAAGCAGCCGGCCAACAGCCTGTGCCTGCCGGGCTCCCGTGGCGGCCAACGGGCGTTCGCCTTCCGCCCTGGACCAAGAGCTGCGGGGTTTTGCCTTGGCATGCCGGACCACAATCAGCGGCCACGTATCCAGGGTGGAGCGCAGGTGCGCTTCGGCCAGGGCTTGGAGGGGCGCCACATCGGAGGTGTTGGAGAGCAAGAATGCGGCCCGTTCAGGGCTGCACCACAACACGCTGTCCACTTCCTTGCCGTCCGGGACCACCTTGGCGCCGCTGAACTTCGCGGCCCAGTAGTGCACCACCTTCAGCCCTGACGAGACGCGGTAGTGGATGGGCGGCAGCGGGATACCAAGTTCCACCGCCAAGCCGATCTCTTCGCGGACCTCGCGGACTGCGCACTCAGGAATGGTTTCGCCGTGGTCAAGCTTGCCTTTGGGCCAGGACCAATCGTCATAACGGGGTCGGTGAATCAGGAGGACTTCAAGACGGCCCCGGTTCACACGCCACGGCAGAGCGCCTGCAGCGATGACTGCTACGCGCTCCCCGGGGTGCTCCGACTGGTCTGCAAGAGGTTCATCGCCTGCCAAAGCCTCTGTCCTAGCGCCGAACCAGGCTGCGTTGCCGCGGCCGTGATGCGAGCAGCCAGGACTGCACATCCTCCAGTGGTGAACCGTCTTCTGCAAGGTGGAAACGGGTCCACGCGCCCTGGTTGTCAAGGTGCCAGCTGGCGGTTTCCGGGGCCACGTAGCGCAAGAGTAGGTCCAGGACGTAGGCAATGTCGTCGGCGCTGGTCAGCTGCACCAGCGCCTCCACCCGCCGGTCCAGGTTGCGGTGCATCATGTCGGCGGAGCCGATGTAGACCACGGGGTCCCCGCCATTGGCGAAAGCGAAGACACGGGAGTGCTCCAGGAACCGGCCCAGGATGGAGCGGACGGTGATGTTCTCGCTCAAGCCTTCCACGCCGGGCCGCAACGCGCAGATGCCGCGGACAATGATGTCCACTTTGACGCCAGCCTGCGAGGCCCGATACAGGGAATCGATGATGGCTTCGTCCACCATGGAGTTGACTTTGATCTGGACCCGGGCTGGTATGCCGGCGCGGGCATTGCGGATCTCCGTTTCAATCCGCTCAATGAGCCCCGAACGAACCGAGCGTGGCGCCACGAGGAGCCGCTTGAACGTGGACTTGGGAGCGTAGCCGGAGAGCTGGTTGAACAACTTGGACAGGTCCTCGCCCACCTTGTTGTTTGCCGTCAGCAGGCCAAGATCCTCGTAGTAGCGTGCTGTCCGAGGGTGGTAGTTTCCGGTGCCGATGTGGCAGTAGCGCCGCAGGCCGTCTGCCTCTTGGCGAACCACCAGGGAGAGCTTGCAGTGGGTCTTGAGGCCCACGATGCCGTAAACCACGTGCACACCGGCTTGCTCCAGCTTGCGCGCCCAGGAGATATTGGCCTGCTCATCGAACCTGGCTTTGATCTCCACGAGGGCCAGGACCTGTTTGCCGGCCTCGGCAGCGTCAATCAGGGCATCCACAATGGGGGAATCGCCGGACGTACGGTACAGGGTCTGCTTGATGGCCTGCACCTTCGGGTCCGCGGCAGCCTGCTCAAGGAACGCCTGCACGGAGGTGGAGAAGGAGTCATAGGGGTGGTGCAACAGGATGTCCCTGCGGCGCATGGCAGCAAACACGTTGGCAGCCTTGGAAGTCTCTGACTCGTTCAGGTAGCGCGACGTGTGCGGGATCTGCTTGGGATAATGCAGGTCTGCACGATCAATCCCGGCAATCACTGACAACCCGCGCAGATCCAGGGGCGCAGGCACCGAGTAGACCTCGGACTCCTCAACACCGAGCTCACGGATCAGGAGCGCCCGGACGTTGGGGTTGATGTCGTTGGTGATTTCAAGGCGGACGGGCGGGCCGAAGCGACGCCGCAGCAATTCCTTCTCCAAGGCCTGGAGGAGATTTTCGGCGTCGTCTTCTTCCACTTCCACGTCTTCGTTGCGGGTGACGCGGAATGGGTGGTGCTCAAGGACTTCCATGCCCGGGAAGAGCCGGTCCAGGTGGACGGCAATGACTTCTTCCAAAGCAATGAACCGAGCAACTCGGCCCGCAACGGACCCGGCGCGCGGGCCGTCGATGGAGATCAGGCGTGGCAACTGGTCCGGCACCTTCAAGCGGGCAAAAAGTTCCTTGTCGCTGACGGGGTTACGGACAATGACCGCCAGGTTCAGGGACAGGCCCGAGATGTACGGGAACGGGTGTGCTGGGTCCACGGCCAGCGGCGTCAGGATGGGGAACACCTTTTCGGCGAACATGGTGCTCAACTGCTGCTGCGCTGCGTCATCCAACTCGTCCCAGCGCATCAGGTGGATGTGTTCGTAGGTCAGGGCGGGGCGGATCTGTTCGGCAAACACCGACGCATGCCGCACTTGCAACTTGTAGGCCTCGTCGGTGATCTGTTCCAGGACGTCCATGGGACTCAGGCCTGCGGGCGACGGGACGGCGAGCCCGGTGGCGATGCGGCGCTTGAGGCCCGCAACACGCACCATGAAAAACTCGTCCAGGTTGGACGCGAAGATGGAGAGGAAGTTGACACGCTCCAGCAGGTGCAGAGTTGGATCTTCGGCAAGCTCAAGGACCCGCGAGTTGAAGCTCAACCAGCTCAATTCCCGGTCCAGGAACCGGTCCGGGCGGATGTCGCCTTCAGGCTGTGGATTGGGTGCAAACTCGGGAATGTCGATCCGGTCCTGGGTTGCACGCGCAGCTGGCATCTCAGAGGAGCCGAAGCGTGCTCGCGCGGGTGGTGCAGCCTTGGCGGACGCTGGTGTGCCGGCGGGATCCGGGGTCATGACATTCTCCTTTACCTGGCGCGTTGAACTGGGCCCTGAGGCCCTGCGCGGTTCTTCAACAACCTTACTAGGATTCGGCTTGGTAACCGCCGTGGAATGACCCCTTGCCGAGCCTGGTCATCATCCTTGCGGTTAACTTTGGGCTAACGGCCCGTACATCACATCCATGTCCCAACGGGTGAAGCCCAGGGCGCGGTACAGGCCCACCGCCGGAGCGTTCCCGGCGTCGGTGTAGAGCATGACGGCTTGTAGGCCTTGATCCTGCAGATGCCTGATGCCAGCAACCGTGAGTGCCTTGCCCAATCCCATGCCCTGCGCCGCTGGCGTCACTCCCACCACATAGACCTCGCCAATGGCAGGGTGCTGCCCGTGCCGCGGGTGGACCTTCGTCCAGTGGTACCCCAATAGATGGCCGGCGGCGTCTTCGGCCAGGAGGAAACCTGCCGGGTCAAACCAGTCTTCGGCCATCCGGGCATCCAGGTCGGCGCGGGTCAGGCTGCCCTGTTCCGGATGATGGGCAAAGGCGGCGCTATTCGCCGCAAGCCAGGCATCCTCATCTTGGCCCGGCACGAAAGCGCGGAGCGAGAGCCCAGGCGCCAGGCCGACGTCGGGCAGTTGGGCATCTGCAGTGGTCAGCCGCATCTTCCATAGTTCCCGGACGGGGCCGAATCCGTAGCGGGCGGCCAACTCGGCAGCAGCTTCGTGGTTGCCATGCGACCAGGCCTTCAGCCCGGCCAGGCCGCGGTGTTCTTTCAGTGCGCCCACTAACCGGTCCGCCACACCCTGGTTGCGGTACGTCGGATGGACGGCAATCTCCAGTACCGCGTTGGAATCGTCCTCGGCTACCACCACGGCGAACCCGGCAAGGTCTTGGCCCGACGCCGGGTCCGAGTCCTCGTCCGGCGCGTACAGTGCCAGAGTCAGCAAGGAGTCCGGGGCAGCGGCGCCAGCGCGCATGGTGACCAGCGTCTGCTCGGACACAGAAGGGTTGCCGTCCGACTCTTCGGCGGCGGCCAGCAGCGCGTGGCAGTCATCAAGGAGTTGCGGTTCAACCCCGCCTTGGACAACGTGGACTGGCCATTTCTCGGGATGTGCTGGAGTCATGAGGCAAGGCTATACGGGTTGGTCGCCCGGGGCTCAAGCTTCGGTGAGCTCGTCTTCCTGCTGCCGCACCAACGTGAGCCGGTAACCCACGTTGCGTACCGTGCTGATGAGGTTCTCATGATCGGCGCCGAGCTTCGCGCGCAGCCGCCGGACGTGCACGTCAACGGTCCGGGTGCCGCCGTAGTAGTCGTAGCCCCAGACCTCTGTCAGCAGTTGCTGGCGGGTGAAGACCCGGCCGGGGTGCTGGGCAAGGTATTTCAAGAGTTCGAATTCCTTGAACGTCAGGTTCAGCGGCGCACCGTTCACCCGGGCTGTGTAGCTGGCCTCGTCAATTACGACGCCGGCCGCGCGGATTTCGCCGGGAGCGTCATCTTTTTCCGGAATCGCCCTGGCCACGGACAGTCGGATCCGAGCCTCGACTTCGGCGGGTCCGGCCGAATCGAGGACGATGTCATCAACTGCCCACGCGGCGGAGACAGCTGCCATGCCGCCCTCGGTCAGGATGAGGACCAGCGGCGCGCTCAGGCCGGTGGCTTTGAGGAGTTGGGTCAGGGAGCGGGCACCCACCAGATCCTTGCGGGCATCAAGGAGGACCACATCGCAGGGGTCCGTTTCCAGCAATGCGGTCGGCTCGGCCGGGAGGATGTGGACCCGGTGGTTCAGGAGCTCCAAGGCAGGCAGAATGTCCACCGAAGACCCAGTGCTGTTAGTCAGTAACAGGATGTGCGACATAGTTCCTCCAAGGGCAGTCCGCGCATCTTTGGGCGCCTGAACCGGATGTACACCGGCCCGTGCTGGCTTCCAGCGTTACGGCCAGGCATGGAATCAGAGAGTCCCGCTGGCCAGCTCTGCAGGGAGCTTTGCTGATCACCGAGTATACCCGCCAGCGTCTTCCACGTGCCGGAAATGCCCCCGGTAGATGCTGGATTTGCGACATAAGACGTTCATATAAGGCAGGATTGAACGCAGGGGCGGTCATCGCCCTGCCACGAGGGGGAGTGCCATGTTCCCCGTGGCCCCCGACGCTAGATGGGATCGCAGCGCAGTGAGTGCACCAAGCAGGGACAGGCCGGCTTTCGCATGAGTGCGAACGTGCAGGCGCCATCGCGTTCCCTGGGGTCGTGGAGTATCGGCGTTGCCGGGCTTCTGGGACTTGCCGCCATCATTGGTGGCCTCTACGTCTCCCGGGAGGTCCTGGTTGGCGTGGCTGTTTTGGTTGCAGTTGCCGTCGGAATTGGCTGGCCGCACTTCCTCCAGATTCCCGCGAAAAAGACGCTCGCCGCCGTCATCGGCTTATCCGGAGCGGGTGCCGCGATTGCCGCAGCCTTTACCCCTGCGCCAGGGTACTTGGACTGGACGCCAGCCTTCATCGCGGTAGGCATCATGGCGATCTTCCTGGTGCAACTGATCCGCGGCACCGGCCAGGCTCAGCGCTTGGAGTCCACGCTGGGGTGCTGCGTTGGCGTGCTGCTGTCCTGCCTGGGCGCCGGCTGGATTGCCGGGGCGCGGTTCAATGGGGTCAAGGAGATGCTGGTGGTAGCTGCCATCAGTGCCGCCGTGGCGCTCCTGGCAGGACTAATCCGTTGGCCGGACCGGATCGTGGCGCCGCTCGGGGTGGTGCTGGCTGGGTTGGCTGGGCCGCTGGCTGGTCTGGTCCTTTCGGACATCGCCGTTCTACCGGCAGCGCTTTTCGGCGTGGTGGTGGGCGCGGTGCTGGCCAGTTTCCGGCGTCTGACCACGTTGCGTGGCGCGCCGTTGAACGTGGCCGCGGCCCTGGCAATGGGTCTTGCGCCAGTTTCGGCTGTGGGATCCTTGGCCTACTTCATAGACAAACTGCTCATCTTCTGACGCGTTAGGATAATGCCATGTCCATTCTTGCCTTTGAAATTTTCTTCCTTGTCCTGCTCGGCGTTGCCAGCATCGCCATGGCCTGGTTCGCCGGTTTCGTGGTCTACCGCCTTTTCAAAGGCCAGAAGTAGTCCGTCTTTAGCCGTCTCGCGAGGTTGCAGCTGTGCCCATTGAAATTCCCACTGACCTGACTCCCGAACTCGTTCCCCTTTCTTGGCTCATTGGTGAGTGGGAAGGCAGCGGCCGGCTCGGCAGCGGCGATGAGGATTCTGAGCATTTCTTCCAGCGGGTCTCGTTCGTGCACAACGGACTCCCGTACCTTCAGTACCGCGCGGAAAGCTGGTTGACGGCCGACGACGGCACGCACCTTCGGCCGCTCACCGTCGAGACCGGTTTCTGGGCGCTGGAGCGCAAACAGCTCGACGCCGACGGTGGCCCTGGCCTGATCCCTGCGGACATTGTGCCGGCGCTCAAGAGCGCCGACGAGGTCGAAGCGCTCCGCAATGCCGACGGCGGTTTCGACATCTCGGTGTCGATCGCGCATCCTGGCGGAATTGCCGAGTTGTACTACGGCCAGATCAAGGGCCCGCAGATCCAGCTCACCACTGACATGGTGATGCGCGGCAGCCACTCCAAGGACTACAGCGCCGCCACTCGGATCTTCGGCTTGGTGGACGGCAACCTCCTCTGGCGTTGGGATGTCTCCACCGGCGGCGAGGCCGGTAAGGGCCTCGAGCCGCACGCTTCAGCATTCCTGAAGAAGGTCTCCTAAACCTCCGGGTTGACTGCTCACCGCTGAGGCCGGACCTGTTCGGGGCTGGACGTATTACAGACTCATGCTGAGGACTGTGCGGACCGAGCCGTTGGGCCCTTGATCGTCGGCGACCCGATGCATTCCGAGTTTCTCGGCCACTCGCTCGGAAGCCCTGTTGTCCGGATGGATGATGGCCACCAGGTCACGTGCCTCCAGCGTCTCTCTGGCAAAGTCGCGACACGCCATTGCTGCTTCTGTCGCGAAGCCTTGGCCTTGCAGGCTGGAGCGCACGTGGTAGCCAACCTCAAGCTTCAGCTCGCCGTTGACCTGTTGCCAGGTGAGGCCGCAGTCGCCGACGAAGGTGCCTGCCTGTGTCTCAACGATCCAAAGGCCGTAGCCGTGGTTGGAGTAATTTTTCAGGTTCCACTGAATCCAGCGTGCGGTCTCCTCCCGTGATTTGGGGGTTGGGTAGAAACGCATCACCTCGGCGTCGCCAAGCAGTTCCGCCATCTGGTCGACGTCGGCAGGGCGCATCTCGCGAAACTTTAGCCGTTCTGTTGGTTCAGGAGTAGGCATCCGCACACTTTACTTCGAGTGCTGGAGCGGGCCGAGCGGCAGGGGAGGGTGCGGCGTTTGCAAGCACGCCCACATGGTTCTCGCCGTGGAAGACTGAGGGCCATGACTCTTGACGATGAGCTGGACCTGATCTTCGCCGCCAGAGACCGAGACAACATGGAACCCACCGTAAATGCTCTTCTTCACTTGCGGGCTTCCCACTCCGAGAACGCTCGAGTCCTCTACGAGTTGGGTGGTGCCTACGACACCGCTGGCCGAGAAACTGAGGCCCGAGGGCTCTATGAGGAAGCACTCACCGCTGGGTTGGAGGGTGACCTACTCCGTCGCTGCTAAGTTCAATACGGCTCAACGCTGCGGAACCTGGGCGAATATGAGAAGTCCCAGGAGGTCTTCGCGAAAGGGCGCAGAGCATTTCCAGCGTCCCCCGCACTCTGCGCTTTCGAAGCGATCACCTTGCATGCAGCAGGCAAATCAGATGCGGCTGTGGCATTGCTGCTCGAGACGGTGGCGGACTTCGTCGGCACTCCAGACATTGACAGGTACAAGCCAGCCCTCAGAGGTAACGCAGCCTACATCCGATCAGCGGGAGCAGCAGATGCCAGCTGAATTTTCGCTCCGCCCCGCGGTGCCCACTGACGCCGCCTGGATCGCTGAACTGCGCGCCGTCGTCATGCGGCCGGATTTGGAACGGCTTGGTCGATGGGATCCGCTCCGGGTCAGGGAACGGTTCCTGAACGCGTTCCAACCGGAGCACACGTTCGTGATCGTGGTGGGTGGACAAGAGGCGGGCGTGATCGCTGTCCGCCCGGATGCGGATGCGCTGTGGATTGAGCACTTCTATCTGGCTCCTGCTTTCCAACGCCAAGGGCTCGGCGCCAGCGTCCTGCAGCAGGTCATGAATGACACGCGGGACCACCGCCCCTTCCGGCTGAACGTGCTCCAAGGCAGCGCGGCACGAACCCTCTACGAGCGCCATGGCTTTGTGCTGGAGACGCAGGATCCGGTGGACATCTTCATGGTCGCCGCCTGAGCCCTGCCACCGGTCCACCAGCATCCATGGGACGGTTAGATGTCACACATCTGGAATACCGTCGAGCCTCAAGGACTTCTACTTCATATGACTGAACCGAGCCCCCTGCTGTCGCGCCCCGGCGCCGTCGAATCGGCCGGCCTCGACGCTGGCGTTGCCGCCCACTACGGCGAGCCGCTGCGGGAGCAGCGGGCGCTCGCGGCCGGGACCGCCGTCGTCGACCTTTCCCACCGAGGTGTGGTGACCGTTTCCGGTCCGGACCGGCTGAGCTGGCTGAACACCCTCTCCTCCCAGCAACTCACCTCCTTGGCCCCGGGGGAGTCCACGGAACTGCTCCTCCTCAGCGTGCAGGGCAGGATCGAATTCGACGCCCGTGTCATTGACGACGGCGCCACCACCTGGCTGATCGTCGAGGCTGCGGAGGCTGCACCGTTGGCTGAGTTCCTCGCCAGGATGCGCTTCATGCTCCGGGTTGAGGTGGCGGACGTATCCGCCGACTGGGCGGTGCTGGGCAGCGTCGCAGCCGTCCCCGAATGGAAAGACTCAGTGGTGTGGCAGGACCCGTGGCCCAATGTCAGCGCGGGCGGCTACTCCTATACAGCGGTTCCGGCCGAAGACCACCCCGGCCTGGAGCGGCCCTGGTTCGAATACCTCATCCCCGCCGCGGAACTCGACGCCACAGTGGGCGAGCGCCGCCTGGCAGGCGTTCTCGCGGCCGAAGCGCTGCGGGTGGCTGCCTGGCGGCCCCGAATCGGCGCCGAAACAGACCACAAGACCATCCCGCACGAACTGGACCTGCTGCGTACAGCCGTCCACCTGTCCAAAGGGTGCTACAAGGGCCAGGAAACCGTTGCCCGGGTGCACAACCTGGGTCACCCGCCCCGGCGGCTCGTCTTCCTCCAGCTCGATGGCTCCCAGCACACCCTCCCCGCAGCAGGCAGTCCCGTCATGCTGGGCGAACGGCAAGTGGGTGCTGTGACCTCCGTGGCACAACATTTCGAGATGGGGCCGGTGGCCCTGGCAGTCATAAAACGTTCGGTGGCACCGGATGAAATACTGACTGTCCTGGATGGCGACGAACCATACCCGGCCGTCCAGGAAGCCATCGTTGCCCCCGACGCCGGCCAGGTAGTGGGGCGCCAGAGCGGATTTCTGAAGGGACCACGTCCATGAGTGAGACAGCCGGCCAGCAGCCAGCACCAACCGGAGCCCCGGACCAGGATGCAGTAGACCTGGCGCACACGCTCTTTGAGGCAGCACGCGAAGGAAACACCGAACTGCTGCGCGCCTATCTGGCTGCCGGAGCGCCCGCCACGATGACCAACGCAGCTGGGGACTCGTTACTGATGCTGGCGGCGTACCATGGGCATGTGGACACCGTCCGGCTCATCCTTGAGCACGGCGCATCCGCCGATGCAGCGAACGACCGTGGCCAGACACCTCTCGCCGGAGCTGCATTCAAGGGCTACATCGACGTGGCCCGCGCACTGCTTGATGCAGGCGCAGACCCTGACGCCGGACAGCCCTCCGCCAGGGACGCCGCACAGATGTTCGCCCGCCAGGAGATCTTGGACCTCCTGGCCTAGGCTGGCCCGGAACCTCCGGGCGGGCCACCAACCCCGAAGGATGACTGAGTGGAAATCGTAGCCAAACCGTGGGCGGCCTTGTGGTCGCTGGTGATCGGGTTCTTCATGATCCTGATCGACACCACGATCGTTTCCGTGGCGAACCCGCGGATCATGGAAGGCCTGAACGCCGATATCAACGCGGTGATTTGGGTGACCAGCGCCTACCTGTTGGCCTACGCAGTTCCGCTGCTGATCACGGGCCGGCTGGGGGACAGGTTTGGTCCCAAACGCCTCTACCTGTCCGGGCTGGTCGTCTTCACGCTGGCCTCGCTATGGTGTGGACTGTCCGGCAACGTTGAGATGCTCATCGCTGCCCGGATCCTGCAAGGACTCGGCGCCGCACTGATGACACCGCAGACCATGGCTGTCATCACCCGGATCTTCCCGCCGGACCGCCGCGGTTCCGCGATGGCCGTGTGGGGTGCCACCGCTGGCGTCGCCACCCTGGTTGGCCCCATCCTGGGCGGCGTCCTGGTGGACAGCCTCGGCTGGGAGTGGATCTTCTTCATCAATGTCCCGGTCGGCATCATTGGCTTCATCCTCGCCGTCCGCAATGTGCCCACACTAAGCACCCACCCGCACCGGTTCGACATCCCCGGAGTCCTGCTCAGCGCCGTGGGCCTCTTCCTGCTCGTCTTCGGCATCCAGGAAGGTGAGACCTACAACTGGGGCACCATCACCGGACCCATCAGTGTCTGGGGCCTGATCATCACCGGCATTGTGGTGCTAGTGGCGTTTGTTGTGTGGCAGCGCCTGAACAAGGGCGAGCCGCTCCTTCCCCTCGGCCTGTTCCGGGACCGCAACTTCTCCCTGGCGAACATCGGCATCACTACGGTTGGCTTCACCGTGACCGCCTTTGGCCTGCCGCTCATCTTCTACTTCCAGCTGGTCCGTGGCCTCACGCCCACCCAGTCAGCACTGATGATGGTGCCCATGGCGCTCATTTCCGGCGGGCTGGCACCGGTGGTCGGCAAACTCGTTGATCGCGTGAACCCCAAATACATCACCTTCACCGGGCTCACCCTGATGGCCGTCTCCCTGGTCTGGAACTCAGCACTCATGCAGCCGGACACCCCCATCCTGCTGTTCCTGCTGCCCAGCGCCGTCCTGGGGTTGGCGAACGCGGGAATCTGGGCCCCGCTCAGCACCACCGCCACCAGGAACCTGCCCCTACGGCAGGCAGGCGCAGGCTCGGGCGTCTACAACACCACCCGGCAGATCGGCGCCGTCTTGGGCAGCGCGGCCATTGCAGTGCTGATCCAGTCTCGGCTCGCGGCCGAGTTGCCCAGCAACGGTTCTGGCGAAGCGGCAGGCGGTGGCATGGCCATGTCCGGCACGCTACCGGAAGCCCTGCAGGCAGGATTCTCGACGGCGATGGCCCAGTCCATCCTGCTGCCCGCCGCCGTCATCCTGGTGGGCGCAGCGGTGGCGCTGTTCTTTGCCAAGCCGCAGCCGATTCCGGCTTGGGGTGCCGCGACGGCTGAACCAGCGTCAGCCAAGGTGGACGCTGGTCTGGATTCCGCCAGCTGATAATCCCAGCTGGCGGGCCAGCGCCAGCGCGCCAGTGTTACTCACGTCGGTGCGCCATTGCAGCGTCAGTCCGGATGCCAAGGCCTCATGCGCTGCAATGGACGCAACGAGTGAGCCCAGCCCGCGGCGCCGCCACTCTGGATCCACCAGGACACCGAGGTGGGCCAGGAGGCCCTGCCACTCTGAGTAGGCGCCGCAGGCAAGGGGCAACCGCTGGTCCTCTTCCTCATGGACAATCGTGAAACGATGTTCCAAGTCGGCGAGGCTTACCTCATTCACGTCATCCGGAGGGCATCTGCTTTCCAGCTCAATGGCTTCCGGGTTACCGTGCGAAACAGTCATTTCTTCGGCTGGCTGCTGCAGCGGAAGGTCGTCGGCGAAGAACAGTGCAGCGGCTCCCAGCCCGTGACCGCCGTGCTCCCGAGTCAAGGTCAAGAGCGTCAAGTGCTGGGCCAGGTCCGTATCCGGCACGTCTGCTGCGGCATCGATAAGCCATTGCGGACCTACCAGGGCGGAACTGCCGAATAGCCGGACAAACTGCACGGTCCGGGCCGAATCGTCGGCCCGGACCACTCGTTCGCCCACGGTCAGGGCAGGCTCGAAAGCGTCGTCGGCAAGTCCCAGCCGGCGAGCCCAGGCAAGCTGGATGATGGCGGCGGAACCGGCGTCGAGAGTCATGCCTCCAGCCTAGGGCCCTGCTGTCGTTCTAGCCGAAGAGGACGGCGGCTTCCTCGTAGCGGTGCTGCGGAACGGTCTTGAGCTGGCCCAGGGCTTCTTCGAAGCGGACATGCTCAATGTCGGTGCCCTTGAGCGCCACCATGGTGCCCCAATGGCCGTCCACCACGGAGTCGATGGCGGCCATGCCCAGGCGGGTGGCCAGCACGCGGTCGAAGGCGGTGGGGACGCCGCCGCGCTGGATGTGTCCCAGGATCGTGGCGCGGGTTTCCACACCTGTCCGGGCTTCAAGCTCGGGCGCGAGCTGGTCTGCGATGCCGCCGAGGCGGGGCCTGCCGAAGGTATCCAGGCCGCGTTCGGAGTGCGGGGATTCCATGTGGTCCGGCACGAAGCCCTCTGCGACCACAACGAGCGGCGCGCGGCCACGTTCGTGGGCGTCCTTGACCCATTCGGCGATCTGCTCGATGCTGGTTTTCTGTTCGGGGATGAGGATGGCGTGGGCGCCGGCGGCCATCCCGGCGTGCAGGGCGATCCAGCCGACGTGCCGGCCCATGACCTCGGCGATCATGCAGCGGTGGTGGGATTCGCCGGTGGTGCGCAGCCGGTCGATGGCTTCGGTGGCGATCTGCACGGCGGTATCGAAGCCGAAGGTGTAGTCAGTGGCGTCGAGGTCGTTGTCCACTGTCTTGGGGACGCCGACGATCTTCAGGCCGGCGTCGGTCAGCCGCTTGGCTGCAGCGAGGGTGCCTTCGCCGCCGATCGCGATGATCGCATCGATTCCCAGCCGGTCCATGTGGGCCTTGATGACCTCGGGTCCGCCGCCGTTTTCGAACGGGTTGGTCCGGGAGGTGCCCAGGATGGTGCCGCCCTGCTTGGCGATGCCGCGGACCATGGTGCGGGGGATGTCGATGATGTCGCCTTCAACGACGCCGCGCCAGCCGTCGAGGAACCCGACGAACTCGTGGCCGTGGATGGCGATTCCTTTGAGGACGGCGCCGCGGATGACCGCGTTGAGGCCGGGGCAGTCGCCGCCGCTGGTGAGGATTCCAATTTTCATGTTTCGCTCAAATCCTGGAGAGATGGTGTACAGGCAGAGCGCCACGCTGAGCTCACCTAGATTGTACTGGGCGGTGTGGGGCGGGACACAAACCCGTTACAGAACGCCGCGTTCCAGGGCGATGACCACGGCCCGGGTGCGATCATCGACGTCCAGCTTGGTGAACACCCGCAGAAGGTGAGTTTTGACGGTGGCCTCGGCGATGTGCAGGGCCGCAGCTATCTCCGGGTTGCTGAGGCCCTGGGAGACGCAGCGGAGGACCTGGACTTCCCGGGCCGTCAACTGTGGCAGTTCGGGGGCACGGAGGCGCGATACCAACCGGGCAGCCACCGGAGGGGCGAGCACCGTTTCGCCCCTGGCCGCCGCAAACACCGCGTCGATGATGACCTGCCCCAGCGAGTCCTTCAGGAGATACCCCACCGCCCCGGACTCCACGGCACGCACAATGTCGGCGTCGCCGTCGTACGTGGTCAGGATCAGTACCTTGGTCAGCGGATGGTTGGCGCGGATCTGTTCGGTGGCGCCAGCGCCATCCAGGACGGGCATCCGTAGGTCCATCAGCACCACGTCTGGGGCGTGCTCGGCTACGGCTGTTAACGCCTGCTGACCGTCGGCTGCCTCGGCCAGCACCTCGATGCCGGCCACCGTTCCCAGCAGGGCCGCCAGGCCGCCGCGCACCACGGGGTGGTCATCGGCCAGGACCACCCGAACCATTGCTTGGTCAGTCATGCGGGGTGCTCCTTCGTGGCTGGTTTCGGGGTGCCGGGCGCGCCAGGTGCGTCCCCGGCGGGGACCGGTACGACGGCGGTCAGCCGCGTTCCTGCGCCGGTGGACGCCACGTCCAGCCAACCGCCGATCTCGGCCAGCCGGGCGGCCATCGACCGGAGGCCGAACCCGGGGGATGCTGCAGCTGGATCGAACCCCGTGCCGTTGTCCTCGATGCTGAGCCGCAGTTCGCCGCTGGCTGCCAGCCGAAGCTTCACGGTTGCCGAGGTCGCAGACGCATGCCGGCGGACGTTGTTGAGCGCCTCTTGCGCGGTCCGCAGTAGGGCCACTTGGTGGATGGAACTGAGCTGCGGGAGGGTTTCCGGGATTTGGACTGCTACGCGGATTCCCGCGAGGTGCATGCTGGTGGGGAGACGTTGGAGGGCCGCGAGAAGATCGCCGCCGCGCACGTCCGTGGGGACGCCGGATGCCACCAGGGACCGTGCTTCGGCCAGGCTCTCCCTGGCCGTGCTGGAGATGGTTTCGAGGGTTCGGCGCAGTTCGGGCGGACCGTCGCGGCGCAACTGTGCCTGCCCAGCCTCGGACAGCATGGCAATGGAGGTGAAGCCTTGGGCCAGGGTGTCGTGGATTTCGCGGGCCATCCGTTCACGTTCGGCCAGTGCGCCGCGGGCCTGCTCTGCCGCGTTCAGGTCTGCCCGGGTGGCCTCCAGTTCGGCCAGGAGCTGTGCCCGCTGTTCGCTTTGTTCGATCACCCGCGAAATCCACAGCCCGATCATGCAGCTGGCTACGAAGGACGTCACCAGTTGGGCGGTGATCCCGTAGACGTCGGGTGTCGCGAAGCCCCAGCGGCTCACCTGACCGGCGGCGACCCCCGCGCAAAGCACAGCCGTTGCCACAATGCCCTGCTTCTGGGACGCCGTGAACATCCAGACCTGCGGGAAGGCGATGAATAGGAGGGCTCCAGAGGAGTTGTTCACGAACGCCAGGAACACCACCACCAGGACCAGCACCACCACGTACAGGCTGGAGCGGCCGGTCCGCAGGTCGGAGACCCTGGTCAGGAACGGGTAGACAGCAGCAAGCACTCCCATGGACACCAACACGATGGCGGTTTCTGCTGTGACCGGCTGCCCAAACAGCGTCAGGTAGGCCACGCTCACCAAGGCGGCATAGAAGCCAAGGTGCCACCACACCATCGACGTGGTCCACACCGAGCGGGCCGGCAGCAACCTTGCGGAGCGGCCGCCGTCGTTCGCCACCGTCACCGCTGCGGTGGCCACTTGAACGCGAACCGGGCCAGCACGGCCCCGATCACCAGCCAGGCCAGCAGAACCACGACGGCGAGTCCCAGGTTGTAGCTGCCGCCCGGCTCTGCTGCGGCGAACTGCTCAGGCAGCAGCACCGAACGGAACGCGCTCGCCGTCCAGCGCAGGGGGAAGAAGTTGGTGATGGACTGCAGCCAGATGGGGAGCTGGGAGAACGGGAAGTACACCCCTGAGGTGAAGGAGAGCAGCAGGACCGGGAAGACGGCCAGTGTTGCTGCGCTCTGCGGGGATTTCGGCACCGCCGTGAAGGCAATGGCCACCGTGGCCCAGGCCGCCGTGGATAACACCATGACCCCGGCCAGCAAGGCCCATTGGTCAAGGTCTGTGGGTAGCGGCACGTCGAAGAGGAAGCGGGCAGCCAGCAGGAGCAGGACGGTCTGGGTGATGATCAGATACAGCGTCTGGCCGGTCTTCCCCAGGAAATAGGACATCGCGGGCAGCGGGGTCCCTGCCAGGCGCTTCACGGTGCCATTGAATCGCTCGGTAGCCACGTAGCTGCTGAGGTTCTGGAAGCCGCTCAAGACTGTGCTGAGCGCCAGCATGCCTGGTAGGTAGTAGTGCGCCGGGGTGATGCCGCCATTGCCGGCGGGGTCGGCGCCAAACGTGGGCTCCGAGCCAAAGACGGTGCCAAACAGCGAGAGCATCAGGATAGGGAAGAAGAGGACCAGGAGCAGAGAAAGCACATCCCGGTTAAATAATTTGATCTCCAGCGCCGCCCGGTGCAGGCCCAACCGGAGGGCAGACGGCTTCCATGTCGGGGCGAGGACTTCGGTGTTCATGACTGCGCTCCTACTGCCGCCGGCTCGGGCCGGGCAGCTTCGATGAGTTGCAGGTAGACGTCCTCCAGGCTGGGGCGGACCACCGCCAGTTCCAGCGGTTCCTGCCGGCCGCCGTCGGAAATTTCATGAACCACAGCGGCCGGGCTGGTGGTGACCACCTCGTGCTGGCCGGCATGATCCCGCCAGGTGACCTTGGGGACGCGGAGTTCGGGGCCACCGATCTCATCGGGCTTGCCCTCGCCGATCAGGCGGCCGTGGTTGATGACACCGATCCGATCGGCCAATTGCTCCGCCTCGTCCAGGTAATGGGTTGTCAGGACGATCGTGGTACCTGCAGCCCCCAGTGAGCGGATGAGTTCCCAGAATTGCCGCCGCGCCGCCGGGTCGAATCCGGTGGTGGGTTCGTCGAGGAAAAGGACCTCGGGATTGCCGATGATTCCCAGGGCCACGTCAAGGCGTCGACGCTGGCCGCCGGAGAGCGTAGCGATCCGGACACTTTCCTTGCCCTCCAGTCCCACGGCGGCGACCACCTCAGCGACTGGCCGTGGGGAAGGGAAGCACTTGGCCAGCGAGCCTAGCGCCTCGGAGACCCGGAGTTCGCCCGCATCGGTGGCTTCCTGCAGGACGATCCCGATCCTTGCCCGGAAGGCCGGCGCCGCCTTCCATGGCGAGGAGCCCAGGACCCTGACTTCGCCGCGGTCGGGGTGCCGGTGGCCCTCAAGGATCTCGATGGTGGTGGATTTGCCGGCGCCGTTGGGGCCCAGAAGGGCATACGTTTCACCGGCGGCGATGCTCAGGTTGAGCCCTGCCACCGCCGCGAGGGTGGCCCCGGAGGGGAGTTTGTAGGTTTTGTGCACATCCCGAATGGTGATGGCGTCGGCTGCCGTGCCTGGTGAGGCTGTGGTTCGCATGGTCCCAGCCTGTCACCGAAGCCCGCCCGCCACCACCATGAACCGGTTGAACTTCCCGTCAACCGGTCGATGGACCCCCGCCCGGTGGCGAAGGTCCATCGAGGGAGGTGCGGTGGACCTAGCGGTTGGTGGACCGGCGATCCAGGAACCCCTGCAGGGCGATCGTGTTGCGCTGGTCCGGGATGACGGCCCACAGAACCAGGTAGAGGACAAACGCCGGTCCCGGGAGGAGACAGAAGACCAGGTAACCGATCCGGACATATGCCACATCAACGTTCAATCGTGCCGCGATACCACCCAGCACGCCGCCCAACCACCGCTGTGGGCCGCGTCGAAGTCCGGTGCCCCTGACAATGCTGAAGAATTTTTCCATGGTTCAAGACTTTCGTGTTGTGGGGGTATTGTCACGTTTCCGTGCCGACAGAATTCCGCCGATCACCAGGGCAGCCCCCGCACCAATTAGCAGGCCAAGCAAAACGTACGTGCCATTCAGCTGGATCACGCCGAGTTGCGCCACCACCGTCAGGGCGGCGAGGGCCAGGACAATCAGGCCCCAGACAACGGTGACCACCCGTGCTGGTGCGGATCCGGGACTGACCTGGGCGGCCGGCGTCGTACTTCCTGCTGCTGGAATCTTGCCGCTCATGGCTAGTTCCTCTCCTTGATGGTGATGTTGCTGAAGGTCCCGTCAATGGTGACCACAATCCGGCTGCCGGGCTGGTCGGCGTTGTAAATTTGGTTGCCGTCGCGGTTTTCGTTGATATTGCCCATGGTCATGTCCGCGTTGATCTGGACCGGGACGTTGTCCGGAATCACCACCGTCACGTTCGCTGCGGTGATGTCCAGTGGAATCACGACGTCGGTGCGCAGCGGGGCGTTGGCGGCCAGGCTTGTCAGGTCGATCGTTCCCCGGCCAGCGGTCACGTCGAATCCGTTGCGGGCGTCTTGGAGGGTCGCCGGACTCCAGGCGACGTCTTGGAACCGGACGCGATCGCCGTGGCCCACGAGGTTGAAGAAGCCGCCGATGACCAGGGCCACCACGGCGAAGAAGCTCAGGATCCCCGCGGTCCGGCCACGGAGGCCAGCGATCAGGATGCCCAGCCCCAGGACTGCTGCGGCACTGGCCCAGGCAATGGCGTTGACCGAATCACCCAGATTGATCACGTGGGTGGCGTCCAGGGCTTTCAGGCTGCCGCCCACGAGCAGGGCCGCCCCCGACGCGATGGCTACTGCCGGAGCGCCCGGTCCAGCCGGCCGGGGCTTATGCGGCCGCGGTGGTTGCGGAGTGCGCCCGTGGCCGCCGATTCCACCGCCGGGTGTTCCTGCGCCGCCCGACCCTCCGCCATACTGCGGTGCGTAGCCGGGAGCCGTGTAGGACGCGGTGCCCGCGTTGTAAGCCTTGGTGTCATAGGCGGAGGCTGCATAGGTGGGCCCGGATGCTGGTGGGCCGTAGGCGGGGAAGGCTCCCTGCGACGGGTAGCCGGGTGCGGTGCCTGACAACGTGCTGGTGGGGTAGCCAGGGGACTGCGCAGTGGTCTGGTTCGACGGCGTGCCCAGCCCTGCGGTTGCCCGCTGATTCCGATTGCGTTGGGCCAGGTAGTACACCAGGTAAATGGCGCCACCCATCCAGAAGATCGTCCACAGGAAGCCGCCCAAGCCATGGCCGCCCCACCCCCAGAAACCACCGCCCAAACCGGTCAGGCCCAGGATGCTGGCGATCAACGCGCCGGTCATGCCAGTGCTCCACCGGCCGGCGCCTGCTTCCTGTGCGTGGATCCTGCCGTCGGGCTCAGGGAGCAGGGCCCAGGCGAGGCCGTAGGCCAGGACGCCGATGCCGGCCAGCAGTGTGAGGACGATGAACACGCCTCGGATGATCAGGGGATCGACGCCCAGCCGGTGGGCGATACCGGCGCAGACGCCGCCTATCCACCGATCGTCGCCACGGTAGATGCCATGGCCGCGGACCCAGCCGAAGAAGTCCGATGAACCCGCTGCAGGAACGCTGCCTGGCGCAGGAGTGAACGGTTGGTCCATGGTTGGAGCTGTGGAGGAAGGGAGCGGTTCCGTGGGCTGGGAACCACCTGCAGCCTCTGAGCCGTCAGAGGGGCTGCTGTCGGGGCGTTGTGGGTCGTCTGGGGTGGGGTTCTGCGAGTTCATACTTCGATCCTGCCGTGGCCAGGGGCCACCCTCTACCGGGGGATACCCTGAACGGCCCCTGAGATACCCCCGGTTGGGAGCTGAACCCGGTCCGGGGAACCCTGATCCGTGTTTGGATTGAGGCATGACAACCGTTCCGGTGAGGCCGCCCTTGGCCCGCAGCAGCGAGCGAATGATCGCCGGCGTCTGCGCAGGGCTTGCCATCCACCTGGGGTGGCCAGTGAAGCTGATCCGGATCGGTATGGCACTGTCCACCCTCGCGGGCGGTGCAGGCTTCGCCTTCTACGCCTGGCTGTGGATCACGGTCCCCACCGCGGACGAGGCAGCGCGCCGCAATGCCAGGCGGCCGGCGTCGAGCATTGCGCCCGCCGTCAGCCAGCCACCCCCGGGTGCTGCGTTCCCTCCGTCTGTCGGCACGGTCCCGGCAAGGGGCGGCGCGCCGTCCGCACCGGGTGGGCCGCGTCCGACGGCGGGTGGTGAACCCTCCGCGGCAGGCGGCGGTCCGGCGTCGGCGGGTGGCGTCGCTCCGGGGCAGCAGCCTTGGTTCCAGTTTGGGACGTTCCGCTACGGCAAGGAAATCCTGCTGGGCGCCGGCTTGCTGCTCGTTGCAGGCATCTTGATTGCCCAGCTCGCAGGCGTCGACGTACCCCTGGGCACGCTCATTCCCGCGGCCGCTGTTTTGGGTGGTGCCGCCATCGCCTGGATGCAACTGGATGAGACCCGGCGCGCTGGCCTTTTGGACAAAACGAAAGCCGACCAAGCTGGCGGCTGGGTCCGCCTCGCCGCTGGCCTGGCCCTGGTCGTGGCGGGCGTGCTGGTGATGGTCTCAGGATCCGGATCGTGGGAGCAGACCTGGCTCGCATTGCTGGCTTCGGTTGCCGTCCTGGGCGGGGTGGTGCTGGTCCTCCTGCCCTGGGCGCTCAAATTCTGGCGCGATCTCGAAACCGAACGGGCGGGCCGGATCCGCGAGACGGAGCGGGCCGAAATAGCCGCCCACCTGCACGATTCGGTGCTGCAGACCCTTGCGCTGATCCAACGGCGGGCCGGCAATGAGCACGATGTCCTCCGCCTGGCCAGGGCGCAGGAGCGCGAACTCCGGGCCTGGCTCTTCCAAGACCCCAGCCGCGGATCCGGTCAGCTCTCCGAACGGATCAAAGCGGCAGCCGGCGAGGTCGAGGATGTGCTGGGCAACGCCGTCGAGGTCGTCAGCGTCGGTGATACGGCCATGACCGAAGCCTGCGAGGCCCTGGTCCAGGCGGCCAGGGAAGCCATGCTGAACGCGTCCCGGCACGGCGGCGGAGCAGTCTCCGTCTACCTCGAAGTCGCGGGCCGCCAGGTGGAGATCTTCGTCAAGGACAGGGGACCCGGCTTCGCGCTCGCGGACGTTCCCGAAGACCGGCTGGGAGTCCGCGAATCAATCATTGGCCGGATGCGGCGGCATGGCGGCACAGCGTCCATCGCCAGCTCCGCGGACGGCACCGAAGTGCGGCTCACGCTGCCGCTGCCCGATCAGGAATCCCCGGAAGGAACCCCATGAACGCACCCCAGGATGCTGGCGCACCAGCCAGATCCGTCCGCGTGGTCATTGTGGACGACCACACCATCTTCCGGTCCGGCCTGAAGGCTGACCTGGACCCCAGCATCACCGTGGTGGGAGAGGCCGCCACCGTGGAACAGGCCATCGCGGTGATCGCCCAAGCCCAACCCGACGTGGTGCTGCTGGACGTGCACCTGCCGGGCGGGCTGGGCGGTGGTGGACGCGAAGTCATCGCCGGTTCAGCGCCGATCCTTGCCACCACCAAATTCTTGGCGCTCAGTGTTTCCGACGCCGCCGAAGACGTCGTGGCAGTCATCCGGGCCGGCGCACGCGGCTACATCACCAAGACCATTTCTGGGGCCGAGATCACCGATGCCGTGTACCGCGTGGCCGGCGGTGACGCCGTCTTTTCGCCTCGACTTGCCGGGTTCGTCCTCGACGCCTTCGGCACCGCCCCTGCCGACATTGCCGACGACGAACTGGACAAACTCTCTGCCCGCGAGCTCGAAGTCATGCGCCTCATCGCCCGCGGCTACAGCTACAAGGAAGTGGCCAAGGAACTCTTCATCAGCATCAAAACCGTCGAAACCCACGTCTCCGCGGTGCTGCGGAAGCTCCAGCTCTCCAGCCGGCACGAACTGACGCGGTGGGCGGCGGAACGGCGCCTCCTCTAGCAACCCTCCCGGAGCTCTAACGCCCGAACCGGTAACCCTCCCGGAGCTCTAACGCCCGAACCGGTAACCCTCCCGGGGTTGTTACGCCGATAACGCAAACGCTCCGCCGCTTCAGTTGAAGCGGCGGAGCGTTTGGTGAGATTTCGACGCCGGTTCTCCGGGAGGGTTAGTCGGTTCGCCGTAGGTTCTCCGGGAGGGTTCCGGCTACTGCGCCTTGCCGAGGAAGTCCTGCAGCCGGCCAACGCCGGTGGCCAGGTCCTCGTCGCCCAAGGCGTAGGAGAGCCGCAGGTAGCCGGACGGGCCAAAGGCTTCGCCGGGAACCACAGCAACTTCCACCTCGTCCAGGATCAGCGCAGCCAACTCGGCGGATGTCTGCGGCGTGGCGGTGCCCGCGGCCGTGGGGAACGACTTACCCAGCAACCCGCGGACGTCCGCGTAGACGTAGAAGGCGCCCTTCGGCGTCGGGCATTCCACCCCGTCGATAGCGTTGAGGCCGGCGACGATGGCCTGCCGGCGGCGGTCGAACGCCACCTTCATCTCGTCGACGGCGGTCAGGGGCCCGGAAACGGCGGCGAGGGCAGCAATCTGCATGATGTTGGAGACGTTGGACGTGGCGTGCGACTGCAGGTTGGTTGCTGCCTTGATTACGTCGGCCGGGCCGATCATCCAGCCCACACGCCAGCCGGTCATGGCGTACGTTTTGGCCACGCCGTTGAGGATGACCACCTTGTCGCCGAGTTCCGGTGCGGCCGTCGCGATCGAGGTGAAGGGAACGCCGTCGTACGTCAGGTGCTCGTAGATTTCGTCGGTGACCACCCACAGCCCCTTCGCGGCGGCCCACTTGCCGATCTCCGCGACCTTGTCAGCCGGGTAGACCGAGCCGGTGGGGTTCGAAGGCGATACGAACAGGAGGACCTTGGTGCGGTCGGTGACGGCTGCCTCAAGCTGCTCCACGGTAACCAGGTAGTCCTGTTCCGGACCGGCGAAAACCTCTACCGGAACGCCACCCGCCAGGCGGATCGCTTCCGGGTAGGTGGTCCAGAACGGGGTGGGGATGATGACCTCGTCGCCCGGATCCACCAGGGTGGCGAAGGTGTTGTAGACGGCCTGCTTGCCGCCGTTGGTCACCAGTACCTGGGAAGGCTCGACGGCGTAACCGGAGTCCCGCAACGTCTTGGCGGCGATGGCCTGCTTGAGTTCGGGCAGCCCGCCTGCGGGGGAGTAGCGGTGGTACTTGGGCTGGCTGGCGGCCTCGATGGCTGCCTGCACAATGTAATCCGGGGTGGGGAAGTCCGGTTCGCCCGCACCAAACCCAATAACCGGCCGGCCAGCAGCTTTGAGCGCCTTGGCTTTGGCGTCAACGGCGAGGGTGGCGGATTCGGCAATCGCGGATATGCGCTTGGAAACGCGGGCGGAAGACATGGCAGGTCCGTTCTTCGCAGGCAGCCAACAGGCTGGAATGGGGGATTCGTCGTTTCTACCTTATGCTGTTCACCGGACCCAACGGGTTGCCTGAATTGATTTATGACCGCCTCACGGCAGTGAAAGTCAGCACAGTCAACACGGGGCTGGAAAATGGGCTGGTTCGACGTACGCAAAGTTGTTGCGTAGACTGGTTCACCGGTGTTGAAACACGGATGATGACGTGCGCCCAGCGAAAGTTGGCAACGTATCGCCGGGTTCTGCTCCATAGGGTAGTGGCGCAATTGGTAGCGCAGCGGTCTCCAAAACCGCAGGTTGCAGGTTCGAGTCCTGTCTGCCCTGCGCAAGCTGTCCCGGGTGAAAGCCTGGGGCAAGCGCAGCAACCATGGTTCTGATCAGGGCCGGGTAATCCACCATTGCAAAGATGAGCGAGGACCAGGTGACCGAAACAGCTGCCAGCAGCTCCAAGGGACGCCCGGCTAAGAAAAAAGCTGCCAAGGCAAGCATCTTCGCCCGTATTGCACTCTTCGTCCGCCAGATCATCGGCGAGCTGAAGAAGGTTGTGGCACCCACCCGCAAGGAACTGATCAACTACACGCTCGTGGTGTTGGTGTTCGTGGCCATCATGATGGTCATCGTCAGCCTGCTGGACATCGGTTTTGGAACCGCTGTCGGCTGGGTCTTCGGCGGTACCGGCTCCACGGACAGCTAAGGCTGAACGCTCCGCAGGCTGACTGTTCTTCCGGGAAATCGGGAGAAAACATCGGCGTGCGGAATTGAGCCGTTTAAATAGGCATGTTAGGCAATGAGGAAGCAGGAGACCAAGTGTCTGAGCAGGAGCTCGAGGTAACCGAGACTGAGAACGCAGAGTCCACGGACGTCACGGCAGTAGCCGGGGACGAGTCTGAGGTTGAGTTCTCCGCGCCCGAATCCGCTGACGCCAGCTCTGACGACGCCGTTTCCGAGGATGACTCGGACGACGCCGCTGCGGACGCTGACTTTGACGCGGCCGACGACGACTCCGAGGCAGGTGCCGACGACGAGGCTGCTGCGGCGCCCGTCGTAGAGGTCGACCCGGCCGACGAATTCAAGGCCAAGCTGCGCCGCCAGGAAGGTGACTGGTACGTCATCCACTCCTACGCCGGCTACGAAAACCGCGTCAAGGCAAACCTTGAGACCCGTATCCAGACCCTGGACATGGAAGATTACATCTTCGAGATCCAGGTGCCCATGGAGGAAGTCGTTGAGATCAAGAACGCTCAGCGCAAGGTCATCAACCGGGTCCGCATCCCCGGCTACGTACTGGTCCGGATGGACCTGACCGACGCCTCCTGGGGCGCCGTTCGCCACACTCCCGGCGTGACGGGCTTCGTTGGCAACGCGCACAACCCGGTTCCGCTGCGTCTCGACGAGGTCTTCTCCATGTTGGCCCCCGTCTTCGAAGAAGAGCAGGCCGAAAAGGGAAAGCCGGTCAACAAGCAGCACCAGACTCCGGTGGACATCGACTTCGAAGTTGGCGAGTCCGTCATCGTCAAGGAGGGCCCCTTCGAGACCCTTCCCGCCACGATCTCCGAGATCAAGGTCGAATCCCAGACCCTGGTGGTTCTGGTCTCCATCTTCGAGCGCGAAACGCCTGTCACCCTGGCGTTCAACCAGGTCACCAAGATCTGATTTTCCAAAGAATTCGTTCCTGACCTGCCGGCTTAGCAGGGCGGGAACGGCCGGCCGCCTCGCCATGGCGGCCACAAACCTAAGGCACGCTCCTGTGCCATAGGAAGATATTGAGAGAAGGACCCTACATTGGCTCCCAAGAAGAAGGTCACCGGCCTCATCAAGCTGCAGATCCAGGCAGGCGCCGCCAACCCGGCACCGCCTATCGGTCCTGCGCTTGGCCAGCACGGTGTCAACATCATGGAATTCTGCAAGGCGTACAACGCTGCAACGGAAGCCCAGCGCGGCAACGTCATCCCGGTAGAAATCACTGTCTACGAGGACCGTTCCTTTACGTTCATCACCAAGACCCCGCCGGCCGCTGAGCTCATCAAAAAGGCTGCAGGCGTCGCCAAGGGTTCACCCACCCCGCACACCGTCAAGGTTGCCAAGCTGACTCAGGCTCAGGTCAACGAGATCGCCACCACCAAGATGGAAGATCTCAACGCCACCAGCCTCGAAGGCGCAGCGAAGATCATCGCCGGCACCGCCCGCTCCATGGGCATCACCGTCGAAGGCTAGTTCGCATCTGCTGCCCACCGTTGGGCAATTGACGACGACGGGCGGCGCCGCCGGGAAACCGGCACCACTGAAACATTGAAATGTCGGTCAATCCGTCACCGAGGAATCGGGACGGCGCCGACTGTGGCAGGACCCAGCGCGGTCCGCAGACCACAACTGCACAAGGAGAAATAGCAGCATGGCAAAGCGCAGCAAAGCATATGAGGCAGCAGCCGCCAAGATCGATGCGGAGAAGTTCTACGCACCGTTCGAGGCCGTAACCCTCGCCAAGGACACCAACCCGTCCAAGTTTGACGCCACCGTTGAGGTCGCATTCCGCCTCGGCGTGGACCCCCGCAAGGCTGACCAGATGGTCCGCGGCACGGTCAACCTGCCCCACGGCACCGGTAAGACTGCCCGCGTTCTGGTCTTCGCCACGGGCGACAAGGCAGAGGCAGCTATCGCTGCCGGCGCCGACTTCGTTGGCTCCGACGACCTGATCGAAAAGATCGCCGCCGGCTGGACCGACTTCGACGCAGCCGTGGCCACCCCCGACCTCATGGGCAAGGTTGGCCGCCTCGGTAAGGTACTGGGTCCCCGTAACCTGATGCCGAACCCGAAGACCGGCACCGTGACCCCCGACGTCACCAAGGCTGTCAACGACATCAAGGGTGGCAAGATCGACTTCCGCGTCGACAAGCACTCCAACCTGCACTTCATCATCGGCAAGGTCTCCTTCGATGCCTTGAAGCTCGCCGAGAACTACGCCGCTGCCCTGGAAGAGGTGCTTCGTTTGAAGCCTTCCGCTTCCAAGGGTCGCTACATCCAGAAGGCAACTGTTGCCACCACGTTCGGCCCCGGCATCTCCGTGGACCCCAACGTCACCAAGGTACTCACCGAGGCATAAGTCCTCTGGATACGGGTGGCATCATCCGGACAACGAAAACCGCCTGGCACGTGTGCCGGGCGGTTTTTCGTTAACCCGCCGAGACTGTGGGCCTAAGCTGGGTTCATGGTCCACCAGGACGCCCCGCACACCCCGGCCAGCAGCGCTGCCGCTGGCGTGCAGATTACTGCCGTGCGCATCCCGGAGCCGGGCCGCGAAACCGGAACTGCCGCCGTCGGACGCGACTTCGCGTTGTGCCGGGAACTGGTGGAGGCACAGCACCTGGAGCTATGGGGAAATCTGAGCCGGTGCCTGGCCTGGGCTGAATCAGCCGAGTTCTGGCGGGGAACAGAGTACGAGGAACGCCAACTTTTTATAGCACGCCTGGGTCATAACGTGCTGGGCATGTGCGCTGTGGAGCTGCCACTGCGGGACAACACCACCACTGCCGGACTGGACGTGCTGGTGGCGCCGGCCTTTCGTCGGCGCGGATTCGGGGCGCAGTTGCTCAAACACGTTGAAGCCATCGCCCGCGATCGGGGGCGCACTTCCCTGGGCGGCCATTTTGAAGGGCCGCTTGAGGACCTAAGCCCGGAGGGTGACACTGTGGCGGCCAAGTCCGGCAGTGGTGGGTTGCCTCTGGCTGACCCGGCGGTGGCGTTTGCGCTGGCCTCAGGGTATGACCTTGAGCAGGTGGAGCGCAGTAGCGAACTCGTGTTGCCCGTGCCGCCGGAGCTGCTGAGTAGCAGGGAGGCCGATGCCCGCGCCAGGAGCACCGACTATGAGGTCATCTGCTGGGACGACGTCTGCCCGGACGAGCTCGCCATCAAATTTTCCGCCCTCAAGTCGCAGATGAGCGTTGACGTGCCCACTGCCGGCATGGATTGGGGGCGGGAAGACTGAGACGTGGCGCGGGTCCGGCACGGCGAGCAAGCGCTGGCCGCTGCCGGTACCCAGTCCGTCGTGGCTGCCGCCAAGCACCGCGAAAGTGGCGATCTGGTCGCCTACACCGTGCTGATCTGGCGCCCCGCCATTCCCGCGGCCGTCCTGCAGGATGACACCTTGGTGGTGGCCGCTCACCGTGGCCACGCGCTGGGCATGCTGGTTAAGATCGCCAACCTTCGGCGAGCCCAGGAGCGCTGGCCGGCGGCTAAGGTCGCGTTGACATGGAACGCCAGCGAAAACCAGCATATGCTGGCGATAAATGGCGCCCTTGGATTCATGCCAGCAGGTTATGAAGGTGAGTGGCAGAAACGGCTGGGGTGATGCGCCAATGGCAGGTGAGGTGACGATCGAGCAGCTGTGGATCCCGGACAACCTGGACGGGGCGGATGCTACTGACTTCCTGGCCGCCGTCGAGGTGGGCCGCAAAGTCCGGATGCAGACGTGGGGGAGCGATGACCTCGCCTATGGTCCACTGGAAAAACTGCTGGAGCTGCAGGACCCCTACGAACGGCAACTGATTTTGGTTGCCAAGGTGGCAGGCGAGATCGTCGGTGCGGTGGATATTGCGCTGCCCCTGACGGACAACCTTGACGTGGCCGAGTTCACCCTGGATATCCTGCCCGAGTACCAGCGCCAAGGTGTGGGGCGGCAATTGCTGCTCGCTGCCGAGCACTTGGTCCGCGGCGAGGGGCGCAGCATGATCCTCGTGGACACCAACCATCCCGGTGCATCGCTGCACGAGTTTGAGGAGGCCCAGCTGGTGCCCGGCTCGGGCCGTGGATTCGTGCCGCTGGAGAGCCGTGAAGTCGAATTCGCGCAGAAGACCGGTTACACGCTGCAGCACATCGAGCAGTTCAGCTCCTGCGCGCTGCCCCTGGACACCAAACTCGTGGCAGACCTGCAGGCGGAGGCGGACGATGCGAACCACGGCAGGTATCAGCTGCACCACTGGACCGACCGCTGCCCGGACCAGTGGTTGGAGGCTGTGGCGACCCTGGAGAACCAGGCGGGGGCCGACGTCGACCCTTCCCTGAGCGTGCCGGTGGAGCAGGATATGGTGTTCGACGGCGGCATCCTCCGCGAGGCGGAGGAGGTCACCATTGCCCAGGGCCGGCGCACGGTGGTCACCGCCGTGGAGGATCTCGCCTCCGATTCGCTGGTTGGCCTGACCACCATCAGCGTGCTGGCGCACCGAACTGACGTGGTTTTCCAGGACGACACCCTGGTACTCCAGGAGCACCGCGGCAACAAGCTGGGCCTGCTGATCAAGGTGGCCAACATGCAACGGCTGACCGAGCAGTTCCCCGACGCGCGGGTGATCTACACCTGGAACGCGCCGGAGAATCGCTACCTGCTGACAGTGAACCAGCAACTTGGTTTCAGCACGGCCGGCGTGACGGGGATCTGGCAGAAGGAACTTCCACTACTGCGGGCCAGTACCATGACCAGTTCCACCTGAACCGCCGATTTGGTGCAGGCGGCGTACCTCCCGTAAGCTGGGATGACCAAAGACCGTCGGTTGTTGGAAATCCACTCTCCTGAGCATCGCTCACTTCTGCAGTTGTGTGCGGGGGATCAAGTTGGTTTCCGGACGAAGGCCCCTCACGCAGGGCGGCCGGCGCAGGTGAACGAAGCAAAGTTCCGCGGTTTATCCGCGTTGAGCCAAGCCCCGTGCATCTGCGCGGGGCGTTTTTTTGTTTAGCGATCCTGAGGGGACCGTCGAAATACCGGCACTATCCCCGGAAGGAGTGTTATGGCAACGCCTAGCAAGGTTTCAGCAGTAGCTGAGATCACTAACGATTTCAACGAATCGAACGCCGCTGTCCTGACCGAATACCGTGGGCTCACCGTTGCACAGCTCAAGCAGCTGCGTGTTTCTCTCGGCCAGGACACCAAGTTCTCGGTCGTCAAGAACACCCTGACCGCCATTGCAGCCAAGGAAGCAGGCGTCGCAGCATTTGACGGCCAGCTTGCCGGCCCCACTGCAATCGCGTTCATCAAGGGTGACGCAGTTGCCGCTGCCAAGAGCCTGACGGATTTTGCCAAGACCAACAAGCAGCTTGTCATCAAGACTGGCTACTTCGAGGGCAAGGCACTGAACGCCACCGAGGTCGCCGCACTGGCTGCCCTCGAGTCCCGCGAGCTCCAGCTCGCCAAGGTCGCTGGCATTCTCAAGGCACCCGCTGCTGCTGCTGCACGCATCATCGATGCACTGCGCCTCAAGCTTGAAGAAGAGAACGGTGCACCGGCAGAAGCCGAGGCTCCCGCCGCTGAAGAAGCCCCCGCCGCAGAAGCTGAAGCGCCCGCCGAAGCCCCCGCAGCCGAAGAGAACTAACTCTTCTCCCCATAAGACTCCGGTGATCAGGCCCTTGTGCCGCGATCACCACAACAGGAAGGACGCCTACCATGGCGAAGCTCAGCAACGAAGAGCTCATTGAAGCTTTCAAGGAACTGACCATCATCGAGCTCTCCGAGTTCGTCAAGCTCTTCGAGGAGACCTTCGAAGTAACCGCCGCTGCTGTTGCAGTTGCGGGCCCCGCCGGTGGCGGAGCTGCTGAAGAAGCAGAAGAGAAGACCGAATTCGACGTCGTTCTCGAATCTGCTGGCGAAAAGAAGATCGCAGTGATCAAGGAAGTTCGTGCCATCACTTCCCTGGGTCTGAAGGAAGCCAAGGACGTTGTCGACAGCGCTCCGAAGGCCGTCCTCGAGGGCGTCACCAAGGAAGCTGCCGAGAAGGCAAAGGAGCAGCTCGAGGCTGCCGGCGCAACCGTTACCGTCAAGTAACGTTCGTCTTTTCCTCGGAAAACCCCGTCCACGGTTGTGGGCGGGGTTTTCTGCGTCTGGTGTCAGAGATGTCCGCTACCACCGCACCCAATGCAGCCACCAGCGCATCTGCGCCCACGAACGCGCTGAACCCATGCGCCCCCGCGCCGATGGAGATCCGCTTGCCGGCCACTGACGCGTCGGCATAGACAGGCCACGGATGGCTGCTGCCCAGCGGGGTGATGGTTCCCCGCTCGTAGCCGGTCGCCTCGAACGCCACCTCCGCGGCAGGCAGGGACAGCTTGTTGACGCCTACCAGTACCCGCAGCTTGGGCCAGGAAATTTGACGGTCACCGGGGATCAGGGCAAATAGGAACGTCCCATCCTTGCGCTTGACCACCAGGGATTTGACGACGTCGGCTGGCCGGATTCCCAGGAGTGCGGCGGCTTCCTCGAGGCTGCGGGCGCCGGGACGCGCCACCACCTCAACCTGCAGCCCCAGCTGGTCAGCACCAGCCAGGAACCGCCCGCGTCCGTCCAGCGGTACTCCCGCCATCAGTCGCGGAACAGCAGCAGCGCTTCGCCCTGACCGCCACCACCGCAGAGCGCGACGGCGGCCTTGCCCTTGCCGCGCCGGCTCAGTTCGTGCGCAGCCGTGACAGCCAGCCGGGCTCCCGAGGCGCCGATCGGATGCCCCAACGCGATCGCGCCGCCGTGGATGTTGCACTGTTCCATGGGGTAGTCCAAATCCTTCAGTGACTGCACGGCCACCGACCCGAACGCTTCGTTGATTTCGATGAAGTCCAGGTCGCCGGTGGTCCAGCCGGCACGTGCCAAAGCCGCCGCGATGGCATGTGAGGGCTGCGAATGCAGTGAATTGTCCGGTCCTGCTACCTGGCCGGGCTTTCCCACCACCGCCAGGTACTCAAGTCCATGCGCCTCGGCATAGCCCCTGCTGGCAAGGACCACGGCGGCAGCGCCGTCGGACAGTGGGGAGGAATTCCCTGCCGTGATGGTGCCGTCGGTGGCAAAGGCGGCCCGCAGGCCAGCCAGCGATTCGACGCTGGTGTTGGGCCGGATTCCTTCGTCGGCGGTCACGGGCAGGGGATCGCCCTTGCGCTGCTTCACGCTCAGCGGCACGAGTTCGTCGTCGAACACGCCGTTCTTGGCGGCCAGTGCGGCACGTTGGTGCGAGAGTGCAGCCACCGTGTCTTGCGAGGTCCGGTCAATACCAAGGGTGAGGTTTCGGGTCTCGGTGGACAAGCCCATCGACTCATCGTCAAAGGCGTCCGTCAGGCCGTCGTGGGCCGCCGAGTCGAGGGCCTGGATGGAGCCATAGGTCCAACCCTGCCGGGATCCGGGCAGCAGGTGCGGCGCGCGGGTCATGGACTCTTGGCCGCCCGCCACCACAACCTCCGCCTCGCCTGAGCGGATCAGCCGGGCACCGTCGATAATGGCGCTGAGCCCGGAGAGGCAGACCTTGTTGACGGTCACGGCTGGCACGTTCCAGCCGAGATCAGCGGCGATGCTGCTTTGCCGTGCGGGGTTCTGGCCCGCGCCGGCCTGCAAGACCTGACCCATGATGACGGCGCCTACATCGCCGATTTTCACCCCGCTGGCATCAAGTGCTGCCTTGATGGCCCGGGCACCAAGGTCCACGGCGGTGAAGCTGGCCAACTGGCCGTTGATTCGGCCCTGTGGAGTGCGCTTTGCTGCCAAAATGACAACGTCACTGTTGTCTGGGGATTGACCCATGGTGATGCCTTCCGATCCGGTCCGATTCACGTGCCTAAGGCTATCGTGATCACCGTCACGCAGCCATTCACAGCCCCCAATGACGTGGCCGGGCAGTCCTGCGGTCCACGGTAGGGGAGAGCTGCCCATGGTCACGGCGTGCACGACGGCGGCGCCCTGCGTAGGGTTGAGGGCGGAAGTTTCGCGGGGGCACCGTCCGCCCGCTGGCCGCACGAAGGGAGCGTACGTTGAGGAAGATCCTGGTTCTGGCCGCATTGGCAGGGGTGTTGGGAGTTTCTGCGTGTTCGGTGGCTACCCCGGCACCGTCGGAGGAGGGTTTGGGCTCCAGCGCTGCCGCTCAATCGCCGAACCCTACCCCTTCGGCCCCGCAGGGAGCGCTGACGACTGGAGCGCCGTCGTCGAACGCCAAAGAGGTCTGCGAGCAGTTCAACGCCCTTTATGCCGAATACGCTGCGTTGGAGGGTACAGACGCAGAGGGGTTCGAGGAAATCTACCGCGCGGCCGGCACCGCCCGTGAGGCCGTTGCTGGCAGTAGCGAGGCTGGCGATCTGGAGGGCTTGTTTGCTGCCCTGGGACTGCTGGCCATCGACCGCTCCAGCGCAGCGGGCTCGGGTGGGCAGCCGGAGCAGGCCTCCAAAGACGCCGTGCGCGACGCCGTGTTTGCGAACGCTGGCACCTGCACCGAAGCAGGGGTCACGCTCCAGCTCTGATCCACTGACCGTCCCCAGCCGCCCAAGCGCGGGCCGCTCTGCACCCTGACGGCAGAGTTCACTGTGCAGGGACTGTCCCTGCACAGTGAAGCCTTGTCTCGGCGTGCACGGGGGTACGGCAGGGGAGCGGCAGCGGGAAATTGGTCGGCAGGACCGGTGCTTGCAATCCAGCCAGAAGTGGGGTAGACAGGTAGGCTGCTTTGCCGTAATGTAGATATTTGCGTCTTCCCTGTTTACCTTCAGCCTTCATATAGCGGTGGGCTTTTGCCTGGCAGCTGGCTTCCAACGTGCCGTCGACAACGTCACAGGATGTCCAGTGCCGGCCCCGGGTCATATAGCGGAACCGGACTTGGTAGCACTGCGGATTCATTCCGCAGCGTCCAGCGGGGGAGATCTGAAAACGCCTGAAGGTCTGTGGAAGGATCCCTCTTGGTCGCCTCGAGCACCTCTAATAACGAAACCGCTAACACCGCCGACAGCACTGATGGTGCCACTCGCCGGCTCTCATTCGCAAAGATTCACGAACCTCTTGACGTTCCGAATCTCCTTGCCTTGCAGACGGACAGCTTTGATTGGCTGGTCGGCAACGAGCGCTGGCAGGCACGCGTGGCAAAGGCTGTCGAAGAAAACGACCTCAGCGTCGCCACGACGTCCGGCCTGTCGGACATCTTCGAAGAAATCTCCCCGATCGAGGATTTCCAGGGCACCATGTCCCTGAGCTTCTCCGATCCGGAGTTCGCTGACCCGAAGTACACCATGGCTGAGTGCAAGGACCGGGACGCTACGTACTCGGCTCCGCTGTACGTCAAGGCCGAATTCATGAACAACAACACGGGCGAAATCAAGCAGCAGACCGTGTTCATGGGTGACTTCCCGCTGATGACCGAGAAGGGCACCTTCGTCGTCAACGGCACCGAGCGTGTCGTTGTCTCGCAGCTGGTCCGTTCCCCGGGCGCTTACTTTGAGCGCGCCGCGGACAAGACCAGTGACAAGGACATCTTCACCGCCAAGATCATCCCGTCCCGCGGTGCATGGTTTGAGCTGGAGATCGACAAGCGCGACCAGGTCGGCGTTCGCCTCGACCGCAAGCGCAAGCAGTCCGTCACGGTGCTGCTGAAGGCACTCGGCTGGACCGAAGGCCAGATCCTCGAAGAATTCGGCCAGTACGACTCCATGCGGGCAACCCTGGAGAAGGACGCCACCGAAACCCGCGAAGACGCGTTGCTGGACATCTACCGGAAGCTGCGACCGGGCGAGCCGCCCACAGTCGAGGCTGCCCAGTCCCTGCTGGACAACCTGTACTTCAACTCCAAGCGCTACGATCTGGCCAAGGTTGGCCGCTACAAGATCAACCGCAAGCTTGGCATTGACCGCTCCCTTGGCGACAAGGAAGCTTCGGTCCTGCACGTTGAAGACATCGTTGCCATGATCAAGTTCCTCGTGGCGCTGCACGCTGGCGAGAAGACCCTCACCGGCAAGCGCGATGGCCAGGATCACGACCTCCGCGTCGAGATCGATGACATCGACCACTTCGGCAACCGCCGCATCCGCGCCGTGGGCGAGCTCATCGAGAACCAGGTCCGCACCGGCCTGTCCCGCATGGAGCGCGTTGTCCGCGAGCGGATGACCACCCAGGACGTCGAAGCGATCACGCCACAGACCCTGATCAACATCCGCCCCGTGGTTGCTGCGATCAAGGAGTTCTTCGGAACGTCCCAGCTTTCGCAGTTCATGGACCAGAACAACCCGCTGTCGGGTTTGACCCACAAGCGCCGCCTGTCCGCGCTTGGCCCGGGTGGTCTGTCCCGTGACCGCGCCGGCATGGAAGTTCGTGACGTGCACCCGTCCCACTACGGACGTATGTGCCCCATCGAAACTCCTGAAGGCCCCAACATTGGTCTGATCGGTTCGTTGGCTTCCTACGGTCGGATCAACCCGTTCGGTTTCATCGAAACCCCGTACCGCCTGGTGAAGGACGGCGTTGTTTCTGACAGCGTCCAGTACCTGACCGCAGACGACGAGGCTGAGGTGCTGATCGCCCAGGCAAACGCGCCGCTGGACGAGAACAAGAAGTTCGCCGAAGAGACCGTCCTGGTCCGCGCCCGTGGTGGTGGAGGCGAGCCCGTGCTCGTTCCCGCCGACGAGGTCGAGTTCATGGACGTTTCCCCGCGCCAGATGGTGTCAGTGGCTACGGCCCTGATTCCGTTCCTGGAGCATGACGATGCAAACCGTGCACTCATGGGTGCCAACATGCAGCGTCAGGCCGTGCCGCTGGTCCGTTCCGAGGCTCCTTTCGTGGGCACCGGCATGGAGCGTGCAGCAGCTGTCGACGCCGGCGACGTCACCATCGCCAAGAAGGCCGGTGTGGTCTCCGAGGTTTCCGCCGAACTCGTCATTGTGCTCAACGACGACGGCACGGAAACCAACTACCGCATCAACAAGTTCGCGCGCTCCAACCAGGGCAACTGCTACAACAACCGCGTCCTGGTCAACGAAGGTCAGCGCCTCGAGGTTGGCGGCATCATTGCCGACGGCCCCGCAACTGACCAGGGTGAGCTTGCCCTCGGCAAGAACCTGCTCGTGGCATTCATGTCATGGGAAGGCCACAACTTCGAGGACGCCATCATCCTCTCGCAGCGCATTGTTGCCGAGGATGTCCTCTCTTCCATCCACATCGAAGAGCACGAGATTGATGCCCGCGACACCAAGCTTGGTGCCGAGGAAATCACCCGTGACATCCCCAACGTCTCCGAGGAAGTCCTCGGCGGCCTGGACGAGCGCGGCATCATCCACATCGGTGCAGAGGTCGAAGCCGGCGACATCCTGGTAGGTAAGGTCACGCCCAAGGGCGAAACCGAACTGACCCCGGAAGAGCGCCTGCTGCGCGCCATCTTCGGCGAGAAGTCCCGCGAAGTGCGTGACACGTCCCTGAAGGTTCCGCACGGCGAGTCCGGCACCGTCATCGGTGTCCGCGTCTTCGATCGTGACAACGACGACGAGCTGCCTCCGGGCGTGAACCAGTTGGTCCGCGTCTACGTGGCTGCCAAGCGTAAGATCACCGACGGCGACAAGCTCGCCGGCCGTCACGGTAACAAGGGCGTCATCTCCAAGATCCTGCCGATCGAAGACATGCCCTTCCTTGCCGACGGTACCCCCGTTGACATTGTCCTGAACCCCTTGGGCGTTCCAGGCCGTATGAACGTGGGCCAGGTCCTCGAAACGCACCTCGGTTGGGTCGCCAAGACCGGCTGGAAGATCGAGGGCGAGCCCGAGTGGGTCAAGCAGTTGCCGAACCTGCCGCGCGAGAGTGGCCAGACCACTGTTGCAACGCCGGTGTTCGACGGCGCCCGGGAAGAAGAAATCACGGGCCTGCTCGATTCCACCAACGTCACCCGCGACGGCGATCGCCTGATCGATTCCTCCGGTAAGACCCGGTTGTTCGACGGCCGCTCCGGCGAGCCGTTCCCGGATCCGATCTCCGTGGGCTACATGTACATCTTGAAGCTCCACCACTTGGTGGACGACAAGATCCACGCGCGCTCCACCGGCCCGTACTCCATGATCACGCAGCAGCCGCTGGGTGGTAAGGCACAGTTCGGTGGCCAGCGCTTTGGTGAGATGGAAGTGTGGGCGCTCGAAGCATACGGCGCTGCCTACACGCTCCAGGAGCTCCTCACCATCAAGTCCGATGACATCCATGGCCGCGTGAAGGTCTACGAAGCCATCGTCAAGGGCGAGAACATCCCCGAGCCGGGCGTTCCTGAGTCGTTCAAGGTCTTGATCAAGGAAATGCAGTCACTGTGCCTGAACGTGGAAGTCCTTTCCACCGACGGAACCACAATTGAAATGCGTGACTCTGATGACGCAGTCTTCACGGCTGCGGAAGAATTGGGCATCGATCTGTCTCGTGCAGAGCCCAGTTCCGTAGAAGAGGTCTAGCAGGCGAGGTGCCGGGGAAAGCGAGCTGCTTTTCCCGGTGCCCCACCTCCCGCTTCGACGTAACCCAAGACTTCAGAATTTAGAGAACAAGAGAGAACAGGGACCATATGTCCAGCGAATCCTCCTTCGGCCTCATGCAAATCGGCCTTGCCACCGCGGAAGACATCCGTGGTTGGTCATACGGCGAGGTAAAGAAGCCGGAAACCATCAACTACCGCACGCTCAAGCCTGAGAAGGACGGACTCTTCTGCGAGAAGATCTTCGGCCCGTCCCGGGACTGGGAGTGCTACTGCGGTAAGTACAAGCGCGTCCGCTTCAAGGGCATCATCTGTGAGCGTTGCGGCGTCGAGGTGACCCGCGCCAAGGTCCGCCGTGAGCGCATGGGCCACATCGAACTGGCTGCACCGGTCACCCACATCTGGTACTTCAAGGGTGTCCCCTCACGCCTTGGCTACCTTTTGGACCTGGCACCGAAGGACCTTGAAAAGGTTATCTACTTCGCTGCCTACATGATCACCAGCGTCGACGAAGACTCGCGTCACGAGGAACTGCCCAACCTGCAGGTTGAGCACGACATCGAGAAGAAGCAGCTCATCGACAACCGAGACTCGGACATCGCCGCGATTGCCCGTGACCTTGAAGGCGAAATTGCTCGCCTTGAGGGCGAAGGCGCCAAGGCAGCCGACAAGAAGAAGGCCCGCGACTCTGCCGACCGCCAGATGGCGAACGTTCGTAAGCGTGCCGACGCCGACATCGAGCGCCTCGAGCAGGTCTGGGACCGCTTCAAGAACCTCAAGGTCGCTGACCTTGAGGGCGACGAAGGCCTGTACCGCGAACTGCGTGACCGTTACGGCATGTACTTCGAAGGTTCCATGGGTGCCGAGGCCATCAAGAAGCGTCTTGAGAACTTCGACATGCAGGCCGAGTCTGACCTGCTCCGCGACATCATTGCCAACGGCAAGGGCCAGCGCAAGACCCGTGCCCTCAAGCGCCTGAAAGTGGTCAACGCGTTCCTGACCACCAACAACAGCCCGCTTGGCATGGTTCTGGACGCCGTCCCGGTGATTCCGCCGGAACTGCGCCCCATGGTGCAGTTGGATGGTGGCCGCTTTGCGACCTCCGACCTCAACGACCTCTACCGTCGTGTGATCAACCGCAACAACCGTCTCAAGCGACTGCTTGACCTGGGTGCTCCGGAGATCATCGTCAACAACGAGAAGCGCATGCTTCAGGAAGCTGTTGACAGCCTCTTCGACAACGGCCGCCGCGGCCGCCCCGTCACTGGTCCGGGTAACCGCCCGCTGAAGTCGCTCTCCGACATGCTCAAGGGCAAGCAGGGTCGTTTCCGCCAGAACCTCCTCGGCAAGCGCGTCGACTACTCCGGCCGTTCGGTCATTGTTGTCGGTCCGCAGCTGAAGCTGCACCAGTGTGGTCTGCCCAAGCAGATGGCGCTGGAGCTCTTCAAGCCGTTTGTGATGAAGCGCCTGGTTGACCTCAACCACGCCCAGAACATCAAGAGCGCGAAGCGGATGGTTGAGCGTTACCGCCCGCAGGTTTGGGACGTGCTCGAAGAGATCATCACCGAACACCCGGTGCTGCTCAACCGTGCACCCACCCTGCACCGTCTCGGCATCCAGGCGTTCGAGCCGCAGCTTGTTGAAGGCAAGGCAATCCAGCTTCACCCGCTGGTTTGTGGCGCCTTCAACGCCGACTTCGATGGTGACCAGATGGCAGTCCACCTGCCGCTGAGCCCCGAAGCCCAGGCTGAAGCCCGCATTCTGATGTTGTCCTCGAACAACATCCTGAAGCCTTCTGATGGCCGTCCGGTCACCCTGCCTTCGCAGGATATGATCATTGGCCTTTACCACCTGACCACCAAGCGTGTTGGTTCGGCTGGCGAAGGCAGGGTCTTCGGTTCCGTAGCGGAAGCCATCATGGCCTACGATCTGCGCGAACTGCACCTGAACTCCAAGGTCAGGATCCGCCTCGAGGGCTTCGTGCCCTACGCAGGCTGGGAAGCTCCCGAGGATTGGGAGCCGGGCCAGGTTGCGCTGGTGGAAACCTCCCTCGGACAGGTCATCTTCAACCAGACCCTGCCTGCTGACTACCCCTGGGTAGAGAACGTTGCTGACAAGGGCGAACTGTCCACGATCGTCAACGATCTTGCCGAGCGTTACCCGAAGGTTGTGACAGCGGCAACGCTGGATAACTTGAAGGATGCTGGCTTCTACTGGGCAACCCGCTCTGGCGTCACCGTGGCCATCTCGGACATCGAGGTGCCCAAGGAGAAGCCGGTCATCCTGGCCGGTTACGAAGAGCGCGCTGCCAAGATCCAGGGCCAGTACGACAAGGGCTTGATCGACGATGATGAGCGTCGCCAGGAACTGATCGAAATCTGGAACAAGGCCACGAACGAAATCGCCCAGGTGATGCGTGACAACCTTTCCCCGATGAATACGATCAACCGCATGGTTTCATCTGGTGCTCGTGGTAACTGGATGCAGGTTCGCCAGATCGCGGGTATTCGTGGCCTGGTGGCCAACCCTAAGGGTGAGATCATCCCGCGTCCCATCAAGTCCTCGTACCGCGAGGGCCTGTCGGTGCTGGAATACTTCATCGCTACGCACGGTGCCCGTAAGGGTCTGGCCGATACCGCGCTGCGTACCGCCAACTCGGGTTACCTGACCCGTCGTCTGGTGGACGTTTCGCAGGACGTCATCGTTCGTGAAGAGGACTGCGGTACCGAGCGTGGTCTGGTGACGGCCATCGCCGTCGCTGACGCCAACGGCGAGCTGGTCTTGGATGAGAACGTCGAGAACAGTGCCTACGCACGTACCCTGGCTGTCGACGTCGTCGATTCCAAGGGCACTGTGCTGGCTGCTGCTGGCACGGACTGCGGCGACGTGGTCATTGCCGAGCTGTTCGCTGCCGGCATCACCGAAGTCAAGGTCCGCTCTGTGCTCACCTGTGAGTCCAGCGTCGGCACCTGCGCCTTGTGCTACGGCCGCTCGCTGGCCACCGGCAAGACGGTGGACATCGGCGAGGCTGTCGGCATCATCGCCGCACAGTCCATCGGTGAGCCCGGCACCCAGCTGACCATGCGTACGTTCCACACCGGTGGTGCTGTCTCCGCCGGTGGTGGCGACGACATCACCCAGGGTCTGCCACGTATCCAGGAGCTTTTCGAAGCCCGTACTCCCAAGGGTGTCGCCCCGATTGCTGAAGCAGCCGGCCGCATTACCATCGAAGAGTCCGAGCGCCAGATGCGCCTGGTCATTACGCCCGACGACGGCACCGAAGACATCGCTTACCCGGTACTTCGCCGTTCACGGCTCCTGATCGAAGATGGCGATCACGTCACCGTCGGCCAGAAGCTGATCAACGGGCCTGTCGACCCCAAGCAGGTCCTGCGCATCATGGGTCCGCGTGCAGCACAGAAGTTCCTCGTGGACGAAGTGCAGGGCGTGTACCTCAGCCAGGGCATTGGCATCCACGACAAGCACGTCGAAGTTATCGTCCGCCAGATGCTCCGTCGTGTGACGGTCATCGAGTCCGGTGAATCGGATCTGCTGCCCGGTGAGCTCGCCGAGCGCAGCCGGTTCGAGGATGCGAACCGTCGCGTGGTATCCGAGGGCAAGACACCGGCATCCGGGCGTCCCGAGCTCATGGGTATCACCAAGGCCTCCTTGGCCACCGAGTCTTGGCTGTCCGCAGCTTCCTTCCAGGAAACCACCCGCGTCCTGACGCAGGCGGCCATGGAAGGCAAGAGCGATCCGCTGCTCGGCCTCAAGGAGAACGTCATCATCGGTAAGCTGATCCCCGCCGGCACGGGCCTCCCGCGCTACACGGAGATCAACGTGGAGCCCACTGAAGAAGCAAAGGCCAACCTGTTCACCGGCCCCAGCGCATTCAGTGACTTCTCGTACGACACCTTGGGTGGCGACGGAGCTCCTGAGTTCCACGCCATCCCTTTGGATGACTACGATCTGGGCAGCGACTTCCGCTAGCCACCAGAGTACGGGGTTGGTCCCGCACCGTATGGTGCGGGACCAACCCCGTTTAAGGGCCACGAATCAACCGTGTTAGACTGTGTGTAATTGTTCTGTGTGGCAGTGGATGATAGCCGCCGCAGCATCATTTTGGTTTTGTTCTCATGATGCTGGGTGGAGCTTGTTTCCGGGTTGCGGGTAAAGTGCGCAACGAATGCCACGCTTTTGCACGCCTACGCACGTTTTAGACGCTGCAGGTGCAAAGAGCAACGCCAAAACTTTTGTGCTTGGGCTGGCGCCCGAGCGTGACGGTAGAGATCAAACCAACGGAGAACACGAGAGTGCCTACGATTAACCAGCTGGTCCGTAAGGGCCGCACGCCTAAGGTCAAGAAGACCAAGGCCCCCGCGCTGAACGGCAGCCCCATGCGCCGCGGCGTTTGCACCCGCGTCTACACCACCACCCCGAAGAAGCCGAACTCGGCTCTGCGTAAGGTGGCACGTGTGCGCCTCAATGGTGGCATTGAAGTCACCGCCTACATCCCCGGTGTAGGTCACAACCTGCAGGAGCACTCCATTGTGCTCGTTCGCGGTGGTCGCGTGAAGGACCTTCCGGGTGTCCGTTACAAGATCGTCCGTGGCGCCCTCGATACCCAGGGTGTGAAGAACCGTAAGCAGGCACGCAGCCGTTACGGCGCAAAGATGGAGAAGAAGTAATATGCCTCGCAAGGGTCCGGCCCCGAAGCGGCCGCTAGTTATTGATCCCGTTTACGGCTCCCCATTGGTCACCCAGTTGATCAACAAGGTTCTCGTTGACGGCAAGAAGTCCACCGCAGAGCGCATCGTTTACGGTGCCCTAGCCGGTGCTCAGGAAAAGTCGGGTGGAGACCCGGTTGCTGCCCTGAAGAAGGCCATGGACAACATCAAGCCGAGCCTTGAGGTGAAGTCCCGCCGTGTTGGTGGCGCCACCTACCAGGTTCCGGTTGAGGTCAAGCCGGGCCGCGCAACTGCGCTGGCCCTGCGCTGGCTCGTTGGCTACTCGAAGGCCCGTCGTGAGAAGACCATGACCGAGCGCCTGCGCAACGAGATCCTGGATGCCTCCAACGGTCTCGGTGCCGCTGTGAAGCGTCGCGAAGACACTCACAAGATGGCCGAGTCCAACAAGGCCTTCGCACACTACCGCTGGTAATACCTTGACGGACGCCGCCGGCTCTACCGGGCCGGCGGCGAACGTTTAGTCCATCCGAAAGGGAGACACCGTGGCACAGGACGTGCTTACCGACCTTAGTAAGGTCCGCAACATCGGCATCATGGCCCACATCGATGCCGGCAAGACCACCACCACCGAGCGCATCCTTTTCTACACGGGTGTGAACCACAAGATCGGCGAAACGCACGACGGCGCTTCGACCACTGACTGGATGGAACAGGAAAAGGAACGCGGCATCACCATCACGTCTGCCGCCGTGACCTGCTTCTGGGATAACAACCAGATCAACATCATCGACACCCCTGGCCACGTTGACTTCACCGTTGAGGTTGAGCGCTCCTTGCGCGTCCTCGACGGCGCTGTCGCCGTTTTCGATGGCAAGGAAGGCGTTGAGCCCCAGTCTGAGACCGTTTGGCGCCAGGCTGACAAGTACAACGTCCCCCGCATCTGCTTCGTCAACAAGATGGACAAGCTCGGCGCTGACTTCTACTTCACCGTAGACACCATCGTCAACCGACTCGGCGCCAAGCCGCTCGTGATGCAGCTGCCTATCGGTGCCGAGAACGACTTCATCGGCGTCGTAGACCTGTTGCACATGCGTGCCCTGGTCTGGCCTGGCGACTCCAAGGGTGACGTCACCATGGGTGCCAAGTACGAGGTCCAGGAGATCCCGGCTGACCTGCAGGCAAAGGCTGAAGAGTACCGCGCAGCGCTTATCGAAGCCGTTGCAGAGTCCTCCGAAGAACTCATGGAGAAGTACCTCGAAGGCGAAGAGATCTCGATTGACGAGCTCAAGGCCGGCATCCGCAAGATGACCATCAACTCCGAGCTTTACCCGGTGTTCTGTGGTTCCGCGTTCAAGAACCGTGGCGTTCAGCCGATGCTCGATGCTGTCATCGATTACCTGCCGAACCCGCTCGACGTCCCGCCGATGATCGGTCACGATCCTCGGGACGAAGAGAAGGAACTGACCCGCAAGCCTTCTTCCGACGAGCCGTTCTCGGCCCTCGCCTTCAAGATTGCGGCACACCCCTTCTTCGGCCAGCTCACCTTCGTTCGCGTGTACTCCGGTCACGTGGAAGCAGGCGCACAGGTGGTCAACTCCACCAAGGGCAAGAAGGAACGCATCGGCAAGCTGTTCCAGATGCACGCCAACAAGGAAATGCCCGTTGAGGGCGCTACCGCCGGCCACATCTACGCAGCGATCGGCCTCAAGGACACCACCACGGGTGACACTCTGTGTGATTCACAGAACCAGATCGTGCTTGAGTCCATGAGCTTCCCGGAGCCCGTGATCTCGGTTGCTATCGAGCCCAACACCAAGGGTGACCAGGAGAAGCTCTCCACGGCCATCCAGAAGCTCTCGGCTGAGGACCCCACCTTCCAGGTGTCCCTCAACGAGGACACTGGCCAGACCATCATCGCCGGCATGGGCGAGCTTCACCTGGACATTCTGGTGGACCGCATGCGCCGCGAATTCAAGGTCGAGGCCAACGTTGGCAAGCCGCAGGTTGCGTACCGCGAAACCATCAAGAACGTTGTTGCGCGGCACGACTACACGCACAAGAAGCAGACCGGTGGTTCAGGTCAGTTCGCAAAGATCCAGATCGCCATCGGCCCTCTGGACACGTCCGAAGGCGAGCTGTACGAGTTCGAGAATAAGGTCACTGGTGGCCGTATTCCCCGCGAGTACATCCCGTCCGTGGATGCCGGCATCCAGGATGCGTTGAACGACGGCGTCTTGGCTGGCTACCCGGTGGTGGGCATCAAGGCAACGTTGATCGACGGCGCATACCACGATGTTGACTCCTCGGAAATGGCGTTCAAGATCGCTGGCCGGATGGCTTTCAAGGAAGCTGCCCGCAAGGCGAACCCTGTCCTGCTTGAACCGCTGATGGATGTCGAGGTCCGCACCCCTGAGGAATACATGGGTGAAGTTATCGGTGACCTCAACTCCCGTCGTGGCCAGATGCAGTCCATGGAAGATGCTCAGGGCGTCAAGGTCATTCGTGCACACGTCCCGTTGTCCGGCATGTTCGGCTACATCGGTGACCTGCGCTCGAAGACCCAGGGTCGCGCTGTGTACTCCATGACGTTCCACAGCTACGCGGAGGTCCCCAAGGCGTTTGCCGACGAGATCATCCAGAAGAACCGCGGCGAGTAGTACCAACGCTCGCAGCAAACAAAAACTCGGGTGCGCTTCCGTCAGGAAGATGCAGCCGGTGCAGGTGGCCGAAACGGTTTCGGCCCAATCGGCCACCTGCGCGAACAAGCTTTGGGGACTAGTATTAGTTCCTGAATCTGCAATTTCACCAATCCAAAGCCCCCCAAGTAGACTTACCTGAGTTTCTGCCGCGATCAGCGCGGTTGAAGGGTATGTCATTTGAAAACGTTCTAGGAGGAACCTGTGGCAAAGGCAAAGTTCGAGCGGACTAAGCCGCACGTCAACATCGGCACCATTGGTCACGTTGACCACGGTAAGACGACGCTGACGGCCGCCATTTCCAAGGTGCTGTACGACAAGTACCCGACTCTCAACGAGAAGCGCGACTTCGCGTCGATCGACTCAGCTCCCGAAGAGCGCCAGCGTGGTATTACCATCAACATCTCCCACGTGGAGTACCAGACCGAGAAGCGCCACTACGCACACGTAGACGCCCCCGGCCACGCTGACTACATCAAGAACATGATCACCGGTGCTGCACAGATGGACGGCGCAATCCTCGTGGTTGCTGCTACCGACGGCCCGATGGCTCAGACCCGCGAGCACGTTCTGCTTGCCCGCCAGGTTGGCGTTCCCTACCTGCTGGTCGCGCTGAACAAGTCCGACATGGTTGATGACGAAGAGCTCCTCGACCTCGTCGAAATGGAAGTTCGTGAGCTGCTCAGCTCGCAGGGCTTCGATGGCGATGAGGCTCCTGTTGTTCGCGTTTCCGGCCTGAAGGCTCTGGAAGGCGATCCCGAGTGGGTCAAGTCCGTTGAGGACCTGATGGCTGCTGTGGACGAGTCCGTTCCGGATCCCATCCGTGACCGTGACAAGCCGTTCCTCATGCCTATCGAGGACGTCTTCACCATCACCGGCCGTGGCACCGTTGTAACGGGCCGCGCCGAGCGTGGCACCCTCGCCATCAACTCCGAGGTCGAGATCGTCGGCATCCGCCCGGTCCAGAAGACCACGGTTACCGGTATCGAGATGTTCCACAAGCAGCTCGACGAAGCATGGGCTGGCGAGAACTGTGGCCTCCTGCTCCGCGGTCTGAAGCGTGACGATGTTGAGCGTGGCCAGGTTGTCGTGAAGCCGGGTTCCATTACCCCGCACACCGACTTCGAGGCTAACGTCTACATCCTCTCCAAGGACGAAGGCGGGCGTCACAACCCGTTCTACTCCAACTACCGCCCGCAGTTCTACTTCCGCACCACGGACGTAACCGGCGTTATCACCTTGCCCGAGGGCACGGAAATGGTTATGCCTGGCGATAACACTGAGATGACCGTTGCGCTCATCCAGCCCATCGCTATGGAAGATGGCCTCGGCTTCGCTATCCGCGAAGGCGGCCGCACCGTTGGTTCAGGACGTGTCACCAAGATCGTCAAGTAGTCTTCTGACTATTTGATCCGCCGGCTTGGCCGGTTGATCGCGAAGGAATACCCCGTTGCCTTGCAGCGGGGTATTCCTTTGCTACAGTTAATCCATTCATTTGATTTATTGCTTTGCCGCGCGCTGCCTGAAAGGCTACGGACATGAGGGACGAATCGTACGAGGCAGGCTATCGGGCCGGGCATTTGCAAGGCTGGCGTGATGCGCTGGCCAAGGTTGCCCAAGACCAGGTAGTCCCGAGCCAACCGTCCCAGCCCGCGTTTCTGGTACAAGGGCATTTTGTTCAGCCCGCGACGACGGCGGGTCAGCAGTTCGCGCAGCCGGCGACGTCGGCGGGTCAGCAGTTTGTTCAGCCCTCGACGACGGCGGGTCAGCAGTTCGCGCAGCCGGCACCGTCGGCGGGCCGGCCGTCCGTGCCGCCCCCCGCCGTCGTGCGTCAAGGAATCCCGCGGGAAACACCGGCACAGCAGCGCGAACGACGCGCCCGCAGGGACCGGCAGAACATCAACATCACCCTGTATGTGGCCAGCCTTCTTCTGGTGGCAGCGGCCGCCCTTTTTATTGGCACTGGCCTTTCGTCGACCCTGCGTTTCGCCGGGGTTGGCGCCGTGACAGCCCTGTTCTACGCGACGGGGCTCATCCTGCACGCCCGGGTGCCGCGCCTCAAACCTGCTGCGGTGGCTTTCGCCGGAACGGGCTTGGCGTTGATCCCGGTCTCCGGGCTGGCTCTCTTCAACTTCGCGTGGAGTGACGGGCCCGCGGTGTGGCTGCTTACGTCAGTGGTGGGCACGGTCGCCTATGCAGTGGCCGCACTGAGGCTGGACAGCAAGGTGCTGGCCTACCTGTCATTGACGTTCGTGGTGTCCAGCGCCTGGTCTGGGGCGGCCGTCTTGGGGGCCGCACTGGTGTGGTATTTCGTGGCGCTGATTGGCGTTTCTGTGCTGTTGACGGCACTGTCCTTACTGCGTCCGAGCTGGCTGCCACCGCTTTACGTCAAGCCCTTGGCGGACCTGCACCCGTTTGTGGTGCCCGCAGTCGCAGTAGCCGTCAACGCCTTTCCACTCTTCATCTCAGGTGCGGAGTATGCGCTGGTGATGGGCCTTTGTGGCGTGTACTTCGGTGTGGCTGCGATGGTCCCTGCGAGCCGTGCCAGAGTTCTCAACTACCTCGCGGCGAGGGCAGCGCTGAGCATTGCTGCCGCTGTTGGCGTCACTGAGGTCACTGGGCGCGCTACCGACGGGTTGTTCGCCGTTTCCGTGCTTCTTGGCCTGCAGGCGCTGGCTGTTGCCTTCACCGCAGGACGGTTGAGCGTGTGGTTTCCGCTTCCGGCTCCCCGCACGGAGCAAGGGAAGGCGCCCAGCCCAACACCGGCCTCGAAGGAGTGGGAATCCACGCGTTGGCGCTTCGACGCCTTGGGCACGTATGCAGCCCAGTTCCTGGCGGTAGCGGCACTCGGCGCCGTGACGGGCATTCGCCACATCGACGGGCTGGCCCTCGGCGGCGTTCCCTTGTGGGTGGCCCTGGTGCTCGTCCTGCTGACAGGGATGGTCCTCGCAGCGAAGCTGCTGAACGAAGCCGAGTTCGCGCCGCACGTGGCGTTGGTGCTGGCAGGGCTGCTGGTAGCACCCGCGGGGGAGTGGGCCCTCGCCGGAATGCTGGCAGCCGCAGCCGGTTACTGGCTGGTGCGGCGACGAACAGCGCCAAGCATGGCACTGATGATGGATCTCAGTGCGCGGCTGGCGGTGACGGCTGCGGTCCCCGTCATTGCGGCAGCCATGATCACAGGCAGCCCGCAGCCTGCAGTCGTGTGGTCGAGCTTGTTGGCAGCCGCAGTGGCTCAGCAGGTGCTAACGGTCATGATGCTGCGTCGAAGCCTCCCCGCGCTGGCACCGAACGCCAGCTTGGCTGGGTTGACCGGCCTTGGCGTGGCGACCTGCGTGGTGTTGATCGCTGAAGGTCCTGCCTGGGTTGCCACCGCGGGCATGTTGGTTCAACTGGTGGTGGTCTTGGCTTGTGGCCTACTCCTGGTGGTCCGTCCCACCGGCTCGCTAGAGTGGCAGGCGAGCATTGCCGAAGTGCTGCCGCTGGTCGTGGCGGGGTTGCTGATTGCCGTGGCGTTGGTGGCGCTCACGCCCGAGGCCGGTCTGTTCGGACTGCTGCTGCTCACCTGCTACCTCCTGCTGACTGCGGTCAGGATGCCCAGGCTCATGCACCGTTGGAGCTACTGGTGGTTGGGCCGACTTGGTGGAACCTTGTTCCTGTTGTTGGCCCACGCCGAGTACGTCCCGGACCTGCTGGCGCCGGAAACCGCGCTGGTGTTGGTGCTGGCCCTACAGCTTCCGTTCCCGCTCATCGCTGCCATCCGGGGGACTGCGCCGCAGGCAGTTGTGGTCGATGGTGGCATCCTGATTGCCCTGCAGCTGGTGGGCTGTGCACTGCTGGCCCCGCTGCGCGTGGGCACATGGGAGCCACTCGCCGTCCTGCTGGCGGCCGCAGCCTCGGCGATGGCTGCTGGCTACCTGCTGCGGGAGCGGCGCGGTACCGAATGGTTTGCACCAGTGGCTTTCCTTGCTTTGGGTGCCGCTTCGCTGGGTAGTATGCCGCTGATCGAGATCCTGTTGGGCGGGTTTGGCGCCTTCGCGGCCGTGATGGTGGTTGCAGCGCCGCACGCCCTGCGTAAAGGGTGGTATTTCGTGGTGGCGCGCATATCCGCCGCTGCCCTTGCCCTTGTTTTCACGTACGACGCCGGGGCCTCGCCGGCGATCGTTTCGCTCACCTTCGCTTCCGTCCTGGCTGCGCAGCACGTGCTCCGCTGGTTGATGCGTCGCCGCCTCGTTGAGGTGCCGTTCCAACAGGCAGCGGTGTGGATTACCTTGGCGGGGCAGGCGGTCCTGCCGGTCGCCTTTGCCTGGCGCTACGGTGGCGCTGGCGACGCGGCCGATGCTGGCCGCTGGGTGCTGCTCGTCGAGTGGCTCCTGCTGTTGCTGTCCGCAGTGGTGGCTCGCCGGCTCTTCGCCGCGCGAGGTGCGTTGTTCTTTGGGGTCGGCGCCATCCTGGGAGCCGTCCTGGCGTTGAGCCCGCTGGTCAGGCTGGCTCCAGCTCCATTCCTGGATCACGCCGGCACTGTGGTGCTGCTTCTGCTGTTGGGGCTCGCGGCGTGCGCCGCGCGGGTTGCCGGCCGGCAGCACTTCGCAGGGGACCTGCAGGTAGCGGGTGCGGAACGTTGGCTCTGGCTGGCTGCCGCTGGAACCTATTCCCTGGTGGGGCTCGTGCTCGCACCCTGGGGTGCCGACTGGTTGGTGGGAACCGCTGTCCTGGTTGTGGCAACGGTGTCGTTTACCGTCTCGCACGTGGAACGGATTCCTGTCCTCTACCCAGTTGCTGTCCTGGCCACCCTCGTTGGGGCGCTACTGGTGACCAATGTGCTGTTCGGCAGCACTGCCGTCGGTCCCGTCATGGGGAGTAACTGGAATCGCTACGCGCCGTGGCTGGCCGGACCTGGCCTGGCTGCGGCCGGACTGCTCGCGGCCAGGTGGCTGCGCGAGTCAGCGTATCGCGACGATCCCATCCGTCGCTGGTCGCTAGCGGGCGGTGCGCTGGTAGGCCTGACGATGGTGGCTGGCGCGGGGCTGTGGCGGGATGCCACGTCGTGGACGGCAGCGATTGTGGTGGCCGCCGCCGTCGTGGTTGCCGTCCTTGAGGTGCCGGCACCGTCGCGCCGGATTGCACTGGAAATCGGCGCGGTCGTGGTCGTGGCAGCGCTGCAGCGGGCTACTATCTTTCGCGTGGATGAAGCCACCGGGCTCCGGATGGAGAACCTGCCGGATCCGTTCTGGGTGCTGCAGTGGTACGTGCTGCTGGCTGGTGTGCTGGCCGGGCTGCGGTACGTATCCAGCCAGCGTCGGCTGGGGCGAATCTATCTGGCTGTTGCTGCGGGCCTGCTGACGCTCAGCGGGCTCGGAATCTTGGCTGGCGGGGGAGGCGGGGCG
>NZ_UXAU01000016.1 GCF_900609065.1 Arthrobacter ulcerisalmonis | reverse complement strand
GCCGGCTGACACCCATCGAGTTTGAGACAATAAAAAACGCGGCCTCAGCCGCGTAAGAAATTATCAACCCCAGCTGTCAACTAAACCTTCAGCAGTCCCGACTGGAACCTCGGGGTTCAAAGAGGTTCGTGGGTTGCCGGTCGGCTCTTTCCGCACGCAGGTGCGGGGTGTGAACTGGCAGAGCCACATTTGAACGTCTGGAGGTTCCAGCCATGAATAAGCGTACTTACGTCGGTTTGGATGTCCATGCCCACAGTGTGAAGGGCTGCGCGATAGACCAGGAAACCGGTGAAATCCTCCGTCAGAGCCTGGCCGGCAGCGAGTCCGGGGTTTTGGAGTGGGTTTCGGGTTTGCGTGGTCCTGTCCTTGTCGTTTATGAGGCAGGCCCGACCGGTTTCGGATTGGCTCGGCGGCTGGCCGCTGCAGGGATCGAGTGCTTGGTTGCAGCGCCGTCTAAGCTGCAAAGGCCTTCCGGGGACCGGGTGAAAACAGATGCCCGGGATGCTGAGCATCTTGCCCGGCTGGCGCTACTTGGACAGATCACGCCCGTGCGGGTTCCTGAAAACGCCGATGAAGCAGCCAGGGATCTCGTCCGTGCCCGTGAGGACGTCCGGGCAGACCTGATGCGGGCCAGGCATCGGATCTCGAAGCTTCTCCTTCGCCACGGACTGGTTTACTCCGGGAACAATGCCTGGACCGACGCCCACCACACCTGGCTGCGCCGGCAACACTTCGATAACCCTGCGCTGCAGGCCGCCTACGAGTCCAGCCTTGAAGCGGCGGAACTGACACTGGACCGCAGGAACCGTTTGGACGCGAAGATCACCGCCCTGGCCCTCACTGACCGCTACGCCCCGGTGGTCCGGGCGCTGATGTGTTTGAGAGAAATCTCGGTGCTGACGGCTTTCGGTCTGGCAGTGGAGATCGGTGACTGGACCCGCTTCAGCGGCAGCACTATCGGCTCGTATCTGGGCCTGGTCCCTTCCGAGCATTCCTCCGGTGCTTCCCGGTCCCAGGGCGGGATCACCAAGACCGGCAACACCCACGCCCGCCGCCTGCTGGTCGAGGCCGCCTGGCACCACCGTCGGCCCTACAACAACGTCAGCCGCGACATGCGTTCCCGCTGGAACGCGGCCGACGAAGCTTCCCGGGCCCGCGGCCACCAAGGCAATCACCGTTTGCACCGCACGTGGGACCAGTTCGAAGCCCGACACAAACGCAGGGTCATCGCCAACGTCGCCGTCGCGAGGGAACTGGCCGGCTGGTGCTGGTCCCTCGCCGCAGCAATCCAACAGGAACAGCCATGGACGGATGAGTAGATGTGTGCCGTTCCCGGCCTGGGCTCGATGGCTCGGCAGCGTGGAGGAGACCCGCGATACACCTATGGACAACCGGCGACCAACCGGTGACGCCCGACATTGCTAGACCACCGGCACCCCTCCAGCCGAACACCTCGTCCTGCGGTAACCAACCCGCGCATATCAGTCTGACAGCGCCGTCGATCAAGACGCGCCAGCCACCCCGGAACAGGACCCCGAACGAACACAAAACGAGCGGCCCACGACAACCAGCCGTGGGCCGCTCACCCTTGCCCTCTTGACAAGAATCCTCTACATATCAGGTGTACTCAGCCAGGACGTTGGTTACATCGTAAAAGGGTGAAGACCTCTTAGGTTGGTGGTTACCACACACACCGAACGACTAAGAGGTCTTCATGGTCCACCGTAATGCCCGTCTGACTCCTGCCGGTAGAGGCATCCTTGTCCAGCGTGTTCTGGAGGGCCGCCCCCTGGCCCACGTGGCGAAGGAAATGGGTGTCTCCCGGACCTGCGCCCACCGGTGGTTCCGACGTTATCTGGAGCACGGCTGGGACGGGATGGAAGACAGGTCTTCACGTCCGCGTTCCTGCCCGCACGCCACCCCCGCGAGGAAGATCGATGAGGTCCTCGCAGCTCGTGCCGAGCACCGCGAGGGCCCGGTTGTGGGAGCTGGACCCGATCAGCGGCGAACGCATCAGGGCAGGCCGGGCTACCGACCACCGCTACGAACGCGACACCGCCGTTGAACTGCTCCACATTGACGTGAAGAAACTCGGGAGAATCCCAGCCGGCGGCGGCTGGCGTGTTCATGGCCGGTCTGAAGCCGTGAAAGGCCGCGGACTCGGCTACGACTTTGTCCACGTGGCCGTCGACGACCACTCACGCCTGGCCTATGTCGAGGTCCTCCCGGACGAAAAGGGCCCGACCTGCGCAGCGTTTCTGGCCAACGCCGCAGCGTTCATGGCCGCGAACGGGGCACCCGTTCAAGAAGTCATGACCGATAACGCCCTGGCCTACATCCGGTCAACAGCCTTCGCGACCGTCATGAAGGACCTCGGCGCCAAACACCGGCGCACAAAGCCCCGCAGCCCGTGGCAAAACGGCAAAGCCGAACGATTCAACCGCACCTTGCAAGAAGGCTGGGCCTACAAGAACGCCTACGACTCCAGCAACCACCGAACACAGGCACTGACCGGCTGGCTAAACTTCTACAACCACCGCCGAAACCACGCAGCCCTCGAAGGACGACCACCCATCAGCAGATGCAACCAACCTGCTGGCTGAGTACACCTAGGGCGCATCAAACGGCCCGAAGGAATCACGCGCGTCATCGAAACCCGCAGAACGGCTCGGGGTTTCCGAAACTTCACCAATTACCGACTCAGAGGCTACTTACGTCCAGCGCCCGCCACCGGCACTGCCGAATTCAACAGACGAAGCATGCCTCGAGCGAAGGGCCGGTTAACGACTGTTCCTGCGCTCCTAAACTCTCAATTCGTCAGCGGCCAACACACATGCCTCGACTACGTCTGCTCCGCTCGTCACGGTTTCGATTGAGGCCTGGCTGGAGTGAGCTTTCTTGCTGCGCGGCGGCCACGAGGTCCGTCGGTCCCCTGCGGCTGGTGGGTGGGCAGGATCGTCCCAAAGATGGCCGAGGCGAGGTTCTTCCACGCCTGGGCATCCGCACCGTCGCGGTCGTCGGTCCACATCAGGATCCCTTTTGTTCCGCCTCCGTTATCGTGTGATGCGATGCCTTGGTCGGCGTACCACTGTTGCTTAAGTGACCACTTGCGGGCGTATGCGGGCAGGTCGAGCATGCCGGCATGTTCCCAGTAAATTGTTCGTCCGTCCGGGAGGGTGATCGTGAAGTCTGGTAGGACGGTTCGGCCGTCGGTGCCTGTGAGTGGCTTCTCGTACTCCCAATGGCCGGGCACGAGTTCGTCGAGGATCGCAGCGACGATGACCTCGTTCTTGCTAGCTACCGGGACGCCGTTCGCCGTTACATGCATCAGCTTTCGTTCGAATCGGCGCGATTCCCCTCGAACTTTAAGTGTGACCGGCTGGGGTGGGGCAAATAGGTCCGTGAGGCGCCGAGAAGTCTCTGATCGCCAGGGATTGGCTAGCTCGCGAAGATCCTCGAGCGTTCCTTCGTGGAGGATCACTACGTGGTCGCGTTGCCGGGTGAGCGCCGTGTACATGAGCTCGCGAGAGATATTGGTGCGCGCAGGCAGCACAAGGAATGTGGTGCCGAACTCTGATCCCTGCGACTTGTGTACCGTAACGGCCCACGCTAACTCCAGCGGCGGGTCATCGGTCGAAGAAGGCCAGTACGAGTACGTGACGGCAGGTTGGGAAGAAAACTCCACGCCCAGTTGCAGGGAGTTCTTTGGTCGCTGGGCCGCGGGGACGAGACGGCCGATCGCGACACCGATCTCACCGTTGGCGACATAGTCCAGTTTTTCAACGGTTTGGTCGCGCGTCCACCCTCTCATCAGGGAGTTGCGGGTCTGCATAACCTTGTCGCCGCGGGTAATCTGCTCGGGTCCGATCGGGCGCGGGACGTTTGACCGTCCATATTGCTTGGCGTAGCTAAGATCCGTCGTACGGTAGGTGCGCTTCAGGTGGCGGTTCAGTTCGGTGACGCCGAACGCTCTAGAACGGGTTGGAGACAGGATCTGCCATTCTTCTGCGTGTTTCCCTGCCCCGAGTTCCCAGTTCAGGTACTGACCGTTTTCCGTACCGCCGTAGGTTAACGCGAACGCGCGCTCTGGGTCATCGTTATTGGCGAGAGCCGGAAGGAAGCGTTGTAGCGCATCTGTCAAGGCCTCGACCGCGGTGCGGCCTCCCCAAGGTTCGTAGGTGACGGTGGGCGTTGAGGGATCCTGCCGCAGATCTTCCCAGATGGAATCGTCGGCGCCGCCCGAGCGGTCCCCGAACCAGCTCGCAAGCTGTAGGTCTTGCCTGACTCCGTCGCTGCCATCGGGCAACTGACGCCTGGTGACCGTCAGCTCCACGTACCCGGCGGCCACACGCCCAGCACCGGAGAATTCGTTAGGGCGCAACTCGGTCACTAGGTCAACGAACGGGCGCCCCGGACCAATCGGCGGGAGCTGGCGCGGATCGCCGACAAGGATGATCCGTTTGACCTCGCGGACGGCATCCAAAGTTGCCGCCAGCATCTCCTCGGTGAGCATCGAGGCCTCGTCGATGACGACGAGATCCGCCTGAACGCGGGTGCGGACGTCTTCAGTCGCACGGTATCGCACGCCGTCCCACCGGCCGGAACGTGCCAGGAAGCTGGCCAAGGTCTTGGCGGGATGCCCAACCTTGGTCTGCAACTGGACGCGGGCCTTACCGGTGGGTGCAAGTAGGATGACAGATCCGTTGACGATCCCGTCGAGCCCTACGAGAGCACGCAACAGCGTCGTCTTGCCGGTGCCTGCGGGGCCGATCAGCACGCTCAGCGGTGAAGAGAAAATCTGGGAAAGCCCAGCGGCCTTCTCGGCTCGGGCCCGTTCTTCGGTTGCGTCGGGTCCGCTGGTTGGCGACCTGGCGATAGTTTCGTCTAGCGATCGATCCAGCAACTCGCGGGCGGTGACTAATTCGCCGTAAGCGGGTTTGGCTCGCTGCTCTTCGACCCATGCACGGATAATGTAGGAGATGTCATCATGGCGCAGGCACTTCAGCCCGGCGGTGCCGTCCGCAAGATCAACGGCAAGTAGTGGCGACCATACCCCTGCGTCCTGCATGTTCCGCAGCGATGCATGATCCAGACCGAGGCCCTTGAGCACGACTGCAGAGAGTCGGGGCGGTTGGGTCAGTTCATATTCGGCAGCGACGTCGAGGGCCTCACCTTGCGGGAGCAGCGTGTCGCCATGAATGGCGCGGCCCTCCAGAACATCGATCAACAGCGCCTCGATGCGTCGACGGTCGAGGTTGTCATCCATGCGGGCCACATCCGGAAGTGGCGTTCGCCAAGTGACATGGGCAGGGGGAAAACAGGCCCGGTCGACGGTGGTGAACGGAACGTGTTCGTCCCGTCCGTAGGTGCAGATCGAGGCCCAGTACGGGTTTCCCAGCAACTCCTCGATCGTCAAGGAGACCGCCGTGTCGCCCTTCATTAGAGCTGTCACCTGAACCTGACTGATGTCCATGGCCGACAGGAGCCTGAGAGCCTCTTGTGTCTCTTGATCCTGCCCATTCCAGATTCGTCCGATCGATGGTCCGAGAACACCCTGCACGGCGGCACAGAAATGCGCACAATCAGCAAATCCCGCGGCAAGATATTCCCATGGGTCGGCACTGTCATCGCATGCCGCCACAACCGCGCGTGCTGCCACGTGAGGTCGTTCGACACCGAGATGTCCCAGCACCGCGGCCAAGCCAGGGACAGGCCCACGCAACTGCCACAGCCGCTCGAGCTGAGCTTCAACCCATGCCAGGGCCGTGTCCGGCAACGCTACACCGAGATCCTGGCAGGCTCTGCCTGCCGCCAAAAGACTAGTGAGGGCCTGGATTGCCGCGTCGTCACTGACATGTTCCGTGACGTATGAGAATTCGATGTCGCGGCCCTCAGGTGCCCATGCCAATGCTGCGGAGACGTCGGTGCCCGCGTCCAGGAGTGGCACCAGCTCCTGGTACGGCAGGAGGATCCCGTCGATCATGTCTGGGCGCAGGCTGTGCGTCACGATGGTCTCCCACATCGAGGAGTTGAAAGGCGGGTGCCCGCTCTGCCGCCATATCGGTGGCTGCATGACCTGGGTTATCCGCGCGGCGCCGACAAGGAGCCGTCCTGTGAGATCCCCTTCTTGGAACGGTGAGTGCTTGAGGTACATGAGCACCAAGGAGTCGTCAGCCACGACCGGGTCGAAGAACTCCCGGATGACCGCCTGCTGGTTTTCTCCATCCATTACCCACGCTGCGTCGTTCCAGCCCAACGCGTCATCGGCGGCGCTCTCGGCGTCCGGGTTAAAACCTCGGACCCGTCTTACATCCACCTCTTCATATAGGGAGCTTCGGTTCAGCCACCGGAATGGCACCGCTTCAAACGCGTAGCCCGGGACCTCAACGGGTGTCGGGTGCAGAGTTCCTTTGAGGGCACGATTGTTGCCGTAGGGATGGGTCTTGATGACCCGATAGCCGGTCGGTGACATGAAGGTCGCCCGCTCGCTAAGGCAAGGCAGCCTGCTGGTGTCCAGGGAGGTAATGGTCGAACCCGCATTGGCCTGTTCGTAGACATCGTCACGTCGGGTACCGATATTCGCAAGTAGGGTGCAGGAAGAGTTCCCCAACGGCGAGTCACAAACACGGTCGTCCCACGCCCGATCCCGCCACGGGACCCGCATCGAGAGATGTTGAACGCCGACCATGCCAACCGACCTTCCTATGTATAGCACTGCTGTTGATCAGACCGGACTGTTCCGAGAGCCAATCTAAGCACGTACGTGTTCTCCCTGAGCGCGGTTATACAAAGTTACCCAAGAGGAATAGAAGGCATGATTGCGACACTCTGGCCGCACCTGGCGAGATGCAAGAATAGTGCCCACAACCGTCAAGGGAGGCGCGGACTTTGGAGCAGAATTTTAGATGAGCGAACCAATCCTCTACGTGGTGGCGTTCTCCTCGGAGGACGCTTCGGATGCCGCTTATAGCCCCATCACTACTGATTGGGAGCAATCAGGCGAGGGCGGTACGCGACCGCAGCTACTATCCCGAGAGATCGTTCCAGCGCTTCCGGCTCTTTGGTATTGTCTTCATCTGCCCAAGAGTCCTCATGACATCGTTGATATTCGAATTAAGTACCTGCCTTGGCTGCAGGAGGCAGCGTTCGCGCACAACATACTGCTAGTGCCAATGGGTTTAGTGCGCCGAGCGGTGACAGGGATTCCGAAAGAATGGTCTCGCACCCTGCTGATAGGTCCTGACGATGAGCAAGCGGAGCTGGCTCGATTGGGCCGTGATCTTGGTTTCAGCCTGTCCCCGGCCGTATTCTCTGAGCTTTCGACCATTTCGTTACGGACCCATTGGAAGACCATCGCCGAGAACCAGTCTGCTTCTGTCTCGGCAGGACTGCGCAAAACCGGCATCGAACCTGTAACGGCATTGGAAACCGGGGGAATCGAACTGCCCATGCGTCGCCTCCTACGACAAGTCGGCAACAAGAACGTGGAGCTGCCGACAGATCCAGAGAGCATGGTTCTTGAGGCCTGGAGAATTCAAGCATTCGTCGCTGCACTCGCTCAGCTCGACTCCGAGAATGTCCCAATGGCAGAGGATCGATTGCCGTCGGAGTGGGAAGCCGCAGCGCAGCGGCTGCGGCGCCCACTCACGATCGGTCTTCCGGGAGTGTCCCCAAAGCAGCGGCGCCTGTACCAACTGAAACACGAGGATACTCCCGTCGCGGCCCCGGTTCGCCCATCAATCTTAGTTTGGCCTGAACGCTACCAAGATGCCTCCGATTCTGACATCGAGTCCTCGGTCATCGCACTATTGGTTGCGCATCAAGCGATCGCTGACGACTCCTTGGGGATAACGATGCCTGCCGTTCCGCCAAAAGCATTCACAGCCCTGGCTGCGTTAGAGCAGCACTGTGCCGACCTTGCAAAGCGTGGCCAAACCGCGCGTCCGTTGGCTGTCCGCAAACTGCTAAAACAGCTGAACAAGGCAATACAGCCAGTTTGGGAAGACCCCTTAGCGAACAACCTGATGCGGGCCTCCGCTCTCACCATCATCGGAAGTTTCCCCATCGGACTCAGCACTCCGCCGGGGTCATCTGACCCGCTCTCATGTTTGATGCCCGTTTCGTACCGGCCGCTCGTGCCCTTGACCAGATCGGTCCCGAATGCTTTGTTGCCACGACGCAACGCGCAGCTTGGCCAGGGGTTCAAGGTGCTAGTGGCCGAGTGCATTGTTGCCGAGGATCCGGTCGGCCAAGCATCTCGACGGGCTTGGGGAGCGGTCTCCGAAATGTTCTCCCGGGACGATCCTCGATCATCAATGACATACCAAATGACCTTATCCGTTGATGATTTAAGAGATGCGATCGCAGAGCACCAACCAGACGTTCTGGTAATTAGTGCCCACGGCTTTTACAACCCCGCGCAGAATGTGGCGGGCATTCAAGTCGGAAAAGGATTCTCATTCGGCGTAGACCTTGGTCCGCTGCCGCCGTTGGTCATTTTGAGCGCCTGCCACGTGGCGCCGAGAGGGACCGGCGCCGTTACGATTACAGATCTTCTTCTGCGCGAAGGCGCCATCGCCGTGCTAGGGACACTGGTGCCCGTCAACGTAGTACACAACGCGGTGTTGATGCAGCGCTTTTTCGTCTACATGATCGAAGTTCTGGCCGGCCGAGCGGACCATAAGTCGGTCCGCGAAGTATGGCATCGCGTTCAGACGAGTAACGCTGTCCACGATGTAACGTCTGGACATCCGATGTTTGAAGAGTGGTTCATGACTCGACCTCCTGCCGGGGGTCCCTCACCGCACGAACTATTCAAGCTCGGAGGTTCAACGAAGCGACTCCGTCGCGGGAACGTCTACGGTGATACGGAAGCCCGATTGTTAGAAATCGCCGACGGTTTCGGGGACAAGGATCGCGTTACAAACTGGCTGAAGCACGATTATGTTCCGGAGTCTGCCTTCTATTGCTTCATCGGTGATCCGGATCGGATTCATCTGCAACCGCCTACAGATCCGTCCAGTATCTAGCTGACATACGGCGAAGACCGAAAGCGAGAGTGCTTCGGCGTGTGCGTGGTCGTACCACCCCCGATCCGAGTAGTGCACAGCGTCGGCAGAACCTCAACCCCGATCATTGCCATGGCGCCCTCCACAGGCGGGCGGCATCCCCGGCCGTGGCCGCGCACCTGGAACTGGTCATCCGGAAGAGCAGTCGATGCGGTTCCATTGCTCCTGGGGCGACAGGATCGGCCGGGCGGAACCTGGAGGCCCTTCATTCCCTGCACAGAGCTGAGGGCCGGCTAACAACAACCATCAGCCGACTGTTGGCCGGGCCATTCTGTTGGGTCTGCTGAGACTGCGGACGGCCGGCTGGCCCCACGTGCCCTGGCCGCGGCGCTGGATGCCGTGCTGCCGGAGCGCCGCACAGTGGTCCAGGACGGCGGGCACTTCATCGGCTGGGTGCCCATGTACTGGAACATCCTCCGGCCGCAGGACTTGGTGATGGTGGGCACCGCTTACCAGAGGATCGGACTGGGCAAGCTATCCCGCGACTGCCGCCGTCGCTGCCTGGGACGCGCTCAGGCGCTCCGTCAGCCACGCCGCCCGCACGGTGGACGTGATCCGGCAGTCGGCCACGAACGTCCCGTGAGCTCCGGCATCTATCACTCCTGCAGCGCAGATGGTGAGACAGAGACCGGATAACAGCAGACTCGGCACCCAGCGCCCGCGCAACACCATCGAAGTCCACCTCGGGGATCAGCATGGGCTTTTCGGTCAGGCCTTGCGAACCGTACTGTGCCCGAGTCCAGCACCAGGGCGCGGGCCGCTCCAACGGCGCTCGCCAGGCCACGCCCTCGGAGTTTCACAGGCGAGCCCATGTTGTTTTCATGCAGCACGCTGGGTCGCATGCGAAGACCTCCGATGGAGAAATTTCCACTTGGACAAGTCCACTTCCATCGGAGGTCTTTCCTAAATCCATTGCCCAAAGGCTAGAGACAGGTCACCTGCGTATGACTCGCCCTCCGCTGCAGCAAAGTCGAACGCTTCTGTTACGTCGGATTGAGACACCATTATTGGCACGTCCCGAAAATTGACCTTGCCATTGGCGAAGTGAACGATGCAGATACTCCAAGGACGAGAAGTTGTGGCCGGCTCGAATATGGCCGGAATCGGCGAGCTTGGGTATTGTCGACCGCAACTGAATTCCTAGTGAAACGAGGAAAGCCGCCCCAGTTGTCCTGGGGACGGCTGTCCCGTTACGGACCGAAACCCGCCTTCCTTCAGCTTATGCAGCGTAGGCGTATGTGAAGGTGATTTTGGGGTCGGCTTGGAAAGCCCATCCGTAGGCTTTCTGAGCTCCTACGAGCACAGGCGCCTCGCTGCCCGCGATCACATTTGCGGTCGGCTGGTTGGGCATGGCTTCCACGAGCGGAGTGTCGATCATGCCGTTGAAGTCCAGCGGGAAGATGACGGTTGCCCCGAGCCGGACGTTGCCGGCGGGAGCCAGGCTCAGCTGAGGCGCGTACATGACGAAGCGGTACTTTCGCGGGTCCCCGCCTACAGGCAGGAGCCTCTGGCTGGCGTGGATCCTCAGTACCTGCCGGCCCGCTGGGACCTTCAGGTCCGCGACCTTGTACTGGGCAGCGTGTGCCTCGAGCTGCTTCTTTTCATCAATTGCCGGATCGAGCGCAATTCCGGCCTTGGCCAGGATTGGACGGATGATCTCTGCGTCCTTCTTTGTGATGCGTTTGAACTCCGCCGGACTCTTGAAGTTGTCCTTAGTGCCGGAAACAACGCGGGCGATGGCAGATGTGCCGGCCTCGATGTCAGCGGCGAGAACCAAGCGGTACGTCGCCTCAGTGGGCGATTCGACGGTGGCCGTGATGGTCATGTTCGCAACATCGTATGCCTCAGCTTCGAATCCCCTGGTGGGGGCGATGGACTCGATGTCGATGTTGATGCCCTGACTGTAAACAACGAGGTCAGTTGTAATGGGGGTAGTCATGGGTGTCCTCCTAAAGAACACTTGACCGAGGTAGGAGGGTCGCCTTTGTGGCAACTGATGCCTCCGTTAGAATCGCTGTTACCACTAATCATGGAAACTTGCGGTTCTCACCTCGAGTTACAGAGCGGGCCCGTTCGAGCGGGTCCGCTCTTTTTGTGCCTGTTGCACAAAACTAACGTACTCGACATGGCGAATCAGCGCAACCATGAAGCTGTCGCACGAGATTTTTGCCCTGCGTTGAAGTATTAGTGCGAGGTAAAGGTGTATTCTGTTGTCATGCCCTAACACCGCCCTCCTGTAAGCTCTATTCACACCAAGGGTGAAGGCGGCTTACAGAATGCAAGTTGATTTCGAGGACGAGGATCTTGAACTCCTTGCCTACGTGTCGACCCATATCACCTCGCGGTGGACCCCAAGTGTTTCAAAGGCCTTTCGGCGACGCATCCAGCAGCTGATGGCCCTTGTCAGTGATGTAAGTGAACAGAACCTTTGCGGGCTCAAAGCTCTTCACGTTGAAAAGCTGAGCGACGGTCCCAAGAGCCTTTATTCCATACGGATTCAGATGCAGTACAGACTCATATTTAACTTCCATCCTGATGACAACAAGCGGCTCGTCATCCTGGGGACCGAACCCGCCGCCTACCAGCAGAGGAGTAGTACTCATGGCACGGCAGCTCGCTGAAGCGTTTCCACCAGGAGATTTCCTCGCCGAGGAGCTCGAAGCGCGCCATTGGTCCCAAAACGACTTCGCTCAGATCCTTGGACGTCCGGCGCAGTTCGTTTCAGAAATCATCGCCGGTAAGAAGGAGATCACCAGAGAGTCAGCCGCGCAGATCGGCGCTGCTCTCGATACACCTCCCGAGTACTGGTTGAATCTCCAGAATGTGTATCTCCTGTGGAGCCAAGCGCAAAACACAGAGAGCCGCAAAGAGCTGGACGATGTTCGTCGACGTGCTCGGATGAACAAACTGGCCCCAGTTACATTGTTGCGTAAGCGCAACTTGATAACGGGTGACACGTTGGCCGAGCAGGAAGCTCAGATCTTGGAGCTTTTCCAAATTCGTGGCCTGGATGAGACTCCGAAGTTTCTAGCGGCCGCTCGTCGGTCGAACCGAGACGAAGGACCAACGCCGACGCAGAAGGCATGGTTGGCCTGTGCGCGCAAGAAAGCCCAGCGTGTAAAGGCTGCCAAGTACGACAAAAACAAGCTTAGGCAACTGGCCGCTGAGCTGTCTCGAATTGTCGCCGACCCTGAAGAGTTTCAAGGTCTGCCTGAGCGATTCGCCGCCGTTGGCTTACGCCTCGTTTACATTGAAGCCTTCCCCGGAAGCAAGCTAAACGGGGCTTCCTTCTTACTCGATGACGACCCTGAGCAGCCAGTTATTGCTCTATCGGGCCGCGGCAAACGCTTGGACGGGGTCCTATTCACGTTGCTTCACGAAGTGGCGCACATTGTCCTCGGACATGTCTCTACCGACCAGTTATTCATCGATGAAGGTGCGGGCCAGGCCGACGAGCCGCAGGAGCAAGAGGCCGATCGGCAGGCAGGGGAATGGCAAATACCTGGCGGCCTTCCCAAGCCACCTAACGTCATACGAAAGGGCTGGATTCAGACCGTTGCCCAGCAGGCTGGCGTGCATCCCGTAGTAGTTCTCGGTCGCCTGCAGATCGAGAAGCTCTTGGAATGGAGAACGGCTCTAGCCAAGGGTGCCCCGACTGTCGATTCCTACCTAGAACGCTGGAACTAACTCGATCGAATTTTGCACGCAAAAGCGAATCATCCATAGCTTCTGGAAGGCTCGACTTCCCTGAGCCAACGAGCGTACTAGTTCCGAATAAATGGGACGAACTAGGTCATGAGCTGGCTTCAGGTGCAGGTTGATATTCCCCGTCGAATTGATCACCGGCGAAAGAGCTGCAGCCGCTGAATCGGACCTAAAAAAGCCGAAGACGCGCCCGGCTAAGGCCGGACGCGCCCCTCGTGTGCTGCGAACCCGCGAAGTGGTCCATTGCTCCTGATTCAGTCGATAAGAACCGGCTCCTTAGCACCGTCCGAGGCTTCAACAACCGGCGCACCCTTCCGGTTCCGATGGTGGAGCCAGTTCGCCGCCACCAGAAGCGCCACAAGTCCGAAAGTGCTCAAGAGCTGCGGACGGGAATCCTCGCCGATGAAGCCCACCGTGAAGATCGCCGCGAGGATGAGCAGTCCACAGCACGTGAGCCACGGGAAGCCGGGCATCCGCAGGGGAAGCTCCGTTCGTTCGCGGTCGGCGCGGAGGCGCAGCGCGAGCTGGGCCAGGAGCGCGGACGTCCACACCAGCAAGCAGGTCGAGCCCACAATGTTGAGCAGGACGGGCATAACCATCGCGGGGAACGCCAGCTCCAGCACAACCGTCACAACGCCGAAGGCGACGCTGGCCAGGACCGCGACCACCGGAACCCGGGCCCTGGACACCGAGGCAAGCAGGCGCGGTGCCTCACCCCGCTCAGCCAGGGAGTACGCCATCCGTGACGCACCGTAGAGATTGGCGTTGAGAGCGGAAAGCAGTGCCACGACGGCCACCATGGTGATTGCGGTGGCCGCACCGGGCATGCCGGCCGCATCCAGCACCGCGGCGAACGGGATCCTCAGCCCCGCCGAGCCCACGGGAACCACAGCAGCGATAACGAAGATCGCACCGATGTAGAAGACCAGGATGCGCCACAGCACCGTGCGTACTGCTGTCCGCACACTGCGGGCAGGCTCGGCGGTCTCAGCTGCTGCCACGGACACAATCTCGGTGCCGCCGAACGCGAACGCCACCACGAACAGTGCCGTGGCAATCCCTGCGAAACCGGCGGGCGCAAAGCCGGCGCCGGTGAAGTTGGACAGGCCCGGCGACTGCACGCCCGGCAGCCAGCCGAAGAGCAGGGCAGCGCCCACCAGCAGGAACCCTACGATTGCCGCCACCTTGAGCAGGGCGAACCAGAACTCGAACTCGCCGAAGTTTTTCACGCTGAGGTTCACAGCGGTGAGAACCGCGATGAACACGGATTGGCGGCGGCCATCTCGCTGAGCGCCCACATCACCAGGATGATGAGGGTGCCGGCCACGAGGTAGGAGATCGGCACAGCCGGGCCGGCAGCCTGGATGCCCGCGCCGGAACCGATGAAGAGGGCTGCGCCGAGTGGGCGCGCAGACGTCTTTGTCTGTTGTTCCATGGGATTCCTCTTGGTTATAGGTGGAACTGTTGGGGATAAAAGGTCAGGCTGCGTGGGCAGCAAGGAGCCTAAGCACACGGTTGTTGGAGGCGGGGTCGGCAACGGTGATCCGCACGCCGTCGCCCTGGTAGGCCCGGACCATGATGCCCACGCCGTTGAAGGCGTCCACCAGCGTCGCCAGCAGCTCCGCATCGGCGCGGATCCACAGAAAGTTGCCCTGGCTCGGCTGCAGCCTCCAGCCCTGAGCCTCCAACTCGGCGGCCATCCGGGCGCACTCCTCCTTCAATAGGGAGATCCGCGCTTCCATCTCTCCCCCGGCGTCCAGTGACGCGATGGCCGCCTTCTGGGCCAGCGCGCTCACGGAAAAGGGAAGGGCGGTCCGGCGCAGCCCCTCGGCGATGGCCGGCGCCGCCACGGCGTATCCCACGCGCAGGCCAGCAAGCCCGTACGCCTTGGAGAAGGTGCGCAGGATGCAGACGTTCGGGTACCGGCGGTAGAGCGCCAGGGAATCGGGGCCGCTGCCGGCGTCGGCGTATTCCACGTACGCCTCATCGATCACCACCAGGACGCTGGACGGCACAGCCTGCAGGAAGGCCTCAATGCGTTCGTGGCTGATCGGCACGCCGGTGGGATTGTTGGGGGTGCAGAGCAGGATCACCCTGGTGCGGTCATTAACGGCCGCGGCCATGGCCTCAAGGTCGTGGCCCTCAGCATCGTCCAGCGGGATACGAACCGGCCGGGCACCTGCCAGCTCCACCAGGATGGGGTAGGCCTCGAACGAGCGCCACGCGAAGATCACCTCATCGCCGGCGTCGCACAGTCCGGTGATGATCTGCTGGAGAACGCCCACGCTGCCGGGCCCCACCGCCACCTCTCCGGCCGTGACGCCCAGGTGCCGGGCAATCCGTTCACGGAGTTCGACGGCGGCACTGTCCGGGTAGCGGTTCATCGTACCGGCCGCCGCGGCCACCGCGGCCGTGGCCGCGGGCAGTGGCTCGAAGTGGCTTTCGTTGCTGGCGAGGGCTGCGATGTCCGTGCCGGCGCTGCGTCGGCCCGGAACGTAGGACGGAAGTCCGGCCACAGCGCCACGAAGGGTGGGCAGCGCGGTGTCCGGTGCGGTCAGGAGTTGATCACGGCTCATGAGGACCGATCATGGTTGTGACTCGGCCCACATGGCAAGATACGCTCAACTCCTTGGGACTTCTGCTCAACATCTACAGTGTCTGGTGAAAATATGACCATCGCTACCTCTCGCACCCTCGATTCCCTCGACGGCAGGATCATCCTGGCCCTCGATAAGGATCCGGAAGCCAGCGCCCTGGCACTCTCGCGGACACTCGGCGTCGCCCGCAACACCGTCCACGCCCGGCTGGCACGGCTCGAACGCAGCGGCGCCCTCCGCTCCTTCAGCCGCAGGCTGGACCCCGCCGCGCTCGGATACGAACTGATGGCCTTCCTCGCCCTTTCGATCAGTCAGACGCGGAGCGGCTCGGTTGAGAACGGGCTCGCCGCCATCCCGGAGGTCATTGAGGTGCACGCCACCACCGGGGATGCGGACCTCATGGCCAAGGTGGTGGCCCGCGGCACGGCCGACCTCTACCGCATCACCAACGAGATCCTGGAGATCGACGGGATCGAGCGGACCAGCACCGCCATCTCCATCCTGGAACTTATGCCGCCCCGCTACGACGGCCTCATCAGCCGGCTCTCGGAGCAGGAGTCACGCCCTTCGGAGTAACCCCAGGTGACGGGCACCACAAGTGGGCAAATTGTCGCTGCGAGCGCGTTCTACTGCCAAAAGTCCCAGTGGCATCGAGCGGTATTGCAAAGTTGAGATGCAGGCCACAGGATTCCTGCATGACTTCACTTACCGTCTCCGGCCGCGTGGCAGAGGTTCTCAGCAGCTATGTCAGCGACGTCTTCGGCGTGATGGGCAACGGCAACGTCTACTTCCTGGACGCCGCGGAGAAGCTCGGCCTCCGCTTCTCCCCCGTACGGCACGAAGGTGCCGCCATCGCCGCGGCCGACGCCTACTACCGCGCCTCGGGACGCCTCGCCGCGGGAACCACCACCTACGGCCCCGGCTACACCAACGCGCTCACCGCCCTGGCCGAGGCCGTCCAGGCGCAGATCCCCGTTGTGCTGGTCACCGGGGACGCTCCGAGCAGCGGCGCCCGGCCGCAGGACGTGGACCAGGCAGCCATTGCCGCCGGCCTCGGCGCGGTCACCTTCACTGTCACCCGCGACGCCGCGGGCGCCGTCACCCGGCAGGCGGTGGAGTACGCACTCACCCAGCGCACCGCCGTCGTGCTTGCCATTCCCTATGACCTCGCAGCCCTCGAGGCCGCGGACCAGGAGCTCCCGGCGCCGCACGCACCTAAGGTGAGGGATGACGTCGACGGCGGCCTTGGGCAGGCAGCCCGCCTGCTCGCCGGGGCGAAGCGGCCGCTGATCCTGGCCGGCCGGGGTGCGCACCTCGCCGGCGCCGGCCCGGAGCTCCGCGAGCTCGCCGACCGCCTCGGCGCACTGACCGCCGGAACCGCCCTGGCGCTCAACCTCCTCAACGGCGAGGGGTACGTCGGCGTGGCCGGCGGCTTCGGCACGGACACCGCGGCCGGGCTCATGGGCGAGGCCGATGTGGTCCTGGTGGCCGGGGCGAGCCTGAGCCCCTTCACCCTGCGGTTCGGGCACCTGCTCGGCCCGGACAGCACGGTCATCCAGATCGACACCGCCCTGCAGCGGACAAACCCCAGGGTGGATCTCTTCGTGAGCGCGGACGCGAAGTCCGCCGCGGGACGCCTCTTGGGGATGCTTGATGGAAAGGCTGCGGCGGACGCCTGGCGCGCGGAAGCCACCCGGCGCCTGGTCGAAGGACCGGCCCACCACCCAGGCTCCGAGCAAACCCCGGACGGCCGGCTGGACCCGCGCGCCCTTGCCACGGCACTGGATGCCGTGCTGCCGGAGCGCCGCACCGTGGTCCAGGACGGCGGGCACTTCATCGGGTGGGCACCCATGTACTGGAACATCCCGCGGCCCCAGGACCTGGTGATGGTGGGGACCGCCTTCCAATCCATCGGGCTGGGACTGGCCAGCGCCGTCGGGGCAGCCCGGGCTGTAGAGGACGGCCGCACCCTGGTGCTGGCCTCCGGCGACGGCGGTTTCCTGATGGGCCTGTCCGACCTCGAATCGCTGATCGGCGCAGCAGGCAGCGCCATCGTGGTGATCTACAACGATGCCGCCTACGGAGCCGAAATCCACCAGTACGGCTCCCAGGGCTTGACCCAGAAGCCGATGCTGATCCCCGAGGTGGACTTCAGCGGCATCGCCCGCGCGCTGGGTGCGGAGTCTGCCATCATCCGATCCTTGGACGACCTTTCCGCGCTCCAGGACTGGATCGACGCCGGGGCTCAAGGAACCTTTGTGGCCGACTGCCGGATCACGTCCAGCGTCCGGGCGCCGTGGCTAAGCGAGTGGATGAACGCCAAACAGGCTACGAAGGCGGCCGTGGCGGGCTAGCAACCACATCGGCATGATGCTCCATGCATCCGAGGTCGGCAAATAGCGGAGGGCTGCGGCCGTGCGTAGATGAAAGCCTGGTGGACCACCGCAGGCCCTGATTCCCTGAGCCGCAACCAGGAAACCTAGAACGGCACCCCACACGTCAGCAACACATTGGCGTAAGGCGTAGCTTCCCCAGTCCGGATGAAGAGCTTGGCTGAAGAGGACAGGGCCTTGAGCTCCTCGTGGCTGACGTAGCTCAGCTCTCCCAGGGAACCATGGACCAGACTTTCAGTGTCCGTGCCGCGCGTTTCCTCGGCAAGGGTGGCGCCTTCAAACACCATGTCCCCCACAAGCGCCGCCAGCACATCCTCAAAGCGGGGAATACCCAGGACAAGCGCCAAATCCACCACGTGGACTCCGTGGGGTGCGGGCATCCCGCAATCGGCCAGCAGGACCTGATCCCCATGGCCCAGCCGGCTCAGGGCAGCGTTCAGTTCGGCGTTGAGGATGCCGTGGCGCTTCACGCGGTCACCTCAGGCATAACGTCGGAAAGGGTGGGGTAGGACGGCTGGGTTCCATGACCTTGCACCGCAAAGGCACCCACGCGGGCAGCGTACCGGGACGCCTGAAGCAGCGACTCCCCCGCAGCCAAACGGGTGCTCAAAGCACCCACAAAAGCATCGCCAGCGCCGGAGGTGTCCACAGCGTCAACCTTCGGTGCCGGCACCAGGTGAGTGCCGCCGTCGTCCGAGCAGATGGCGCCGTCAGCACCCCTGGTGAGCACCACGGCCGGGATCCCCAGCGCCCGCAGCGCAGCAACAAGAGCGTGGTCATCTGCGGGAACGGCAGCGTCCTGGTCCAACTGCGCAAGCACCAAAGCGCCTTCGTGCTCGTTGACCACCAGCGGATTCGCAGCGAGGATCACGGCCGGGTCCACGGCAATCACGGGCGCGAGGTTCAACAGCACCCGCCCCGTCGCCAACGACGCTGCCACTGCAATGCCCTCGGCAGGGATCTCACCCTGCAACACCACCACCGCAGCGTCGGCTACAACGGCAGCAGACCGGCGCACCGCTGCGGCGTCCACCGAGGCGTTCGCCCCGGGAACCACCACAATGGTGTTCTCGCCGTCGTCCGCCACGTTGATCAAGGCCACTCCCGTGGGCGCCTCCACCGTGGTGACGGCGCTCAGGTCAATCCCGGAGGTTTCCAGAAGTGCGGTGGCCAGGGCGGCGTTGGGATCGTTGCCCACCGCGCCTACCAGGCTGACCGTGGCGCCGCATCGTGCCGCAGCAAGGGCCTGGTTGGCTCCCTTTCCTCCGGGAAGCAGTGTGAACGAGCTCCCCAGCAGCGTCTCCCCCGGCTGGGGGTGGCGTGCCAGGCGCACTACCTGGTCCAGATTGATGGAGCCAACCACGGCGACTGTTCCGCCTGGCCCTTGCTGTTGTGTCACTTGCTGAAGTCTCCAACGTTGGTCTTGTTCACGGTGACAACGCTGACGGGAACGGTAGCGTCCACCGACTCGCCCTTGAGTGCCTTGGCAGCCTGCTCAACAGCAAGCTGGCCCAGCTTGGCCGGCTGCTGCGCGATAGAGGCCACCATGGTGCCGGCCTTGATGGCGGCGAGACCATCAGTGGTGCCGTCGAACCCTACAACCTTGACGTCGGTGCCAGCCTTGGCGCCCAAAGCCTGGACTGCGCCCAGAGCCATCTCGTCATTCTCGGCGAAGACGCCGGTCACGCCGGGGTTGGCCTGCAGCAGGTTGGTGGTGACATCCAAGGCGGCAGCACGGTCAAAGTTGGCGGTCTGCTTGGCCACAATCTTGATGTCCGGGAATGCCTTCATGCCTTCCTCGAAACCTGCGCCGCGGTCACGGCTTGCGGAGGTTCCGGCAACGCCCTGCAGCACAATGATGGTGCCCTTCTTGCCCAAGGCAGCAGCAAGTTCTTCCGCCGCCTGCTTGCCGCCGGCAACGTTGTCGCTGGCCACCAGGGAGGTGAGCGTGGCGTTGTTGACTGTCCGGTCCACGCCGATCACCGGGATGTCTGCCTTGGTCAGAGCGGTCACGGAGGCCGAGGATGCATCGGAATCCACGGGGTTGACGATCACTGCCTTGGCGCCGGACGTCTGGGCGTTGGCCAGCTGGTTGGCCTGCGTTGCAGAGTCATTTTGCGCATCCACCACGTCCAGCTGCACGTTTGCGTCCTTGGCGGCAGCCTGGGCGCCGTCGCGGACCTCGACAAAGAAGGGGTTGTTCAGGGTTGAAAGCGCCATCACCACTTTGGGGTTGCTGGCGGCAGCTGAATCGCCGCCTCGGTTGCAGGCGGTGGCGCCGGTCAGCAGCAGGCCGCTCACGGCGGTCAAGGCGAGGGCACGGTGGAGGGAGAGCTTCATTGTTCTGTCCTTTGTTTTGGGGGTTTGGAAATTCTTGGGAAAGCTCTGGGGCGTCAGCTGGAACGAGTCTTCCGGCGCAGCACGTCCACACCCACGGCCAGTGCAATCACGACGCCGATCACCACTTGCTGCCAGAAGGAGGTTACGTTGAGGAGGTTCAGGCCGTTGCGGATGACTACCAGCACCAGCGCACCAACGATGGTGCCGGAAATCCGACCGAGGCCACCGGCCAGGGATGCTCCACCGATCACGACGGCGGCAATCGCGTCGAGTTCGTAGCCCGCCGCAGCCTGCGGCTGGGCGGAGTCCAAACGGCCGGCCAGCAGGAGTCCGGCCAGGGCCGCGAAGAGTCCAGCGAGCGCGAACACGGTGACAGTGATCTGCTTGACCGGCAGGCCGGAGAGGCGGGCAGCTTCGGCGTTGCCGCCAACGGCGTACATGGAGCGGCCAATGACGGTCCGGTTCAGGATGAAGGATGCCACACCTGCTGCAATCACCAGCACGATGATGGGGGTGGGTACCGGCCCAATGTTGCCGCCCAGGAAGGAAACTTCAGGAGCGGTCTTGATGGGCCGGCCATCCGAGATGACCAGGGTGAGGCCGCGGGCAATGCTCAGCATGGCCAGGGTGGCAATGAAGGAGGGCAGTTTGCCGTAGGCGCTGGCCAGGCCGTTGACCGTTCCCACCACCAGGCCGGTCAGCAGGCCGGCGGCGAGGGCAAAGCCACCGGGCAACCCTGACGAGACAAACATGTACCCGGACACCATGGCACTCAACGCCGCCACCGAACCCACGGATAGATCGATGCCGCCGGCCACAATCACGAAGGTCATGCCGAAGGCCAGGATGGCCACGGTGGAAACCTGGATGCCGATGTTGAGCAGGTTGGGCCCGGTGAGGAAGTCGGGGGTGATGATGAACAGGGCCAGCGCCAGGACCAGCAGCCCCACAAGGGCACCGTTGTTCGCCAGGAACTTTTTGACGTCAAAGCCCTGTTTGGGCCTTGCCTGGGTTGCAGTGGACATAGTGGTGTTCCTTGTCTGAATCAATGGGGACTGTGACGTCTTTGTCTCTGGGTTTTGGGTGGTCATTGCACGCTGCCGGTATCTACGGCGGCCAGGGTCATGACGGCGTCCTGGGTGGCATCCGCTGCGGACAGTTCACCGGCAATTTCGCCGTCCCGCATCACCAGGATCCTGTCGCTCATGCCCAGGACTTCGGGAAGTTCGCTCGAAACCATCACGATCGCCCCGCCGGCAGCGGTGATGGCATTCATCAGCTCGTAGATTTCCACCTTGGCGCCAACATCCACGCCGCGGGTGGGTTCATCGAGCAGCAGCACCGTGGATGCGGCCATGATCCAGCGGCCAAAGACGGCCTTCTGCTGGTTACCACCGGACAGGGACCGGATGGGCTGGTCTATGTCGTGCATGCGGATGCGCAGTTTCCCGGCAATGTCCTCCGCTTTTTGGCGTTGGCCAGCGAAGTCTGCCAGGCCCATCCGTGAACTGGACTTCAGGGTGGCGTAGCCCAGGTTCTCGTTGACCGAGGCATCCAGCACCAGGCCTTGGACCTTCCGGTCTTCCGGAACGTGCCCAATACCTGCGGCAATGGCTGCCCCCACGTCACCCTTGGGGAGTTTCTTTCCGCGGACGGTGACGCTGCCGGCGTCGTGCTTGTCCACGCCTGCAATGGCTCGGATGACTTCGGTGCGCCCTGCCCCTACCAAGCCGGCAATGCCCAGAATTTCGCCGGCGCGGACATCGAAGGAGATGTTGCTGAAGCGGCCCTTGGATCCCAGGCCTTCGACGGCGAGGACGGTCTGCGGAGCTTCCGCTTCAACGATGCGGCGCGGGAACTGGTCATCGATACTTCGGCCTACCATGAGCCGGACCAGTTCGTCCTCGTTGGTGGACCCAGGTACTTCGGCGATGAATTCGCCGTCGCGCAGGACGCAGACGGTGTCACCGATTTCGGCGATTTCCTCGAGGTGGTGGCTGATGAAGAGCATGCCCACGCGTTCGGCGCGGAGCTCTTCAACGACGTGGAAGAGGTTCTCTGTTTCGTGCTTGGTGAGCGCTGCGGTGGGCTCATCCAGGATCAGGACGCGGGCGTTGATGCTCAGCGCCTTGGCGATTTCTACGAGCTGCTGCTGGGCTATACCCAACTCCCCCACCGGGGTATCCACGTCCACGCGAAGTCCGATGCGGTCCAGGGCTTTCTTCGCCTGGCGGCGCAGTTCAGCCCGGTCTACCAGGCCGAACTTCTTGGGGGTGCGTCCCAGCATGATGTTTTCCGCAATGCTCATGCTGCCCACCAGGTTCAGTTCCTGGTGGATGGTGGCAATTCCGTGGGCTTCCGCTGCGCGGGTGTTGGCCAGGGTGACCGGCTGGTTGTCGATCAGGATCTGGCCATTGTCCGGCTGGTATACGCCGGCCATGATCTTGATCAAGGTGGACTTTCCGGCGCCGTTTTCGCCCAGCAGCACCTGAACCTGGCCAGGGTAGACACTGACGGTGACGTCCTTGATCACCTTGACGGGGCCAAAGGATTTGCTGATGTTCTTCAGCGTGACAAGTGGCTCGTCTGGGTGCACGGCAGCGTTGCCGGTGGAGGAGCTATTGGTCATTTCAGTTCTTCCTCTGGGTGTTCACGGAGTGAGGGGGTAGGGATGACTCGCGGATGATGAGTCCACTGGGCAAGGACACCGACGCGGGGTCTTCGCCGTCAATGACCTTGAGGAGCAGGTCCACCGCTATCCGGCCCATGTCCTCCACGCTGTGGTCAATCACGCTCAACGCCGGGCTGAGCAGGGCAAACAGGTTGATGTTGTCAAAAGCCACGAGGGCAACATCGGGCCCGATCCTGAGGCCGCGTTCGCGGATCTTCGCAACAGCCCCCACGGCCATGGGGCTGTCAGCAGCGAGGATTGCCGTGGGCGGATCCTCGAGTTGGAGCAGCCTCTCGGTGGCTGCAGCGCCGCTCTCCAGCTGGAAGTCGCCGAACACCGTCAGTGCTGGATCCTGGTCCAGGCCGGCTTCTTTCAGCGCCTCAACAAAGGCCGCGTAGCGTTCCCGTCCTGTGGAAATCGACTGCGGTCCGGCGATGTAACCGATCCGTCGGTGACCTTGCTCCGCGAGATGCTTGACCGCTTGGCTGATTCCCGGGCGGCTGTCCGTGGTGACGCAGGGGACGCTGACGCCGTCGACCGTTCTGTCCACGAAGACCGTGGGGATCCCGCGGTTCACCAGGGAGCTGATGGAGCCTTGGCCGTCGCCCTGAGGCGCCACAATGACGCCGTCAACGCGCTGATCGATCAGGGTGTCCAGGAACCGGTTCTGCTGGTCTTCGAGTTCGTTGGCGTTGCCAAGGAGGATGACGTACCCGGTTTCCAGGGCTGCTTGTTCCACCGCGTGGGCCAGATCGGCGAAGAAGGGGTTGCGGACGTCCGAGACCAAGAGGCCCAACACGTGGGTCTTGGCCGAACGGAGGCTGCGGGCCTGGGCGTTGGGACGGAAGTCCAACTGCTCGGCAGCTGCGGTGACTCGGGCCCGGGATTCACTCGACGTAGCCGGATGTCCGGACAGGACGCGGGACGCTGTGGCCAAGGAAACCCCCGCGAGCGCTGCGACATCCTTGATGGTGACACTGGTCATCGCAGACACTCCTTCGTGTGGGTTTTCGTCGCATGGAATCGTTTCCATGTAATCGTTTCCATGAGTGTATTCAGCCGCGGTGGAGTGTGTCAAGCATCACCAAATGGTGCTACCTGTGCCGTTTTCCGCGGACGACGGCGGCAGAAGCTTTCAACCCATCGTGCGCTTCGCCACTGCGCCGCGCAGAACGGAATAGAAGAACGCACCCCTGCCGTTGAAGCAACCATGAAGGCAATTACTTACAGCAGCTATGGAAACCCCGACGTCCTCGAGTACGGCGACCAGCCCCTGCCCAAGGTGGGCCCCGGCATGGTCTTGGTCAAGGTCAAGGCAGCATCGGTGAACCCGGTGGACTGGAAGATTATGTCCGGCGGCCTGGATGGCGCCATGGACCTGCAGTTCCCGGCCATCCCCGGCTGGGACGTTGCGGGCGTGGTGGAATCGGTAGGCATCGACGCGCGCCAGTTCAAAGCGGGCGAGGAAGTCATCGCCTACGGTCGCAAGGATTACGTCCAGGGTGGCAGCTTTGCCGAGTACATCGCACTGCCGGAGCGCGTCCTGGCACGCAAGCCTGAGACCCTGAACTGGAACGAGTCCGCAGGCCTTCCCTTGGCCGGCCTCACCGCGTTCCAGGTCCTCAACCGCTTGGGCCTTAAGTCTGGCGAAACGGTCCTGATCCACGGCGGTTCCGGCGGCGTGGGGACCCTTGGCATCCAGATCGCCAAGGCCATGGGCGCCAACGTCATCGCCACCGCGTCCGAGAAGAACCACGGCTTCCTCCGCGACCTCGGCGCCGAGCCCGTGGCCTACGGCGACGGCCTTGCCGACCGCATCCGTGCCCTGCGCCCCAACGGCGTGGACGTCGTCGCCGACTTCGTGGGCGGCAACCTCGAGACCACCCTTGCCGTCCTCGCCGACGGCGGCCGCCACGCCTCCATCGCCGACAGCGAAGTGGAAAACCACGGCGGAGCCTGGATGTGGGTCAGCCCCGTAGGCACTGACCTGCGGGAACTCGCCAAGCTGGTGGACAGCCACAAATTCCGGGTGGAAGTTGCCGAAGTCTTCCCGCTGGAGAAGGCAGCAGACGCCTTCCGTTCCAACATGGAAGGCCACACGCGCGGCAAGATCATCGTCGCCGTGGACCAGGACTCCTAAAACCTCAAGCTGACGTACGAAGGCTCCGTCTCCGCAAGGGACGGAGCCTTCGTCGTCAACCCACGGAGGAAACCCACAGCCCCACCCAGTAGCGTTGCCTCCATGAGATCCCCCCGCGATGCCCGCTCCGCCGCCGTGGTGATCAACGCCGGGTCACGCCGTGGGGCGGCCCACCAATTGGCCGTTGACGCCATGCGCAAAGCGGGAGTGCCCGTCACCGCCGTCCACCATGTACTTACCGGCGCGGACCTTGGCTCCACCCTGGACCAGGTCCTTGCCGACGGACACGATCTGGTGATTGTTGGCGGCGGCGACGGCACCCTCACCTCAGCTGCTGGCCGGCTCGCTGGCACAAACATCATGTTGGGCGTCCTGCCGCTGGGCACCGCCAACGACTTCGCCCGCACCCTAGAAATCCCCAGCAACCTGGCCCAGGCCTGCGCCACCATCGGTGACGGCAAAGTCGTGGACATCGACCTGGGCAAGGCCAACGGCCATCCCTTCCTCAACGTTGCGTCCGCAGGCCTGTCGGTCGGCATCACCGCAGCGCTTAGCCCCCGTCTGAAGCGGTACCTCGGCCCGCTGGCCTACGCCGTCGCCACCGTCCGCGCCTACACCCGGCACCAGCCGTTCAGCGCCCGGCTCGAATTCCCCGACGGCGACCATCCCACCATGGAACTCGACAACCTGCTGCAGGTGGCAGTGGGCAACGGCCGGCACTACGGCGGCGGCAACACCGTCTCCCCCACAGCCGGCATCGACGACCACACCTTGGACATCTACGCGATCCTGGCCGGACCCGTCCGGGAGCACGTCAGCATCGCCCGGCTGCTCAAGGACGGCAGCTTCATCAAGCACGACAAAGTGCACCACTTCACCAGCCGCAGCGTCCGGGTCGTCACGGACCAGCCCATGCCGGTGAACCTCGACGGTGAAATCGCCACCACCACGCCCACCGATTTCACCGTCCAGCGCAACGCCGTGCACGTGATCGCGCCCCAAAGCAGCACCGGCGCCCTGTACGACGGGCCCGGCAGCGGTGACCTCCCGCCGTCGTAATTCACGACGGCGGCGTGCTGCTCCTGCGTTACCAGCCGTCACGAGGACGTGCCTTCGGTCGCGTCGCCTTGGACGACTACGCTGCGGAACATCGCCGTCAATCCGGGCGTTGAGGATGTATGACCAAGCGCGTGATGGTGCCCGTCCTGCTGCTCGTGGCCGCGATCGTGATGGGTGTGGGTTGTACCTGTTCCAGCCGTGGCGGATCTTCACCAGCTCGACGGTGACCGAGGCCATTCCAACCGCTGTCCCGGCTTCCGCACCGCCCGCCGTTCCGTCTCCGGCCGCGTCTCCTGAGGCCACGACGACGGCGCCTACCTGGACCTGGGCGCGCTCAAGGCCAACAAGGGCGATCAGAACTACGAGATCCCGGCCGCGGCGGTCTTGGGCGATTACAGGTCCGTCACCATCTGGTGCGCCAGGTTCTTCGTGTCCTTCGCTGCTGCAGAACTGAAGACCTAACCCGCCCGTCTTTGAACGCCCAAAACATCACGGGTGACAAAGGGCCACTGCCAGAACCGGGATCTCCGGCGCTGCCAGGATCGCCAGCATTCAGCCGCCGGATACCCCTGTTTCCGCCACGTCCTGGACCACCTCGTTATGGCGGAGAAACCACGGCTTGAACGGCGGATCGAAGCGGGCGAACCGCGGCGATCCTGTTGGCGTCAGCCCCGCCAGGGCCAGCGCGGCCAGAAGCCCCTCGGTGCGCTTGGCGAACGCCGCTTCCGAACCGTTGCCGGAGAACCGCAGCGCCGCGGCTAACGATCCGGGGACGTCGCGGATCCGCACCTCCGGGTTTGTGGGCACCGGCGCGGAATCTGCGGTCAAGCCCGCCGGCAGGACGAATGCGACCACAAACTCGCCGGGCTCGCCGTTTCCTGCAGGACCGCTTTGCAGCACCGGCGCGGTCATCGCTAGTTTCTGTGAAGCGCCGCTGCCTTGGATCACCGGGGCCGTCATGGCGAGCTTCTGGTTGGCAACGTTGCTGCCGCTGATGTAGTTGAACAGGCTCCGGAAGGCCGCATTTCCAGCCCGGTCGAACGCCGTCCTGACCTGCACCTCCGCCACCACATGCGCGGGATAACGGCGCAACTCGAAATGCGGATAGGCGCGGACAATGGTGTACGGCTGCTGTTCTGTCATGGTCTTCCGACCCTACGCCGATCCGAAGAGGGCGGCCAGAGGCGAGCAGTGGTACTTCACGGCCGCGGGCGTCACAGTGAACCTGGTGGACGCTGACCAGGCCAGCCATACTTTGAAGATCCGCAACCGCCACATGAAGGGCATTTACTTGAACACCTGGGCACCTTCCACCCTGGACGGGGACCTTCCCCTGACCGACTTCTCCGCCACAGGACTGACCAAGTGAGCACCATCCTGCGCAACGTCCGGCCATGGGGCGCCGAGGTAACGGATGTGATGCTCGACGGCGGCGCTATCGCCGGCCTGGGCGCGTCCCTTCCGGCGGCGCCGGGTGCCACGGAGGTGGACGGGCGCGGCCGGATCCTGCTCCCTTCCTTCTCCGACGTGCACGTCCACCTGGACTCCACCCGGCTGGGCCTGCCCTTCCGGCCGCACACCGGGGCGCCGGGTGTGTGGAACATGATGATGAATGACCGGCAGCACTGGCGCGGGGCGGACGCATCCGTGGCCGAGCGGGCCACCGCCACCCTCGGAGCCATGATTGCCCGCGGCACCACCCGGGTCCGTAGCTACGCGCAGGTGGATGCGGACGCCGGCCTGGAACGGCTGGAAGGCGTCCTGGCCGCTAAAGCGGAGCACAGTTCGCGGGCTTTCGTGGAAGTCATCGCTTTCCCGCAGGCTGGGCTGCTGCGCGAAGCCGGCAGCGTTGAGGTCCTGGAAGAGGCCCTGAAGCTGGGAGCGGACGTGGTGGGCGGCATCGACCCCTGCGCCCTGGACCGCGATCCGGTCCGGCACCTGGACATCGTTTTTGGCCTGGCGGAGAAGTACAGCGTTCCGGTGGATATCCACCTGCACGAACCGGGCCAGTTGGGCCTGTTCAGCACGGAATTGATCCTGGAGCGCACCAAGGCGCTGGGCATGCAAGGCCTGGTCACCATTTCGCACGGCTACGGGCTGGCGGAATTGCCAGCTGCGCAGTTGCAGGAGCTGGTGGAGGCCATGGGCGCATTGGATGTTTCCATGGCCACCATTGCCCCCGCGGGCGCCCCGCTGCCGTTGCAGCAGTTGGCCGCGGCCGGGGTCCGGGTGGGCCTGGGCCAGGACGGCCAGCGGGACTACTGGTCCCCCTACGGCAACGCGGACATGCTGGATCGGACCTGGCAGTTGGCCTTTACGTCCAAATTCCGTGCCGATGAGCTCATTGAGCACTGTGTTGCGGTGGCCACCATTGGCGGGGCCGCCGTCTTGGACCCGCAGGCCACCCGTCTGATATCAATCGCGGACCGGCCAGGTCTCTCCGTGGGCGATCCGGCCGAGCTGGTCCTGGTGTCCGGCGACACCGTGACGGCCGCAGTGATGGACCGGCTGCCGGACCGTACGGTCATCCACGCCGGCGCCGTGGTCGCAGAGGGCTTGGAGCTGGTGTAGCCCCCGCCTAGCCCGGCCGGCCCGCCGTCGTAAACCTGCCCGCCGTCGTCATTCACGGACGACGGCGGGTTACGGCTGCTGCGGAACCAACCGCCACAGCGACGTCACCTCAGCCGCACGCGCCGCGTGCAGCGGATCGCTCCGGTCCGAGGCCTTCGGATGTGAGGGGGTGGTGTCCAACCGGTCCACCACCGCCAGGCCTGCAGCGTCGATCGCTGCCAGCAGGTCCGCGCGCGTCCGCAGGCCCAAGTGCTCGGCCAAGTCGGACAGCACCAGCCAGCCTTCCCCGCCAGGCTCCAGATGGTCGGGGAGCTCGGCCAGGAAGCGGAACAGCATCCTGGAGCCGGGATCGTAGACCGCGCTGTCCAGGCTGGAATGCGGGGTGGCCGGAATCCACGGCGGGTTGCACACCACCAGCGGCGCACGCCCCGGCGGGAACATGTCGGTCAGCACCGCCTCGGCCCGATCCTGGACACCCAGGTTCCGGAAATTCTCAGTGGCACAGGCGATGGCCCGGGGCTGGTTGTCCGTGGCCAGGACGCGCCGCACGCCGCGACGGGCCAGAATGGCGGCCAGGACTCCGGTGCCGGTGCCGACGTCGAACGCCAGCTCCTCCGACGGCAACGGCGCCTCCGCTACCAGGCCAACGTACTCGCTCCGGGTGGGGAAGAACGTGCCGTAATGCGGGTGGATCCGGTCCTGCAAAGCCTCCACCCACACCCCGTTCCGGCGCCACTGGTTCGCGCCGATCGCCCCTACCAGCTCATGCAGGGACACCACGGACGGCTGCGTAACCTCGCCGTAGGCGTCGACGGCGGCCTCCCGCACGTCGGGTGCGCGCCGTAGCGGAACCTCTGGGCCCGGGTTCAGCGGAACCAGCACCAGGCCCAGGATGCGGGCCCGGTGCGAGCGGGACTGCCGGTGCCGGTAAAACGTCTCCGCCGGGGTTCCCGATGCCTTCTTCCCGGCGCCCACCCGCCGGTCCAGAGCGGTGAGCAGCTGCCGGGCGTTGTGGAAGTCGCCCTGCCACAGCATCGCGGTCCCTTGAGACGCCATCCGGTACGCATCGTTAGCCGTCAGGGTGTCGGTGACTGCCTCAACGCGCGTGGGCGCGGGCCTGCCGTTGGCGGTCAGCCACTGCGCGGAAGCGGCCACGTCGCCCTGCTGCCAGGTGATGCAGCCGGGATCAGGCGCGGAGATCGCCGTCGTAATTCCCGGCGAAGCAGGTGAGTCAGTGCTGATGGGGATCCACTCCAAAGTTTGGGCGCACGCCGGGTCAGGAAGGCCTGGAAACGTGCCTTGTCAGGATACAGCCGACGGCCGCCCCGGTAGTGGGGACGGCCGTCAGGTGCGTGTGCTGCGGGAGTTTAGTTCTCTGCTTCCTCGGCAGCCTTCTTTGCCTTCTCGGCATCCTTCTCAGCTCGGAGAGCTTCAGCCTCGTGCTGCTCCTCGGCCTTCTCCTGGTGAATGACCTCGGCGAAGAGCTTCTCCATCTCCTTGGCCACACCGGCAGCGGACGCAGGGTTCTGGCCGGTGACCAGGCGCTCGTCCACCACTACCTTCTCTTCCCAGACGTCGGCAGCGACGTGCGTGGCGCCCTGTTCCTCCAACCGGTCGGCCAGGAAGAACGGGATGACCTTGTCCTTGCCGGCAGCCACTTCCTCGTCATTGGTGAACGCCGCAACCTTGCGGCCCTCAACCAGGCGCAGCCCGTTGGCCAGTTCCACGTTCAGCAGGCCGGCGGGGCCGTGACAGACAGCGCCCACCAGGCCGCCGGCGTTGTAGACGCTGGACACCAGCTTCTGCAGGCCTTCGCTCTCCGGGAAGTCCCACATGGTGCCGTGCCCGCCCACCAGGTAGACGGCGTCGTACTGGTCCGGGTCCACCACGTCCACGCGAGCGGTGTTGTAGAGCCCGGCGCGCGTGGTCTCGTCCTCGGTGAAGGCCACCTGGATGGGATCGTCGGTGTCCACCTCATCGCGCGGGGGCTGGCCGCCCTGGATGGAGGCGAAGTCCACAAAGTGCCCGGAGTCCTTGAAAACCTTCCAGGGGTGGGCGGCTTCGGCCACGTTGTAGCCGGTCTTCTCTCCGGTGTCGCCGATCTCGGAAACGCTGGTCAGTACCATGAGGATTTTCTTCATGAAATGCTCCTTTCGTCCACGTCCTAGCCTACTCGTCAGTAGGCTTATGTTTCACCTACGGGGACTTGGGCCCATTGGCGGTTCACCGGTTGTGCCATAGCGTCAAAAGCAGGAGCAGGTTGCTCCACTGTGGCAGCCGCCGCAGCTGTTCCATCGATTGGGGTCAACGATGAAGAAAATCAAGAGTGTTCTTGCTACCGCTGCCGTGGGTGTTTCGCTGAGTGCCGGTGCCCTTGTGCTGGCTGCGCCTGCCCACGCGGACTACAACACGTACCAGGTGTACCGGTCCACCATGTCCGAATGCTCCGCCGAACTGCGGGCTGCCATCAAGTCCTACGGCGCCCCGGTGATCAACGTGACACCTTGCGCCTGGAACACGTACATGGATCAGTACATCGGCAGCTTCGGCTACAACTACTAAGGCGTCGCCGGGGCTGCCCGGGCGCCTGGGCAGAACGGACGACGACGGCGGGAGTCTCCCGCCGTCGTCGTCCGTTCTGCATCGCGGTGTCCACTACCGCACCTATGCTTGCGGGGGACGTTCATTCACAGGGGGAACACTAGTGCGCACCTTGACCTGGTTCGCCGCAGGCAGCAGAACCACGACGGCGCTGCTCACCGTGGCCACGCTGGCGGCGGCGACCGTTGGGCTCACCAGCTGCCGCTTCGAAAAGCGGCCAGCCCCGCCCTACCCGGACGTCCAGTGGCAAGGTGCGGCACCGGCTGGGCCCCTAGAAGAAGATCCGTGGGTGCAGGCGGCCAGAAAGTCACTCGAAGCCAAGGCCGTGGCGCAAAACATCACAGACTTCACGTTGCCCGAGCTAGAGCAGACCACAGGGTACGAGCTCCGCAGCCGGCTGAACTCAAGCGTTCGCCAGTACGTGCAGCAAAACAAGAAATCCAGGATCCTGCCCGGACCTGAACCGTTCCTGCCCGTGGACGTGCGGCATGACGTCCGTGGCGACACGAACCTCGCCGAAGTACGGGGCTGCATCGCGGGCAGCTGGGCCTCAGTTGAAGGCGACACCATCGATAGGCCCGAGGCCTTCGGGGTCGGCTACCGACTGCAACGCCTGGCCAACGGGACCATCCGGGTCGAAGACAGTTTTGCCGTGTCCCTCCCAGAGTGTGCAGGCGCCGACTTGCCCATCGCGCTCTTTACCCCAGCCCCTGAGCCATCGGACGTCACCGATTCGCAGGATATTGTCCGGCCCGTCAGGAACGCTACGGAGCCCGGCTAGGGGCTTCTACCTACGACCGGCTCCGACGACTGTTTGCCGGTGTTCCGGTTTGTGTGGGGGTGTGTTTGTTAAATGTGGGAGGCCCCAACCATGGTGGTGGTTGGGGCCTCGACCGGAGTGTGTTCCGGCGGTGTCCTACTCTCCCACACCCTCCCGGGTGCAGTACCATCGGCGCTGTGGGTCTTAGCTTCCGGGTTCGGGATGGGACCGGGCGTTTC
>NZ_UXAU01000007.1 GCF_900609065.1 Arthrobacter ulcerisalmonis | reverse complement strand
CTACCGCTGCTCCCGCGCGAAGTAAGCGCTGGCTTTTTTCAAGAAGGCAGTCTCCGCGCGCAGCTCTTGAACTTCACGCTCGAGCTCTTTGAGCCGGGCCCGTTCCGTCACCGTCAGATCCGTCTCCGTGCCGCCGTTGGCCTCGCGGTACTTGACCAGCCAGTTGCGGAGCGTCTCAGGGCCAACACCGTACGCGGTGGCCACGTCCTTGATCGGCTTGGAAGTGTTGATCACCTCGCGGCACAGCTCGTCCTTGAACTCCTGGGTAAATCGCTTCCGTGATGCGGTCATGCTGATCTCTACTTTCGGTAGACCCTCATTTTATGAGGGCCCACTGTCCGAGATCTCCGCGGCAGCTCAGG
>NZ_UXAU01000069.1 GCF_900609065.1 Arthrobacter ulcerisalmonis | reverse complement strand
GACCCCGGTCCCGCCGCCGTCAGCCCACGCGGTCAAGTGATCATTCTCGTTATCCAGACACTGATTACTACACCCCGGGAACGTACACCCACCATCACGCAACCGGATCCACCGCTTCAGTCCTTCCGATAACCGGTACCTCGTCCTGCCCAACTCCAACGGCGCCCCATCGCGGGGATCGACCAACACCCTGTACAACGACTGCGCCCCATCAGCAACCAACCGCCGCGCCACCGATGCTGGCACCGGGCCAAACCCCTCCACCTCACCC
>NZ_UXAU01000015.1 GCF_900609065.1 Arthrobacter ulcerisalmonis | reverse complement strand
CCGCTGCACCACAGACAACGAACTACGCGAACACATAAAACTGCTCCCCTCACATCGGAACTGAAAATTTCTCAGTCCAACATTTGGGGAGCAGTTCAAATCTTCGGGAGGGTTGCTACTCCGCCGCGGGACCCGGGAACAGCACCGACACCGTCGCGCCGCCGCCGAACGTGTCCCCGATGCTCAAGTCTCCACCATGGGACATCGCGATCCGACGGCAGGTGGCCAGCCCCAGCCCGCTCCCGGATCCATCGCCGGGCCGGTTGAGCCGGACCAGCGGCTCCACAGCACGTGCACGATCTGCGGGGCTGATGCCCTTGCCGTTGTCTGCCACCCGGATGGTCACACCCAACGGTCCCTGTTCGGCGCTGACAGCGATCTGCAGTTCCCGGGTCTCGCTGCGGTAATTCAGCGAATTGGCCAGCAGATTCTGGATCATGGCGCGCAATTGCGCCCGGTCCGCGTAGACCTCGATGTCGTCGCAGGCGACGCCGTGCCCAATGATGGTGTCGGCGCCGAGTGCCAGGCCGAGTCCCAGGTCATGGGCGGCTTCGGCGGTGACGGCCAGCAGGGAAACTGGCTGCCGGTTGAGCATCCCGTCGGTCCGGGCATAGGCCAGCACATCTTCCAGTGTTCCCAACATCCGCCTACCACCGTTGCCGATGTGGCTCAGGTAGTCGGTGAAGGGGTGCTCGGGTGGCAGGTCTGAATCGTCTTCGGCAAGTTCCACGTACCCCAGAATGGTGGTCAGCGGAGCCCGGAGGTCGTGGCTTACCCGGCCGGCGAACTCGGCCAGCATGGTGTTACTGCGCTGCAGTTCGGCCAGCGCACCGTCCAACTGCATGGTCCGGTGTTGGAGTTCCAAGAGCTCCACAACTTGCCGGGCCAGCACCTCCAGCAGGGCAATCTGCTCCTCGGAGGGCACGTCGGGCACCAACGAGAAGACGCAGAGGGAGCCCAGGACCAGCCCGGTGGTTGTCTCCAGCGGCACCGAGGCGTAGAAGCGGACCGCGCCAAGTTCACCCGTCACAAACGGGTTGTTGGCAAACAACGGGTCAATGGAGGCATCACGCACCACTGTGGTCCGGCCGGTGAAAAACACCTTCGCGCACATGGAATCTTCGCGCGAACAGACTCCGGGGTCCACGCCGTCAGCAGCGATCTGTACTTGCTGATCAGGCGTGATGATGTTGACCACGCCGTAGGGAACTCCGCACAGCTGAGTGGCCAACCGCACCAAGTTATCGAGCGCTCCCGGCGCCCCGGCAAGGCTCACGAGCGGCGCCTGGTTCGAGACCGTTGGCAGCAAGCCATACTCCTTGAGACCGGCCGCACGTGTGGCCTCAGGCCCGGTCAGCGGTTGCATAGCCGTCCCGTGAATCATAAAAACACCCCAACATCTTCTTCAAGGACCCCCCGGCCCTCCCCGCGATATTACCCAATAGGCCACCCAACTGCTGTAGCCTCTTGACACCGCCGCTATGCTGGCCTTGAATATTACGTATGCTGAAATAACAGTTCCATGATGCGGAAGCTCGAGGTAAACATCGAGTGCTGAGTTGATCAGCGTCCGCATAGCCGTCGCCATGGATGCCAGCAGTCCAAGGAAGCAGTCATCATGAAGCTTGCCGAATTCAACACTGCGGATCCCGCCGTCGCAGCTGCCCTTCTCCGCCCCTGCATCGACGTCTCCCGCTGGGTTGATGCACTCACGACAGCCCGCCCGTTCGCGTCCCGCGCAGCACTCCTGGACTTCGCCGCCAGCGCAGCCAACCCGCTGACACCGGCAGAGGTTGATGCCGCACTGGCACACCACCCAAGAATCGGGGATCGGCCGACGGCGGCAGGCACCGAAGCGGCCATGTCCCGTTCCGAACAGGCTGGGGTCGATCCGGCAGACTTTGCTGCGGCGGATGCCCTTGCCGAGGGCAACCGCCGGTACGAGGCCAAGTTCGGCAGGGTGTTCCTGATTCGGGCAGCCGGCCGTACCGCCCCCGAAATTCTTGGCGCCCTGTACGAACGGATCGAAAACTCCCCTGCCACCGAGGACGCCATCGTGGCGCAGCAGTTACTCGAAATTGCCGTCCTCCGCCTCGAAGGTGTGATCAGCGAATGAGCGTCTCCCACGTCACCACTCATATTCTCGATACCGGTTCCGGCACACCTGCGGCGGGGGTCGCCGTCGTCCTGTCCGGCAAGGAATCCGGCACCTGGCAGGAACTTGCCCGGTCAGCCACGGACGCCGACGGTCGCGCTAAAGACCTGGGCCCGGAACAACTGGCTCCAGGCCACTACAAACTCACTTTCGCTACTGGCAGCTACTACGCCAGCCAGCAAAGTGCCACCTTTTTCCCGGAGGTGGACCTGATCTTCGAGGTGACCGGCCCCGAGCACTACCACGTGCCGCTGCTGCTCAGCCCGTTCGCGTTCTCCACCTACCGCGGCAGCTAGAACACCCGCAGCCAGGTACCCGCGCCGGTGTAGCCGATGACCGCCGCCACCCCGCCCGAATGTAGGCTGGATGGCATGTCTTCCGAACAAATTCCAGAGCGGCGCGACGTCACTGTCCGTCGAGCGCCGAAGTACGTGCCATTCCTCATCGCGGGGGCACTGGTGGGCGTTGGCGTGGCGGCGGTGGTGGCCTATGGCTTGCCCGGCGACCGCGAGTTCGATGCGGGCTCCGTCTTTGGTTTCTTCATGGTGGGGTTCGCCGGCGCGGGCGCAGTCCTGGGCGCGGCCTTGGCCCTGATCCTGGACCGACGCAGCGTCAAGAAGCAGCAGCGCGCCGTCGTCGAGGCCGTCCCGGAATCCGAACCGGACACCGATCCGCAGTCATAAACAACAGTCCGGAATTCTCCTACCCCAGATCGTGAGATAATCGACCAGTGGCACGCGGCGATGGAAAACTTTCTCATGATCTTCTCCCTGGCGAAAAAGGCCCTCAGGACGCTTGTGGCGTCTTCGGCGTCTGGGCACCAGGTGAAGAAGTAGCAAAACTCACCTACTACGGGCTGTATGCGTTGCAGCACCGCGGACAGGAGTCCGCGGGCATCGCTACAAGCGACGGCAAACGCATCAACGTCTACAAGGACATGGGACTGGTGTCCCAGGTCTTCGACGAGACAACGTTGAACACCCTGACCGGGCACCTGGCGGTGGGACACTGCCGGTACTCAACCACTGGTGCGAGCCACTGGGCCAATGCCCAGCCCACCCTGGGCGCAACGTCCACGGGCACGGTGGCCCTGGCCCACAATGGCAACCTCACCAACACCGACGAGCTCAACGCCATGATCCTGGAACGGAACGGCGGCCAGCTCAGCGGCGAAATGAAGCAGGGCAACACCTCGGATACCGCGCTGGTCACGGCCCTGCTGGAGGGCGAAGAGGGTAAGACCCTCGAGCAGACAGCCATTGAGCTGCTGCCCAAGATCCGCGGCGGTTTCTGCTTCGTCTTCATGAATGAAAGCACCCTCTACGCGGCCCGCGACACGTACGGCATCCGCCCGTTGGTCCTTGGCCGGTTGGAGCGTGGCTGGGTGGTTGCTTCCGAGCAGTCAGCCCTGGCCACCGTGGGTGCCAGCTTCATCCGCGAAATCGAGCCGGGCGAGTTCATCGCCATCGATGAGGACGGTGTCCGCTCACAACGTTTTGCGGAGCCGACGCCGGCGGGTTGCGTTTTCGAATACGTCTACCTGGCGCGTCCCGACGCAGCCATTGGCGGCCGTTCCGTCTACGAATCCCGGGTGGAGATGGGCCGCCAGTTGGCCCGCGAAAACACCCAGGATGCAGACATCGTCATCCCGGTCCCCGAATCCGGCACTCCGGCGGCGGTTGGTTACGCCGAAGAGTCTGGGATCCCCTTCGCGCACGGCTTCGTGAAGAACTCCTATGTGGGCCGTACCTTCATCCAGCCCTCGCAGACGCTCCGCCAGCTGGGCATCCGGTTGAAGCTCAACGCGCTCGAATCCGTCATCCGCGGCAAGCGCGTGGTGGTGGTGGATGATTCGATCGTCCGCGGCAACACCCAGCGCGCCATTGTCCGGATGCTCCGCGAAGCCGGCGCCGCGTCGGTGCACGTGAAGATCTCCTCGCCGCCGGTCCAGTGGCCCTGCTTCTATGGCATCGACTTCGCGTCCCGCGCTGAACTGATCGCCAACGGCGCCACCATCGAGGAGATCTCGCAGGCCATCGGCGCCGATTCGCTGGCCTACATTTCCGAGGACGGCATGATCGGCGCTACCCGCCAGCCGCGCGAACGCCTCTGCACCGCCTGCTTCACGGGCAACTACCCCATCGAACTCCCGGCCGACAAAGTGGGCAAGAACCTCCTGGAGCGCACGGACCTCGGCGGCCTCACGCCGTCGCCCTCTGCCCTGCCCGGCCAGACCGCCGCCTTGGCTGTTGACCCGCAAGCCGATCCGGCGGAGAAGGCTGGCGCCACCGGCTGCGATCCGGGACCGGACGCCGAATACGAAAACCTTTTGACCGAGGCCGACCTCGTGCCCGATGTACACACCAGCGCTGCCGGCGCCGACAAGAAGGAACCCGTATGACGTCCGTCAGTCCTGCCGCAGAAAACGCCGGCATCACCTACGCCTCAGCAGGGGTCGACGTCGAAGCGGGAGACCGCGCCGTCGAGCTCATGAAGGGTGCCATCAAGGCCACCCACAATTCGTCGGTCATCGGCGGGGTGGGCGGCTTCGCTGGCCTCTACGACGTCTCGAAGCTGCTGACCTACAAAAAGCCGCTGCTGGCCACGTCCACCGACGGCGTAGGCACCAAGGTTGCCATCGCCCAGGCCATGGACATCCACGACACCATCGGGTTCGACCTGGTGGGCATGGTGGTTGACGACATCGTGGTGGTAGGCGCCGAGCCACTGTTCATGACCGACTACATCGCCTGCGGCAAGGTGGTGCCGGAGCGCATCGCCGACATCGTTCGTGGCATCGCCGCAGCCTGCTCGGTGGCCGGTACGGCCCTGGTGGGCGGCGAAACCGCTGAGCACCCCGGCCTGCTGGGTGAGCACGAATATGACGTTGCGGGCGCCGCAACCGGCGTCATCGAAGCCGACCAGCTGCTGGGTCCGGACCGGGTCCGCGCAGGTGACGTGGTCATTGGCATGGCATCCTCCGGCTTGCACTCCAACGGCTACTCCTTGGTCCGCCGCGTCATCAACCACGCCGGCTGGGCCCTTGACCGTCAGGTTTCCGAACTGGGCCGCACGCTGGGCGAGGAGCTCCTGGAGCCCACCCGCGTGTACGCTGCGGACTGCTTGGACCTGGCCCGCACCTTCCCCGTAAACTCCGGCCAGGGCGTCAACGGTTTCAGCCATGTCACCGGTGGTGGCCTTGCCGCTAACCTGGCCCGGGTCCTCCCGCAGGGCCTGGTGGCCACCGTTGACCGCGCCACGTGGGAACTGCCCGCCATCTTCAAGCTGGTGTCCGAACTCGGCAACGTCCCGCTGGCAGACCTGGAGCGCACCCTGAACCTGGGCGTAGGCATGGTGGCCATCGTCTCGCCGCAGGCAGCCGACGCCGCCGTGGCCCGCCTGAACGAACGCGGCCTGCCGTCCTGGGTTATGGGCACCGTCAGCGCCGACTCGGACGCTATCGACAAGACCGGCCCGGACTACGTTCAGGGCGCCAAGGGCGTGGACGGCGGAGCTGTCCGCCTGGTCAACGCGTACGCCTAGTTCCGCGAACACCTCGTCGGCGGCACTTCCCCTCACGGGCGGGGACGCCGACTAGGCAGTTAAACCTCCAGCAGGCTGAAGACACCGCCTTGCGGGTCCTTGAGGGTTGCCGTGGCGCCGAGGGACTCACCATCCTCAGGTTCGGGTGCGATCAGGACCTCAGCTCCAGCCCCAACTGCCTTCGCCACGGCCTCGGCCACGCTGGCCACGCCGAAGTAGACATGCCAGGTGGCGGGCCCCTCCGCCGCGACCACCCCCGCCACCTCCGCGCCTGCGACGATCAGCGTTGAATACGTTCCGCCGTCGTCCTGCGGGTATTCGGTGACCTCATGGCCAAAGAGTTGCTGGAAGAAGCCGACGGCGGCCTGCGGCTCGGGCGTCCACAGTTCCGTCCAGGATAGGGCACCGGCGGTGTTGTAGCGTTCCGTGCCGGTATGCGTCCCCGGCTGCCATACACCGGTGGTGCCGCCGCCGGGCGGAGCCACGAACACCATGATGCCGGTTTCGGCAACCGCCTCGGGGCCGAACTCCAGCACGCCGCCTGCGTGCGGCACGTCCGCAGCAAGCACTGCAGCGTCCTCGGCGGCGAAGTAGATGTTCCACTGCGCCGGTGTCCCCGCCAGTTCCTGCCCACGGTTTTGTGGGGCGATCACCGCCACCAAGTCCTTGCCCAGGAACGCCTGCGCGTAGCTGCGCCCGTCGGGGGTGGGGAGATCCTTGAAGGTCCAGCCAAACACCGCTGCGTAGAAGGCCTTGGCGGCAGCCACGTCTCCGGTCTGGACGTCGGCCCAGCACGGTTCGCCGTGGCGGAAACGCAAAGGGTGGGTCAGGTGTGTCACGGAGGGCCTTTCCTGGACTGCCGGCGCACGGCCGGGTACTCCAGTCAACACCAAAATGCCCGCTGACCGCACCGGGTTACGGTGCCATCAACGGGCTCAGTCTTACTGGTCAACGTTCGGACAACCGCAAGTGGTTGGAAACGCTGCAATTCTGGCAGCACACAAGAGACGTTGCACGCCCGGTCACCAGGAGCTTCCGAGCGTGCAGCGATGTCGCGCAGCGGGCCGGCCTTATAGCGTGGCCAGCCAGCGACACCTAGCTGATGCGACGGGTGCCTACCTCGTCATCGTCTTCGTCCAAATCATCCGCGTACTTATCCACGTAAGCCGAATAGTCGGGTTCAACCGGCTCATTAGCGAAATGGCTCGTGGTACGGCTTCCTGGGCCCGTCAGCTCACGCTGAAGTGCCGAGTAGTCAGTGTTCGGGGAGTAGTACTTAATATCCCGAGCCTGCTTGGTAGCTTTTGCCTTTTGACGGCCGCGCCCCATGGCGTGACCCCCTTTTGTACTTGGACCGGAGGTGGTCACCTTTAGCTATTGGTGAGGCCCCGGAATGTTTGGTCAATTTGTCGTACACCTAGATTACATGTTTTCCGCTCCCCCTGCTTGCCAGCCGCGGCCGCAGGAGGGCACCTGCGATAGTATCCCGCCGCAGCGCTCCAGCACTGGCTGGAATTTGTTCGATAGAGTCGTCACAATACGGCCGGGCCGGCCAGCGCCGACGGTCTGACGCCGCGTGAACGCAGGAGGAAACAGCAGTGAACCACCAGGACGTTCCCGATCGCCCCGTTGAGCCGCCGCAGCTGCCGTCCACCCCACAAGACTCCGTCGTCACGGGTCCGGTCCCGCAACAGGCCGCCACTCCGCAGGGCTCCGCAGAGGCTTCCCCAGCCCACTCCACAAACCGCGGCAAAGCATGGAAGGTGAGCTTCGTCGTCGTGCTCGTAGCAGTGGTGGCTGGCCTGCTGTGGCTTGCCCTGTGGTTGCAGGCCAACGCCGACACCGCCGCCCCGTCCAACGCCAACGGCGCCCTGGAGACTGCCGTCACTCCCGCAGCCACCCCGTTGGCAGCACCGCGCGAGGCCGTACCGCCCGCCGAGTATGCCCTGGGGGACTGCTTTAAGGACTTCGAACCGGAGGCCTTGGCCACCACGGTGGTGCCCTGCGCCACCGGACACTCCGCGCAACTCGTCTCGCTGTTCCGCTACCCCAAGGACGCCACCTATCCCGGAGCGGACGCGATGAAGGCGAAAGCCCTCGAAGCCTGCCAAGCCGCTGTCTTGGGCTCCGCAGCCAACGACTACACCCTAGAATTCCAGCGCAGCTACCCCAGCAGCACCAGCTGGGACTCCGGCGACCGCCGCGTGGACTGCTACGTCACGGCGGCTGCTGGCAACGTCATTAACGCCAGCGTGCTCCCCTAAGGTTTCTAGGAGACCACGACGGCGTTGCGGAAGGTCCCAGCGTCAGTTGATGTCGGAGGGGTGCTTCGCGCGCGGCGTCACGGAGATGTCCATGTAGGGGAACAGGGGCAAACCGGAGAGCATTTGGTGCATTTCGTCATTGCACTCGGCCTCAAAGACCGAGTAGTTGGAGTACTCCCCCCCAACGCGACAGATGTGCGGCCATTTCCCCTTCTGCTGCAGGTCCTGCGAGTAGGCCTTTTCGACAGCCTTGATGGCGGCCGCTTCCTCAACTGCCATGTCGACGGTCAGGTTGACGTCCATCCGGACCAAAAACAGCATGTGGATCTCTTTCCTGTTGGGTTGCATTTAGTCTTGCGGGCGCGGTGGTGACGCGCCAGTAGGCTACGCCTTCCGCCGGACCACCAGGCCTGCGGAGTCGCTGCTGGCGGGAGCACCGCCGTCGTACCCGGCCAGGGATTCGAGCGATTCGATGCTGAGCTCGTCCACGTCCGCGCGGGTGTCCACCAGGACGGTGTCGCCATCCGCAATGTCGCCGGCGAGGATGGCCCGGGCCAGCCGGTCGCCAATCTCGCGCTGCACCAGTCGGCGGAGCGGTCGGGCACCGTAGGCGGGATCGAAGCCGGTGAGTGCCAGCCACGCACGGGCACTGTCGGTGACCTCCAGTGTGAGGCGACGGTCCTGCAAGCGCCGGGCCATCTCCTCCACGTACAGCTCCACAATCTTGGCAAGCTCCTCCACCGTGAGCGGGTCGAAGAGCACCACCTCGTCCAGCCGGTTGAGGAATTCGGGCTTGAAAGACGCATTGACGGTGGCCATGACAGCCTTGCGCTTGGTGTCGGCGTCGAGCCCCTGATCCACCAGGAACTGGCTGCCCAAGTTGGATGTCAGCACCAGGATCACGTTGCGGAAATCCACGGTGCGGCCCTGGCCGTCGGTGAGCCGGCCGTCGTCGAGCACCTGCAGGAGGATGTCGAAAACTTCCGGGTGCGCCTTTTCCACCTCGTCGAGCAGCACCACTGAATACGGCCGACGGCGGACGGCCTCAGTCAGCTGGCCGCCTTCCTCGTACCCCACGTATCCCGGCGGGGCGCCGACCAGCCGGGCCACGGCGTGCTTTTCGGAGTACTCAGACATGTCGATCCGCACCATGGCGCGTTCGTCGTCGAAGAGGAAGTCCGCCAGGGCCTTGGCCAGTTCGGTCTTGCCTACGCCCGTGGGGCCCAGGAACAGGAACGAACCGGTGGGCCGGTTGGGGTCGCTGACCCCGGCGCGGGCCCGCCGCACGGCATCGGCGACGGCAGTGACGGCCTTTTGCTGGCCGATCAAGCGCTTGCCCAGTTCCGCTTCCATGTCCAGCAGTTTTTGGCTCTCCCCCTGCAGCATCCGACCCGCTGGAATGCCTGTCCAGGCGGAGATGACCTCGGCAATGTCATCGGCGGTGACCTGCTCGGCCACCATCTGGCCAGACTTGTCAGTGTTGGCCGCCTCAGCCGCGGCGGCGGCGTCCAGCTCGCGTTCCAGCGCGGGGATCTCTCCGTACAGCACCCGTGACGCCGTCTCCAGGTCACCTTCGCGGGCAGCTTTGTCGTAGGTTCCGCGCAACGTATCGAGTTGGGCCTTGAGATCGCCCACGCGGTTCAGGCCCGCTTTCTCCGCTTCCCAGCGGGCGTTCAGGCCGGCAAGTTCCTCCTCGCGGTCCGCCTTGTCTGCCCGGAGCGACGCCAACCGCTCCACGGACGCTGGGTCCTTTTCACTGGCGAGCGCCAATTCCTCCATGGTGAGCCTGTCGACGGCTCGGCGCAGCTGATCGATCTCCTCCGGCGCGGAATCGATCTCCATCCGCAGCCGGGACGCTGCCTCATCTACCAGGTCAATGGCCTTGTCGGGAAGCTGCCGGCCGGCGATGTACCTGTTGGACAACGAGGCGGCAGCCACGAGGGCAGAGTCTGCGATGGCTACTTTGTGGTGGGCCTCGTAGCGTTCCTTCAGCCCACGCAGGATGCCGATGGTGTCTTCCACGCTGGGTTCGCCCACATAGACCTGCTGGAAACGGCGCTCCAGGGCAGGGTCCTTCTCGATGTTCTCCCGGTACTCGTCCAGGGTGGTGGCACCAATGAGGCGCAGTTCGCCGCGGGCCAACATGGGCTTGAGCATATTCCCGGCGTCCATGGAGGATTCTCCGGTGGCGCCGGCGCCCACCACGGTGTGGATCTCGTCGATGAACGTGATGACTTGGCCATCCGACGAGCGGATTTCCTCCAGGACGGCCTTGAGCCGTTCCTCAAACTCGCCTCGGTACTTGGCGCCGGCCACCATGGAGGCGAGGTCAAGGGAGATCAGGGTCTTGCCGCGGAGGCTCTCCGGCACGTCACCGGCAACGATGCGTTGCGCCAGGCCTTCCACCACGGCCGTTTTTCCCACGCCCGGCTCACCGATGATCACGGGGTTGTTCTTGGTGCGGCGGCTGAGCACCTGCACGATTCGACGGATCTCCGCGTCCCTGCCGATCACGGGATCAAGCTTCCCGGACCGGGCAATGGCAGTCAGATCGGTGCCAAACTTCTCCAGTGCCTGGAACGTGTTCTCGGGATCGGCCGAGGTCACCTTCCGTTCCCCGCGCACGCCGGGGATGGCGGCGGTCAACGCTTGATGCGATACCCCAGCATCCCGCAACAGTCGGGCCACGGCGTCACTACCGGCAGACAGGCCCAACAGCAACACTTCCGTGGACACGAAGGTGTCACCGAGCCGTTCGGCGTCTTCCTTGGCGTTCTGGATGGCCTGCAGTGCCGGGCGGGACAGCTGTGCCTGTTGGGTGGAACTGCCCGAGCTGGCAGGCAGGGCCTTGATGGCGCTGCTGGCCTGGACACTGATGGCATCCGGGTCGGCGCCGGTGGCCCGCAGAAGTGCCACCGCAACGCCGTCGCGCTGGTCCATCAGGGCTTTGAGGAGATGCGCCGGCTCCACCTGCGGATTACCGGCGGTGGAGGCGTTCATGGCCGCAGCCGAGAGCGCCTCCTGGCTCTTGGTGGTGAATTTGACGTCCAAAGAGGGCTCCCTTCATTGATGGCTACTAAGTTGAGTGTACAACGCTCAACTTTGCATATGGCCATTCAGGGAGCCCTCGTTGGCATCAAAGTCGTCTGCCCTCAGCGAACGTCAGGAACCTGCCACGCCAGAAACGCTGGTGATCCAGCTCAGGTTACGGGCCACGGACGCATGGTCATTGAAGTAGCTGGTGAAGGTAGACGGGTTGGGCGTGGGCAGGACGCTCGACGTCGAGAGGACACCCACCAGCTTGCCGTTGACCACCAGCGGTCCGCCGGAGTCGCCGCCCAGGGTGTGGCCGGACTGCGAGCGGGTTTTCACCGAGGCGCCACCGTAGGTGTCAGTGCCCTGGCCAGCCACGGTGACGTTGGCCGTCTTGAAGTTGTATGACATGGTGCCGGCACCCTCGGTCTGGTCGCCCCAGCCGTATACCTTGGCGGCAACCCCCGTCGCCGGGAAGCTACTGGACAGCCCGATATAGGAGCCGTAGTACGGGGACGACAGCTTCAGCAGGAGCACATCCCCGGTGCTGGAGGCGTAGCGTGCAGCCACCGTCTTCACGGTCCCGCCAGTTTGCAGGTACGTGGCGCCCAGCCGGACAGACTGCAGGGACGTCGAGTTGCAGTGCTTGGCGGTGATGACCCAGCTCTCGGAGATCTGGCTGCCCGTGCAACCGACATTCGTTCCCGTCGCATCGAAGGAAATCTGCGCCGCGTAAGGTGCGGCGGAAATAGTGGTGGTGGCACCACCGGCGATGTCCGGGCTGGCGGTGTCCCCGCCCGAGGCCGGAGCGGCGTGGGCCGGCAATGGCACCAGCAGGGCTACCGCCATTGCTGCTGCAGCGGTTGTGGTGGCAGTGCGTCCCAGAATGCGAGCAATTTTCACGGGGTGGCTCCTTCGCGGGCCGAGGCGCCGGGTGGGCGCGCTCAGCGGGTCCTTTGGAATGGGCGGGGAGGTACCCAGCGCCCACCCGGGACACTATCGGCTTTTGTTAATCTTGTCACGCATTTTGACAAAATTTGTAATTATCGAGGCAACTAGAATTTCTCCATGGCCATCTACCTTGACCCGCCGCTGTGGCCTGCCCACGGAACGCACTTCTCGCACCTGGTCTCGGACGCGTCCTTGGCGGAACTGCATGACTTTGCGGCGGCCGCGGGGATCCCGGAACGGGCCTTCGACGGCGACCACTATGACGTGCCCGAACGTCGCTTTGATGACCTGGTGGCCGCGGGCGCCATTCCGGTGGAAGCCCGGGTACTGGTGCGTAGACTCATCGCCAGCGGGCTCCGCATCCCCGCCCGGCAACGCAACAAGTCCCTCAAGGTTCCGCTGCTGAACCGTTGGGAGGCAATCATGCCCGGCCACGATGCGCTGTTCCTTGACCTGCTGGATCGCTGGAGTGAACCGCACCGGCACTACCATGGCTGCACCCACCTGCTCTCGACCCTGGAGGCGCTCGACCTGCTGACGGAACCGGCGGACGTACCCAAAACCGTTCTCCTGGCCGCATGGTTCCACGATGCCGTCTATCAGGGCATCCCTCGTCAGGACGAAGAGGAGTCAGCCCAACTCGCCTTCGATCGACTGCGGGCAGCGGGACTCTCCGAGGCCGACGTGGACGAGGTCTGCCGCTTGGTTCTCCTGACCCGGGATCACCGCCCCGAGCCCGGGGATGCTGATGGGGCGCTGCTCTGCGACGCGGATCTGTCGATTCTGGGCACCGAACCGGACGGCTACGCGCGCTACCTTGCTGCCGTCCGCAGCGACTACGCGCACATTGGTGACGCCGATTTCGCCACCGGCCGGGCCGGCGTCGTCCGTCAGCTATTGGCCCTTGACCCGCTCTTTCACAGCGCCCAAGCCCGGGCGCTCTGGCTGGACGCCGCGCACCGCAACCTGCAGGGAGAACTGGCATGAACGCCCCTCGCTCCAACGAACGGCACCTGTATTCTGCCAGCGCGGCGCACCGCCAACTCCCGTATACCGTCCGGTTTGAGTGGGGGCACGACGGCGCCACAACGGTCGCGCCCGGAGCCGACCTGGCGGTGGTGGTGGACGTCTTGTCGTTCAGCACGTGCGTCAGCGTCGCCCTGGATCGCGGCGCGGAAGTCATCCCCTACCCGTGGAAAGATACCTCCGCGGAGGATTTCGCAGCCCACCATGATGCCCACTTGGCGGGGCCCCGGGACGGCGGCGGGCTCAGCCTCTCCCCCGCTTCCCTGCGCGAAGCAGAATCGTTGGGCCGCGTGGTGCTACCGTCGCCCAACGGCTCAACCCTCTGCCACGGCCTGGCCGGCGAAGTTGCCCTGGTGGCCGCTACCTGCCTCCGAAACGCCGCCGCAACGGCTGAATGGATCGCGGAAAACCTTCCTGCCGATGCCGTCATCGCCGTCATCGCGGCAGGGGAACAATGGCCGGACGGGACGTTGCGCCCTGCCATTGAGGACCAGGTGGGGGCTGGCGCGTTCATCGCCGCGTTGGCCGCTGCCCGAGGCGCTGGCCTCGATGGTGACGCCGGGTACTGGCAAGGGTTTGCGCCTGAAGCGGTAGCCGCGGCGGCCCTCTTCGACGCCGTCGAACCAAACCTGCGCGAGTTCCTGCAGGGCTGCAGCAGCGGCCGCGAACTGATCGGCGCGGGGTTCGCCGACGACGTCGATATCGCTGCCGAGCTCGACGACAGCGACGCCGTGGCCATCTTGGCCGGCGGCGTCTTCAGCCCGCGCTGATGGCGGTCTTTACGTGCCCTCCGCGAACTGCGAGACTCCAGGGATGAACCTGCGCATTCAAGCCGTCAGTGTCGATTCCACCGATCCCCGTGTGCCCGCTGCGTTCTGGGAAGCGGCGTTGGGCTGGCGCCGGACCTACGAGGTGGACGACGAGATCGTCCTCGAACCGGCCGAAGGCAGCCCCGAGGACGGGGTGAGCCCGGACCTGTTGTTTCTGAAAGTTCCTGAAGGCAAGAGCGTCAAGAACCGGTTGCACCTGGACTTGCGCCCAACTGACCGCGACGCCGAGGTGGCCAGGCTGGAGGGACTCGGCGCCACCCAGGTCTCAGTGGGCCAAGGACCCGACGTCACGGGGGTGGTCATGGCCGATCCGGACGGCAACGAATTCTGCGTGCTCCGCGCCCTGCGGCCCGGCGAGCTTTAGCCGTACGAGCTTTAGCGGTACGCCTGGACGAACGGCCGGTTGGTCGGCACAATCTGCTTGCCCAGTGGCATCAGTGATACCGGAATCAGCTTGAGGTTGGCGATGGCCAACGGAATACCGATGATGGTGATGGCCATGGCGATGGCCGTGGCCACGTGGCCGATCGCAATCCAGATACCGGCCACCAGCAGCCAGATCACATTTCCCAGCAAGGCGAAGGGCCCATTGCCGCCCGGCTTGTCTACCACCATCTGGCCGAACGGCCACAAGGCATAGGCGGCGATCCGGAATGAGGCGATGCCCCAGGGAATGGTGACGATCAGGATGCAGCACACGATTCCGGCGAGGAAATAGCCGAGCGCCAGCCACAAACCACCGAATACAAGCCAGATCACGTTGAGCAAAGTCTTCATTTCTCTATTCTGCCCTGCTCATGGCCGCCAACGGCTCCGGGAAGACCCTGATTCTGCCCTGAACTCTAGACTGTGGCGGCTGACTTGGCTGCCTGGACGAAAGCCGTGATCTTCGCCAAGTCTTTGACGCCACGCGAAGCCTCGACGCCGGAGGACACGTCAACACCCCAAGCTCTGGCCGCAGCGACAGCGTCAACGACGTTCTCTGCCGTCAGCCCGCCGGCCAGCAGCCACGAGCGGCCCTGCAGCGCGGGGTGCTCAGCCACCGACGAGTAGTCCCAGGACTCCCCCGATCCGGGCACGGCGGCGTCAATCAGGAGGAGATCCTCACCCCAGTCCTCGAACTCCTCGGTGCTGGCACCCAAGGTGATGGCCCGGACAACCTTCAAGCCGGCGTCGTGCACCTTCTGGACGTCGTCGCGGGTGCGGGCGCCGTGCAGTTGGATCCATTCGAGTGTGGCGGCCCGGGCGATAGCGACGGCGTCGACGGCCGGTTCGTCGCGGAAGATGCCCACCGGCGTAACTCCGTCCGGCACGTCTGGCAGGAGCGTCCGGACCTGCTGCGGGGTGACCGCGCGGGGGCTCGCCGTCAGGACGAAGCCCACCGCATCCGCCCCGGCGTTGACTGCTTCACGGACAGATTCAGACGTGCTGAGACCACACACTTTGACGAACATTCCCGGCTCCTTCAGGCTGTTTTCGTGTTACTCCCCCGCTGGAGAGTAACAGGGGGAGGGCACGGTCCGCGACGCTTTCCTGATGGCTGGAAGCTGGCGGTTGGCACCGAACTAGGCTGGGGGCATGCAGATCATCCGCTTCGCTGACCTCAAAGCCGTTCCGTCGCAACCGGGAGGCGGCTCCCTGCGGGAGTTGGCGCGCCACCCTGCCGCGGCCGCTGGGCTGGACTGGGACTGGCGGGTGGACCTCACCGACAGCACCAAGGCCGGCGAAATGCCGCCGATGCCGGGCCGGGAGCGGGTGCTGACGGTGGCCGACGGTGAGCTGTTGCTGCTGACCGTGGACGGCCAAGACCACCCGCTGGAACGGTACCGCCCCTTCCGGTTCCCGGCCGACGTCGTGGTTTCCACCTCGCTGCCCACCGGCGATGTGCGGCACCTCAGCGTCCTCACCCGGCGGGACGCGTTCAAGGGGTACACGTCCATCATTGAGATCTCGAAGAAGCGGGCGCAGCCGGTGTTTGCGGGCCAGTTCGCTGTCCTGCTGCAGGGCCGGGCCACCGTGAGTGCGGCGGAGGGTACGCCGGAAACGTTGGGCAGGTATGACGCGGTGGCCGGAGCGGATCAAGATGCACCCGAAATTTTGGGGCGCGGATTCCTCGCCATCGTGTCCATCGATCCTGTGGATAACTAGCATCGAGGGCAGCCTCACCTTGCTAAATACAGCCTTTCCACAGTAGCGGGGCAGTCTCTGCCTCCCTAGAATTTAGCCATGACTTCCACCGAGATTGAACCCACAACCTTCAACGAACTGCTCTCCACCCAGGTGGGCAACGAGTTCACCGCGTCGCAGCAGTACATTGCCGTTGCCACGTGGTTCGACAACCAGGATCTGCCGCAGCTGGCGCGCTACTTCTACAAGCAGTCGGTTGAAGAACGCAACCACGCCATGATGATGGTCCAGTACATGTTGGACCGCGACCTGCCCGTGGTCATCCCCGGCATCCCGGCTGTCCGCAACGAGTTCGGCGGGGTCACCGAACCGCTGGCACTGGCCTTGGAGCAGGAACAGGAAGTCACCCGCAACATCGAGGCGCTCTTCCGCGCCGCCCGCCGTGAAGATGACGCGCTGGGCGAGCAGTTCATGCTCTGGTTCCTCAAGGAGCAGGTCGAAGAGGTCGCCTCCATGACCACCCTGCTGAACATCGCCTCACGCGCGGACAACCTGTTCGACATCGAGAACTTCATCGCCCGCGAAACCGGCGGCGCGTCCGGCACCGATACGTCGGCCCCGGAAACTGCGGGCGGCGCACTCTAAGCCGCTCCCCATGTAGGTAGCGCTAAGTGCGGTTTTGGCCCCTCAAAACTGCACTTAGCGCTACTCAGTTGGGTGGGGACCGGGATGGTGAGGTTCTTCACCATCCCTCGCCCCCGCAGCGCCGCGTTGCTACTCTGAAATCAAGGCACCCACCAAGGGCCTCCGGACGACGGTTCAGTACCCGGCACGCGACAAGACTGGCCAAAGGATCTCTCATGTCGTGGTTAATCCTCATTCTTTCGGGAGCACTCGAGGCCGTCTGGGCCGCAGCACTCCACAAAACCTTCACTGCCACCGGGCGCAGCAAACTGGCCCCCGCCACCGTCTTCCTGGTAGCGGTCGTCGCCAGCATGGCAGGGCTCGCCATCGCCATGCAGGCCATCCCCACCGGTACCGCCTACGCCGTCTGGGTGGGCGTGGGCGTGGTCCTGACCTCGGCGTATGCCATGGTCACCAAGGTTGAACGGCCGACAGCGGCCCGCCTGCTCCTGCTCACCGGCATCGCCGCGTGCGTGGTTGGCCTGAAGGTGGTGGCGTAATGCGCAGCCGTACCCTCGCCTGGCCACTGCTCCTCATCTCCGCTCTCCTCGAAGCCGTCTGGGCCACCGCCCTGGGCCTCTCGAACGGGTTCACCGTCCCACTACCGACCGCCATTTTCCTGGTGGGAGTCATCCTCAGCATGCTGGGCCTGGGACTGGCCATCCGGCACATCCCCCTCGGCACCGCTTACGCCGTCTGGGTGGGGATCGGCGCGGCGCTCACGGTGGGCTGGGCCATGGCCACCGGCGTCGAAGCGTTCAGCATCTTCAAGGTAATCTTCATCGCCGGGATCGTAGCCTGCGCAGCGGGACTGAAGGCCCTGCCCTCCGGCAAGCAGTCTTCCGACGCTGCCAACGGCTGAGTCTCCGCCGCACCGGCTGGCCGACGGCGGGACCCTGGTTCCGCCGTCGGCCGCTTAGTCTTTGGGGATGGAATTCCCCCAGCTCGCCGATCCCCTTGCGGAACTTCGCCGTCGCCTCATCCCGGGCGAACGCATCATTTTGGGGATTGCCGGCGCGCCCGGATCAGGGAAATCAACCTGTGCGGCCTGGGTAGAGCAACAATTTGACCCCGGGGTTGCGGTGGTGGTGCCCATGGACGGCTTCCATTTGGGCAACGCGATCATTGCCGGCACGCCCCTGCGTAACCGCAAAGGTGCCATCGACACGTTCGACGGCGGCGGCTACCTCTCGCTGCTCCGGCGCCTCCGTGCCCGGGACGAGGAGGTGGTGTACGCGCCCGAATTCCGGCGCACCATCGACGAGCCCGTGGCCGCCACCATCGCCGTGCCGGCAAGCACGCAGCTGGTGATTACCGAGGGGAACTACCTCCTGATCCCGGACCACCCGTGGTCTGAGGTGCGCGAACTCCTGACCGAATCGTGGTTCCTGGGGACGCCGGAAGCTACCCGATTGGAATGGTTGGTGGCCCGGCACGTCGCCTTTGGTATGGCGGCTCAGGACGCTGCGGATTGGGCCAACGGGCCGGACCAGGCCAACGCCGACCTGATCCAGGCCACCCGGCACCGGGCGGACCGGATCATTTCCTGGGCCTGACGGCTGGTGTTTTCCGGGCCAGCCCCCACTTCACCTGCCACACTGGCAGACGACCGTCTTCAACATCACCAAAGGGGCAGCAATGAGCAGCGGACGTGAAACTCAGGGCGTACTTGCGCGGGAGGCTGCCTCCGTCATTCTGCTCCGGGACGAAGCCAACGGCCGGCAGGTTTTCGTCCAGCACCGGGTCGCCAGCATGGACTTCGCGGCCAACATGGTGGTGTTTCCAGGCGGTCGGGTGGACGCCGTGGACTCGGTCACTCTGCCGACTGGCCAGGCCTTCCCGGAAGCCCTGCTCGCACAACATGCTCAGGCGTGGCAGCACACCAGCCTCGGCGGCGAACTGGCCCAGGATTCAGCTGCCCGGGTGCTGTCCGCAGCCCTTCGCGAAGTTCTGGAGGAGTCCGGCGTCGTCCTTCCATCTGACCTCCTGGCGCCGTGGGCCAACTGGATTACCCCCGTTGACCAGCCAAAACGCTTCGATACGTTCTTTTACGCTGCGGTCTTGCCTGCGGAGCTGGAGCCGCGGCACCAAACCACTGAAGCGTCAAAGTCGGGCTGGATGGGCATCCAGGAGATCCTCGAAGCGCACGACGCCGGGACCTTACGGCTCATGCCGCCCACCCTGGTGCTGCTGGACGAACTCGTCGACCCCGATGCGGCGCTGCCGCCAGCTTCGCGCGTGGTCACCCCGGTGCTCGCCGAGCCTGGCGCCGTCGAGAAGTTCTACAGTGACCGGCGAGCCGCTCGTCAATCCCACCTCGGTCAGGAAACACCCGACTGAATCCCAGCCGCCGTCCCTAGACTGGGTCCATGAGCTCACTTCTGTACGACCTGCCGGACCTGACCATTCGCAGCATTTCCGTCAGCGAGATGAACAACAACGTGTACGTACTCACCGCGAAGGCAAGTGGCGAGCAGGTCCTCATCGATGCGGCCGACGACTTCCCGGCGATTCGCGACCTCCTGGCCGACGGCGCTGCAGACACAATTGCCACCGCCAAAGTGGTCCAGATCGCCACCACGCATCAGCACTGGGACCATGTTCGGGCCCTGAAGGAGGCTGTTGAAGCCACCGGCGCGCCCACGTCGGCAGGCGCGGACGACGCCGATGCGCTGCCCGTCCCTGTGGACCGGCGGCTGGAACAGGGGGCTACTGTGGCGGTTGACGGCTTCGAATTGGCGGCTGTCCATCTGCGTGGCCACACGCCCGGGTCGATCGCGTTCGTTTACCAAGCTCCGGACGGCGTGGCCCACATCTTCTCCGGCGACTCGCTCTTCCCCGGTGGCGTGGGCAACACCCAGCAGGACCCTGCGCGGTTCGCCCAACTCCTTGATGACGTCACGGAGCGGCTCTTTGGCACCTACCCGGACTCCGCCGTCGTGCATCCGGGCCATGGCGACCCCACCACCCTGGGCGCCGAACGTCCGCATCTTGACGAGTGGCGCGCCCGCGGCTGGTAACCGCCCGCCGCTCCCCATCACCCCGACGTACCAAAAAAAGAGGAATCAGATGTCCGCGATCGTCCATTTTGAAGTCCGAATTCTTCCCGACCGGCTGGCGGATGCGCCCCGGTTCCTGAGCGAAACGCTGGCGGCCACACGTACCTGGCCGGGTAATGAAGGCATTGAAGCCCTGGTTGACGACGCCGATCCGGGCCACATCCTGGTGGTGGAGAAGTGGGCCACCACCAAGGACCACGACGACTATGCGGCCTGGCGCACCACGCCAGAGGGAGCCAGCACCTTGGGGGAAATCCTTGCGGGGCCGCCTGCCAAGCAGGTCTACTCAAGCACCCTGGAGCTCGGACTTTCTTGAGGCGACACTGCCCGTTCCCGCCGGCAGGTGGGAACGGGCAGTGTCCGGGCTAATCAGCTGGCGCGTTTCCGCGACCTGACCAGCAGGAGGGTTCCGACGGCGGCAGCACCCAAGGTGCCAACCGCGAGTGTCACCATGGCTCCGGGGTCAGCCGAGGCAGTGGCGGCTGTGGCAATGCCTGTGTCCACGCCACCGGCAGGCATCACGGCCAGTTGCCCGCGCACGGCGCCGGGAACAAACGCTGCCGTGTGGGTGTCAGCGGAGAAACCGGAGGGGTTGGCCTCAATCTGCTTGAGCGTGAAGCCTTCGCCGGTGTCAGTTCCGTTGTCGGCCTTCAAGCCGGTGGTGAACGGGCCCTTCAGGCAGCCCGCACTCGTGGAATTGCCCTCTCCCACGGGGTTGGGGAAGGCCAGTCGAGGCGGACCGTTCTTGCCCTGGACTGCCTGGTGGATGTGCGTGGCCGTCTTGGCGGCGCTCTGGTACGGCCCTGTTACGCCTGTCAGGCTGATGTCGTAGCAGATCACGTCCAAGTCGGAATTGATCATGAAGTTGAACGTTCCCCACGCACCAGGCTCCCCCGGCGCGGGAGCCCCATCCGGACCCACCACGTTCTCCGGTAGGGCCTGGACTGAGTACATGCTGGTGAAGGAGTCGGGGCGGTCAACTGTAGTTTCAGCGGAGGCGGGCGCCGCCGCTACCAGGGCTGCCAGCGCCATTGCCCCTGCAGTTCCTGTAAAAGCGGCGATCCGTTTCTTGGCCAACGTCTTCATCGTGTCCCTTTTCTCGGCAGGCAAGCCCGGAAATCGGGCTGCGTGGAAAGGTATACTCGCCCATGACTGCGGGCGTTCACCGGAGTCCAAAAGTTTTTTCTTGCAGCAAACCGGTTCCGGCATTGAACGTTGCACCGCCCGGCACCGTATTCCCTTCACGAGCCACAACGGCCTGCGGACGGATGAGGATGCAACGAACCCTGAGCGACGAAAGGCGGACAGGCCCGACCGGGCACGGCATGGACGCATTCAACGTACGGGACGCCTTTGCCGAGCACGGCAGCGCGCTGTACGGCTTTGCGCTCAACTGCACCAGGGACCCGGCCGTTGCAGAGGAGTGCGTCCAGGAGACGTTCATCCGGGCGTGGAAAGCCCGGTCCCGGTACGAGTCAGCCAAAGGAACGGAACGGACTTGGCTGTTCGCCATTGCCCGGAACGTCATTATCGACGAAATCCGCGCCCGCGAACGCCGCCCGGTCCCCGTCCCGGACTCGCGGATGGATGTGGCGGCAACGTCGCGAACAGGCGCATCTGCCGCAGAGGACCGCGTGGTCCTGCAGAGCGGCCTGGCCCTGATCAGCGAGGAACACCGGGACGTCATCGTTGCGGTCCAGCTCAACGGGCTGTCCTACGCAGAACTGGAACAGCGCACCGGGGTGCCTGCGGCCACGCTCCGCACCCGGATGTATTACGGACTCAAGGCCCTGCGCAGGGCCATCGGCGAAGATGAGGAGGGAGTGTAATGGATCAGCCTTCACGCCAGGATGAATTGATGGCCGCGGCCCTTGCTGGCGAGCTCACCGCCGCGGAACGCGAAGAACTTGACGCAGCCTGCGCCGCGAATCCTGCCCTGCTCCGCGAGATCCAATCCCTCCAGGGCCTCAGTCAGCGCCTCACCAACTCTGGTGGCGACTGGACCGAGCACGCGGTGCCGGTGACCCTGGCTCAGAAGATGGAGGCTCTGTCGGTGGAGCTGTCCGGGCCTGGCAGCTCGGAGGAAACTGCGTCAAGCGTGCGGGCTCCCCAGGTTGGAAACGGGCTGGCAACGAACGGGCCCGCATCGAGCCGGCCGGATACCAACGTTCCTGCGCCCACCCGGCCTGTTCGGAGCCTGCCAGCCACCTCCCCGTCTGCCCGGCACCGACGTCGGTACCGCCGACCCCTGCTTGCCGCAGCGGCGGCAGGCCTGCTGGTGATCGGCGGAGTGGGTGGCGCCGCGCTCAGCAACTTCCAGCAGGCACCGCCCACCGGGCCGCCGGGAACCCTTGGCGCCGTTGAGGATGTGCAGCTCAAGGGCAGCCCCACCGGGACAACGATCGACGCCGCCCTGATCGCGCACACCTGGGGCACCGAGACTGTGTTGGCCATCGACGGACTCCCTGTGGGCGAGTCCTACGAGGTGGTGCTGGTTCGGACGGACGGCACGGAGCTCGACTCCGGGACGTTCCTCGGCGCTGCCCAGACGGTCACCTGCCGGATGAACGCAGCAGTACTGCGCGGCGAAGTGGCAGCACTGCAGATCCGGAACACGGCCGGAACCGTCCTGGCCTCTTCGGATCTGCCCCGGGTGTAGGAGCGGACAGAGGGGCGTGACCTTTCGCGATGAAACGGTCGCTCTTCGGTGCTTTTTGTCACCCGGGCGAGTGGCGTGGCTCTTTGGTTGCCCAGGTAGAACGTAAAGCGAGCCTGCTGTTGGATCCTATCTAAACGCTACCGAGGACGCGCCAGCGACCAGTAGAGGACCGGCTTTCGGGCGTTGGCAGAGGCTTGACCCTTACGCAACGTCAGGCTCTACTGTCCATTCCATGACTATTTCGATACTGGAAACGAAGGATGGGATAGAAGCCTTGCTGAAGGCTTCGGAAGCCGAACGCCCTGAAGCTCTCCGCAGCGTGTTGACTCCCACGAAAGGCATGTTCAAGTACTTCCCGGGCGAGGTCGACCTACTGATGATGCACTCGATGGGTTTCGGGTTCCCCATCGACCTGCCAAGTGAAGAGACACAGCAGGCCCTGGACCTTCTCAGTGACGCCGATGCCTGGGGCCGGGTCGAAACCGCAATGTCCGAAGCGGTGGAACAACAACTCGCGGCTACGCCCGGCATCGACGTCCCGGACATCAAAGTTCTGATCATGCTCGGGAACCCGAACGACGAATACTTCATGGGACCGCTCCGAGGTTTCAGCGGCAACGGCAGTGCCACCGGGTATATCTCGCTGACTTTGTGGCCGACCGAGGAGAACCTCAATCGGATTGAAGGGGCAGCAGTCCACGAACTGAACCACAACCTTCGCTACGCCCCGGGAGGGGTTATCTGGGATCCCGCCCAGGTTGCCGTGGGGGAACAGATCATCTCCGAAGGTTTAGCTGATGCCTTTGCCCGACAACTGTACGGTCCTGCCGGGTACACGCCCATCGGGCTACCGCACCTCCAGAATGACGGGGTATTTGAGAAGGTCGTGACCGGGCTACAGGTTCGAGGCATGCAGAATTTCACCGCATGGGTTCATGGCGACGAATCCGCCCGGCGGTTCGGCTGCGATCCTGTCGGGCTTCCAACCGGGGCAGGTTACGCTGCCGGTAACCGTTTGGTAGACGCGTACCTTGAGACCGTCGGAACAACTGCAGCTCATGCGCTGCATACACCGAGTCAGGAGATCATAAACGTAGCTCTGGGCGTAGCCGGTTGACTTCTATCCCCAAGTGGCGGTGTCGGGATCCACGTCCGCGGTGCGTGCGTTGGCCTCGATGGCCTGTTTCATCCAGTCAGCCAACCCGGGTTCCAGCGATTCGAAGTACTGCAGGTAACCGGACTCGTTGACGTACCGTTGTGCGATCAGGACGTGCATAGAGTGAGTGCAGTGGAAGTACTCGCTCATCACTTTCCGGTGACTTTCTGCAAGGGCGTTCGCTCGTTCGCTTCCGGGCAAGACGGCGTCTCGTTTTGCCTCGGCCAAGTGCTCGGTGACGGAGTGCATGGCCGAGGTAATTACGCGCCAATCCTCTGCAGTGCGTGCGGCAGAACGCTCCGTGTACTCCGCCCACTGGGGCGAGTCCGCCCACCGTTGACGCGCAGCCATTGTCCAGGACCTGTCCCAGTCCCTTCCGAAAGCGTGTTCCTCATCAGGCTTGGACAACAACGTGCCCTGTTCATCTGCTGCCAAGAGGAGATCAACTTCCCGGTCCAGCTCCTGGAGGCGGCGAATCTTCGCCGCGAGCCCTGCCCGCTGACCCTCCAATTCCTGCCGTCGTTCAGCTGCTCCGGCCGCAAGCAGGTCCGGGATACTCTGCAAGGGCACGCCCAGATCACGAAACAGGAGCACTCGACGAAGGCGGGCGATATCGGCCTCCGAATAAAGACGGTATCCGGCGGCGCTCCGATCAGAGGGAACAGCGATCCCAATCTGGTGCCAATGATGTAACGTACGCACACTCACACCCAACAGGACCGCAACCGCCCCCACACCACCAAAATCATTCACGTACCCAGCATTACAGGCCGGAAGCACCAACAGCACCACGAACGTCCCGTAAGCCGATCCTCTTGCGGGCAGCATCACGCGACAAATAGCCTGGAGAAAAGCCGCCAGAATACCGCCGATAATCACACCCCGCCGGCCGCCGTCGGTTAACGCATGAGTGCCCCGTACCCACCCTGTCTGGACGTTCAGAAGGGCGGGTACGGGGCACTCAGTGGAATGCTTCAGTCTTTAGCGGCTGCGGCGTTCGTTGGAGGCAGGCGCCGTTGCGCGGCGGGGGCCGCCGCTGCGAGGGGACCGGCCGGAGCCACCCTTGCCTGCACCGCCGCCGTTGCCTGCACCGTACGATCCACCGGAGTTGCCACCCGTGTTGGATGACCACACGGCGTTGTTGCCGCCGGAACCTGCGTTGGCGGAACCAGCTGAGCGCTGGCCGCCGGAGCGGGTGCCTGAGGCTGCGCCAGCTGCTGCACGCTGCCCGGTTGCCGGACGGCCGCTCCGCGGACCGCCGCCGGCTGATGCGGGACGGCCACCTGATGCGGGACGACCTGACGACGCCGGGCGGCCGGTGCCGCCGCGAGGTGCCTCGCTGCGGGTGACGCGGGAATCCGTACGCCCGTCCGAACCGCGGCCAGCCGATGCACGGCCACCTGCCGCGGGGACGTCGTTCGAGTGCGCGCTGCCCGTTGCCGAGCCGCGACCACGGGCGTTGCGGCGAGCGGCTGCTGCTGCAATGGCGCGGTCTTCGTTCTGCTCGGCAACCCGATCGAACGCTGCGCGGGCCTGGGTGCGGCCCTCGAAAGCTACTGCGCGGCGGTCGGCGCGGGAAACGTCGGTGCGGGTGGGCTCGGCTGAAACCTTGCCACGGCCGCCACGTCCACCGCGACCACCCGTGGTGGGTGCTGCTTGCCGGCGGGCGCGCTTGCGCTCGGCGTTGGCACCGGTAGATGAACCGCCGCCCTGCTTCTGCGCCTTTGCAGCCTGCAGCGCAGCGCGGGTGCGGGGATCGACCTTGTCGGCGATGTCGCCCACCAGCTCTGCAACGAGCGGTGAGTTGGCAGTGACGCGTTCGAAGTTGACCTCGACGCCGGCGGCCTTCATCAGCTTCTTGACGTCGGACTGCTGCTCCGGAAGGGTCAGCGTGACGACGGTGCCGTCCGAACCCGCACGGGCGGTGCGGCCGGAGCGGTGCAGATAGGCCTTGTGCTCTGTGGGCGGGTCAACGTGGATGACGAGTTCGACGTCGTCCACGTGCACGCCGCGGGCAGCGACGTCGGTGGCCACGAGAACGCGGACGTCGCCGGTGGAGAACTCGGCGAGGTTGCGGTCACGGGCGTTCTGCGAAAGGTTGCCGTGCAGATCGACGGCGGGGATACCGGCGTCGGTCAGGGTCTTGGCCAGCTTGCGGGCGTGGTGCTTGGTCCGCATGAAGAGGACGCGGCGGCCTGCACCGGACGCGAGCTCGACGATCAGCTGCTTCTTGACGGTCTGGTCATTGACCACCAGGACGTGGTGCTCCATGGTGGTGACCGCAGCCTGCGGATCGTCCACGGAGTGGGTGAGCGGGTTGGACAGGTAGCGCTGGACGATCTTGTCCACGCCGTTGTCCAAGGTTGCCGAGAAGAGCAGGCGCTGGCCCTGGGTTGGGGTCATGTCCATCAGCTTCTTGACGACCGGGAGGAAGCCCAGGTCAGCCATGTGGTCGGCTTCGTCAAGGACGGTGATTTCCACGGCTTCGAGGGTCAGGATGCGCTGGCGGATGAGATCCTCCAGGCGGCCCGGGCAGGCAATGACAATATCGACGCCGGCACGCAGCGCCTTTTCCTGCCGTGCCTGGGAGATGCCGCCGTAGATCACGGTGGTGTTCAGGCCGGCAGCCTTTGCCAGCGGTTCGATGGTGGCGTTGATCTGGGTGGCCAGTTCACGGGTGGGTGCCAGGACCAGGCCCATGGGGCGGCCGGGCTTGCGGAAGTGCTTGGCTTCCCGCTCAGCGAGTCTTGCTACAAGCGGGATAGCGAAAGCGATGGTCTTACCGGAGCCGGTCCGGCCGCGGCCCAGGACATCACGCCCGGACAGCGTGTCCGGAAGGGTTTTGACCTGGATGGGGAATGGTTCAACAATGCCCTGCGCGGTGAGGGTATCTGCAAGGGCCTTGGGAGTTCCGAGGGCAGCAAAAGTAGTCATATAATTTTACGGTCTTTCAGGCGGTATCCAAGCGGATATCGGCCCCCGGAGCCGGTTGGACCAGGGGTTCGCCGAAGAAAAGTCAGGTGATCAACCGAACTGCTGCAAATAAGGGCAACCAGCTGGGACCAAATGGAACGCGTTCATCGACGCAGGATGTGCCTCTCACATGAAAAAACCCACTCCCCGGCGTTCGGGCTCCGCGCCATCCGTAGAGGAAATTCGGGAGAAAAGTGGGCATCACTGCACATCAAGTTTCATCAGTCTATCACCTCCTGCGCCAGCCCCTTCCAACTGGGTAGCGCCAACTGCAGTTATGAGGGCTCAAAAATGCAGTTGGCGCTACCCAGTTCGCGGCCGGGGATTGCGCTGCCGCCGCCCACCGGGAAGGGTGGTGGAATGACAAACCACGACGGCGGCACACCGGTTCCGCCCCACGTCACCCCACCCGATTCTTCCGAGAGCGCCCATCAGGACACGCCGCACCAGCACACCCCGCACCAGCATGGCGCGGGCGCTGGGCACGTCCACGGCGCCGACACCGCCGACGTCCTGGACTCCATGAACCCGTCCAACGCTGCCGAGAAATGGGACGAGCTCTATTCCTCCACAGCAGGCCGGCGGTGGAGCGGAAACGCCAACCCGCAACTGGTGCACGAAGCCACGGGCATGACACCCGGCCGTGCCCTGGATCTTGGCTGCGGCGAAGGCGGTGACGCCCTGTGGCTGGCCCGCAACGGCTGGCAGGTCACCGCCGTCGACGTTTCCAGTGTTGCGTTGGCCCGGGCGGCAGAACACGAATCAACAGTCCTGGATGAACTCACGGGCTCCATTTCCTGGGAGCAGCGCGACCTGTTCACCTGGCAGCCCAGCCCCGAATTTGACCTGGTCTCGGCACAGTTCCTGCACTCGACCGCGCTCCCGTGGCAGCAGGCGTTGACCACGGCGGCCGCAGCGGTGGGGCCAGGCGGGACACTGCTCATTGTTGGCCACCACCCGGATCAGCTGCCGCCGTGGGGTGCGCACCGGGTGGGTCACGCACTCTTCACGGCAGCCGAGGTGGTCAGCGAGCTGGGGCTTGAATCGGCGGCCTGGCGGCTCGACTTCAGCGGTGACCGGCAGCGGACCGTCACCGGCCCGGAGGGACAGGACGCGGTGATTGCCGACGTCGTGATCCGGGCGGTCCGGCGCGCCGAGTAGCAACCCAACTGACTCGCAGTTGTTGTCGTTTTGGGGGCTGAAAACGACAACAATTGCGAGTTACTTGGGACCCGGCGCTGGGATTCGCGGGGCAACCACCACCGCGACGGCGCCGAGGAGGGCTGCAAGAGCGAAGACCCCCGCGAAGCTGGCCCCCACCGATGCCAGTCCGGTGAAGATGATCCCCGTCGCGGCCAGGGCCAGTGCGCCGCCCAGGGAATCTGCGATGGTCATGGCCGCACTGTTGAAGCCCTGGGTTTCGTCGGTGGACAGCGCCAACGTCAGCACGCTGAGCCGCGGATACACCAGCCCCATGCCGGCGCCGGCAAATACCCAGCCCACAATCGCGACGGCGGCAGGCCAGTCCAGCGCGGTGGTGGCCAGCGTGATCAGCACCGCAGCAAACACCAACGCAGTGCCGATCCGCACCGCCAGCCGGTGGGACAACCGTGCACCCAACCGGCCCTGAACGGCGGAGGCGCTGGCCCATGCGATGGCCCCGACGGTGAGTGTCAGTCCCGCGAACTGTGGCGAGAATGCGTACCGCTCAATCAGCAAGTACGGCAGGTAAACCTCTGTGCCGAAGAACGCGGCGGCCACCAAGCCGCGGATCAGGATTACGCTGGGCAGTCCTCGGCCAGCACGCAGTGTGCCCCGCGGCACGAGAGGCCGTACTGCCAACAGGGCAACGGCAACTGCCAGGGCTGCCACCACGATGGCGGCCGCTGCGAATCCTTCGATCCGGATCCCCGTCGATAGATTCAGCCCCAGGACGGCCAGGGCAGCCAACGCAGCCCACGCCAACCGGCCGAACTCCCACGGCGGAAGGCTGTCTGTAGATGCTTCGGGCCGGCCAATGCCGCGCAACGCGGGAACCAACATGATCAACGCCGGGACAACCAGGAAGACCACCCCAAGGAAGACCCAATGCCAGCTCAGCGCACTGGCCACAACACCGGCGGCGAAGGGACCCACCAGGGAGGGAATCACCCAGGCGGCGGAGAACGCCGCGAAAATCTTGGGATGCAGCACTGGCGGGTAAACGCGTGCCACCACCACATACAGGGCAACGGTAATGGCGCCGCCCCCGAGCCCCTGCACCAATCGACCAGCCACCAGGGCGGGCATGGAGTTGGCCGTTCCCGCCATGATCAAGCCCAGGACGAAGACCGCTACCGACAGGTATAGCGGTGCAGCGGGACCTTTCCGATCGGACCAGTTGCCTGCCGCCACCATGCCGATTACGCCGGTCGCCAAAGGGCCGGCAAACGCCAGTGCATACAGGTTCGCCCCATCCAGCTCCCGGCTGACGAGCGGCATGATGGTGGTCACCGCCAGGGATTCGAAGGCGCTCAGGAAGACCAGCGCGCACGCACCGACCGTCACCCAGAGATACTGGCGCTGCAAAATTCCGGTGCCGGGCGGGTCAGATTGGGGAGGGTGCACTGATTGAACCTGTTCGGTGGTCATGGTGGTAACGCTAAGACCTCAACTATGGTTGAGGTCAACTGTGAGGGCAACCGCGTCTGCGCTCGCCGTCACAAGCCAACGACGGCGGGACCCACCGGAGGAAGCATGGCACACGAAGAACACGTCTCGGCGAAGCAGCCGCAGCACCTCAGCGTAGGTGAAGTGTCGCGGCGAAGTGGCGTGTCGGCGTCGGCCCTGCACTTTTACGAACGGAACGGGCTGATCACGGCCGAGCGGACGGCGGGGAATCAGCGGCGGTACCGGCGCGACACCCTGCGGCGGGTCGCGTTCATCCGGGTGTCGCAGCGGGTGGGGATCCCGTTGAAGGACATCGCAGCAGCACTTCACTCACTACCGGAAAGCCGGACCCCCACCAAGCGCGACTGGGAACGGCTGTCGAGGCTGTGGCGGAGCGAGTTGGATGCCAGGATCGCCGCACTGGAGCACCTCCGCAGCGATCTGGATGGCTGCATTGGTTGCGGCTGCTTGAGCCTGAAGGTATGCCGGTTACAGAATCCCGAGGATGCCCTGGCAGCCGACGGCGATGGGCCAGTCAGGTGGGAAGGCGCCACGTAGGTGCCCCTCAGCGGGAGTTATCCGCCCACGTACCGGCGAATTCCCGCCCGGTAGCCAAAGACCGCTGCCAGTACGCCCACCACCAGGAACATGATCCCGGCCGCGGCAAACGAGCCCGTCAGTTGATGCAACTGGCCCACCAGCAGCGTGCCGACGGAACCCACACCATAGCCAACGCCTTGCATCATGCCGGAGAGGTGCTGGGCAGTCTGCCCATCGCGGGTGCGCAGCATAATCATGGTCAGCGCCACGGCCGTCAGGCTGCCTTGGCCCAGCCCCAGCAACCCGGCCCACACCCAGACAAGGTCGAGCGGCCCAAAGATGCACAGCGCGAAACCGCCACCGGTCATCAGTGCCACCACGGTGTTGATGGCCCGCTGATCGTGGAAACGGGCTGCGAGCGCCGGCGCGAACAACGAACCCAGCATCTGCAGCCCGATACTCGCCGCCACGATCAGCCCGGCAGTTCCGCCGTCCACGCCGCGATCCCGCAGGATCGGTGCCAGCCAAGCAAACACGCTGAACGACATCATGGCCTGCAGCACCATGAACAGCGTGACCTGCCATGCCACCGGGGACCGCCACACATTGACGCCCTCGCCGGGTGCCGTCTGGGGTCCGCGCGACCCTCGGATGGCCAGCGGTAGGAAAAGTAGAAGGACGACGCCGGCCGACAGCGCCCAAAACCATAGCGCCATGGTCCACTGACCGGTAGCCGCGTAGACGGGGTAGGTGAAGCCGGCTCCCAGCGCGGCGGAGGCGCAGATGGCGGTGGTGTAGAGCCCACCCATCAGCCCGAGTCGGTGCGGGAAGTCACGCTTCACCAGGCCGGGCAACAGCACGTTGCATAACGCGATCGCCGCCCCGCAGGCCGCTGTGCCCACCAGGAGTGCGGGCAGAGCGGAGCCGCCGAGCAAGGTACCCGCGGGGCGCACCAACAGACCCACCGTCAACACGGCCATGGCGCCGAGGAGGACGCGCTCGGGCCCGAACCGTCGCGCAAGGATCGGGGCGAGTGGGGCAAACACTCCCAGCAGGGTCACCGGGACCGTGGTCAGCACCACCACAGCCCAGCCGGGAAGGGCAGCCTGCGCGGTGATCTCCGGGAGCGTTGCCGAAAAACTCGAAAAGACCGTTCGGAGGTTGAGCCCGATCAGGACCAGGCACACCCCCAAGTACACGGCACTGCGCCAACTCCTCGGAGCGGCCCCGGTACCCGGCTGTCCGGCGGCGGGACGCTTGCTGTCAGCGGCAACCGGCTCGGTGCCCGCGCGAGGTTTCATCACCCGCACATTCTTGCAGCCTGTATGGCGTCCACGAAGTTCCCCCAACGTGACCGCTTAGGCGTGGGCGTTATTCTGGAAGGGATGAGCGAATCCCCAGAATCTCCCCAGCAGCCGCATGTCCCCCGGCCTGTCACGCCCGGCACGCAGGCATCTTTTGGCACCTACGGCGGCCGGCCCGTCAGTTTCGTGCGGCGCGGCACCCGGCTGCAAGGCCGCCGGCAGACGGCATGGGAAGAGCACTCTGACCGCTGGGCAGTGGACGTTCCGCGGCACGTCGCCAACACGTCGGTGCACCCGGATTACACGTTCGACGCCGAAGCGGAGTTTGGTCGCACGGCTCCCCTGATCGTGGAGATCGGCTCAGGCCTGGGCGACGCGATCTGCCATGCCGCCGAGCAGAACCCGGACACCGACTTCCTGGCAGTGGAGGTCTACACGCCGGGGCTCGCCAACACCATCATCAAGATCAACAGCCGTGGCCTGAAGAACGTCCGCGTGGTCGAGGCCAATGCACCCGAGGTCTTGGCCACCATGCTCCCGGCCGGGTCCGTAAGTGAACTGTGGGTGTTCTTCCCTGACCCTTGGCACAAGTCCAGGCACCACAAGCGCCGACTCATCCAGCCCGAGTTTGCGGACCTAGCAGCCCGGGCACTGAAGCCTGGCGGGCTGTGGCGGATCGCCACCGACTGGTCCAATTACGCCGTCCACGTCCGGGATGTCTTGGTGGACTCGGTGGACTTCGAGAACCTGCACACCGGCCAGCGCCGGGGACCGGAAAGTCCACTGACCCAGGTGTGGCAGTCCGGCGTCGAGTCACTGGTGGGCGGCGCACCCGTCAAGGAAGGCCGCGCGCCGGTCAGCACCGCCCACACCGGCCCAAATGAGGGCATCGATGAAACTGGCGGCTGGGCACCGCGCTTCGAGGGCAGGATCCGCACCAGCTTCGAGGCCAAGGCACACGAGGCTGGCAGGCTCATCTTCGACCTCTGCTACCGGCGCAGGTAGTAGAGGAACGCCCAGCCTAGGCCACGCTGATCCCGGCGACAATCTCGCGGAGCAGGTCGAGGCGCGGCTCCACCTCCGCGTTGAGGTAAGGCCAGATCACCACCACGCCAAGGAATCGTCCGCTCTCGATCACGCCCACGGTGGCAGCAACGCGCGCTACGCCTTCTTGGTCGTCGTACCCCACAGCGACGGCGTACGCGCTTTTACCGGGCAGGTTGAGCTCCCCTTCGGCCAGGGCAGTTCCGCCCAAGTCCTCCAGGTAGTACCCGGACATGAGGTGCGCCCAGCCAGTGGCTTGGGGGGCATCCGCAACCGAGGTGTCGTCTTTGATGACGGTGACCAGAACCCCGTTCAGCAACCCGTATTGCTCGGTGTTGGGCCCGCCGGTGGAGTCGGCCAGGGCCTGGGTGTGCGGCGGGAAGTCTGCTGTGAATCCCAGCGGCGATTCGATGTGGACAGTCATGCTTACAGCCTCTCGAGGGCGGTGTCGTTGGGGACTTTATAGTACGTGGAGACGTTGGTGGTGGCCTGGCTTTCGGTCTTGACCTCCACCTCACCCACCTTTACGTCAAAGCCGGCCTCGTTGCTGGCCGTGACCACACTGTTGACCTGGACCGTGGCCGAACCTGCCTCATAAAGCTTGGAGGCGTACTGGGCTGCTGCGGCGTCGTTACCGAGGGCCACATTGCGCAGGTAGCTGTCCACGAGCGCCTTGTTCTCGCCGGAGTAGTCAACGTCGATCTTGACCGTGCCTTGCGTGCCCACTGTTACCGAGGACTCCACCTTGGCGGCTTGCACATCGGTTCCGGCGGCGACGCCCTGGGCCACCGTGCCGTCGAGGGTGACGGAGACAGAGTTGATGTTGCTGTCCTTGTCCATGTTCACCTCCAAACCGGCTTTGCCGGAGGCCTCGAAGACGCGGCCGTCGAGGTCGAGCTTGCCTTGGGCTGACACTTCACCGCTGGCAACGGAGGTGCCATCGGAGAGGTTTTTCTCGTACGCCAGGTCCAACTGGACCGAGCCTGAGGCTGCGCCGGTCTCACCCTCGGCGGCCAATGACAGCGTGCCCTTGGCTTTGTCCGTCTGGCCGGTTGAGCCGTGATCGTCAGCGGATTTGTTGATGGTGTCCAGGATGTAGCCGGGTGGGTTGCTGGCCACGTCCTTGATGTCGCCGATGCTGTCCGGCGGCAGGTCCTTGTACATCTGCGCGCGGGCAGCCATGGCTTCCTCTACGCTCCCGAAGGTGTATTCGCGGGACACCTCGCCGTTGAGGGTCACACCGGCACTGCCGGAGGGATCGTTGACGCCAATGCCCATATTGCCGTAGACCTTCATGGTGGCTGAACCGTCAGCGTTTTCGACGACTTCCGTCCCCACCTCAGCGCCGCCGTGAACCCAGGCGACCCGGGCTTCAATGGAAGCCTTCCCCGTCTCGGAGTAGACCGGAATGCCAGCCTTGGCGAGTTCCTGCAGATGCTCTTTGGCCTGGTCCTGCGCGGCTGCCGGGATGCCGCCGTCCATCCGCATCAGGTCCTCGGCAAACGGGCCGTTCTCGCCTTCGCCTTCAATCAGGTACTGCCGGTCAGCTTCGGACAGGCTGGCCCACCAGGCGGCCTGTTCTTCCGGGCTGGCCTTGAGCATGTCGGCGAGCCCGGATTCGAGCTCACGGCGGTGCTCGGCGGCCGCAGCTGCAGCGGCAGCCTTTTCCTGGAACCACTCGTAGGCCTTGCCGGCGTAGTCCTTCACCTTGTCCCAAGTGCCGCCACCGGACCCAGATCCCGAGCCGGCACCAGCGGAGGTGGAGGCCGTCTCCTGCTCGTCGGCGTGCTTGCGGAGGATCTTGGAGTTGGCCCGCAGCTCGGCCGCGACCTTCTCCAGGCTGGGGCGGTGGCTGCCCACCCAGTCTTGCCTGAAGCGCGCCCCATCGGCGCCCTTCCACGGTGCGGCCTGAATCTGGCCGTGCAGCGAACCCGCCCGATCGCTGAGCAGCGTTGCGGCCTGCTCCACCGATTTTGCCAGTGCCCGCAACTGGCTGACGTCTGCGCCGTAAAAAGTCATGCTGCTCCCCCGGGGTGTCCTCGGCACGCGGGTGGCGCCAAGTGAAGTGGTCGTGGCTCCCATCGTGACACAGCTACCGCAACCCCGCGATGGGCATCGCTCCCCATGTGCATAACCCGGCTCGCACGAGGACACGAACAAGGAGGCGCGGCCCGCTGGCTATGGTTGACCCATGCCCCAGGTACGCGCCGAACGATTCATCCGCCTTGATCCGGAGACGGTCTTCGCTTTCTCCCAGACCACCGGCGAGTTCCGGCTCAAATGGGATCCGTTCATTTCCGCCCAAGGTTTCCTGGGCGGCGCTACGGCCGCCGGAAAGGGGGTCCAGACCCGAACCAGGTCGCGGCTGGGCCTGGTGATGGTCAGCGAATACGTTTCCTACGCGCCGCCCCGCAACGTGGGCATGACCATGGTCTCCGGCCCGCGATTTTTCCAGAATTTCGGCGGCGGTTGGCGCTTCACGGCCGACGACGGCGGCACCAGGGCAGTCTGGAAGTACACCTTTTCGTGCCGGCCGGCCCTGCTGCGGCCGGCGATGGAGCGGATTGGCAGTCTGCTGCTGGGCCACGAGATTGAGCGGCGAATCGAAGCTTTCGCCAGGGCCTGCGAGGACCCGCAACTCGTGGCGGAATTCCGCGCACTGCCCGCACCGCCGTCGTCCCCGCAACCATAGTCCGCGCTACTGTCATGCCCGCAGCCCAAGTCCCGTTCCGGCGTGCACAGTGAGCTCGCCCGTCGATGTGCACGGCCGCACGGAACCACGCGTCGAAGCCCAGTAGTAGACCGGGCATGGCAGGCTAAGCGTCGACCAGGCCTGCTTCGGCGAACTCGATAGCTGCCACGATCTCCAAGGTTTCCGGGTTCAACATGAAGGCTTCGTCCTCTTCCTCCACCATCAGGAAGTCGCCGTGGTCGGTGCTGAAGTGCCAGGCCAGGGTCTTGACGCCGTCGTACACATAGTTCGGATCGCCCATGGTGATCTTCTCCAGTTCGTAGCCGGCCACACTGCAGAGTTCGCGGATGATGACCTCGAAGTCCGGCGCCTCCGCGAGGGCCTCGGCGTCTGCTTCGGCCTGGCGCTCGGCGAGGTCCGGGATGAGGCCCACCACGCGGGCGATGTACGCGTCGACGTCCTCATCATCGAGGGCAACGAGGTCCGGCTGGCTGCGCAGCCAGGCGGCGTTGAGGGCGGTGACGTTTTCGCTCTCGAGGAGTTCCTCGAATTCGCCGTCGAGTTCTTCCATCCGGACCACGGCAACCGGTGCCGGGTCGCCGTCGTCGAGCCCACCGTCCAGGTACTGTTCACGGTCCTCTGCGGAGAGGACGTCATAGAATTCGGCGGTCCGGTTGAAGAGGTCCAGGTGGGCGGTGGCGCCCATGCCAACCAGTCCCTCCCGGATCAGGGTGTCGGTGTCGTCCCGGTCCAGGGTCATGAAGACGTACTGGGCGAAGCCGCCCTCAAGGACCTGCGCGAGGTAGAAATCGACGTAGTAGCTGCGGACGGCCACGGGCGAGATTTCCTCGGTGCGCAGGAGCGCCTGGTGCATGGCGTCGACGATGCTGACGTTGGCTTCGACGGTCTCTTCGTCGCCCGCTTCGATACTGCTGCTGGTCAGGACAACGGGCTGCTGGTTGGTGATCATGGCAATCCTCACGGCTGGCGGGGTGGTACTGCTGACGATTTTCACGCTACGGGGGCTAGGGCAGCTCGACGTTGAGGGGCACGTGAACGTCTGGCGAAGATTGGGCTGATGCTTGGTGCCGTCCGGTGTGAGGGCCGATTCACGGGCGTCCTACCGATCGAACTAAGATGGATCAGATCACCAACCGACGGACCCGGCACCGCCGTGGCCTGCTGAAAGTAGCGCAACCATGCCATCGACACCGGACGAGAGTGCGGCAGTGGCAATCCAGACCCCCGCCATCAACGACCGCTCGCTGGCGGCCGGGTTGGCGTATGCCATGGGCAGCCGGGTCTCGGGAATGTCGTTCGACGTCGGCACCGGACTCATGATGGGAAAGGTCAGGGGCGGCGGACCGGCACCGTACTCCACGTCGGCCAAGCTGGTGCGCCGCGGCAGCGGTTGGAGCTGCAGCGTTGGCATCTGCAGCTGCCCGGTCCGGAAGGACTGCAAGCACGTTGCGGCCTTGCTCTTCGCTGCGGAGGACAACCCGGCCATCCGGCACCAGCTCCTCACCGCCGGGCCCAGCACGCAGGTCTCGCGTGATCCTTCCACCGTTTCCCTGGCCGACTGGGAACAGGCGCTCAGCCCGCTCATCTCCGGCACCGCCAGTACGCCCAGCGGCAACGGCGTCCCGCTGGCCCTGCAGTTCGAGATCGAAGAGCCCACCCCACACTTCTCCTACTCAGGGCGCAGGGATCCAGTCCGGGGCATCCGGCGGCTCAACGTCCGGCCCGTCATCATGGGAGCCAAGGGGAAGTGGATTCGCGGCGACGTCTCGTGGAACACGCTGAGCTACCTGAATTTCCGGCGCGAATGCAACGAGGCCCACGTTCAGTGGATGCAGAAATTCCTGGCGGGATATTCGGGATCGAACCGGCTGCCGAATTCGTCCGCGCTCTGGTTGGGGCTGGACTCGTACGCAGGCAAGAACCTCTGGGCGCAGCTGGCCGACGCGCAGAAAATCGGCCTGGCCCTGGTGCACTCAAAAGGCAGCGAACTGGTGCGGCTCGCGGAGTCACCCGCCGCCGTCGGGCTCGACCTGGGCCGTTTCGGGCCAGCGGCAGCACCTGCTACGGACGCTGACACGCCAACAGGCACAGCCAGCCCTGAAACCGGGGCCGGCCCGGCACTGGACAGCGGCCTGGAACTCTCCCCCACCATCCGCGTGGACGGGACGGAAATTGACCCCGGCGCGGTGGGCACCGTGGGCCGACCCGCACACGGACTGTACTTCACCGCAGGACCTGAGGCATCGGCGTCGGACGCCCTTCCCGGAATGGTTCCGAAAGCCGATATCATCACGCTTGTCCCGTTGGAGGAGGGCCTGAGCGAGGAACTGCTGGCCTTCGTGACGGCGGCCAAGACGCTGCGGATTCCGGCCAAGGATGAGTCCAGGTTCCTCACCGGCTTCTACCCCAAACTCAAGCAGGCGGCCCGGGTCAGCGCCCGGGATGAGTCGGTGGAACTGCCCACGCTGGCCGTCCCCAAGCTCTCGCTGCTGGCCAACTACGGGGCAGACCACAGGGTGCGGCTGCACTGGGAGTGGCATTACACGAGTGGGAAGCTGGTTACGGCGCAGCCACTGTGGCGCCATCCCAGCGACCAGGGCTACCGCGATGATACTGCGGAGGCCCGCATCCTCGACGGTCTCGGCCGGCCCTGGGACATGGTGCCGGCGCTCGGCGAATCCGCCACCGGTGGCTGGGGCACACCCCGACTGGCGGCATCGGTGGAGCTCAAGGGCCTGGACACGCTGGCGTTCACGGAGGATGTCCTGCCCCGGCTGCGCGAAGCCACCGACGTTGAGGTCGAAACCGCTGGCGAGATCGCGGATTACCGCGAGGCCGAGGAAGCGCCCGTGGTGTCCATCTCCACCAAGGCCACGGAACAGCGGGACTGGTTCGACCTGGGCATCCAGATCTCCCTCGAAGGCCAGCCGGTGTCGTTTGCCGCCGTGTTTTCCGCGCTGGCGTCCGGGCAGACCAAGATGCTGCTGCCCAGCGGCGCCTACTTCTCTCTGGACCTGCCCGAACTCCATCAGCTCCGGGCGTTGATCGAGGAAGCCCGGTCGCTGCAGGACAACAAGGACGCGCCCCTGCAGATCAGCAGGTTCCAGGCAGGGCTCTGGGATGAGCTGGCGCAACTGGGGATCGTGGACGAGCAGGCGGCGTCCTGGCGCGCGGCGGTGGGCGGGCTGCTGGAGGGCGGGATCGATGGCCTGCCGCTGCCAGCCAGCCTGAATGCGGAGCTCCGGCCGTACCAGTTGGAGGGTTTCAACTGGCTGACGTTCCTGTACCGGCACAGCCTGGGCGGCGTGCTCGCTGACGATATGGGCCTCGGCAAAACCGTGCAGGCCCTCGCACTCATGTGCGCTGCCAAGGACTTGGCCGCAACCTCCGGAGGTCCGGTGGAGCAGGCGGCCGGTGCCGCCGTCGTCGGCCAATCCGCTGTAACGGATCCGGAAAATCACGACGGCGGCGCCCCCTTCCTGGTGGTGGCGCCTACCAGCGTTGTGGGCAACTGGGCGGCTGAGGCTGCGCGATTCGGCCCGGGCCTGCGCGTGCATACCGTCGGTGAGACGTTCGCGAAGAGCGGGTTGGAACCGAACGCTGCCTTGGCGGGCGCCGATGTGGTGATCACGTCATATGCGCTGTTCCGGATCGACTATGAGGCCTACGCCGCGCACCAGTGGGCCGGGTTGGTGCTGGATGAGGCGCAGTTCGTGAAGAACCACCAGTCCAAGGCCTACCAGTGCGCCCGCAAACTGCCCACACCGTTCAAACTGGCCATCACGGGAACGCCGCTCGAGAACAACCTGATGGAATTCTGGGCGCTGACCTCCATTGTGGCGCCCGGCCTGTTTGCCAGCCCCAAACGGTTTGCCGAGAACTACCAGAAGCCGGTGGAAAAGAACGGCGACAGGACGCAGCTGGACAAACTACGACGCCGGGTCAAGCCCTTGATGATGCGCCGCACCAAGGAGCAGGTCATGAAGGACCTGCCGCCCAAGCAGGAGCAGATCCTCGAGGTGGTGCTGAACCCGCGGCACCAGAAGGTCTACCAGACGCATCTGCAGCGCGAACGGCAGAAGATCCTGGGCCTGATCGAGGACGTCAACAAGAACCGGTTCACGATTTTCCAGTCCCTGACGCTGCTGCGCCAGCTCAGCCTGGACGTTTCTCTGGTGGACCCGTCGCTGTCAGCGGTGCGGTCCAGCAAGCTGGATGTGCTCTTCGAGCAGCTGGAGGACCTGGTGGCGGAGGGGCACCGCGCCCTCATCTTCAGCCAGTTCACGGGTTTCCTGGGCAAGGTCCGGGATCGGCTCGATGAGGAGAAGATTGAGTACTGCTACCTGGACGGCAGCACCCGCAATCGCGCCGACGTGGTCAGTGAGTTCAAGAATGGGAGCGCCCCGGTCTTCCTGATCTCGCTAAAAGCTGGCGGGTTTGGGCTGAACCTCACCGAGGCGGATTACGTGTTCTTGCTCGATCCTTGGTGGAACCCAGCCTCCGAAGCGCAGGCCGTGGACCGGACACACCGGATTGGCCAGGACCGGAACGTCATGGTTTACCGGCTGGTGGCCAAGGACACCATTGAGGAAAAGGTCATGGCGCTCAAGTCCCGGAAGTCCCAATTGTTTGCAGACGTCATGGAAGGCGATGCCCTCTCCGGCGGTGCGATCACCGCCGACGACCTCGCCGGGCTCTTTACGGAATAAAGGCCCGGCGAGGTGTCGGGTCTCAGGCCCGTTGCGGCGAACCCAGCTCTACGGGATCCTCGTCCACCAGGTAGGCCAACTCGGAGTGGGCGGCGAGGTCGATGCCGCGCATCTCGTCCTCGGGTTTGATCCGCAGGCCGATGGTCTTGTCGAGGATCTTGGCCAGCACCCACGTGACGCAGAAGGAGTAGGCCAGGACGCTGACCGTGGCGATCGCCTGGATGCCGAGCAGTTCGAAGCCGCCGCCGTAGAACAGGCCGCTCTTGGCGTTCGGGGCGGATTCGGTGGCGAACAGGCCGATCAGCAGGGTGCCCAAGATGCCGCCCACCAGGTGCACGCCCACCACGTCGAGCGAGTCGTCGTAGCCCAACCGGAACTTCAGTTCGATGGCCAGCGAGCAGACCGCACCGGCAATCAAACCGATCGCCACCGCCCCGAGCGGGCTCACAGCGCCACAGGCAGGAGTAATCGCCACGAGAGCCGAAATGAGGCCGGAGGCAGCTCCCATGCTGGTGGCGGCGCCGTGGCGCAACCGCTCCACCAGGGCCCAAGCCAGGAGCCCGGCCGACGCGGCAACAGCGGTATTAAGGAACACTACGGCTGCCGACTGGCCAGCTGACAACGCCGAGCCGGCGTTGAAACCGAACCAGCCCACCCACAGGAGTCCCGCGCCAAGCAGCACCAGGGGGCGGCTGTGCGGTTTGGTGTGCTCCATCTTGGGCCAACCGGAACTCTTGCCAAGGACCAGAGCGAGCGCCAGTGCTGCTGCCCCGGCGTTCATGTGGACAGCGGTGCCACCGGCGAAGTCAATGGCGCCGATGCCGCTGGCAATCCAGCCGCCCACCACACTGCCGTCCGCCGAGGAAAACGCGAACACCCAGTGGGCCACCGGGAAGTACACCACTGTTGCCCAGATCCCGGCAAACAGCATCCAGGCGCCGAACTTCATCCGGCCTGCGGCAGCACCTGCCACGAGCGCGGTGGTGACGCAGGCGAAGAAGAGTTGGAACGCGGCGAACAGTGCCACCGGAATGGAGGCGCCGTCGTCGGCCACCAGCACCTGGCTCAAGCCGGGGAATTCGGTGATGTCACCGATCAAGCCCAGCCCACCCACTGAGTTCCCAAACGCCAAGGAGTAGCCGAAAAGTGCCCACAGCACGGCCACCAGGCTGGCGCCGCCGAAGCACATCATCATCATGTTCAAAATGCGGCGAGACCCCACCATCCCGCCATAGAACAAGGCAAGAGCGGGGATCATCATGCAGACCAGCGCGGAGCTGGCCAAAACCCAAGCGACATTTCCCGAATCCATGGGAAACCCCTTTCGTACTGCTGAAGGGAGCGGGAATCTCCAGCCGAAGCCACTCCGGAGGGAAAGGCGCGGCATAGACACCGCACCCGTAGAGGGCTTCTATAGCCGTCTCTTTAACAGCCTAGGGAGCGTCCTTCGGCGTGGGTTTCCGCGGTGTTAAATGGTCATTTCGCGTTGGGTGTGCCGGGTCCGCCGTGGAGTCCTATTGTCTATGGGAGAGAACAACGCGCAGCAGCAAGGAGCACAAGCCATGAGCATTCCCGCCGAGATCGATACCCCGGAGATCGTGATCGACCGCGACATCCTGGATCGGAACATCGAACGGATGGCAGCTGCGGTGGCCGGTAATGGGCTCTTGCTCCGTCCGCACGCCAAAACGCACAAGATCCCGGAGATCGCTGCCCGCCAAATCGCCGCAGGCGCCGTGGGCCTGACCGTGGCCACCATTGGCGAGGCAGAGGTCTTTGCCGCAGCCGGCGTGGGCAACCTCTTTATCGCCTATCCCTTGTGGCTCTCACCGCAGAAGGCCGAACGCCTGCAGAAGCTCGCCCAGGGCGCGAGGGTCAGCGTCGGCGTCGATTCCGCCGACGGCGCCACTCGGCTGGGGACGGCACTCGGATCCGCCGCCGGGAACGTCAGTGTCCTGGTGGAAATCGACAGCGGGCACCACCGCAGCGGTGCCCTGCCCACGGCTGCAGCGGAAGTTGCGCAGGCAGCGTCCGACGCCGGCCTGAACGTCGCCGGGGTCTTCACCTTCCCGGGCCACAGCTACGCCCCAGGCATGCCGCTCGCCGCGGCCGCCCAGGAACAAGACGCGCTGGCGGCTGCGTCCGCGGCACTGGCAGCGGCAGGCTTCGAAGCGACCGTTCGCAGCGGCGGCTCAACGCCCACGGCCCTCCTCACCGAGAGCTCGGTGGCCACGGAGGTCCGGCCCGGCGTCTACGTCTTCGGCGACGCCCAACAATACGAACTGGAGCGCTGCGCCCTGGCAGATATTGCCCTGACCGTCGCAGCCACCGTGGTCAGCCACCACACCACCGCCCCTGATGGTTCGCAACGGTTCATTGTGGACGCCGGCAGCAAGATGCTGGGCAGCGACAAGCCAGCCTGGGCCACCGGCTTCGGCAGGCTGATGGACCATCTGGATGCCCGCGTGACAGCCCTGTCCGAACACCACGCCACCATCGAATGGCACGGACCCGGAGACATGCCCGCCATCGGTGAGCGCTTGCGCGTCATCCCCAACCACGTCTGCCTGGCCATCAACCTGGTGGACGAGGTTGCGGTTGTCAGCGACGGCCAACTCGTGGACCGGTGGCGGGTCGCCGCGCGAGGTCTCAACAAGTAAGCAGAGAACAGCGCACGACGACGGTCCGCGCCTGATGGTGCGAACCGTCGTCGTGCGTCTGGAAGGGCTTTTCGCGCCTGGGGCCGGCTAGATCAGGCCCTGGGCGAGCATGGCGTCGGCCACCTTGACGAAGCCACCAATGTTGGCGCCGAGGACGTAGTTGCCGGGGTCGCCGTATTCGTCGGCCGTGGCGGCGCAGCGGTCGTGGATGCCCACCATGATTTCGGTGAGCCGGGCTTCGGTGTGCTCGAACGTCCAGGAATCGCGGCTGGCGTTCTGCTGCATTTCCAAGGCTGAGGTGGCTACCCCGCCGGCGTTGGCGGCCTTGCCCGGGCCGAACAGGATTTTGGCGTCCTGGAAGACAGACACGGCATCGCGGGTTGAGGGCATGTTGGCGCCTTCACCCACAGCGATCAGGCCGTTGCGCACCAACGTGGCGGCAGCATCGCCGTCGAGCTCGTTCTGCGTGGCGCAGGGCAGCGCCACGGTGGCGTCGACTTCCCAGACCGAACCGCCCTCAACGTACGCCACGCCGGATCGCCGGGACGCGTACTCGGTCAGCCGGGCGCGCTCCACTTCCTTGACCTCGCGGAGCAGTGCCACATCAATGCCGCCCTCGTCCACAATGTAGCCACCCGAATCCGAGCAGGCCACCACGGTGGCGCCGAGCGTCTGGGCCTTGGCAATGGCGTTGATGGCCACGTTGCCGGAGCCGGACACCACCACGCGCTGACCGTCGAAGGACTGGCCGCGGGTCTTCAGCATTTCCTCGGTGAAGATGACGGTGCCGAAGCCGGTCGCCTCGGGACGCACCAGAGAGCCGCCCCACGAGATGCCCTTGCCCGTGAGGACGCCGGATTCGTAGCGGTTGGTGATGCGCTTGTACTGGCCGAAGAGGTAGCCGATTTCGCGGCCGCCCACGCCGATGTCGCCCGCGGGGACGTCAGTGTACTCGCCGATATGGCGGTAAAGCTCAGTCATGAAGGACTGGCAGAAACGCATCACTTCGGCGTCACTGCGGCCGCGGGGGTCGAAGTCCGAGCCGCCCTTGCCGCCACCGATCGGCATGCCCGTCAGCGCGTTTTTGAAGATCTGCTCGAAACCCAGGAACTTCACGATGCCCAGGTAAACGGACGGGTGGAATCGCAGGCCACCCTTGTACGGGCCGAGCGCTGAGCTGAACTCCACCCGGAAGCCGCGGTTGATCTGCACCCGGCCGGAATCGTCGGTCCACGGCACCCGGAAGATGATCTGCCGCTCAGGCTCGCAGAGCCGTTCCAGGATGGCAGCTTCGAGGAGCTCCGGGTGCCTGTCGTGCACCGGGCCCAAGCTCTCGAACACCTCGGTGACCGCCTGGTGGAACTCGGCTTCTCCAGGGTTCCTGCTTAGAACGGTGTCCCTGATGGCCTCCAGCCGTGAATCCATGGAAATTTCCTAACTTTGCGCCGATTTCCGGGCCGTCTCCCGTACGGATGATGGCCCGGTTTTCCATCATCCAAATTACCGGACCCGAGCTTTGGGGCTGAAGTTTTCGGGGTTCTTGTCGCTTCCCGTCCGTATTGTGACAGGTAAATTCCACATAGTGAGATGAATTGCCGCGGCACTTGATTCCGGCGGCGGCCCCTTCTCAAGCCGTCCCGCCGTGGCTCCCCGGGCCCCGCGCTCCCCTTGGTCAGGCACCCAAGTGGACCCGCCGCCGTCGTAATTCCCAGCAAAACTGCAGACTTGGGGCAAATGCCGCCGCCCTCCTTATGTGTGGCAGCCCCGCGTGGCATACTGCCGTAACCAGTCGCTGCCGAAGTGGCCAGCGGGGGTATCCGGAAGGGGATTCGTCCATGCAGGCAGGCCTCAGTGTGGGCGAAAGCGCACGTCAACACGTTTTGACGGTTCTGTCCCGTGAGGAGCGCCCCGCCACGGCCGCCGATCCCGACTTCTTGGCGCACATGGACGAACACTTCCCTCGGCTGTGCACCCTTTTCCATGAGTTGTACGGGCAGCGATCGGACTGGCTGGATCAACTCTCCTCGCTGGTCCGGCAATGTGCGCGCTCATGGCGTGAGCGGCCGCTTGAGCTCAAGGCCATGGACGCCGAACGGGCTGAGAATCCTGCCTGGTTCCAGTCCAATGCCATGCTGGGCGGCGTCTGCTACGTGGACCGGTACGCGGAGGATCTGGAGGGAGTCAGGGCGCGGATCCCGTATTTCAAGGAGCTCGGGCTGACGTACCTGCACCTGATGCCGCTGTTTTCAGCACCGGATCCCTACTCCGATGGCGGCTACGCGGTCTCCAGCTACCGGGACGTGAATCCCCAATTGGGCACCATGAAGCAGTTGCGGTCCCTGGCAACCGATCTGCGCGCCAACGGGATCAGCCTGGTGCTGGACTTCATCTTCAACCACACCTCTGACGAGCACCAATGGGCGCAAAAGGCCCTCGCCGGTCAGCAGGAGTTCAGCGATTACTACTGGCTGTACCCGGACCGCACCGTCCCGGACCAATTCGAGGAGCACGTCCGCGAGATTTTCCCCGAGAACCACTCCGGATCCTTCATCCAGACCGACGACGGCCGCTGGGTCTGGACCACCTTCCACACCTACCAATGGGACCTGAACTACTCCAACCCGGACGTCTTCCGCGCCATGGCCGGCGAAATGCTGTTCCTGGCCAACCAGGGCGTGGACATCCTCCGCATGGACGCTGTCGCCTTCATCTGGAAGGAGTTGGGCACCCCCTGCGAAAACCTGCCCCAGGCGCACACCCTCCTGCAGGCCTTCAACGCCGTCTGCCGACTGGCGGCACCCTCGCTCCTCTTCAAATCCGAGGCCATTGTGCACCCGGATGAAGTGGCTAGATACATTGATCCTGACGAATGCCAGATCTCCTACAACCCGCTGCAGATGGCACTCATCTGGGAGTCCTTGGCTACCCGAGACACATCGTTGTTGGCGCAGGCCCTCAAGCGGAGGCACGCGATCTCCGACGGCGCAGCCTGGGTGAACTATGTGCGCAGCCACGACGACATCGGCTGGACGTTCGCGGACGAAGACGCCGCGGAGCTGGGCATCAATGGCTTTGACCACCGGCGCTTCCTGAACTCGTTCTACGTCAACCGCTTCCCCGGCAGCTTTGCCCGCGGCGTGCCGTTCCAGGACAACCCCCGCACGGGCGATTGCCGGATCTCCGGAACCACCGCGTCACTCTGCGGGATGGAGGTCGATCCAGGGCAGGCCGTGGAACGGATCTTGCTGGCCCACTCGATTGTGTTCAGCACCGGCGGCATTCCCCTGCTGTATCTCGGCGATGAGGTGGGGCAGCTCAACGACTACCAGTATTACCTCGAAGAAGGCCACGACACTGATAGCCGATGGGTACACCGGCCGCACTACCCTGCCGAGAAATACGCCCACCGGACCGAGCCGAGCACCCCCGAAGGCGCGGTCTTTGCGGGCCTGCAACGGATGATCACGGTCCGGGCCAGCACTCCCGAACTGGCTGGCACCCAACTGGTGGACTTTGCCACCAACAACCCCAGCGTCCTGGCGTACCAGCGCCCAGGAGCTGGCACCGTGGTGCTGGCCCTCGCAAACTTCAGCGACTCCCCCGAGTCCCTGCCCGCGGCGACCTTCGCGGGTTTCGAAGCGGCCGCCGTCGACCTTTTGTCCGAAACGGAGCAGCGGCTCGACGAGGGTGTGACGCTCCTCCCGCGGCAGTTTGTCTGGCTGCGCGTGATCCCTTCCTGAGGCCGCGCACCTTCCCAACTGAGTAGCGCTAACTGCAGTTTTGAGGGTTCAAAACTGCAGTTACGCTCGATGTCAAGCTGTGTGGAGTCATGCGGCTTTGTTTTTTGGTTTCTCGTTTGGCAGGTTGATCCCTACCGTGCCAGCGGGCGTCGGTGTCCTCG
>NZ_UXAU01000032.1 GCF_900609065.1 Arthrobacter ulcerisalmonis | reverse complement strand
GCGTGGGTCATGGCGGTACGCGGCGGTCCTGGCCGCGGCGATCAGGGCCCGGTCTCCTGTGCCGGTGAACGTGCCGGTGTCGGCGGCGAGTTCAGCGTCCACGGCGGTCCGGTCTTCGGCGCTGAGGCAGGCTGTTTCCCGGACGAGGAGTGTGGCGCGCCATTCGTTGAGGTCCCCGGTGTTGAGGGCGGTGAGGGTGTGGGGCATTTCGGTGACGAGGGCTCGGGCGAGGCCAAGGAGCCGGCCGCCGCGGCTGGGGGATTCACGCCGGGCCAATGCTATTTGGGCACTGACGCCGTGGCCTCGCTCGGCGGCGGGCACCCCGGCCGCGGCTTGGGCTGTGCGTTCGAGGGTGTCGAACGCGACGGCCAGCCGGGCTTGGAGGCCAGCGGCCGCGGACTTCAGATCTTCGAGGCCGCGGAGTTGATCAATCAACCCAGCAGCATCCGCAGCGGGCCGAACCCCTGCCACCGCCACCAGTAAATCCGGGACGGTTGCTGGCGTCCATGCAGTCAATGAACGCAACGTGTTGGGGGTGTGGTTGTCGAAGGTGGCGCCGGCTGCGTCCCTGGGCAGGGTGGCGGCAGGTTCCAAGGCAGCGGGTTCCAGGACCGCGGAGGACTGAGAGCCGCCGACCCGGTCAGCGACCAGGGTCTGGAAATCCACTACCTTTGCCATCTCTCAATTTTCCTAGACATCACCGCCGTACACTCGAGGCTTCGGTGCTATGTGGATAAGTCTGGTGCCGTTGCTCCTACCCGTCGAAGCCGTCATCCTCCGGCGCGTGTTTGGCGTTATCTTCACCGGAATCGCCATCAACGTCCTCGTCGGTGGCGGAGGACAACAAAGCCCTGAGGTCGTCTTCGGCAGCAATGGTGGTGACGAAGAAGAGTTCGTCCCCGCCGTCGATCACGTCGTCCCGGCTCGGCGTGATGGGAGCGTGGTCGCGCAGGATCGCCACAAGCGTTGAGTCCTCCGGCCAGTCGATGGCACCGACAGTTTGGCCGATCACGTGCGAGTCGTGCGGGACAGTGAACTCGACGATCGCGGAAACACCCGTCTGAAGCGTCAGGAGCCGGACCAGGTCACCGATCTCCACTGCCTCTTCCACGAGTGCGGTCATCAGCTGCGGAGTATTGACCGCCACGTCAACACCCCAGGAATCGTTGAACATCCAGTCGTTCTTGGGGTTATTGACCCGTCCTACGGTCCGGCCCACCCCGAATTCGGTTTTGGCCAGCAGGGAGACCACCAGGTTGACCTTGTCATCTCCGGTGGCGGACACCACTACATCGGCCTCGTCCACTTTCGCGCCCTGCAGGGTACTCAGCTCGCACGCATCACCCACCAGCCACCGCGCCCCGCGCAGGCCGCTGCGGCCAATAACCTCGGGCTTGAGGTCGATCAGCAAGACATCGTGTTTGTGGGAGAGGAGTTCGCGGGCAATGGACGATCCCACACTGCCAGCGCCAACAATAACTACCTTCACTGGAACTCCTTGCCGGGGCCCTTGGCCAGGATTTGCATGACCTGGGAACTGTTGGCGACGGCCAACATGGCGTGCACGGTGTCGCCGTCCTGGTACAGGGTTTCGCTGCCGGGCAACTGCCCTTCGCCGAACCGGGTCAGGTACGCCACCCGAACTCCGGCGGCTTCCTCGATGGTGCTGATGCGGTGACCCACCCAGCCGGCATCGATATCAAGTTCTGCCAGGACCAGCCGGCCGGACGGTTCGCGGAAATCGCCGGCCAGGTGCTGTTCGGGCAGGATCCGCCGCAGCACCTGGTCCGCGCTCCAGCGCACGGCCGCCACGGTGGGGATGCCGAGCCGCTGGTAGATTTCAGCGCGGCCTGGATCGTAGATGCGCGCAACCACGTGCGGAACGTGGAAGGTTTCCCTGGCGACACGGGTGGCCAGGATGTTGGAATTGTCGCCACTGGAAACCGCGGCGAAGGCGTAGGCCTCATCGACGCCGGCCTGCTTCAGGGTGTCCCGGTCGAAACCGACGCCGGTGACTTTCCGGCCGGTAAAGCTTGGCCGCAGGCGACGAAATGCCCTGTCGTCCTGGTCGATGATTGCAACGTAGTGGCCAGCATCCTCCAGCGTGTGCGCCAGCGTTGCCCCCACCCTGCCACATCCCATGATCACGAAATGCGCCACCGATTCTCCTCTATATTCACCTGACAAGCCATGCAGCTAGAACTCTACCGCCAGCCCACCCCTTCGAGCTGTCCAGGGGCCGTCATGACACAGCCCCGGAATCAGACTAGCTTTGTGGAGTGCTGACAATATTGAACGCCGTCAAACGCGTGTTGGTGGGCCGCCCTTTCCGGAACGATCGGCTCGCCCACACCCTGCTTCCCAAACGGATTGCACTCCCGGTCTTCGCCTCGGACGCGCTGTCCTCCGTGGCGTACGCGCCCGACGAAATTCTGCTCACCCTGGCACTGGCCGGTGTCAGCGCCGTCGCCTTCTCGCCGTGGGTTGGCCTGGCCGTGATGGTGGTGCTGCTGACCGTCGTCGCGTCCTACCGGCAAAACGTCCACGCCTACCCTTCCGGTGGCGGCGACTATGAGATCGCCAACGAGAACCTCGGCAAATATGCGGGCTTGACCGTGGCGTCGGCTCTGCTGGTGGACTACGTGCTGACGGTCGCCGTGTCCATGTCCTCTGCCGCCGCCTACTTGACCACGGCCGTGCCTGCCCTGCATGGGCAACAGGCCCTCATCGCCACCATCGGCGTCGTCATCCTTGCGTTGGTTAACCTGCGCGGCATCAAGGAAGCGGGCAGCGTCTTTGCCGTGCCCACCTACATTTTCATGGCGTCCATCCTGGGCATGACGGCGGTTGGCGTCTACAAAATGGCCACCGGAACCTTGGGGGAGGCGCCGTCCGCCGCGTTCACGATCGTTCCCGCGCAAGGGTTCGATGAGGGACTGGTGGGCCTGGCCGGTGCGTTCCTGCTGCTGCGCGCCTTCTCCTCCGGCGCTGCCGCCTTGACCGGTGTCGAAGCCATCAGCAACGGCGTCCCCAACTTTAAGAAGCCCAAGAGCAAGAACGCCGCCACCACGCTGCTGCTGCTCGGCGTGATTGGCGCCTCCATGCTGGCGGGCATCATGTTCCTCGCGCAGGCGACCAAGGTCCATATCGTCTTGGACCCGGCCACCGAGTTTCTCCTCAACGGCCTGCCCCTGCCGGAGAATTACATCCAAAACCCGGCCATCAGCCAGATCGCGCAGACCATTTTCGGTGCAGGCTCCATCCCGTTCTACATCGTGGTGGCCGCCACCGGCATCATCCTAGTTTTCGCCTCCAACACCGCCTTTAACGGGTTCCCGGTCCTCGGCTCCATCCTCGCCCAGGACGGCTACCTGCCCCGCCAGCTCCGCACCCGCGGCGACCGCCTCGCCTTCAGCAACGGCGTCCTGGCCCTCGCGGCAGGCGCGCTGGTCCTGATCATTGCCTTCAACGCCGATGTCACCAAACTCATCCAGCTCTACATTGTGGGCGTCTTTATCTCCTTCACGGCCAGCCAGTTGGGCATGATCCGGCACTGGGGCCGGGAGCTGAAACTCGCTAAGGACAAGGCCGTCCGACGCCGGATGGCCAAGTCCCGCGCCATCAACACCATGGGCTTCTGCATGACAGCCCTGGTCCTGGTGATCGTGCTGATCACCAAGTTCGAGCAGGGCGCCTGGATCGCGTTGCTGGCCATGTTCGTCTTGTTCCTGATCATGTGGAGCATCCGGGCGCACTACGACAATGTGGCCAAGGAGCTGGCCGTGGACGAGGACTCCTCGCCGCGGGCCCTGCCCACCCGGGTGCACGCGGTCCTGCTCGTCTCGCACGTCCGCAAACCCGTCCTGCGCGCCCTCGCCTACGCCCGGGCGTCCCGGCCCTCGCAGCTGGATGCGATTACTGTGGACATTGACCCCGACGACACCGCGCGCACCGTGGCCGACTGGGAGAAGCTCGAAATCCCGGTCCCCCTGACAGTCCTCGCCAGCCCGTACCGCGAAACCGTGACGCCCATCATGGATTACGTGAAGCAGATGCGGATCGACTCGCCGCGGGACCTCGTGGTGGTCTATATCCCCGAATATGTGGTGGGTAAGTGGTGGGAGCAGTTGGTGCACAACCAGACGGCGCTCCGCATCAAGACCCGCCTGCACTTTGAACCAGGCGTCATGGTGGCCAGCGTCCCATGGCAGCTCAAATCATCCGTTGACGCAAAGAACTTCCAGGACGTGCAATGACTTCCAAGACCACCCGCCCCGCCGCCCAGACCGAAGACCTGGGTTCCCGCGCCGGTGAGGAGGTCGTCCTCGACGTCGGTCCAGTCGCCCATGGCGGGCATTGCGTGGCCCGCCACGATGGCCGGGTGATCTTCGTCCGGCACGCGATCCCCGGCGAGAAGGTGAAGGCCAGGCTGACCGACGCCGGTGAGTCGGCGAAATTCTGGCGCGCGGATGTTGTGGCGGTGCTGGACGCGTCCCCGGATCGGGTGGAGCATTTCTGGCGGCTCGCCGACTCCCGGCGGGCCTGGGAGCACGGCCACCCGCCGGTGGGCGGTGCCGAGTTCGGGCACATCGCGCTGCCACGGCAGCGCGAGCTGAAAGCGGCGGTGCTGGCCGAGCAGCTGTCCCGGCTCGCCGGCGTCGAACTTCCCCTGGCTGGCTGGTCCGGCACCGTAGAGGCGGTGGACAACGCGGACGACGGCGGCCCGGGACTGGGGTGGCGCACTCGCGCCAGCTTCTCGGTCACCAAGGGCGGCAAACTGGGCATGCACGCGCACCGTTCACACCACATCGTGGCGGTCCGCGAGATGCCGTTGGCCCTCGATGCCATCAACGCGCTCCAGCTCTGGGACATCGACCTGCAGGGGATCGACCGGGTTGAAGTTGCAGCACCTGCCAACGGGTCTCGGGTATTGGTGCTCCTGGTGCCGTCGGCCGGAACCACCCCCAAGCGGTTGGCCGGCGTTGCCGCCCAGTTGCCCGCGGACGTTTCCGTTGCTGCCCTTGATCCGGAAACGGGTGAGGTTCAGCAGTTGCGCGGCCGTGCGTGGGTCCAGGAGTCAGCTGCCGGGCACGACTACCGCGTCAGCGGTGCCGGCTTCTGGCAGATCCATCGCCATGCCCCGGCAACGCTGACCGGGGCCGTCCGGGACTTCCTCCAGGGTGGTGGGTTCCTCGCGCCGGGATCGTCAGTGGCCGACCTCTATGCTGGCGCCGGACTGTTCACCGCTGTCCTCGCCGACGAGGTGGGGGAGTCCGGCTCAGTCCTTTCGGTCGAAGGCGCGCCCGGAACCAGCCGGGATGCGCGCAAGAACCTGCATGCCGCTCCACAGGTGGAGATTGTCCAGGGCCGGGTTGAACGGGTCCTGCGGGAGAAGCCCCGGTCCCTGGACGCGATCGTCCTCGATCCGCCCCGGGCCGGTGCCGGCAAAACCGTGGTGGGCCAACTCGTTGCCGCCCAGCCGCGAGGCATCGCGTACGTCTCGTGTGATCCGGCGTCGTTCGCCCGTGACCTGGGTTACTTCCATCAGGCGGGCTGGGACGTCACGGGCTTGCGGGCCTTTGACCTTTACCCCCATACCCACCATCTAGAGACTGTGGCTTTGCTGACGCCCCGGTCCTGAACCCACTATCATGGGGCTGAGAAATCCCGCGTCGCGCTGTATCTGACCGGAGGACCCTGTGCAATTTCCGGGCCCACCACTAATTAGGGCTTCCTAACTAGTTTGCGGACAACCGCGCGACAAAGATGAAACTGTTGCGAGAGGAGTCTGCGATGAGCACTGTGGACAGCTTCGGTTCAAAAGGCAAACTTAATGTAGCCGGAACCGAATACGAAATTTTCCGGTTGAACTCCGTTGAAGGTTCAGAAAACCTTCCGTTCAGCCTCAAGGTACTGCTTGAAAACCTGTTGCGGACTGAGGACGGCGCCAACATCACGGCCGGACACGTTCGTGCCCTGGCGGGTTGGGATCCCAACGCCCAGCCCGATACAGAGATCCAGTTCACGCCTGCCCGCGTGATCATGCAGGACTTCACCGGCGTCCCCTGCGTGGTGGATCTGGCGACCATGCGTGAAGCGGTCAAGGAGATGGGCGGTGACCCCACGCGGGTGAACCCCTTGGCTCCTGCGGAGCTGGTCATCGACCACTCCGTCCAGATCGATGCCTTCGGTAACTCCGGCGCACTGGAGCGCAACATGGAGATCGAATACCAGCGCAACGGCGAGCGTTACCAGTTCCTGCGGTGGGGCCAGACAGCCTTCGATGACTTCAAGGTCGTTCCGCCGGGAACCGGCATCGTGCACCAGGTCAACATCGAGTACCTGGCACGCACCGTCATGACCCGCGAAGTTGGCGGCGCACTCCGGGCCTACCCGGACACCTGCGTTGGCACCGACTCGCACACCACCATGGTCAACGGCATGGGTGTGCTCGGCTGGGGCGTTGGCGGCATCGAAGCCGAGGCTGCCATGCTGGGTCAGCCCGTTTCCATGCTGATCCCGCGCGTGGTCGGCTTCAAGCTGACCGGTTCCATCCCGGCTGGCGCTACCGCCACCGACGTGGTCCTGACCATCACCGAGCAGCTCCGCAAGCACGGCGTTGTCGGCAAGTTCGTGGAGTTCTACGGTGAAGGCGTTGCGGCTGTGCCGCTGGCCAACCGTGCAACGATCGGCAACATGAGCCCGGAATTCGGTTCCACGGCTGCAATGTTCCCCATCGATGACGTCACACTGGACTACCTGCGCCTGACCGGCCGTCCGGATCAGAACGTTGCCCTGGTTGAGGCTTACGCCAAGGAACAGGGCCTCTGGCACGATCCCTCACGCGAGATCAAGTTCTCCGAGTACCTCGAGCTGGACCTGTCTACCGTGGTTCCCTCCATCTCCGGTCCCAAGCGTCCGCAGGACCGCATCGAGCTCTCGGATGCCAAGGAGCAGTTCCGCAAGGACATCCACAACTACGTGGCCATCGAAGACGGCAGCGTTGACGAAGCGTTGGACGAGTCCTTCCCGGCCTCGGATTCGCCGTCTTTCACCCAGCCTGACTCGCACGTCACCGAGACCAACCGAGTTGCTTCGGCAGCCAACGGCGCCTTGGGTCGACCCTCCAACCCGGTGCACGTCAGCACCCAGGATGGCCGCGCGTTCGAGCTCGATCACGGCGCAGTCTCCATCGCGTCCATCACCTCCTGCACCAACACCTCGAACCCTTCGGTGATGTTGGCTGCTGCGCTGCTGGCTCGCAAGGCTGTCGAAAAGGGCCTGACCTCCAAGCCGTGGGTCAAGACCTCTGTGGCACCGGGCTCCAAGGTTGTCACCGACTACTACGAAAAGTCAGGTCTGACGCCTTACTTGGAGAAGCTTGGCTTCTACACCGTGGGCTACGGCTGCGCTACCTGCATCGGCAACTCCGGTCCGTTGGATACCGAGATCTCCGAGGCCATCCAGGCCAACGATCTCTCTGTCACCGCCGTCCTCTCCGGTAACCGCAACTTCGAAGGCCGGATCAACCCGGACGTCAAGATGAACTACCTGGCCTCACCGCCCCTGGTCATCGCGTACGCCCTGGCCGGTTCCATGGACTTCGACTTCGACACCGACGCCCTCGGCCAGGACGAAGCCGGCAACGATGTCTTCCTGAAGGACATCTGGCCCAACCCGGTAGAGGTCCAGGAAGTCATGGACCGGTCGATCGACAGCGACATGTTTGCCCGCGGCTACGCTGGCGTGTTCGACGGCGACGACCGCTGGAAGGCGCTCGATACCCCCGCCGGCGACACCTTCGCCTGGGATCCGAACTCCACGTACGTCCGGAAGCCCCCGTACTTCGAGAACATGTCGGCCGAGCCGACGCCGGTCACGGACATCTCCGCTGCCCGTGTGCTGCTCAAGCTGGGCGATTCGGTCACCACCGACCACATCTCCCCGGCAGGTTCGTTCAAGTCGGACACCCCCGCTGGGCAGTACCTGCTGGCCCACGGTGTGGAGCGCAAGGACTTCAACTCCTACGGCTCACGCCGTGGAAACCACGAAGTGATGATCCGCGGTACCTTCGCGAACATCCGGATCCGGAACCAGATCCTGGACAACGTTGAGGGTGGCTTCACCCGCGACTTCACCCAGGCTGACGGCCCGCAGGCCTATGTCTACGACGCCGCGCAGAACTACCAGGCAGCCGGCACCCCGCTGGTGATCCTGGCCGGCAAGGAGTACGGCTCCGGTTCATCGCGTGACTGGGCTGCCAAGGGAACAGCGCTCTTGGGCGTCAAGGCCGTCGTCGCAGAGAGCTACGAGCGGATCCACCGCTCCAACCTCATCGGCATGGGCGTCCTCCCGCTGCAGTACCCGGCCGGCGAGTCTGCTGCCACCCTGGGCCTGGTGGGCACCGAAACGTTCTCCGTTGAAGGCGTCACCGCCCTGAACGACGGCACCACGCCCAAGACCCTCAAGGTCACGGCAACCGCCGAGGACGGCAAGGTCACCTCGTTTGACGCCGTACTGCGCATCGATACCCCGGGCGAAGCGGATTACTACCGCAACGGCGGCATCCTGCAGTACGTGCTGCGGCAAATCGCAGCCAGCTAGCGGAGCCCGCTCGCAACGCTGCACCAACTGAAGCCCCGGCCGGTCACCGACCAGCCGGGGCTTCGGCTGTCTCATCCTGGTGCCCGGCTTGGTACCGGGCACAGCACGGTCCGCGCCGCTGGAGTCCGTGCGGTGGGCTGAGGAGTTAGAGTTAAGCCGCACGTCTACCACCCGAAGGAGGGGCCATTTGGGAATCCTGGACACCATCCGGACACCGCAGGACCTGAGCAACTTGACCGAGGAACAGCTGACAACGCTGACCTCGGAGATCAGGGATTTCCTGATCACCAATGTTTCCCAGACCGGCGGACACTTGGGCCCCAACCTGGGCGTGGTGGAGTTGACGCTTGCCGTCCACCGGATCTTCGAGTCACCCCGCGACAGCATTATTTTCGACACCGGGCACCAGTCGTACGTCCACAAGTTGCTGACCGGCCGCCAGGATTTCAGCACACTCCGGCAGGAAGGCGGCATGTCCGGCTACCCGTCCCGGGCAGAATCCGAGCATGACATCGTGGAGAGCTCCCACGCCTCGTCGTCGCTGTCCTGGGCGGATGGCATCTCCCGGGCCCGGCAACTGACAGGCGACGGCGATCGCTACGTCGTTGCTGTGGTGGGCGACGGTGCCCTCACCGGCGGCATGGCCTGGGAAGCCATCAACAACATCGCTGCAGACAAGCGGCGGCGCGTGGTGATCGTGGTCAATGACAACGGCCGCTCCTACGCACCCACTGTCGGCGGCTTGGCCGACCACCTGGCATCCCTGCGGCCCACCATCGACTCCTTCCGTGCCGCCCCGGCCTACGAGGGTGCCCTGGACTGGTGCAAGCGCCAACTCCTCAAGGCAGGCCCGGCCGGCCAACTGACCTACAAGAGCCTGCATGCCACCAAGAAGGGCATCAAGGACTGGTGGGCGCCGCAGGGCATGTTCGAGGACCTGGGCATGAAGTACATCGGCCCGGTGGACGGCCATGACCTGCAAGCCATGGAAAACGCCCTGTCCACGGCCAAGAACTTTGCCGGCCCGGTGATTGTGCACGCGATGACTGAAAAGGGTCACGGCTACGCTCCGGCCCGCGCCAACGAGGCTGATCAGTTTCACGCCGTTGGCATCATCGACCCGGAGACCGGTGAGCCCACAGGCAGCGCCGGCGCACAATCGTGGACGTCCGTCTTTGCCGACGAGATTGCTGCCATCGCTGACGAGCGTGCCGACGTCGTGGGGATTACCGGCGCCATGCTCATCCCGGTGGGCCTGCACAAGTTCGCCGCCAAGCACCCGGACCGCGTGATCGACGTCGGCATCGCCGAGCAGCACGCCCTCACGTCCGCAGCCGGGATGGCGTTTGGTGGCCTGCACCCGGTGGTGGCCCTCTACGCCACGTTCCTGAACCGAGCCTTTGACCAGCTGTTGATGGATGTGGCACTGCACAAGGCTGGCGTGACGATCGTCCTGGACCGGGCTGGTGTCACGGGTCCGGACGGCGCCAGCCACCACGGCATGTGGGACATGGCAATGGTCCAGATTGTTCCCGGCCTGCACCTGGCAGCCCCGCGCGATGCCAGCAGGCTGCGCGAGGAGTTGCGCGAGGCAGTGGCCATCAGTGATGCGCCCAGCGTGGTGCGGTTCTCCAAGGGTTCCGTGGGAGCCGAAATTGAGGCGATCGAACGGTTGAGTGACGGCGTCGACGTTTTGGCCCGCCGGCCTGCCGGTTCCACCGGTAACGACGTCTTGATCGTCAGCGTCGGTGCCATGTCCGAACTGTCCCTGGACGTCGCCAACCGGCTCGGCGCGCAAGGGATTTCCACCACGGTGGTGGACCCTAGGTGGGTACTGCCGGTACGCCAATCCATCATTGCGCTGGCCTCGCACCACCGGCTGGTCATCTGCATCGAGGACGGCGTCCGTGCCGGCGGCGTAGGTTCCCGGATCCGCCAGGAAATGCGGGCGGCCGGCGTGGATACTGCCCTGAACGAGGTGGGCCTGCCCGTCGAGTTCCTCGATCACGGCACCCGCAGCCAGGTCCTGGAACGCGTCGGCGTGACGGCTCAACAGATCACGCACGACGTCGTCGCCCAAGTTTTGGGGACCAAGGTTCCGTTCGCCAGGCCGCTGCCAGGTCAGCAGCACCCTACCACCGGCAGCCTGCCGATCCTGTGACGGCCCAACAACTTCACACCTACCCCGGAATGCTGGGCGGCTCCGTCGCCGCCGTAGACCCCGAGGTGGCACGCGTCCCGCCTGCCCTGAAACCTGGGCAGCTGGTGGTGGCACGTAACCGCAAGTGGAACGGTAAAGCGCACTGGGTGGTGCCCGGCCGCTACCTGGGCGAAGACGAGCACGGCTGGTGGATCTTCCAGGGCACCCACGAGTTCTGCTCCCGCCCCGGCCTGGCGTTCTACACCCAGTCCGACGCTGTCCTCCTGGTTCCGCGCACCGGCGACTGGGTAGCCACCTTCTACGACGGTGCCCATCCAGGCGGCATGCACGTCTACATTGACCTTGCCCTAGCGCATCAGTGGAATCCCATCAGGAACAACGTCTGCGAGTTCCACGTCATCGACATGGACCTCGATGTCATCAACACCCGGGACCGCGGCGTGTTTATCGATGACGAAGACGAATTTGCCGAGCATCGGGTGGCCATGGCCTATCCCGACGACCTCGCCGCCTCGCTGCAGGACAGCGCAGCCCACCTTTTTCAGGCCGTCACAGCGCAGCAGGCGCCGTTTGATGGCACCGACGCCGCATGGTTCAGCAAGGGACGCACATGAGCGACATTGTCAGGGTTTACAAACGCGACACCGAAAACGTTCTGCACTTCAGGGAGGCGTGGTTCGACACCGATTACAGCCAGTTCGTCATGAACTACGGCGTGGTGGGCCACCAGAGCAAAACCGAGGAAACGGACGTGCCGGGCGAAGACGAAGCCAACGGACTGCTTGATGCTTTCGCAGCCCAGTGCGCAGAAGACGGCTACACCGAAATCCCGGAAGCGGAGCAGTTCTGGGTGGTGGCCCAGTTCGCGCTGAAAACCCGCGAAGGTACCGAGCGGGACCGCTACCTTGAGGAGAAGGCCACCGACGCCCTCATCAGCCACCTGGCGTGGCGCGGCTTGGGGACCGTTGAACGCTCCGAATTCACCGACTATAAACTCAACATCTTCTGCCTGGTCCCCGACGCCAACAAGGCCGTCAACGCGGTCAAGATCTGCGCCCGCGGCGAGGACCTGGACTTCACCAAGCTGAGCATCGGCGCTGCCACCTTCGGCGAACCGAACGCCTTCAAACTCAAGCACTCGGCCAAACCCGCCACCGGCTTCAGCCTCTAGGAGAGAACCATGACCAGGTACCGTCGCGTTGGCCGATCTGGCCTCAGCGTTTCAACAGTAGGGCTCGGCTGCAACAACCTGGGCCGGGCCAATACGGCCACCGAGACGCAGGACGGCACCAACGCCGTCGTCCATGCAGCGCTCGACGCCGGCATCACCCTTTTCGACGTCGCTGACGCTTACGGGAGCGAACCCGGGCTCAGCGAAGTGATGTTGGGCAAGGCCCTGGCCGGGCGTCGCGACGGCGCAGTGGTCGCCACGAAATTCGGGATGGACATGAAGGGCGCCAGCGGACCCGACTTCGCGGCCCGCGGCTCCCGCCGCTACATCATCCAGGCTGTGGAAGCCTCACTGCGGAGGCTCGGAACGGACTGGATCGACCTGTACCAGTTCCACACCCCGGACCCCCTGACACCCATCGACGAGACGATCTCAGCGCTGGATGACCTGGTGCGCAGCGGCAAGGTGCGCTACATCGGCCACTCCAACCGGTCCGGCTGGCAGATCGCGCAGGCCGAGTACGTCGCCCGGGAACTCGGCGGCGCCCGCTTCATCTCCACGCAGAACCACTACAACCTGCTGGACCGGCGTGCTGAGCAGGAAGTGACGCCGTCTGCCGAGGAATTTGGCTTGGGTGTGTTGCCGTACTTCCCGCTGGCCAACGGCCTCCTCACCGGCAAGTATTCGCCCGGTTTCGCGCCGGCCGGTTCCCGCCTCAGCCACACCCGCACCACCATGGTGGACGACGCCGACTGGGACCAGTTGGGAGCCTTCAGCAGCTTCGCTAAAGAACGGGGCCGCACCGAAATCGAAGTGGCGTTCTCCTGGCTCGCCGCGCAGCCATCCGTCGCCAGCGTCATCGCCGGTGCCACCCAGCCCGAACAGGTCCGGCAAAACTCGGCAGCCGCCGATTGGCAGCCCACACCGGCGGACCTGGCCGAACTGGACAGCATCTTCCCTGCCGTCCCCAAGGTGGCCCTCTTCTGACGCCTCCGGCGCGTCCCTACAGGGGCGCGTCGGCTGGTGCGTCCACGTCCAGGGACAGCAGCGCGTTCTCGACCACTTCCATCAAAGCCGGGTGGATCCAGTACGGGCCGCGCGCCAGCTGCGACACCGTGGTGCCCATGTTCATCGCCTGCACCAGCGGCTGGATGAGCAGGGACGCCTCGTGGCCTATCACGTGCGCACCCAACAGCTTGCCGGTGGCCTTCTCGGCGATCAGCTTGACCACGCCTTCCTCGTCCGACATCGCCCAACCGTAGGCGGTGCTGCCGTAGTCCTGGACCGCCGTCGTAATCTCCGTGCCCGGCGCCGCACTGGACCGGGCGTCCGTCTCGGACAGCCCCACGGACGCCACCTGCGGGTTGGCGAATACGGCGAACGGGACGGCCGTGTAGTCGATGCTGCGCGGCTGGTCGGGGTGTTCCAGGTTGTGGCTCACCACGCGGGCTTCCCGGTTGGCTACGTGCTTGAGCTGATATTCGTTGGCGACGTCCCCCAAGGCGTACACGCCGGCAACCGGGGCTCCGCCTGAGCGCACCTGCAGGTACTGGTCCACGGCGATGGTGCCGGCGTCGGTAAGGTCGAAGCCCGCTGCGCCAGCATCCAGGCGGTCTGCGTTGGGTACCCGGCCGGTGGCCATCAGCACCACGTCGGCAGGCAATCGAAGTTCAGCGCCGGCATTGTCGGTAAAGACCACGGTGACCGACCCGTCCCCGTTGTCCTCCACGGACTGCAGCGAGTGGCCCAGGGTGAGCTTCCAGCGGCTGGCTGCTGCAGTGGCAAAGCGTTCGGCGATCTCGGCATCGATGCCTCGCAGCAGGCGCTCCGACCGGTTCACCTGCGTGACCTGGGAGCCGAAGCCGTGGAAGATGGACGCGAACTCGGCGGCAATGTACCCGCCGCCCACCACAACCACCCGGGCCGGGAGCCCATCAAGGCGCATGACGGTGTCGGAGGTGTGGACCTGGGGCAGGTCCACCCCGGGAACCTCGGGCAGGACGGCGCGTGAACCGGCCGCAATGACCACTCGGTCGGCGGAAATTTCGACGCCGGATTCCGTCACCAGGGTGCGGGGGCTGCTGAACGTGGCGTACTCCTGGTACAGGTCAACGTTGTCCAGTTCGTCGGCGCGGTAGGCCTTGCCAGCTGCGGAGATCGCGTCGATCCGGCCGAAGATCCGGTCCCGGATGTCGTTCCAGTGCACGGCATCCCGGCTCAAGTCGACGCCGAGCTTAGCGGCTTCCTTGGGTGCTGCTGCCAGGGCTGCGGGGTAGACGTACATTTTGGTGGGAATGCAGCCGACGTTCAAGCATGTCCCACCGAAAACGCCACCGTCGATGATGGCCACCCGCTTGTCATCCCAGTACGGCGTCACCAGCGAGTTACCAGAGCCGGAGCCAATGATTGCGAGGTCGTAGTGGGGCATGATTCCATCTTTCACTGCAGGAGCTGGCGGTGGTCCGCCAAGCCTTCTCCGGCAGTTTATGGCAGCCCTGCATGGTTACGGGTAATCGTGCAGGGCTGCCAAGGTTGAGAAGATGCTAGGCAGCGACGCCGGACGCCACCCCTGCGGGCAGGAACCGTTTGCCGTTGACCCGTTCCGAGGCGCCAACCCGGTCAAGGTACGGTGTGATGCCACCCAGGAACATGGGCCAGCCGGCGCCGAGGATCATGCACAGGTCAATGTCTTCCGGACCTGCCACTACGCCCTCCGCCAACATCAAACCGATCTCCTCGGCCAAGGCATCCTGGGTGCGGTGCAGCACTTCTTCTGCCGTGGAAGGAGCCTGGCCAAAGGACATCAGGTCCAGGGTCGCGGCGGGGATCTGCGGCGTTCCCGCGCCATCGGCAGCCCACAGGCCCTTGACGCCGTTGTCGATCAATTTCTGCAGGTTGGCCGACACGGCAAAGCGGTCGCCGAAGGCCGCATGCAGCGACTCCTGGACGTGCTGCGCCACCGGCAGTCCCACCATGGCCAGGAGCGTGAACGGCGTCATGGGCAGGCCCATCGGCCGCAGCGCCGAGTCGGCAACGTGGGCAGGTGTGCCTTCGTCAAACGCTGCGGTCACCTCACCCATGAGCCGGAGCAGGATGCGGTTCACCACGAAGGCGGCTGCGTCCTTGACCAGCACGCCCGTCTTCTTCAGGCCTTTGGCGAGCTCGAATGCGGTGGCCAGCACGGCGTCGTCCGTTCGGGGCGCACGCACAATCTCCAGCAGTGGCATCACTGCCACCGGGTTGAAGAAGTGGAAGCCCACCAACCGTTCCGGGTGCTGCAGGTCTGCGGCCATGGCGGTCACGGAGAGGGACGAGGTGTTGGTGGCCAGGATGCACTCCGGGCTGACAATTGCTTCGAGTTCGGCAAACACCTGCTTCTTGATGGCGAGCTCTTCGAAGACAGCCTCGATCACAAAGTCGGCGTCCGCGAATGCTGCCTTGTCCACCGATCCGGTGACCAGCGCCTTGGTACGGTTGGCGGCGTCCTGGCTGATGCGTTTCTTGGCCAGGAGCTTGTCGACCTCGGCATGGACGTAGCTGACGCCTTTGTCCACCCGGGCCTGGTCGATGTCTGTGAGCACCACTGGAACCTTCAGCTGGCGGGCAAACAGGAGAGCCAGCTGGCCTGCCATGAGGCCAGCGCCCACCACACCCACCTTGGTCACCGGGCGGGCCAGTTTTCGGTCCGGGGCGCCCGCAGGGCGCTTGGAACGTTTCTGTACCAGGTCCAGGAAGGCGTAGACGGTGGAGCGGAACTCGTCGGTCTGCATCAGATCAGCCAGTGTCTCGCATTCGAGCGTGGCTGATTCCTGCTGTGTCATGGTGCGGTTGGCGGCCATGACGTCAAGGACCTTGCCTGGCGCCGGTGCGGCGTTGGAGTTTTTGGCCTCGATCAGTTTCCGGCCGGCGGTGATCGCGGCCTCCCAGCGCTCGGCCACGTCGGGAGCGGTGGCGTCGACGGCGTTGACACGGGCCGGGGTGACTTCAGCGGCGATGACGCTGGCCGCCCAGGCGACCGACTGCTCAACGAAGTCGGCCGGTTCGAAGATGGCATCTGCCACCCCCAGGTCAAAGGCCTGGGGTCCGCTCAGCGTCCGATTGTTGCTGAGCGGGTTTTCGATCATGACCTTGATGGCGTTTTCCGGTCCGATCAGGCGCGGCAGGATGTATACGCCGCCCCATCCCGGGACCAGGCCGATGAAGGCTTCGGGCAAGGCCAGCGCGCCGGCGCCAGTGGAGACGGTGCGGTAGGTGGACTGCAGGGCGATTTCCAGCCCGCCGCCCAATGCCGCGCCGTTGATGAAAGCGAAGCTGGGGACGCCCAGGTTGGCCAGGGTTGCATAGACATCGTGCCCCAGCTGCGCCATCCACAGGCCGTGATCGCGCTCCTCCAAGGATTTGACCGCGGACAGGTCTGCGCCGGCCACCAGGTAGTACGGTTTGCCGGTCACGCCCACGCCAACGATTTCGCCGCGGGCAGCACGGTCCCGGAGGCCCTCGAGGGTCTGGCCAAGCTCTAGGAGAGTCTTAGGGCCCAAGGTGGTGGGCTTGGAGTGGTCCAGGCCGTTATCCAGCGTGAGCAGGGCAAACGTGCCGGGGCTTGATTTTCCCGAAGTGCCGGGCAAGGCGATGTCCTGCACATAGGAGTGGGTGACCGTTTCGTCGGGGAACAGGTCAGCGAACTGGCTAAAGTCTGCGGCGCTCATGCCATGGCTCCTTCGATGCTGTAGGCGGTTTCCGATACGGCAGTGGTTGCCGGCACATCAGTGGCTGCCGAACTTCCGGCGTGCCCGCTGTAGTCCGGGTGATGGGGGTTTTCCCAGATGACGGTGGCGCCCATGCCCAGGCCGATGCACATGGTGGTGAGGCCGTACCGCACGGAGGGGTCAGCCTCAAACTGGCGTGCCAGTTGGGTCATCAGACGCACGCCCGAGGAGGCGAGCGGGTGTCCTACGGCGATGGCACCGCCGTAGCGGTTGACCCGGGGATCGTTGTCAGCGATGCCAAAGTGATCCAGGAAGCTGAGAACCTGGACGGCGAAGGCCTCATTGATTTCGAACAGGCCGATGTCGGCGATGTCCAGGCCGGCGTTGCGCAGGGCTTTCTCGGTGGCAGGAACCGGGCCGATGCCCATGACCTCAGGCGCCACGCCTGCGTAGGCGAAACTGACCATCCGCATCTTGACGGGCAAGCCCAGTTCGGCGGCGGCGTCGGAGGACGCCAGCAGAGCCGCGGTGGCGCCATCGTTGAGGCCGGAGGCGTTCCCTGCCGTCACGCGGCCGTGGGCACGGAACGGCGTCTTCAGGCCCGCCAGGTCAGCCATGCTGGTTCCAGGGCGGGGTGCCTCGTCAACGGTGTTGACGGTCCAGCCCTGTCCGGCCTTCATGGTGGCCACGGGGACCAGGTCCGGTTGGATGACGCCGTCCGAGTAGGCTGCGGCCAGCTTGTCCTGGGAGGCGACCGCGTAGGCATCGGTGCGCTCTTTGGTGATGGCGGGGAAGCGGTCGTGCAAGTTTTCCGCGGTGTTGCCCATGTTCAGGGCGGCGGGATCAACCAGCCGCTCGGACATGAACCGGGGGTTCGGGTCGGCGTTGGCGCCCATCGGATGGTTGCCCATGTGCTCCACGCCGCCAGCAATCACCACGTCATAGGCGCCAAAGCCAATGCCGCCGGCGGTGGCCGTCACGGCTGTCATGGCGCCCGCGCACATCCGGTCGATGGCGAAGCCTGGGACGGTGCGGGGGAGCCCAGCCAGGAGTGCAGCGGTCCGGCCAAGGGTCAGGCCCTGGTCGCCAACCTGGGTGGTGGCAGCAATCGCAACCTCGTCGATACGCTCCGGCGGGAGGCTCGGATTGCGCCGCATCAATTCCCTGATGCATTTCACGATCAGGTCATCTGCGCGCGTTCCAGCGTAGATCCCTTTCTCGCCGGCGCGGCCAAAGGGGGTGCGGACACCGTCAACAAAGACGACGTCGCGGACTGCGCGCTGGGCGGCGCCGGTTCCGGGCTGGCTCACGTAGTACTCCTCATCGAGACGTTGCGTTGGGCGCATGCCGCAATACGGCATGACCAAACGTCGGTACCACGATGTTACTTGCCAGTAACATAGCTGGCAAGGGGGAGGGGAGGCGTGGTTGTCAGGCGGGCGCGACGACGGCCCGGGGCTCCTTAGGCGGCAACGGCTGCGGGTCAAGGAAGGCCGCAAGGATCAACGGCGCCGTGACGCTCACCTGCCACCCCCTGGCACCGAGCTCTGACAGTTCAGCCGCGACGGCGGCCTCGGTCAGCTCTGCGGGCGGTCGCCACGCGACGCGCCGCAACGTGTCCGGGGTGAGGAGGTTTTCGAGCGGCAGGTTGAGTTCCTCCGCCTTGGCCTGGAGCGCCGGCCGCGCGGTGCCCAACCGGGCAGCGGCAGCCGGATCTCGCTCAGCCCAGACCCGAGGTGGCGGCGGTGCGTTGGTTGGCAGGTGCAGGGGCGGCAGGTCATCAAGAGCGCGCGCGGTAGCGATGCAGCGCAGCCAGCGCGGTGCTTCGCGCTGGGCTGCGCGGCCGTGGAAACCCTTGGTGCCGAGGAGCTGCGGCACGGTGCTGGGCATCGCCTTGGCCGCAGCCACTAGGGACGAATCGGGGATCAGGCGCCCTGGCGCCACATCGCGCTTTTGTGCCAAGGAGTCCCGCTCGATCCACAGTTCCCGGACGGCAGCAAGTTGGCGCCGATCACGGATCTGGTGCAGGCCGGAGGTCTTCCGCCAGGGGTCAACCCGGGGTGGGGCGATGCCAGCGGCAAGGATGGCCGCGAATTCCTGTTCGGCAAATTTCAGTTTTCCGTCCGCTGCCAGGAGCTCGATCAGTTCTTCGCGGAGCTCGGCGAGGACTTCAACGTCCAGCGCGGCGTAGCGCAGCCACGGTTCAGGGAGCGGGCGGGTGGACCAGTCAGCTGCCGAGTGTTCCTTGGCGAGCCCGAATCCCAGCAGTTGCTCAATGACGGCGGCGAGTCCCACGCGGGGGAGGCCAGCCAACCGGGCGGCCAGCTCAGTGTCGAAGAGTTTGTCCGGCCACATGCCCAGCTCGGAGAGGCAGGGCAGGTCCTGGCTGGCGGCATGCAAGATCCATTCGACGCCGGCCAGGGCATCGTTGATGATGTCCAGGTTCTCGAACGGTTCAGGGTCGATCAGCCACGTTCCGGCGCCCTCGCGGCGGATCTGGACCAGGAAGGCGCGTTGGCCGTAGCGGAAGCCGGAAGCCCGCTCGGCGTCGACGCCGGCCGGCCCACTGCCGGCTGCCAAGGCAGCGGCGCAGCGCTGCAGCCCGGTCAAGGTTTCAATGACCAACGGCACGCCCTCGCGGGGCGAATCAAGTTCAATGACTTCGGGGATGGGACTCTCAAAGCCCTCAACGGTGATGTGGGGTGCGGTGTCAGCAGCCGGGACGCCGGCCGTGGTGTTTTCCGGAATGTTTTCGGTCATGATGCTCCCAGTTTACCGGGCTGCATTGGAGTGCGTTTCAGGCGGGTCTGCATGGGTGCGGGCGCCTAGTTCCGGCGGCGGTTCGTCAGAGCGGTGACGCCGTCCGGCAGGGGCGGCAGGCCCGCGAAGGTGCAGACCATGTCGGACCACGCTTCCAGGTGCGCAGAGACGTCCGATGACGCTGGCGTCCATGACGCTCGGAGTTCGATGTCGATGGTGCCGGGGCGTTCGGAGAGGGTGCCGAAGCTTTCGGAGAGGACTCGGGTAGCTGTTCCGCCGGCCGCCCGGTAGTCCGCCTTGTGGTTCTCCAGGGCCTCGACCAGCCAGGTCCAGGCCACGGTACCCAGCATTTCATCGTTGCCCATCTCGGCTTCAAGCTCCGCCCGGATGTATGTCACAATCCTGAACTCGCCATCCCACACGGCGGAGCCGTCCGGGTCGTGGAGCAGGATGAAGCGGCCGGTGGCAAGTTCCACGGCGTCTTCGTCGCTGCCGCTGGCTGCTGCCAGGGCCATGGCCGCTGGACCGTGAACGGGAGTTCCCGCATTACTGCCAGGTGCCAGGACCTCGGCGCCCAACGCCACCGCGTAGGGCGCCAGCCGTGCGGGCGCAGGAATTTCGGCGAGGCGCAGTTCCTTACGGCACTGAGCGCTGCGGAGTGTTCCCAACGCCCGGACAAACTCCGGGGGAACCTGGTCGAGTGCGTTCACCCTCGCAGATTACGCAACGGCGCAGGTGAGGCCCGGCAGGCTCGCCGGTGGGTGGCCTTACCGGACGTCTGAGTGTCCGCGCAGCTCATGCCGGATGGCCGCCACGAAGGCGTCAATGTCGGCTTCCGTGGTGTCGAAAGAACACATCCAGCGCACTTCCCGCGCTGCCTCGTTCCAGTCGTAGAAGCGGAACTGGGTACGGAGCCTGTCCGCAACACCTTCGGGCAGCACAGCAAAGACGCCGTTGGACTGGGTGGCCTGGGTGGGCTGGACGCCGTCGATCGTTTCCACCGCTGCCCGCAGCCGGGCGGCCATCGCGTTGGCGTGCGCTGCGCTCCGCAGCCACAGCCCGTCAGAGAGCAAAGCGATGAACTGGGCCGAAAGGAACCGCATCTTGGATGCCAGCTGCATGTTCATCTTGCGGAGGTACACCAGCCCGGAGGCGGCCTCAGGATTGAGCGCCACCACCACCTCGCCGAAAAGCAGGCCGTTCTTCGTTCCGCCGAAGGACAGGATGTCCACGCCGGCGTCGGTGGTGAACGCTCGCAAGGGCACATTCAGGTATGCAGCGGCATTGGCGAGGCGAGCCCCGTCCATGTGGAGCTTCATCCCTTTGGCGTGCGCGTGATCGGCAATAGCCCGGACTTCCGCGGGGGTGTAGCAGGTCCCCAGTTCGGTGGTCTGGGTGATGGAAACGGCCAGCGGCTGGGCGCGGTGCTCGTCGCCCCAGCCCCAGGCCTCCCGGTCAATCAGTTCCGGGGTGAGCTTGCCGTCGGGGGTGGGCACGTGCAGGAGCTTGATGCCGCCGATACGTTCCGGTGCGCCGTTTTCGTCCATGTTGATGTGCGCCGTGGACGCGCACACTACGGCGCCCCACCGTGGGAGGAGGGATTGCAGGGCCAAAACGTTGGCGCCGGTGCCGTTGAAGACCGGGAAGGATTCGATGCCGGCGCCGAAGTGTTCGGTCAGTAGTTCGTGCAGCCGCGCGGTGTAGTCGTCTTCGCCGTAGGAGACCTGATGGCCTTCGTTGGCTGCGGCCAGGGCTGCCAGCACCTCGGGGTGGACGCCCGAATAGTTGTCCGAGGCGAAGCCGCGGATCTCGGAATTGTGCAGCCGCGCTGCGGCGGGTGCCTCTACTGTGGTCATCGCTTTGTTCACGCTTTCAGTCTAGGGAGTGCTGGCACGCGGCCGTTTCAGGGTGCCAGGACCAGCCGGGTGCCGTTGAGTGCCTCTGCCGGTTCGGCAAAGAGGCGGACGACGGCGGCCGCCAGGTCGTTTACGTCGGTGGCGCCGGGGAAGGTGCGTTCGGGATGTTTCTGCCGCAGGTCCGCGTCTACCAGCGCCTTCACTACGAGCACGACGGCGGCTGGGTCACCCGCTGCTGGCTGGCTGGCGGCCGTGTCCCGCTTGAATCCGTCGGCCATGGCCATGGTCCAGGCCTCAGCGGCGGCCTTTGCCGCCACGTAGCTGGCCGTGGCAGCCGTCGGCCGTTGCACCGCCGTCGAGGACACCATGGCAAACCGGCCCCGCGGAGACCGTGCGATGTCAGCATAGAAGACCCTGCTGACGTTCCGCAGGGTGGTGACGGCGCCGCGTTCCAGGAAGTCCCAGTCGGCGTCGGTCTGGTCTTCGAGTCCCTTGGCGCCCCGCCAGCCGCCCACCAAGTGGATCACGGCGTCCACGGGGCCCGCGCTGGCGGTGACGTCGGCACGGAGCCGCACCACGTCGTCGTACGTTGCCAGGTCAGCGGTGAAGGGGGTGACGCCGGAGCCTGCCTGGGCAGCGGCGGCGGCGATGCGGTCCTGATCCGACCCCACGGTGCAGACGCGGAAGCCCGCCGCATGCAGGGCAGCGGCAACGGCCACTCCAGACGCACCGCTGCCACCGGTCACCAGGACGGTCCCTGCGGGCATGGCGGAGTTGCTGTCCGGGGCGTGGCCGTTGTTCACAGTTGGGAACGTCCGGTCAGGCCGGCGGTGGATTCGATGACGGGGCGCATTTTCTTCTCCAGTGCTTCGTAGAACATGGACAGCGGGAATTCGTCGTCCAGGACCTGGTCGGTCAGCCCGCGTGGCGGGCCGGCCAAGGGCAGGGCATCGGGGCCCTTGGCCCAGATCGAGGCGGGGTTGGGTGTGACGGTACCCGAAACGAGCTGGTAGGCGGCAAGCCAGTGCGCGGTCTTGGGGCGGTCGATGGAGCGCCAGTAGAGATCGTCGATGCTTTCGCCGAGGGCGATGACGGCGTCAGCTACGTTGTCCCAGTCGATGCTGAGGCGAGTGTCGGTCCAGTGCAGGACGTGGTGCTGGTGCAGCCATGCGAAGAGAAGTTGGCCGCCCAGGCCGTCGTAGTTGCGCACGCGGGTGCCGGTGATGGCGAAGCGGAAGATCCGGTCAAAGATGATGGCGTACTGCACCAGCTTGGCGTGCCTGCGCGCGGCGGGGTCGGCGTCGTGATCCTTCTCGATCCGGACCGATTCGCGGAAGGCGGTGAGGTCGCAGCGGAGTTCTTCGAGCGAGTAGAGGAAGAACGGCATGCGCTGCTTGATCATGAAGGGGTCGAACGGCAAGTCGCCGCGCATGTGCGTGCGGTCATGGATGAGGTCCCACATGACAAAGGTGGCCTCGGTCAGATCCTGGTCGGCGAGCAGTTCCTCGGCGCCGGCAGGGAGTTCCAGGCTGGTGATCTCGGCTGCAGCCTTGAGGACGCGGCGGAACCGGGCGGCCTCGCGGTCCGCGAAGATGGCGCCCCAGGTGAAGGTGGGGGTGGTGCTGACGGCAACCGTCTCGGGAAACAGGACCGCAGAGTTGGTGTCGTAGCCCGCGGTGAAGTCGATGAATCGGATGGGGACGAAGAGCCGGTTTGAATAGTCGCCAGCCTCCAGGCCGGCGATAAATTCCGGCCAGATGACCTCGATGAGGACTGCTTCGACCAGGCGGTTGCTGCTGCCGTTCTGGGTGTACATCGGGAAAATGACCAGGTGCTGCAGGCCATCCACGCGCTGCTCCTGGGGCTGGAAGGCCAGCAGCGAGGAGAGGAAGTCAGGGGTCTTGAAACCGCCGTCTGCCCAGGCGCGGAAGTCGCCGCGGACGGCGGTGAGGTAATCGGCGTCGTGCGGGAAGGCCGGGGCGAGGTTGGCGAGGGCGGCTGTAATCTGTTCCACCCACATGGCAGCTGCCGTGTGGTCGGTGGACTCGGGGACGGAGCCGTCCTTGGCCTGCAGAACCTGCAGGGCGCTGGCAGCGGTCTTGAGCTGGATCCAGTCGTGGTTGTCCGCGGAAATGCCGGCGACGGCGGTGGTGCTGGTTTCGGTCATCGTGGACTGCCTCTCTGGGTGCTTGCTATCTGAAAAAAGCGTAGCAAGCACCCAGAGTTTCTAATTAGAAAAGCACCTTAGCGTAAGCAACTGTTTTCCTCATGTGGCTGTCGGAGAGCTCGAGACTACGGTGGAGCTGTTCAGCGCTGGGCTGAGCATCAGGCGGGGGTTTCGTCGCCTTCTGTTTTTGCTCCACCGGCCGGGGTTGCGTCGGTTTCGACGAGGCGTAAGGACACCGAGTTAATGCAGAAGCGTTGATCCGTAGGCGTGTCATAGCCTTCGCCTTCAAACACGTGGCCCAGGTGTGAATCGCAGGCGGTGCAGCGAACCTCAATCCGTTCCATGCCCAAGGTGCGGTCGTGGATGTAACGGACCGTACCGTCTGCGAGTGGCGCGAAGAACGACGGCCAGCCGCAGTGCGAATCGAACTTCTCGTTGCTGGTGAAGAGCTCCGCGCCACAGGCACGACACTGGTAGACGCCCGCCGTGTGGGTGTCCCAGTATTCGCCTGTGAACGGCCGCTCGGTCCCTGCCTTGCGCAGCACCTGGTACTCGGCCGGCGTGAGCTCTTCCCTCCATTGGGCGTCGGATTTCTCTACGGAGGGTGCCGCAGTAGTTTCGTCCGTTGCGACGGGTAATGCGTTGGTGGCTTTGTTCCCGAAAATGCTGTTGCCGAAGATACTCATAGTCAGTGCAACGCTCAGGAGTCGCCGATAAATCCCGAGCCTGCGTACAGGTGCAGGACGGGCATGCCCAGCTGGTCCTGTGCCTTGGTGGCCCAGTCCGTGTGGAGGGTATCGGAGACGGCGTGCGGACGGGTGATGACCACTGCCTGCATGGCGCCGGACTCTTTGACCTTGGCTACCAATGCGTCGACGGCGTGGCCCGACACGACCTCTCCGGTGATCCCGGATCCCAGTCCAGCCAGGGCTTGGAGCGAAACGGCCAGGGTCTCGTCGGCCTGGGCGCGTTCGGTCTCAGGGCTGGGGTGTTGGGACGTCAGCTCACGGAAAGCCTTGGCGATGTCCAGGAGGGAAAGGTTCTCCAGGAAATCAACCAGCAGGTGCCGTTCCGTGTTGGCTGGCACCAGGACCTCAAGTCGGGTCTGGGCCCCGTCTACCAGGCTTTCGATGTTGCGGCGGTCGTCCGCCCCAAGGGGCTCTTCGGTCAAAATGACGATGGGATCACTCATGGCCCCAGCCTAGTCCCGCGCACCCACCGTCGCACACCTGCTGCCACGGCACGCCCCGGGCGTTCCTTACCGCACCATCTCCGCATCGAGCTGCACCGCCAGCTCCATGCAGCGCAGACGGGCCGGGGAGAAGTCGTAGGGCATGCTCCGGATGGTCTCCGCCGCATTCCTCACGCGGGAGCCGTCTGTCGGCTCCCGATCGGGGTCGGGCGCCGGGTCAGCGTCATTGGGCGGGTGCAGCTCGTCCCAGGCGGCGAAGAGGGCATCGTCCTGCTCCAGCTGAACGGACTCCTCGATGACGCGCATCAGCGCGGTCTCGAAGGCGTGCCGCTCGGCCGCCACCTGCGCCACCAGGGGGTCGTTGACAGCAACTGTGTCGTCCAAGGCCTCCTCGGCGGCGTCGACGCGGTCGGACTCCGCTCGCAGTGCCGGATCGAGGGCCAAGGCAAGGAAACGGCCCGCTTGGACGGCGGCACCGAGTGGACCGAAGATCCGTGCTGTGACCAGCAGGGTATCCAGGTCGTCCTGGCGCAGTGAGCCCCTGGGCACGCCCGCAAGGCGATTGGAGACGAAATCATCGAGCAGTCCCAGCCGGCTGCCGAGGGTCCGCATGCGCTGCACCGAGGCCCGCTTCCTCTGCAGCTCGGCTTCCTGTGTGGCGAGGGTGCCTTCCAGTCGAGCGAGGACGCCTACGATCTGGTCCTCGTCGTCGACGCCGCTCGGTGCGGCGCCGCTGAAGGCGTCGCGGATGTCATCGAGGGGGATCCCGGCGTCGGCCATGCGGCGGATCCAGAGGAGCCGGATGATCTCCGCGGAGCCGTACCGGCGGCGACCGTCGCCGCCCCGCTCTCGCTCGGGCAACAGGCCAACGTGGTGGTAGTGGCGGATCGCCCGTGGAGTGACGCCGACGAACGCCGCGGCTTCGCCGATTAGGACCTCTCGGGGCGGGGTCGGAAACGGTTGCATGGCGGACCTCTCGGAGCGGGATGTGCTTCCAGCACACCACATAACGCTGCGGCAGGTGCAACCGATCTAACGCAATACACCCACTCCACCGCGAGGGCGGTAGCTGCTCGGGTGACTGCTCTGAGCTGCTGACGGGTCTAGTCTTCGCCTCGTTCCAGCGAGGTTGCAGCTCGAGTACTGTCGCCTGGTCCATGCTCCCTTGGCTGGAGTGGCGTGTTCTGTGGAGACGTAGGCCGGGACGCTCCATAGGAGGATCGGGTTACCGGCGCCGTTGGATGGCAGGAATTGCCCCGGTTTCTGTTGACTCGGGGATACGGGCCGGAGTGTTTGAGCCGGATCACCCGTCGCTTCGGAGACTGAAAAGATCATCATCGACAGCGGCAAGTAACACCTGCCGTGGCATAGAAAACCCCGGAGCCAGATAGGACAAGTATCTGGGCCCCGGGATTTCTTGCTGAACTCTTTTACCGGCAACGAACGGGAGGAATCCTAGGTCAGACCGGGCCGGGGAGCAGGGTACGGAACCTGTGAAAACGCGGGCGGTCCGCCTCGCCAGGAGGCAGCACCCAGCCTTGTCACCACCGGCGGACCACCGTTGTAACGCCAACACTGGCCTCCCCTGGGTACAGCGCAGCAGCTAAGAGCGCCAAACGACCGTATAGGCATAGCCGTTTCCGTTCGGGACGCAGCCTTCAACCAGACGCACGTACGAGCCGAAACCGGGACGGGCAGCATCTAAACGGGACTCGCACAAAGCTTTCGTACCGTTCCAGTAAACGTGCCGCTCAGAAGCCTGAGCCGGCAAAGCAAGAGCGATTCCTCCCCCAACGAGCATTGATGTGGCAACAGCAGCGGACGCGAGCTTCCTCTTCAGTTTCATCATTTCGGTAGACTAATTAAGGATTGTTCCAGGGTCAACGCCTCGCCCTATAGCGACCGCTACGCCCTAGGTCGCCGGCTGGACCAAACTCCGTCAACCGTCACCTACGATGAGCAGCATGGCATCTGACGAAGAAAAAGATCCCCCCGTCCCCGCAGACCTGGCGAACGCTTCAAAACGCATCCACCGCGTCGAAGTTGAAGAAGAACACGACCAAGCAGACAAACCGTCCGCTCCGCACAAACCCTGATTGCCCGCGGCCACCACCTCACGAAGGCCACTATTTTGCGTTGAGTTTGCTGGCGTGCTCGGGCTGGACCTTTCCGGTCCGGCAGCAATACCGGCATCGGTCCGGCAACCAGTCAGAATAGTGGCATGGGTTCCTCGCAACACAGACAGTCCGTAGCCACCTTGAACGACACCGAATCCGGAAAGTTGTCGCTCCGTGCCAAATGGGCCATTGGCGGAGCGATCGGCGGCGGAGCGGCGGCCGGTCTCCTTGCTATGGGCTCCTCCGCGCTGGCCGTCTACTTTGCCCGTCGGGTGATCACTCCCGCACGGCAGCGCGCAGCAGACCAGGAAGTCCTTGCGGTCATTGGCGACGCCGGCCAGCAGCAAGTCATTTTCGCTGCAACAGATGAGACCACCGTTGACGGCACCTACGGTTTCTTTTTCGATGGCGGGAAGGGACATGCGCGGATAGGCCGCATCGTTTCCTACTCGCCAGGGGAGCGGACGGTTCAGCGGGAGGTGCAGGCGGTTTACTCCGGCGACCTCCGCACTGCCCGTTGGGGCTGGTGGAGCGGTGCGCTCTACCCTGATCCCGCCGCCGTCGGGCTCGCCGCCGAGGACGTCCTGATCGACCAGGATGCCGGGCCTGCGCCGGCATGGCTGATCCGGGCGGACGGCCCTGCCCGGACCTGGGCGATCATGGTCCACGGCCGGGGTGCTACCCGGCAGGAAGCCCTGCGGGCGGTGCCTTCAGCCCTTGAATTGGGCCTCACGTCGTTGGTGATCAGCTACCGCAACGACGGCCAGGCACCTGCAACTGATGACGGCCGCTATGGCCTGGGGTCCACCGAATGGCGCGATGTCGAAGCTGCCATCGCGTTCGCCTTGGGGCAGGGCGCGGAGGAAGTGGTCTTGTTTGGCTGGTCCATGGGCGGCGCTATCTGCTTGCAAGCCGCCGACCAGTCCCGCTACCGGCACCTCATCCGGGCCATGGTCCTTGACGCGCCGGTCATCGACTGGATCAACGTCCTGGCGCACCACGCCCAGCTGAACCGCATCCCGTCGTTGGTGGGCCGTTATGGACAGCTCATGCTGGGCCATCCGCTGGGACGCCGGCTGACGGGTCTGTCGGCGCCTGTGGACCTGAAGGCCATGGACTGGGTGTCCCGGGCCGTGGAGCTCCGGACACCAACCTTGATACTGCACAGCGTCGACGACGAATATGTGCCCTACGAGCCCTCCACGCTCCTAGCGGAGCGGAACCCGGAGATGGTGACTTTTGAGCCTTTCGCGCTTTCCCGGCACACCAAGGAATGGAACCTCGACCCCGACCGATGGGAGCGTGTGGTCAAATCCTGGTTGAGGCAACAATTGGCGCCACGGCTGAACCCCGGTGATGCTGCGATGATGCCCGCCGCCAAGGCTTAGGTGCGCGGGCCAGGTCCGGCTCCGCTCACGGTTTTCAGGTGGATCGGAGCGCGCGCTGCGGTAGGAGCGGCGCGTTCCTACGCACCGCCAATCGCCCGATCGCGGATGCCAAGCCCACGGTGGACCAAAGGCCAAGGAGGGCCAACCCGAATCCCAGGCCCAGTATTCCGCCAAGAAGCCAGAAGATCAGTGTTGGTGCGGCGAAAAAGGCCGCCACGTGCAGCCATTGGTTTTCGACAGGCCGCAGCAGGAATGCCAGGAGCGCGCCGAGCGGAATCCCCGCCAAGATGGCCACCCCGAAACCGTAGAGCAGGATCATGGGGAGAATACCCGACATGTAGCTGTCCGAGCGGCCCGTCTCCATCGCGAAGATAGCGTCCGAGATAAGTATGACAGTGGCTAGCCCCGCCAGCCACAACATCGAAGCAATAAACCAGCCCTTGAGGAACGCGTAAGAATCCAGGACTACCCGGTACGGTCCGTCGTCGTCGGCAGGAGGAACCTGGTGCCCAGGGTGAGGGTGCGCGGGCCCTTCCCGCCTCGTCGATTCATCCGTCATTGCCCACGCAGTCCGTCCCTGAAGTCCCCATGGAAATATCAAACCATGGACTCCCAGGATCGCTGTGCGCCAAACAGGGTGGCCCTAGCGAGAGCGCTACCCTAGTTCATGAGCAGCCTCTTCGTGGCAGATAGACCAGATGTAAGTTGATCAGGACCAACCGTGGATGAGCAAAGCGAAGTCGAACGTGTAATGGCAGCTTTCCAAATGGCAATGGATCAGATGAACGATAGGAAAGTCGTGATTCATGCAGTTTGGGCAGATACTGCCTACAGCGCCTGCGTGCTCTATGAGCGTCCCCTCGTCAAAGACGGGGTGTTGGGGCGGCGTGTTGAATTTTCCCCGCACGTAGTAGAAGGTGATCCTGCTTCAACGGCAGACGCCTTGGCTCAGAATATTGTCGAACCTCTGGGCAGAGCGCATGTGTTCACGGATAACTGGGGAATTTCATGGGTTGGATTGGGCAGTGCCCAAGCTCCTGCCCTCCCGCCGGATCTCAATTGGGGAAGTATCTCCTCTTGAACAGGCCCAATCGGCTGAATGCCGCCGTTTCTCGAGGCCGAGACGCAGGAGTTGAAAGAGATCACCCGCCGCGTGTCTGCCGCGTTGGAGGGAGACGGCTGCTGAGGCGCAGCTAGCCGCGGGAACCGATGGCCGCGGTGATGGCGTTGGTGAGACGCACCAGATCGGCAGGCGCCACTTCAATGTCCAGGCCCCGCTTACCTCCGGACACCAATACGGTGTCGAACGCCAGGGCGCTGCTGTCCAGGACGGTAGGGGAGGGCAGCCGCTGGCCGAGTGGGGAGATGCCGCCCAGAACGTAGCCCGTCCGGCGCTGGGCCGCTGCAGGATCTGCCATTTTGGCTTTCTTCGCCCCCAACACCGCGGCCAAAGCCTTCAGGTCTAGTGTTCCGCTGACGGGGACAATGCCCACGGCCAACTTGCCCTCAACGTCCACCACGAGGGTCTTAAAGACCCGTGCCGGGTCGACGCCTAGGACTTCGGCGGCTTCAGTGCCGTAACTCTCCGCGCCGGGGTCATGCTCATAGGGGTGTAGGACAAACCGAACGCCTGCGGCAGCCAAGGCAGCGGTGGCGGGGGTACCTTGGGAATCTTTGCGCGCCATCGGTGGTGCTGGTTACCGGCTGAGGCCGGACGTTGCAGCGATTTTGCGCTTGATCCTGCCCAGCATGGCCGTCATTCCGCGCATTCGCAGGGGAGTGATGGCGCGTGTCAGGCCGAGCAGTTCGGGCATGTCATCCGGCACTGCCAGGATTTCTGCGGCCGTCAAGCCATCCAGCCCTTCGTGCAACACGCCAGCGAAGCCCCGGGTGGTGGGGGCTTCCGGTGGCGCCTTGAAGAAAAGCCTGACCGGGCTTGCTGGACCTGCTGGCTTGTCTGTCTCGATGGTGAGGAACAGTGGCGACTGGCACTCGACCACCTGCTCCAGGAGTTCTGGGTGGTCTTGGAGTCGATCCGGCAGTGCCGGCAATCCTTCAGAGAATTCGAGCAAGAGCTGGAGCCGCTCTGGTTCAGTGAGGGCCTGGAAGTCTTCGACAATGGCCGCGATGGCGGCGGGCAGGGCTGGAGTAGTCATCGGTCCAAGTCTACTCAGCCCTGCCCCGCCCATCAGTGCGGCAGGCCGCTACGCAGGAACCGAGCCGCGTTCTTCACCCTTGACAATCGGGACCCGCACAGCGTTGCCCCACTCCGTCCAGGAGCCGTCGTAGTTCCGCACGGACTCGAACCCCAGGAGGTACTTCAGGGCGAACCACGTGTGGCTGGAACGCTCACCGATCCGGCAGTAGGCCACGACGTCGTCGCCTTCCTTCAGGCCAGCCTCGCCAAGGTAGAGGTCCGTCAGTTCCTCGCGGTTCCGGAAGGTGCCGTCCGGAGCGGCTGCGCGGGCCCACGGGATGGAGGCGGCCGTGGGAATGTGTCCTCCGCGCAGAGCGCCTTCCTCCGGGTATGCAGGCATGTGGGTGCGCTGGCCTGTGTATTCTTCCGGCGAGCGGACATCGATCAACGGGTTGCCCAGGTGCGCCAGGACGTCGTCCTTGAAGGCGCGGATCGGGGCATCATCGCGTTCCACCTCGGGGTACGTTCCAGCCGCGGGGGTGCTCTTTTCCCGCGTCAGTTCGCGTTCCTCGGCCACCCACTTATCCCGTCCGCCGTCGAGCAGCCGGACATCCTGGTGGCCGAAGAGGGTGAAGACCCACAGCGCATAGGCGGCCCACCAGTTGGATTTGTCGCCGTAGATCACCACGGTGCTCTCGCGGGAGATACCCTTCGACGCCGCCAAGGCAGCGAACGCTGCGCCGTCCACGTAGTCGCGGGTCACGTCGTCGTTGAGGTCTGTGTGCCAGTCGATCTTCACGGCACCCGGGATATGGCCGGTCTCGTACAGCAGGACGTCCTCGTCAGACTCCACTACCACCAGCTCGCCCCGGGCCACCGCGCCGTCGGCGATCGCCGCGGCCAGCCATTCAGTTGAGACCAGCCGTTCGGGGTGAGCGTAGGCAGCAAACTTCTCATTCTGATCAACCGGGTAGGGCATGGCGTTGGCCTTTCGTCGAGGACGCTGGGGGGTGCTGGGCCGGGAAGTAGGCCCGTCTCCACCCTAGTCAGCGCCCGGAACGATGTCGGTATTCCGTTAACAGGACGACATCTGCCCGAACTGGCGGACCTAGCCTTCCGCCGTGAACACTTTCTTGGCCACCCCCATGGCACTCATGCCGTTGGGCCAGCCTGCGTAGAAGGAGAGCTGCAGGATGGCTTCCTTGAGTTCCTCTTCGCTCACGCCGTTCTGCCGGGCGAAGCCGAGGTGGAAGTTCAGTTGCTCGGACTTACCCATGGCAGTGAGCGCGGCAACCGTGATCAGGCTGCGATCCCGTTTCGACAGCCCCGGACGTTCCCAGACCTCGTCAAAAAGCACGCGGTCCGTGTAGTGGACCATTCCGGGGGCGAAGTCGCCAAACGCCTTGTGGCCGCCATTCCACCCTGCCGTGGATTCCGTTGCCATGACTCTCCTCTTTCTACGCGGGACTACCTCCCCTGTTGGACAGTGTGTCCTTCCGTGTTCAGTCAAACCCAACCGGGATGGCCAGGGGAGTCCCCACCCAGAGGTGTACAGCTGGTACCTCCCAGCCGTCCGCGCCGCGGCGTAGCGTTGCCGGTGTGGACAATCGGAACGAATCACGGCAATTCTTGATGTCGCGGCGGGCGAAGGTTACGCCGGAGCAGGTGGGCGTGCCCACCTCTGGGCAACGGCGGGTCGCCGGCCTGCGTCGCGGCGAAGTCGCCATGTTGGCTGACGTCAGCATTGAGTACTACGCAAAAATCGAACGCGGTGCGCTGGTTGGCGTCTCGGACTCCGTGCTGGATGCGCTGGCCCGGGCGTTGCAGCTTGACGACGCCGAGCGGGAGCATTTGTTCGATCTGTCCAGGGCTGCCAATGGTTCCGTCGCACCGGTCCGGATCCGGAAACCCAAAACCTGGGAAGCACGCGAAAGTCTTACGCGCGCGCTCGCGGCCATTACCACTGGACCGGCATTTGTGCGGAACGGCCGCATGGATGTGCTGGCCACGAATGCGCTGGGCCGAGCCTTCTACGACTGCGTATTTGACGGTCCGGGGCGCGGCAACCTGGCCCGCTTTGCTTTCCTGGACGAACGTTCCCGGGAGTTCTACCCCGACTGGGAGGCTGCAGCAGACGTGACCGCCGCGATCCTCCGGTCGGCCGCCGGACACGATCCGCACGACAGGAACCTGCAGGATCTGGTGGGGGAGCTGAGCACCCTCAGTGACGCCTTCCGGACCAGGTGGGGTGCCCACAATGTCCGCCGGCACGGATCCGGCACCAAGCATTTCACCCACCACGTGGTGGGTGACATCACCCTGACCTACGAGGGGCTCGAACTCACTGCCGAACCCGGCCTCTCGCTCCTGATCTACACGGCCGAGCCAGGCTCGGCCAGTGAAGAGCGGCTTCAGCTGCTGGCCAGCTGGGCTGCGACCAGCCCCACCCCGCGCACGGAAACCACAACGATCTCGGAGGATTGACAATGCATGTGAGAACACTGGGCCAAGGCCTCGAAGTTTCAGCTGTCGGGCTCGGCGCCATGGGCATGTCCCAGAGCTACGGTCCGAATCCTGGACCACGGGCAGACATGATTACCGTGCTCCGCTCCGCGCTCGAGCACGGCGTGAACTTCTTCGACACCGCAGAAGTTTACGGTCCATACGTCAACGAGGAACTCGTGGGCGAGGCCTTGGCCCCGATCCGCGGCCAGGTTGTCATCGCCACGAAATTTGGCTGGGACATCCAGGGCGGAAAGAGCGTGGGCTTGAACAGTCGGCCCGAGCAAATCCGCAAAGTGGCCAACGAGTCACTGGCCCGGCTCGGCACAGACGTGATCGACCTGTTCTATCAGCACCGGGTGGACCCGAACGTACCTATTGAAGAGGTTGCAGGCACCGTGGGGGAATTGATCACTGCCGGAAAAGTCAGGCACTTTGGACTCTCCGAAGCTTCGGCCAGCACCATTCGGCGCGCGCACGCTGTGCAACCCGTGACAGCGCTGCAGAGTGAATACTCGTTGTGGACCAGGGACCCGGAAGCCGAGGTGCTGCCCACGCTCGCCGAACTGGGCATCGGTTTTGTGCCCTTCAGCCCGCTCGGCAAGGGCTTCTTGACAGGTACGGTTACCCCAGCCACCACCTTTGACGACGGCGATATTCGGAACAGGGTCCCGCGGTTTGAACAGGACAACCTGGCAGCCAACCAAGCTTTAGTGCACCATGTGGGCGCCCTCGCCGAAGCTAAGGGCTTCACGTCGGGCCAAGTCGCATTGGCTTGGCTGTTGGCTCAGCAGCCGTGGATCGTCCCCATACCGGGGACGCGACGCACCGCCCGGATCCAGGAAAACGCTGGGGTTGCGGGTGTTGGCCTGTCAGCTGACGAGCTCGCCGATCTCAACACCGTAGCCAGCCGCATCGGCGTGCACGGTGAGCGCTACAACGAGACAAACCTCAAGATGGTCAACGGCTAGCCGGCCCGCTGGCCGCACACCAAGGTGGGTCCGTTTTGCCGGTATCATTTTCGGGGACCCCCACCAGCAGAACGGACCACCTTGGTACAGATCGAACAGCTCGCCGCCCGCACACCGGCGGTGTCGGTGGAAGAACTCCTCAAGGGCTTCTACCCGTCGCCTCGGTTCGGCCAGGTGTCCTTTGAGAGCTACCGTCCAGACCCTAACCAGCCCAGCCAGGCTGCCGCGGTCCGGGCACTCCAGGAATTCGGCCAGGGCGTGGGGGCTGCCACCGGTGGTGGCCTGCTCTCGAAGCTTTTCAGCAAGAAGAAGGTGGAGGGCAGGGCCGGCATCTACCTCGACGGTGGCTTCGGCGTGGGCAAGACCCACTTGCTTGCCTCGCTCTGGCACCTTGCCCCCGGCCCCAAGGCTTTCGGGACGTTCGTCGAGTACACCAACTTGGTGGGCGCACTGTCCTTCAGGAAGACGGTGGAAGCGCTGAGCAGCTACCAGCTGGTCTGCATCGATGAATTCGAACTGGATGATCCAGGGGACACCGTGCTGATGTCACGCCTGATGCGTGAATTGGCCGACGCCGGCGTGAAGCTGGCAGCGACGTCCAACACCCTGCCTGGTTCCCTGGGTGATGGCCGGTTTGCCGCCGTCGACTTCCAACGTGAGATCCAGGTGCTTGCCGACCAGTTCGATGTGCTGCGGATTGACGGCGAGGACTTCCGGCACCGGGGGCTCCCTGCAGCGCCGGCCCCGCTGCGTAACAGCGACCTGTCCGCCAGGATCAAGACCGACTTCGATGGCAAAACGGTTGCAGACGACGACTTTGGCGCCTTGGTTGCGCACTTAGCCGGCGTCCACCCTAGCCGCTACCGGCAGCTGATCAACGGAATCGACGGGGTGGTCTGGCGCAACGTGGAGACCATCACCGAGCAATCGGTGGCGTTGCGCTTTGTGGTGCTGGCTGACCGGTTGTATGACAAGGACGTGCCCATCCTGGCCAGCGGCGTGCCGTTCGACAAACTCTTCACCGAAGAGATGATGACCGGCGGCTACATGAAGAAGTACTTCCGTGCCGTTTCCCGGCTCACGGCGTTGGCACGCGAAGGCCAGGACCGCGAAACCCAGTCCTAGCCGCGTACTTTACGCGGGCTCAGCAGGGCACGCACTGCCAGGCCCGCCAGCAAGGCCCAGAACGCGGAGCCGATCCCGGCAAACGCCAGGCCTGACGCGGCGAGCAGGAACGTGATGGCTGGTGCGATCCTGTCGCTGGGGTCTGCCAACGCGGACGAGATGGCTGATGCCAGTGTCCCCAGGAGGGCCAGTCCCGCTACTGCCTCGAGCATGCCGGCCGGCGCGGCACTGACCAGGGTGACCAGCGCTGTGGAAAAGGCTGCCAGCACCAGGTAGGCAAAGCCTGAGGTGAACGCGGCCACCCAGCGCCGGTCACGGTTGCTGCCGGCCTCCTCGCCGGCGGCCAGTGCGGCGCTGAGGGCAGCCAAGTTGATGGCATGACCGCCAAACGGTGCTCCCAGCATGGTCCCGGCCCCGGTCACCAACATGGACGGCCGCCACGGTGTCTCGTACCCGAAGGATCGCAGCACCGCGACGCCGGGGACGTTCTGGGAGGCCATGGTCACCACGAACAGTGGCAGCGCGATGCCCGCCAAGGCCTGCAGGGTAAACGTTGGGGGAGTCCAGACCAAGGTGGGCAGCAGGGCGCCGTCCAGGGTGGTCCCGCTCGATGCAAGGGAGTAACCGATGACCGCCAGGGCCACCACCAACGCGGCCGGCACGGACCAGCGTGGGGCGAACTTCGTCATGACCAGCCAACACACGATCACCGGCGCCACAAAAAGCGGGACGCTGCCCAACGCCTGGAAGGGTGCCAGGCACAGCTGCAGCAGCACCCCCGCCAGCATGGCCTGCGCCAAGGCCGTCGGAATCCTCGTCATCAACCGTCCCAGCGCCGGCACCAGGCCGGTCATGGCGATCAGCACCCCTGCCACCAGGAAGGCGCCGACGGCGGCCGGCCAGCCGCCGTCGACCGCTCCGGACGTCGCCAGCAAGGCAGCGCCGGGAGTTGACCACGCAAGCGTGACCGGGACCTTGGACCGGAACGCCAGCAGCAGCACCCCAAGCCCCACGCAAAGCGTCACGGCAAGCAGGCCGGAGGCGGCTTGGTCCGGACTGGCGCCCACCGCGCGCAGGCCAGCCAACACCACGGCGAAGGAGGAGGTGAAACCGACCAGGGCGGTCACAATGCCAGCCACGATGGGGCGCGAATCCCGGTTCCTGGCCGGCTGCCTGTGATCCTGATCTGCTGCGGTTGCTCGTGCCATAGTGGCAGGCTACCGGTCAGGAACCGTCCGCCGGGAATCCGCGGCTGGCCATATACTCCCAACATGCACATACTGCGTCCGGCCGCCAGCCCGAATCGACACCAGCCCCGCCCGTTCCCTGTCAGGGGTACCCGATGAGCGGCGGCCTGGTTGCGCTGCTGGACGACATTGCGGCCTTGGCCCGGATCGCCGCTGCGTCTGTCGATGACATCGCCGCGGGAGCAGCCAAGGCCAGTGCCAAGGCCGCTGGAGTGGTCATCGATGACGCCGCCGTGACACCCCAATATGTGTCCGGCGCTGACCCGTCGCGGGAACTGCCCATGATCAAGAAGATCTTCTGGGGTTCGCTCCGCAACAAACTGCTGATCATCCTGCCGGCACTGCTGCTGATCAGCGCCTTCATCCCCTGGATCATCCCCTTCATCCTCATGCTCGGCGGCACGTACCTCTGCTATGAGGGCGCGGAGAAGGTCTGGCACAAGTTCCGCGGCCATTCCGCAACTGCGCATGCGCCAGCAGTTGAACGCGGCCCCGATGCCGAAGGCAAAGTGGTCAAGGGCGCCATCACCACCGACTTCATCCTGTCCTGCGAAATCATGGTCATCTCCATGAACGAAGTCGCCGACGCCTCCATCTGGGTCCGGGCCGGCATCTTGGTCGTGGTGGCCATCATCATCACCATCGGCGTCTACGGCGTGGTGGCGCTGATCGTCAAGATGGACGACGTCGGCCTGCACCTTGCGGGCAAGGATTCCGCAGGTGCCAAACGGGTTGGCGAACTGCTGGTCCGTGGCATGCCGGCGGTCCTGGGCACCATCACGCTGGTGGGCACCATCGCCATGCTCTGGGTGGGTGGCCACATTATGGTCCAGGGTGCGCACGATCTCGGCTGGCATGGCCCCTACGACATCATCCACGCCCTTGAAGCTCCCGTAGCCGAACTGTCAGTGGTGGGCGGGCCGCTGGGGTGGCTGGTCAACACCATCTGCTCCGCCATTATCGGAACCGTCTGGGGGTTTGCCGTCATGGTGATCCTGCATCCGGTGCTGAAGGCGCTGCCGTTCGGCAAAGCCAAAGGTGGCCACGAGGAAGGCGACCTGCGCGCCGTCGTCGGCGGTTACCGGCAAGCCAAGGATGAGGCGCACCCGCCGGCCTAGGTGCGTTCAGCTGGCCTGGGTGCGTTCAGCTGGCTGGCGCCTGCGTGGCGCCAGCCGCCTGACCTGGGTTATGATTGAAGCATCAAGGGGAGTACTCCCGTCTGTGATCGGCCCGTCAGTACGGATGCAGTGGCGCATCCCGGGCCCGTCGGTTCCGGTTCTGTCCGGGCGGAGGAGACCTTGGCGTCCTACTACACGCCTACCCTTTGGGAGCCATCATGCAGATCACGCCCATGATCTGGATCATCACGATTGCCGTGACCATCCTGTTCTTCGTCTACGAATTCTTTGCGCACGTCCGCAAACCGCACGAACCAACCATCGCCGAATCGGCCCGTTGGTCAGCGTTCTATATTGGCCTGGCGCTCCTGTTCGGAGTGGGCATCGGCACGGTGTCCGGCTGGAACTTCGGCAGTGAATACTTTGCCGGGTACCTGACGGAGAAGGCACTGTCGATCGACAACCTCTTCGTCTTCCTGATCGTCATGACCGGGTTCGCGGTACCCAAGATGTACCAGCAGAAAGTCTTGATGGTGGGCATTATCATTGCCCTCATCCTCCGCGGCGGCTTCATCGCCATCGGCGCCGGACTGATCGAGAACTTCTCCTGGATCTTCTACATCTTCGGCGCGCTGCTCCTGTTCTTGGCCTACAAGCAAGCGTTCGGTGGCCACGATTCCAACCCCGCTGATGGAAAGTTCATGCAGCTGGTCCGCCGGATCCTGCCCGTCACCGACGAGTACCACGAGGACAAGCTCACCGTAAAGAAGGGTGGCACGCGCTTCGTTACGCCCATGCTGCTGACCATCATCGCCATCGGCTTCGTTGACCTGATCTTTGCGGTCGACTCCATCCCCGCGATCTACGGTCTCACCAACGAGGCATACATCGTGTTCACGGCCAACGCTTTTGCGCTGATGGGCCTCCGTCAGCTGTTCTTCCTCATCGGCGGACTCCTGGAACGTCTGGTTTACCTGGCCCAGGGCCTGGCTGTCATCCTCGCGTTCATCGGCGTCAAGCTCGTCTTCCACGCCCTGCACGTCAACGAGCTGAGCTTCATCAACGGTGGCCAGCCGCTGCTCTGGGTTCCGGAAATCCCCATCTGGTTCTCGCTGCTGTTCATCGGTGCCACGATCACGGTGGCCACGGTGGCCAGCCTGCTCAAGACCCGCGGTGACACGCAGAAGAACGACCGCGGCTCAGTCCACGGCGATCCCGTGGTTGCCGCCGAAAGTAATGCGGACCAGACGCCTGTGCAGGCCGACGGTATCGATTCGAAGCTGGACGCTAGGAAGTAGGCACGCTGCAGGGTTGCGACTCGGAAACGGGTTGCAACCCTGCTGTCAGGGAAAGACTTTCCTTGCTCCCCGAAAGCTGCGGATTATAGGAATAGCGGAACTCACCAGGGGTGTAGCCGTAGACACTCTTGAAGGTCCGGGCAAAGCTGGCTGCGTCGCTGAAACCCCAGCGAAGGCCCACGGTGGAAATGGGCCGGGTCACCAACAACGGATCTGCCAGTTCCTGGCGGCAGTGGTTGAGCCGCTGCTGCCGAATCCAGTGGCTGACCGATTCACCGCTGTCGGCGAAGATCTTTTGCAGGTAGCGGACCGGCACATGGTTGGCCGCGGCGATCTCAGCCACACTCAGCGTGTATTCGCCCAGCCGATCCTGGATGTACTGCTTCACCTGCAGCAGGATGACCTCTCGTGGAGACGGAGCTGGTGCGCCACCTTCCAGCACCTGGCGGAAGGTGGCAGAGATCAACTGGACAATCGCGTCTGTCGCTTCGAAACCCAGGTCTGCTCCCTGTTGCGTCAGCTGATGGTCCAGGGTGGTCAGCAGTGATGAGGTCAGTGCACCCACTCCGTGCCGGCCGGAGATGCGCGAGGCCGTAATCCGCGCCAGCTGGCCGCGACCCAGGGACAACGATTCCTGCGGCAGCATGAGCACCAGCATGCGGTACGAGTCGTCGAAGTATAGATCGTAGGGTCGGGTGGTGTCGTAGATGGCAAAATCGCCCGGCGTCAGGGCTGCTTCACGACCGTCCTGGGCTACTACGCAGTAGCCGCGCAGCTGCAGCCCCAGCTTCACCACGCCCGGATCGTTCTGCCTGATGGAGCTCCGGGTACGGCTCACCTGCATAGCCGTGCCGGACACCTCGCTGACCAGGACATCTCCGAGCGACTGGCTGATCAGGTCACCGTGAAAAGTGTCGATATCTGGGGGCCGGGCGTCCAAGGGCACGAAGGAGCTGCTCACTGCCTGATGCCAGGCGTCGAACCTATCCCGCGGGGCAAGGACAGCACCGTCGGCCAACCTTGGATGATGGGCCACTACTGAATTGGACACCGTTATCCTCCACAACAGTCTGGTTCATGCATTCAAGCACACCCCGGCATCCGGTGGTGACGTGGCTCACGACCTGGCGCCTGGCGTACAGGCTAGTGCAGACCAGGCCAACGACGTCGCTGCGGGCATGGCGCAGATTTGTACCTATACAGCCCCATGCTTCAAGGAGGAACCATGACTCGAACGCCCGAAAAAACGCAGCCCGACTACATCGTCATTGGTGCGGGATCGGCAGGCAGCGTCGTCACCCGGCGACTCCTGGATGCCGGCCGATCGGTCCACGTCATCGAGGCGGGCAGCATCGATACCGACCCCAATATCCACAGTCCGCAGGGCTGGCCCTTGTTGTTAACCGGTCCCAACGACTGGGCCGTGATGACAACCCCGCAAGTCCACGCCAACAACCGGAGCCTCTACTGGCCCCGCGGTAAGGTCTTGGGCGGGAGCAGCTCCCTCAACGGCATGATCTACATCCGTGGACACCGCAGCGACTACGACTCCTGGGCGGCTGCCGGCGCCGAAGGCTGGGGATGGGATGACGTCCTGCCGCTCTTCAAGCGCTCCGAACACCACGCCGATGGCGCCAATGAATTCCACGGCGACAGCGGACCCTTGTCTGTCGAGAGAATCGAGCACCGGCACCCTACCGCCCAGGCTTTTGTCGATGCAGCCAAGCATCTAGGGCATAAGGAAACAGAAGACTTCAACGGTGAGTTGATGGAGGGCGTCGGCTTCAACTACACCACCACCCGCAACGGCAAACGAGCCAGCGCCTGGCAGAGCTTTGTGGTCCCGGTTCAGGACAGCCCACTGCTGCGTGTCACTGTCGGTGCGGAAGTCACCCGTCTGACTGTCGACGGCGGGAGGGTCACCGGGGTTGCTTATACCCTCAAGGGCGAGCAGCATCAAGCAACCGCTTCTGCGGAGGTGATTCTTGCTGCTGGTGCCATCGGTTCACCCAAACTCCTGCTGCTCTCAGGAATTGGGCCGGCGGCACACCTCCGCGACGTTGGCATCGACACCGTGGTGGACTTGCCCGGGGTGGGGGAGAACCTGCATGATCACCTCCTCGCCGGCAACATCTATGAGGCCAGGGAACCGCTGACTGCAGGGCGGCACAACCTTCTCGAGAGTCAACTCTTCGCCCACAGTGGGCAATCACAGGACGAAGCCCCGGACCTGCAGCCCTTGTTCCTGCATCTGCCCTACCCCACTGACGGCGGCGCGGCGCCGGAAAATGGATACACCATCGCAGCCGGCCTGGTGCGTCCGCAGTCCCGCGGCACATTGCGGCTGGCATCAGCGGATCCGTCCGTGGCCCCTCTCGTGGACCCCAACATCCTCGCCGCAGAATACGACGTCGAAGCCCTGGTCGATGCGGTCATCATGTGCCGCGAGATCGGCCAGCAGGAAGCGTTCGCCCCATTCCGCAAGAGTGAACACACGCCGCACGACCTCAGCTCCAGGGACGAACTGCGGGAATTCGTCCGCCAGGTCGCAGGAACATACCACCATCAGGTGGGGACCTGCCGCATGGGTGTCGATGACCTGTCGGTGGTGGACCCCCAGCTGAGGGTTCGCGGTCTCGAAGGGCTGCGCATCGCGGATGCCTCCATCATGCCGTCCGTTCCCAGCGGCAACACCAACGCACCCAGCATCATGATCGGCGAGAAAGCAGCCGACCTGATCCTCGGCGCCTGAGGGGAGCACCCCACGCGATGATCGGCGGAGCGGTCACTCCGGCAGTACACGCATCAAACTGGAGCGCTGAGCATCGCAGCGCTTAAACACAAAGGGCGCGAGTGCCGCCTCTCGGCGGGACTCGCGCCCCCTTGACGTGCTAGGGCAAGGCCCTGGCCAAATCCTTTTTACGGAGCCGGCGTAACCGGCGCAGGCGGGGTCTGCTCTCCAGCAGGACCCTGATCCGTTCCGCTCTTGTCAACGAGGTTGGTAGCGCCATCTTGGATCTTGTCCACCTTGTCGGCGTACTTGCCGCCGGTCTTGGAATCGACAAAATCGCCGGCTTTGGTGATGCCGTCCTTGATGGCCTGCTCGTTCCCATGGATGAGACCCTGAGCCTTGCCCTTCAGATCGTCAATCAGTCCCACGAGCACCTCCCTTCAATCGCGGAGCCAGGTCGCTCCTCCGTTTTCGATCCTAACCCGACGAACTGGGGCTGCCAAGGAAACAACAGCCAAAATCTGTTCGCTGGCAGCGGATGCACCAGACGAGCCGTGCTGAAGCTTCCGGACGGCCACTCCTAAGCTTGTTCGCAGATCGGAGCCTTGAAGCTTAGGTTCTGCGAACAAGCTTAGGTTTGGTGGGGGAAACAGAAAAAGCAGCCCATAAATGGACTGCTTAGTGTGTGGGCGATACTGGGATCGAACCAGTGACCTCTTCCGTGTCAGGGAAGCGCGCTACCGCTGCGCCAATCGCCCGAAACCGGGGGACCGGCCAATGGGGTGTAGAGAGCGGACGACGAGATTCGAACTCGCGACATCCACCTTGGCAAGGTGGTGCTCTACCAGCTGAGCTACGTCCGCGTGCAGGTCTTCGGCTGGTGGGCCGTATCAACTGCGTGGTGGCAAGTTACCTTGCCTAGTGGGCGATACTGGGATCGAACCAGTGACCTCTTCCGTGTCAGGGAAGCGCGCTACCGCTGCGCCAATCGCCCATTGCAACCAGTCTTGTGGACCGGAAACCATGGTTTTCACCGAGGTGGGTACGGGATTCGAACCCGTGTATACGGCTTTGCAGGCCGCTGCCTCGCCTCTCGGCCAACCCACCGTGTTAGCAGTTCTTCCGAAGAAAACCCACTGTGACAGTGTCCTGCGAGCGGACGACGAGATTCGAACTCGCGACATCCACCTTGGCAAGGTGGTGCTCTACCAGCTGAGCTACGTCCGCATGTTGGTGGTAATTCCTTGACCGCAGTGGGCAATTCCTCGCGTTCCAACGAGTAAAAACAATATCGGAGGTTCTGGGATTCTCCAAATCGGAGCGATTTGCGTCGCGCCGCCGCGCTTCCTTCCCAGTATTGGCGCGGATTTTGGAACTTACAACCATGTAATTCGCGACGCCGGTGCGGCAGGCACATGCCCGGCCTGCCGCTCGATTTTTGAATTGGCCCTGGTGTCGGCTAGCATTCAAGGGCACCGGGGCGATTGGCGCAGTGGTAGCGCGCTTCGTTCACACCGAAGAGGTCACTGGTTCGAACCCAGTATCGCCCACAGCATGGAGGTCCGTTCCCGCTCACTTGAGGGGGAACGGACCTTTCTTGTTTAGCGCCCGCAGCCAATGTCGTCCCCCTGTGAAAGAGTCTTTTCCATGACAGCCCCGCTTCTCGCCCACGCCACTGAATATGGCCGGATGTACGCCCGCTCCACCTCGGCGGAGTTCTCCGTTCCATCGATCACCACGGTGATTGGCCAGCAGCCTCACGGCCTGGACGGCTGGTTTGGTTTCATGGGAGCGAGCAGCCTGGCCAAAGACCCGTTGCTGGCGGACAGCTTGGGGAGCCCGGCAAAGATCCGGCAGGCCGTCAATCGGGCAGCAAAGGCGGCCGAAACCTACCGGGACGACGCCGCACGCCGTGGCGATCGGGTGCACAACTACTGCGAGCAGGTGGCCCTCAGGACTCTGGGCCGCCCGCACGCTATGAAAGAAACACGGGAGGCGCTGGCCGCCAACGGTGAAGAATCCTTTGCCGTCCGCTTCGATGAGTGGTGGGAGCTGTACCAGGTGGAGCCCATTGCCCCTGAGATCACGGTCTGGAACCACGCGGTGGGGTACGCCGGCACACTGGACCTGGTAGCCAAGATCAACGGCCGGACCTGCTTGATCGACTACAAGACCAAGGGCACCACCCGCGACGGCCAGGTGAAGCCACTCGATGACAAAGTGGTCATGCAGTTGGTAGCTGGAATGAAGGCGGAGGAGTCCCTGCTGGACGGCCAGGCCGGAACCTGGGAACCCTGGCAGCACGGCAAGGATCCGATTCTGCTGGCCGTTGCCATTGGCGAAACAGAGGTCCGCCCGGTCCGCGCCAACCCGGATGTCCTGAAACACCACTGGTGGAAATTCTGCGCGCTGCGCCGCGTGTGGGAACTCAATGCAGACACGGAGAGCGCCGGCAGTGCGTTGCTCCCCATTGCACCGCCGCCCCTGGTTCAGGCTCGCACCGCCTGAACCGCACCACAGCACCTAAACTGGACTGGTCCCAGTGCAGCTCGACGTAAGGAAAAACAGCTCATGGCAATTCTGAATATCCGGATCATCGGGGATCCTGTGCTCCGCACAGTCGCAGATCCCGTGACGGATTTCGGGCCGGAGCTGGCCAAACTGGTCGCAGACATGACCGAAACCATGGAAGACGTGGAGGGCGCTGGCCTGGCCGCCCCGCAGGTGGGTATCAGCAAGCGGGTCTTCACCTACCGGGTCCACGGCGTTGCCGGTCACATCATCAACCCGGTCCTGCAGAACAGCGATGACTTCCAAGAGGACCAGGTAGAAGGGTGCCTATCCATCCCCGGTCTGGGCTTCCCAGTACGCCGTTTCAGGACCACCCGCCTCACGGGCGTGGACCAGGACGGCAACCCGGTCACCATCGAGGCTGAAGACATGGTGGCCCGCTGCTTCCAGCACGAAAACGACCACCTGGACGGCATCCTTTATACGGACCGGTTGGAAGGGGATGACCGAAAGGCGGCGCTGCGGTCCATCCGCAACGCAAATTACGACGCCGTTGCCGCGCAGACCACCTCAAAGCGCGCCAAAACGGTGGGCTCAAGTTTTGGTGGTGCCAGTTTTGGTGCCGGCGCCTCGGGCACCAGCCGATGAGGGTCCTGTTTGCCGGGACGCCCGTCGTTGCTGTTCCCTCCCTTGACGCGCTGGTGGCAGCTGGCTTCGACGTCGTCGCAGTCCTCACCCGCCCTGACGCGCCCCTCGGCCGCAAGCGCGTCCTGACGCCGTCGCCCGTCGCCGTTCGGGCCGCCGAGCTGGGGTTGCCCGTGATCCGTGCCGCCCGACTCGATGCCGCCGCGATCGCCAGCATCGAGGCAGTCCAGCCGGACATCGCAGGAATCGTGGCGTACGGCGGCATTGTCCCGCCGTCAGCACTCACCGTGCCCCGATTCGGCTGGGTCAACCTGCACTTTTCGCTGCTGCCCGCTTGGCGTGGGGCGGCTCCGGTCCAGCGCTCGATCATCGCTGGCGATGACATCACCGGTGCTGTGACCTTCCAGTTGGAGGCTGGCCTGGATACGGGTCCCATCTTCGGCACGCTCACGGAAACGGTTGGCGCAGCAGACACGTCCGGTGAGTTGTTGGCCCGGCTTTCGCACAGCGGTGCGGTGCTGCTGGCGCAGACGCTGTCCGCGATCGACGCCGGTCGCGCAGCGCCGCAGGCACAGTCTGGCGAGATCTCACTGGCACCCAAGCTGACCCTCGAGGATGGGCAGCTGGACTGGCGTCAACCGGCCTTGGCCATTGGCCGGCGAGCCAGGGGAGTGAGCCCAGAACCCGGCGCCTGGACGCTCCTGGCCGGACAGCGAATCAAGCTTGCACCCCCTGCCCTGCGGCCCGACGTCACCGGGCTGGGACCCGGAACCGTGGAACTGCACGGCAAGAGCGTCCTGGTGGGCACCGGGTCCCATGCAGTGGAGCTGACCCAGATCCAGCCTGCGGGCAAGAAAATGATGGCCGCTGCCGACTGGGCACGCGGTGTGGCTTCCCTTGAAAGCGTGGTATTCGAATGAGCGGCTCCGGCGGTAATGCAGGCGGTGGCGGGAACTCCGGCCACGGCGGACGCAACGCGGGCCCGGGCGGGAACCGTGGCGGCCGCGGAAACGGTGGACCCCGTGATGACAGCCGGCGTAACGCCCAAGGCCGCGAGCGCAACAGGGGCCCGCAGCGCAACTTCACCGACAGCGCGCCCGCGCAACGGACGCGTCGCGCCGACCCAGCCCGCCTGGTGGCGTTCGAGGTGCTCCGCGCTGTAGCCGCTGAAGATGCCTATGCCAACCTGGTCCTGCCGGCCCGCATCCGGCACCACGGACTGGACAAACGTGATGCCGGCTTCGCCACCGAGTTGAGCTACGGCGCGCTCCGCAGCAGGGGCACCTATGACGCCATCCTTTCGCGCTGCGTGGATCGTCCGCTGGACCAGTTGGATCCTGCGATCCTGGATGCGCTCCGGCTCGGCGTGCACCAACTCCTGGCCATGCGGGTCCCCGCCCATGCGGCGCTCGACCAGACGGTGGGCTTGGCCCGCGCCGTGATCGGCGCAGGCCCCTCGGCCCTCATCAACGCTGTGCTCCGAAAAGTCACAGCAAACACCCTGGACGAATGGCTGGATCTCCTGGTCTCTGGCGAAACGGACGAAACGAAGATCTCCTCGCTCCGGCACGCCCACCCGGAGTGGATCGTGCGGGCCATGCGGCAATCGCTGGTGGCCCACGGCAGGCCTGCAAGCGAGATCACCGACCTGCTGATCGCTGACAACGCCGCTCCCGTGGTGAACCTGGTGGCGCTCCCCGGCCTGGGCAGCCTGGCGGAGGCGCTCGACGGCGGTGCGGCGCCCGGTGAATTGGTGGAGGGTTCGGCACTGTCCAGCGGTGGTGACCTTGGCCGGCTCGCCTCGGTCCGCGCAGGGACCACCCGGGTCCAGGACGTGGGTTCGCAGCTGGTGGCGCGTGCCTTGGCCGCCGTCGATCTTGGCCCGAAGCCCGGGTCCACGACGTCCGAGCAGCCCGCTGGCGGAGAAGAGTGGCTGGACCTCTGTGCCGGCCCCGGCGGCAAGGCAGCACTGCTGGCAGCCCTCGCCCGGCAGCAAGGCGCAACGTTGCTGGCCAACGAACCACTGCCACACCGTGCCAAGCTGGTCAGCCAGGCCTTGGCGGCAGTACCGGGGGAGACGTGGCAGGTGCGGACCGGCGATGGCCGCGACGTGGGAACCGAAACTCCGGAGTCCTTTGATCGCGTCCTGGTGGACGTTCCGTGCAGTGGTTTGGGCGCCCTGCGCCGGCGGCCCGAGTCCCGTTGGCGGCGCACTCCCAAGGACCTGGCGGATCTTGGCCCGCTGCAGCGCGAGCTGCTTGCGTCTGCGCTTGCTGCCACCCGCCCCGGTGGTGTGGTGGCCTATGTGACCTGCTCACCCCACCCCGCTGAGACCACCGCCGTGGTGGCTGACGCCATGCGTAAGCGCGAAGACCTGGAACTGCTTGACGCCGGCTCCGTCCTGGATGACGTAAGCCTCACCGGAAATCTGGAGGCAGGCCACGAGTCCACCGCCCAGCTCTGGCCGCACATCCACGGCACCGACGCCATGTTCCTGGCCCTCATCCGCAAGAAGGCCTAGTCATACCCTGCCCGGCAGTTGCCGCCATCTCCTCCAGCCCCTGAAAGGCGCCATTCGTGAAGTCGTGCTGCATCAATCCCAGTATCCTGTCCGCAGATTTCGTGAACCTGGAGGCGGAGTTGCAGCGCATCAGCACTGCTGACGCTGTCCACGTGGACGTTATGGACAACCACTTCGTTCCCAATTTGACCTTGGGATTGCCTGTCGTCCAGAGGATTCAGGCGGTCAGCCCCATCCCCTTGGATGCGCACCTGATGATCGCCGACGCCGACCGTTGGGCACCAGGGTTCGCTGACGCAGGCCTGGCATCTGTCACCTTCCACGCCGAAGCGTCCATCGCGCCGGTGAAACTCGCCCGGGAACTCCGCCAGCGCGGGGCCAAGGCAGGGATGGCCCTGCGCCCGGCAACGCCGGTGGAGCCCTACCTGGACATGTTGCCCGAACTGGACATGCTGCTGATCATGACAGTAGAGCCAGGGTTCGGCGGCCAGGCGTTCCTCGACCTGACACTGCCGAAGATCCGCCGAGCCAAAGCAGCGATCGACGGTTCGGGTGTTGGAGTGGCCATCCAGGTCGACGGCGGAATTACGGAAGAAACCATCCTCCGGGCAGCCGAGGCCGGGGCCACCGTCTTCGTGGCGGGCTCTGCCGTCTACGGTGCCGACGATCCAGCGGCAGCCATCACCAGGCTCCGCGAAGAGGGCAACCGGATGTTACGCAGTGCCACCGGAATAAATTGAGGCCTGTGCAGGTTATGGCACAATAGCAAAACACAACGTGCTCCGGGGTCGGTGTAAGTCCGAACCGGCGGTGATAGTCCGCGACCCGCAAGTCGGAACCCTTTTTCGGAAGGGTGCCAACGACCGGTTGAATCGGTGAAATTCCGATACCGACAGTTAAAGTCTGGATGAGAGAAGCACGTACAGCTGTACTTTGGTGCCCCTTTGCGGTGCCAGAGGTCTGCCTGTCGTATACCCCCGGAGCCATCGCGGTTCTGAAAGGGAAGGAACGACACACACATGGACCTCCTGCGATGGCTCTTTGAAGCTCAGATCCCCATTGGCGGATCTGTCCTGATACTGAGAGAAGTACTAGGTAACATCTTCGGCTTGGCAAGCGCTTTTGGCGGCATGCGCCGCAAAGTGTGGGCCTGGCCGGTAGGCATCATCGGCAACGCGCTGCTCCTCACGGTCTTCCTGGGAAATGTCTTCGGCTCGGCCTCGCCAGCCACCTTGTGGGGCCAGGCCGGTCGCCAGGTGATGTTCATTATTGTTGCCGCCTACGGCTGGCATCGGTGGCGGCAGAGCCGCGCCGAAGCCGGGAACACCGCCGTCGTGCCCCAATGGGCGAGCAACCCCACCCGCGTGATCCTGGTGCTCGCCCTGGTGGCCGGAACCCTGGCGCTCACGCCCCTCTTCGATACGTTGGGCTCCTACCCACCCGTCTGGGCTGATTCCTGGACCTTCGTGGGATCGTTGCTGGCCACCTACGGCATGGCCCGCGGCTGGACCGAATTCTGGCTCATCTGGGTGGCGGTGGACATTGTTGGGGTACCCCTCCTGTTCAGCGCAGGCTACTACGCCAGCGCCTTCATGTACCTCTTCTACGGCGTCTTCACCTTGATTGGTTTCTTCGTCTGGTGGAACGCGTCCCGCCGCGCCAGGGGCACTGACTCCACGGGACCGGCTGGCGCCGTAGAGACAGCCTTCCCGGACCCCAGGGTGAAGCTCTGATGGCCAGCGCAACGCCAGCCACGGACTTCACCGACGGCGAAGCTGCCGCCATGGACGTAGCACTGGCAGCAGCCCTGCAAGGCCCACGCGGCGCGAATCCCCTGGTCGGTGCCACGATTCTCAGCCCAGAAGGTACATCGCTCTTCACCGGCCATCACCGCGGCGCAGGCACGCCTCATGCCGAAGCGGACGCGATCGCCCAAGCCCAGGAGGCCGGTGCCGACCTCAGTGGTTGCACCATGCTGGTCACCCTGGAACCCTGCAACCACGTGGGCCGGACCGGCCCGTGCACGGAAGCCATCATCGACGCAGGCATCACCAGCGTGGTGTACGCCGTTGATGACCCGCACGATCCCGCTGCCGGCGGTGCGCGCACCCTGCGGGCGGCCGGAGTCCAGGTGCGAAGTGGATTGGCCGCCGAAAAAGCACTGGAGCTCAACCGGCGCTGGTTTGCCGCCGTCGCAGCGCTCCGACCCTTCGTCACCCTCCACATTGCCCAGACCCTCGACAGCCGTATCGCGGCCGAGGACGGCACCAGCCAATGGATTTCGAGCCCGGAATCCCTGGCAGACAATCACGCCATCCGACGCCGTATCGACGCCATCCTGGTGGGCACGGAAACCGTCATGGTGGACAACCCGCGGCTGAGCGCCCGCGAACCTGACGGCACCCCCAGTTCTGCGCAACCGGTCCGGGCCGTTATGGGACTGCGCGGCATTCCAGCTAACGCTGCCATCCGCGGTGACGACGGACTGGCCCATCACCTCCCCACCCGTGAGCCCAAAGAAGCGCTGGCCGCGCTGTATGAAGCGGGCACCCGGCACGTGATGGTGGAAGGCGGCTCCCGGATCCTCAGCGCCTTCCTCACGGCAGGCCTTGTTGACGAACTGATCGTCTACCTGGCGCCGACACTGCTTGGCTCTGGAACGTCGGCGCTCAACGGCCTGGGTATCGGTACCCTCGCCGACGCCCAACGGTGGGAATGGGATGCCGCGGACGGTGGCTCCGTCCGCAGCCTGGGCGCAGACCTGCGCCTCCACCTGCAACCCCAGCACCCGCTTTCCTCCGATCCCCGCAACGCCGCGGAACCAGCCCAGAAAGGCTCCTGATGTTTACCGGAATTATTGCTGAACAAGGCCACGTCCTCTCCGTGGAGCGCGATGGCGACGTCAGCGCCACGGTGCGCCTCCATGCGCCCGGAACCACCGAAGGCCTCACGCTCGGTGGTTCCATCGCCGTCAACGGGGTGTGCCTGACGGCCACCCAGATTGATGGCAAGGACTTCAGCGTCGACGTGATGGGGGAGACCCTCATCCGCAGCACCATTGGCGCGCTGGTGGCAGGGGACGCCGTCAACCTGGAACGCTGTGTTCCCGCAGGTGGCAGGCTTGACGGCCATGTGGTCCAGGGCCACGTGGACGGGGTTGGCAGCCTCCGCGAACGCGAGGCACTGGGCAACTGGGAACGGCTCCGTTTCGACGTGCCGGCCAACCTGGCCCGCTACATCGCCGAAAAAGGGTCCATCGCCATCGACGGAGTCTCCCTCACGGTGACAGCAGTGAGCGATGCCGGCCACCCGGAACCGTGGTTTGAGGTGGGCCTGATCCCCACCACCTTGGCCGAGACTGGCTTGGGCGCCAAACAGGTGGGCAGCCCGGTCAACCTCGAGGTTGACGTGCTGGCCAAGTACACCGAGCGTCTGCTCGCCTTCCGGACCACCGACTCCGGTGCCGCCGCGGGAGAAACCCTGTGAACGCCGTCGTCCACGTCAACCCGGCCGAACCGCCCACCCGCGATGCGCACCCGCAACCCCTGGATAGCATCGCCGACGCCATCAGGGCCTTCGCAGCCGGCAAGGCCATCCTGGTGGTGGACGATGAGGACCGCGAAAACGAGGGTGACATCATTTTCGCGGCCCAGTTTGCCACGCCAGCACTGATGGGGTGGACCATCCGCTACAGCTCCGGGGTGATCTGCACGCCGCTGTCCGGCGAACGGGCTGACGCGTTGGAGTTGCCGCCCATGGTGAGCGAGAACCAGGACGCTAAAGGGACTGCCTACACGGTGTCGTGCGACGCTGCGATCGGGGTCAGCACCGGAATTTCTGCCACCGATCGCGCACTGACCGCGCGCGTGCTCGCCGATCCGGCAGCGGGACCAACGGCGGTTACCCGGCCCGGGCATTTATTTCCGCTCCGGGCCGTTGATGGAGGTGTGCGCGAACGCCCCGGCCACACCGAAGCCGCCGTCGAGTTCTGCCGTCTTGCCGGCCTGGAAAAGGTCGGCGTGATTGCGGAGGTTGTTTATGACGACGGCGAAATGATGCGCCTGGACGGGCTGCGTACTTTTGCTGCTGAGCACGGGTGCCTGTTGGTCTCCATTGCTGATCTGGTGGCATATGTTGAAGAAGAGGATAGGCGCGGTGGCGTCGGCGTCCGGGAAACCTCGGACGGACTAAAGGAGACACAATGACGGCTTCGGTAGTGAGTACTGATACCAGCGGCATGGCCCATCCGGTCAGCGGTGGGCCGGTGGTGCAATTGCCCACAGCGTACGGAGATTTCGTGGCGCAGGCGTGGATCGACTTGGACACCGGGATTGAGCATTTGGCTGTCAGTTCCCCCAACCCACCCCGCGACGGCAAGGCCCCCCTGGTCCGGCTGCACTCCGAGTGCCTCACCGGCGACGTGTTTGGCTCCTTCCGCTGCGACTGTGGCGAACAGCTCGCCTACGCGTTGGAGCTGATCCATGAAGAGGGCGGCACCCTGCTCTACCTCCGTGGCCAGGAAGGCCGTGGCATCGGCCTGGCCAACAAGATCAAGGCGTACGCGCTGCAGGAGGCCGGCTTCGACACCGTGGAGGCCAATGAGCAATTGGGCTTGCCGGTGGATGCCCGCTGCTACAACGCTGCCGCCCAGATCCTCGCCGAAATGGGACTGGTCAAGGTCCGGCTGCTCAGCAACAACCCGGACAAGCAGAACAGGCTGGCGGACGCCGGCGTGAGCGTGGTGGAAATGGTACCCACCGAGGTCCCCTCCCGGGTCGAAAACATCCGCTACCTGCGCACCAAGAAGGATCGGATGGAGCACCGCCTGCTGCTCGACGATCCCGCCGCACCCTTGCCGGTGACCACCCCTGACACGTCAACTGAAACCCCCTCGCTGAACGGAAAAGCACTATGAGCGGACACGGCGCGCCCGTCATCGACCTGACCCAGAACCCAGACACCTCGCAGCTCAGGCTGGCCATCGTGGCCGCGAGCTGGCACACCGAAATCATGGACGGCCTCCTCAACGGTGCCCTCCGCGGCGCTGCAGATGCCGGCATCAGCAATCCCACGGTGCTTCGCGTCCCAGGCGCCTTTGAACTGCCCGTAGCCGCCGCCCGGCTGGCACCACACTTTGACGCCGTGGTGGCCTTGGGCGTCGTCATCAGGGGCGGCACCCCGCACTTTGAGTACGTCTGCCAGGCCGCGACGGCGGGACTCACCGACGTCAGCGTCGCCACCGGTGTGCCGGTGGGCTTTGGCGTGCTGACGTGCGACGACGAACAGCAAGGCCTCGACCGGGCAGGGCTCGCCGGCTCCAAGGAGGACAAGGGCCACGAGGCCGTCACGGCGGCCCTGGCCACCGCTGCGCTCCTGAAGCCGTACGCCTGAGCCCCTGACGGGCGCGACGTGTGTTCCATCACATCGCGCCCGTCATGCTTGACGCCAAGACCTGCCGTTCGGGTCGCAGCAAGTAGGCTTGTGGCGTGAAGAATTTCGAGACACTGTTTGCTGAGCTCAGCGAAAAGGCAGCCACCCGCCCGGAAGGCTCCCGTACCGTCGTTGAATTGGACTCCGGAGTACACGGAATCGGCAAGAAGGTTGTCGAGGAAGCCGCCGAAGTGTGGATGGCTGCGGAGTATGAATCCGACGAGGCCGCAGCCGAGGAAATCTCCCAGCTGCTGTATCACCTGCAGGTCCTGATGCTCGCCAAAGGACTGACCCTGGAAGACGTCTACAAGCATCTGTAGGCACCGGACCCGGCGCCTCGGCGCCACTCCGTGGCCTGCTTTGCCTGTTCACCAGACCCCCATCCAGAAAGTTTCCCATGCTGCGCGTAGCTGTCCCCAATAAAGGTTCCCTGTCCGAAGCGGCCTCGGCCATGCTGTCCGAGGCCGGCTACCGCCAGCGCCGCGACACCCGCGAACTGGTCATGATGGACCCGGACAACGACATTGAGTTCTTCTTCCTCCGGCCCCGCGACATCGCCGTGTATGTGGGCCGCGGAACGCTCGACGTCGGCATCACCGGCCGCGACCTGCTCCTGGACGCCGAGGTGGAAGCCGAAGAACTGCTCGCCTTGGGTTTCGCCGCGTCGACGTTCCGGTTCGCAGGTCCCGTGGGACACTTTGCCGCCGCTGAGCAACTGGAAAACAAGCGGCTTGCCACCAGCTACGACGGCTTGCTGCGCACCTACCTCGCCGAACGCGGTATCAACGCCAAAGTGGTCAGGCTTGACGGTGCGGTGGAATCTTCCGTCCGGTTGGGCGTGGCCGACGCCATCGCCGATGTGGTGGAGACAGGCAACACCCTCAAGGCCGCCGGGATGGAAATCTTCGGCGATCCGATCCTGAAGTCCGAAGCCGTGCTCATCCGCCGCACCGGCGACGGTGGTGCGGCGAACGGCACCACCAAGGAAATCGAAGTACTCATTCGCCGCCTGCAGGGCGTGCTGGTGGCTCGTCAGTATGTCCTGATGGATTACGACATCCGCAAGGAACTGGTGGAGGCCGCCGCTGCGCTGACGCCCGGCCTGGAATCTCCCACGGTCTCACCCCTGCGGGATTCGGAATGGGTAGCCGTCAGGTCCATGGTCCCCAAGAAGCAGACCAACCGGATCATGGACGAGCTCTATGACCTGGGCGCCCGCGCCATCCTGGTCAGCAGCATCCACGCCTGCCGGATCTGATCCGTCCCGCGTAGCCGTTCGCCTCAGCTAAACCCCAGGAGCCTCCCATGGCAGTAGCCGTACGTGTCATTCCCTGCCTCGACGTTGACGCCGGACGGGTGGTGAAGGGGATCAACTTTGAGGGCCTCCGTGACGCCGGAGATCCTGTGGAGTTGGCCCATCGCTACGACAATGCCGGCGCCGACGAACTGACCTTCCTCGACGTCACCGCCTCCTCCGGCAACCGCGAAACCACGTTCGACGTGGTCCGCCGCACCGCAGAGGAAGTCTTCATCCCGCTCTGCGTGGGCGGCGGTGTCCGTGGCGTAGCCGAGGTGGACAAGTTGCTACGCTTTGGCGCCGACAAGGCCTCCATCAACACCGCAGCGGTCGCGCGGCCGGACGTCATCGACGAGATCACCCGGCACTTCGGTTCCCAGGTCTTGGTCCTGTCCGTGGACGCCCGCCGGACACGCCCCGGGTCAGTTCCAACGGCGTCGGGCTTTGAAGTGACCACCCACGGCGGCCGGACAGGGACCGGGATCGACGCTATCGCGTGGGCACGCGAAGCGGCAGACCGAGGCGTGGGCGAGATCCTGCTCAACTCCATTGACGCCGACGGCACCAAGGACGGCTTCGATCTTGAGTTGATCAAGCTGGTCCGTGCGGCCGTCAACGTGCCCATCATTGCCTCCGGCGGAGCCGGCGAGCCGTCGCATTTCCCGCCGGCCGTGGCCGCCGGAGCCGATGCAGTGCTGGCCGCGTCAATCTTCCACTGGGGCCCGGATGACATGATGTCCCAGGTCAAGGACGCCATCCGGGCCGCGGGCTTCGCTGTTCGCTAGGACTCGTCCTTCACCACGGGGACAGTCCCGGTGGGTGGAGTCAGTACCGACTTGTAGTCGTGCAGGGTGGAGTACGTCAGGAAGCCCAGGTGTGCCTCGTAGCGGTCCAGGACATCGTCGATGACCTGCTGCTGGGACAGGCCCATGATGTCGTAGCCTTCCGAACCGGTCTGCGCAAAGACCTCAACCCGGTAGTAGACGTCTGTCTGGCGGGACATCCTGCCACCAAACATGGGTACAGGTGCCTCCACCGCACGGATCTCGTAGTGGAAGTCGCGGTGTTCGGGGATGGTGACCACCAGGCTGTGGCTGGAGATGCCCACCTCCTCGTTGGTGTTCACGTCAAGGGTCGCCTCGTAGTTCTGGGCCGTGAACTCCTTGGCGACGTCGGCCAGGGCCGGTTGGCCGGTGCGCTCCATGAAGAGGGCCACCTGCTTTTTCGACGGGTAGGAGCGCATGCCGGCTAGCCGTTGCCGCCAGGTCCGGTCCGGCACCATGCCGCCGTGGGCCGCCGTCGACTGCCGCCGCATGACGTGGCCCTCACGTTCCGCGCGTTCCATCCGCAGGGCCTTGGAGAAGGAGGCCATCACCAGCCACGCGATGACGGTGACCGGCAGCGCGAAGATGAGGGTGGCATATTCCATGGTGGTCACGCCGCCCGCAATCAGCATGGCTATGGTCAGCACTGCGGTGAGGATGGCCCAGAAAATGCGGAGCCACTTGGCGCCGTCCTGGGAGGGGTCCGGGATGGTGGAGGAGAAGTTGGACATCACCATGGCGCCCGAGTTGGCGCTGGTGAGGTAGAACAGCATGCCGGAAAGCGTGCCCAAGCCGATCAAGAACGTGGCGCCGGGGAACATGTTCAGGAGCGCGTACCAGCCTTCTTCCGGGCTGGTGGTGGCCAGCTCCGCAAAGGCTGTGTTGCCGTTCAGGACCTCATGCATGGCGCTGTTACCGAAGATGCTGACAATCAGGAAGTCGCACAACACCGGGGCGGTAATGGCTGCGATGACGAATTCCCGCAGGGTGCGGCCGCGGGAAATGCGGGCCAAGAACAGTCCTACAAACGGACCCCAGGCCAACCAGAATGCCCAGAAGAAGAGCGTCCAGCTCGCCATCCATTCCGAACCGCCGCTTTCGTAGGCGAAGGTCTGCAGGGTGCGGTCCGGGAGGGTGAAGATGAACCGGCCGATGTTCTCCACCATGGCATTCAGCAGGAAGGAGGTCTGGCCCGTCACCAGGATGTAGAGCAGCATGGCCGCCGCGCTCCAGATGTTCAGCTCGGAGATCCAGCGGATGCCCTTGTCCACGCCGGAGGTGCACGCGGCAATGGTAAGGACGACGGCGACAATCACCAAGGCGATCTGCAGGGCTAGGTGTACTCGGCCAGGACGTTGGTTACATCGTAAAAGGGTGAAGACCTCTTAGGTTGGTGGTTACCACACACACCGAACGACTAAGAGGTCTTCA
>NZ_UXAU01000006.1 GCF_900609065.1 Arthrobacter ulcerisalmonis | reverse complement strand
ACGGGACTGCTGAAGGTTTGATTGACACTTTGCCTGTGAGGATTTGATTCTTGCGGGTGGAAGGATGTTCATCATGCCCAAAGCCTTTCCCGAAGAGTTCCGCCGCGATGTCGTCGCCGTTGCCCGCAAGGGCGAAGCGCCCATTACTCAGATCGCCAAGGACTTCGGCGTCTCACCGGCTGCCCTGCACCGCTGGATGAAGATCGCCGACAGAGAAGACGGCGTGAAGTCCGGGGCGGTGTCCGATGACGCCGCGAAGTTACGGGAGGCCAATAAACGCATCCGGCTCCTCGAACAGGAAGCGGAAGTCATGCGCCGTGCCGTGGCCTACCTGTCCCGGGACATCAATCCAAAAAAATGATGTACCCGCTGGTCCGCGAGCTGGCTGCCAGGGACGCCCCGATCAGGGTTCCCGTGGCAGTGTCCTGCCGGGTACTGAATTTCTCCAGACAGGCCTACTACCAGTGGGCCGCCAACCCAGTCCCCGCCCGGGACTGGGAAGAAGCCCACTTGACCAACGCCGCCATCGATCACCACCGCGACGATCCTGCCTTCGGATACCGGTTCATCGCCGATGAGATCAACGCCGGTCCCGGCCCTGGGGCCAGTGAACGCCGGATCTGGCGGCTGTGCTCCGAGAACGGCATCCTCTCGGTGATCCACCGCCGGCGCCGGTCAGGGCTCAAGGCCGGCCCGCCGGTCCACGATGACCTCATCGAACGGGACTTCAGCGCCACGGCACCGAACCGGAAATGGCTCACGGACATCACCGAGCACCCCACCGGGGAGGGCAAGCTGTACCTGTGCGCGATCAAGGACCTGCATTCGAACCGAATCGTGGGGTACTCGATGGACGGGCGGATGAAAGCGTCCCTGGCCGTCGCCGCACTGGAGCACGCCGTGGCCCAGAGAAAACCGGCGGGCACGGTGGTCCACTCGGACAGAGGGTCCCAGTTCAGATCCAGAAAGTTCGTCCTGGCCCTGAACACCTACGGTCTGAACGGATCGATGGGACGGGTCGGGGCATGCGGGGACAACGCCGCGATGGAATCGTTCTTCTCCCTGCTTCAAAAGAACGTCCTGAACCGGAAACGATGGCAAACCCGGGACGAGCTCCGGCTCGCCATTACAACGTGGATCGAGCGCAGCTACCACCGCAAACGCCGTCAACGTGCCCTTGGCCGGCTGACACCCATCGAGTTTGAGACAATAAAAAACGCGGCCTCAGCCGCGTAAGAAATTATCAACCCCAGCTGTCAACTAAACCTTCAGCAGTCCC
>NZ_UXAU01000022.1 GCF_900609065.1 Arthrobacter ulcerisalmonis | reverse complement strand
CCCCCGTCGCCTCCGCACCACCCCCGCCATGCGGCGCCTCACTGCTGAAACCCGGATCGGTGCCGCTGATCTGATCTTGCCGGCGTTCATCCGTGAAGGGCTCACCGAACCGAATCCCATCGTGTCCATGCCGGGCGTCCTGCAGCACACCACCGATTCCCTGCGCCGCGCTGCCGCGGAGGCTGTGGAACTGGGCCTTGGCGGGATCATGCTGTTCGGGATCCCCGAAGTCCGTGACGCCGTCGGCTCCGCCTCCCTGGACCCGGATGGGGTCCTGAACAAAGCGATCCGGGACGTCCGCGCTGAAGTCGGTGATGATCTGGTCATCATGTCTGATGTCTGCCTCGACGAGTTCACCGATCACGGACACTGCGGGGTGCTCGACGCCGAAGGCTATGTGGACAACGACCGCACCGTTGAGATCTACGCCAAGATGGCTGTGGCGCAGGCAGACGCGGGGGCGCACATGCTGGGCCCGTCCGGCATGATGGACGGCCAGATCGCCGCCATCCGTACCGCCCTGGACGCGGCCGGGCACACCAACACTTCCGTGGTGGCGTACTCGGCCAAGTATGCGTCCGCTTTCTACGGCCCGTTCCGCGAAGCTGTTGACTCCCAGCTGAAGGGGGACCGGCGCACGTACCAGATGGACGCCGGAAACCGCACGGAGGCGCTGCGTGAAGTGGAACTGGACCTGGCTGAAGGCGCGGACGTGGTCATGGTCAAACCTGCCATGAGCTACCTGGATATCCTCGCCGACGTTGCAGCCATGAGTCCGGTGCCCGTCGCCGCCTATCAAATCTCCGGCGAGTACGCCATGATCGAGGCAGCCGCCGCCAACGGGTGGATCGACAGGAAGGCGGCCATTATGGAGTCTGTCTTGGGGATCCGGCGCGCAGGTGCGGACATGGTCCTGACCTACTGGGCTGCAGAGCTTGCCGGTTGGCTCAAGGACGTCCGGTGACCACCGCGGGCCAGGATGCTGCCGGTACGGCTGGCAGCCCGCCTTGGCCCGACCCTACGGCTCCCGTCGGTCGGGAACGGCTGCTCCTGGGCCTGAATACCTTCGGTGACGTTGGCCTGAACCCGGACGGCAGCCAACAACACCATGCCCAGGCCCTCCGCCAACTGCTGGAACAGGCGGAACTGGCAGACGCCGTCGGCCTTCACGCGTTTGGGGTGGGGGAGCATCACCGAAAGGACTTCGCCGTCTCGGCACCAGAAGTATTTCTGGCGGCCGCCGCGGCGCGTACCCAGCGGATCCGGCTCGGGTCCGCGGTGACGGTATTGAGCTCGGACGATCCCATCCGGGTTTTCCAGCGGTTTGCCACCTTGGACGCGCTCTCCAGCGGCCGGGCGGAAGTCATGCTGGGGCGCGGCTCATTCATCGAGTCCTTCCCCCTCTTTGGCCTCGATATTGAGGACTACGACGTTCTCTTCGAGGAAAAGCTCGAACTCTTTGACAAGGTCCGGGCGCAAAGACCCGTGCACTGGGAAGGAAGGACCCGGGCAGCGCTGCACGGGCTGAGCGTCTACCCGCCCGTGGAACACCACCTGCTGCCCGCGTGGATCGGAGTAGGTGGTACGCCAGAGTCAGTCCTGCGCTGCGCTGAATACGGCTACCCGATCATTTTTGCCATCATTGGTGGCCAGCCGGCTGCCTTCGCACCGCTGGTGGATCTCTACCGCGAGGCCCTGCACAAGCACGGTCATCCACCGCAGCAGGTAGCGATCCATTCGCCTGGATATGTTGCCGAGACGGACCGGGCCGCCAAGGAGGAGTTCTACCCGCACTGGCTGACCCTCCGGAACAGGCTGGGCGCCGAACGCGGCTGGGGGCCGGCCAGCCGCTCCGAGTTTGACGCGCAGTGCGCTCCGGATGGTGCCCTCTATGTGGGCTCGCCGGAGACGGTTGCCCGGAAGATCGAGCAGCTTAAGGACACTCTCGGGGTGGACCGGTTCGACCTCAAATACAGTTTCGGGCCCCTGCCGCACGCTGCCATGATGCGGTGTATTGACCTCTTTGGTACGGCGGTGGCGCCACGTGTGGCGGAACTGCTGGCCAACTGACCTTTTTGACCTGAGAGAATATGACAATGACTGCCAGCAACCTCCGTAACGAGGAACTTTTTGACCGCGCCCGCCAGCTCATGCCCGGTGGGGTCAACTCGCCGGTCCGGGCTTTTGGGTCAGTGGGCGGCACACCCCGCTTCGTCGTTTCCGCAAAGGGACCATACCTGACGGACGCGGACGGCAAGGAATACGTCGACCTGGTGTGCTCCTGGGGCCCAGCCCTGTTGGGCCACGCCCATCCGGCCGTGCTGGACGCCGTGCACACCGCCGTCGACCGCGGGCTGTCCTTCGGCGCGTCCACCCCTGATGAGGCGAACCTGGCCTCGATCGTGCAGGAACGGGTGCCGGCCGCCGAGCGGATCCGGATGGTCTCCACAGGGACCGAAGCGACCATGACAGCTGTCCGGCTGGCGCGCGGGTTCACCGGCCGGAACCTGATCATCAAGTTTGCGGGCTGCTACCACGGACACCTCGATGGCTTGCTGGCTGCCGCCGGATCGGGGCTGGCCACGCTGGCGCTGCCCGGGTCTGCCGGCGTCACTGCGGCCACCGCTGCCGAGACACTGGTGCTGCCGTACAACGATCTTGCGGCCGTTGAAGCAGCCTTCGCCCAGCACGGCGAGAACATCGCAGCTGTGATTACAGAAGCTGCGCCCGCCAACATGGGTGTAGTCACCCCGGCCAAGGGCTTCAACCTTGGCCTGTCCCGGATCACGCAGCAATATGGTGCGCTGCTGATCGTGGACGAGGTCCTCACCGGCTTCCGGACCGGCTATTCGGGCTACTGGGGCCTGACTGGCGGCGCCCTCGATGCCGACGAGCCGTGGACCCCTGACCTGCTCACCTTCGGCAAGGTCATTGGCGGCGGCATGCCCACGGCTGCGCTGGGCGGCCGGGCGGACGTGATGGAATACCTCGCCCCGCTGGGCCCTGTCTACCAGGCAGGGACGCTGTCCGGGAACCCGGTAGCCATGGCTGCCGGCGTGGCCACGCTGACGCACGCCACCCGGGATGTGTACTCCTACATCGATGTTCGATCCCTGGAACTGTCGTCAGCGCTTTCCGGTGCCCTCGACGCCGCAGGCGTTGACCACTCCATCCAGTTCGCCGGAAACCTCTTCTCGGTGGCTTTCGGAACCAGCGCCAACGGCGTCCACAACTACGCGGACGCCCAGGGCCAGGAAACCTTCCGGTACGCGCCGTTCTTCCACTCCATGCTGGACTCCGGGGTCTACCTGCCGCCGTCCGTTTTCGAGGCCTGGTTCCTTTCAGCCGCGCACGACGACGCCGCGATGGACAGGGTCTACAGCGCACTCCCGGCGGCGGCCAGGGCAGCCGCGGCAGCGCAGGAATAGCCCGCACCCCGCGGGAGGCATTAACGCCAAAAATCCCCGGCCGCCTTTTCGGTGACCGGGGATTTTTTGTGGGCTCGAGGAGTTACAGAACGTCCGAGAGAAAGCCCTTGAGCCGGTCCGTTGCCGGACTGGTGAAGATCTGTTCGGGCGGACCCGACTCCACCACCACACCGGCGTCCATGAACGTCACGGTGTCAGAGACGTTGCGGGAGAAGCCCATTTCGTGCGTGACCACAACCATGGTCATCCCGCCCTTGGCGAGGTCTGTCATGAGCGCCAAAACGCCCTTGACGAGTTCCGGGTCGAGGGCTGATGTTGCCTCATCGAAGAACATCACTTCTGGCTTCATGGCCAACGCGCGGGCAATTGCCACCCGTTGCTGCTGGCCACCCGAGAGGTTTGCCGGGCGAACGTCGGCTTTGTGCTTCAGTCCCACCAGCTCCAGTTGCGCCAGTGCCTCCTCGCGGGCCTGATCCTTGGAGACCTTGCGGAGTTTCTGGAGCGCCAGCGAAACATTCTGCACCACCGTCTTGTGCGGGAACAGGTTGAACTGCTGGAACACCATGCCAATTCGACGTCGGAGCTCGTCCGGATTGTCCTTCAGGACGGACCGGCCGTCCAGCAGGATGTCGCCCTGGTCCGGTTCGATCAGCCGGTTCATCACCCGGAGCAGGGTGGACTTGCCGGAGCCTGAAGGGCCGATCACCGAAGCGGTGGTGCCCTTTTCGACGTGCAGGTCGATGCCGCGGAGGACATGGTTGCTGCCGAAGGAAAGGTGCAGGTTCCTGCCGGTCAGTGTGCCGGACGTGAACTCGCTCATGCCTGGGCCCCCTTGCCGATCGATGCTGCCAATTCGTCCGGTTCACGCTTCTCCGGCTTGCCGGTACGGAGCCGATTATCGATGAAGTTCACCAGGTGGGTGAGCGGAATGGTCATGGCCAGGTAAAAGATGGCTGCTGCTACATAGGGGGACAAGTTCCCGCTGCGGGCTGCAGCGTCCTGGCCGATCTGAAACAGTTCGCGTTCGGTGGCCAGCAGGCCCAGGGTGAAGACAAGCGACGAATCCTTGATCAGTGCAATGAACTGGTTCATGAGCGCAGGAAGCACCCTGCGGATACCCTGCGGCACCACCACCAAGCGCATCGAGGGGCCGTAGCCGAAGCCCAGTGCCCTCGAAGCCTCCAACTGTCCCTTGTCCACGCTTTGGATACCAGACCGGAAAATCTCTCCAGCGTAGGCTGCCGCCATGAGGGACAAGGCCGCGATACCCATGGGGTAGGGGCTGTTACTCCCCGTGATTTCGCGGTAGATGGGGCCAAAGCCCAACCCGATCACCAAGATGGTGAGAACGGCAGGCAGGCCACGGAAAACGTCCGTGTAAGCCCGCGCCGCCCACCGTGCTATGGGGTTGCGTGAGATGCCCATGAGGGCCAGCACCAGTCCGAAGAAGGCACCGATCACTCCCGAGGCAAGGGCCAGCAGCAGCGTATTTGGCAGGCCCACCGTAAACATGCTGGGCAGGACTGCGGCGATCTGTTCCCAGTCGAGGAACGTCTCGCCGAGACGTGTCAGGTAATCCATAAAGGGTCGCTATCTTTCCTGGGCTGCGGAATGCTAGTTTGCGCCGACCTTGACGGCCTTGCTGCCTGGCTTCCAACCCTCAGGAGTCTGCTCGGCAGCCGTCTTGCGGTCGGTGTACCACTGGGACGTCTGCTTGCTCCACGTGCCATCGGCGATGATAGCGTCCAAGGCAGAGTTCAGCGCTTCAAGAAGGGCCGGGTTGTCCTTGGACACCGCGTAGGCAGTGAAGTTCTGCGTGTTGAGCTTCTTCTCGGCGATTTTGGTGCCGTCGCCTTCCTTGACCTGACCCGTGGCCTGCTGGGACGGTGCTACCCAAGCATCAACCTGGCCACTCTTCAAGCTGGCAAAGACGGTGTTGTAGTCAGGAAACGCTACCGGATCAAGGTTCAGGGTGTTCTTGACGTAGTCTTCCTGCACGCTGCCGCTGACGACGCCAATGCGGAGTCCGCTCTTAAGATCGGCGAACGTCTGGGCCTTGGCGTCTTCTTTAGTCACCAATGCCATGTAGCCGAAATCGTAACCATTGGTGAAGGCGACAGTTTCGCGGCGTGCGTCGGTCGTGGAAATCGAGGAGGAGCCAACATCAAACTGCTGGTTCTTGACCTGGCTGAGCAGGGCCTGGAACTTTGTTGAGGCAAACTCAACCTTGAGGCCAAGCTTCTCGCCCATGGCGCGAAGAAGCTCATTGTCATAGCCAGTGAAATTGCCCGAAGGGTCAATGAAGATGTTGGGCGGGGCGTCGGAGAGCGTTCCCACGCGGAGGGTGCCATCGGTGATGAGGCCCAGCTTGGTCTTGTCGATCTTGTCGATCGGAGTGACGTCTGCGGTGGTGTACTTGTCCAGCGTCTGCTGGTCGCTGCCGGCGAGGGCATCCGTGGGGGAGCCGCTGGGCGTGGCGGATCCGGTGCCGCAGGCGGCGAGGGATACTGCCAGGGCCAGGGCAACAGGAGCGGCGGTAAGCCACTTCATGGCTTTGAAGCTCATCAGGTCTCACTTTCATTGAGTCAGAAGTCAACCGTGCTGCCAAGCTGCTTGCGGTGGTGCCTGGCACCTGACCGTCGCTGATCAAGCGCTAGCGGGCAGGGGTCATCCAAAAACTTAATTGTTGCATCCTTACCAAATCGGCCAGGAACATGAAGAAAGCGAAACAAAACCCGATTTATCTCGAATTAAGTTTGCCAATCCGCAGTCGAAGTACTCTAACGTGGTGGGCGCTTGCTAGATCCTCCGAAGTATCGGCGGCGGGAGATGCTGCGTTCGGTTAAGCAGTGTGACTGTGACGTGCCTCGCACTAGGCCCGCCGAGGGTGTCATCCTCTGGAAAGTGGTCAGAATCCGCCGACGGTAGCGTCCTGCGGGGGGAGGACTGGCCAGTCGCCCTCGATGACTGCAGCGGGTTTGGTTTTGCGCAGGTAGCCCTGGAAGTCGGCGGCCTGGCTTTCGGCCCAGTCCTTCTGGAGTTGATGGAGTTTGCTGGCGGGCATGGAGAGTTTGGGGAACTTTCCCGCCATGGCGTCCAGAACGCGCAAGGTGGCCAGCGCATCCGCTGCCGAGGTGTGCGCGTCGTCCAGAACCACGCCATATTCTTCACACAGCGCGGTCAACGTGCGTTTGCCCTTGCGGTACCTGTCCACCTGCTTGTTCATGATGTACGGGTCAAGCACCGGGAATCGGGTCAGCTGCGGAATGCCGTAGCGGGCAGATTCGGCGGCCAGAACCGTGAAGTCGTAACTGGCGTTGAAGGCAATGACCGGCGTGCCGGCGTCGAACAGCTCCTGCAGGACGGATGCCAATTCCTTGGTGACCTCCGCCGCGGGACGGCCCTCGCGCTGCGCCCGCTCCGTGGTGACTCCATGAATATCGCTCGCCTCCGTGGGAATCTCGACGCCGGGGTCGGCAAGCCACTCATGTTCGGCAATCACGCTGCCATGGTGGTCCACCACTGTCACCGATGCGGTGACGATCCTGGCCGCGCGGGAATTCCGGCCAGTGGTTTCGAGGTCAAAGGCGGCGCGGGGGAGGGTGTTCCAGGTGCTCATGATTCAACGCTAACGGGGAGCACCGACAAATCCCGGGAGCGCCACTGCCGCTACATTGGATCCATGCGGATGGAGTACGTGGAGGCTGTCTTGACGGTCGCGCAGCTGGTGCCAGCCGGCTCTGCGGTGTCCTACGGCGACGTAGCTGAACTATTGGGTGCCGGCGGACCACGACAGGTGGGATCGGTGCTCAGCCACTACGGCAGCACCGTCCCCTGGTGGCGGATCCTCAAGTCCAACGGGCAGGCACCTGAGGGCCATGAAGCGGACGCGCTGCGCCACTATCTGCAGGAGGACACCCCATTGTTGGGGTCGCACCAGGCCTACCTGCTCACCGGAGATGGACGCTGGCGGGTGGACCTGACTGCCGCCCGTTGGGCGCCCACCGATCCGGAATTTGATCAGATCGACGTGGTAGCCGAGCTGCTGGAGCGTCAGTTGCATCGATTGTCAGTGGCTGATGATGGAATGTCTGTGTGAGCATAACCATCCCCCTGACTGGACCCCTCGACGCGACTCGGAGCGATTCTGACCCGTGGCCAGCGCCCGGTCTGGCCGGACTGCGGCTGCTCGCCCCCAGGAGGGTGCATGCCACCATCCCCACGCTGTCAGCTGACCAGCTTGCCGCCGTGGACGTTCAGCAAGGATCCGGTCCCGTCCTGGTCCCGGGAGCACCCGGATCCGGGAAGACCACCGTGTTGGTGGAGGCGGCCATCCGCCGGGTGCAACGCGATGGAGTCGATCCGGAACGGATGCTCATCCTGGCGCCAAGCAGGCTGGCAGCCGACGCCTTGCGCGATCGATTCACCGCCCGCCTGGATCGGAGCCTCAGCACCACTCCCGCTCGAACGTGGGCGTCCTACGCTTTTGACGTCATCCGCCGCGCCAAGGTGGCAGGCATCCTGCCGCTGAGCCGGCCGCCCAGATTGCTCTCAGGTCCGGAGCAGGACCTCATCATCAAGGAACTCCTTGAAGGGCATGCCCTGCCCGGGCTGGAGCTGGAATGGCCGGAAGACCTGGCTGCCGCACTCCAGACCCGGGGTTTCCGCCAGGAAGTACGCCAGCTGTTTGACCGGATCATCGAGTCGGGACGGACGGCCCAAGATTTGTCAGATCTGGCGCAAGAGTGCGGCAGGCCTGACTGGGTTGCGGCGGCCCAGCTTTACGCCGAGTACCGCGATGTCTTGGACCTCAGGATGCCAGAGGCCTTCGACCCTGCTGGGATCATCACCGCAGCGCGTCAGGTCTTTCAGGACGCGCCTGAGTTCCTGGCTGCGGAACGGGAGCGCCTTCAATTGATCTTGGTCGATGACGTCCAGGAAGCCAACCCGGCAGTCTTCGAGCTGTTGGCTGACATCGCAGCGGGCAAGGACTGCTTCATCACTTCGTCCCCTGACACCGTGGTCCAAGGATTCCGTGGCGCCCGCCCCGACCTGGTGGCGGAACTTCCCCGACTCCTCTCGCCCACTGGGCAGGTGGTGGAGCTGCCCCTTGGCCATGCCCATCGGCAGACATCAGCGTTGGCAGCGGCATGGCTGGACGTGGCTGGGCGCATCTCGGTCCGGGCTGGTGGCCAGTTGTCCCGCCAGCTGGCACCGCTGGACCCGGAAGATCCTTCGGGACCAACGCCGCAGCGAGCCGCAGCGGGGATCGTTGAAGCGCACCTGGTTCCCTCCCCGGTGCATGAGCTGCGATACCTCGCTCAGCGCATCCTTGACCAGCACATCAACCGTGGGCGCGACCTCGCGGACATCGGGGTGATCGTCCGCAACGGCGGCCAGGTGAGCGAAATCCAGCGGTACCTGTCCGGCCAAGGCATTCCGGTGCGCGTTTCAGTGGCCGAATCGGCGGTCCGGGATGAGGTAGCTGTCCGGCCGCTTCTTGATGCCTTTGCCATCGCCCTGGACCCGGACCTGCTGACACCCGAATCCGCCGTCGCACTCCTGACCTCACGCGTGGGTGGCGCCAACTCGATCGAGCTCCGCCGCCTTCGGCAGTCGCTGCGACGCGAAGAACTCCTCGGTGGCGGGGGCCGCAGCAGCGACGCCTTGCTGGTTGAAGCGCTGCTGACTCCCGGCGCGCTGGTGACCTTGGGGATCGAAGGCCGCGCAGCCCGCCGGACCGCCCGCATGCTCCAGGCGGGCAGGCAGGCAGCCAGCCAGCCGGGCGCCAACGCGGAAACGGTCCTCTGGGCGTTGTGGAACTCGACGGGGCTTGCGGCCTACTGGACAGAGACAGCCCTTGCCGGTGGCCAGCCCGGCGTTCGCGCGGATCGGGACCTCGATGCCATGATGGCGCTGTTCCACACCGCTGAGCGGTACGTAGACCAAGTCCCCGGTGCCGGTCCGGAGCAGTTCCTCGAGTACCTGCTCAACCAGGAACTGCCCATGGACACCCTGGCAGCCCGAGCCCAGGTGGACGATGCCGTGGAGATCATGACACCAGCCAGTGCCGCGGGCCGGGAGTGGCCGGTGGTCATGATCGCTGGCCTCCAGGAAGGCGTCTGGCCCAACACCAGGCTCCGGGGTGAGCTGCTCGGCAGCACGCTCTACACCGACGCCGTAGAGCACGGCGCCGCCTACGCGCTGGCCAGAGACTCCCTCAGTCGGCTCCGGGACATCCGCTACGACGAGCTCCGCAGCTTTTCCTCGGCAGTCTCCCGAGCCCGCGAGATCCTCATCTGCACGGCGGTTTCCTCCGAAGACGAGCAGCCGTCGTCGTTCCTTGACTATGTGGCACCGCTGGGGACAGACCAGGGCGGCCGGCCGTTCACGCAGGTGGAACGGCCCATGAGCCTGCGCGCACTGGTTGCGGAACTCCGCCAGTACGCCCAGGACAATAACCGGGGGGACGCCGCACCCAACGCGTCAGCCGGTGAAGCCGCCCGGGTCCTGGCCCACCTGGCCGCAGCCCAGCCCACGGTGCCCGGCGCCCACCCGGATTCATGGTGGGGGCTTGCGGCGTCTACGTCGGTGGCGCCGGTGGTGCCGCCCGGCGGGACTGTCTATGTCTCGCCGTCCAAAGTGGAAACGGTGCAGAAGTCCCGGTTGGACTGGTTTGTGCAGGCCGCGGGGGGCGAAGCGGCAACGGATTTCGCCCGCAGCCTCGGCACCCTGGTCCACGCGATCGCGCAGGAACTGCCGGACGCCTCCGGATCCGAGTACGTTGCCGAACTGGTCAAGCGCTGGCCAACCTTGGGCATGCAGGATAACTGGGAGGGCAAACTCGACTTCCAACGGGCTGAAGCCATGGTCCGAAAACTTGCCCAGTACGTTCTGGTCATGCGTGCTGACGGGCGCAGCCTCGTCGGTGTGGAACAGGACTTTGCCGTGCCGCTCCCCACCGTCGAGGTGGCGCCGGACCAGCCCCGCGAGGCAATTCTGCGCGGCCAAGTGGACCGGCTCGAAATAGACAGCCACGGCCGGTTGGTCGTGGTCGACCTGAAAACGGGCAAGCGCCAACCCAGCAAGGACGACCTGGCGCGACATCCGCAGCTGGGCGCCTACCAGGCAGCCGTACTGGCGGGTGGCTTTGCTGCCGGATCTACAGGAAAAGCGGACGACGTCGGCCCGCACCAACCCGGCGGTGCCGTCCTTGTCCAGCTGGGCACCACCGCCAAGTCCCCGGCAGTGCAGCAACAGGAGCCCGTGGAACCGGGCGAGAACTGGGCCCTGGACATGGTCAAGGAGGCGGCGGCGCTGATGGGTGGAAACGAGTTCGAAGCCCGCCACGATCCGTCGAGGAGCAGCCACGGCGGACACGGCTGCCGGCTGCCCGAGATCTGCCCGCTGTGCAGCCGGGGCCGGCAGGTGACCGAATGAGCCACGTGGTATCCGCCGCTGAGATTCTATTCAGCCCGCAGGAGTTGGCTGGTCTGCTGGGGGAGAAGAACCTGCCCACAGCGGAGCAGGCAGCCATCATCTCCTCGCCGTTGACGCCGCGGCTGGTCATCGCCGGCGCGGGGTCGGGCAAGACCGCCACCATGGCGGACCGGGTGGTCTGGCTGGTAGCCAACGGTCTGGTCCGGCCAGAGGAAGTGCTGGGGGTGACCTTCACCCGGAAGGCTGCGGGTGAGCTGGCCTCGCGGATCCGCGCCAAACTGGTGGCCCTGCAACGGGTGGCCAGCCTGGACAGGGATCACCAGATCTTTCCAGCGGGCCTGCTCAGCGCCGACGCGTTGGAACCCAAAGTGTCCACGTACCACTCGTTCGCCAGCGGCATCGTTTCGGACTACGGGCTCCGGCTCGGCGTGGAACGGGACGTGGTGCTGCTGGGGGGAGCCCAGACCTGGCAACTGGCCAGCCAGGTCGTCGAGGCCTACGACGGCGACTATGAGCATTTCAGCTCCGCTAAATCCACCCTGGTCAAGGCCGTCATCCAACTGGCCGGTGAATGCGCCGAGCACCTGCAGGAGCCGGCGGATGTTCAGGCCTGGCTCATGGAACGGGTTGCCGACTTTGCAGCGCTTCCGTACCAGGCCGGGAAGAAAAAGAACTCCACCCAGGCTGCCGAAGGCCTGGCTGGTATGCTGCGGACCCGGGCCAGCGTAGCGGACATGGTGAGCCGCTACGCTGACGCCAAACGCGCCCGCGGTGCCCTTGATTTCGGTGACCTCGTGGCGCTCGCGGCAAAAGTGGCGCAGGATGTCCCCTTGGCTGCCAATATGGAGCGGCAGCGGTACAAGGTGGTGCTCCTGGACGAGTTCCAAGACACGTCGTACGCCCAACTGGTGTTGTTTTCGCGGCTGTTTGGCGGCGGCCATGCGGTGACGGCCGTGGGCGATCCGAACCAGTCCATTTACGGATTCCGTGGCGCCTCAGCCGGGCAGCTTTTCCACTTTGTCAGGGAATTCCCCGTGCGTCAGCGCACGCTGGACGGGCAGGATAGCTGGGCGCCGGCGCCCACGTCCTACCTCACCACCGCATGGCGGAATGGCAAGTCGATTCTCGCCGCCGCCAACGTCATGTCCGGATCCTTGCTCCGCTCCGCGGCTATGAGTGGTCCTGCCGGCAGCGCAGGCCTGACAGTCGAAGCCGGCGACCAGCGCAGCCCTAACAAGGCGATGCCGGACGTGCCCCCGTTGCAGCCCAGCCCCGCCGCCGTGCAGGGCAAGGTGGTCATGGGCCGATTTGGCAGCGATGCCGACGAAGCCGTGGCCATCGCCGAGGATGTCAGCACCTACCGCGTTACTGATTTCGAGCTGGCCCAGGACGGCACCCCGGTGTCGCCCGCGCTGGCAGTCCTGTGCCGGCGTCGTGCGCAGATGGAGGCGGTCCGTCGCCAATTCGAGGCGCGTGGCATCCCTTACGAAATTGTGGGCCTGGGTGGCTTGTTGGACACTCCCGAGATAGTGGACCTCGTGGCCACGCTTCGAGTCCTTGCCGATCCCGGCCGGTCGGATTCTTTGATGCGTCTGCTGGCCGGCGCTCGGTGGCGGCTGGGGCCTGCTGACCTGATGGCTTTGCGTGACTGGTCGGCTCAACTGGCGGCCCGGCGAGGGCGGGCCGCTGAGGCGCCCGATGCTGCACAAGGTGCACCGGATCCGGCAGGGACTCAGGCCGGTAATGAGGCTACGGCCGCCGCCGACGCCATCCGGGAAAGCGACCTTACCGACGGCGCGAGCCTGGTTGAGGCCTTGGACTGGCTACCCAGGGACGACTGGACGTCAGCGAATGGTCGATCCCTCAGCCCGGCAGCCCGGCAGCGATTGGGACGCCTGGCGACTGAATTGCGCCATCTGCGCGGCTACCTTGGCGATGACCTGACCACCCTTTTGGGGGAGGTGGAGCGGGCCATGCTGCTGGATATCGAGGTGGCTGCGCGCCCCGGCATCACCATCCACCAGGCGCGCCGAAACCTGGACGCCTTCCAGGACGCAGCAGCCGGGTTCCTGCGGACGGCCCATCGGGTGGACATCATGGCGTTCCTGGCGTGGCTGGAGGCAGCCTCTGCGGAGGAGAACGGGTTGGAGGCACCCGCCAGCGACGTCAACCGCGAAGCGGTCCAGTTGCTGACAGTGCATGCCTCCAAAGGCCTCGAATGGGACGTGGTTTTCGTGCCCGGCTTGAACGCCGGAGCTTTCCCCAGCGACCGCGATTCCCGCTGGAGCAGTGGCTCGGCGGCTTTGCCCTGGCCGTTGCGCGGTGATCGTGCCGATCTTCCACAATGGGACCTCGACCAACCAGATCAGAAGGGCTGGCTGGACGCCGAAAAGGAATTCAAGAGCGCGGTCCAGGCGCATGGCGAGCTTGAAGAGCGTCGGCTTGCGTACGTGGCCTACACCCGGGCGAAACACGTTTTGTGGGTATCCAGCGCAGCCTGGGTGGGCCCGCGGGCGGGTCAGGCAGCCATGTCGCCGTTCCTGGCCGAGCTTGAGCCACTGGTGAGAACTGTGGACACCTCAGGCACACCGCAAGCGGTGGTGCACGCTAAGTCGATCGCCGAGGACGCCTTGCCTGTGACCAGTCCGTTGACCCAGGACCTGGAGGTGGCCAGCTGGCCCTACGATCCGCTCGAGGGTCCAGTGGACCCGCGCACAGGGGAGCGTCTCCGGCTCTCGCCAGGCCGGCGGGAGACGATGCAGGCGGCTGCGGCACGTGTTCTTGCCCTCATGCCGGCTGTGACCGCGGGGGAACGGCTGACCCCGGCCGAAGATGGCAGCCGGGATCAGGCGGGTGCAGCCAGCACTGCCGGTGCAGCCAGCAAAGCCAGCCCGGCCCGCGCGGGAAAGAACTGGGCCCGCGAGGCTGCGCTGCTGTTGGAACGCCGGGCCAGAAGGTCCCGCGGCCAGGACGTTCATCTGCCCAGTCACATTTCCGCCTCAACCATGGTGGACCTGAGTGATGATCCCACAGCCGTGCTGAGCCGACTTCGCCGCCCGGTTCCCCGCGAACCGGGAATGTCTGCGCGGAAGGGCACCGCGTTCCATGCCTGGGTGGAGGAGTACTTTGGCACACCGGGAATGCTCGACTTGGGTGAAGCGCCGGGCTCAGACGAGCACATCGACGCCGCCTATGACCTCGAATCGATGGTCGCCACGTTCAAGGATTCGCCCTGGGCGCAGCGATCCCCGGCGTTTATTGAGGTGCCGGTGGAGACCAAGGTGGGGGACGTGGTGGTCCGTGGCCGGATCGACGCAGTCTTCCAGGATGCCGACGGGCGCTGGGACCTGGTGGATTGGAAGACTGGGCGCCGGCCATCGGGTGCCAATCTACGCACCCGCGCTGTCCAGCTGGCGGTGTACCGGTTGGCGTGGGCGCGCCTCAAGCAGGTGCCGCTGGAGGACGTGCGCGCAGCATTTTTTTACGTTGCCGACAACCAGGTGGTGCGCCCGCATGATCTCGCCAGCGCAGCGCAGCTTGAGCAGATGGTCAGTAGCGCTTTGACCCAGCCAGGCTGACCTGGCTCCACAAAACCGAACGGTATACCGCACGTGGCTTGGCGAGGGCTGTTGCCGCGCAGCGTGTTAACCCTGGTGTGCGGCACCCCGCCAGGGCCGCAACTTTTGTGACTCCGCGGGTCGCTTGCGGGCACAGATTGCGTCGAACGTCGGTGGAATTCGGACTTCCTACTTCATGCTCCGTCACCGGGATTAGCAGGGCGTCATTCACTCTGTGGCCGCCCTGGGCCAGATGTACTGTCGGTGCATATCCGGGTGGAACAACCGCTGTTTGCTCTTGAAATCTCGCGAGCAAACAGCGCAAAGCCCATGCCGTGCAGGCGAGCAGGAACTGCGTCCCGCGGCGCCCTGATGAAACCTCCGCGGCGCCGCCAGCCGCCGGTATCGCGCAGTCAGCACCACCACAACCCATCGGAAGGAACGAACATGACAGTCACGGATTCCATAGCGACAGGTCTCGCAGATCGATGGCGGGACGTAGATGTTCCGCAAAGCAGCAGTGGGTGGGTCGCGCGGGCGCAGGAAGTCGCCGACATCCTGGCAGTCGACGCCGTGGAACGCGATCGCGCGAACGCGACTCCTCACGCAGAGGTTCAGCTCCTCAAGGACTCCGGTCTGGTGACGCTGCTCGGACCCCGCGAACATGGCGGGGCGGGCGAGAGTTGGGATACTGCGTACAAAGTTATCCGCGCCGTAGCCCGCGGCGATGGTTCGATCGGTCAGGTGCTCGGCTACCACTACCTCTGGGCATGGGCAGCTCGTCTTGTCGCAACTGACGATCAGATTGCCGCCGTCGAGGAGCTCTACACCAGCAACAGGTACGTCTTCGGGGGCGCCGTCAACCCACGCGATTCGGACCTCACCATCCGTGAAGAAGGCGAGGATCTCGTCTACTCAGGGCACAAGTCGTTCTCGACCGGCGGGCAGATCTCTGACCTCACCGTGCTTGAAGGTGTCCTGGAGGGGACACAAACCCATATCTTCGCTATCGTTCCCACTGCTCAAGATGGCATCATTTTTGCCGACGATTGGGACAGCCTCGGCCAGCGTCTCACCGAATCCGGCTCGGTCGAGATCCGTGACGTTCGCGTCCCTTGGGCCGCGGCCGCGGGATTCGTCAAAAAGCAGTTCCAACCGCTGGTCTACAACACCCTGAACGTCCCAGCGATCCAGCTCGTCTTCGCGAACTTCTACCTCGGCATCGCGCAGGGCGCCCTCGAGACCGCCTCCGCCTACACCCGCACCACAACACGCCCGTGGCCGTACGGCGGCGACAACAAGCAGCACGCCAGCGAAGAGTGGTACCTCCTCGAGGGTTACGGCGAGCTGCAATCCAAACTATGGGCCGATGAAGCACTTCTTGACGCTGCTGGCGCGGAGATCAGCGACGTGCTTCACGCTCCCCGCGAGGAACTCACCGAGCGCCGCCGCGGAGAGATCGCGGTGCGCATTGCTGCAGGAAAGTTCCGCATCGTTGACGATGGCCTGGAGATTGCCACGAAGGTCTACGAACTCACGGGCGCCCGCGCTTCCGCAAGCACCGTTGGCCTCGACATCTTCTGGCGCAACCTCCGCACCCACAGCCTTCACGATCCCATCGCCTACAAAAAGCGCGAAGTCGGAGAGTTCGTGCTGCTCAACCAGGTCCCGGAACCCAGCTGGTACACCTGATACGCACCACCATGGGTCCACGAAACCCAAGATAAGGCTCAGGGCCGTACCCGTAGGTTCTCCTACTGGCGCGGCCCTGCGTCGTCTCCTTGGCACCCGGCTTGGCCAGATCCGCGACTGCGGAGGTGGCCACGTTTGCTAAGGTGCCGAGGTTCGGACCTAAGGCTGTTTGGGCTCCACCACGGAGATGGCGGCAGTGGACGTATCTTCAGGTCCGGCTGAATCGACGTCGGACGGGATGGGTGTGACGGTGACTGCGGCTGCCGGTGTGGACCCCGCAGCCCCACTCGACTCTTGATGAGTGGCAGGCGAAGGTGCAGCAGGCGCGGGTGCACTGGCGTGCTCCGGTGCCGCCGTTTCAGCCGGAACGGGCGTGATGGTCACGGGCGCGACGACGGCGGATGCACCAGCCGCGGCCGACGCACCTGGTGGGGTGCCGCCGTCGTCCGTCCCGGCTGCGGTGCCCGGCGCGCCCGAACCACCCGCGTGGTCCGCAGCCGTTTCGGGGGTGCCAGCGCCTGGCAGCGGCTCCACGCTGATGGGCTGCCCACCGTACTGGGCAATGTCACTGGCCAGGGATTCGAGCATGGATTCCGCCTCGGCCACCATGGCGTCATCAGATGCGGCCAGACCCTTGACCAGGTACTGGGCCAACGCAAACTCTGCGGACAGGGCAGCTCGGCGCAGCAGGTGCTGGTCGGGAGTGTCGCGGCGGCCGGCGGTGTAGCCGGCCAACACGGTTTCCACGAAGTGCTGTTCATTGGAGGCGACCAGCCAGGCGAAGTCGTCGGCGGGATCGCCAATGCGCAAGTCCGTCCAGCCTGTGACGGCGGTGACGCGCGAGCCCTCGACCAGAAGGTTGTCTTCGTGGAGGTCGCCATGGACCACGCACGGGTTGAAGCGCCACAGGGAGACATCCTCCATGGCGTGTTCCCAGCGGCGGAGCAGGGCGGCAGGAATCTTGCCGGTGGTGGCGGCCTGGTCCAGCTCGTTCAGGCGCCGCTGCCTGAACTCGTTGGGGGTGTAGCTGGGCAGGTCCGCGTTGCTGACCAGCGCGCGCGGGAGGTCGTGGATGGCCGCCAAGGCAGCGCCGATCTCCTTGGCTAGCCCGTCCGAGCCGACGGTGAGATCCTCAATGCTCTGGTTGCTGCCTGCCAGGTGGGAGTAGACGAACGTGGTCAGCGTCCCCAGCCGGACACTGCCAGCCACCGTGGGCATGAGGAAGGGCAGCTCGGCACGGATGGCGGGCGCGAAGGCACGGAGCACCAGGAATTCGGTTTCCAGCCGGGTGCTCGCCTCGGCATGTTGGGGAGAGCGAACCCGCCAGCGCTTGCCTTCGGAGTCCAGTAACAGGGCAGAGTCGAAGTCCGCTGGGTCGTCCGGCGCGGAGCTCACGGCCGTGGGCGTGAGCCCAGGGACCGCCGCAGTAGCAACGGCTGCCAGTTCAATCGGTTTTCTTCTCACCGTCCCACGGTAGATTGCAAGCCCACTCGTTGGCCGGTCCCACGGCGGCGAGTCTTGAGATAGCCGAAATGTTCTTTGTCAGCCCCAGTCAGTACGGTGGACCTATGAGCAATGCTGAGCCTGTTTCGCCGATCCGCCCAGGAGTACCGGCACAGCAGCTGGCGAACCACTTGTCGGACACCGTCCTCGATGTTCGCCCAGCCTTGGTGGACAGGGGGTCAGTGGTTCGGGCCAACCCGGCTTTGGTGGCTGATCTGTTGGCCCAGCCGCTGACTCAGGCCATTGTCCTCGCGGGGCGGCAAGGTCTGGTGGTCGCCGGCAGCCTGTTCAAGACGGGAGCCCGGGAGTTGCAGCGGGACCTCGTGGCGGCCAGCATTGAACCGGAGTTGGTTGTTTATCTTGGCTCGGCCCTTCCCGGTGCCGAACTGCCCACGGGAACAGAGCTGCTCCTCTTCATCCTTCCCGATGCCGTGGCACCGGGAACCGCTGGCATCCCGGCAGAGGCAGGTTGGCTCGGCTTCCGCGAGATCGCCGGCCAGCTCAACCAGACGGATACCGCGTTGTTTGTCGAAGCCAGCGCCATCACCAATTGGCACGCCACGCACACCCATTGCCCCAAGTGCGGCTCTCCCACCGGCGTTGAAGCTGGCGGTTGGGTGCGGCGTTGTCCACAAGACGCATCTGAGCACTATCCCCGGACTGATCCCGCCATTATCGTCACAGTAGTGGGGCCTGACGGGCGGGTCCTGCTGGGAGGTGGCGGCCCGGTGGGGGCCATCAACCACTCCACCTTGGCTGGGTTCGTTGAGCCCGGCGAGTCCCTGGAACAGGCAGTGGTCCGCGAGATTCAGGAGGAGGTGGGCGTCCATGTGAGGTCGTGCCAATACCTCGGCTCCCAGTCGTGGCCGTTCCCAGCTTCGCTGATGCTTGGTTTCACCGCCGTCACGGATGACATTCAAGCCCGGCCCGACGGCGTTGAGGTCACCAGGGCGCGCTGGTTCAGTCGCGACGAACTCCAGGCAGCAGTGCTCTCCGGCGAGATCACCATTCCGGGCCGGCTTTCCATTGCCCGGTCCCTGATTGAACACTGGTACGGCGGACGCATCGCCGACCTGACCGACCACTGACTGCAGAACAGCAGCCCACCCCACACCAACAACCCCCAAAGCAGCAGACGTGAGCATAGAGAATTTTGACGACGCCGCCTCCCTCGAGGACCGTGTCCTGGGCGGCCTTGACGACGAACAGCGGGAAGTCGCCAGCACCTTAACGGGGCCCTTGTGCGTCTTGGCCGGTGCCGGTACAGGCAAGACCCGGGCCATCACGCACCGTATCGCCTATGGGGTGCATTCGGGGGTCTACTCACCCCAACGGTTGCTTGCCGTGACGTTCACCGCCAGGGCGGCCGCAGAGATGCGCAGCAGGCTGCGAGACCTCGGCGCGGGCAACGTCCAGGCCAGGACTTTCCACGCCGCCGCGTTACGTCAATTGCAGTTCTTCTGGCCGCAGGCCGTGGGCGGTACCTTGCCGAACCTGCTCGACCACAAGGCCCAGACCCTGGCCGAAGCCGCCCGCCGGCTCCGGCTGAGCACCGACCGCGCCTCCATCCGCGATCTGGCCTCGGAGATCGAATGGGCAAAGGTGTCCATGCTGACGCCGGCGAACTACCTGGAGAACGCCCAGGATAGGGGAGCTCCGGGCGGCTTCGACCTGACCGCCGTCGCCCGTGTTTTCCAGTCCTACGAAGACGTGAAAACGGACCGGAACGTCATCGACTTCGAAGACGTCCTCCTCATCACCGTCGGCATCCTGCAGGAGGACGCCAAGGTCGCCGCCACCGTGCGCGAGCAGTACCGGCACTTCGTGGTGGACGAGTACCAGGACGTGTCGCCGCTGCAACAGCGGCTCCTCGAGCTCTGGCTGGGTGGCCGCGACGAACTCTGCGTGGTGGGCGATGCGAGCCAGACCATCTACTCCTTCACCGGCGCCTCGCCCAAGCACCTACTGGACTTCAAGACCCGCTATCCAGAAGCCAACGTGGTCAAGTTGATCCGCGACTACCGCTCAACGCCGCAGGTGGTGAAGCTGGCCAACGACCTCTTGGCTGGCCGGCGCAGCGGCGGTCCCGTCGCGGACGCGGCATGGGCCGCGCCGCTGAAGCTGGTGGCGCAGCGGGACTCCGGTCCCATTCCCGAGTTCACCGAATGCTCTGACGATGAAGCCGAAGCCGCCACCGTGGCCCAAAAGATCAAGGCACTGCTCGACGCCGGCACGCCCGCCAGCCAGGTGGCCATCCTTTTCCGCACCAACGGGCAGTCCGAGGCCTACGAGCAGGCCCTGGCGGCAGCGGGTATCGGCTACCAGTTGCGGGGCGGCGAACGGTTCTTCGCCCGCAAGGAAGTCCGGGATGCCATCCTGCAGCTTCGGGCCGCTACCCGCGCCGCTTCGGAGGATACCGAAGGTGCCCTTGGCCAGCTGGTCAGGGACATTGTGGCCTCCCTCGGCTACACCGATTCAGCCCCGCATAGCGGCGGCGCCCTGCGGGAACGGTGGGAGTCGTTGGCCGCCCTGGTGGCCTTGGCGGATGAGCTGGTGTCCGTTCGTGGTGCGCAATTCAGCTTGGCTGACTTCGTCAACGAACTGCAGGAACGCTCCCTGGCCCAACACGCCCCCACGGTGGAAGGCGTCACGCTGGCGTCCCTGCACGCGGCCAAGGGCTTGGAATGGGATGCGGTATTCCTGGTGGGGCTCAGCGAGGGCCTGATGCCCATTTCGTTTGCCGATTCGCCCGAATCCGTGGATGAAGAACGCAGGCTCCTCTACGTGGGGATCACCCGGGCCCGCGAACACTTGTTCCTGTCCTGGTCCACGGCCCGCACCCCTGGTGGCAGAGCCAATCGAAAGCCTTCCCGCTTCCTGGACGGGCTCCGGCCAAACTCCGTGGCCAGCTCCACCCTTCGGGGCAGCGGGCCGGCGCCCCGCCGCAAAGCCGCCGTTCCCGCCACCTGCAGGGTCTGCGGTAGCATGCTTGCCACTGGCGCGGAACGGAAGATTGGCCGCTGCAACGCCTGCCCTCCCACCTATGAGGAACAGACGTTCGAGGCATTGCGCTCCTGGCGTCGCGACATTGCCTTGACTGCGGACGTCCCCGCGTTCGTGGTTTTCACCGATGCGACCCTGACCGCGATCGCCGAAGCCCGGCCAGAGTCTCTGGAAGAGATGGCGAATCTGGCGGGCGTGGGGCCCACCAAGCTGGAACGCTACGGAGCCGATGTCCTGCGCGTCCTCAAGGAAAGCACCGAGCTCTGATGGCGGCGTCGGTCCGGCGGGCGGGCGTTCCGTTAGTGACAGCTGACGGCGCGCCGGTGGAAGTTCGCCGATCGGCCCGTAGGACCCGCACGGTAGCGGCGTTCTGGGAAAACGGAACTGCGGTGGTGGCTATCCCCGCGCGCTTCAGCGCAGCCCAGGAAGCTGACTGGGTGCAGCGCATGCTGGCCAAGCTTCATCGCCAGGGGGAGCGGCGGGCAGCGGCTGGACGCAGGCGCCCGGCATCGGACGAGGCCCTGGCCGGCCACGCCACCGAACTGTCGGAACAATACTTCGGGGGCCGGGCTGTCCCCACGTCGGTGCGCTGGGTCAGCAATCAGAACTCGCGGTGGGGTTCTGCCACCCCGGCAGAGGGAACCATCAGGCTCTCTGACAAGCTGCGGCCCATGCCGCAATGGGTGATTGACTACGTCCTCCTGCACGAACTCGCGCACTTGCTGGTAGCCAACCACAACGCTGCGTTTTGGCGCCTCTTGGAGGCCTACCCGGACACGGCCCGGGCCCAGGCGTTCCTCGCCGGGGTTTCGTACGCCACCGGCAGGGGAGTAGCCCCGGGCAACGGCCAGTCGGACGAAACCGGCGGCGACGCTGTCAACGGCGAGCCGTCCGGGTGGCCAGCCGACGCCGACTGACCACCATGGTGCCTACGCCTTGGGCGGGAGGTCTTCGCCGTCGTCGTCGGTGGTATCTTCCGTGGTTCCCTCAGGAGCTCCGTCAGCCTCCGGCGCGGGGGCGTCATCGAAGCCGCCACTGAGGAGCTTTTGCAGTGCGTCGTCCACCTCACTGTCGCTGGCCTCGGCAAGTTTCCGGCGAGTGCTGAACCCCTTCGGATCGTCCAGGTCCTCGGACGTGGGCAGCAGGTCGGGGTGCTGCCAAATGGCGTCCCGACCCTCGATGCCGCGTTCCTCGGTGAGGCTCGCCCACAGGGTGGCGGCGTCACGAAGTCGGCGCGGGCGCAGCTCCAGGCCCACCAGAGACGCGAACGCGTGCTCGGCCGGGCCGCCGGTAGCACGGCGACGGCGGACCGTTTCGCGGAGCGCGGAGGCGGAGGGGAGAAGTTTCTCGGTGGCGGCGGCTGTTAGTTCGTCCACCCAACCCTCCACCAAGGCCAGGGCAGTCTCGAGCTTTTCCAGGGCTTGGTCCTGCGCCGGAGTCCGTTGCGGCATGAAAACGCCCTGCGACAGTGCCTCCTGGATGCCCTCGGGATTGCTGGGATCCAGGTCCCGGGCCAACTCTTCGATCCGCGAGGTGTCAATGTGGATGCCACGGGCGTAAGCCTCGATGGCGCTGAGCAGGTGGCCTCGAAGCCACGGCACCTGCACGAACAGCCGGGCGTGGGCTGCCTCGCGGACCGCAAGGAACAGCCGGATGTCGTTTTCCGGAAGGGACAGGCCCTCGCCGAACGCGGACACATTGGCCGGCAGAAGTGCCATCTCAAGATCGGCCAGCGGCACGCCAATGTCCGTGGAGCTCACGACGTCAGCGGAAAGTGCGCCAATAGCCTGGCCCAGCTGCATACCGAAGATCGCCCCGCCCATGTTCTGCAGCATGGAGGACGCGCCGCCCATCATGGACTTCATCTCTTCCGGCAGCTGTTCGGTCATGGCCGTTGAGAGGGCGTTGGCGATGCTGTTCGCCACCGGCTCGGTGAGCCGCTTCCAGGTACCCAGGGTGGCTTCCACCCACTCGGCCCGGGACCAGGCCCGGCCAATCAAGCCGGTAGCGGTCAGGCTCGTGACCGGGTCCAGCCACAGCTCAGCCAGTCGCAGGGCCTCGTCCACCTCGCGGGACTGCTGTGAGGTGACGGAAGGGTCGGCGCCGGTGGCTGCCACCCGTCGGGCGTTCTCGTGCGCAAGTTGCCAGTTGACGGGCCCCTCGGACGGGGCGCTCATCATGGCCTGGACCTGCGAAAACATCTGCGCGAGCAGGTTGGGGTCGTCCGGCAGGCCGGCAGCCTTGGCGAGTTCTGCAGGGTCGAAGTTCTCCATCCCCTTGCCACCCATGAGGTTCTGCAGCATTTCGGCCAACGGATCCTTGGGGGTGTCGTCGCCGTTGGATGGGTTGAGTGGGTTGGAGGTCATGATCCCGCCGATCGTCGGTGTGACTGTTGATCAACCTTCACGCTACCCCGGCGCTGCGCGGGTGTCTGCTGGAGCGGGCTGTCGTTCGCTGTAGGCAAAGAGCTGGCCGCCCAGGGTCACCGCGTAATGTATTGCCGGTGACTACAACCAGTGGCGGCCGCCCAGCAGACGACCGCGCCACCGAACAAATCAATTCCGGCGCCACTGACCCGGGTGATACGCCCACGGCTGAGGTGCCCAGCACAGCCGCGGCCGGGGGGTCCGACGGCGGCAGGTCGGCGTCGTCCGCTCCTGGCGGTGCGCCACGGGACCGCAAAGCCTCGGCCCTGATGATTGCCGGTCTGACGGCTTTGGGCCTGGGAATTGCCGTCGCCACCATCCCGGTGCCGTACGTCGTGGAATCCCCAGGTCCCACCTACAACACGCTGGGGGAGAGCCAGGGGCACCCGGTCATCAAAGTGAGCGGGCACGAAACCTATCCCGCTGCTGGGAACTTGGACCTCACCACCGTGTACGTCGACGGCGGACCCAACGGGCCCGTCAGCATTCTCGGCGCGTTCTCGTCCTGGCTGGACCGAACCAAATCGGTCTATCCCGAGGAACTGATCTACCCCACCGGCACGTCCCGGGAAGAAGCACAGGAGCAGAGCTCCGTGGCCATGACCACGTCGCAGGAAAACGCCATCGCGTCGGCACTGAACGAGTTGAAGATTCCCTACGGGCAAAAACTCCAGGCCGTTGACCTGTCGCCCGGCGCGGCCGCCGAGGGCAGGATCGAACCGGACGATGTCCTGGTGTCCATCAACGGCACACCTATCACCTCGCTGGCCGTCATCCAGGCAGACCTGGCCGCCGGTAATGGGGCGCCAGTGGAAGTGGTGGTTGAACGCGACGGTCAGCAACTAACCCAGACCATGACGCCCAAGGACAACGGAGAGGGCCGCTTCATCCTCGGTGTTGTTCTAAAAGCCCTGTTCACGTTCCCGTTCGATGTCCAGATTTCGCTCGACAAAGTGGGCGGGCCTAGCGCTGGGATGATGTTTGCGCTCGGCATCATCGACACGGTGACCCCGGGTGACTTGACCGGGGGTGTGCACGTTGCCGGCACAGGCACCATCACCCCCGACGGCCAGGTGGGCCCCATCGGCGGGATCGGGCAGAAAATGGTGGGCGCGCAAAAGGCAGGTGCCACGCTGTTCCTGGCGCCTGCGGAGAATTGCGACGAAGTCGTGGGTCATGTCCCGGACGGCCTGCAAGTGGTCAAGGTGGAAAACCTCGCTGGTGCACGAGCTGCGGTGGAACTCGCCGGCAGCGGGAAGGACACGTCCGCGCTGCCCACCTGCACCAACAACTAGACTGGGCGCATCTGTCCTCGACAGGAACTAAGTTTTGCTGCCACTCGTGGCAATTATGACGGACTGATCCAGCGGTTTGGCCGGGACCTGACGTCACTCGCATGCACGCTCCAAATCAGCCAACCAGCTATGAGGTACCAGTTTGTCCCGTCCTGCCAGCACCATGCCCCAAGGTAAACCCCCTTCACGACGCGGCGCGCTGACGCCCACACTGATCGTCGTCGCCGTTGTTGTGGTGGGGTTCATCTTCTTCGCCAATGTCTGGACTGACGTCCTCTGGTACCAGCAACTGGGGTTTGTCGAAGTCTTCCTGACCGAAAACATTGCCCGGATCGTGATTTTCCTGGCCGGGTTCGCCATCATGTTCGCGGCTGTCTTCTTCGCGATCCGGATCGCCTACCGGTCACGGCCCGTCTACGCTCCCGATTCTGACGTTCGGGACAACCTCAACCGGTATCAGGCGCAGCTGGAGCCGGTTCGCCGGGTGGTCATGATTGGCCTGCCTATTCTTTTCGCGCTCTTCGCCGGCAGTGCCGCGGCCAGCCAATGGCAGAAAGTGCTGCTGTTCTTCAACCAGGTGCCGTTCGGTACGTCCGATCCGCAGTTTGGCATGGACATCAGCTTCTACCTGATGGTCCTGCCTTTCCTGGGCTTCGTGGTGGGCTTCATGATCAGCGTGGTCATCATCGCCGGCATCGCTGGGATCCTCACCCACTACCTCTACGGCAGCATCCGGCTGCTGGAACGCGGTGTGTACACGGCACGTGCCGCCCAGATCCACATTGCGGTCACGGGCGCAGGTTTCCTGATCCTGCTCGGCGTCAACTTCTGGCTTGACAGGTTCTCCTCGGTGCAGAGCAATGGCGGACGGTGGGCCGGTGCGCTGTACACCGACGTCAACGCCGTCATCCCCACCAAGGCCATCCTCGCCGTCGCCGCCGTCCTGGTAGCGATCCTGTTCATCGTCGCGGCCATCATTGGCCGGTGGCGGTTGCCGTTGATCGGTACCGCCATGCTGGTCATCACCTCCATCCTGGCGGGCGGCGTGTACCCGTGGGTCATCCAGCAGTTCCAGGTCCGTCCGTCCGAAGAGACGCTGGAAAAGCCGTACATCCAGCGCAACATTGACAACACGCGGGCCGCCTATGGCCTGGACGCCATCCAGGTCAACCGTTACGACGCCACCAACACGGCCAGCACGGGCGCGTTGGCTCCGGATGCGCAGACCACCGCGAACATCCGCCTCCTGGACCCGAACCTGATCTCAGACGCGTTTGCGCAGCTTGAGCAGTACCGGCCGTACTACCAGTTCCCGGAAGCCCTGAACGTTGACCGCTACGAGGTGGACGGCAAGATCCAGGACACCGTGATCGCGGTCCGCGAACTCAATCCGCAGAACGTGAACAGCAATCAGCAGGGCTGGCTGAACCAGCACATCGTCTATACCCACGGGTATGGCGTGGTGGCCGCCAAGGGCAACAAATTCACCGTTGACGGCAAGCCGGAATTCCTGCAGTCAGGCATCCCGTCCAACGGCGTGTTGGGCAACGATTCCACGTACCAGCCACGCATCTACTTCGGCGAATCCTCACCCGACTACTCGATTGTGGGTGCTCCGGATGGAGCTCCGGCGCGTGAGCAGGACCGGCCTTCGGGCCGCGAAGGCGAAGGCGACGCGCAGTACACCTTCACCGGCAACGGTGGCCCCAACGTGGGCGGATTCCTGAACAAGATCCTGTATGCGATCAAGTTCCAGTCCTCTGACCTCCTGCTGTCCGATGGTGTGAATGCCGAGTCGCAGATCCTTTACGACCGCAGTCCGCGCAAGCGGGTGGAGAAGGTTGCCCCGTACCTGACGGTGGATGGCAACGCCTATCCTGCAGTGGTTGATGGCCGGGTCAAGTGGATCGTGGACGGTTACACCACCAGCCAGTACTACCCGTACTCGCAACAGGAACAGCTCTCGGACGCCACGGCAGATACGCAGACCACCTCCGGCCGAGCAGTAGCCTTGCCCAACAGCACCGTGAACTACATCCGCAACTCGGTCAAGGCAACCGTTGATGCCTATGACGGCTCGGTGACCCTGTACGCGTGGGATGACCAGGACCCGCTGCTGAAGGCCTGGCAGAAGGTGTTCCCCACGTCGCTGAAGCCATACTCGGAGATGTCGGGGGATGTCATGAGCCACGTCCGCTACCCGGAGGACCTGTTCAAGGTCCAGCGCCAGCTCCTTGGTGAGTACCACGTGACGGACCCGTCCACGTTCTACCAGACCAAGGATGTCTGGAGCGTTCCGGTTGATCCCACTGTGCAGTCCAACAGCGGCGTCAAGCAGCCTCCGTTCTACATGTCGCTGCAGATGCCTGACCAGAGCGCACCGGCTTTCCAGCTGACTTCATCCTTCATCCCGCAGATCGTGAACAACAACGCCAGGAACGTGCTGTACGGCTTCCTTGCGGCGGACTCGGACGCAGGCAACCAAGCCGGCGTGAAGGCAGACGGTTATGGCAAGCTGCGGCTGCTGCAGATTCCGCCGGAGACCCAGGTCCCTGGCCCCGGCCAGGCGCAAAACAAGTTCAACTCCGACCCCACGGTGTCCCAGGCGTTGAACCTGCTCCGCCAGGGCGCTTCAGAAGTGCTCAACGGTAACCTGCTCACCCTGCCTGTGGGTGGCGGCATCCTGTACGTCCAGCCTGTCTACCTCAAGTCCACGGGTGAGACGTCCTATCCCACCCTGCAGCGCGTGCTGGTGGCCTTCGGTGACAAGGTGGGCTTCGCGCCCACCCTGGATGAAGCGCTGAAGCAACTCTTCGGTGGCGATTCGGGTGCAGCCGCGGGCGACTCGGACAACAACGGGCAAACCCCTGTTGATCCTGCCGTCCCGGGAGATGCGGACGTCAAGGCGAACCTGAAGGCCGCCCTGGACGAAGCCAACGCCGCCATCCAGGCTGGCCAGGCGGCATTGGCTGCCGGTGACTTCGCAGCCTACGGAGAGGCGCAGAAGCGCATCTCCGCAGCCCTGCAGCGGGCCATCGACGCCGAAGGTAAGATCCCGGCGGCCGCTCCGGAGGCCACCCCGGCTCCGGAAGCATCCGCCACCCCGTCTGCATCGCCGTCGGCCTCCGCCGGCAACTAGCAGTACGTCGAAGCACGACAACGGCGCCCGCTCCCTTCTGGGGGCGGGCGCCGCTGTGCGAGACGGACGTCACGCTCCCTCGATTTGGTGCCGCGTTCACCTCCCGGTAAAGTAGATCTTGCGACGCGGGGTGGAGCAGTTCGGTAGCTCGCTGGGCTCATAACCCAGAGGTCACAGGTTCAAATCCTGTCCCCGCAACTGACAGAAGGTCCGGACACAATGTGTCCGGACCTTCTTTTTGTCTGCCGCCCCAGCCCTCCCGGGGCTCCTGCGGCCGTTTGGCTAACCCTCCCGGAGCTCCTGCGGCCGTTTGGCTAACCCTCCCGGAGCTCCTACGCCCCTAGGTGCAACCCCCCGGGGGCTTACCCCCGGGGCCCTATCAGCGGCTGACTTTACCCATCAGGGACGCGATGGGTCGCAGGAAGAGCGGCCGCGCAAGGAACCATGCGGCCACCATGACGGCGACGGAGCCGAGGAAGATCCAGAAGCCCAACCAGCCGCCGTCGTCCGTTGTGGCGTACATGTGGTTCAGGTTTCTCAGTGCGCCCGTAGCGAGAACGAGGAAGACGTGAACGACGACGAACGCCACGAAGTAGATCATCACCGGGAAGTGGACGGCGCGCGCGAGTTCGATCGGGTACGCCTTGTTGAGCGTTGCAGCCTTGCGCGGCCACGCCGATGACATCCGCAGGCCAGTGATGAACGCGAGCGGCGCGGCGATGAATACGGTGACGAAGTAGGACAGCAATTGCAGGGCGTTGTAGTTGATCCAGCCGTTCTCGGTAGGCCAATTCAGGGCTGCGTACTGCAGTGCAGCGGACAGGGCGTTGGGAATGACGTCCCAGCTGGTAGGAACGATCCGCATCCATTGGCCCGTCGCGAACAGCAGGACGGCGAAGACGATTCCGTTCAGGATCCATAGCGCGTCAAGAGTGAGGTGAAACCACAGCTCGAGCGTGATCTTGGTGGGCGCGTTCTTGGTTTTGATCAAGCCCTTGTTATTCCGGGTCCAATGACCGCTGGGCTTGGTGGTGGTCCGCACCTGCCATCCCGTGCGGATGATCAGCAAGAGGAAGAATCCGTTGAGGAAGTGCTGCCAGGCGAGCCACGCCGGGAAGCCGACCGGTGCGCCCGCTGGCAGTTCAGAATGACCGGGGTAGTCGGCAACGAACGATTGGCCGGCCTGCGTCCCCATTAACCAGCGCGCTCCCAACACCACAAGCACCAAAGCGATCAGCAGGGCAGGGACACCCCAGTAGAGCCAGGACCGCTTTCGGGCTGCGGCCCTGGGTTTCTTTGTGGGTGTGGGCATCGAACGATGTTCCTCTCGAGTGGCTGGCCCATCGCGCGTGAGCCCTGCGAAAGAGACTACTAGAACTGTCCCGGTCCCCGTCACTCCGGCCGGCTTGCCGCCGTCGTACGGTTCAAAGCGCTCGAGAGGAGCCATATCTGGGCAAAGAAAAGGGCCGGGATCACTGCGTTTCCGCGTGACTCCGACCCTTCATAGTTGCGGGGACAGGATTTGAACCTGTGACCTCTGGGTTATGAGCCCAGCGAGCTACCGAACTGCTCCACCCCGCGTCGCTCGAACAACACTACCTTACTTTCGAGGTCGACCCGACCACGGCCTGCCCGCAAGTGCTCCGGGAGGGTGGGGTG
>NZ_UXAU01000068.1 GCF_900609065.1 Arthrobacter ulcerisalmonis | reverse complement strand
TGTACAACGACTGCGCCCCATCAGCAACCAACCGCCGCGCCACCGATGCTGGCACCGGGCCAAACCCCTCCACCTCACCCGGTTCTTCCGTGAGGCCCAGCAATGAGAACACCGGCACCGTCACCAACACCTCAGCCCGCACCCCCGCGCCGAACTCCGCAGCCGTGCCTAGGTGGTGACCTGGGCTGTTGAGGAGGATCCCGGCCGCGACATCAGCCCGTAGCTGCGTCAACGTTCGGTCCTCATTGGGGCCTTGCAACCCCCTAGCCAGTGCCGTGGTCTTGTTCCACACCGCACACGCCGTGTCGCCCGGTAAATACAACGACAGCCACCCCATCCCGTCCCGATCAGGACAGAACTCCACCCGACGATCCGCCACACCCTTCACATGCCGGGCCTCCAACGACTCCGGATGATGCCGCTCCCGCCAC
>NZ_UXAU01000017.1 GCF_900609065.1 Arthrobacter ulcerisalmonis | reverse complement strand
CTCCCATGATGCCCGCCCCTGCAGTTCTGGCGCCAGGACTGCAGGGGCGGGGTGCCGTGGCGCCAGAACTGCAGGGGCGGGCATCATGGGAGGGCCAGTGCCGTCCGGATCAGCGTCAGCAGGAATCCGCGGACCTCGTCGCTGCGGAGAATGAAGACCAGCAGCCCCGCAAATCCCACCGCTGCGAGGGTAGCGATGGCGTATTCCGCGGTGGCCATCCCCGCTTCCGAAACTGAATTCCTGCGCCGCATCAACGCGGCTTGGCGTCGGCCGGATCGGGTGTGAAACTCCACTACGTTGGCTGGCAGGTCAACGCTGGTCCTGCCGCGCCACAGAAAATGCGTACCGGCGCCGTACCCCGTGGAATCCTTGGGTGGGTGGGCTGAAACTGTTCGATACATTGCCGTTCGAGTGCGTCGGTGGGTCATGGACATATGCTTTTCCTTCCCTCGAACCGGTGATGTTCACCGGCTTCTTTGAGTCTTCTAGGGTGCAGCGAGCGCCGACAGCTCTGTCCTTCGCTAAGTGGATAAGCCCGACCTCTGTTGGCTGTGGAGGACAAGCCAGCGCCGCCGTCAGCGGGTCAGCCCGGCATCTCGGGGCTGTGGAGGACTAGACAACGCCGCCGCCAGTGGTCAGCCCGACGGCAGCAGCGCCAGGAGGACCGGCACGACGCCCAGGCAGATGAAGGCTGGCAACGAACACAGTCCCAGCGGGATCACGAGTTTGACGCCCAAAGCGCCAGCACGTTTCTCCGCCGCCCGAAACCGAGCCCGCCGAAGCCGGGCCGCCTGCGCGTAGAGGATCGACGCTGACGGCGCACCGGTCAGCGCCGAGAAGCCCAGGGCGGCCTGCAGGTCCAGCACCTCCGGAAAACTCTCCGCTGAACTGCGCCAGGCAGTGTCCCAATCCGCGCCGATAGCCAGTGCGGCGACCACGGGCCGGAGTGCGGACCCAAACCGTGGGGACGCAGACTGTGCCACGAGTTCAAGGGCCCGCCCTACGCTGGCCCCCGATTCAAGCATGGCGCCCACCAACTCCAGCATCATGGCGGCGTCGGCCAGCCCGGGCGGGGTCTTCCGCTTAGCCGAAGTCGCCACCCCACCACCACGCCGTGTGCCTGATGGGGACGCCCAACGTGCTCCCGCCTTCGCTCCGGAATCCGAGCCGGCACTTGGCCCCGAGCCCGAACCTGCGCCCGAATCCGGATTCGAACCATCCCCGTGCGTCCGCGCCGGGTCAAGAACGCGGAGCCTCCGTGCAACCTGCGGCCGACCCGACAGGGCGATGCCAGCAGCGGAAGCCAGAAGCCCGAACAGGAACCACCCTGACACGAGCACTATGTGAGTCCGGCGGCCGCGGCTGCTGCCACCAAGCGTGCCGACCACACCCTGCCGACGACCGTCAAGACAGCACCGCTGATGAGTGCTGCCAGTCCCAGCGGCGTGCCAAAGAGCACTGCCAACGGGTCAACACCCAACGCGGCTCCCAGTCCCAACCCCAATACGGGCAGCCAAGTGAGTAACGCCACGGTGGCTTTGGGTCCGGCCAGCGCGCTCTGCCGGGCAGCATCGGCGTCGTCCTCTGCTTCCAGCTGCGCCGCAAAGCGCGCCAGTACCGCAGCGAGAGGGCAACCACTGGCCTCAGCAATGTCGAAGCACGCCGCTATGTTGGCCCAGATGCGAGCCTCCCGCCCACCCTTGGGAAAACACGGTGGCACGGCGCGGCGGATGGCCGCCCCGGTAGGTGCCCCAATGGCCGCCTCTGCCTGCACGGCGGTCAGCATGGCCAGGGAACCCACGGAAAGGGACAGCGCTCCGGGCTGCCTGGCATGATGCACGGCAACCAGCTCCGCCCAGATATGAGACGGAGTCCTGCCGCCCTTGAGCAGCGCAGCCAGCTCTTGGACCAGGATCGACAAATCTTGGGCAGGCTGCGGCCGGCCACGCCGCGATCGACGCAGCTTTCCGGTCAGGGGCATGGGAAGGTGGCGCCAGTCTCCGCGGCCAGGATCGAGGGCCCGGCGCAGCCTCGCAGAGGTGGAGTGGGACGGACCAAGAAGCGTGGCAACCGCCAGCAACAGCACACCGATTAAGAGGGCGCTCACTGCAGTCTCGCTAAGTCCAGTCCCAAGCGCTCGGCAAGGGCTGGCCAGCCACTACCCGGCACCGGTACGCCGCCATTCACGGTGCCGGTGATGGTGAGAGCCGGTTGCACGGCGAGGTCCCCTGGACCATCCACCACCAGGCCGAGGCAGCTCACAGCCCGTCCCGTGGGAGTCCGTTCCAGGTGGACAACCAGGTCCAGGGCGCTGATTGCCTGTAACCGGATGCCATCTGCGCTCAATCCAGCCAGCGCACCGAGCGCCGTCAGCCGGGCAGGGACTGCCGTGGCAGCGTTGGCGTGAATGGTTCCGCCGCCACCACTGTGACCAGTGTTCATGGCCGTCAGGAGGTCACGAACTTCCGCCCCGCGGCACTCACCCACCACCAACCGGTCCGGCCGCATCCGCAAGGCTTGACGGACCAGCTCGGCCAAGTCGACAGAACCACCACCCTCCAGGTTCCCGTGCCGCGATTCCAGCGACACCACGTGAGGGTGCACCGGGTTGAGCTCGGAAGCGTCCTCAATCAGGACCAGCCGCTCATCAGGTGCGCATAGTCCCAGCAGGGTGGCCAGCAGCGTGGTTTTCCCCGAACCAGTGGCTCCGCTGATCAGGAAATTGAGCCGGCACTCCATGACCGCCACAAGGACATCCGCCACGGCGGCGCCAAACATCCCGGCCTGGCCCAGTTCAGCCATGCTGAAAACGCGCTCGCGTCGGATTCGGATGCTCAGCAGCGTTCCGGCGGTCGATACCGGCGGAAGCACCGCGTGGATGCGGTATCCGCCGGCGAGCCTGACGTCCACGCAGGGCGCACCATCATCCAGGCGCCGGCCGCCTGCCGCTACCAATCGGCAGGCCAGTGCGCGGACGTGCGCTTCGCCGTCGAACTGCACGTCAACCCGCTCGAGTCCGCGGCCGCGATCAACCCACACGGAATCCGGCCCATTCACGAAGATGTCTGTGCATGCAGGATCCCGGGTCAACTGCTGTAAAGGCCCAAGACCATTCAGTTCGGCACTGATCCGTTCCACAGCGGCGAGCGCCCCTGCCGTGCCCAGCAACTTTCCCGTCGCCTGGACGGCAGCGGCAACGCGGGACGGGGTCACGATTCCGGTATCGGCCATCATGGACTCGCGGACCGTCTGGAGCAGATCGGCATCAACGGCTTTGGGCTCAGCCCGGCCGGCGTCCAGCAGCCTGGCCTGGCGCCTACCCGCCACAAAATTACCTGAGCCATCATCAGGGCCACGGCGCTGAGCGGAGTCAGCCGGGCTGTCAAGGGCGCCAGGTTGGGCAGATGCCGCAGATGCCACTCTTGCGAACGCTGCCCGCTGCCTCATGGCTGACCCACCAGTGCCGTGCCACCCTCGAAGGAGTCGAGCACATCGCGGGCAAAGCGCCGGACGTTTCGGCGTTTGCCCAGGTCCAGCAACCGGCCGGATTCCGTCGCTGCGCCCGCGCCCCGAACATGGGGAATCCGTGCCTGGATGGGGAGTCCCACGGCATCAACCAATGCGCCGGGGTCGAGGGCTGCGCGTCGGCCTAAACGGAGCAGCAGCGACACCTCAACAGGCGGTAGTTCATGCAGTAAACGCACCGTGGCAGCGGCTGCCTTCACCTGGGCGGGGATCACGACGGAAATCTGGTCGCAGTCCCACGCATAAGCCTGCATCGGTCCTGCACCACGGCCAATGTCCACCAGCACCAGTTCAAAACCACGCCGAGCAGAGTCCAGCACCGCAGCAGTCGTGGCCGCTGCTACGGGACGCGGCTGTTCACGGCTGGCGGGCCAGGACAGGACCTGGAAGCCGCCGCAGACGGGTAACGACTCGGCCAGCTGTTCGGCATCGATACTCCCCCTTGCCTCGGCGAGATCGGGCCAACGCAAACCGTGGCGCTCCTCCGCAGCCAAGGCAAGCTCCAACCCGCCACCCCACGGATCCCCATCAATCAGCAACACCCTGGCTCCCGCGGCGGCAGCCGCCTGGGCAATCCAGATAGCAGCCGTTGTTGCTCCGGCACCACCGCACCCGCCGGTCACACCCAGCACCATTCCCCCGGGGCCGGGCGATCGAGAGAGGCTGAGGTGGCTGGCCAGCCAGGCAGCCGCATCAGGCAAGACGGCAACCCGTTCAGCACCCAAGGCTGCGCCAAGGTGCCACAGCGAATCACCTTCACCGTCCAGACCCACCAGGACGGCCGGTGCCTTGCGTCGGGGCGGCAGTTCACGGATGTCGCTACCCACCAGGACGGCTGCGGACTGGTCCCAAAACGGCCCGGCCTCCGCGGCGCTGGGAACAACACATAGCTGTGCTCCTGCCGCCGCCACGATCCGCTCGACTTCGGTCTGCAGAACCATGGACGCCGTGACTAAGAGGATCACTCCCTCCGCATGCGGCATCCACGCAGCGATGGGCGCACCGCCGGGGCTGGCAAGCTGAGGACCACTGGTGGGCGGATACATCTGGTGCCGACTCATGCAGTCCACTCTGCTGTGCCCGAGACGCGCGGGTAAGGAGCAATGGCCGCTATGTGGACAACCACTGAGGCCGTCCAGCCAGCAGGAACAGCGGGCACCTTCCCTGACCGCCAATGTCGCCCCAGCAAGGCACAATTGGAGCATGTACCTGCTGCTCGCCGCCCACCCCGAGGGGGCGTCCCTGCAGGAACTGACCAGGTCCGGAGAATCTCACCCCAACAACCCTGAGCCGAAGCTGGTCGCCAAGGGCGAGCTGCCCGCCGTCGTCCGCGGCTTGGAAAACGCAAGGCTGGACGGCCAGGCCCCGCGCTGGATCTGGCACCGCACCCAGGACTGGTACCCGGACCTGTTGGCTGCAGGGGTAGAGCTGGAACGTTCCTACGACCTGTCGCTGTGCGGCAACATCCTCGCGTTTTCCGAGTTCAGTGCCCACACCGACTACGCCAAAACGGCGGACAAGACCCCCGCCGACGAGTCGCTCCTGCCACCCAAAACGCTGCTGCCACCGGCCCCGCCGGCCAGCCAAGACGCACTTTTCGAGGATCTCGCCACCACACCCACACTGCGGTTCACGCTGGCGGAATTGCGTGCGGAATACGCGGCCCAGCAGGGAGCACTGGCAGAGGTGGCCCCGGCGGAAAACCGGCGGAACCGGCTGGCGCTCCTCCTCGCGGCGGAGTCCGCTGCGGCCATGGTGGCTGCGGAGATGCAGCACGCTGGCGTACCGTGGCGCGCTGACCTGCACGAAAACCTCCTGGCGGACTACTTGGGGCCAAGGCCACCATCCGGCCAGCGGCCCGCAAAGCTGGAAGCGCTCGCGGTGGAACTGCGCAGCCTGCTCAGCTCGCCAGCACTCAACCCCGACTCGCCCCAGGACCTCATGCGGGCGCTGCATCGGAGCGGCATTGAGGTCAAAAGCACCAGGCAGTGGGAACTCAAAGAGTCGAACCACCCCGCCATCGAGCCACTCCTGACCTACAAGAAGCTCTCCCGCCTGCATTCAGCCAACGGCTGGGCCTGGTTGGATGCCTGGGTTGCCGGCGGCCGATTCCGTCCCGAATACGTGGTGGGCGGCGTGGTTTCCGGGCGTTGGGCCTCACGCGGCGGCGGCGCCCTGCAAATCCCGCGCCAGGTCCGCAGCGCAGTGCATGCCGATCCGGGGTACAAACTGATCGTGGCGGACGCCTCACAGCTCGAACCGCGGGTGCTGGCGGCCCTGGCTCAAGACTCGAGCATGGCCGAAGCAGCCCGTGACCAGGACCTATATGCCGGGATAGCGGCCAAGGGCTTCGGCGGCGATCGCGCGAAAGCAAAAATCGCCATGTTGGGTGCCATGTACGGGGCCACGTCCGGCGAGTCCGGCCGGCTCATGCCCCAGCTCACCAAAACCTACCCGCGCGCCGTCGACTTCGTGGAGGTCGCCGCCCGCACCGGCGAGGCGGGCGGCACCGTCAGCACCAGATTGGGCCGGAGCAGCCCACCGCCGTCGCGGTTGTGGTTCCAGAGCCAGCAGTCCAGCAGCGCCGAGGAGCAACGCCGGGCAGAGTCCGTTGCCAGGTCCCGGGGCCGGTTCACCCGCAACTTCGTGGTCCAAGGCTCGGCTGCCGACTGGGCAGCCTGCTGGCTGGCCGAATTACGACGGCGGCTGCGCACCATCCGTGCCGAACGGAACGTCCAGGCCGAACTCGTCTTCTTCCTGCACGACGAAGTGATGGTCCACGCCCCGGAAGAACTGGTTGCCGACTGCATCAAGGCCATCGAGGATGCCGCGAAAGCAGCGAAGGAATTACTGTTCGGCCCGATTCCGGTGGAGTTCCCGGTCAGCGTGGCCGTGGTGGACTCCTACGACAACGCTAAGTAGGTCCTAGAGGTCGAGGTGGAACAGCCGCTGTTCGTCCCACGGCACCGACCAGCCCAGTTGATCGAAGAGCCCGCTCAGCAGCATTCCGGTGAACCCCCACACGAGGACGCCGTTGACGGTGAAGCCAGGGCTGCTGAACGTCATGCCGTCCCGTTCCAACGTGGCAAGGACACGATTGTCGGGGTCCAGCAGGTCACGCACCGGCACCCGGAACACCTGCGCCGACTCGCCGTAATCCACCACCCGAATGGGCGACGGCGACCGCCACCACCCCAGCACCGGCGTCACCAGGAAGTTGCTGTGCGGCAGCCCCAATTCCTGGAGCGCGCCCAGCACCTCCACCCCGGCGGGGTCCAGTCCGGTTTCCTCTTCGGCTTCGCGGAGCGCTGCCGCCACCGCTGTCTCGCCGGCATCAATGCCGCCGCCGGGGAAAGCCACCTGGCCCGGGTGCGATCCCAGTGTGCTGGCCCGCTCCAGGAGCAGGACGTCCAGGTCCGCGGGCGCCAACGGCTTGCTGGACGCCGCCGGAACGTCATCCAGCCTGCCGAAAAGCATCAGCACCGCCGCCTTGCGCGCCAGCTCGGCGTCGACCGTCCTGGCGGAAATACGGGGTTCCGGCGGGGCAGCGGTGCCGTTGGCCGAACGCTCGGCCAACGCCACCAGGTCTCCGCGAGCGCTCACGGGGACCGCCGTTGCGATGCCATCCGGATATCGGCCGCCCGATCGGTATTCACCATGAACTGCGCTAAGAGGGCCTCACTCCCCGGGGCCAACTCGTACTTCAGGAGCTTGGCCGCCTTGACGGGATCGGTTTCGCCCAAACCATAGCTGGGGCACCAGTTTGCCACCGGGCAGGCGCCACACGCGGGTTTCCGGGCATGGCAGATGCGTCGGCCATGGAACACCACCCGGTGCGAGAGCATGGTCCAGTCCCGAGGTTCGAAAAGCTCCGCAACATCAGACTCGATCTGCACCGGATCCTCAGACGTGGTCCAGCCGAAGCGCCGGGATAACCTGCCAAAATGCGTGTCCACAGTGATGCCGGGGACACCGAAGGCGTTGCCCAGCACCACGTTGGCCGTTTTGCGGCCCACCCCCGGCAAAGTGACTAGATCGGCAAGCTTGCCGGGGACCACGCCGTCGTAATGATCCACCAGGCGGGTTCCCAGGGCGATCAGGTTGGCTGCCTTCGCGCGGAAGAAGCCGGTGGGCTTGAGGATGACCTCCAGCTCAGTGGGTTCCGCTTCCGCCATGGCCCGGGCATCCGGATACCTGGTGAATAGCAGCGGCGTGACCTGGTTGACCACCACATCTGTGGTCTGCGCAGAAAGCACCGTTGCCACCACCAGCTCAAAAGGATTCCGGAAGTCCAACTCCGCGTGCGCGTAGGGGTACTTTTCCGACAACGCCTTGTTGATGCGGCGGGCGCGGCGCTTCAACGCCAGTGGCGACTCCGGCGAAACCACCGGCATGGGCCTTAGCCGCGCTCGATGTTGCTGAGGTCGCGGAGCAGTCCCAACCGGCCGTCCGTGTGCTGGACCAGGAATTCGTGGCCGCGATCTTCCAAGGCCAACACCCAGCCGCCGGGTTCGATCCCAAACGACTGCTGTCCGGTCTGCGGATCCACGGTGGTGCGGTGCTGCGCCACGGCAAACCAGAAGGCCTCGTAGGCAGGCTGGTCGTCGTGCTCCTCTGGCCTGCTGGCCGGATCCACTGTCGCGCCGATGGGCTCTTCCGCCCGGACCTGCTGATGCACGGCGGTGGCGGGAGCGGTGGTAGCGGCCGGCGTGCCGACCGTCTGGTGCGCGGCTGTCCGGTCCGACACCGTGGGGGCCGGCGCGCCCAGCTGCGACGCAACGGGGTGGGCGGCCGTGGCGGGGGTCCCGGACTGGTTCGAACCCGCGGAGGCTACGCCGGCGTCGGGCGCGCTGGGCTGCGACGTTCCGGACGGGATGGCCCCGGCCGCCGGGGTCGCTGCCGCGGGAGTGCCAGCCGCGGCAGCGGTGGCTGAAGGCACGACGGCGCCGCCCTGGGTCTGCGGGGCAGCGGCACCGGTGGTGCGGCCTGCTGGAGCCGAGCCGGCTGCCGCGCTGGGCGCACCTGCCGCCGTGAGGGTATCAGCGTGTGAACTGCCCTGATCGGTGGACGTGGCACCGGCAGCATTTGGTTTAGCAGGCTTCGGCGCCTTCGGTTCCTTGGGCGCGCGAGGTTTGGGCGTGGGCGCTACAGCGTCCCGGGCCACCACATGCGCCGGGACCTCGGCACGGTTGGCGAAGTCAGCAGAAAGATACGGCAGGAACCGGCCAAAGACGGTAGCGGCAACAAACACCAAGGAGCCGATCAGCCCCACCAGGAGGCTGACCGAGAAGAAGCCAGTCACGGCAAGGAAGAAGAACGCCAGCGCAAACGAGGCCACCACGGAGGCGAACTGATCAACCGAGAGCGACCCGACACGGAGTTTGGTCTTGGGGGCGAGTCTGCGGGCAACGAACAAGCCACTGACCGCGAGCGGCAGCAAGATCCCCAAGGCCAAGAAGAAAAGGTTGTTGATGTTCCACAGGTTGTAGCTTGCGCCGAAGAGCGGCAGCAGGGAGGCAACGAAGAGGATCAGCGTGGCAGCAAAGACGCTCAGGTCACGGATGGTGAAGGCGCCGATAACGGCCTCACCAACCCCCTTGCCTGATGCTTGGCCGGCACTCGGGCTGGTCCCGTGACCCACACCCTGGCTGCCGCCAGCCTGTCCCACCGCCGGCGCTTGGCCAGCTGTGGTGGGCGTGGTTGCTCCCGATGACGTGTCCGGGGCAGACTTCTGGCCGTAGCGTGGCTCGTTCATGTTGTTCTCCTTAGCAGGACGGACCTGCGAGCTCGGGGAAGCCCAGCAGCGCCGTCATAGCGGCCAGCACGCGGCAAGAACGGCCCGCAAGGGACCTGCCGCAGCGCTCGGCTGCAAAGTCACGATTCCATCTCAGCCTAGCCAACGGCCCGCCGGTTCACTAGCTGGGAACGGTTTAGGACAGGCGGCACAAGGGACTTGGGAGACCGCTTGCCGCTAAATATTTGCCGCTTACAGGCTCTCCTGTGACCCCGCACACACGGCTGGGATGCAGGCACTACTGTTGATTCCGGAACAGCTCTTTGCGGATTGCCCGTGGCTGGCAGGTGCCCATCGTCGGGCAGCTGGAGGAACACCACCCGGACCACAGGCGCCGCGCGGCAAAGATCGATGAATGATGAGGTTCACATGTCCCAGGACACCCCCACTCCTTCCGCACACAACACGGCAAACACGACGGCGGCGGCGAACAGCGACGCGTTCGAGAACCTGTTGCACGAGACCCGGAGCTTTCCGCCCAGTGCGGAGTTCGCCGCGAACGCGATGGTGACCGCTGACGATTACGCCGAGGCGGCAAAGGACAGGCCAGCGTTCTGGGCGAAGCAGGCCCGGGAACGCCTGTCCTGGTCCAAGGATTTTGATCAGGCACTGGACTGGACCAACCCGCCGTTTGCCAAATGGTTTGTGGGCGGCGAGGTTAACGCGGCGTACAACGCCCTGGATCGGCATGTCGAGGCCGGCAACGGCGACCGGGTCGCGATCTACTTCGAGGGTGAGCCGGGCGACAGCCGTTCCTATACTTACGCGCAGCTGACCGAGGAAGTGAAGAAGGCAGCCAACGCCTTCGAAGCTCTCGGTGTCGCCAAGGGCGATAGGGTGGCCGTTTACCTGCCCATGATTCCCGAGGCCGTCATCACATTGCTGGCCTGCGCCCGGATCGGCGCCGTCCACTCGGTGGTATTTGGCGGCTTCTCAGCCGACGCACTGCGGTCCCGGATCGACGACGCCGAAGCGAAATTGGTGGTCACCGCCGACGGTACGTTCCGCCGCGGTAAGCCGAGCGCTTTGAAGCCCGCCGTGGACCAGGCTCTGGAAGCCCCGGGCCACAGCGTGCAGAACGTGGTGGTGGTCAAGCGCAATGGCGAAGACGTGGACTGGCATGAGGGCCGCGACCACTGGTGGGCTGACACCGTAGACGCCGCCTCCACCGAGCACACCGCAGTGGGCCACGACTCCGAGCACCCGCTCTTTATCCTCTATACCTCCGGCACCACCGGCAAGCCGAAGGGCATCCTGCACACCACCGGCGGCTACCTCACCCAGGCTGCCTACACGCACCGTGCCGTGTTCGACCTGCACCCGGAAACGGACGTCTTCTGGTGCACAGCCGACGTCGGCTGGGTCACCGGGCACTCCTACGTCGCGTACGCGCCACTCATCAACGGCGCCACCCAGATCATCTACGAAGGCACCCCCGACTCCCCGCACCAGGGCCGCTGGTGGGAGATCATCGAGAAGTACAAGGTCTCCATCCTCTACACCGCCCCCACCGCGATCCGGACGTTCATGAAGTGGGGCCGGGAGATCCCCGACAAATACGATCTAAGCTCGCTGCGGCTGCTGGGGTCCGTGGGTGAATCCATCAACCCCGAGGCATGGATGTGGTACCGGAAGGTCGTCGGCGCGGACCGCACCCCGATTGTTGACACCTGGTGGCAGACCGAAACCGGCGCGCAGATGATTTCGCCCCTGCCCGGCGTGACGGCCACCAAGCCCGGCTCCGCGCAGGTCCCCCTGCCTGGTATCGCCATTGACGTGGTCGATGAAATGGGCGAATCCGTCCCCAACGGTCATGGCGGCTTCCTGGTGATCCGGGAACCGTGGCCGGCCATGCTGCGCGGCATCTGGGGTGACCCTGAACGGTTCAAGGAAACGTACTGGTCCCGCTTCGAGGGCATGTACTTCGCCGGCGATGGCGCCAAGAAGGACGACGACGGCGACATCTGGCTCCTCGGTCGGGTGGACGACGTCATGAACGTCTCCGGCCACCGACTCTCCACCACCGAGATTGAATCAGCCCTGGTGAGCCACCCCGCCGTGGCGGAGGCCGCCGTCGTGGGTGCCACCGACGAAACCACTGGGCAGTCGGTGGTGGCATTCGTGATCCTCCGCGGTGACGCTGTGGATTCCGGGGATGAGATTGTCCAGGAACTGCGGAACCACGTGGGCAAAGAAATTGGGCCCATCGCCAAACCCAAGAACATCCTGGTTGTCCCGGAACTGCCCAAAACCCGTTCCGGCAAGATCATGCGCCGCCTCCTCAAAGATGTCGCCGAAGGCCGCGATCCCGGCGACGCCAGCACCTTGGCCGATAACACTGTGATGCAGCAGATCGCCGCGTCGCTCAAAAAGTAACAAATCGTTACGGCCTGAAAAGGCTGCGAAGGAGCCCCGTGAGTTGCCGAGAAATCGGCATTCACGGGGCTTTTTGCATGCTTTGGCACGGCAAACCGCCCCGCGAGCAAAAATGATCGTTCCCGTCCTTCCATGTTCGCTTTTGAGAGGTTATAGTCTTTTTATGTGAGGAGTCTCACAACGCTATTTTTTTCAAGGGAGAGAACATGGCTTCACAGTTCGATGCGTCCGCAGTTGCTTTTCCGAGCAGGCGGAGCATCCTCAAGACCGTCGGGGTTGGCGCTGCCGGGATCGCCAGCATTCCGTTGTTGTCGGCATGCACAGGCAGCAGCGGGCCCTCCGCTGGCGCATCCGGCTCCTCGGGCCTGACCTTCGGGTCCGGCTCATCGGATGACGTTCCCAAGCGGGCCTATCAGGCTGTTGCCGACGCGTTCACGGCCAAGGACAACAAGCAGGTCACCATCAACACGGTGCCGCACAACGATTTCCAGAACAAAATCAACTCCTACCTGCAGGGCTCGCCTGATGACACCTTCACCTGGTTCGCCGGCTACCGCATGCAGTACTACGCCGAAAAAGGCCTACTGGCGCCCGTTGACGACGTCTGGGAGTCGGTCGGCGCCAACTACTCCGACGCCCTGAAGAAGGCTTCCACCGGCCCGGACGGCAAGCTCTACTTCATCCCGAACTACAACTACCCCTGGGGCTTCTTCTACCGGAAGAGCCTCTGGACGGAGAAGGGCTACGAGGTTCCCGAAACCTTCGACGCCCTCAAGACCCTGGCCGCCAAAATGAAATCAGACGGCATCATCCCCATCGGCTTCGCCGACAAGGACGGCTGGCCGGCCATGGGCACGTTCGACTACATCAACATGCGCCTGAACGGCTACCAGTTCCACGTGGACCTGTGCGCCCACAAGGAATCTTGGGACCAGCCCAAGGTCAGCTCCGTGTTCTCCACCTGGTCCGAGCTGCTCCCGTTCCAGGACCCGGCAGCCCTGGGCCAGACCTGGCAGGACGCAGCCAAGGCGCTCGAAGCCAAGAAGACCGGCATGTACCTGCTGGGCTCGTTCGTGACCCAGCAGTTCACCGATCCCGCCGTCCTGGCCGACATCGAGTTCTTCCCGTTCCCGGAGATCGCCATGGAAGGCCGCGACGCCGTCGAAGCCCCCATCGACGGACTCCTGCTCTCCAAGAAGGGCGGCGACAACCAGACAGCCCGCGACTTCATGGCGTTCCTGGGTACCGCCGAGGGCCAGGATGCCTACGCCAAGGTGGACTCTTCCAACATCGCCACGGCCAAGGGCACCGACACGTCCAAGTTCACCGCCCTGAACAAGAGCTGCGCCGATGTCATCTCCAACGCGAAGTACATCAGCCAGTTCTTCGACCGCGACGCGCTGCCTGCCATGGCCAACAACGTGATGATCCCTGCACTGCAGAACTTCATCAAGGACGGCACCATGGACGTCAAGAACCTCGAGGCCCAGGCCAAGGCGCTCTACGCCGCCCAGTAATTCCGAAAAGCCAGCCAGCACTCCGGTACCCGGAACACATGGTTCGACGACGGCGGAACCCGCGTCCGCCGTCGTCGTACTTTTCCTGACCGAACCTTTTGAGGAAGTCCTCCATGAGCAGCATCACCCGAGACCTGATTCCGCCGGAATCCCGGGAGCCAGTCCCCGCCCCCGGCCGTACCAAAAAGAACAGGCGCGTCCGCCGCCTGTCCAAGCGGGACAAAATTGTCCTGTCCCTCATGGTGGGCATCCCCACCCTCATCGAACTGGTCCTGGTCTGGGCGCCCATGCTCATGTCCGTGGGCCTCAGCTTCACCCGCTGGAACGGCTTGGACCTGAACGGCATCCGCCCTGCCGGTTTCGACAACTACCAGTTCATCACCCAGGACTACCCGCCCTTCTGGCCCGCAGTGCAGCACAACCTGCTGTGGCTTTGCTTCCTGGCCTTGATCGCCACCCCGCTGGGACTGCTGCTCGCCGTCCTGCTGGATCGCAACATCCGTGGCAGCAAGATCTACCAGAGCATCTTCTTTGCCCCCGTCATGCTGTCACTGGCGCTCATCGGCATCATCTGGCAGCTGTTCTACCAGCGGGACAACGGCCTGCTGAACTTCCTGCTGGGAACCGCCGGGACGCCGCAGGCAGTGGACTGGTTCGGCGACTCCTCCGTCAACATCTGGGCCGCCATGATCGCCGCGACCTGGCGGCATGCCGGCTACGTCATGCTCCTGTACTTAGCTGGCCTCAAAGGCGTTGATCCCAGCCTCAAGGAAGCTGCCTCGATTGACGGCGCCAACGCCACCCAAACCTTCTTCCGCGTGGTCTTTCCCGCCATGCGGCCCATCAACATCGTCATTGTGGTCATCACCATCATCGAATCACTGCGCGCCTTCGACGTGGTCTACGTGATCAACCGCGGCACCAACGGCCTGGAAATGCTCAGCGCCCTGGTGATCCAGAACCTCGTGGGTGAAGGGCAGGTGATTGGCGTGGGCTCGGCGCTGGCAGTAGTGCTGCTGGTGATTTCCCTGGTCCCGATCGTCTTCTACCTCAGCCGCACCTTTGGCAAGGAGAGCAAAGAATGAGTACCACCACCCGCGCGGCGAAGGCCCACCCGGCCCAGGCAATGCGCACCGGCAGTAAGCCCAAGCGCCACTACGGAACGCACATCTTCCTCACCATCATGGCCATCATGTGGCTGGTGCCGCTGGGCTGGTCCCTGTTCACGGCCATGCGACCCGTGGCATCCACCAACGAACACGGCTATTTCAGCCTGGCCGGCGCGTTCAACTTCGACAACTTCATCCAGGCCTGGAACCAGGGCGGGTTCTCCACGTACTTCCTGAACTCGATCATCATCACCGTCCCGGCCGTGCTGCTCACCCTCTTCTTTGCCTCGATGATGGCGTTTGCCGTCAGCCGGGTCAGCTGGAAGTTCAACGTCACCCTGCTGATCATGTTCACCGCCGGAAACCTGCTCCCACCGCAGGTGCTGGCCGCGCCGCTCTTTGAAATGGCGAAGCACTTCGAAGTGCCGTACTCGATCAGCGACTCGGGCAACATGCTCAATACCTACATCATCGTCATCGCGGTCAACACGGCATTCCAGATGGGCTTCTGCACCTTCGTGCTGTCCAACTACATGAAGGCACTCTCCGCTGACCTGACAGAGGCTGCCCTGGTGGACGGCGCCGGGATCTGGCGCCAGTACAAGGACATCATCATGCCGTTGTGCCGGCCCGCGTTTGCCGCTTTGGGGACGCTGCAGGTCATCTTCATCTACAACGACTACTTCTGGCCGCTGCTGTTCATCCAGAGCGGGAACCGGCTCCCCATCACCACCGCCATCAACAACCTCCAGGGCCAGTTCCTGAACAACTACAACCTGCTGGCGGCCGGCGCCATCATCACCGTGATCCCCACCCTGGTGATCTACCTCTTGCTCCAGCGGCACTTTGTGGCGGGTCTGACTCTCGGTTCGTCCAAGGGGTAGACCAAGATGGTCCCTGAGAGGGAGAACTTTTCCCCCTTCACAGCACGAAAGGAACACCATGCTCCCCGCAGCACGCCACCAGGCAATCGTGGACGCCGTCCAGCGCGAACGGGTGGTACGCGTCTCTGACCTGGCCCAACAGCTGGGAGTTTCCCTGATGACGGTCCGCCGGGACATAGAAGTGCTCGAAGATGGCGGCAAGCTGGAACGGATCCACGGCGGCGCCAAGCTGCCCGGGGACGCCAGCACCCACGAGCCCGGATTCGAACTCAAATCGACGCAACTGCCCGGAGAAAAACGGGCTATCGCCGTTGAGGCGGCCACCATGGTGCATGAGGGCATGGCGGTGGGGCTCAGTGCCGGGACCACCACGTGGGCGTTGGCCAAGGAATTGGCCAACGGCCCCCGCATCACCGTGGTCACCAACTCGGTCCGCACCGCCGACCTGTTCCACCATTCCGCGGCAGCGGGCTCGGCCCGTTACGCCTCAACGGTGATCCTGATCGGTGGCGAACGGACGCCGTCGGACGCCCTGGTAGGACCCATCGCCACCGCGGCGCTCAAGCAACTGCACCTGGATGTCCTGTTCCTGGGCGTCCACGGCATGGATCCTGATGCCGGCTTCACCACCCCCAACCTGCTGGAGGCCGAAACCGACAGAGCCTTCGTGGCTGCCTCCCGCAAATTGGTGATTCTGGCCGACCACACCAAATGGGGCACCCAGGGAATGAGTACCATCGCCGCGCTGGACGAGGCGGACGAGATCATCAGCGACCCCGGACTCGGCGCCGAAGCCCGCCGGGTGCTGCAGGAAAAGGTGGGGCGGCTGCGGATTGCAGGCTGATCCTGCTCGCTGGGCCTCAACCACACCCCTCACCTCATCCTTGGCTGCGGCGTCCGCCCAAACCGGATCCGCCGTCACCCCTTGCCTTCTGACCCTGTAGATCCCACACCCGAAAGTGAACTCCATGGATCCCCTGCACCTCCGTTCCGCCGGCACCAGCCTGCTGATCAGCTTCGCCACTGGAGAGGCAGAGGTGATCCATTGGGGCGCCGATCTGGGTGCTGAGCTCCCGGACCTTGGCATCCTGGTTGAGCCCATCACCAACTCCGCCATCGATGCCCGGGTTCCGGCCGGGCTGCTCCCCCAGGCCTCGTCCGCATGGCGCGGCCGGCCCGCACTCCGCGGCCACCGGATCATCGACGGCGTGGGTGGCCTCGACTTCGCCGCCCGCCTCCGGGTCGTCTCGGCCACGGGGACAGACCGCTCGGCGCTGATCGTTCAGGCGGACGCTGCCGCCGGTATCAGCATCGCCTCCAGCCTCACGCTGCACGACGGCGGCCTGCTGGAAGTGCGGCACACCCTCACCAATGACGGCAGCACCAACTTCCAGGTCGATGAGCTTGCCACAGTCCTGCCCGTCTCGCCGGCAGCCACCGAACTGCTCGACCTCACCGGCCGCTGGTGCCGGGAACGCCACCCGCAACGCCGCTCCATCCAGCAGGGCACGTGGGTCCGGTCCGGCCGCCACGGCAGGACCGGCCACGACTCCTCACTCCTGTTCGCCGCGGGAACACCCGGCTTCAGCAACCGAAGCGGCCAGGTCTGGGCCACGCACCTCGCCTGGAGCGGCAACCATGAGCACTTCACCGACACCCTGGGTGACGGCCGGACAGTCATCGGCGCCTCCGAGCTGCTGGGTTCCGCTGAGGTGGTCCTGGCGCCCGGGGCCAGCTACAGCGCACCCGCACTGTTTGCTGCGTACTCCAACACCGGCATCGACGGGATCACTGCCGCGTTCTACAGCTGGTTCCGGGCCCGCCCGCACCACGTAGCTCCTGCAGCCGGCACCGACCTGTCCGGCTTGCCTGCCGGCGCTGCCGCCAAGAAGCCGCGCCCCGTGGTGCTCAACACCTGGGAAGCCGTTTACTTCGACCACAACCTTGAGACGCTGGTTGAGCTCGCCGACTCCGCGGCTGACCTGGGCGTAGAGCGCTTCGTGCTCGACGACGGCTGGTTCCGCGGCCGTCGCGACGATCACGCTGGTCTGGGCGACTGGTTCGTCGACGAGACGGTGTGGCCGGCTGGCCTCACCCCGCTGATCGACGCCGTCACCAGCCGCGGGATGGAATTTGGTCTGTGGGTGGAACCCGAAATGATCAACCTGGACTCGGACGTGGCCCGCGCACACCCGGAGTGGATCGTGGGCCCGTCTGCCCGCTCATCCAAGGACGGTGGCCGGTTGCCGCTGGAATGGCGCAACCAGCACGTCATCGACCTGGTGAACCCGGAAGCGTGGCAGTACATCTTTACCCGCATCGATGCCCTGCTCAGCGAAAACAACATCAGTTACCTCAAATGGGACCAGAACCGGGACCAGACTGAGCACGGCCACGCCGGCCGCCCATCCGTCCACGAACAGACCCTCGCCGCCTACCGACTGTTCGATGCGCTGCGGGCAGCACACCCCGGCGTCGAAATTGAAAGCTGCTCCTCAGGCGGCGCACGCGTGGACCTGGGCATCCTGGACCACACGGACCGGATCTGGGCGTCGGATTGCAATGACGCGCTGGAGCGGCAGACCATCCAGCGCTGGACCGGAGCCGTGGTGCCCCCGGAACTCGTGGGCAGCCACATTGGTCCCACCACCTCGCACACCACGGCCCGGACGCACGACCTCTCGTTCCGCGCCATCACGGCCCTGTTCGGCCACTTCGGCATGGAGTGGGACGTCCGCTCGGTCCAGGGCGCAGCACGCGATGAACTGCGCCGGTTTGTGGGACTGTACAAGGAACACCGCGCCCTCATCCACAGCGGCACCCGGGTCACCGCCGACCTCGCCGACGACGCCCTGATCCTGCACGGCGTCACCGCCACGGGCACCGTTGCGGAAGGCACGACGGCGGCCCTGTTTGCGCTGGTCAGTACCCGCAGCCAGGCGGCGGAACAGCCCGGCCGGCTGGGGATTCCGGGGCTCGAGGACGCACGCAGCTACCGCGTCGAAGCTATCTTCCCCACCCCTGACGACGCCGATCACGAGCATACGTTCGCGCACGTCCAGCCACCGGGCTGGCTCGCTGGTGGCGCCGTTGCCTCCGGGAAGTTCCTGGCCGAGGTGGGCCTGCCCATGCCGGCCCTGTACCCGGAGCACGCAGTCCTGTTGAAGGTCACGGCGGTCTAACCTCCGGCGTCGCCCCTGCCCGCCCTGTGCGAGATGGCGGGACAAGGGGCGGCGACGGTTCGAGGACGTCCGGCACCCCGCTGACGAGATAGATTGGCCTGTATGACCTCAGCCCCCTCTGCCGGCCGTGGCACCATCCTGGTGATCAACGGCCCCAACTTGAACCTTCTGGGCACCCGCGAGCCCGAAAAGTACGGCACGTCCACCCTCGCAGACGTGGAGCAGCTGGCGGCAGACGCAGCAGCGGCACACGGTTTCGCGGTGCAGTGCGTCCAGTCCAATCACGAAGGTGTCCTGCTGGATGCTATCCATGCTGCCCGGGAGACCGCCGTCGGAATCGTCATCAACGCCGGCGCGTTCACGCATACGTCAGTGGCGCTCCGTGACGCCCTGGCTGCTGTCCAGCTTCCCGCCGTCGAGGTTCACATCACCAACGTCCACCAGCGCGAAGAATTCCGGCACCACTCCTACCTTTCGGGGGTGTGCGCGGCGGTCATCGTGGGCGCGGGCGTAACCGGCTACCGGCTGGCCGTCGAGTACCTGGCCGAGGTGCTCTAGCTACTTTTGGATGCACTGCCCGGACGACACCGGGCTGGACAGTGCCGCTGCCTGAGCTGCCACGGGGTTCAGATCGTCCATGGTGATCGCGAAGCCTGTTTCCGATCCGGAGGTGGCTTTCGCGAAAATGACACCTGCTACCTGGCCGTCGGTGGTGAGCAGCGGCCCGCCGGAGTTGCCTGGTTGGACGTCGCCCGCCAGCCGGTAGATATCCTCCGGCGCAGGGTTGTTGCCGTAAATGTCCGGAACCAGCACCGTTGCAATGTCCTGCACGGTGGCGGGCTTCGATTGGAACGGCCCACCGTGCGGATAGCCGGCGAACGCTGCGGCACTGCCGCTGGACAGATCAGCGCTGAACGGCAGCGGCGAGGCGGGCAAACCGTCAACGGCCAGGACGGCCAAGTCGTGGCGAGGGTCGAAGTAGACAACGCGGCCCTGCAGCGCATCGCCGCCCGGGAGTTCCACCACGGGCTGCGACACGCCCGCAACGACATGGGCGTTGGTGACCACCCTGTCCGTGGCTACAACGAAACCGGTGCCCGTCTGGTTCTGGCCGCACTGGTAGGCGGTGCCAGCGATCCGCAGGACGGACTCCGCCGCCCGATTGAGCGCGGGCGTGTCAGTGGCAGCGTTTGGCGCGGCCACGGTGGGCGCCTGATCCAGGCCCTCAAGAAGGACAGGAATTCCGGTGCCAATAACCGTTGACCGCAGCTGAGCCATGGTTGCTTTCACCGGAGTGGGGGTGAGTCCGTCGATGAAGCGGATGACCTTGGATTCTGCCAGTTGTTGCGAGATCACGGGCACGCCCAAGGAACTGACGCTGAAGGCGAGCATGGACATCACCAGTGCCGAGACGGCCACGTTGACTACCCCGCCAATCAGCCGGTCTATGGCTCGGAGGGGCTGAATCCGCATGACGCCGCGGATCTGCCGCCCCACCATGGTGCCCAGGCCGTGACCCAGGAGGACCAGGACGATGGCGGCGGCGATGGTGGCGGTCAGCCGCCACGCCGGGTCTGGGACGTAGCCGCTGACCAGTGGAACCGCGAAGAATGCAGCTATTGCGCCAGCGGCGAACCCAACGATGCCGCCCACGGTGACCAGGAAGCCATTGCGAAGGCCGTACACCAAGTAGGACACCAGCGCGAGGATGAGCACGAGGTCCAAGATCGTCAAGCCGACCACTAAGGCTCCTTATCAACAAGTGAAAGTCCATTCTAAGGGCGGTGTCTGACAAACCTCTGGGTGCGCGAAGGCGGGAGCGCCTAGATGCTGGCGGGGTAGCCCTCGCGGCGCGCCAACCAGCCCAGCCAGCCGCATTATGACTGTGTGCGCACGTCATTCAGGCGCTTCCGGTGCCAAGTTCGTCACAGAACGATGAAAGTTCTGAAACAATGGCAAAAGAGCCATCGCCCCCACTTTTTACTCAGGAGAATTTAATGGACATCGAGGTACTGCGCCGAGCACCCCTTTTCGCCACGCTCGACGACGAAGCATTCCGTCTGCTGACGGATGAGCTGACCGAGGTGGACCTGTCCCGCGGCGCATCCGTGTTCCGCGAAGGCGACCAGGGCGATCAGCTCTACTTCATCGTCTCCGGCAAGGTGAAACTGGGCAGGACGTCCCCGGACGGCCGCGAGTCGCTCCTTGCCATCCTTGGCCCGGGCGAACTCTTTGGCGAGATGGCCCTCTTTGACCCGAGCCCCCGCACCGCCACGGCCACCGCCGTGTCTGAGACGCGACTTGCCGGGCTCAAGAATGAGAGCCTCAACGGCCTACTCCGGACGCGGCCCGAGGTTTCCGCGCAGCTGCTCCAGGCACTTGCCCGCAGGCTGCGCCGCACCAACGACTCGCTGTCTGACCTGGTCTTCTCCGACGTTCCCGGCCGTGTGGCCAAGGCGCTGCTCGATCTCGCAGACCGCTTCGGCCGCCCCGCTACCGATGGTGTGCTGGTAGCCCACGAGCTCACCCAGGAAGAGCTCGCGCAGTTGGTGGGGGCTTCGCGTGAAACGGTCAACAAGGCCTTGGCCGAGTTCGTCCAGCGCGGGTGGCTGCGGCTCGAAGCACGCGCCGTGGTCATCCTGGACATGCAGCGCCTGCGCCAGCGCTCCCGTTAGTTTCCAGTTCCGCCGCTAGCGGTAACTGGTGAAGGCCGCTCCCTTGGGGGCGGCCTTCATCAGTTAACCCTCCCGGAGCACTTACGCCCGAACCATCAACCCTCCCGGAGCACTTACGACGGATTTACCAACCCTCCCGGACATCCGTATTTGCGAGGAAGTTGGGCGTTGCTGCCGGGGCTACAACCGCCGTCGTTCGTCACCAGATGTCCGGGAGCGTTTAGCAAAAGCACGTAAGAGCTCCGGGAGGGTTCCGTAGCGCACCGAAGGCTCGACGACGGCCCCGCCAGATGTCCGGGGGCGTTCGCCAAAACAGCGCAACAGCTCCGGGAGGGTTAGCGTTCGCGCTGAGGTTCGCCGGCCACCGTCTTGGCGGCTTCGACCTCGAGTTTGAGGGTACCGGCGTCGTCCACGAGCGTGGGCTGGTAGACGTGCGACTTCCGTTTGTAGCTGAGGTAGGCGATGCACCCGTTCGAGGCCGCCATCTTCTCCAACATGATCTCCGAGCCGGGTACCAGCAGCGTGCCAAGCGTCCGGCCAACAGTGTTTTCCTGGCCAACCTCGTCGCCCAACTCGGCGGTGTCACGGGCCCCGATGACGGAACTGGCATTCACCCAGCGCCCCCACATGCCACGCCCCTCCAGCAGGCTGGGCTGCTGGCCCAAAGGAATGGTGGCGGCGAAGTAGCGGGTATCGAACCGGCGGTGCGCGAAGTCGGGGCTACGCCAGTTGACCAGGGATTTCAGCAGGTCAGTGCGCAACAGCAGGCCGCGCTTGGCCAGGATCCGGCCCAACGTGTCTTCCTGTTCGGCTACGGCCAACCGGGCCCGCATCCACTCGTGCGAGAAGGTACCCTCCACGGTGCTGGACATGTCAGGGCCGGCAAGGAGCAGTCCCGTCTCTTCAAACAGTTCGCGGATGGCCCCCACAACGTGCCGGCGAGCCAGCCCGACGTCGTCCGTTCCCATCTGCTCGGCCCACTGCTGCGGTGAGGGGCCCAACCAACCGATGGGATCGTCGTCGGACGCGTCCAACGAGCCACCCGGAAACGCCAAAACACCCAACGGCGAGGAGCCGGGCCGGTAAGCCAGCCACGTTTCCAACCCCGTGGGCGAATCGCGCAAAAGTACAACAGAAGAGGCCAGGCGGGCGGTCCGGGGGGACCGCTCGCCGTGTTCAAGCCACCCTTGCGCTGCGCCCTCCAGATCGGCGGGGAGGGCAAACAGGCGACGAGCTAACTGAGGCAAAGGAAACGACCGGACCTAGCTGAATTCCGCGATCAATTCGACTTCCACCGGTGAATCCAATGGCAGGACGGAAACGCCGACGGCGGAACGGGCGTGCTGTCCTGCCTCACCAAAGACGCGGCCCAACAGTTCGGACGCACCGTTGATGACGGCGGGCTGTCCGGTGAAGCTAGGGTCCGAGGAGACGAAACCAACAACTTTGACAATTCGGGTGACCCGGTCAAGATCGCCGATGACGCTCTTGATGGCTGCCAAGGCGTTCACGGCGCAAATCGCGGCGTACTTGTGAGCGTCCTCCGGCGAGATGGCAGGCTCATCGAGGGTGCCCTCGTTGCCGGTGGAAACCTTGCCCGTAGCTTCGAGTTTGCCGTTAATAAAGGGCAGCTGGCCGGCGGTGTAGACGTGGTTGCCGGAGATCACGGCAGGCACGTAGGCGGCCACCGGAGCGGCCACTGCGGGGAGGGTGATTCCCAGCTCGGCAAGTCGCTTTTCGACGGCGGATGTTGGCGCGGATTCCGCGCCAACAGTGCCCTCTGCGGGGTTCGTCATGTTACTGCTTCTCCCGCTTCAGGTAGGCCACCAGACCGTTGCCGTCAGGGCCCGGGACAACCTGGACGAGCTCCCAGCCGTCCTCGCCCCACTGGTCCAGGATCTGTTTTGTTGCGTGAATAATGAGCGGAATTGTCGCGTACTCCCATTTGGTCATGAGCACAAGACTAGTCCTTGCCGGTAAAGTGGAAAACATGGCGAACCGCAAAAACCCTCTCTTTAACACGGCAACCACCCTTGGAAAGATCCTTGTTTTCCTTGGCGTGAGTGCTATTTGCGGTGTCTTGGTGGCGGGCTTGTTGGTTCCGGCCGCTGCCGTTTCGGGCAGTGCTGCCAGCGGTTCCATCGAGTTCTTCGATACGCTGCCCGCCGAGTTGAAGGTGGATCCGCCCAACCAGACCACCAGGATCCTCGCCGCAGACGGCAGCGAGATCGCCAGTCTCTACAAGGAGAACCGCACCAAGGTTTCGCTGGACAACATCTCGCCGTTCATGAAAGAAGCCGTCATTGCGGTGGAAGACAGCCGGTTCTATGAGCACGGCGGTGTGGACACCACAGGTATTCTCCGGGCTTTGGTGGCCACCGCCCGCGGCAACAAACAGGGTGCTTCGACCATCACCCAGCAGTATGTCAACAACGTCTTGAACGCCAACCTCGCAGCCGAGGGCAAAGACGAGGACATCAAGCTCAACGGCGTCAACAAGGGTGTTGGCGACAAGCTCCGTGAGATGAAGCTCGCCATTGCCTTGGAGAAGGAATTCAGCAAGGACCAGATCCTTGAGGGGTACCTCAACATCGTCTTCTTCAACGTCAACGCTTACGGCATCGAAGCCGCCTCACGGTTTTTCTTCAGCACCAGCGCCAAAGACCTGACCCTGCCCCAGGCAGCACTGCTGGCGGGCGTGGTGAACAGCCCCTCAGCCTTTGATCCCATCACCAACCCGGACAACGCCAAAGCACGCCGCGACTTGGTCCTTGGTCTCATGCTGAACCAGGGCAAGATCACCCAGGCCGATCATGACGCAGCGGTTGCCACCCCGGTGGAAACCAAGGTGACGCAGCCCAAGCAGGGCTGCGCCTATGCCGCAACGGCGCCGTACTTCTGCGACTATGTTCTGCACCTGCTGGAAAACAATCCTGCCTATGGTGCCACCAAAGCCGAACGCCAGCGCGTCATCTACGGCGGCGGACTGACCATCACCACCACCCTGGATCCGGCGGCGCAGGCTGTTGCCCAGGAGCAGTCCAACGCCGCCGCCGGCGCCAACCCGGACAAGTGGGGCGCCGCCATGGTGTCCGTCCAGCCCGGCTCCGGCAAAATCGTGACCATGGCGCAGAACACCAGCTTCCTTCCTGCCGAGGGCGCCTTCGACTCGCAGGTGAACTTCGGGGTGGACAAGCTGGACAAGGACGGCAACGACCTCAACGGCATGGGCGGCGCGCAACCCGGCTCCACCATGAAGCCCTTCACGTTTGCCGAATGGCTCAACGAGGGAAAGACCATGAACACCGTGGTCAACGGTGCCCAGCGGGTCTACCCGCTGGGGTTCAACTGGCGCAACAGTTGCGGCACCGTCACGGGTGGTTACAGCACGGCGCAGAAGAATCAGTTGCTCGGAACCGCGGATGACCTGCAGAACGCCGAACCCCAGTGGTACCGACCGCTGACGGTCCTCGAAGGCCTCTACAACTCGATCAACACGGTAACCTTTGCCTCGGCAGCCCAGCTGGACTTCTGCGGCATCCAGAAAGTGGTGGATGCTGTTGGGCTCCACAGCGGACTGCCTACAGCAGATGACCCCAATCCCAAGATCGACATGTCCACCCTGGGCAACCTGCTGGGCTCCACCCAGACCTCGCCGCTGACCATGGCCAGCGCCTTCGCGACGTTCGCCAACGACGGCCGCTACTGCGAGGCGATCGCCATCACCGGGGTCAAGGACCAGGCCGGTGCGGATCTTCCCGCCCAGTCCACCAGTTGCCGGGATGCGCTCAAGCCGGAGGTGGCGCGCGGCGTCAACTACGCGCTTCAGCAGGTCATGAACATCGGTTCCGGCTCGTTGATCCAGCCCAGGCTCTCCACCCGCACCAACTTCCCGATTGGCGCCAAGACCGGTACCTCCAACAACAACGGCTCCACCTGGGTGGTTGGCCACACCACGGGCTTGGCCACCGCAGCCTGGTTTGGCGACCCGCTGGGCGACCAGGGACGGTCCGGACAGAACATCACCATCAACGGCAAGTTCTACCCAGGCATTGACGGTTACATGATCGCCGGTCCCATGTTCTCCAACTTCATGACCCGGATCGCCCCGAACTACGGCACCGATGCTTTCCCGGCGCCGCCCAGCAACATGGTGAACGGCACACCTACCCGCACCAACCCCGCTACTCCGGCTCAGCCGTCGGCACAGGCTACTCAGCCCGCGCCGGCACCGTCTGCTGGCGGCAACGGCTGACCCGCGTGAAGATCAATGCCGCACTGGCGAGCCGCGTCCGTTCGATCGGACGCGGCTTTGCCGTCACAGCAGGTGCCGGGTTGGCAGCGGGGATCGCCGCCACCGGTTATGGGCTCTGGGAGAAGAACCAGTTTGGCGTCCGCCACGAATCGCTGGCCATCCTCCCTGCAGGACACGCTCCGTTCCGCGTCCTGCACCTGAGCGACATTCACTTTGTCCCCGGCCAGGACACCAAGGCCGCGTGGCTCCAGTCCCTCGCGGACCTGAAGCCTGACCTGGTGGTCAACACCGGCGACAACCTCAGCCACCAGCACGCCATCGATCCCCTGCTGGAGGCGCTCCGCCCGCTGCTCGAAGTTCCGGGCGTCTTTGTGCCCGGTTCGAATGACTACTTTGCGCCCAGCTTCAAGAACCCCGCCTCCTACCTGTTCGGTCCTTCCATCAAGCGGCCCAAGCCGGTGGAACTCGACTGGCCGAAGCTCAGGTCTGGTTTCGGGATGGCCGGCTGGGTGGACTTAACCAACAGGACCCAGTCCTTGGTGTTGAACGGCCTGCGCTTTGACTTCTCCGGTGTGGACGATCCCCACCTGAACCGCGAGAAGTACGCCGGCTGGCCACGTGGCACCGTCAACCAGGACGCCAAAGACCACCTGCGGGTGGCCGTGATCCACGCGCCCTACCAACGCGTCCTGGACCACTTCACCAACGATCGCGCCGACCTCCTGCTCGCCGGCCACACCCACGGTGGCCAAATCTGCATCCCTGGCTACGGCGCCCTGGTGGCCAACTGCGATCTCCCCACCTGGCGGGCCAAGGGCCTCAACAACTGGGAAAGCAACGGACGCACGACGCCGGTCAACGTCTCCGGCGGGATCGGCACCTCACGCTACGCACCGGTCCGCATCGCGTGCCGCCCCGAGGCGGTCCTCCTCACGCTGACAGCCCGTGAGGAAACTGGCGCAGCCTGACAGCACGCCCCACCAGCAAAGCCAACCCCTACCCGACTCCCTGTGAACAGCCTCACGCCATGGCATAGGGTAGTTGCTACGGGTAATTACTTTTGGTTGGGGTCGAAAAGCAGGTATGGCGAAGCAGACATCATTTTTCCAATCTATCGGCCGCCTCTACCCACATGTCCGGCCCATCATGCCGCGACTCATCATGGGATTGGTCTGCGCGCTCCTCGCCAGTGTGGTGGCGCTGGCCATTCCGCAGGTGTTGCGGGTACTCATCAATGACTCGCTGCGGCCCGGCGGGGCAGGTGATGCGGTCTGGATCTCCGCTGGCATCATCCTGGTGCTCGGTATTGCCGAGGCCGTCCTGGTGGCGCTGCGCCGACAGTTTGTGATCAACCCGGCCACCACTGTTGAGACGCGAATGCGCGTCACGCTGTACGGCCAACTTCAGGACCTGACCGTGTCCTTCCACGACCGGTGGGGTTCCGGACAGCTGCTGTCCCGGTCCATGACGGACTTGAACTTCCTGCGCCGCTGGATGGCATTCGGCGCCATCATGTTGGTGGTGACCACGTTGAGCGTGGTGATCGGCATCGCCGTCATGTTCACCATGAGCTGGCAGTTGGCCCTCATCTTCCTGTTCGCCGCCGTGCCCATCATGGCGTACAGCTTCCGGTTCCGCACGCGCTTCAGCAAGGTAGCCCGGCGCAGCCAGGACCAAGCCGGTGACCTCGCCACCACCGTGGAAGAGTCAGTCCACGGCATCCGCGTGCTCAAGGCGTTCGGCCGAAGCCGAGAGGCGCTGGAGAACTTCAACGAGCAGGCAGAAGAGCTACGCCAGACGGAGATAGAAAAGGCGCGGCACCAGGCATCCTTCACCCTGGTGGTCACGCTCCTCCCGGAACTTGCGCTGGGCGCCGGGCTGGTGGTGGGCATCATGCTGTGCGCCAGCGGCCAACTCAGCATCGGTGCGTTGGTGGCGTTCTTCGCCACGGCAGCAGTGATCGCGTCCCCCGTAGAATTTTCCGGCATGCTGCTCGCCATGGCACTGACCGCCAAGACCGCCGTCGACCGTCACTACGAGGTGATGGACACGCCCAACACCATCACCTCTCCCCCAGCACCCCAGCGTCCCGATCACCTGCGCGGCGCGCTGACCTTCAACAACGCGAGTTTTGCGTTTGCCGATGCCCCGGACAATCCGATTCTGCGTGACATCACCCTGGCGGTGCGGCCCGGCGAAACCATGGCACTAGTGGGCATCACGGGGAGCGGCAAGAGTGCCCTGCTCCAGCTGGTGCCGCGGCTGTACGACGTCACTGCCGGTGACATCAGCATTGATGGCGTGGACCTGCGGGACTTTGACGTCGAAGAGCTCCGCAAGGTGGTGGGCGTGGCCTTCGAAGACACCACCCTGTTCTCTAATTCGGTGCGGGACAACGTGCTTCTGGGCGCGTCGGAACGGACCGATGCGGTCCTCGAGGAAGCCTTGGACGTTGCCCAGGCGCACTTTTCCTACTCACTTCCGCAGGGCCTGGACACCCTGATCGGCGAGGAGGGCCTGAGCCTGTCCGGTGGCCAACGCCAGCGGATCGCCCTGGCACGCGCCATTGCCGCACGCCCGCAGGTCCTGGTCCTGGACGATCCGCTGTCTGCCCTTGACGTCCACACCGAGGAACTCGTCGAGGCGCGACTCCGCGAGGTACTCAAGGACACCACCACCCTCATCGTGGCCCACCGACCATCCACGGTTTCCTTGGCGGACCGGGTGGCGCTGTTGCAGGAGGGCAGGATCGCTGCCGTCGGGACGCACGCTGAACTGCTCGCCACCAACGCCCACTACCGCTACGTCATTGCCAGCCTGGACCCGGAGCCCAGGGACTTGGACTCGGAGCTCTCCGAACTTGAGGACCAGGCAGAGGAGGCCTCCCGATGAGCACCACGTTCGGCACCGCCAATGAGGACGATTCACATCTCAGCAAGAGCGCAAGTCAGGCTGTCCGACGGCGGTCGCTCACCTTGCTGGGGTCCCTGATCCGGCCTGTCCGGCTGCGGTTCTGGCTGACTATCGCCATGGTGGTGCTGTCGCAGGCCGCGCGCGTGGCAGGGCCAGCGCTGATCGCGTTCGGCATCGACAACGCACTGCCTGCCCTGCAGGCGGGCGACAATGTCCCGTTGGTGCTGACCGGCGTCGCCTATCTTTCGGCGGCGATCGCGACGGCGGGGCTCACCGCTCTTTACGTCACCTCCACCGCACGGCTGAGTCAGTCGATGTTGCTGGATCTGCGGCTGCGGGTCTTCCGGCACACGCAGCGGCTGAGCCTGGAATTTCACGAGAAGTACACCTCCGGAAGGATCATCGCCCGGCAGACGTCCGATCTTGAGGCGCTGCGTGAGCTCCTGGATTCAGGCGTGAGCTCTTTGGCGTCGGGCCTGCTGTTCATGGTGTTTACGGCTATCACGATATTTGTCTTGGATTGGCGGAGTGGACTGCTGGTCCTTGCGGCCGGCGTGCCCATGTACTTCCTGTCCCGTTGGTACCAGAAGCATTCGCAGATCGCGTTCCGCGAGTCCCGGGTGGTCTCGGCCCGGCTGATTGTGCACTTCGTGGAGACCATGACCGGCATCCGCGCGGTGAAGGCCTTCCGCAAGGAGAAGGAGAACGCCACGCGATTCGGTGAACTGGCCGAGGACTACCGGCTGGTTACCGTCCGTTCCATCAACCTCAACGGGATCTTCCAGCCAGGCCTGGTACTCATTGGCAACGTCTGCGTGGCGGTGGTGCTCTTGACCGGGGGATTCCGAGTGCTCAGCGGCGAGTTGGCCGTTGGCGTGCTGCTGGCGCTGATCCTCTCCACGAAGCGGTTCTTCCAGCCCGTGGACCAGATGGCCATGTTCTACAACTCGTTCCAGAGCGCGCAGGCAGCCTTGGAGAAGGTGTCCGGGCTCCTGGAGGAAGTGCCCACGGTCAGGCCGCCCAAGCACCCCGTGGCGTTGGCTGACGCCCGTGGCAGCGTCGACTTCACCGACGTCGAATTCCGGTACGGCGATGGGCCTGTGATCGTGCCAACGCTCAACCTCAGCATCCCGGCCGGGCAAACCGTTGCGTTGGTAGGTCAGACCGGAGCTGGCAAGTCCACGCTGGCTAAGCTGATAGCCCGCTTCTACGACGTGTCCGACGGCTCGCTGACCCTGGACGGGGTGGACCTGCGCGACCTGACCAGCACCGATCTGCGCCGCAACATTGTGATGGTCACCCAGGAGGCATTCCTCTTCAGCGGCTCGGTGGCGGACAACATCGCGTTGGGCCGGCCGGAGGCCTCCCGGGCGGAAATCGAAGATGCCGCCAAGGCTGTGGGAGCGCATGATTTCATCACGGCATTGCCCGATGGATATGACACGGATGTCAACAAGCGTGGCGGCAGGGTGTCATCGGGGCAGCGGCAGCTCATCAGCTTTGCCCGCGCTTTCCTGGCCCGGCCCGCGGTGCTGATCCTTGATGAGGCCACGTCATCCCTGGATGTTCCGTCCGAGCGGCTGGTGCAAGCGGGGTTGGCCAAGTTGCTTGCTGGCACCGATGCGGCCAGCAGGACCGCCTTGATCATCGCGCACCGGCTCTCCACGGTGGAGACCGCTGACAGGGTGCTGGTGGTCCATGACGGCCGGATCGTGGAGGACGGCAGCCCCGCAGACCTCATCAGTGGCGGCGGCCGATTCGCCGACCTGCATGGCGCCTGGAAAGACTCCCTCGTCTGAGCCGATTTCGCATCAAGACGGCCATCCGCTATCCTTGAAAAGTTGCTTTTGCAGCGGATCGGGATGTGGCGCAGCTTGGTAGCGCGCGTCGTTCGGGACGACGAGGTCGCAGGTTCAAATCCTGTCATCCCGACCAAACAAAAAGAGGGTCTCCATACGGAGGCCCTCTTTTTTGTTCCCCGGATCCCGCGAAACCTAGGCTAGTTCGCAGAACCTAAGCTTGAAGGCTCTGACCTGCGAACAAGCTTAGGATCGGCCGGCCGGAAGCCGACGGGGGCCCCGAGCCGCAAGGAAAGACAGCTTAAAACGGGAGTGGCCCCGGAACCGAAGTTCGGGGGCCACTCCTTGCCTCCATCAGGTGAGGACGGTTTATGCGGGGTCCGGCCAGTTGCCGATCCGGCTGACAGTGTTGGTCGGCTCGGTGACCTTGGTGGTCTTGGTGGTGTTCTTGGTGGTCTTGGACGCGGGATCCGGCCAGTTGCCGATTGCGACGCTGGTAGCCGAGTTGTCTACGACGGAGCCTGCGGACAGGACAGCCGGCGCCGCAGCGGAGAATGCCAGCGCAGCGGCCAGGACGGCCGCTGATGCGATCTTTTTGAACATGTTGGGTTTCCTCAATACGAGTCGGATTCGTTACAAAGCCAGCACTGTCCTTGTTGACATACATTGTAAAATGTTTTCCACAGGGACTGTCAAGCTTTTGCACCAAAGACGGTCCCGGAATTGGAGGAAATCCTGTGGGCAACGGATTTGGCGAGAAGCTCCGGGCAGAGCGCCTGGACCGCGGACTGACTCAGGCAGAGTTGGGCAAAGACTTGTATTCCCCGAGCTACATCTCCCTTCTGGAGACCGGGCGTCGTGAGCCGACGGCGGAAGTCATCGAGGAACTGGCCCGCCGGCTGGAGTTGGCGCCCAAGGCCTTGGAGGCCTGGAGCCAACCTATCTCCGTCAGCGACGCGGAATACGTCCTGGCCGGACTGTATGCCCGTCAGGCCTGGGACTTGCGCGATTACCAGTTGGCCGCCAGCCACGCTTCCACTGCCGCCCGGATCGCCCTGGAAGGCAAGAACACCAGCGCCTGGTGGAACATGACCTATATGGAGGCTGAATGCCTCATGAAGCAAGGCCAGCTGCAGGAGTGCCGCAACATCGTGGAGCGCCTGATCGAACACCCCATGGCCACGGAGTCGATCGGGCTCGGGGTCAGGGCCCGGCAGATGCTTGCCGCGGTGTGCCACGGCCAGGGCCAGCTGTCGCTGGCTGTCGACCACGCCTTGGACGCAGTGAAGCTCTCCGTCAGCCTGCCCCGAAACTCCACCGTCCTGATTGGCGCGCACCGTATCTTGATTGGCGCCTTGGCCGAGAGCGGCCGGCTGGATGAAGCCTGGAAGTTCTGCCTGGCCCTCTATGAGCAGGTGGATGAGCATTCCATGTCCCAGCTTGCCGGTGAGGTGGCGTGGGTAATCGGCAACGTCGCCTTTATGCGCCATGACTATGTGGAAGGCGTGGCCCACCACGAGCGTGCCGCCAAGCTCCTCTCCCCCGCCAACGACATTGAACTCTGGGCGCGCTTCAACAAGGCGTCTGCAGCGGTCCGTTTGTCCTCCGGCATTGTGGAACCTGAAACCCTGGCCTCGATCGAGCGGGCCGAACTGGCGTTCTCGATTGTGGGTGGCACCAAGAGCGATGAGCTGGAGGTCGCGTTCATCCGCGCCCGCTGGCTGTACCTGACCGGGGACATCGACGCGGCAGTCGCCAAGTTGCGGGCCATCCACAACGAAAGCGCGGCGCTGGCCAAGCACACGTCAGGCGAAGTGGCGTTCCTCCTGGGCAAGTCCCTCAAGGCCGCCGGCGAAACGGACGAGGCCCTCGACTACCTGCAGGAAGCGCAGAAGTCCTTCAGCGCTGCAGGTGCGGCAGACCGGGTCCAGCAGGCCCTCGACGCCGTCCTGGAAATCAAGCTCGCCCAGCAACGGGCTGCGGCCGCTGCCAGGGCAAGCTAGCAACGGCCGCAGGACGCTCAAGGAGAGGCTAGGCGAAAGCCTGCCCGGTGATCTTCTCGTACGCCTCGACGTAGCGGCTGCGCGTCCGTTCGACTACGTCGGCGGGCAGTGCAGGGGGCGGCGTATCAGAGCCGCGGTCCCAGCCGGACTCGGCTGACGTGAGCCAATCACGGACGTACTGCTTGTCGTAGGAGGGCTGTGCCTGGCCCGGCTGGTACGTCGCTAGGTCCCAGAACCGGGACGAGTCCGGGGTCAGCACTTCATCACCCAGGGTGATGGCGCCCGAAACGGCGTCGTAGCCGAATTCCACCTTGGTGTCAGCGAGGACAATGCCGCGCTCCCGGGCGATCGCTTCCGCCGTCGTATAGATCTTCAGGGTCAGTTCGCTGAGCCGGGCGGCCACGTCGTCCCCCACCATGCCCACCACGGCGTCGTAGGTAATGTTTTCGTCGTGCTCGCCCACCTCCGCCTTGGCTGATGGGGTGAAGATGGCCTGGTCCAGGCGTGAGCCGTCCACCAGTCCGGCGGGGAGCGGGATGCTGCAGACAGTGCCGTCGGTCCGGTATTCCTGCAGCCCGGAGCCCGTCAGGTACCCGCGGGCGATGCATTCGACCGGGAACATATCCAACTTCTTGCAGATCATGGCCCGGCCCTCGACGGCGGCCGGAACACCATCTGCCACCGTGGACGCCAGGACATGGTGCTCCACCTTCAGCTGGTCGAACCACCACAGGCTCAGCTGGGTGAGGATGCGGCCCTTGTCTGGGATTTCGCTGGCCAGGACATGGTCAAAGGCGCTGATCCTGTCGCTGGCAACCACCAGCACGCAATCTTGGCCAACGCGCTCCACAATGCTGGGATCGGCCGGTTCGTAGAGGTCCCGGACCTTACCCGAGTAGATGTGGGTCCAGCCAGGCAGGTCGAGGGTTTCGGTGTCCAGCCCGCGCGGGGCGGCGGATTCGCTCATACCAGGCCCTTCGCTTTCGTGATCGGCAGGGCGCCCGTGGCAGCTGCGGACACCTTGATTTCATTGCGCGCAGCCTTGCGGCCAATATCGCTGCGGAACTGCGAGCCGGGCAACTGAACCAGTTCAACGCCGTCGTACGCCTTTTCGCGGGCCGCCACCAAATCGTTGCCCACCGCGACGACGGCGAGCACGCGCCCACCTGCGGAGATCACCTTGCCGTCGGCGTCCAGCGCCGTGCCGGCGTGGATGACATGCACGCCGTCCAGCGCATCAACCTTCTTCAGCCCGCGGATCCGGTCACCGGTGCGGGGTGCGTCCGGGTAGTTTTCGGCGGCGACGACGACGGCGACTGCCGTCTCCTTCGACCAGCGCAGCTCCTCGATCTGGTCCAGTTCGCCCTTGGCGGCTGCCAGGAGCAGGGAACCGAGGGGAGTTTTGAGACGAGCCAGGACAGCTTGAGTTTCGGGGTCCCCGAACCTGACGTTGAACTCGATGACGCGGGTGCCGCGGGTGGTCAAGGCCAACCCAACGAACAGGACTCCCACGAACGGGGTGCCGCGGCGGGCCATCTCGTTGACGGTGGGCTGGGCTACCCGGTCAATGACTTCCTGGACCAGTCCGGGTGGCGCCCATTCGAGCGGCGTGTAGGCACCCATGCCGCCGGTGTTGGGGCCTTCGTCGTTATCGAAGATGCGTTTGAAGTCTTGGGCGGGGGACAGCGCCACGGTGGTTTGGCCGTCGCAGAGGACAAAGAGGGAGACCTCGGGGCCGTCAAGGAATTCCTCGATGACTACCGTTCCGCCGGCGTCGAAGCAGGTCTGGGCGTGGGCCAGGGCCTCGTCGCGGTCCTTGGTGACCACAACTCCCTTGCCAGCGGCCAGGCCGTCGTCCTTCACCACGTACGGCGCACCAAAGGTGTCCAGGGCGGACGCGGCTTCGTCAGCGTTGGTGGCTACCAGGGCCATGGCCGTGGGAACCTGCGCTTCGGCCATAATTTCCTTGGCGAAAGCCTTGGACGCTTCAAGTTGGGCGGCGGCCTTGTCCGGACCGAAGACCGGGATTCCGGCGGCACGAACAGCGTCAGCTACGCCGGCGGCCAGTGGCGCCTCGGGCCCTACGACCACCAGGTCGACGGCCAGTTCAGTGGCCAAGGCTGCCACAGCAGCAGGATCGTTTCCGTTGATGGCGTGCGTCGGGACCAGCTCGCCGATGCCAGCGTTGCCGGGTGCTGCGTGAACCTCGGTAACAACGGGGTCAGCGAGCAGGGAGCGGATAATGGCGTGTTCGCGGCCTCCTGGGCCAATGACAAGTACCTTCACAGTCCACAAGGGTACTTTGTGGACCCGGCCCGGTCCTAAGCTGTGTCGCCACCTCCGCGACGGCGGCGGCCAATCTCTGTACCCCGCCGCTCCGAATAGCTGCCATGAAGAAGCTCGGGAATTGGCTCAAGGGACCCACCACTATGGCTGCACTGGCAGGCCTGGTGGCGGCCGCCGTCGTACTGGCCGTTGCCGAGTTGGTGGGCGCGTTCTTTACGGCACGCGCCACACCAATTTTCGCCCTCGGCTCCACGTTCATTGACTTCACGCCACCGTGGATGAAGGACTTCGCCATCGCCACGTTCGGCACCAACGACAAGGCCGCCCTCTTCGTGGGCATGGGCGTCACCATCGCCTTATTGGCCTGCGTCCTGGGCGTGGTGGCGTACCGGAAGTGGGTACTGGGCGTCTTGGGCGTCCTGTTTATGGGTGCGGTGATTGTGGGCGCAGTGGTGACCCGCTCCGGCGTCCATCCCATGGATGCCATCCCCAGCATTCTGGGCACGGTGGCCGGACTGGTGGCTCTGCGGCTGCTGATCGCGCCGCTCTGGGGCCTGAAGACCTGGCCGGAAGCGCCAGCGGACCGGGCGGCCAGCAAGGGCACGCCCGCCACGAGTCGACGCAAATTCTTCGCGACGGCGGGGATCACCGCCGTCGCAGCCGGTGTCGCTGCCACCGGTGGCAGGCTCCTGAGCGCGGCACGCAGCAATATCGCCCAGGCCAGGAACGCCCTCCAACTGCCCACCCCCGTCACGCCGGCCGCTGCAATTCCCGACGGCGTGCAGTCAACTGTTGCGGGCATGCCGCCGTGGTTGACCCCCAACAAAGACTTCTACCGGATTGACACGGCCCTCAGCGTCCCCGAAATCAACGCCAACGACTGGGAACTTCGGGTCCACGGTTTGGTGGATCAGGAGATCACCATGACGTTCGCGGACCTGCTCGACGCCGACCTGATCGAATCCCATGTATCCCTGACCTGCGTCTCCAACCCGGTGGGCGGCAATCTGGCCGGCAACGCGAAGTGGTTGGGCTACCCCATCCGGGAACTCCTCAAGCGAGCCGGTCCCAAGGACGGCGCGGACATGGTCCTCTCCACCTCGATCGACGGGTTCAGCGCCTCCACCCCCATCGAAGTACTGCAGGACGACCGCGACGCCATCTTGGCCATCGGCATGAACGGCGAGCCGCTCCCCCTGGAACACGGCTACCCCGTGCGCATGGTGGTGCCCGGCCTGTTCGGTTTCGTCTCGGCCACCAAATGGGTGGTTGACCTTGAGGTGACCCGCTTCGCGGACAGCAAGGCGTACTGGACGGATCGTGGCTGGTCAGAGCGCGGACCCATCAAGACCATGTCCCGGATCGATGTTCCTGCCTCCTTCGCGAAGGTCCCGGCCGGCAAGGTCGCCGTGGGCGGTACCGCCTGGGCGCAGACCCGCGGCATCACAAAGGTGGAGATCCAGGTCGACGACCAGGACTGGGCTCCCGTTGAGCTGTCCACCGAAGCCTCAGTAGACACGTGGCGCCAGTGGTCCTTCGAATGGGATGCCACCCCCGGCCCGCACTACCTCAAGGTCCGGGCAACAGACGGCACCGGTGACCTGCAGACCGACCAGAGGGCCGATCCGGTCCCCGACGGTGCCTCCGGCTGGCAATCGGTGATGGTCACCGTTCAGTAGCAGCACCGCAGCCGCCGGACCATAGACTGATTGCATGCCCCACAACCCGCACGCCACCTTCACCGTGGACTCCGCCGTCGAACTTGCCGTCCTTGAACGCAGCGGATTCGTGGAGTCCCGGCACTTGGGTTCGGCGGTGTTGCTGGCAGCAGACGGGACGGTGGTGACAGCGCTTGGCGATGTCACCACCCCCGTCTATGCCCGTTCAGCGTTGAAGCCGTTCCAGGCCTTGGCCGCCATGCAGGCGGGCGTCCCGTTGCGCGGCGCCCAGGTGGCGTTGGCGTGCGGCAGCCATGTTGGTTCGCTCGACCACATGGACGTGGTCTCGGGCATGCTGCGAGCTGCAGGGGTGCGCGAGGATCAACTGCTGTGCCCGGCTGCGTGGCCGCAGGACGAGACAGCCAGGAACTGGCTGGTCCGCTCGGATCGCGGCAGGTCAAAGCTCGCCTTCAACTGCTCTGGCAAGCACGCCGCCTTCCTTTGGGCCTGCACCGAAAACGGCTGGGATACCAGCAGCTATCTGGAGCCCAACCACCCGCTCCAGCAGGGCGTCCGCGGCGTCATCGAAGAGTACGCTGACGAACGCATCGCCCACCTCGGCATTGATGGCTGCGGCGCTCCCGTCGCTGCCATCTCCCTGACCGGGCTGGCGCGCGGCTACTCGCACCTGGCCAAGGCGCCGGGGGATCACAGCTTCAACGCCCGCGCCGCCACCATCGCCACGTCCATGCTGGACTACCCGTGGGCCGTGCAGGGCACCGGCGAGGCGAACTCGGTGGTGATGGAGGACCTGGGCGTCATTGCGAAAATCGGCGCCGAGGGAGTTGTCGCCATGGCCACGCCACAGGGTGTTTCGGTAGCCGTCAAGGTCCTGGACGGCAGCCTCCGCGCCACCTCGCTGGTTGCGCTGACGTTGCTGGCGGCTGCGGGTGCCGTGGATGCTGAGAAGGTAGCCGAGGTCCTCCCCAAGATCGTTGAGCCCGTCCTGGGCGGTGGACGGCCCGTTGGCCAAATCCGGCTGGGCCCGGCCGTCTCCGCCCTGCTGGACTGACCGCACGCAGGACTGGACCCCGAATGCCACGAAAGGAGGCCGCGACCATGGCTGTGGCCCGCCGTCGTATTGATGTTGAAGAAGGCGCCGCCGCGCTCGCCGCCTGGCAGCGCGCGGAAGAAATCCCTGTCCCCCGCGCCGTCCTGGCCACCGCCGTCAGGTATTCGCTGGAGGAAGTCACCGCCCGCGCCCCCGGCAACTCCGTGGAGGTCCGGGTGCCGCCCTTCGGCGTCACCCAGTGCGTCGCCGGGCCGCGGCACACCCGCGGTACGCCGCCCAACGTTATTGAGTGCGACGCCGGTACCTGGCTTGCGCTCGTGTCCGGCAGGGAAATCTGGGCGGACGCAGTGTCGGCCGGGAAAGTGGACGCCTCCGGCCTACGTGCGGACCTCTCGGCGTTGCTGCCACTGTAGTCCTGCGCGCCACCATGACGGTGGGGCCGCGGGCCAAAGACGGCTAGGCGGAATGTTGCGTCTTGGTAGCGGTGGCCGGCTTGGGTACGAGGTTCTGCAACCGCGTGGACAGTGCGGCCACGGCAGCGAAGGCGAAGGCACCGACGGCGATGGCCAGCGACATGATGATGACCGTGCCGTACCCGCCGACTCGCGGGTCGATAAAGGGGTAGGGGTACCAGTCAACGATCGGCCCGCGGATGAGGCTGTACACCAGATAAAGCAGCGGGAAAATCAGCCAGATCAGTGACGTGCGGAGGGAAATCCTGGTCTTCGGCAAGTCCACCAGCCAGTCGATCACCATGATGGTGGGAATCGTGTAGTGCAACACCACATTGACCCATGGCAGCGGGGTGTTGACGTCGATATCGCTGAGCAGCAACGAATAGGTGATCCCGGTGATGGTCATGTAGACCGTGGCCGCACCACGCAGGATTTCGAGCCAGCGGGGGCTCGCTCCTTGCCACGCAAACCAGGCCGCAACCCCCAACGTGATGAACGCAATGATATTAGATTCGATGGTGAAGTAACTGAAGTAATTGCCGGCCGAAAAGACGGGCTGACCCATGAGGTGCAGGAGTTGGAAGAGCACTGCGGCAAAACCCAGCACCGCAAACCAAAGCCGGAATAGGGCAAGTCCCCGATTTGCTGTCATGGGCTGATCCTAGGCCACCCATCAGGCAAAACGACCAATCGTGGCCGAATATTCATCAGAAGAAATCAGCCACGCCCAACAAACGGCATCCCCGCAGCCGTCACCACAATCGAGCCCACACTGGCGGAGGCTGGCATGTCCGCCATCAACAGCACCGCCTTTGCAGCGTCCACCACCGGAAACATGGGCTCGACTTTGCGGCTGCCATCGGCCTGAACAGCACCTGAGCCCACCCCGATGGTGTCCATGATCCCGGTGATGGTGTTGCCAATGTCGATCTGTCCGCAGGTGATGCCGAAGCCCCTGCCATCCAGTTCGATGCTTTTGGTCAGCCCGGTCATGGCGTGCTTGGTCACGGTGTAAGCAACGCTTCGGGGCCGCGGTGAGTGCGCCGAGATGGAGCCGTTGTTGATGATCCGGCCACCCTGCGGTTCCTGCTGCTTCATGGTGCGGACCGCAGCGGCAGCGCACAGCATGGAACCGGTCAGGTTTACGGCCAGGGTGGCGTCCCAGTCCGCGAGATCCAGTTCGTCCACGCTCGCCGCCGGACCAAAGACGCCCGCATTGTTGAACAGGACATCCACGCGCCCCCACTTTGCTGTCACCTCAGCGAAAAGGCGTTCGACGGCGTCGGGCCTGGTCACGTCGCACGGCACCGCGAGTGCCTGGGCGTGACCGTCGGCTGTTTCGTTGAGCTGTTCGACGCGGCGGCCCACGAGTGCCACGCGATAGCCCGCGGCCAACATCTGCCGGGCCACTTCCCGGCCGATGCCGGACCCTGCCCCGGTGACCACTGCTACCCGCTGGTGTGGAGCAGTCACACCGAAGCCCTGTTCAGCGGCCAGCCAATCACAGTCTTGGGCCGCGGAGTTGCGTACGTCCGGACCTTGGACGTGGACAACTGCATGCGCACCAGCGATTCGGCGATGGTGACAGCTGACGCCACTCCATCCACGACGGGCACCCCGGCGCGCTTGCGGATCTCTTCGTCCAGTCCAGCCATGCCGCCACAGCCGAGGACAATCACTTCTGCCTTGTCCTCCGACACAGCCCGGAGCGCCTGGTCAATGATGGCTTCCACGGCGCGTTCCGGCTCTTCCTCGAGCTCCAGCACAGCCATGCCGCTGGCCCGTACGGATGCGCAGCGAGCATCCAGGCCAGCCAACTTGAGCCGATCTTCAATCAGGGGAACGGTCCGGTCCAAGGTGGTGACCACCGAGTACTTGTGACCCAGGAACATCGCCGTGCTGGCCGCCGCTTCGGTGATGTCAACCACCGGAACGTCGAGGAGCTCCTGCAGCCCCTCCCTGCCGTGCTCGCCGTACCCCGCCTGAATAACGGCGTCGAACGGTTCCGGATACGAGGTGATGGCGTCCATGACCGCAATGGCGGCGAGGTAGCTTTCGAAGTTTCCCTCGCAGGAATCAGCGCCAAAGCGGGGGGTGATTCCCACGATTTCCGTGCCGGGTGCCGCGATGCTGCGGGCCGAGGCGGCGATGGAATCAGTCATGGAGGCTGTGGTGTTCACGTTGGCAACAAGAATGCGCATGGGGGTCCTTGGCTTGTCCTGGCGACGGTCAGTGGGTGCTTGCGATCGCGATGGCTTCGCCATCTTGATCCTGCAGCACCTGGTGACGGTCAGCGATGAAGTAGTACACGACGGCGGCAATACCGGCTGCGAAGAACCAGGCGAACGGGGCCGCAGCGGCGAGAGCCGGGACGAACGCGATCAGCAGGGCAATGGCAGCGGCGGGGATCAGAGCGATGATCGCCTTGGGGTTGACGCCGTTCTTGTAGAAGTACGTACCCTGCGGTGATGCGGTGTAAAGCTCCGGTACGTTGACCTTGCCGCGGCGGATGAGCCAGTAGTCAGCCATGACCACACCAAACAGTGGGCCGAGCAAGGCACCCAGACCACCCAGGAAGTAGAGGATGACGAGCGGGTTGTTGTAAAGGTTCCAGGGCAGGATGACCAGGCCGATGACGGCACTGACAGCGGCTGCCCGGCGGAAATTGAGCTTCTTGGGGAACAGGTTGGTCAGGGCGTAGGTAGGAGCAACGAAGTTGGCCATCAGGTTCACGGCGATGGTCAGAATGAGCAGAGCCAGGCAAGCCAGGACCAGGAACAAGGTGTTGGGGATGGTCTGGACGATGTCGGAGGGGCTCTGGATGATGGTGCCGTTGATCCGGAACTGGCCACCGGCCAGGACTACAACGATTGCGCCGAAGACAAGCATGTTGATGGGGATGCCCCAGAAGTTGCCCCGGACCACTGCCTTCTTGGACTTCGCCGAGCGGGTGAAGTCGCAGAAGTTCAGGACGAAGGTGCCGTAGATGGAAACCCAGAGCGAACCGCCGGCGAAGATGGTGAGCCACATTTCGGGGCCTTCGAGTGCGTTATTCGAAGACCAAGCGATGGCGCCGCCAGCTTCGTTGAAGACCCAAATGGCGAGTGCTGCCATGGTGATCAGGATGATGGGGCCAGCGAACGCTTCGTACTTGCGGATCATTTCCATGCCGAAGCTGACAATGACCAACTGCACGATCCAGAGGATGATGAACGCGATCCAGCCAAGGGTCGAAAGGCCCAGGATGGAGTTCTTGTCCATTTCAGCGAGGGCCGGGAACATGGCTACGACCATCACCCGGAAGACCACTGAGGCGAGGTAGGTCTGAATGCCGAACCAGGCCACGGCAACGGCGCCGCGGAGGAGGCTGGCGATTTGAGCGCCCCGGATACCGAAGCTGATGCGGCTCATGACCGGGAAAGGGACGCCGGTCTTGACGCCCATGAAGCCGGAGAGGTTCAACAGGAGGAAAAGCAGTACGGCGCCGATGCCGAGTGCCAGGAGGATCTGCCAGCCGCCCAGGCCCAGGGCGAAGAGGCCGATGGCGAAGGCGTAGTTACCCAGGCTGTGGACGTCATTGGCCCAGAGGGTAAAGATGCTGTAGCCGGACCAGCTGCGGCCATTCTTCTTGGTGGGGGCTAGGTCAGTGTTGTAGAGGGTGGGGCTGATACTGATGCCTGATGCCGCGCTGGCGGATTCGCAGAGGGCTTGGCCACCATCGGATTGGGGGCTGGTTGCTGCTGACGGCGCTGTCAGGTTCAGATCTTTGTCGACGCCGACCGAATCATTGGTCTGCATGGGGTCTCCAGTTCTGGGTGAGCTCCGCGGTGGTGAGGCCGGATCGGGGGGCGATCCTCGCTGTTATTCCACATCGCGGAATGAAGATATTGAATAGTGAAACATTATGACCTGAATCACCTTTTGGTCAAGACCCTCCGCAGTGACTGCCGGTCACAATCCACCGATGGGTACTTCATGGTGCGCGTCACCCTCCAGCCACGCAAGGGCTTGTTGACCGCAAGTTTTGGCGCCAGCTATTCTCATATGACAAGATTGTTTTCTCACATCATGAAACTCCCTACTTATTTCAACGACGAAACGAGGCTCCGTGTCTGCAGGAGAAGATGGCTCCCATATCCTCAGCGGGTTGACTAACCAGCTGCCTGATCGTGATCCGGAAGAGACCGCCGAGTGGGTTGAGTCCCTGGATTCGTTGATCAGGGAACAAGGCACCGAGCGTGCCCAATACATCATGCGGAGTTTGCTGCAGCGTGCTGGTGCGCAGTCCGTGGGTGTCCCGATGGTCACCACCACTGACTATGTGAACACCATCCCGGTGGATCAGGAAGCCCCGTTCCCGGGGAACGAGGACTACGAACGCCGCTACCGGGCGTACATGCGGTGGAACGCCGCGGTCATGGTCCACCGGGCCCAGCGGCCCGCGATTGGTGTCGGCGGGCACATCTCGACCTACGCCGGGGCCGCGACCCTGTACGAGGTCGGGTTCAACCACTTCTTCCGCGGTAAAGACCACCCCGGCGGCGGGGACCAGGTCTTCTTCCAAGGCCACGCCTCCCCGGGCATGTACGCGAGGGCGTTCATGGAAGGCCGCCTCTCCGAGGAAGACCTCGACGGGTTCCGGCAGGAAAAGTCCCGCGAGGGCCACGCCCTGTCCTCCTACCCGCACCCGCGGTTGATGCCGAACTTCTGGGAATTCCCCACCGTGTCCATGGGTATTGGCCCGATGAACGCGATCTACCAGGCCCAATCCAACCGGTACCTCACCAACCGGGGCCTGAAAGACACCACCGACCAGCAGGTCTGGGCGTTCCTCGGCGACGGCGAAATGGACGAACCCGAATCCCGGGGCCTGCTGCAACTGGCCGCGAACGAGAACCTCGACAACCTCAACTTCGTGGTCAACTGCAACCTCCAACGCCTCGACGGTCCCGTCCGTGGCAACGGCAAAATCATGCAGGAACTCGAAGCGTTCTTCCGCGGCGCGGGCTGGAACGTCATCAAAGTCGTCTGGGGCAGGGAATGGGACGACCTCCTCACCCAAGACACCAACGGCTCGCTCGTGAACATCATGAACGAAACCCCCGACGGTGACTACCAAACCTACAAAGCCGAATCCGGCGGGTTCGTCCGCGAACACTTCTTCGGGAAAGACCCCGCGACCAAGGAACTCGTCGCTGACCTCACCGATGACCAGATCTGGAACCTCAAACGCGGCGGCCATGACTACCGCAAGGTCTACGCCGCGTACAAAGCAGCCACCGAATTCAAGGGCAAACCCACCGTCATCCTCGCCAAAACCGTCAAAGGCTACGGACTCGGACCCCACTTCGAAGGCCGCAACGCCACCCACCAAATGAAAAAACTCACCATCAGCGATCTCAAGGAGTTCCGGGACTATCTCCGGATTCCCATTTCTGATGAGCAGTTGGATGCTGATCCCTATCAGCCGCCCTACTTCCACCCGGGCTTCGAGGCGCCCGAGATCAAATACATGATGGAACGACGTGCTGCGTTGGGCGGTTCAGTACCGGAGCGGCGCAGTTCGCATACCGCCGTCGAGCTTCCGGCTGCCAAGTCCTATGAAACCGCAGCGCGCGGGTCGGGGAAGCAGCAGGCCGCGACGACCATGGCGTTCGTCCGGCTCCTGAAAGACCTCATCCGCGATAAGAACTTCGGCCACCGGATCGTCCCGATCGTCCCCGACGAATCCCGGACCTTCGGCATGGACGCGTTCTTCCCCACCGCGAAAATCTACAACCCCAAAGGCCAGAACTACCTCTCCGTAGACCGCGACCTCGTCCTGGCCTACAAAGAATCCGCCCAAGGCCAACTCATCCACCCCGGCATCAACGAAGCCGGCGCCGTCGCAGCCTTCACCGCCGCCGGCACCGCCTACGCCACCCACGGCGTCCCCCTCATCCCGGTCTACGTCTTCTACTCCATGTTCGGCTTCCAACGCACCGGCGACGCCTTCTGGGCAGCAGCAGACCAAATGACCCGAGGCTTCATCATCGGCGCCACCGCAGGACGCACCACGCTCACCGGCGAAGGACTCCAACACGCCGACGGCCACTCCCCCCTCCTCGCCGCGACCAACCCCGCCGTCATCACCTACGACCCCGCCTACGGCTACGAAATGGGCCACATCATCCGCGACGGCATCGAACGGATGTACGGACCCGGCACCGGCGACCGGAACCTGATGTACTACATCACCGTCTACAACGAACCCATCACCCAACCCAAAGAACCCGACAACCTCGACGTTGAAGGTGTCCTCAAGGGCATTTACCTGCTGGCTCCGGCCAAGAACGACGGTCCCCGGACCAACGTCCTCGCCTCCGGCGTCTCCGTGCCCTGGGCCCTCGAAGCCCAGAGCCTCCTCGCCGAAGACTGGAACGTCTCCGCCGACGTCTGGTCCGTGACCTCCTGGAACGAACTCCGCCGCGACGGCCTCGCCGCCGAAGAACACGCGTTCCTGAACCCCAACGAACCAACACGGGTCCCCTTCGTCACCCAACAACTCGCCAACGCCGAAGGACCCATCGTCGCCGTCACCGACTACATGAAGGCCATCCCGGACCAAATCCGCCAGTTCCTCCCGAACGAGTTCGCCACCCTCGGCGCGGACGGCTTCGGCTTCTCCGACACCCGCCAAGCAGCCCGCCGCTACTTCAAAAACGACACCCACTCCATCGTCGTCAAAACCCTGCAACTACTCGCCAAGGAAGGAAAAATCGATGCCCAGGCACCAGCCCAGGCCATCGAAAAGTACAACCTTCACGATGTCAACGCCGGCACCACCGGCGGCGCAGGCGGCGACGCCTGATTCCAGAGCTAGGCTAGGCAAATGAGCCAGGTCCCAACAGCGGCGAGCAGCACTGCGGTGTTGCTCGCCGCTGGCGCTGGGACCAGGTTGGGCCGGGGGCCGAAGGCGCTGCTACCCTTCCGCGGCAGTCCGCTGGTTGAATCGGTGGCCGAGGCGCTGCACGCAGGCGGCTGCCGGGACGTTGTGGTGGTCCTGGGCGCCGGTGCCGTGGACGTGTTGTCCGACGCTGACCTGGGCCGATTTCGCACGGTGGTCAATCACGAGTGGCAGACCGGGATGGGCGGCTCGTTGCTACTGGGCAATGCTGCCGCGGACCCGGCTCACCATCTACTGGTTGCCCTGGTGGACCAGCCTGGCCTTACCGCAGCAGCGGTCCAGCGGCTACTTTCCGCGCACCGTCCCGGCCGCATCACCGCCGCCGCCTACGGAAGTGGTCCGGACCTGCGGCGTGGGCACCCGCTGCTGATCGACGCGACCTTACGGGCCGCCGTCGTCCGTTCCGTGAAGGGCGACGCCGGCGCCCGGGTATTCCTGAAGGCCCACCCGGAGCTCGTGGACCAGGTGGACTGCAGTGACCTTTCCGACGGTGAGGACGTGGACACGCCGGACAAGCTCTACCTGCTCAACGACTGAGCCGCGCCGCCCGGGGTACGGGATTTCTCAGGCTGCCGGAACGACGCCGGGCAAAGTCCCTGGAGCGCTCGCTCGAGAGTGCCAGAATCAGCAGGATGTCGAGGGAGAAACTCACCAGGGTGGTGGCGAGCGAGATGGGCTCGCCGCCGGTTATGGTGCCCACGAACTGCACGATGATGGAGAGCGCGCCGAAGGTCATGGCGATCACGCGGGCCCGGTTTCCGCCACGAAAAATGAACCACGCCAGGACGAACTCTGCCAAGGCAAAGAGTGCCAGGGCGATCGACCCGGGTACCACGATGCTCTGCAAATCCAGGTCGTCGGCTGGGTCCCCAAAAAGCAGTGTCAGCGCCGATTCGTCGGTCGCGGCGTTGAGGAACGTCAGGGCGAGGACCGCAGAGGTGACGCCTCGGCCCAGTACCAAAACGGCGCCGAAGAGCGTTGGCAACGGGCGCTTCCGGGCAAGATCCGCGATGGGCAGGTCCGCGGTGTCGCTGTCCGGGTGGGCCGTGACATCCACGATCGGCAGGTCCCCGTCCGTGCTGATACTGTCGCCACCGCCGTTGCGTGAGTGGTATCCGGTGGAGAAGTCCCGGATGAAGGACACCGTGGACTCGGGTGCGGAATCCGTCACCGAGGCGACCACGTAGTCGCGTTCGACGTCGATGTCTGCTTCGATTTTGTGGGTGATCTGCAGGGTGAAGAGGGACAGTCCCACTGCCTTGTCGTAGGTGCCGGCGGCGAGCCAATCGACGGGGATCCCGCCGGGCAGGAGCCAATCCTGGGGCGTCTGCCAGAACCTGATGTGGTGGCGCTTGCCCGGGTTGCCATCCACCTCCTGCTGGTAGGCGAAGTCCTGCTGCCTGCCAAAGAGGAAGAGCGGGCTGACCGGCGCTTCGTCGTAGCTGCGCCGGGTCAGTGTGGACACCACGATGCGCCAGCTCGAGTTCAACGTGACGGGATCGGCCAGGGTCCAGTTGGCCCGGTCCATGGCCGCATGCAGCTGCGGCCCACTCCCCCGGAAGGCCACGTTCACGGGGTCGCCCAGCAGGCCATCGCTGGTGCGGGATCGGCCAATGAAGTAGTCGGGCAGGTAGATCCGGGTCAGGATGCGGTGCAACCTCGGCAGGACCAGGTAGGCGAGCGCCGCCCAGAAGATAAGGAAGAACCACACGTGCCGCCAGCCGAAACTCGCCTGGAACAGCACCACGGCAAACCAGATGGAGCTCAGGCCACTGAACGTGAAGAAGACACGGTCCACCATCGACTCGGCTGCCGCGCCGCCCGGACCCTCGCTTGCCGCTTCGATGCCCGGGCTGTCTGCGGCCGCGGCGCTCTCCCCCGTCATGGCCACAGATTACCGGAGATCAGCGAGCACCACCTCACGGTAGGACTGGCCAGAAGAGGTCAGCTTTGCTTCGAAACTTATAACCAACTGTGGGCGCGGCAGGCGTGGAACATCGTTATGCCACCTTGGGGGCGGAGCGGGCGAGTTCCTCGCGAACGATGTTTGTCCCTGCGCTGAGAGCACTCAGCTTGGCCAGTGAAATGTCCCGGGGGAACGGTGCCATGCCGCAGTTGGAGCTGGGGATGAGCTTGTCCGCATCGACGAACTGCAGGGCCTTGCGGAGGGTGTCGGCGACCTCCTCAGGAGTCTCGATGGTCTCGCTTGCGACGTCGATTGCCCCGAGCATGACTTTCTTTCCACGGAGGAGTTCGATGAGGTCCATGGGCACATGCGAGTTCTGGGATTCCAGCGAAATGATGTCGATGCTGGAGCTCTGCAGCAGCGGGAACGTCTCCTCGTATTGCCGCCACTGTGAGCCGAGCGTGGCCTTCCAGTCAGTATTCGCCTTGATCCCGTAGCCGTAGCAGATGTGCACGGCGGTCTCCGCACGCAGCCCTTCTGCCGCTCTCTCAAGCGCAGCCACGCCCCAGTCCTTGACCTCATCGAGGAAGACATTGAACGCGGGCTCGTCGAACTGGATGATGTCCACCCCGGCCGCCGCCAGTTCTTTCGCCTCTTGGTTGAGGATCGTGGCGAACTCCCAGGCCAGCTTTTCGCGGCTCTTGTAGTGGTCATCGTAGAGCGTGTCCACCATGGTCATTGGACCGGGAAGAGTCCATTTGATCGGCCGGTCGGTGGCTGCGCGGAGGAACTTCGCGTCGTCGACGAATACCGGCCGCTCGCGGCGCACAGCTCCGACGACGGTGGGCACGCTGGCGTCGTAGCGATCGCGGATGCGAACGGTCTTGCGCTGTTCAAAGTCGACCCCGCTGAGATGCTCAATGAAAGTCGTGACGAAGTGCTGGCGGGTTTGCTCGCCGTCGCTGACGATGTCAATACCGCGCCGGCTCTGCTCATGGAGGGCAATAAGTAGCGCATCCTGCTTCCCCTCGAGCAGCGCATCTCCGTCCAGCTTCCAAGGGGACCAAAGAGTTTCCGGCAGTGCGAGCCACGATGGTTTCGGCAGGCTTCCGACAACGGTGGTGGGCAAGAGTGTGTTCATGTTTGACGATTCTCCGTGGGTCAGCTGACGAGAGCGGGGTATTTGGCGGTCCACTGGTCCAGTAGATCTTTGTGGGGCGTGATGAAGTGTTCCTCCGTGTACTTCGCCTGCGTGATCGCGAGCTGACTACGTTCGACGCGGTCGTACGCGATCTGGGTCCGCGAGTAATCCTGCTCGCCCAGGCTCGGCTGGTAGACAGCGGCGGCGGCGGAGTTCGCGTTATAAACCTCCGGGCGGTAGATCTTCTGGAACGTCTCCATGGTGCTGATCGTCCCGATGAGCTGCAGGTTGGAGTAGTCGTTGAGCAGGTCGCCGCGGAAATAGAAGGCGAGCGGCGCAACGCTGCCGCGTGGCATGAAGTAGCGGACCTGCAGCCCCATCTTTCCGAAGTACGCGTCCGTCAGTGAGAACTCGTCCTGTTGGTATTCGACGCCCAGGACCGGGTGACGGTTCTCCGTTCGCCGGTATGTCTTGGTCGTGGAGACGCTGATGCACACCACTGGCGGCTGCCCGAAGCGTTCCTGGCATGCCGGGGAATCGAGGAACTGCTGGAAGAGTTTGCCGTGCAGATCGCCAAAGTCCTCGGGGACGGTGGGCTTGCCTGACTCCGCTCCTGCTGCTGGCAGTACGACGCTGAAGTCGAAGTCCCGGACGTAGGAGGAGAAGTTGTTCCCTACGATCCCTTGATGCCGGACCCCGCTCAGCTGGTCGACGATCTGGATGTCGAGAACCTCGAACAGGGGGAACCGCTGATCCGTACCTTCCGCGGTGAACTCGATCTGCACGGAAACGATCTCAAGCTCGAGCGTGTAACGGTCCCGGTCCGGGTTGTCCCAGCTTGCGAGATCGTTGAAGCGGCGCCGAATCATGGTCAGGGCGTTGCCGAGGTTCTCCTGGCGGTGCTCGCCCCGTGCCAGGTTGGCGAAGTTCGTCGTGATCCGGGAGCCTTCGGCGGGGGAGTATTCCTCGTTGAAGGGGGTGGTGCTGATGCTGAACGTAAAGTCGTCTGCCATGTCTTGCCAATCCGTTGATGATGGGCCGGAGACGGCCTTTCAGAAGGGGTGCATCCATAGTGCAATTTTCCCGGGGGTATCAAGTAACTAGTGGCTACTATGCATTCATATAGACTTTTCCTATGCCACAGCTTGCGAGCGGACTGACCCTGCAACAGCTCCGCTACTTCATAGACGTTGCAGCTGAAGGGTCAATCTCCGCCGCTGCCGAGCTTCTGTACGTAGCGCAGCCGACAATGTCCGCAGCAATGAAGGACCTCGAGGCCCGGGTAGGCCGTGCGCTCTTGGTTCGCTCCGCCCGCGGGGTCACCCTCACCGCCGACGGGGCAGAGTTCCTCGGCTATGCAAGGCAGGTCGTCGAGCAGTTCGCTCTCCTCGAGCAGCGCTACCTTGGCAGGCCACCGACGCGACGTCTGCTCGGAGTGTCAACGCAGCACTACTCGTTCGCGGTAGATGCCTTCGTCCGGATGGTCAAGGCCACTGAGGTGGCCGAATACGAGTTCTCGCTGCGGGAGTCCCGCACCTGGGACATCATCGAGGATGTCCGGACGCTCCGCAGCGAGATCGGCATCCTCTACCGGAACGATTTCAACCGAAAGGTCATCGACAAGCTACTCCGGGAATCCGGGCTCGCGTTCACCCCGCTTTTCCTCGCCGATCCCCACATATTCATTTCACGGAACAACCCGCTCGCAGCAAGAGAGCGTGCCACCCTCGCCGATCTCGCTGGCATGCCGCGGCTGACCTTCGATCAAGGTGCGAACAACTCTTTCTACTTCGCCGAGGAAATTCTCTCCACGTTGTCCAGCAAGCAGGAGATCCGGGTCTCTGACCGTGCGACGATCTTCAACCTCATGATCGGACTCCACGGCTACACGATCTCGACGGGCATCATCAGCGGGCAGCTCGACCCAGAGATCGTCGCCATCCCTCTCGACATTGACGAACGCATCGAGATCGGCTGGATCGGCCACGCAGCGATTCCGCTTACCGACCAAGCGCGGCACTACCTCAGGGAATTGCGGGCCGTCGTCGCTGAGTTCGGCGTAGCGCTCCTCGATTGACTGCCTCGCAGCGCAACCCGCCGTTCTTCATGCCGGGAGCGAGCCAGCTGTCGTCGTCGGGACCAGCCCGGCGTCCCGCAGCCCCAGGTAGATCTTGTCCCTGGCGATGGGCAGCTGGGCGAACCGCAGGCCTGTGGCGTTCCGGATGGCATTGGCCAGCGCTGGTGCCACGGGGTTGAATGGGCTCTCGCTCATGGATTTGGCGCCCATTGGCCCGGTGGAGTCGTTGGTTTCGGCGAAGTAGACCTCGCTCCGGGGCACGTCGGCGAAGGTGGGGATGTGGTACTGCCGCAGGATGTCCGTGGTGACCCGGCCGGCGTCGTCCACCACCACTTCCTCGTACAGCGTGGCGCCGATGGCTTGGGCGATTCCGCCCTCGATCTGGCCACGGCATTGCCGCGGATTAACCACCACACCAGCATCAGCGGCCTGCACGCTCTGCAGGATCCGCAGTTCGCCAGTGCAGCGGTTCACCGCCACCCGGAAGCCGTGGACGTTGAACGCCACAGACCTCGGAGTGCCGCCCCAACGCCCTTCGGCAGCGAGTTCGACGCCGGCTGCCGCTGCTGCGCGGGCCAGTTCAGCGAGCGGCACGGCCGTCCCGTCGCACACCACGGTGTCCCCGGCCAGGACGCAGCCGGCCACCTGGGTGCCATGAATGCCCGCGGCGAAGGCACGGATCCGGACGGCCAACTCCTCGGCAGCCGCCAACGTCGCCTTTCCGGCCACCACGGTGCCGGCTGAACCAAACGCGCCGGTGTCATGCTCGATCAGGTCCGTGTCCGCTTGCCGCACCGCCACCCGCACGGCCTCCGTGGACAGTGCGGTAGCGGCCAGCTGGGCGTGCACGGTGGTGGTGCCGTTGCCAAATTCTGCCGTCCCGACGTCGGCCTGGTAGGTCCCGTCGGCCAGCAAGCGCAGGTGCGAATGGGCGAAATGGCCCCGCGGCGGCACCGTGTCGATCATGGACAAAGCGGAACCCTCGCCCACCAACCAATCCGGGCCCAGATCGGCCAGGCCGGCAGCCCGGTAGCGCTGCTTACCGCGGACCAAGGCGTCCCGCACCAGGTTCAGGCACTGGTCCAAACCGTAGCTGCCGTAGTGCACATCCTCTTCAGGCTCGGAGTGGGTGGACAGCATCGGATCGCCTTCACGGACCATGTTGCGGCGACGGAACTCCTGCGGATCCATCCCAATGCCGATGGCCAGTTCGTCCACGGCAGACTCGATGGCAAAGATCATCTGGCTCAGTCCATAGCCTCGGAACGCCCCTGCTGGAACCGTGTTGGTGTAGACCGCTCGTGCATCCACTTTCTTGTTGGCGCACTTGTAGACGCTCAAGGACTCACCGCAACCGTGGAACATGACGCCCGGGGCATGGTTTCCGTAGGCGCCCGTATTTGTCACCACGTCCAACTGCAACGCCGTCAGCCTGCCATCCGCCGCAGCGCCAGCCTTCACCGCGATGGTGAAGGGGTGCCGGGTGGTGGTCGCAGTGAACTGCTCCGTCCGGGTCAGCTCCAGCTGGACCGGGCGCCCCAGTTTCAGGGCAGCGAGCGCCACCAGGTCCTCGGTCAGCACCTCCTGCTTGCCGCCAAACCCGCCGCCTACCCGGCCAGCCACCACGTGGACCTGGTCTTCCGGCAACGCGAACACCCGGCAGAGGGTGCGGCGGACCAGGAAGGGGACCTGGCTGGAGGTGCGGACCTGCAACCGGCCGTCGGCATCCAGGGACGCAATGGCCGCGTGGGTTTCCAACGCCACGTGCTGCACTCGTTGCGTGCGGTAGGTCTGTTCGTGGACAAAAGCAGATGCCGCGAAGCCGTCCGTGACGCTGCCCAGCTCGGAGTGCAGTTCCGCCACCACATTGCGTTCTGGACTGGCGATCCGGGAAATGTTGCCGTCCTTGTCGCCGTGGACCTGGTGTGCTCCCGGTGCCAGGGCAGCCTGCGGTGAGAACACGGCGGGCAGGATGTCGTAGTCCACCACCAGGGCACGCACGCCGGCCTCGGCGGCGGCAACGGTGTCTGCCACGACGGCGGCAACGCGCTGGCCGATGAACCGCACCATGTCGTCGAGTACGCGGGTGTCGTCCGGGTCGTCAGTGAACAACTCGTGCTGGGCGCTGGAAAACAACTGCGTGGGTGCATCGTCCGAGGTCAAGACGCTCACCACACCGGGAATGGCCAAGGCCACGGTGGCGTCGATGGTGCGGACCCGGGCCGAGGCATGCGGCGAGCGCAGGACTTTCATGTGCAGCAGCGTGGCCTGCTCGGCCGGCGGGAGGTCCAAGGTGTAGCGTGCTGTGCCGGTGACCACCGCGCGGCTGGCAGGCGCAGGAACGTCGTCGCCGAGCTGCCCGGGTGTGGGAGCTGGCTGGCCGGCCCCCGCAATCCCGGAACCAGGACCTTCGGGGGCCGGGTGGCCCGCGTGACCGCAGATGGCATCACCGATGGCCCGGTATCCGGTGCAGCGGCATAGGTTGCCCTTGAGGCTGCGGGGCAGGTTGGCTTTCTGGTCGTCGTCGAACGTGGCGGCCGTCATCAGCATGCCCGCGGTGCAGAAGCCGCACTGGAAGCCCTGCCGTTCCATGAACTGCTGCTGCACCGGGTGCAGGAGTCCATCCGCAGGCTCGGCGGCTGTCGCGGCGAGGCCCTCGATGGTGGTGACGGCGTGGCCTTCGGCGCGGACAGCCGGGTAGATGCAGCTGTGGACCGGTGTGCCGTCCACGTGCACCGTGCACGCACCGCAGTCGCCGCCGTCGCAACCCTTTTTCACGCCCAGGTTGCCTTGTTCGCGGAGGAAGGTGCGCAGGCATTGGCCGGGGCGGGGAGCGGCGGTGGCAGCCGCGCCGTTGATGTCGATGCCCATGGTCAGGACCTTTCGTGACGGGTGTGGCCAGGGTTGCTGCTGGCGGACGATTCGGGTGGTGCGGTGCGGGGCGTGGGTGGCCAGAAGTCGCCCGAGACGGTGGCCGGGGTCCCGCCCGCGTCAGCAAGTTCGGTGCGGATTTCCTCGGCCAGCAGGTACGTCATGTCCCGCCGCCAGGCCGGAAGGCCGTGGATATCGTCGTGGTAAAGCTCGGCGCTGATCTCATCGTCCAACGCCGCAGCCAGCTCGGGCGTGGTGGGAACGGTGTCGAACCGGAGCTGGACGGGCCGTTTGGTCGCAGCCGTGACGGTCAGCAACAAGGCCGTGCCGCCGTCGAGCCTTCCCACCAGGAGCACCCCGGACCTGCCCAGGTTGCTCAGCGACAGGCGCCGGAAGGCTGCCCGGGAGCTGAGGGCCGACGCCGGCAGGTGGATACTGCGCAGCAGCTCGCCGGGTGCCAGGGAATTGCGCCCGTCCCCGGTGACCAGGTCGGTCACCGGCAGCGTGCGGCTGGTCCCCCCGGGACCCCAGATCGTGGCGATGCCGTCCAGTCCTGCACAGAGCGAGGTGACGGGACCTGCCGGCAGGCCGGTGCAGATGTTGCCGCCCACGGTGGACATGTTCCAGACCTTGAAGGAGGCAACGAACGAATCGCAGCACGGCCGGATGAGCTCCAGCCCGGGCCAGGACCGGTCGGTGACTGCCGGGAGAGCCGGCAGTTGGTAGAGGTCGGCGATGGTGCAGGTGGCAGCCAGGTCGATCCCGTCATCCGTGACGGTGATGGGGGTCCAGCCGGCGCTGCCCAGGTCCAGCAGCCGGGTCAGCGGTTGTGGGCCGAACGCGTAGCTGCCGTAGGAAAAAAGGACAGTGCCGCCGGCCAGCCAGGCATCGCCGTCGCGCCACTGTGCGGGGTCGGTGGTGGGGACCACTGCCTCAATGGTGTTCATGTCCATGCGATCTCCTGCTGCGTCAGCGGTTCGGGTACAGCCGATAAAAATGGGGTGGGTGGCGCGTGATGGATGGGACCGGATGCCTCACGCAAGGGCATGCCCGTGGATGCTGCGCTACGGGCGGCGATGAGCTCTGCCGTGATGGAAACGGCCACTTCCGCGGGGGTTTCGGCGCCGAGGTCCAGGCCGATGGGCGAATGCAGCCGGGCGATCCGTTCTGGCGCAATTCCGGTGTTGAGCAGGTCATCCACCCGCTGCAGGTGGCTTCGCCGCGAGCCCATGGCCCCCACATAGGCGAGGTCCAGGGCCAGTGCCGCCTCGAGCAGCGGGATGTCGAACTTTGGATCGTGCGATAGCACCGCCACCACACTCCTGCTGTCCAGCCTGCTCGCTGCTGCCTCCGCGGCCAGGTAATGGTGCGGCCACTGCGTCACCACCTCGTCCGCCATACCGAATCGCGGTTGGGCGGCGAAGGCGGGCCGGGCGTCCACCAGGGTGACATGGTAGCCCAGCAGCTTCCCCACGGGCAGGAGCGCTGCGCCGAAATCGTTGGCACCAAACACCAGCAGTCGCGGCGGCGGCACACGGCTCTCCACCAGGATCAGCGGAACGTCCGACGCTGGCAGCGAGGTCTGCAGGTCAGCAGGGCAGGTGCCGGCCTGGGTGGGTGGCTGCCCGCTCACCGGCGACACCGTCAGCGGCAGCACGCCCGTGCCGCCGGCGCGCAGCAGTGCTGCGACCGAGGCCAGGGAATGCTGCGGAAGAATCGCCGAAAGTGCCCGACTTGCTGCGCCGAGGTCGGCTACCTGCACCAGTGCCGCCATCCCCTCTGCTCTGCCGGGGGCGTCCGTGCCGGATAATGCCGCGCTGGAAGCCGCCGTGCCCGAAGCATTGCCCGCCGGGAGAACCCGGACCAACCCAACAGGCTGGTCCGGGTCTACCGTAGCCAATGCCATGAGCACGCCGCGCAGCGGGTGATCCTGGCCGAGGATGGGCTCAACGTGGATCTCGAGTTCTCCGCCACAGGTGAGTCCGGCGGCGAACGCGTCGGTGGAACTGAAGCCGAACCGCGCTTGCCGTGAGCCGCCGTCGGCAATGGCGTCCTCTGCCAGCGCCACCACTGCCCCTTCCACGCAGCCACCAGAGAGGCTGCCCAGGATGGCGCCGGTGCCGGACACGAGCATGGCGGTGCCCACTGGCCGCGGGACAGATCCGGTGGCCGCCACGATGGTGGCCACCGCGAACTGTTCGCTGGCAAGTGTGCCTGCCCAACTGCTGAGCGACGGAATCAGATCAAGCATGGGGGTGCTCCTTCTGCCGTGGGGCGGTGGTCCATATTCTGGACCCTGGAACGGTGGAGGGGAAGCGGCGGCGCTGGTCAGGGCGCGATCAGGCGCCCAGGAGGGTGTTGATGGGACCCCGGGCGAAGTAGATCAGGAAGCCCACGCTGACAACCCACATCAGCGGATGGACCTTCTTGGCCTTGCCCGATGCCGCGCCGATGATGGCCCAGCTGATGAAGCCCACGCCGATGCCGTTGGCGATCGAGTAGCTCAGTGGCATGGTCACGATGGTGAGGAAGGCCGGCAGCGCCACAGAGAACTTGGTGAACTTGATCTCGCGGATCTGGGCCATCATCATGGCGCCCACCACTACCAGTGCTGCGGCTGCCACCTCGAGCGGGACCACACTGGTGAGCGGGGTGAGGAACATGGAGCCCAGGAACAGCAGCCCGGTGACCACCGAGGCCAGGCCGGTACGGGCGCCTTCGCCAATTCCTGCTGCCGAGTCGATGTACACGGTGTTGGATGAGCCGGACGTTGCGCCGCCGGCAACAGCGCCGAAGCCTTCCACGATGAAGGCTGACTTGAGGCGCGGGAACGTGCCGTCCTTGTGGGCGACGCCGGCGCTCTTGGCTAGGCCGGTCATGGTGCCCATGGCGTCAAAGAAGTTGGTGAACACCAGGGTGAAGACCAGCATGGTGGCTGCGAGGCCGCCAATCCGGCCGAAGGCGCCGAACAGGTCGAACTGACCCACCAGGCTCAGGTCCGGCGCGGCCACCAGTTGGCCTGACAGGACGGGGGTGTTGAGGTGCCAGCCGCCGGGGTTGGTGGCGCTGGACGGGCCGATCTTGAAGACGGCTTCGACAACCGCGGCCAGTGCCGTGGTGGCGACGATGCCGATCAGCAGGCCGCCCTGGACCTTCCGTGCCACGAGGATCCCCATGGCAAGCAGGCCCACGATGAAGACGAGCGTGGGGATGGAGGTGATGGATCCGCCGTCTCCCAGTTGAACGGGCGGACCGCCGGCTGTGGGGCGCACGAAGCCCGAGTCGACGAAACCGATAAAGGCGATGAACAGGCCGATGCCCACCGTGATGGCGGCCTTGAGTTCCTTGGGAACTGCCCGGAAAATCGCGGTCCGGGCCCCGGTGGCGCCAAACAGCACGATCAGGATGCCGTTGATGACCACCAGGCCCATGGCCTCGGGCCAGGTGACTTCCTGGATGACGGAGACTGCCAGGAAGGAGTTGATCCCGAGTCCCGCGGCCAGGCCGAAGGGCAGGTTGGCGATCAAGCCGAACAGGATGGTCATGACGCCGGCGGTGAGTCCGGTGACGGCGCCTACCTGCGCGGCGGAGAGCCAGCCGCCGGCCACGTCGGTGGGGGCGTTGTCGGCGCTGAAACCGCCGAGGATCAGCGGGTTCAGGATGACGATGTACGCCATGGTGAAGAAGGTGACCAGGCCGCCGCGGAATTCGCGGGCCAGCGTGGAACCTCGTTTGGTGATCTGAAAGAAGCGGTCCAAGAAGTTCTCCGGTGCCGACGGCGGGGTGGAACCTTTGCCGGCGGTGGACTTGCTGGCGGTCGTGGCCTGGCCTGAAGCCTGGGCGGTGGCGCGGGACTGCGGAGCCGAATGCTCCTCGTGGGAGTTGTCCAGGATGGTCATGTCAGCCGCCTGGCCTAGTAATCGATCCGGGATTCGAGCGTGTTCCAGGTGGTGAAGGGCTCCAGCGGCGCGGGGGCCGACGGGTCCTCGAGCACCAGCTGGGACACCGGCAAAAGCGCGTCCCGGTCCTGGTTCTCGAAGAACTCGTAGAAGACTGCGTCATCGAAGCCTACGGCTGCGGCGTCGTGCCGGCCAGCGGCAAAAACGACCCGGTCAACACGTGCCCACAAGGCCGAGGCCAGGCACATGGGGCACGGCTCGCAGCTGGTGTAGAGGACCGAGCCGCTGAGGTCGAAGGTGCCCAGTTCGCGGCAGGCGGTGCGGATGGCGGTGACCTCGGCGTGTGCCGTGGGGTCGTTGTCCGCGGTGACGCGATTGACGCCGTCGAACGTTTTTCCGTCCGCGGTGACGATCATGGCGCCGAACGGGCCGCCGCTGTTGAGGACGTTGGCTGTTGCCAGCCGGATGGATCTGGCCAAAAATTGCTCGGCCGTGACGGTGATACTCATGATGCGACTCCCTTTGCTGGGAAGCCGGTTGCCCGTGACGGATCCAAAGGGAGCCAGTGCGACGGTTACCAGGCTTCAGCATGTGCTGTGAAGGTTAAGTTGCGCCTGGTAGATAGCTTCCCGAGATCCGGGTGCCCGCCTTTGACAGGAATGAGCGTAGCACCGAAGTTGTGATGAGCGCCATAGTTTTTGGAAGATTGATTTCACTCTGTGAAATTCTTGTTTCGAGAAGCTCACGTCAGTGGGACGCAGGTTTGCCCCTCCCGCAGTCACATCCCCTCGCATTGACGGCCGTCACGGTGCCGCATACTCTATTTCCACCCGCAGGCAATCGCGCCGCCGGATACCTGGATCAGCAGACAGGGACTCACTGAGCTGGATGTACCCACCTCAGACAAGGAACAGTCCCATGACACCTGCCACCAGCCAGCGCCTCTGGATCAAGAATCCGCAGGCCGCCTTCACCGCCAACCAGCTCGACGCATCCGGCGGCATCGTCGTGGCCGATGGAGTGATCGCCGAGGTTCTTGCCGCAGGTCAGCAGCCCGCTGCACCATGCCAGGCAACGTTCGATGCCAGCAACCACGTGCTAATGCCGGGCCTGATCAACACCCACCACCACTTCTACCAGACCCTCACCCGGGCCTGGGGGCCGGTGGCCAATGCGCCACTCTTCCCGTGGCTGCAGAACCTCTACCCGGTCTGGGCCCGGCTGACCCCGCGCGACCTTGAACTCGCCGCCACGGTGGCCCTCGCCGAGCTGCTGCTCTCCGGCTGCACCACCGCTGCGGACCATCACTACCTCTTCCCCGGCGGACTCGAGGACGCCATCGACATTGAGGTGGCCGCCGTTCGCGCCCTCGGCATGCGCGCCACGTTGACCCGCGGTTCCATGACGCTCGGAACGGACGACGGCGGCCTCCCGCCGCAGTCAACGGTCCAGGCGCCGGAGATGGTGCTGGCAGACAGCGAACGGCTGGTGCGCCAGTACCACCAACCCGGTGCTGACGCGGAGATCCAGATCGCGTTCGCACCCTGCTCGCCGTTCTCCGTGACCAAGGAAATCATGACCGAGAGTGCCCTCTTGGCCGAACGGCTCGATGTCCGGCTGCACACCCACCTGGCCGAGACCCTGGATGAGGAGGACTTCTGCCGGGAACGGTTTGGCCTGCGCACCGTCGACTACCTGGACAGTGTGGGTTGGCTGACGGACCGCACCTGGCTGGGCCACGGAATCCACTTCAGCGACGACGAAATCCGCCGACTGGGCGCTGCCGGAACGGCGGTGGCGCACTGCCCTACCTCCAACATGCGGCTCGCGTCCGGAACCGCGCGGGTCCTGGAGTTGGAGGCCGCGGGGGTTCCGGTGGGGCTGGGCGTGGATGGATCGGCGTCGAACGATGCCTCGAACATGATCCTGGAGGCACGCCAGGCCCTGTACCTCCAGCGGCTCCGCTACGGTGCAGACGTGCCGGTGGAGCGGGCGCTCGGCTGGGCAACCCGCGGCTCGGCAGCAGTCCTGGGCAGGCCGGAACTGGGCCAGTTGGCGCCCGGAATGCAGGCAGACCTGGCACTCTTCCGGCTCGATGACCTGCGCTTTTCCGGCAGCCATGATCCGATTGCCGCACTGCTGCTGTGCGCCGCAGACCGCGCCGACCGCGTGATGGTCGGTGGGCAATGGCGGGTGGTGGACGGGCAGATCCCCGGCCTGGACATCTCAGGGCTGATCGCGGAACACTCGGCGGCCGCCCGCCGCCTCATCGCAGGCTAGCTGAACCCCGCTGGACGCTGTTTAGTTACGGCGGAACCCGAGCGCTGAAACCCATCGGGAAATCCGCCCTGGGGTGTGCTCGCGGTCCAGGGGCACGTAAAAGTCGGGGTCGATGCCTTCGCCACGGGGGAGGTAGAACTCCTGGGTGGACTGGGCGTTGGCTGGCTTCGGTGCCACCGGCGTCGTTTCCTGCTGGTACATCTGATCCTCCTCGATACTTGCTTGATTTATTTTCGCAATGTGGAATTTATTTATTGCTTGATGAAAATCATACGAGATGGCCTGCGGGGCGTCAATGCCTCGCAGGCCACACCCACTCGCCGGTCGGTCACAGAAGAGTTTTTCCCGATGTGATTTACACCACCGCCATTGAGGGGTACGCTCTATCTCAATTCGTGGCTCAGGTCATGTAACCTGGGAGCAGCAGGCAGGGTCGTAATGAGCTGGCGTCAATAGATGCCGGCTCTTTTTTGTGGGGTCGGCACCTCCGGAAACGCGCTCGAAATGCGCGCTTAATTTCAGTGGTGGAACCTTGTTCCACCACCGGAAGTTGGGAACAGACCATGAGCAGCAAGATCGTCCTCGGCGACAACCAGTACGGCAAAGCAGAGGTCCGGGTCGTGAAGATCACCCGCGACACCGACCGCCACGAAATCGAAGACCTCAACGTCACCTCGCAGCTGCGCGGCGATTTCGCTGCGGCTCACCTCGAAGGCGACAACGCCCACGTGGTGGCCACCGACACCCAGAAAAACACCATCTACGCCTTGGCCCGCGACGGCGTCGGCTCACCCGAAGCCTTCATCCTGCGGCTCGGCGAGCACTTCACTTCCAGCTTCGACTGGGTCACCGGCGGACGCTGGGAAGCCGAGTCCTACAGCTGGGACCGCATCCAGGCCCACGGCGCCGAACACGATCACTCGTTCGTCCGCAACGGCCAGGAAGTCCGCACCGCCGTCTTGGTCCGGGACGGCAACACCAATCACCTGATCTCCGGCCTCAAGGACCTGACCGTCCTGAAGTCCACCCAGTCCGGATTCACCGGCTACCCGCGGGACCGCTACACCACCCTGCCGGAAACCACCGACCGCATCCTGGCCACGGACGTTTCCGCCCGCTGGCGCTACAAGACCGGCACGGACTTCACCTCGATCGACTTCAACAAGGGCTACGAGGACGTCAAGGGCCTCCTACTCGAAGGCTTTACGGAAAAATACTCCAACGCTCTCCAGCAGACCCTGTTCGACATGGGCACCAAAGTCCTCGAAGCCCACAGCGAGATCGATGAGATCAAGTTCTCGATGCCCAACAAGCACCACTTCTTGGTGGACCTGTCGCCGTTCGGCCTCGACAACCCCAACGAGGTTTTCTTCGCCGCCGACCGCCCCTACGGCTTGATCGAAGCAACGGTACTGCGCGACGACGCCACCCAGGCACCGGGCGCATGGTCCGGCATCTCCGGATTCTGCTGAGTCCAGGCTCCGCACTTTACGGAAGTCCCGTCGCAACCGCCCACAGCTGGGGCGGCGGGACCTCCGCCCACTCGACACAGCGCCAGTCGCCTCCAGCGACCCACAAAATCGTCGCTCAGCTCGACGTCAGCCAGACAACGTTAGCCAGACAATGCCGTCTGCCATGAACCAAGAAAGTCTGCCATGAACCTCAAGAAGAAATCTGCGGCCACCACCGCCAAACGCACTTCATCCAACCGGCCGGAAGATACCCGGCTGTCCATTGGAAGCACCTTCGCCTACGGCTTCCAGCACGTCCTCACCATGTACGGCGGAATCATCGCGCCGCCTCTGATCATTGGCGCCGCCGCAGGAATGAACTCCCAGGACATCGGCCTGCTGATCGCGGCCTGCCTCTTTGTTGGCGGCCTTGCCACGATTCTGCAGACCGTTGGCATCCCGTTCTTTGGATCGCAACTCCCGCTGGTGCAGGGCGTTTCCTTTGCCGGCGTCTCCACCATGGTGGCAATCGTGCACGGCGGCGGCGGCATCCAGGCGGTCTTCGGATCGGTGATTGTTGCGTCCGTCATTGGCCTTCTGATCACTCCCCTGTTCTCCAAAATCATCAGGTTCTTCCCGCCGGTGGTCACCGGCACAGTGATCACCACCATTGGCCTCACCCTGATGCCGGTCGCAGCCAACTGGGCCATGGGCGGCAATAACAAGGCCCCCAACTACGGCAGCGTGGCCAACATCGGCCTTGCGGCAGCCACCATGGCCATTGTCCTGCTCCTCAGCAAGGTGGGCAGCGCCGCCATCTCGCGGCTGTCCATCCTGTTGGCCATGGTGCTGGGCACCGTCATCGCCGTGATCTTCGGCATGGCCGACTTCTCCAAGGTGGGCCAGGGCGAGATCGTCGCGTTCCCCACCCCGTTCGCTTTCGGCCCACCCGTCTTCGAAGTAGCAGCCATCATCTCCATGCTCATCGTCATCCTGGTGACCCTGACTGAAACCTCCGCGGACATCATTGCCGTGGGCGAGATCGTCGACACCAAGGTGGATTCGCGTCGGATCGGCGACGGACTGCGCGCCGACATGCTCTCCAGCGCCATCTCCCCGCTCTTCAACTCGTTCACCCAGAGCGCGTTCGCCCAGAACGTCGGGCTGGTTGCCATCACCGGCGTCAAGAGCCGGTTCGTGGTGAGCGCCGGCGGCCTGATCCTGGTGGTGCTCGGTCTGCTGCCCATCCTTGGCCGAGTGGTCGCAGCGGTACCCACACCCGTCCTCGGCGGAGCCGGCGTCGTACTGTTCGGAACCGTGGCAGCCAGCGGCATCCGCACCCTCGCCAAGGTCGAATACAAGAACAACATGAACCTGATCATCGTGGCAGCCTCGATCGGCTTCGGCATGATCCCGATCGCCGCACCGTCCTTCTACGACCAGTTCCCATCCTGGTTCGGCACCATCTTCCACTCCGGCATCAGCTCCGCCGCCGTGATGGCCATCCTGCTGAACCTGCTCTTCAACCACCTGCGCGCCGGCAACACGGAGAACCAGTCGGTGTTTGTTGCCGGCACGGAGCGGATCGTCACCGAGGATGACCTGAAATGCCTGGCCGACGGCGACCGCTACGAAGGCGGCAAGCTGATCGACAGCGATGGCAAGGAAGTCCCGGTCAAGTCCAGCAACAAGGCGGACGAGCACTAACCAGACAACCCCGACCTACACCCACACCAAAACGCCGCGGCGGCAGTTGAATTCAACTGCCGCCGCGGCGTTTTGTTTGCGGAAAGGTTCCGGCGCGGACCGTGCCTGCGGCGGAACTCCCCTAGTTGCGGTTGAGTTCGTCCGCGATGGCCTGTGCGGCGGCGCGGAGCATGGGCACAGCCCTGTCACCGAAAGCAAAATCTACCCGGGAGATTGGCCCGGAGACGGAGATGGCGGTGGGAGTTGGCGCATTGGGGACGGCCATGGCGAAGCAGCGCACGCCCATTTCCTGCTCTTCCTCGTCAATGGAGTAGCCGCGGTCGCGGATGCGGGCCAGGTCGGCCAGCAGTTCGTCAATATCGCCAATGCTCTTGACGGTGGGCGTGGGCATGCCCGAGCGCGTCACGATGCCGCGCACAACGTCGTCGTCGAGCTGCGCCAGGATGGCCTTGCCAACACCGGTGGCGTGGGTATGGGCGCGGCGGCCAACCTCGGTGAACATCCGCATGGAGTGCAGGGACGGTACCTGCGCCACGTAGATGACCATGTCGGAGTCCAGCACGGCCATGTTGGACGTCTCCCCCAGCCGGTCTACCAGCCCCTTGAGTTCGGGGCGGGCCACAGCACCCAGCTGCTTGTTGGCGCCTTCGCCCAGGCGAATCAACCGCGGGCCCAGGGCGTACCGCCGGTTGGGCAGCTGGCGGATGTAGCCCAGGGCCACCAGCGTGCGGAGAAGCCGGTGGATGGTGGGGAGCGGCAGGTCCGTAGACGAGGACAGCTCACTGAGGGTAACGTCGCCGCCAGCATCAGTGATCAGTTCCAGCAACTCGAACACGCGCTCAACAGATTGAACGCCTCCGGTGGCTTTCTCAGCCATATGACCAGCTCCCGTGGATCGGATTCCGACAAACCTTATCCACATAGCGGAAAGATGAGTCCTACTCGATCCCAAGATACCGCACTTCGGGTCCGTGGTGATCCCAACCACGCCTGAGCTTGTATTTCCACAAAGTAGATAATAATATCCATAATACGAAAAAAATCGCGGATGTTCGCGATCCAGGTCAGGCCCAACAGGAGGAAATTCAATGGCGAACCCCAGTCCCGGTAACTCGATCACCCTTCGCGTAGAAGCACCGTCCAGCTTCACCGCCACCAGCGAACTGGCTGCAGCAGTCAGTGCTGCCGGCGCAGCAGTGACAGCACTGGACGTGACGGAATCCCACCACGACACGATCGTCGTCGACGTCACCTGCAACACCACCGACGAAGAGCACGCAGACCGCATTAAGGCAGCCCTGAACGCGCTCGACGGCGTCACGGTCCAGCACGTCTCGGACCGCACCTTCCTGATGCACCTCGGCGGCAAGCTCGAGGTGGTCCCCAAGGTAGCCCTGCGCAACCGTGACGACCTGTCCCGCGCCTACACCCCCGGCGTCGCCCGCGTCTGCATGGCCATCGCCGAGGACCCCGCCGCTGCCCGCAACCTGACGGTCAAGCGCAACACCATCGCCGTCCTCACCGACGGCTCGGCAGTGCTCGGCCTGGGCAACATCGGCCCCGCCGCTGCGCTGCCCGTCATGGAAGGCAAGGCCGCCCTCTTCAAGCAGTTTGCCAACGTTGATGCCTGGCCGGTCTGCCTGGATACCCAGGACACCGAGGAGATCATCATGATCGCCAAGGCCATGGCTCCCGTCTACGGCGGCATCAACCTCGAAGACATCGCAGCACCCCGCTGCTTCGAAATCGAGAACCGCCTCCGCGAAGAACTCGATATCCCCGTCTTCCACGATGACCAGCACGGCACCGCCATCGTCACCCTGGCCGCCCTCCACAACGCCCTGCGCGTGGTGGACAAGAAGCTCTCCGAGGTCAAGATCGTCGTCTCGGGCGTCGGCGCCGCCGGCTCCGCGATCATCCAGCTCCTCAAGGCCCAGGGTGCGCAGCACATTGTCGCCGCGGGCCGCTCAGGTGCCATCCACTCAGGCCAGAAGTACGACGACGAGCACCGCTCCTGGATCGCGGCCAACACCAACGAAGAAGGTTTCGCTGGTTCACTGCACGAGGCCATGACGGGCGCCGACGTCTTCATCGGCGTCAGTGCACCGCACGTCATCGGTGAAGAGCAGGTTGCGGCAATGGCGGACAAGGCAATCGTTTTCGCCATGGCCAACCCCACCCCGGAAATCGATCCCCTGGTGGCGTCCAAGCACGCAGCCGTGGTGGCCACCGGCCGCAGCGACTTCCCCAACCAGATCAACAACGTGCTGGCGTTCCCCGGTTTCTTCCGCGGCCTGTTGGATGCCGGCGCATCGGACATCACGCCGGAAATGCTGGTGGCCGCCGCCGACGCGATCGCCAACCGGGTAGCCGATGCTGAGCTCAATGCCAGCTACATCATCCCCAGCGTCTTCGACCCCCACGTTGCCGCCGACGTTGCAACGGCTGTTGCCAACGCCGCGCATGCCGCTGCGGCAGCCAAAGCCACCAGCGCTCTCTAGGAAAGGACCTCTCATGGCCATCACAGTCACTGACCCCAAGCCGATCGAACGTGCCGAGGAAATCCTGACGCCTGAGGCGTTGGCTTTCGTCGCTGAGCTGCACGAACGTTTCGCCGGTACGCGCAGCGACCTGCTTGCTGCGCGGGTTGCCAAGCGCGAGCAGGTGGCTCGCACGGGCCGCCTCGACTTCCTACCGGAGACGCAGGACGTGCGCGACGGCGACTGGAAAGTCGCGCCCGCGCCTGCAGCTTTGCAGGACCGTCGCGTTGAAATGACCGGCCCGGCGTCGCCGGCCAAGATGGCCATCAACGCCTTGAACTCCGGCGCCAAGGTATGGCTCGCAGACCTCGAGGACGCCAGCACCCCCACCTGGGCCAACGTCGTCGACGCGATCCTGAACCTGCGCGACGCTGCGCGTGGCACCCTGGCCTTCACCTCTCCGGAGGGCAAGGAGTACAGGCTGCGGACCGACGCGCCGTTGGCCGTCGTCGTCGCCCGTCCCCGTGGCTGGCACATGAGCGAGCGGAACGTCCTGCTCGACGGCGAACCCGCAGTGGGTGCGCTGGTGGACTTTGGCCTGCACTTCTTCCACACCGCCAAGCAACTCCTTGAAAACGGGCACGGTCCGTACTACTACCTGCCCAAGATGGAAAGCCACCTCGAGGCGCGCCTCTGGAACGACGTTTTCGTGTTCGCCCAGGACCGCCTCGGGGTTGCGCAGGGCTCCGTCCGCGCCACCATGTTGATCGAGACCATCCCGGCAGCGTTCGAGATGGACGAGATCCTCTACGAGCTGCGCGATCACGCCGCCGGCCTGAACGCTGGCCGCTGGGACTACCTGTTCAGCATCGTGAAGTACTTCCGCGACGCCGGCGAGTCCTTCATTCTGCCGGACCGCGCCACCGTCTCCATGACCTCACCGTTCATGCGCGCCTACACCGAACTGTTGGTCAAGACCTGCCACAAGCGCGGCGCCTTCGCCATGGGCGGCATGGCAGCCGTCATCCCGAACCGTCGCGAACCCGAGGTCACCGCCCAGGCGTTCGAGAAGGTCCGCGCCGACAAGACCCGCGAAGCCAACGACGGATTCGACGGCTCCTGGGTAGCGCACCCGGACCTGGTCTCCACCTGCGTTGAGGTGTTCGACGCCGTCTTGGGCGACAGGCCGAACCAGCTCGACAAGCAGCGTCCAGAGGTCTCGGTGACCGCTGACCAGTTGCTGGATATCGCGTCGGCTGGCGGCACCGTCACCGAAGCGGGCATGCACCTGAACCTCTACGTGGCTGTGGCGTACACGGCCGTATGGATTTCGGGCAGCGGCGCCGTTGCCATTCACAACCTGATGGAAGATGCCGCCACCGCCGAAATCTCCCGCTCCCAGGTATGGCAGCAGATCCGCAACAAGTCCATCCTGGCCGACACCGGCAACACCGTGACCCGCGAACTGGTAACCCAGATCCTGGCCGAGGAAACCGAACGGCTCCGCAGCGAAGTCGACGCTGAGGCGTTCACCAAGTTCTACGAGCCGGCCAGCCGCCTGATCGCCGACATCTGCTTGTCGGAGGACTACACGGACTTCCTCACCACGCCCGCATACGAGTTGGTGTAAATATGACTGCTCACTCCCTGAACTCTGCGGACCTGGCAGCCATCGAGTCCCAGCTCGCCGCCACGGATCAGCTCCTGGAACGGAACTACCCGGGCGACGACGGCACTCGCCAGCCCATCCACACCCTGTATGTGCCGGCGGACCAGTTCACGCCGTCGCTCGCGGCCGACTTTGGCGCTCGCGCCCTCGCGGCAGTAGAAGCGCACGGCGGTCTTGAAAAGCTGGGCGCGCTCCTGGGCCAGGACCCCGAGCTTGCGGCCAGCGTGGCACCCCGCGTCGCGGCCAAGCTGCGGACCGAACCCATCGAGGACCTGCGCCTGGACTTCGAGGACGGCTTCGGAGATCGTGGCGACGCTGCCGAGGACGTGGCAGCTGTTGCCGCGGCCCAGGCGGTCAGCGAAGCCGTCTCGGCAGGGTCCGCCCCGCCGTTCATCGGTATCCGGTTCAAGTGCTTTGAAGCCCCCACCAGGGCACGCGGCCTGAAAACCCTTGACCTGTTCGTCTCCACACTGGCGTCCACGGGCGAGCTGCCCGAAGGTTTGATCCTGACCCTGCCCAAGGTCACCACGGTGGCCCAGGTGCAGGCCATGGACTTCGCGGTTTCACGTTTGGAAGAGATCCACTCCCTCCCGGCCGGACGCCTGCGGTTCGAGGTGCAGGTGGAAACACCGCAGCTCATCCTTGGACCCGAGGGCACCTCCCCCGTCGCCCAGCTCCCGCACGTCGTACCGGGCCGGATCAGCGCCCTGCACTACGGGACCTACGACTACTCCGCATCACTGCAGATCTCCGCGGAATACCAGTCCATGGAGCACCCGGTCGCTGACTACGCCAAGGAAGTCATGCAGCTCGCCGTGGCCGGTACCGGCATTCGGCTTTCCGATGGGTCCACCAACATCATCCCGGTGGGCGATGGCGTGGAAGCGGCCTGGCAGTTGCACGGCCGCCTGGTCCGCCGCTCGTTGGAACGTGGCTACTACCAGGGCTGGGACCTGCACGCCGCGCAACTGCCCAGCCGCTACGCCGCCACCTACGCCTTCTACCGCGAAGGCCTGCCGGCCGCCGCCATCCGGCTGCGGAACTACATCGCCCGCACCGAAGGTGCCGTCATGGACGAGCCCGCCACCGCCCGCGCGCTGGCAGCGTTCGTGTTGCGCGGCGTCCAGTGTGGCGCCGTTGGTGCCGATGAAGTGCTGGCCCTGACCGGCGTCGAACTCCCTGACCTGACTGCCCTCGCACACCCGCGGCTGGCGCAGTCCACTTCGAAGTAAGGATCCCTCATGGGCAACTATTACTACCCACAGGGCGGACTGCCGCCGCAGACGCACCTCACCACCGAACGGGCCATCGTCAAGGAGGCCTACACGGTCATCCCCAAGGGCGTCATGACCGACATTGTGACCAGCACCCTGCCGGGTTTCAACAAGACCCGCTCCTGGATCCTGGCCCGCCCCATCTCCGGCTTCGCCACCACGTTCTCGCAGCTCATCGTTGAGATTGCGGCCGGCGGCGGCGCACCCAAGGCCGAATTCGAAGCCGGCGTCGAAGGCGTCATCTTCGTGACCAAGGGCAAGGTGGACCTCACCCTCGAAGGCGAGGTGCACCACATGGAAGAAGGCGGCTACGCCTACCTGGCCGCCGGCTCCACCTGGGGCCTGGCGAACGTCTCCGACGACATCGTGTCCTTCCACTGGATCCGCAAGGCCTACGAACGCCTCGAGGGCTATGAGGCCACGTCCTTCGTCACCAACGAAAAGGACGTTGCACCAACGTCCATGCCGGATACCGATGACGTCTGGAAGACCACCCGCTTCACGGATTCCAGCGATCTGGCCCACGATATGCAGGTCAACATCGTCACGTTCCAGCCTGGCGGTGTGATCCCCTTCCCGGAAACCCATGTCATGGAGCACGGCCTCTACGTGCTCGAGGGCAAGGCCATGTACCTGCTCAACAACGACTGGGTTGAAGTGGAAGCCGGCGACTTCATGTGGCTGCGCGCGTTCTGCCCGCAGGCCTGCTACGCCGGTGGACCGGGCGAGTTCCGGTACCTGCTGTACAAGGACATGAACCGGCAGATCCGACTCACCTAGGCACCCGCACATCCAGGTAGCGCTAACCCTCTTTGCCAGGCTGGTTGTGAGTCATTCGCTGATTAGTGAGGGGGCCTGGTGATGACTGGGACGCCGGGGTATACGCGGGAGCAGATCCGTGAGTTTGTGCATGATTATGGTCGCCAGCGGCATGGGACGAGGGGCGCGTGG
>NZ_UXAU01000020.1 GCF_900609065.1 Arthrobacter ulcerisalmonis | reverse complement strand
CCCCTGAACCGCCGCCCCCTCCCGGCCCAACTAGGTCGCAGTAGTTGTCGTTATGAGCCCTCAAAACGACAACTACTGCGAGCTACTTGGGAGGGGCGCGCAGAAAGGGGCGGTGTCGGCGGGGCGTGGGAGCATGGAACCTATGACCATCACCGACGCGTCCGCCCGGCTTGCCGCCGCCGCGGACGCGTCGCTGAGTTGGCATCCGGAGGGGCCTTACAGTCTTCGCCGGACCATCGGCCCGCTCATGCGCGGCGTCAGCGACCCCTCCTTCATCAGCGTGGGCAACGACATCTGGAATGCCTGCACCACCCCCGACGGACCGGCCACCCTCCGCTTCAGCCCCGCCGGCATCGCGGCGAGCAGCACCACCAGCGAGCCCACCACCGCCGGGCAACACGCCGAAGGAAAGCAAGCCGCCGGGCAGCGCGTCGACGTCCAAGCCTGGGGCCCTGGGGCGACGGCAGCGCTGCGGGGCGTCCCCCGACTCCTAGGGGCCGACGACGACTGGTCAGGCTTCGACAACCCAGCCTTCCACGAAACCCTCCCCCGCCTGGTCCAGGAGGCACGCCGCCGCAACCTTGGCCTTCGGCTGCCAGCGAGCGGACGCATGGTGGACCAACTGGTGCCCATCATCCTGGAGCAGAAAGTCACCGGCCTCGAGGCGAAACGCGGTTACCGGTACCTCATGCAACGCTTCGGCACACCGGCCCCACAGGCGGGAGCGGGCGCACCGGAGGGGCTCATCGTCGGCCCCACCGCGGCGCAATGGTTGCAGATCCCCAGTTGGGAGTGGCACCGGGCAGGGGTGGGACCGCAACGGTCCGGCAGCATCATGCGAGCGCTGCGATCCGCCGTCGCGATTGAACGCCTGGCAGCCCTGCCCGCGATCGAGGCCGGCAGCAAACTGCAAACCATCCCCGGCATCGGCGTGTGGACGGCCGCCGAGGTGGTGCAGCGGACCCACGGCTGCCCGGATTCAATCGCCGTGGGTGATTATCACCTCGCGGCGTATGTGGGCGCCGCGCTCACCGGGCACAGGACGGACGACGCCGGAATGGTGCGACTTTTGGAGCCCTGGCGGGGTCACCGGCAGCGGATCGTCCGGCTGATCCAGGGCACCGGTTACCGGAAGCCGACTTTCGGGCCACGGATGACCATCCAGGATCATCGGGCGCACTGAAGCGAAACCGCCAAACCCCTTACAACCCCAGCCGTTCCACCGCTTCCGCCCGCATTTCGACTTTCCGGATCTTCCCGGACACTGTCATAGGAAAACTTTCCCGGACATCCACGTACCGCGGGACCTTGAAGTGCGCCAGCCGGCCTCGGCAGAACTCGGCCACCGCCGCGGCGTCCAGTATCGCTGCGCCCGGCTTGAGGATGATGCAGGCCATGAGTTCCTCCCCGTAGCGGGCATCCGGAATCCCGATCACCTGAACGTCCTGGATCGACGGGTGGGTGTACAGGAACTCTTCAATTTCGCGCGGGTACACGTTCTCGCCACCACGGATCACCAGATCCTTGATCCGGCCTTCGATCAGGATGTACCCGTCAGCGTCCATCCGGGCAAGGTCGCCGGTGTGCATCCAGCCGTCGGCATCGATCGCCTCGGCGGTCTTATCCGGTTGGCCCCAGTATCCCGACATCACCGAATACCCCCTGGTGCACAGTTCGCCGATCTCGCCCCGCTCCAGCACCTCGCCGGTGGCAGGACTCACGATCTGGCTTTCCAGCTGCGGCATGGTGCGGCCTACGGATTCGGTGCGCTGGGTCAAGGTGTCGCCGTCGCGGGTCATGGTGGCCACCGGCGAAGTCTCAGTCATGCCGTAGCAGATGGCAACATCCACCATGTGCATCTCGGTGATGACCCGGTTCATCACCTCAATGGGGCAGAGCGACCCTGCCATGACGCCCGTCCGCAGCGTGGAGAGGTCGTAGGAGCTGAAATCGGGCAGCGCGAGCTCGGCAATGAACATGGTGGGCACCCCGTACAGGGACGTGCCACCAAAGTCCTGGACCGCCTCGAGCGCCGCCGCCGGCGAAAAGCCGCGGCCGGGAATGATGGTGGCCGCCCCGTGGCTAAGCGCGTTCAGGTTGCCGATCACCATGCCGAAGCAGTGGTAGAACGGAACGGGTATCACCACCCGGTCGTGCTCCGTGTAGCCCAGCAGCTCGCCGATCGCGTAACCGTTGTTGAGGATATTGTGGTGCGTCAGCGTGGCCCCTTTGGGGAAACCGGTGGTCCCTGAGGTGTACTGCAGGTTGATGGGATCGTGCGGGTCCAGCTCAGCCATTCTGGCCTTCAGTTCTGCATGCCCGACGGCGTCTGCCCGCTTGAGCAGTTCGGCGTAGGTGAGTTCCGCGTCGCTGAGCGGCGCAGCTGACCGCCGAACCTCACCGTGATGCTCGTCGGCCTGGTGCCCCACACCCTCGGCGGCAGGGTCGTCGGAGTCCTCATCATCGGAGTCGATCCCGTCGGGGCCCAGCCCAGTGGGCGAGGGTAGGAAGACGAGCATCTCCAGCTCATCAGAACCAGCCAGTGCCTGCCGGGCCATTGCCACATAGTCGCTGTTGGGGTCCGATGGCGCCGTGACCAGTAGCCGCATCCCGTTTTGCCGGACCACGAACTCCAGTTCGTGGCTGCGGTAAGCGGGATTGACGTTGACCAGGATGGCGCCGGCCTTGGCGGTGGCGTATTGCAGCAGCGTCCACTCGGCGCAGTTGGGGCTCCAGATGCCCACCCGATCTCCCTTGGCGATGCCCAAGGCGAGGAGCGCGCGGGCCAGCCTGTCGACGTCGTCGTTCATCTTGGCGTAGCTCCAGCGGCGAGCGTCCGCGCCCGGAACCGCGGCCGCCTCGATCAGGGCGTCATGGAACGGGAATTGTGCCGCCACCCGCTCGAACTGGTGGCCGATGGTCTCGTTGAGCAATGGAACATCAGTGTCCCCGGCTGTGTAGGCGCGCATGAATGGCACGCTACCAACTGGCTGGGGGCATGGAAAGCACCGCGGACGGTGCCACGGTGCGAAACACGGACGGGAACCGGAACGCACGGCCGGTAAAGTGGCAGCATGAGTGCACCGATCGACCTGCAGGCAACGTTCATCCCCAACGACGGCGAGTTCTTCCGCGTGAAGCTGGCCCTTGAGATCGCTATCGACGAGGTGGTGAATGAGCCCGGCTGCATTCGCTATGAATTGACAGAAGCCACGGAAGAAAAACTGGTCCTCACGGAACAGTGGGCCTCAAAAGAGGACCTCGCCAAGCACTCCCAGGGCGTCGCCGTGCAAGACCTCAACGAGTCCCTCAGCGCCCTGCTGGCCCAGCCGGTTGCCCTGGAACGTCTCTGATCTACCCAAGCCACCAACACAGCAGGGTCCGGCCCCACCGTTGATGGTGGACCCGGACCCTGCGACGTTTCGGCGCTGAGGCCTACTCGGGAATCTGTGTGCCGTCCTGCTGAGCTGCGGAACGGTTGGGCGCTGCTGCATCCGGGGCTGCAGCGCTTTCCGGCGCAGCCGCAGCTTCGGCCTGCGAGCGGGCCACGTGGGCGTGGACCTCGTCCATGTCCAGCGCCTTGACGGCGTCCACTACCTGCTCAAGCTGCTGTGCGTTGAGCGCGCCGGGCTGCGAGAACACCAGGACCTTCTCGCGGAAGGCCATAAGCGTGGGAATGGAGGAGATGCCGGCCTCTGCGGCGAGCTGCTGCTCAGCCTCGGTGTCCACCTTGGTGAAAAGGACGTCTGGGTGCTTCTCGGACACGCTGGAGTATGTGGGACCAAACTGCTTGCAGGGCCCGCACCATTCAGCCCAAAAATCGACGAGGACAATGTCATTGCCTTCGATGGTTGATGCGAACTGTTCACCGGTGATGTCAAGGGTAGCCATGGAATAACGGTACGCGTGCGTGCAGAATCGCGGCGGCATGTTCGCTCCCCGCGTGATCGGGAATATCCCGCGCGGCACCGTATACACCGGGGGTTTGCAGGCCTACCGTTGAGGTCAGCAGCGCACATCGCGCATCAGGAGGGGCCATGTCAGCGGCAATTTCAGCGCAATCACTCACCAAGAGTTTCGGCCGCCGGGAGGTGCTCCACGGCGTGGATTTCAGTGTGGAGGCCGGCTCGGTTTTCGGGGTCATTGGCCCCAACGGGGCGGGTAAAACCACCACCATGCGCTGCCTGCTGGACATCATCAGGCCCAGCGGCGGGCAGGTCCGCGTGCTGGGCGAGGATCCGCGGGCTGGTGGTCCGCAATTACGACGCCGGATTGGTTACCTTCCCGGCGAGCTCGTCCTGGCTGGCAGGGTCACCGGACGCAAGCTGTTGGCGCACTACGCGGCCATCAGCGGCCCCGTTCCCCCGGGCCGGATTGACGAACTGGCCGATCGATTGCGCCTGGACCTGGACCGGCACACTCGCAAACTATCCAAGGGCAACAAGCAGAAACTCGGCCTGGTGCAGGCATTCATGCACCAGCCGGAGCTCCTGATCCTCGACGAGCCCACCAGCGGACTGGACCCGCTGGTGCAGCAGGAATTCCACGGCATGGTCCACGAGGCCCGGGACCGCGGCCAGACGGTGTTCCTCAGTTCGCACGTCCTCAGCGAAATCCAGCAGACCGCCGACGCCGTGGCCATCCTCCGCGACGGCCGTATCATCGCCGTGGAATCGGTGCAGGGTCTCCGGGCCGGCGCAACGCGCCAGGTCACGATCAGCGCCACCGGCATCACCGGGGAAGACGCCGTGGCGCGGCTGGCCAAAGTGCCAGGCGTCAGCCCCGTGACGGTAGTGGAGTCCCGGACGGCGGTGACGGTGGGGGCTGTCCTGGCGGGCGACGTCCAACCCTTGGTTCAGCTGCTGGCATCTCTGCAGCTCACGGACCTGGTGATCGAGGAGCCAGACCTGGAGGAGACAGTCTTGAAACTCTATTCCGGCGCCGAGGGGGAACTTCGATGACGGTGCTCCCCCTGTTCCGCAGGGCCTTCGTTGACTCGTGGCGTGGCACGCTGGGCTGGGGCGTGGGCCTCGCCGCCGCGGCCCTCCTGTACCTGCCGTTGTACCCCTCCATTGGTGGCAGCGCCCAGATGCAGGACATGATCAACGCCCTCCCGCCCGAGCTCACCAAGGCCTTGAACTATGACCAGATCGCCACTGGGCCCGGCTACACCCAAGCCACATTGTTTGGCCTGATCGGGTTTCTGCTCATGACCATCGCGTCGGTGTCTTGGGGTGCCGCCGCTGTGGGCGGGGACGAGGAATCCGGGCAGCTGGAGCTCACCCTGGCCCACGGTGTGCGGCGGGTGCAGGTGGTTTTGGAGCGTGCTTTGGCCCTGGCCCTGCGCGTGGTGGTGTTGGCGGCGTTGGTTTTGGTGCTGGTGTTGGCCCTCAACGGCCCATCTCAGTTGGGGCTGAAGCCCGGGAACGTGGTGGGCGCAGCGGTCCTCTTTGCGGGCCTGGCGCTGCTGAGCGGGTCAGCGGCCCTGTGTGCTGGTGCTGCCAGTGGCCGGCGGACCGTGGGCTTGGCCGCGGGCGCTGCCGTGGGGGTACTCGGCTACGTCTTCAACGCAGTGGGCCGGCAGGCACCCGGCGTCGAATGGCTGCTGAACCTGAGCCCGTACCACTGGGCCTACGGCAACTCGCCCGTGGTCAATGGAGCCGACTGGGCCGCCGCCGGATGGCTCTGGGGCTTGTCTGCGGCGCTCGTGGCGATTGCCGCCGTCGTCCTTGACCGCCGGGACGTGGGCGCTTAGTTTCGGCTGCCCCATGAGTGCGGGGCCGGAACGCGAGCGCCGGGCAGTGCGCTTTCCGTGCGCCAAGGCTGGATCCATGAGGGGAGGGCCAGGTCGGCGGGCGGGGTGCCAAATTCCTGCATGATGTCGTCGAGGCTGACTGGTTTGCCCTTGGCGACCAAGCGGGTAGCGATGAAGGCACTCGCGTAGATTTCGCCGTCGGCCACCATCCGTTGTTCGAAATAGATGGCTTTGGTGTCCAGGCCGATGATGCGGGTTTCGATGCTGTACTGCTGCCAGAGCTGGAGTGATTTACGGAAGGTGATGGTTTCGCTGGCCACCACCGGAACCCAGCCACGGCGGCGCATCCGCGTCCACACGCCGCTGCGCACCATCAGGTCGAAACGGCCAAGGTCCATCAGCGACAGGTACATGCCGTTGTTGACGTGCATGGCGATGTCGATGTCCGTGGGGAGGACCCGGGCGGGCAGCGACGATGCGTCCCAGACGCCCAACGCGGGCCGGCGGGACGAGCGGACAAGCAGGAGCAGGGTCCTCAGGAGCAAGTGCATGGTGTAATGCTACTCGCGGGTAACTTAGCTTGACTACCGGCGAGCGGACAGGCCCGGTGCAACCTCCCGACTTCCGCGTAGGATTTCGAAGCATGACGCAACAACGCTACCGGGACCTGGCAGAGTGGCCGCTGATGGCGACAGCGTTAGTGTTCCTGGCGGCGTACGCGTGGCAGGTGGTCGGACGCGTCGAAGGCAGCGCAGGCAATTGGCTCGAGGCCACCATGTGGGCCACCTGGGGCATTTTCGCCGTCGACTATGCCGTAAACCTTCACTTGGCGCCGAACCGCCGCCAATGGTTTGTCCGCAACCTCCATGAACTGCTGATCGTGGCGCTTCCGTTCTTCCGCCCCTTGCGGCTGCTCCGGCTGGTGACGCTGCTGTCAGTGCTGCACCGGACGGTGGGCGAAACCCTGCGCGGCCGGGTGGTGACCTACGTCGCCAGCTCCGCGGCACTGTTGGTGTTCGTTGGCGCGCTAGCCGTGCTGGACGTGGAACAGGCAGCACCGGACGCCAAGATCGTCACCTTCGGCGATGCGTTGTGGTGGGCCATCACCACCATCACCACGGTGGGGTACGGCGACCTGTATCCGGTCACTCCCATCGGCAGGATGGTGGCCGCGGCCTTGATGATGAGCGGCATCGCCGTGTTGGGCGTAGTCACGGCATCCATCGCTTCCTGGCTGGTGCAGCGGGTAGAAGACACAGCTGAAACGGCTGCCTACGCCGTCGAGGAGCCCCTGCGTGCCGAGCTCTCTGGTCTGGTCACCGAGATCGCCTTGCTCAGGCAGGAGTTAGCCAGTCTTCGGGACGGCCAGCCGCCCCAGTAGCGGCGTAGACAATCGCGCGCTGGCTACTGTCGCCTAGCGCCGCGTCCGGGAAACTGATTCAACCTAAGCTTGTCCACTAGTCCTAACCTTAACGGCCGGGATAAGCCAACGAGCTTAGGATTCGCCCAGCAGCCAATCAAGGGCACGAAAAAGCCTCCGGAACCTGTTGGTTCCGGAGGCTTTTTCTTGGGTGGCAGATGAGGGATTCGAACCCCCGTAGGCGTTGCCAGCTGATTTACAGTCAGCCCCCTTTGGCCGCTCGGGTAATCTGCCGAACTTCAAAAGAAGATCACCCTCGGTTGTGGCTTCGAACCAGCGTGAACTGTTTCGCTCCCAGTAACCGCGGGCAAGACAACTTTACAGAACTTCCGCCGAAGAATCGAATCGAGCTCCAAGGGGCCCGCATCAGGCCAAAAGAGGGGCGAAAAGACCGGCGAAATATCAGGCATCCCCAAAGATCCGGCCGGCGAGTTTCGCCTCGAACTTCACAGCCTGTTCCTCGGTGATCTGGTTCAACTGGACCGCGCGGAGCAGGTCGTCGCTGACGCCGCTCATCCGCGAGGAGGCATCTGCCACGGGGCTAAAAATGATGGATGCCGCAACGGCTGCTGCGGCAACCGACGTCGCAGCTGCACCCACAGCGGCAGTAGTGGTGCGCGTGACGTAGGCGACGGCCTTGCGATGCATGGTGTTCCCTTCAACAACTTCCCAGTGACTCAACTGCTTCAACTCTGGCCCGGCCCGCTCAGTTCCCGCCATGCTTGCGCTGTGAGGGAACTGTGAAGGAACGCCACCCCCGCAACCGGCATCCGTACTAGGCTTGCTGGCAGAGATCCATGCCCTGACCGCAGGGTTCCCACCAGCAAAGGAGTGTCATGGCAGGCGAATCAACGTTCGATGTTGTGTCCAAGGTAGACAAGCAGGAAGTGGCTAACGCCCTGAACCAGGCGCAGAAGGAGCTGGTCCAGCGCTACGACTTCAAGGGCGTCGGCGCCGAGGTCGATTTCAGCGGCGAAAAGATCCTCATGAAGGCCAACTCGGAAGAGCGTGTCCTGGCGGTCTTGGATGTCCTCCAGTCCAAGCTGATCCGCCGCGGCATCTCACTGAAGTCCTTGGACACCGGCGAGCCCTTCCCCTCCGGCAAGGAATTCCGCCTGGAAGCCTCCATCAAGGAGGGCATCGAACAGGACCTGGCCAAGAAGATCAACAAGAAGATCCGCGACGAGGGCCCCAAGGGCGTCAAGTCCCAGATCCAGGGCGATGAGCTCCGCGTTTCCTCCAAGTCCCGCGATGACCTGCAGTCCGTCATGGCGCTGCTGAAGGACTTCGACGAGGCCGATCTGCAGTTCGTCAACTTCCGCAGCTGATGTTCCCGCCGTCGTCGCCCCTTCCAGAAGGACGACGACGGCGGACCAGCCGCAGCGGTCCGGCACCAGCGTGCCACGCCGCTGCGTCGCGGGAAGGTAATAGCGCACGCGCGGTTTGCGTAATAGCCGCCGGGAGGTACCCTCTTCCTTAGGCCTGCCTAAATTATGGCGCCCTAAGTGAAAGAACGTCCCCCATGACAGCCAACTACCTGATCGGACTCCGCGAAGGCCTCGAGGCCACTCTCGTCGTAGTCCTCCTCATGGCATACCTGGTCAAAACCGACCGCCGGCATCTCATTCCCCGCCTCTGGGTAGGCGTTGGTGCCGCTGTCGCCATCTCCATCGGTTTCGGTGCCCTCCTGACGTTTGGTCCGCGCGGCCTCACCTTCGAGGCCCAGGAAGCCGTTGGCGGCACACTGTCGCTCGTTGCCGTCGCCCTGGTCACCTGGATGGTGTTCTGGATGGCCCGTACCGCCCGCACCCTAGGCAGCGATCTGAAGTCGAAAGTGGACCAGTTCAGCGGCGGCGCCGGGTGGGGCCTGGTCATTGTCGCCGCCGTGGCCGTGGGCCGCGAAGGACTGGAAACCGCCCTCTTCCTCTGGGCCGCAGCCCAGGCCACGGGCGAAACCACCCAACCCCTCCTGGGCGCCCTCTTGGGCCTCATCACCGCCGTCTTCTTGGGCTACCTCCTGCACCGTGGCGTGCTGAAGGTCAACCTTGCCAAGTTCTTCACCTGGACCGGAGCCGCGCTGATCATCATCGCCGGCGGCGTCCTGGCCTACGGCGTCCACGACCTGCAGGAGGCCGGCATCCTTCCCGGCCTGAACTCCCTGGCGTTCGATGTCAGCGGCGCCGTCCCGCCGTCGTCCTGGTATGGCGCCCTCCTCAAGGGCACCCTGAACTTCTCCCCCGCCACCACCTGGCTGGAGGCCCTCGTCTGGGTCCTTTACGTGGTGCCAGTGATGTTCCTTTACCTGCGCATCAACAGGAAACCTGCGGCCGCGGCCGAACCGGCCCCCGCCGCATCCGCTCGCACCGCTGCCTGACGCCCGCCCTGCCTGACGCCCGCCCTACCTGACGCCAGCGCTGCCTGATATCTAAGCCGCCTGACCCCCTCCGCTACGCCCCTTCGTGAACAGGATTCCCATGACCGGCCTCTCCCCCACCACCATCCGCCGCGCCAAGCCGTTGAGCTTCCTCGCTGCCGCGGTCTCGATTCCGCTGCTGCTGAGCGGCTGCACCGACAACACCAAGCCGGCGGAATCCTCCGGCGTCATCGACGTGGTCAGCTCCAGCACCGAATGCAAGGTCTCCGCCACGAGCGTCCCCAGCGGCAACCTCAACTTCTCCGTCAAGAACGACGGCAATGAAGTCACCGAGTTTTACCTGCTGGCCTCCGACGGCCTGCGCATTCTCGGCGAGGTAGAGAACATCGGCCCCGGACTGACCCGCAACCTCGTGGTCACGGCTCCGGCCGGCTCGTACACCACCGCTTGCAAGCCGGGCATGCAGGGTGACGGCATCCGCGCCGCATTGGAGGTCACGCAGTCCGGCGCCGAACCCACGGCGGACGCCAACTTCCAGCAACTCCTGGACACCGCTACGGCGCAGTACGCGTCCTATGTGAAGGACCAGACGGAACAGCTGATGACCGGCACGGAAGCGTTCGCCGCCGCGTTTGCCGCCGGCGACGCAGACAAGGCCCGCTCCCTCTACGCCGCGACCCGCCTGCACTGGGAGCGGATCGAGCCTGTGGCCGAGTCCTTCGGCGACCTCGACCCGCAACTCGATGCCCGCGAAGCCGACCTTGAGCCCGGCCAGGAATGGACCGGCTGGCACCGCGCCGAGAAGGACCTCTTCCCGCCGGCAGGCTACACGGCCATGACCGAGGTGGAGCGGACCGCCATCGCCGATCGCATGGTGGCGGACACCAAGGACCTCCTGGAGCGGACCCGCACCCTGGAATACTCGCCGGACAAGCTCGGCAATGGTGCCAAGGAGCTCTTGGACGAAGTGGCCACCGGCAAGGTCACTGGCGAGGAGGAAATCTGGTCGCACACCGATCTGTGGGACTTCCAGGCCAATGTGGACGGTGCCCGCATCGCCTTCGAAAACCTGAAGCCCGCCCTGGTGCAGAAGGATGCAGCCCTGGCCGCCACGCTGGACGAGGAGTTCGCAGCGCTGCAGGCGGAGCTCGATACCCACCGCGACGGTGACGGGTTTGTCTACTACGACAAGCTCACTCTGGACCAGGTCCAGCGCCTAGCCAGCCTGGTCGATTCGTTGGGCGAACCGCTGTCCAAGCTCACCGCAGCCGTCGTCCTGTGACGGGCTGTCCAATGGGTGGGCACCCAGCCGAACCCACTGGGCAGCCTCCGCACGACGAAGCACCAGTGGCCGCCGCCAGCTCACGCCTGAGCCGGCGGAGCCTCTTTGGCCTGGCAGGGGTGGGCGGCGCCGCCGTCGGCCTGGTCGCGGGGTTTTACGGGCACGACGCCGTTGCTGCCGCCGCCGCGCCTGATCCCGTGGACGAGTCGGTGGTGCCTTTCCACGGCGACCACCAGGCGGGCATTGTCACCGCCGCGCAGGACCGGCTGCACATGGCCGCCTTCGACGTCACCACCACCAAACGCGAGGACCTGATCCAGCTCCTCAAGGACTGGACAGCGGCGGCCGAAGCCATGACCGCAGGGAAACCCGCCGGGGCGACCGGCGCCGTCGACGGCCCCTACTCCGCTCCCCCGGAGGACACCGGCGAGGCACTGGATCTCGACGCCGGGAAGCTGACGCTGACCGTGGGCTTTGGTCCCAGCCTGTTCGAGAAGTCCGGCGTGGCCCGCTTTGGCCTGGACGGTCGGCGCCCCGAAGCGCTGATCGACCTGCCGCACTTCCCCGGCGACGCCCTGGACCCTGCCCGCACCGGCGGCGACCTCATCATCCAGGCCTGCGCCGACGATCCCCAGGTTGCTGTCCACGCCATCCGAAACCTGGCCCGGATTGGTTTCGGCAAGGTCAGGGTCCGCTGGTCCCAACTGGGTTTTGGCCGGACCTCCTCCACGTCCCGGGCACAGGCAACACCCCGAAACCTGTTCGGCTTCAAGGACGGTACCAACAACCTCAAAGTTGAAGACTCACAACTCCTGGACCAGCACGTCTGGGCCACCGCCGCCAGGCCCGAAGATGCGTGGATGGCCGGCGGCAGCTACCTGGTGGCCCGCCGGATCCGGATGCACATCGAGATCTGGGACCGGACTTCTCTGGCAGAGCAGGAGGGCCTGATCGGCCGCACCAAGGGCACAGGCGCACCACTGTCCGGCGGCGAAGAGTTCACGGCACCCAACTTCGATCTGAAGGGCCGGGCAGACAAGCCCATCATTCCGCTCGATTCACACATGAGGATCGCGCACCCAGCACAAAACAACGGCGTGCAGATGCTCCGCCGGGGCTACAACTACACCGACGGTTCGGACGGCCTGGGCCACCTGGACGCGGGCCTGTTCTTCATCGCCTTCGTCACGGACCCCCGCACACACTACGTCCCCATGCAGTTGGCCATGGCCAAGGGCGACACCCTCGCCGTCGAGTACCTGCAGCACACCGGATCGGGCCTCTTCGCCGTCCCGGGCGGCGTCCAGCCCGGCGGCTACATCGGTTCGGGGCTGTTCAGCTAGGCACCCGGGCGTCCAGCCATGCGTTCCAGCCTGGCGATCCGCTCCTTCATGGGTGGGTGCGTGGCAAACAATTTGTTCATGGCCCCACCGCGGAACGGGTTGGCGATCATCAAGTGCGAGGAGTTCACCAAGTTCTGGTCGGCCGGCAGCGGCACCATGGTGACGCCTTGCTCGATCTTGCGCAGGGCTGAGGCGAGCGCCAACGGATCGCCGGTGAGCTGCGAACCGTCCTCGTCGGCGTCGTACTCCCGGGTCCGTGAAATGGCCATCTGAATGAGCGAGGCGGCGAAGGGGGCCAGCAGCGCCATGGCAATCATGGCCAATGGGTTGGAGTTGCGCCGGTCGCCGCCGAAGAACAGCAGCATCTGCCCCACCGACGTGATCACGCCAGCGACGGCGGCCGCCACCGATGAGGTGAGGATGTCGCGGTTGTAGACGTGCATCAGTTCGTGGCCCAAGACGCCGCGGAGCTCGCGCGCATCCAGCAATTGCAGGATGCCTGCCGTGCAACACACCGCCGCGTTTTTGGGGTTCCGGCCGGTGGCGAAAGCGTTGGGGTTCATGGTGGGCGCAACAAAGATCCGCGGCATGGGCTGGTTGGCCCGCGTGGAGAGCTCCCGCACGATCTGGTACAGCTGCGGCGCTTGGTCCTCCGTAACCGGATAGGCCTGCATGGACCGGATCGCCAACTTGTCCGAATTCCAGTAGCCGTAGGCGGTGGTGGCCACCCCCACCAGCGCCATGATCCAGATCGGCGCTGCACTGCGCGTGCCTACTCCGATGATGGCTCCCAAACCCAGGAGTACCGCCCAGAGGACGCCAAACAGCGCCACCGTTTTCATGCCGTTGTAGTGCTGATGCACGTTGCGTTCCTCTCCCACGCTTTAAGGAACGGTTGCCTACGGAACTGGGTTCCGCGCATCGTACTGCCGGAAGCCAGGCTGCACTTTGGCCGCCACCCAGGCGCCCACAATACAAAGCAGTCCGCCCAGCATCAGTACCCATCCCTCGCTCAGAATCTTAGTCCCGCCGCCAGCGAGAAGGTCCCCCACCCTGGGTCCGCCGGCCACCACCACGATAAAGACCCCCTGGAGCCGGCCACGCAGGTGATCCGGGGTGGCGGACTGCAGGATCGTGTTGCGGAAAACGGAGCTGATTGAGTCTGTCACCCCGGCCAGCACGCAGCAGAGTGCCGCGGGCAGCAGCCAAAGAGTGACAGCCCCGTCTGGCGAGCGTCCGGCCAGGAGCACCACCAAACCGAACCCAGCAATGGAAGCGCCCCAGCCCATTACGGAGAAGACCACCGCGTCGCCCTGCTTCCGCACGCCACCCAAGGGGCCTGAGAACAGCCCAGCCAGAAGGGCGCCGACGGCGGTTGCCGCCAGCAGGATCCCCACAGTGGATTCGCCGCCACCAATCATCAGGGCGCCGATGGCTGGCATCAGCGCCCTTGGCTGGGCCAGGATCATGGCGATCAGGTCAATGATGAACGTCATTCTGAGGTTGGGCCGGGTACCCAGGAAGCGGAAACCCTCCACAACGGAGCGAAGCCCCGCCTTGCTGCTGCTCCCCACCGGCGGCATGGCGGGCAGCCGGTAGACGGCCCAGAGGACAAAAGTGAACGAAACAAAGTCCACGGTGTAGGTCCAGCCGAAACCCACCGTTGCCACCAGCACGCCTGCCAGCAGCGGGCCGGCTGTCATGGACAACCCAATCGACATCAAGCTCAAGGCGTTCGCAGCGGGCAGCAGCTCCTTGCGGATCAGCATGGGGATGATGGCGCTGCGTGCTGGCTGATTGATGGCCTGGGCACCGCTTTGCAGGGCCACCAGGAAGTAAAGAACCCACACGTTGCCCAGCCCCAACCAGGACTGCGCGGCAATCAGGCCGGTGGTAAACCAAAGGACCATGCTGGCCAGGAGCGCCACCCGCCGTCGGTCGTGCGCATCCGCGATGGAGCCGCCCAGCAGTCCCCCGATGACCAGCGGCACCAAGGCGAAGATCCCCAGCAGGCCTACATAGAAGCTGTCTTGGGTCAGCCGATAAATCTCCAGGCTCACAGCCACCAGGGTCAGTTGACTCCCGACGGCTGACACCGCGGATCCCAGCCACAGCCGACGGAAGTCAGGACTCTCGCGGAGCGGGGTCAGGTCCGCCAGTAGTTTTGCCACGTTGCTACCCTAACGGGCGCTTACTGGCCACTTGTCCGCGGTGCAAGGGCAGCCAAAGTAAGCCGACCCTTATTGTGATCTGCTCATAATAAGTGTTTCAATGGAGTCATGACGGAGACCCTTGAAAGCCACGACGCCTGGGCAACGTCCCTGCGCGCCCACGGCCGCAGGGTGACCAAGCAGCGCTTGGCCGTGCTGGCCGCCGTCGAACATCACCCGCACTCGCCGGCGGAAAGCATCCTGGCCGCCGCCCGTGCGGAGCTCCCCGACCTCACTGCGCAGTCCGTCTACGTGGTGCTGGGCGACCTCACCGACCTGCAGATGCTGCGTCGGTTCGAGCCACCCCACTCCCCCGCCCTGTACGAGACCCGCGTTGGCGACAACCACCACCACGCCATCTGCATCAGCTGCGGCCGCGTGGAAGACGTCGACTGCGCCGTCGGACACGCCCCCTGCCTCACCCCGCACTGGAACGACGATTCCCCCGCCATGACCATCCAGATCGCGGATGTCATGTACCAGGGCGTCTGCACCGATTGCCAGGCCACCCAGAAACTTTCCAGCAACCTTCCCTCACAAGAAACCGAGAAATAGGAGAAACATGACTGCCATTTCCACAACCCAGTCAGGTGCGCCGGTCACTTCCGACGCGCATTCCCAGTCAGTTGGTGCCGACGGTGCCATCATCCTGACCGACCACTACCTGGTGGAAAAGCTCGCTCAGTTCAACCGCGAGCGCGTGCCGGAGCGCGTAGTACACGCCAAGGGCGGCGGCGCATTCGGTACGTTCAAGACCACCGAAGACATCTCCCGCTACACCAAGGCCGCGTTCCTGCAGCCCGGCGTGGACACCGAGATGCTCATCCGTTTCTCCTCCGTTGCTGGCGAAAGCGGCTCACCGGACACCTGGCGCGATCCCCGCGGCTTCGCGGTGAAGTTCTACACCACCGAGGGCAACTACGACCTGGTGGGCAACAACACCCCGGTCTTCTTCATCCGCGACGGCATCAAGTTCCCTGACTTCATCCACTCGCAGAAGCGCCTCCCGGGCACCCACCTGCGTGACGCTGACATGCAGTGGGACTTCTGGACACTGTCCCCCGAGTCCGCACATCAAGTGACCTGGCTGATGGGTGACCGCGGCCTGCCCGCCTCCTGGCGCGAAATGCAGGGCTACGGCTCGCACACGTACCAGTGGATCAACGCCGAGGGCGAGCGCTTCTGGGTCAAGTACCACTTCCAGTCCAACCAGGGCGTCAAGTCCATGAGCGGCGAGCAGGCCGAGCAGTTGGCCGGTTCCGATGCGGACTTCTACATCCGCGACCTGCACACGAACATCGAAGCGGGCAACCTGCCGTCCTGGGACCTGCACGTCCAGGTCATGCCGTACGAAGACGCCAAGACCTACCGCTTCAACCCGTTCGACCTCACCAAGGTGTGGCCGCACGCTGACTACCCGCTGATCAAGGTGGGCACCATGGAGCTGAACCGTAACCCGGAGAACTACTTCGCGCAGATCGAGCAGGCCACCTTTGCGCCCTCGAACTTCGTTCCGGGCATCGCGGCATCGCCAGACAAGATGCTGCAGGCCCGCATCTTCTCCTACGCTGACGCACACCGCTACCGCGTGGGCACCAACCACGCCCAGATCCCGGTCAACCAGCCGATCAACACGGTCAACAACTACAGCCAGGACGGCGCGGGACGGTACCACTTCAACGCCCCCTCCACCCCTGTCTACGCACCGAACTCCGTGGGCGGCCCCGCAGCCGTGGAGCCCGCCTCCGTGGCAGGTCGCTGGGAGAACGACGGCGAGCTGACCCTCGCCGCGCACAGCCTCCACGCTGAGGACGGCGACTTCGTCCAGGCCGGTTCGCTGTACCGCGACGTCTACGACGACGGCGCCAAGGCCCGCCTGCTGGACACCATCACCGGTGCCGTCAGCGGCGTGAAGACTGCCGAGATCAAGGAACGCGCCATCGCGTACTGGACCAGCGTGGACGCCGATCTGGGCGCCAAGCTGCGCGCCAACCTCGGCGCCGGCCAGGTTGAGTCCGACGCGGAAGCAGCCAACAAGGTCTAACCGCCTTCGCAACACCTTTGGAGGGGCATCCCGCCGCTGTTCGCCAGCGCTGGGATGCCCTTCCTTTCGTTTGTCCACATACGACATTCCCTGGCTAGCCGCGCTCTGCTGCGGCCCCTACGCTCAACACCATGAGCACCTTTCAAGGCATTCCCGCAGCGGCCTTCGATTTCTACGCCGAACTCCAGGCGAACAACTCCCGTGACTGGTGGGTGGCTAACAACCAGCACTACCAGAGCGATGTCCGCGAGCCATTACTGGCGCTGCTTGCTGAACTGGAGCCGCGATTTGGCCCGGCCAAGGTCTTCAGGCCGCAGCGGGACATGCGGTTTGCCAAGGGTGCGGGCCCCTACAAACCAGCACAAGGCGCCTTCGCTTCGCTGCAGGAGGGAGTGGGCTACTACCTCCACGTCGGCGCCGACGGGCTCAGCGTGGGTGGCGGCTACCGCAGCTACTCGGCAGCCCAGCTGGCCAGATACCGGAACTCCGTGGACGCAACAGCTACGGGCGAGAACCTCCGCCGGATCGTGGCCGGGCTCGAGACTGCCGGCTTTGAGGTGCATGGCGAACAGCTGAAGACCGTACCGCAGGGGTTTCCCCGCGATCATCCCCGCGCCGAGCTGCTGCGCTACAAGACCCTGGCCGCCGGCATGGAACTGGGCCGGCCGGCATGGCTGGCCACCCCTGAGGGCGCGCAGCAGATCGAACTGCTTTGGGATGAACTTCGTCCGCTCGTGGAGTGGGTCGGCAGGCATGCCGCACCCTGATTAGACCGCCAGGCGGTGCTGGAGGTTGCCGAAGAAGACACTCAGCATGAGCTCGAAGGCTTTGGTGGCCGCCTCTGGTTCATTCATCACCACGTAGTCGAACTGCAGCCCGTAGAACGTGGCGGTGAAGAGCCTGGCATCGGTGTCGGCCAACTCCGGGTCCACGCCCTGGACCTGCAGCCAGTCACGGGTTTTGTGATGCAGCAGACGGAAATGGTGCTGTGAGGTTCCGCGGGGGTCAGGAGCCACAATGTCCTGTGCCGTGGCCTCAAACTCCAGGCGGGTCAGCTGCCGATTCCGTTCGGCCATGGTCCACTGCCACGATTCCAGCAGGTAGTTCCGCCATGCTTCCCGGTCAATGTCGCGGACGTCCGTATTGCGGATGGTGTCCAGCCGGGACTCGATGGCCACCACAATGTCGTTGATCAGCTGGTCCCTGGTACCAAAGTGATAGACCAACACGTACGAGCTCACGCCCAGGCCCACGGCGAGGCTCCGGAAGGTCACCCCGGACAGGGATTTGTCCATCAGGTAGTCCTGGATGGCGGCCAGGAGTTCAGCTTTACGTTCGGGACGGGTCAATCGGGCCATAAGAGCAATAGTAGGAGTATTGGCGGCCGGATACGCGACTGCCCGGCCGGAATTACTCCTGGCCGGGCAGTCTGCGTTCCATGCTTTACTCGCTGGCGTCCTGCGGCACCGGCTTCGGCTCCGCGTTGGCACCGTTGACGGCCGCGTTGGCAGCCTTGAAGCGCTCGTTCAGGCGCGAGTGCCGCTGCCCGTAAGCGAAATAGATGACCAGGCCGATCGCCAGCCAGATGGCGAAGAAGATCCAGGTTTCCACGGCAAGGTTGGTCATCAGGTAAAGGCACAGCAGGGCTGAAACCACGGGGACCACCTTTCCGAACGGAACCCGGAAGGACGGCTTAAGGTCAGGGCGCTTGCGACGCAGCACCAGGATGCCCAGGCTCACCACCACAAACGCGGAGAGGGTGCCAATGTTGATCATCTCTTCGAGCAGGTCAACGTTGGTCAGGCCTGCCACCAGGGCCACGGCAGCGCCACAGATGATTTGCAGGCGGGCGGGGGTGGATCGCTTGTCACTGGTCTTGGAGAGGGACCGGGGCAGCAGCCCGTCGCGACTCATGGCCAGGACCACGCGGGAGAGGCCCATCAGCAGCACCATGATCACCGTGGTCAGGCCCACCAGTGAGCCAAACGCAATGACTTTCGCCGCGTTGGTATCGCCGACCGCCTCAAAGGCTGTGGTCAGGGTGGGGCTCTCCGCCTCAGCCAACTGGGTGTAGGACACCATGCCGGTCAAGGCCAGCGAGACCAGGATGTAGAGGACAGTGACGATTGCGAGGCCGCCAAAGATGCCACGCGGCAGGGTTTTCTGCGGGTTCTTGACTTCTTCAGCGGAGGTGGCCACCACGTCGAAACCGATGAAGGCGAAGAACACCAGGGCTGCTCCGGCGAAGACGCCCAGCGTGCCGTACTGCGCCGGGGCAGCGCCGGTCAGGAAGCCGAAGAAGGACTGCTTGAGGACATCCGCTGCGCCTGAACCGGCTGTGGGCTCGGCTGCAGGGATGAACGGGGTGTAGTTCTCGAACTTGACGTAGGTGAAGCCCACCACGATCACGAACAACACCACGGCGATCTTGATCAAGGTGAAGATGTTGCCCACCCGGGCGGAGAGCTTGGTGCCCAGGACCAGCAGCACCGTAAAGATGGCCACAATCAGGAAAGCACCCCAGTAGAGGTCAACCCCACCAATGGAGATCACTGGCGGAACGTCCGCACCGGTCAGGGCAAACACCTTGCTGAGGTAAATACCCCAGTACTTGGCGATCACGGCGGCAGCGGTGAAGAGCTCCAGGATCAGGTTCCAGCCGATGATCCAGGCGAGCAACTCACCCATGGTGGCGTAGGTAAAGACGTAAGCGGAGCCCGCCACCGGGATAGCGGTGGCAAACTCGGCGTAACACATGATGGCCAGCGCACACGTGATGGCAGCAATGGCGAAGGACAACGTCACGGCGGGGCCAGAGAAGTTGGCTGCGGCCTTGGCACCCACGGAGAAGATCCCGGCGCCCACTGCTACGGCGACGCCCATGATCATCAGGTCCCAGGTACTCAGCGAACGTTTAAGCTTGCGTCCGGGTTCATCGGCGTCGGCAATCGACTGCTCAATGGATTTAGTCCGGCGAAGGTTCATGAGGGTCACTATCCTGGTTTGTAGCTGAAACAGACCTATCAACGATAGGTGTCCAGCCAGTGGACGAACACATTCGTCTCAAACTATGAGATGGGTGTTGCCTGGCTCGCCCCTGTGTTGGCAGGGAACTTGCGGGCGCCCATCCGTTGGCAAACCCGCGCTGGCCTGCACAGTCACTAGTGGGCTCAGCTATGGCAAACCCGCGCTGGCCTGCACAGTCACTGCTGGGTGCAATGAGCAGGGACTGCCCCTGCTCACTGACACCCGAGCTCACTGTGCAGGCCGGTACGGGAGACGAGTGAGACCTGGCCACAGGCGGCGCGGCCAGGCATCACCTCATGTCACTGGAGCCAGCTACACCGCCCAACCCACCAGTTACACCGGCCAGTCCATCAGGGTAGAGCGGATCAGGAATCGCTTTCCCTCGGGGGCTTCGACCGAGAATCCGCTCCCCCGCCCCTGCACCACGTCGATGGTGAGGTGCGTGTGGCTCCAGTAATTGAACTGCTCGCGTGACATCCAGAAATCCAGTGCTGGCGTGTCCGGTCCAGCAAAGGATGCGAAGCTGCCCAGCAGGACATCTGAGTCGCCGGTGATGAACTCCCCCGCCGGGAAGCACATGGGCGAAGACCCATCGCAGCAACCGCCTGACTGGTGGAACATCAGCGGTCCGTGGCGTTCCCAGAGCTTCAGCAGCAGCTCAACAGCCGCCGGTGTGAGCGCCACCCGGGAGAAGTCTTCCCCTGGTAGCGTCACGGCGGCGTCCGTGCGTGTAATGGTCATTTCAGCGCCCGCACGGCCTAGAAGAAGCCGAGCTTGTTTTCGTTGTAGCTGACCAGGAGGTTCTTGGTCTGCTGGTAGTGGTCCAGCATCATGGCGTGATTCTCGCGTCCAATGCCTGAGGACTTGTACCCACCAAACGCCGCGCCTGCCGGGTAGGCGTGGTAGTTGTTGACCCAGACACGGCCGGCCTGGATTTCCCGGCCCGCCCGGTAGGCCACGTTGCCGTTACGGGACCAAACGCCGGCGCCGAGCCCGTAGAGGGTGTCGTTGGCGATCTCCATAGCGTCGTTGTAGTCGCTGAACTTGGTCACCGAAACCACCGGACCGAAGATCTCCTCCTGGAAGATCCGCATCTTATTGTGTCCTTCGAAGACGGTGGGCTGGACGTAGTAGCCGCCGGCAAGGTCTCCGGGCAGCTCAGCGCGGGCACCACCAATGAGGACCTTGGCACCCTCCTGCTTGCCGATATCGATGTAGGAGAGGATCTTCTCGAGCTGATCGTTCGAAGCCTGCGCGCCGACCTGCGTTTCGGTGTCCAGCGGGTTGCCCTGGATCATCTTCGCCACCCTGGCTACCGCGTCGGCCATGAAGGAATCGTAGATGTCGTCCTGGACGAGGGCGCGGGACGGGCAGGTGCAGACCTCGCCCTGGTTGAACGCGAACAGAGCGAAGCCTTCCTGGGCTTTGTCGTAGAACGCATCGTCTTCCTGAGCCACGTCGTTGAAGAAGATGTTGGGGCTCTTGCCACCGAGCTCCAACGTGACCGGAATCAGGTTTTGGCTGGCGTACTGGCTGATCAGACGACCGGTGGTGGTTTCACCGGTGAACGCGATCTTGCGGATGCGGGGGCTGGATGCCAGCGGCTTTCCCGCCTCAACACCAAAGCCGTTGACCACGTTCACCACGCCCGCCGGCAGGATGTCGGCGATCAGTTCCATGAGGACCAGAATCGAAGACGGTGTCTGCTCCGCTGGCTTGAGAACCACGGCGTTGCCTGCAGCCAGCGCGGGCGCCAACTTCCAGACGGCCATCAGAATGGGAAAGTTCCACGGAATGATCTGACCGACGACGCCAAGGGGCTCGTGGTAGTGGTAGGCAGTCGTGTCATCGTCCAGCTGCGACAACCGGCCTTCCTGTGCCCGGACGGCCGAGGCGAAGTAGCGGAAGTGGTCTGCGGCCAAGGGAATATCAGCGTTCAGGGTTTCCCGGATCGGCTTGCCGTTGTCCCAGGACTCGGCCACCGCGAGCAGCTCAACGTTCTCGTCAATCCGGTCCGCAATCTTGTTCAAGACAGCTGCACGCTCAGCCACGGAGGCTTTCCCCCACGACGGTGCCGCTTTGTGCGCAGCATCGAGCGCCAACTCAATATCCTCCGCCGTCCCGCGGGCCACCTCGCAGAAAGTCTTCCCCGTCACCGGAGTGATGTTCTCGAAGTACTCGCCCTTGACGGGAGCAACCCACTCCCCACCGATCCAGTTCTCGTAACGATCTTTGAACGTGACCTTCGAACCTTCAGTACCCGGCTGTGCGTAAACAGTCATTGCTAGCTCCTTTGCTTGCGGAGGGCGACCGCCCGGACATGGCAGTCACCGTTGCTGCCAGCGTAGGAGCGCGAAGGTTGCAGGCAGGTTGCAACCTTTACGGTGGCCCGTCAGGCCCGCAGTTCGGTATCGATCCGTTCCAGGTCGGACACCAGGCCGGCGCGCCGCGGTGAGCGGGCTGGGAGGAGGCGGAGCGCCGCACGGCGGACCCCGACGTCGTCCGTTGCCTCAGGCAGTTCGGCGTACCGCAGCAGCGACTCGGCACTGCCGTCCGTGAGGACTGCTTCCCGCAGCTGGGCCGAAACCTTCTCCCGCAGGGACACGACGCCGGGCGCCTCCGAATGCGGCAGGACGGCGCCGCGGTAGATCTTCAAGGCCATCCGATGGGCACCGCGCTGGAGGCAGCTGAGGACCTGGCCGCTGTCCGGGACCAGGTCCACAGGCAGGCGGTACGGCCGGGATGTTGGCACAGCGTCGGCATGGAGCTGCTGGACCACCTTGCGCAGGCGCACCATTTCGGCGCGCAACGTCATGGTGGACCCCTCCCCCGGGTACAGGAGGGCGCTGAGCTCCTCGGCACTCAGCCCGGCCGGATGCGTGCTGAGCAGGGCGAGGATTTCGCTGTGCCGGGCGGATAATGCCACGGTGCGGCCCTCAATGCTGAGCAAGGCCTGGTCCCTGCCCAGCAACTGCAAGCTGTTCCGGTAGAGACTGCCAGGTCCGCCCACCAATTTCGCGGCCGACGTCGACCGGCGCCTGACCGGCTTGCTCGCCAACGCCACGGCCAACTGCAGCCGCTCCACCCGCAACTGGGCCTGCGCGGCTGCCACGGTGGCCTCGACCAGGGAGAGGGTATGCGGCGCTACGGCGGCTTCCTTGCCGGTGATGTCAACGACGCCGAGGACGGCGCCGGAGTCTGGATCGTGGAACGGCACGGCGGTGCAACTCCACGCGTGGACCGCCCGCTGGTAGTGCTCCGCCCCGGCAATCTGGATCCCCCGGCCCAAGGCAAGGGCAGTGCCCGGGGCGCTGGTTCCCACGGTGGCCTCAGACCAGTCCGCGCCGGCAACGAACATCATGCCCTCGGCCTTGCGCTGCAACGCTGGATCGCCTTCCACCCACAGCAACCTGCCCACCTCGTCACCCACCGCGATGAGGAGGCCACTGTCATGGCTGGGTTGAACCAGGAGCCTGTTGATGATGGGCATGATGGCCGCCAACGGGTGCTGCCTGCGATATTGCTCCAGTTCGTCCCGGTCCATGGCCAAAGGCGCAGCCAGGTTGTCTGGATCGGCCCGTAGGCTTGCCGAGCGCTGCCACGAGTCCCGGATCAGGCGACGGAGTCCGGGGATTTCGGGCGTTCCTGCTGCCCAGCCACTTTCCAGGTATTCGTGCCCGGTCAGGGCCGCGCGCTGGCCGGCGGCAGCTCCGGTTGGCTGGCTCACGTTCGTCATCGAACTCCCCGTTGCGGTGGCCGGCATCTGGCTGCCGGCTCGGCCAGTCTAACCCCACTCTCGGTGGGTTGCCTGGGTCCCTGCGATGGCGCCGCCCGGGCATCCGACGGCGTCGTGGTGATCGCATCCTCTTGTCTATCGTGCGCGTCCTCAGCCTCGCGAAATCCGGACCATCTCTTCGCGCGGGACCACCTTGATCCGTTCACGGACTACCTCTCGCCGGTCCGCCGTCCAGTCATTCCCCAACTGCGCTTCGTGGGCGTCGAGCCGGTTCCAGCCAACCCAGGTGGTGTACTCGACGCCCCGCTCTGCCAGCAGATCAAGGATGGCCTGCGGATCCGGGTTTGTGGCTGTGGGCAGCGAAAGCCGGTCCTCCAGCAGGAAGCCGATAGTTTCAAGCGCGTCACCTTTAGTGTGTCCGATCAGGCCCACGGGACCGCGCTTGATCCAGCCCGTGGCGTAGATTCCGGGCACCGGTGCGCCGTCGGCATCGAGGACCCTGCCACCCTCGTTGGGGATGACGCCCTTGGCTGCGTCGTACTCCAGTTCGGCCAGGGCGGAGCCATGATAACCGATGGCCCGGTAGACGGCCTGCACCGGATAATCCACGAACTCGCCCGTTCCCTCCACGTTGCCGGTGCCGTCCAGCCGCATCCGCTCGAACCGGGCCCCCGCTACCGCGCCGTCCGGACCCGCCTCCAGCGCCACCGGGTTGTGCAGGAAATGCAGGTGCAGGCGCCTGGAGGAAGGCGTCTCCGACTCTGCATGATCTTCGACCAGCCAGTTGGTGAGGGTGTTGACCATGGTCTTGATTTGGTTGTTGGTGCGGATCGCTTCATCCGAGGCAGCATCGAATTCGAAGTCCTCCGGGTAAAGCACAATGTCCACGTCTTTCATGTGGCTCAGTTCGCGCAGTTCGAGGGGCGTGAATTTGATCTGCGCCGGACCCCGCCTGCCAAAGACGTGCACGTCGGTGACTGGCGAGGACTTCAGCCCTTCGTAGACGTTATCCGGGATTTCGGTGCTCAGGAGCTCTTCAGGGTGCTTGGCCAACATGCGGGCTACGTCCAGGGCAACGTTGCCGTTGCCAATCACGGCGATTTCCTTGGCGTTCAAGGGCCAGTCCCGCGGGACGTCCGGATGCCCGTCATACCAGGAGACGAAGTCGGCACCGCCAAACGATCCAGGCAGGTCGATGCCGGGAAGGTCCAAGCTGGCGTCCTTAATGGCTCCGGTGGAGAAAATCACCGCATCGTAAAACGCGCGGAAGTCGCTGAGGGTCAGGTCGCGGCCATAAGTGACATTGCCAAGAAACCGGATGTCGCCCCGGTCCAATACCTTGTGCAGGGCGTTGACGATGCCCTTGATCCGGGGATGGTCCGGCGCGACGCCGTAGCGGATGAGCCCGTAAGGCGCGGGATACGCCTCGAACAAATCGATGCTGACCTCGAAATCCCCGTCCTTGACGCCACTGGATTTCGTCAGGATATCCGCCGCATACACGCCAGCGGGGCCGGCGCCCACAATCGCGACACGGAGGGGACGGGTGGCGGCGGAATCGCTGGAGTGAGTCACCGAAAGCCCTTCTGAAGGCGGCTGACGCGCCGCATCGGCGCACAGTTCCCCAAGTCTAGACGAGCCCAAAATCAGGGCAGCTCGTTTGGCCTCGGCGTTTCGGCGGGTGTCAGTTTCCTGGCTCGGCCTTTCGCTCCCGCAGAGGTGGGGCAGGCCATTGGGGTGCTTCCCAGTCTTGGTGTTCGCTCGGGTATGTCCGCCCGGAGGGTGCTATCCAGCCGGGTGGTTCGGTGAGTGTGGCAGGGGTGGGTTTCCAGGCGCTGGCGTGTCTGAGTCGGTGATGTTTGGGGCACGGACTCCCGAGGTTGGTGATTCCGGTAGTTCCGCCCTGGTGCCAGGACAAAATGTGATCTGCCTCGTTGTCGAGAGAGTGATTGCTGCAGCCGGTAAACGGGCATTTACCGTCTCGGAGCCGCAACCAGCTCCGCATTGGTTTGGTCAGCCGGTAATTCGTGCGACCAATTTCCAGGGGTGCCCCGTCCCTGGGATCGGTGAGTACCCGGTAGAAAGACGACGCACCGCCGGCGACGAGATCCCGGGCCATCGACGGCGGAATCGGTCCGTAACCGTCCAGCATGGCCGGCTCATCAGTCAACCCCAGAAGCGCGAAAACCGGCACTGTGACCAGCACGTCGGCTTTGGGCGCCGGGACATCCGCCAACCCGGCAGCCGAAGCGCCGCCAGGGTTGGCCGCGGGCGCCGGGCTACCGGTGCGGAGTGTGGCGGCGGCAAAGAGGTCCACGCGGAGTTGAGTGAGGGTCCGAGCTTCGGCAGGGCCCTGGAGGCCACGGGCTGTTGCGGTGAGGCGGTTCCAGATCGCGGTGGCGGCGTCCGCTGAGAGGTAAGCGGAGAGCCTGGCCATGCCATCCGGTTCAGACGTAAGGTCCAGGCACCGGTCATCAAAGCCTTTGGAGTGGCGTTTTTCGATGCTGTCAGGGTGGTGGCGTTCACGCCAAATCCTGGCCTTCTGCCGGAACCGGTACGCTGGCATCTCCCCGATGGGGCAACCCTTGGCTCGGTGCGGATCCTCAGGGTCCAGGAAGTGGGCTTCGAGCAGGACAGCAGCAGCTGGTGTCAGTGTGCTGGTTTCGTCGATCATGACTTTGGCGTGCCGCCACGACAGCGTTCCGGCCCGCAACGCCGTGAGCGTACGTGGGAGGTTTCTGGCCAGGGTGCAGGAATCTGCCAGAAGGACGGCTCCGGCGCGGTCACCGATCGCCAGCACGCAGCCGATCTCGGCCGCGATGGCCATTTCTCGTGCTTGAACGGGCGTTTCCGGAGGAGCTGCGGCCCGGACACTCTCGGCGTAGGTTGCGACGGCTACGGCTTTTGCGGCCGCGAGCTTGGCCTCGCTCCGGGCAATGGCGGCCAACACATCCAGGCAGCCATCAGCGACGGCGGCCAACGGATCCGGGCACCGTCCGTCCCCTGGATGCCCGTCCCCGGGCGCTCCGTCCCCGAGAGCTCCGTCCCCGAGAGCTGGCTCGGTCATCCCGGCGTAGAGCACGGCCAGAGCAGCATCCATTGCCTCATCAGATCTGGATTCCAATGCGGTGGATGCCGCTTTGCTTGCCATGTTCCCAGTCTAGAAAGGGGGTCTGACATTTTGCCGAGCCGACTGTCGGTATAGCGACGACGAACCAGCTTCTTAAGCTTTACCAGGCTCATGCCTGTCCAACAGAGGCGCCGGCAGTCACCGCCCGTGGATAGCCTGCGGTTCGACAGCGACGCCGGGCAGCCACCGCATGCAGATCCCAGCGGTACGGCATCGACGACGCCCCGAACCTAGCCTTTCGAGGCCAGTGGAACGACTGCGCCTTCCCGGTAGAGCAAGGCCCGCAGTTCCGATTCCGCCGAGTCTGGGCGCTTCGGGTCGATGGTCTCGCCGTGAGAATAGTGGTCCACCAGCCGCGGATCAACGTAGCTCTTCCGGGCGATGCTGGGCGTGTTTCCCAGAACTGATGCAGCGTCGTTCATAGCTGCACTGATGGCGCGCTTTCGCTGCGAAACCTTTGGTTTCGGTCCGGTTCGGGCCAAGCTGCTGGCGGCAGCCACCGTGCCCCGCAGGGTCCGGAAGTCCTTGGCGGTGAAGTCGGCTCCGGTGCGCTCTTTGACATAAGTATTGATGTCGGCGCTGGTCAGCGGGTGCCAGGTCCTGCCGTCTTTAAAGGCGAGCAGCCTCGCGTTGCCACCGCGTTTCTTGAGCTGCCGGATCAAGGTGGCCAGGTCGGCGTCGTCAATTTCCGATTCCCAGTCCTTGCCGCTCTTGGCGGGAAACGCCAGCTGAACCGTGTCCTTCCGGACCCGGGCGTGGGCGCACAGCAGAGTGGCCAGCCCGCGGCTGCCATTTTCGTTCGTGTAGCGTTCGGATCCCACCCGCAAGGAGCCGCTGTCCAGCATCCGGAAGGCTGCCGCCAGCACCCTCTCCCGGCCGAACCCCTCGCCCCGGAGGTCAACGGTAACCAACCGCCGGGCCGCGGGCAGCGACTCGGCAAGTTGCAGGGAACGATCAAACTTCAGCCGATCCTTCCGCTCCCGCCACTGCGGATGATAAATATACTGCCGCCGCCCTACCGCGTCGACGCCGGTGGCCTGGATATGGCCGTTCTCGAACGGAGCAATCCAGACATCAGTCCAGGCCGGCGGAATACCGATCCCCGCCAACCGATCCCGAAGCTCGCCCGCGGGCAACGTGGAACCGTCCAGGTCGCGGTAGCTGAATCCCGATCCGGCAGGCACCCGCCGATATCCACGGCCAGCCGCGTTACTGTGCCGAAGCCTCATCGATCGACCTGCGAAAACGTCATGAAAGCAAGCGTACTGACTATTGGCCGGTTTGGGTGCTGGTTGGAATATCGACCCGCAACCTGTTGTTATGGTGTTCGTGCCTACGCCCCAGAGTTCAGTTCCAACCAGCACGACGCGCAACACGACTCTGGCAGCTGCCCAGAAGGAGTCGACGGCGGGAATCCTCATGGGATTGTCCGCCTACACACTCTGGGGGCTACTGCCGCTCTACTTCATGGCCGTGGCTCCCGCTGGTCCCGTAGAAATTGTGGCTGGCCGCATCCTGTTTTCACTCCTCTTCTGCGCCCTACTGATCACGCTGACCCGGTCGTGGCCAGCCATCCGCACGGCGTTCCGGAACAAAGCCGTCAGCGGCACGTTGGCACTGGCGGCCGTGCTGATCGGCATCAACTGGCTCACTTATACGTACGGCGTCACCTCGGGGCAAGCGGTGGAGGCTTCCCTGGGCTACTTCATCAACCCGCTGGTCTCCGTACTTCTGGGCGTCATCATCCTCAAGGAACGCCTCCGGCCGCTCCAATGGGTAGCCGTGGGAATCAGCTTCGTCGCCGTGGGAATCCTGACCTTCTCGTACGGCAAGCTCCCCTGGATCGCCCTGACGCTGGCCTTCAGCTTCGGCTTCTACGGGTTCCTGAAGAAGCGCGTGGGTCCGCGCGTTGACGCCCTCACCAGCCTGAGCGTGGAGACAGCTGTTTTGGCCCCTTTGGCTGCCATCACCATGATCATTCTCGCAGTCAACGGCACCGCCACCCTGGCTACCAACGGTGCCGGCCACTTCTGGATCCTTGCCGCATCCGGAGTCATCACCGCCGTGCCGCTCCTACTCTTCGGCGCGTCCGCCCGACGGCTCCCCATGACCACCATCGGCCTGCTCCAATACATCGCCCCGTTGCTGCAGTTCATCGTGGCACTGGTGGTGTTCCACGAGGCCATGCCCGCGGAACGGTGGATCGGGTTCTGCGTGGTGTGGTTGGCATTGATCTTACTGACCGTGGACATGGTGCTGGCCGCCCGGCGCAACGCCATCTCCCGCCGCGCTGACGCCGCAGCAGTAGTGGCGTAGCGGCAGTGGTGGCGTAGCGGCAGTGGTGGCGTAGCGGCAGCGGCAGTGGTGGCGTAGCGGCAGCAGCAGTGGTGGCGTAGGCAGGGCGTAGCCGCAGCCCAGCCTGCCCGCCGGACACGCAAAAGGCGGGCCAGCACTGAGCTGACCCGCCTTTACCGCAAACCAGCGCACCAAAGGTTGGCGCCGGCGTCGCGCGTTATGCAGTGTGCGTTATGCGTTGGCCTTGATGGCGGCGGCGAGGACGTCGAGGCCGTCGTTGAGGAGATCGTCCGAGATGACCAGCGGCGGCAGCAGGCGGATAACGTTTCCGTAGGTGCCGCACGTGAGGATGATGACGCCGTCCTTGAGGCAGGCAGCGGCAACGGCCTTGGTCAGCTCCGGATTGGGCTCCTTCGAACCGGCCTGGACCAATTCGATCGCCAGCATGGCGCCACGTCCGCGGACATCGCCAATGACGGCGGATCCGGCGTCGGCAAGCTCGCCCTGCAACTCAGTCAGGCGACCCACGGCGAGTTCCTCGATGTGGCGGGCACGTCCGGCCAAGTCCAGCGACTCCATGGTGCTGATGGACGCCAAGGCCGCAGCGCAGGCCACCGGGTTGCCGCCGTAGGTGCCGCCGAGGCCACCGGGGTGGACGGCGTCCAGCAGGTCTGCCCGGCCGGTGATGGCGGAGAGCGGCAGGCCACCCGCGATGCCCTTGGCGAGGGTCAGGATGTCCGGAACGACGCCTTCGTGGTTGACCGCGAACCATTCACCGGTGCGGCAGAAGCCTGACTGGACCTCATCGGCGATGAAGACGATGCCCTTTTCCTTGGCCCACGCTGCCAGCGCCGGCAGGAAGCCCTCGGCGGGGACAATGAATCCGCCTTCGCCCTGGATGGGTTCGATGATGATCGCGGCGACCTGGTCTCCGCCGATCTGCTTTTCGATCATGGTGATGGCGCGCTTGGCCGCCTCCGCACCGGTGATCGACGGGTTTTCCTCGCGGTATGGGTAGCTCATGGGCATGCGGTAGACCTCGGGCGCGAACGGGCCGAAGTTGGTCTTGTACGGCATGGCCTTGGCGGTCAGCGCCATGGTCAGGTTGGTGCGGCCGTGGTAGGCGTGGTCGAAAGCCACGACGGCGTCGCGCCCGGTGGCGAGGCGAGCCACCTTGACGGCGTTCTCCACTGCCTCGGCGCCGGAGTTGAACAGCACCGTCCGCTTTTCGTGGTCGCCCGGGGTGAGCCGGTTCAGCTGCTCGGCGACCGCAACGTAGCCTTCGTATGGGGTCACCATGAAGCACGTGTGGGTGAAGTGCTCCACGGCGGCCTTCACGGCGGCCACGACGGCGGGATCAGACGCGCCCACGCTGGTCACCGCAATGCCTGAACCCAGGTCAATGAACGAGTTCCCGTCCACGTCCTGGATGATCCCGCCGTCCGCGTCGGCAACGAAAACAGGGACGCTGGAGGCGACGCCAGCTGCCACGACTGCCTTGCGGCGTTCGGTGAGGGCCACGGACTTGGGGCCGGGGAAGTCAGCCTGGACGTTGCGCTTCTGCTCCAGGCGGTAGGTGATCTCTGATGCGGTGGTGGTCATGATGGGCCTTTCGGGTGCAGCGTGATGATGAGGAGGAGCGGGGAAGGTCAGGCGTCCAGGGCGCTCATGACGTGCTTGATGCGGGTGTAGTCCTCCACGCCATAGACGGAGAGGTCCTTGCCGTAGCCAGACTGCTTGAAGCCACCGTGCGGCATTTCGGCGGTCAGCATGATGTGGGTGTTGATCCACACGGCACCGAAGTCCAGGTCGCGGCTGAGCCGCATGGCCGTGCCGTGATCGGTGGTCCAGATGCTGGCTGCGAGGGCGTAGTCCACATCGTTGGCCATTTCCAGCGCTTCTTCCTCGGTGTTGAAGCGCTGCACAGTGATAACCGGGCCGAACGTTTCCTGCTGGACCACGTCATCGGTCTGCTTGGCGCCGGTGATGATGGTCGGCTCGAAGAAGAAGCCCTTGTCGCCAACACGGTGCCCACCGGTTTCAATCTTGCAGTTGGCGGGCAGGTGTTCCACCACGGAGCTCACGGCGTTGAAGTGGTTGACGTTGTTCAGCGGGCCGAAGTAGTTGTCTTCGTCGTTTTGCGAGCCGGTGTGCAGGGTCTTGGTGTGCGCCACCATGGCGGCCACGACGTCGTCGTGCACTTCATCCTGGACCAGCACCCGGGTAATGGCGGTGCAGTCCTGGCCGGCGTTGAAGAAGGCGAACTCGGCGATGGCCGCTGCGCTCTTGGCGATGTCTGCGTCCTTGAACACGATGGCGGGCGCCTTGCCGCCAAGTTCCAGGTGCGCACGCTTGAGGCCCTTGGCAGCGCCGGTGGCCACGGCAATACCAGCCCGGACCGAGCCTGTGATGGAGACCAGACCGGGAACCTTGTGCTCCACCATCAGGGAACCTGTGGCCCCTGTCCCCAAGACCACGTTGAGTACACCTGCCGGCAGGATGTCGCCGGCAATTCGAGCCAAGACCAGGGTGGACTCGGGCGTGGTGTCGGACGGCTTGAGCACGATCGTGTTGCCGGCGGCGAGCGCAGGGCCGATCTTCCAGATGGCCATCAGGAACGGGTAGTTCCACGGTGCCACCTGGGCCACCACGCCAATGGGTTCGCGGCGGACGTAGGAGGTATGGCCCTCGAAATACTCGCCAGCAGACTTGCCCTCCATAATGCGGGCAGCACCGGCGAAGAAGCGCATCTGGTCTGCGCCGGCGGCAACTTCCTCCGCGGCAATCAGCGAGCGGACCTGGCCGGTGTTCCGGTGCTGGGCCTCGACAAGTTCGTCACTGTTGGCTTCGATGGCGTCGGCGAGCTTGAGCAGCATGAGCTGGCGCTGCCCTGGGGTGACCCGCTTCCAGGCGGGGAAGGCTGCTTTTGCCGCCGCCATGGCCGCATCCACGTCAGAGTCAACGGACACTGGAGACTGCGCCACCACCTCGCCATTGGTGGGATTGACGATGTCCAGCAGATCGGTGCCTGCCGGAGTGACGAATTCGCCGTTGATGAAGTTCTGCAAGGTTTGGACCACGGTGTGCAACCACTTTCCTAGGGGCCGGCGGTGGGACCGCTGGCGGCAGGGTGAACTGCCTTGAGCCTATGCCAGGACCCCTAGCTCGTGAATGGCCACCTGCACACCGTCTTTGACTATTTTTAGTGCGGTTGCCTAGTGCTTGGCTATCCTTGCTCCATGGCCATCTCCCTTGCTGCCCTGGTGGGCGTGGATTCGCTGAAACTGACGAACGTTGGCGCGGCCAAGAGCACCCTAAACCAGGACATCAGCTGGGTGGCCGTCACCGAACTCGAGGATCCACAGCGCTTTCTCGACGGCGGCGAACTAGTGCTGACCACGGGTCTGCGGCTGCGTTCCGCGCCCGAGCAGCGCCGATTTGCCCGCCAAGTCCAGCGCGCAGGTGCGGTGGGTATCGGCTTCGGCACCGGGCTGTCGCATGAAGCAGTGCCTGCTGCCCTCTTAGCGGAGGCGAACCGGTGGGGCCTACCGGTGGTGCAGGTACCCTATGAAACGCCGTTCATTGCGATCGGCAAACTGGTGGCGGACGCCCACTCGGCCGATCATTACACCAAGCTCGAGCGCCTCATTGCCGGCCATCAGGTACTCGCCAAGGCACTGCTCACCGGCGGCGGAGTGGCGGAACTCCTCAAGCATCTCGGCGGCATGCTGCGCACAGACATCGCCTTGAGCCAGTTCACGGCGCAGCTCTACAACAGCACCAACTCTCCCCCTACCGCCGATCTGTGGTCCGCCTATCCCATTCCCACCGGGCGGCGGGACGCCTGCACTCTGTGGGTGCGGCAACCCTTTGAAGACAACGGCATTATTGGCTACGCGCAGAACCTGATCAGCGTGGAACTGAACAACATGGTCAAGCAGCGGCAGGCCCAGCGGGCGCTCTGCGGGCAGGTGCTGGAAGACGTCATCCAGGGGTCCCTGGAAACCAGTGAGGCCCAGCGGCGGCTTGCCAGCGTAGGGGTGAACAGCACCCGCAAGAACGTGGTGCTGCTGGCCAGTTCCGAAGCCCACCACAAGGCGCTGGTCCGCAGTGCGGTGCCGCCGGAACTCGACAAGGCGGTGGCCGCCGTCGTGGGCCGGGACCTGATGCTGGTCATCAACGACGACGGCGGGACGGCACCAGCGCTGGCACGACGCCTCAGCACCCACCTCGCCGAGGCCGGGATCCACGCGACCATCGGCATCGGCGGTGCCTACACCAAGCCGAACGGACTGCGGTGGAGCTACTTTGAGGCGCGCGATGCGGTCAGCCACGGCCTGCCCGTCAACGAACCCGAACGGCTGAGCCTCACCTCACTCCTGCTCGCCAGCGAAGACGTTCCACTGGCCGACATGGCGCACGAGGCCTTGCACCCGCTCCGCAGCTTTGACGCCGCGCACGGCGCCGAACTGGTGGCAACGCTGGAAAGCTACCTCACCAACAACGGCTCAGTGGCAGCCGTGGCAGAGGACCTCACCCTGCACCGGAACACTGTGCGTTACCGCCTCGGGCAGATCACCGAACTGACCGGGTACGACCCGGCCCTGACCAGCGACCGCGTCCAACTATGGCTGGCGCTCTCCGTCTCCCGATTGACGGCGCGGCAGGGAAGGTAGCCTGCTTCGCCAATCCGGATACAGTTTGGGTCCGAATCTCCTGTGACGAACGCATTGTGGAAACTATTGCTACCTAACTGGAGATAACCGTGAACAAGACTGCCAAGACCGTAACCCGCACCGCCGCCGCATCCATGCTGGCCTTGGGTGCATTCGCTGCAACATCGTTGCCGGCCCAGGCTGCCGCACCCACGCAGGCAAGCACCGCCATCAGTCAGCCCGCCCCCGCCAGCAACGTCTCCCTACTCAACGGACTCCTGGGCAACGGCGTTTCCAACAACAGCCTCCTCAGCGGTGGCCTGATCAATGGACCGCTCATCAACGGCCCGCTGGTGAACTTGGGCAACGTTGGCCCGTTCCAGTTCGGGCAGTTCCAGTAACCTCCCGCTGATCCCCGCGGGCTGAGACGTACGTCCGGCCCGCGGGACTTCCATGCCCTCCGGGCACCCCCGTCGTGTCCTTTGGGCACCTCCGCCGACGCCACCCTGCTGGCTCACCTCGGCCTACCGTGCATCCGCGCGCCCTGAGGCCACCCAACCCTGAGAAGGATCATGTCCCACGATTCCCTGACTTCCGCCGACCACGACGCCGCTGCCCGGCTGCCGCTGACGCCGGCACAGCGGGGCATTTGGTACGCGCAGCAACTGGCGCCGGAAAATCCGATGTTCCAGATCGCCCAGTTCATCGAGATCGTGGGCCCGTTGGATGAGGCTGTTCTCCGCTCAGCCTTGGCCCAGGCGGTAGCCGGAACGGACGCGCTGTCCATGGCATTCGCCGCAGACGCCGATGGCCCCTACCAAGTCGCCCGCCCCCAGCCGGCAGCCCTCGAAGTCACGGACCTGTCCGCGGCCGCTGACCCGGAGACCCAGGCCCGATCTCTGATGGATACCGACCTGGCGCTCCCCCGTGACACCGCCACGGATCAGCTCCTCCACACCGAATTGATCAGGTTGACTCCTGAGCGACACTACTTCTACCAGCGGGTCCATCACCTTTTGCTGGACGGCTACTCTGCCGTGCTGGTGCTGCGCCGCGTCGCCGAGCTGTACAACAGCCTTTTGGCTGCCAAAGCGTCCGACGCCGGAACACCGGCCGCCGAACCACCCCAGGCTTTCGGCCCGCTCCAGGAACTCCTGGCCGGCGAGGGCGCCTACCCGGACTCTGCTGCTGCCGAAGCTGACCGGGCCTACTGGACTGAAACCCTGGCCGACGCCGCCCCAGCTACCGGCTTGGCTGGCCGGCCCGACGGCGCAGCAAGCTCGCTGGTGCGCGTGGCCCAGGCGCTCCCCGAAGCCGCCGCATCAGCGTTAACATCCGCGGCAGCCACCGCCCCCGCCTTGGTGGTGACGGCTGCCGCACTGTACCTGCACCGGATTACCGGCGAGCGCGATGTCTCCGTGGCCCTGCCTGTCACTGCCCGACGCGGCAACCTGGCCAAGTCAACGCCGTCCATGCTGTCCAATATCGTTCCCGTCCGGCACGGTGTGGACCCCAGCGCGACGGTGCAGGACACTGTCGCAGCGGTGGGTCGCAGTCTTCGAGGCGCCCTTGTCCACCAGAGGTTCCGCTACGAAGACCTGCCCACCCAGGGCAGCTATTTGGGACCGTCGGTCAACATCCTCCCAGTCTTGGACCAGATCACCTTTGGCCCAGCCCAAGGCACCCTGACCATCCTGTCCACCGGCCCCATCGATGATCTCTCGATGGTGGTCCACGGCCTCGGCGAAGGCGCCGGCGTCGATTCTCAGCGCAGCCTGCCCACGGTCCAGTTCGAGGCCAATGCCGCCCTCTACACCGAGGTCGAGCTGACAGAGCACCTGCACCGCTTCGTGCGCCTGCTCGCGGGGGTAGCCACCCGCCCATCGGCGCTCCTGGCCGACCTGACGGTCACCACCGACGCCGAGGAACTGATCCTGCTGGCGGCCGGCGAGGCAGCCAACCAGACGCTGCCGGGCCACACGATTGTTGAGGAATTCCAGGCCAACGCCGCTGCCCGGCCGTTGAGCACCGCTGTGGTGGCCGACGACGGGACCCTCACCTTCGCCGAACTGGAGGCCCAGTCGAATCAGTTGGCCCGGTTCCTGACCAGCCACGGCGCTGGGCCCGGCCACACTGTTGCTGTCCGGCTGGACCGCGGCGTGCTGCTCCCCGTGGCTCTCTTGGCGGTCCTAAAGTGCGGTGCCGCCTACCTTCCCCTGGACCCTGACTATCCAGCAGGCCGGGTGGAGGGCATGCTGGAAGACGCCGCCCCGGTCCGACTCCTCACCACCGGAGCGTTCATGGGAGCATTCACCGACGCGACAAGCCAAGCCTCAAGCGAAACGTCCACGGGAACCTCCCCCGGAGCATCTACCGGTGCGTCCGGCGCCGACGCGAGGCACCAAGAAATCAGCACCGACGTGCCGGTGACCGTACTGGACTCCGCGCTCATGCAGGCTTGCCTGGCAGGCAAGGACCCGTCCGCACCGCTCCCGGCCGCCGGCCAGCAGGATCTGGCCTACGTGATCTTCACGTCCGGCTCCACCGGCCGGCCCAAGGGCGTGGGAGTGGAACACCTGGCACTCCTCAACCTCTACACGTCCCACCGGGACGCCATCTTCCTGCCAGCCGAAAACCGCCTCGGCAGGAAACTCCGGGTGGCGCATACTGCCGGGCTGTCTTTTGACGCTTCCTGGGATCCCATCCTCTGGCTGATCGGTGGCCACGAACTGCACATGGTGGACAACCAGACCCGCCGCGACCCCGAGGCCCTCAGCGCCTACCTGTCAGGCGAGGGTATCGACTCAATTGAGACCACGCCGTCGTTCGCCAAGGTGCTGGTGGCCGGTGGCCTCTTCGACCAGGAGCAGCACCCCTCGGTGGTTGCCTTGGGTGGCGAAGCTGTGGACCCGCTGCTCTGGAACGAGCTTGCCGGCCGCGACGGCCTGGTGGCTTACAACTTCTATGGCCCCACCGAAACCACTGTTGATTCGTTGACCGCCGTCATGGAACCCGGCACCGAACCAACCTTGGGCGGATCGGTGGCCAACACCCGGCACTACATCCTGGACTCAGGCCTCAACCCCGTCCCGGACAACGCCGTGGGAGAGCTCTACGTGGCAGGCGTCAACCTGGCCCGCGGCTACCTTGCCCAGCCCGGCCTCAGCGCCGAGCGGTTCGTGGCCGACCCGTTCGCCTTGGACGGCTCGCGGATGTACCGGACGGGAGACATTGTCCGCCGCCAAGGCGACGGAACCCTTGAGTTCCGCGGCCGGCTCGACGCCCAGGTCAAGATCCGGGGTTTCCGGGTGGAGTTGGCAGAGATCGAGGAGGTCTTGCTGTCCCTTCCAGGGGTGGAACATGCTGCCATCACGGTGGGGCGCAACCGCGCGGGCTACGACCAGCTTTTGGGCTACGTCACACAGGCACCATCGACGGATGGCCACGATCAAGCAGCCCTGGACACGGGCGAACTCCGGCGGCAATCCCGCCGGCACCTGCCTGACTACATGATCCCCACCAGCATCACGCAAATCCCGGCAATTCCGCTCACCCCCAATGGCAAGTTGGATGCCCGTGCTCTCCCCGTGCCGGAACAGGAAACCACAGCCACCGAACCGCGGAACGAGCGCGAAGCGATGGTGGCCCAGGCGTTCAAAGACGTCTTGGGCCTGCAGGTCGTAGGGGTCGAGGACGACTTCTTTGACCTCGGCGGACATTCCCTGCTGGCCACCCGGTTGGTGGCCCTGCTCCGGGACCGCACGGGCACCGCCCCGGCGTTCCGGACCGTCTTCGAAAAGCCTACTGTGGCAGCGTTAGCCGAAACCCTGGAGCTGGGCACCGCCGGCGCCAGCCCACTCCTCCCCGCCGACCGGCCGGCTGTGCTCCCGCTCTCCTTCGCGCAGCGCCGGCTCTGGTTCCTCAACCGGTTCAACCCCGAATCCGGCGCCTACAACATCCCCGTGGTCCTCGACCTCCGCGGAACCCTCAACGTGGCCGCACTGGAGGGCGCACTTGGCCAGGTCAGCGCCCGGCACGAATCGCTCCGGACCCTGTTCCCGCTGGTGGGCAGCGAACCGACGCAGCAGGTATTGTCCGTCGATGCTGGTGCACCGGCCATGACCGCTGTCCTCTGCTCCGCCGACCACCTGCCCGCAGCCTTGGCCGCAGAAACCGGACGTGGCTTCGACCTCAGCCAGGAACTGCCGCTCCGAGCCGTCCTGTTCCAATTGGCTCCAGACCACCACGTCCTGGCCATCACGCTGCACCACATCGCGGCCGACGGCTGGTCGCTGGCGCCGCTCGCCCACGATCTCTCCACCGCGTACAACCGCATTTCCGCAGGTCAGGCGGCAGATCTTCCGGCCCTCCCCATCCAATACGCTGACTACACGCTGTGGCAGCGCACAGAACTGGGCTCTGAACACGACGCCGAAAGCCCCATTTCCCGACAGCTCGATTTCTGGGCGCGCGAACTCCGCGGCGCCCCCGAAGAACTCCAACTCCCCTTCGACTACGTCCGCGGCACCCCTGCCGCGGCGCTCGGAGTGGCACCAGGTGCGGGAACACACGACGGCGGCCAGTCGCCGTCGTCCGTCCCCATCGCCCTCGGCGCGGACACCGCAGAACGGTTGAACGCGCTGGCCAGGACGCACAAGGCCAGCCTCTTCATGGTGCTGCAGGCGGCGCTGGCAGCGTTGCTGACCAAGTCGGGCGCCGGCGTCGACATTCCGGTGGGCACGCCCGTTGCGGGCCGGACTGACACGCAACTGGAAGAGCTCGTGGGCTTCTTCGTGAACACCCTGGTGCTGCGGACCAACACCTCCGGCAACCCCACGGCCGGGGAGTTGGTGGAGAGCGTCAGATACACCAACCTGCACGCCTATGCCAACCAGGACGCGCCGTTTGAGCGCGTGGTGGAGGAGCTGAACCCCACCCGGTCGCAGCACCGGCACCCGCTGTTCCAGGTCATGCTGACCCTGCAAAACACCGCCACCGCGCGGCTTTCGATGGACGGCCTGGAAGCCACCGCGGACCAGGGGCAGGAAAGCGCCGGCGCCAAGTTCGATCTGCTGCTCGACTTTAACGAGCAGGCCGACGGCCTCACCGGTTCCCTCATGTTTGACCCTGCGCTGTTCACGCTCGCTACCGCCCAGCAACTTGCTGCTGGCTTCGAGGCCGTGGCGGCACAGTTTGCTGCTGATCCGGCCATCACCCTGGACCGGTTGCAGATCCAAAGCCCAGAGCAGTACGCCAAGGTCCTGGCGCAAAGCCAGGGCACCTGCACCTCCGAGCCGCAGCCGTCAGTGCTGGCAGCGTTCGCCGACACCGCTGCCCGGCAGCCCAACCGGCGCGCCGTGGTGGACACCGCCGGGCCCCTCTCCGAGCTCACGTTCGCGCAGCTTCAGGACCGGGTGACGTCGGTAGCCAAGGGCCTGGTGGCCGTGGGCGTTCAGCCAGGCGACCGCGTGGCCGTGGCCCTCCCCCGATCCGCTGACGTGGCCACCGCCGCCCTCGCTGTCCTCGCTGCCGGCGCCGTCTACATCCCGGTAGATCTGGCGTACCCCGCCGAGCGGATCGCCATGATTTTGCACGACGGCGGCCCAGCCGTGGTGATCGCAGCACCCGGGTTTACGCTCGGGGAAGCCGGGGACGCCGCCGTCGGCACCCCGGGAAACCAAGGCACCCCGCGCGCCCCGGGAAACCAAGGCACCCCAGTATGCCAGCCCGTCCAGACTGACATCGACGCACTGCTCGCTGCCGGGTCCGGCGTGTCAGCAGAGGAGCTGGCTGGGCGCGCTCCCAGCCCCGAAGATCTCGCTTACGTCCTCTTCACGTCAGGCTCCACCGGCCGACCGAAGGGCGTAGCCGTCCAGCATGGCGCCTTGGCAAACCTGTACGCCCACCACCACCGCACCCTGTACGCACCGCGTTTCGAAGCCGCCAACGGCTCGGCCGTTGCGGTGGCCCACATTGCCGGGCTCGGGTTCGATGCAGCCTGGGATCCCATGCTCTGGCTCGTGGCTGGCGCTGAGCTGCACCTGGTGCCAGAGCCGGTCCGCAGCGACGCCGAGGCCCTGATCGGCTACTGCAGCCAGCACTCCATCGACGTCCTAGAAACCACCCCCTCCTACGCCAGCCAACTGCTCCAGCTGGGCCTGCTCGCAGGGGTAAGTTCCGGCGTCGACCGTTCCCCGTTGCTGTTGCTGCTGGGCGGCGAGGCCGTGGACCCCATGCTGTGGGAGCAGTTGGCAACCACGCCCGGGGTGGACGCGCATAACTTTTACGGACCCACGGAGTTCACCGTTGATTCCGTCACGGCGAAAATCGGCGCGGGTGCGCCGACCATTGGCCGCGGCATCGGCAACACCGACACGCTGGTCCTGGATCAGCACCTGGCGCTGGTGCCTGCAGGCATCCCCGGTGAGCTGTACCTGGCCGGCGCAGGCATGGCGCAAGGCTACGATCAACGCCCCGGCGAGACCGCGTCCCGCTTTGTCGCCAACCCGTTCGCTGCCGACGGTAGCCGCATGTACCGGACCGGGGACCTGGTCCGCCGGACCGCCGGACCGCCGAAGGCACGCTCGAGTTCATCTCCCGCAACGACGAGCAGGTCAAGGTCCGCGGCTTCCGGATCGAACTCGGCGAGGTGGAGGCAGCACTCTCCGCGCACCCCGCCGTGGATCGCGCAGTGGTCCTGCCCGACGGCGACCCCGCCCAGCGCCTGGTGGCCTACTTCACCGGCACAGCCAGCCCTGACGACGTTCGCGCAGTGGCTGCCCAACGCCTGCCGGACTACATGGTCCCGGCCATCATCATGGCCATCCCGGAGATTCCGTTGACCTCGCACGGCAAGCTTGACCGTAAAGCCCTGCCCGCCCCCACCGCCAGTGGAACCGGCTCCGGCGCGGCACCGTCGACACCTGACGAGCACGCCATGGCGGACATTTTCGCCGCGGTCCTCAATGCCGACAACGTGTCCATGGCCGACGATTTCTTCGCGCTCGGCGGCCACTCCCTGCTGGCTATCGACATCATGGGCCGGATCCGCGAGGCCTTCGGCGCCGGGGTACCCCTGCGCGCGCTCTTCGATTCCCCCACCCCTGCTGGGCTGCTGGCGACGGTCCGTCCGGCTGGTGTAGCCGTGGCTGGAACGGACACGGCTGCCGGGGTCGGCGCAGCCGGATCGGCCTCGACTGGCGGGGTCGGCACAACCACTGCAGAACGCACGACGGCGGCGGGTTCCGGCAGTTCCGGAGCCGACGTGCCGTCGTCGGACTGGCAGCCGGTGCCCCTCAGTGCTTGGCTGGTGGACCGCGAAAACGAGCGCCCCGATCGGCTTGAGCTGTCGTTTGCGCAGTCCAGGATGTGGTTCCTCAACCGTCTGGACCCCGGCGCGGCCGACTACAACATTTCGCTGGCTGTCCGGCTCACCGGCGTCTTGGACGAGGCTGCGCTGTCTACAGCTGTCGCGGAATTGTTCCGTCGACACCAGGTCCTGCGGACCGTCTACCCGGAAACGGACGGCGTCCCCGAACAGGTCGTCCTGGCTGGTGACGTGGCTGGCAACGCGGTGTTCGATTCCGCGGCCAGCGAGCCAGCCACAGGCGAGCACTCCGGTGCGATGCGCCTGTCGCTGGCCAGCGCCGACTCGGAAGCGGCTGTCCGCGAGATGGTGGCGGCCCAGGCCGGGCGTGGCTTCGATGTCCGCTCCGACCTGCCCCTGCGAGCCCACCTGATCCGGCTGGTCGGTGCCACTGGAGGTGCCGTCGCTGGGGACACCACGTCAGACGCACCCGTCAGCGGCGAGTGGGTCCTGCACCTGGTCATGCACCACATCGCCAGCGACGGCGCGTCCCTTGCGCCGCTGGTCCACGACCTGTCCACCGCCTACAGCGCTGCCCTGGAAAGAGGCACAGCCCTCGAAAGCGGTGTTGCCCCGGAAGGCAACGCTGCCATGGATTCCGGCGCAGCCGCAGCGGACTTGCCCCTGCAGTACGCCGATTTCAGCTCTTGGCAGCGCGAACAGCTGGCCGGCCCCACCATGGCCGGCAAGCTGGAGCACTGGCAGCACGCCTTGGCCGGGATCCCGGCAGAACTGACGCTCCCGGCCGACCAGCGGCGTCCCCGCGACTCTCGCCAACCCGGCCGGCAAGTCTCCTTCAGCATCCCCGCGGAGACGGTGACCAGCCTGACCAAGGTGGCGTCGGCGTCGAACGCCAGCGTGTTCATGGCCCTGCACGCCGGGCTGGCTGCGTTCCTGCAGCGCGCCGGAGCCGGTGACGATCTGGTGATCGGGTCGCCCACCTCGGGCCGGACCGATCCGCTGTTGGCCCCGTTGGTGGGCTTCTTCGTCAATACCCTGCCGCTACGGGTCAGCGCCGAGGGCAATCCGAGCCTGCGCACCCTCATCAGCAGGTCCCGCGCCAGCATCCTGGCCGCGTTTGATCACGACGACGTTCCGTTTGAGCGGCTCGTGGAGGCGTTGGCGCCCAGCCGTGAACTGGGCCGGCACCCGCTGTTCCAGACCATGCTGACCGTTGACAGCGAGATGCCCACCGTTCCGCAACTCCCCGGCGTCAGCGTGGTCCCCGAACCGGAAACTGGGTCCGGGGAAGCCAAGTTCGATCTGTCCTTCACCTTCCGTCCGGACGCCGATGGCGCCCTTCTGGGCACCCTCGACTACAACTCAGCCATGTTTTTGGACGGCACCGCCCAGCGGCTGGTTGATGGCCTGGGCCGGCTCCTCCGCCTGGCCACGAACTCGCCAGACACGGCCGTGTCCGATCTTCCCCTCCTGACGGCCGCAGACACGCGAGCACTCGCCGCCACGACCGCTGGCAGCCTCTCCCAGGCTGTCGAGACAACCACCGAAGACCCCGATATTCTGGCAGTATTCGACGCGACCGTCCGCGAGCACCCTGACGCCACCGCTGTGGTGGCCGACGGCGGAGCCCTCACCTTCGCTGCGCTTGCCGAGTCCGCGGGCAAGGTGGCAGCCGGGCTCACCGACGCCGACACTGCAGGCCAGGTGGTCTCCGTGCTGCTTCCCCGCTCGGCCGGCACCGTCCAAGCCCTGCTGGGTGTGCTTCGTGCAGGTGCGGCATACAACCCGATTGACGCCGAGTACCCTGACCAACGGGTGGCCGCCATCCTGGAAGACGCGGCACCGCCCGTGGTCCTGACCTGCGCGGCGATGGTGGAGCGGCTGACCGAAGTCCTGGACGGTGTGGCCCTCACGCCCCAGATCCTGCTCCTGGAAGACCTGCTTGCCAGTGACCTTCCAGCCCAGCCCGCCGCCACACTCTGGGATCCCCGTGAGCTGGCCTCCATCATGTTCACCTCCGGCTCCACGGGGCGGCCCAAAGGTGTGGAGGTCAGCCACGGCGCCCTCGCCGCGTTGCTGGCCGCCCACAGGGAGACGCTGCTGGCAGGCATATCGCGCCGCAAGGTGGCCCACACCACCGGCGTTGGCTTCGACGCGTCCTGGGATCCCATCCTTTGGCTGGTGGCCGGGCACGAGCTGCACCTCATCTCCGATGACCTGCGGCGCGACGCGCACGGACTGGCCAGCTACTTCGCGGAGCATGGCATCGGCGCGTGGGAAACCACGCCGGGATACCTGCGGCAGCTCCTGACCGAACCTGCTTTCGCCGAGCTGCTGGCCGGCCACGCCCCGGGTGCGGACGCCTTCAGCCTTGCGCTGGGGGGTGAGGCGTTCGACGTCGACCTCTGGACTGATGTGCGCGCCCTCCCCGGGGTGCGGGCCTGGAATCTCTACGGGCCCACCGAGGCCACCGTTGACACCGTGGTGGCCTTGGTGGCTGAGAGTGACGGCCCCGAATTGGGCCGGCCCACGCCGAGGACCCGGCTCTACGTCCTTGATGACCGGCTGCAGCACGTGCTGCCCGGTGCCGCTGGCGAGCTGTATCTGGCTGGGGCCCAATTGGCGCGTGGCTATCGCGGCCGGCCGGACCTGACCGCTGAACGCTTTGTGCCCGATCCCTTCCACGGCGCCGGCGAACGCATGTACCGGACCGGGGATGTGGTGTACCGCGCCGCGGACGGCAGGCTCGTTTTTGCCGGTCGCAACGACGGCCAGCTGAAGATCCGTGGTTTCAGGGTGGAGCTCGGCGAGGTGGAGTCTGCCCTGCGTAGCGCTCCCGGCGTCCAGGCTGCGGTGGTCCGCGCCGTGGGCACTGGCGACGCCACCCGACTGGTGGGCTACGTGGTCCCGGCGAACCCCGCGGACCAGCAAGATGACGGGATGCCCGACGCCGTCCGGAGCCATGTGCGGTCTCTGGTGCCCGACTACATGGTGCCGGCAGCTGTCATCCTCGTTCCGGAGATTCCGCTGACGCCGCACGGCAAGGTGGACCTCGGCGCGTTGCCTGATCCTGGGGCAGCCAGCAGGACGGCTGGCTTGGCACCGCGGACGCCGCAGGAGAACACCGTGGCCGGCATCTTTGCCAGCGTGTTGTCGCTCGAGCGGGCCGGCGTGGATGAGTCGTTCTTCGAACTCGGTGGCCACTCCTTCCTGGCGCAACCACTGATTGCGCAGGTCAACGCCGCCTTGGGCACCGACCTCCAGGTGCAGTCGCTCTTCCGGGCACCCACGGTGACCGGACTGCTGCACGAGGCCGCAAAAGGTGCGGCCGAAAGCGTCGCGGACAACCTGCGGCAGCTGCTGCCACTACGGAGCGCCGGCAGCAAGGCGCCGCTGTTTGCCGTCCACCCGGCGTCGGGCATTGGCTGGGGTTTCGCCTCAATGCTGGGCGCGCTGGACCCGGAACGGCCGTTGATCGGGCTGCAGATGCCCGGCATGGAGCCCGGCCACACGCACCCGGTGGAGGCGCAGTCGCTGACCGAACTGGCGGATGACTACATCGGGCAGATCCGCTCTGTTCAACCCGAGGGTCCCTATCACCTGCTGGGGTGGTCCTTTGGCGGCTACCTGTCCCACCGCATCGCCACCAGGCTCCAGGAGACGGGCCAGGAGGTGGCGTTCCTCGCCATCTTGGATGCGTTCCCGGAGGGCCAGGAGAACAACGCGGGTGTAGGCAGCGGGGCGCAGCTGTGGGCCAGTTACCTTGAAGCACAAGGCTACGATCTCGCCGGCGAAGACCTGGCCACGGTGGACATCCACCGGGCCCAGGAAATCCTGCGCGAAAACCACAACCCGCTGGGGACGGTTCCCGCCGATTCCGTTGCGGCCATGGCCCAGAACTTCCCTGCACTGGCCCAGCCGATCCGGAATGAAGGCCCGCAGGTATTCCACGGTGACTTGCTCTTCTTCCGGGCCACCGAACAGGTGCCGGCCGGAACTCCGGGCAGCTCGTCCTGGGCACCCTACGTCACCGGGACCATCACGGACATCCCCGTGCCGGAGCGGCACTCACAGCTACTCAGTGACAAAGCTCTCAGCACAATCATGCCCGCGGTAACCATCCGCTTAGGCTCCGGAGCCGAATAACTTCTGATGCTCCTGGTGCAAAGGGAGCGCTTCCTCCTACGACAGAACCGACAGGAAAGGTCGCCATGACGAACCCCTTCGATGACAAATCCGCAACGTTCTCCGTACTGGTCAATGACTTTCAGCAGCACTCCCTCTGGCCGGAATTCGCGGCCGTGCCGCAGGGCTGGGTCGCCATGTTTGGACCGGACAACCGCGAGGCCTGCCTGGACTACGTGGCCCGGACCTGGACCGACATGGCGCCGCGCAAGGTTGCCGAACTCGCCGCTTCGCAGTGATCCGGATCGAGAACGTCACCAAGACCTTCGGCAGCTTCACCGCCCTGGACGGGCTCTCCCTGCATGCAGCTGAGGGAACCGTCCTGGGCCTGCTGGGACCCAATGGCTCCGGCAAAACCACCACCGTCAAGATCCTCACTACCCTGCTGGCACCTGACGGTGGGGACGCCCGGGTCGCTGGGCACTCGGTGCTGGCAGCACCCGCGATGGTGCGCCGGAACCTCGGCTTGTCCGGCCAGTACGCGGCCGTGGACGAGAAGCTCACCGCCTACGAGAACCTGCATATGGTGGGCCGGCTCTACGGCATGAACCGCAAGACTGCTGCGGCACGCGCCACGGAGCTGCTGGAAAACTTCCGGCTCACCGACGTCGCCAATAAACGGTCCGGAACATTCTCCGGCGGCATGCGGCGGCGCTTGGACTTGGCCGGCGCTATTGTGGCGCGGCCCAAGGTGGTGGTACTGGATGAACCCACCACCGGACTCGATCCGCGCGGCCGGCTGGACACCTGGGATGTCGTGTCACGGCTCGTCGCGGACGGCACCACGGTGCTCCTGACCACCCAATATCTTGAAGAAGCGGACCGGCTGGCAGACCACATCGCCGTCATCAACCACGGCAAGGTCATTGCTGAGGGAACGGCCACTGAACTGAAGCAGGGCGCCGGTACGGAACGCATCGGCGTCGTGATGCGCCACGCCGCTGACCTTCCCGCCGCTGCAGCCGTGCTCGCTGCGGCCGCCGGGCCCAGCGTCCGGCCCGAGATTGATCCGCAGAACCTGGGCGTGTCCATCGCCGCCCCGCAGGGACACCGCACCCTGGTACGCATCCTTTCCGACCTGGACGAACGCGGCCTGCCTGTCGAGGAAGCCTCACTGCGCCGGCCCACCCTTGACGATGTTTTCCTGCAGCTGACCGGCCATGCCGCCGAACGCGCCGACACTGACTCGGAAGCGAAACCAGAGTCCGGATCTGACGCCCCTTCAGGCCCAGATTCCGGCACTGCCTCCTCTGCTGGCCCGCGCCACCGGAACGCTGAGGTGCCCGCATGAGCGTCCTCACCGCTGCCGCCCGCGACAGCTCCGTCATTGCCCGGCGCAACCTCCTCAACGTCCTGCGCACCCCCGGCGCCTTGGTCACCGGCCTGGTCCAGCCCATCATGTTTGTCCTCCTGCTGGGCTTCGTGTTCGGCGGAACCCTGGGCGGGGACCAGTACCGCAGCTTTCTGATCGGCGGGATCCTGGCACAGACCTTGACCTTCAACGCGTCCTTCACGGCCGTGTACCTGGCCAAAGACCTGCAGCTGGGGCTGATCGACAGGTTCCGGTCCTTGCCCATGTCCCGGGTGGCCGTGATCTTGGGCCGGACCTCCTCCGACCTGGGCACCAGCGTGCTGTCCATTGTGGCCACCATGGTGTGTGGGCTGGCGATCGGCTGGCGCATCACCGGCGGCGTGGGGCCGGCTTTGGCCGCCCTGGGCCTACTGCTGTTATTCGCTTTTGCCGTGTCCTGGATCGGCGCCGTCATTGCGCTGACAGCCCGGAGCGTGGAAGTTGCCCAGAGCCTCGGTTTGGTGTGGCTGTTCCCCGTGACGTTTATTTCCGGCGCGTTCGTGTCCGTGGATACGCTGCCGGGACCGCTGCGGACCATCGCCGAGTGGAACCCGGTGACCGCTGTGGCCACCTCGGCCCGTGAACTCTTCGGTAACACCGCACCGGCGGGCTTCGGCGTGCCGGGCGGCTGGGCTGCAGACAACGCCATCCTCTACTCGGTGCTCTGCAGCGTGGCCATCATCGCTGTCTTCGCGCCGCTGGCCATCGCACAATACCGTCGCATCAGCCGGCGATGAGCCGCCCAAGCACGACGACGGAAGGCGGCCTGGCTGCCCCTCCCGCCGTCGGCGCGGGGACTGGTTCGGCTCACGGCGTTTTCGATCCGGCCGCACCACACGCTGTGTTCATCAGCGCGTCGGCCCGTGATATTCAGCAGGCCTGCGCCCCTGCTGGCGGGTTGGGCGCCTTCCTCTCCCCTGCCGAGGACCAAGCCACCGAACGGTTCACCCGCCCGGGCGACCGGCTGGACTACGCTGCATCGCATGCCCTGTTCAGGCTACTTGCGGCCCGATGCTTGGGCAGGACAGCCGCGGACGCCCAGCACCTCAGTGTCGCGCGGCTCTGCGTCGGCTGCGGGAGCACCGAGCATGGAAAACCAGCCATCGCGGGCCTGAGCCTCAGCCTGTCGCGAAGCTACGGAACGGTGTTGGCGGCTGCCGGACCAGCCCAGATGCCGGTGGGGGCGGATATCGAGCAAATCCCAGCAACTGTCTTCAACGGCTTTGACCAGTACGTTGCCTCAGCAACGGAACGCGAGAACCTGCCAGCGGACGATGTCCCGGCCCGCATCCGTCTCTGGGTGGCCAAGGAAGCGATCCTCAAGGCGGCAGGGCTGGGACTGGCCGTGCCGCCCGCAGACGTACACCTGGAGCAGGTCCAACCGGGCGTCGCGCTGCTGCGCGCCCACAGCCCAGGGCAGCCCCGCATTGATGGCCTGACCGCGTTTCCTGTTGCGGCGCCGTCGGGCTATCTCGCGGCCCTGTCTGTCATGCCGGGCGTGCCGGTGGTGGAACTGGGCCTGGAAGCGCTCTTCGACGCCGTTCCCACGAACCTTAGATGATTCCCCTGCCCAGCAGGTGCCGGGACTTCTTCCTCGCCCTGCGGTACTTGGCGAGGGCAGCAACCATCAACGCCGCCTGTTCCTCGACCAAGGCGTCGAACGCGGCCACCACCTGGGGCTGGTCATTGGCTTGGCGCAGGCTCGCCAGCAATCCGCTCGCCAGGACGGCATCGTTGAACTCGCCCAGGTGTGCCTGCTGGCGTTGCGCTGCTTTCCCTACCTTGGCTGCCCGCTTCCCGTGGACCGGCACAGCGGACTCTGCCACGTGCCGCAGCCGTTTGGCGTCCTTACGGACCTGGTGCAACGCCTCGTCCCGCTCCGGTCCCTTTCGAGAAGTAGCGGCTGCCCGATGCGACCTGCGCAGCCGAGCCGCCGACTTCTCTATCGCCTTACCGGTCGCCTTCCGGCCCGACACGACGGCAACGGCCCGTAGCGGCGGATCGGTGCGGAAACTCTCCAGTTCATCCAGCAGCCTGAAGTAGCGCCCCGACACCAGCGCAGCGAGCAATTCCCGGTAGCCGGCAGTAAAAACTGCCTCTGTGTGCCGGTGGACCCGCCGGCGCACGGCTTGCGAGCCGGCGTCGTCCGGCAAGGCTGCGAGGGGTCCGCGCAGGATCGCCGCCATCACCTCCGCGTCCCGAGGGGCGCCCAGTTCGCCGCCGAGCCACTTCAGCTCTGCCAACAACCGCCGCACCCGCACCGCAGAGTACAGGGAGCGGTAGGCGGTCAGCACGGACCGCAGCCGCCGCGTGGCCGAGCGCAGGTCGTGCACCGCATCCGGCTCGGCGAGACGAACCGCCGGGTCCAGCGCAAGGATATGGTCAACGTGTTCGGCCACATATAAGGTCACCACCGCGGCGGCCGGGGCCTTCTTGCCCGCAAGCAGGGACGCGGTGCCGGGGGCGCGACGGCGGGCAGACGTGGGCCCCGAACCCAAAGCGCGGCCCAGCTTGGAGGCATGGGCCGACGGCGTTGCTCCCGCCGCTTCGAGGACCTCCTCGGCCGCTGCGAAGAGGCTGGGTTCGCCGTGCACCAGTTCCAGCTCCCATTCGCGCCATTGCAGGGATGCGTCGGAATGATTTGTTGCCTCGGCAGCGAGCGCCGTGCCCAGACGCTCCGAGCTCACGTGATCGTCGGCCAGGTCGGCCAGGTGCTGACCGTCCGCAGCGTAGAGCGGGTAGGTAGTCCGGACCGTTTCGAGCCGCACCACGGGGGCTACGGCGGCGCCCCGGAGGTACACCTGCACGTACGTCAGAAGCGCGTCAGGTACCACCCCTTCCTGGCCCAGCGGGGCATGCAGCTCACGCCGGGCGGCGGGCTCGGAACCGGCCGCTGCTGCCGGCGGAAGTTTCAGGTGCCAGCCCGCGTCGGCGCCACCGGTGCGGCGCCGGAGGGTGATCTTGCGGCCGGCCAGCTCCTGCGCGGCGGTATCGAAGTAAACGGCGGTGAGCGTTGCCGTGTGCGGTTCGCCCACCCGGGCAACCACCTCGATGTCCGTCAGATGCGGCACCTGGGCGTCCTTGCCGACGTCGTACTTCTTCTCGACCTCGAGTCCTTCGCTTGCCTTCACTGCCGTCCTTTCACGCTTCTGCCCAGCCGGGACGTGCCAGCCAGTGCATGGCAGTCTATGCCCTGGACATGAACCGGAGAGGTTCGCCACAGAATGCTGAAACATCAAACGTCTAATGTTTAGATGGAACCATGCCAGCCACCACCCCTGCCCCCAAGACGACCGTCGCCAGCCCACACGCAACGCCTTCCGCGGCCCCCAAGCCGCGGTCCGCCGTCGTCTTCGCCGTCATTGCACTGGTCTTGATCGGCCTGAACCTGCGCGCCGGCATCACCGGCGCGTCGGCACTCCTCCACGACCTGCAGGACGTCCTGGGCTACGGGGCCTTGGTGGCAGCTATCATCCCTTCCATTCCCACGCTGTGCTTCGCCGTGGCCGGCGCGGGAACATCCTGGCTGACCGGACGGTTGGGCGTGGAAAAGGCGATCCTGCTCTCGCTGGCGCTGCTGGCCGGCGGCTTGTTGCTGCGCGGCATCCCGGCTACGGGCATGCTGGTGGCGGGAAGCGTCGTGGGGATGTCGGGGCTGGCTATCTGCAACGTCTCCATGCCGTCCTTCATCCGCGAGCATTTCGCGGACAAAACCTCACTGATGACCGGCGTCTATACGGTGACCATGACCACGGGGGCTACGGTCACGGCAGTGGCAGTGGTGCCGCTGGCTCAGGCCATGGGTTCGCCGTCGGCAGCAGTGGGAACCATTGGCTTCATGGCGGCCGCAGCGTTCCTGGGCTTCCTGCCGGTGGCGTTGCACGCACACCGGAACAAGCCCGCCACCAGCACGGCCCGCATCTCACCCTGGCCGCTCCTGCGCACCCGGAAGGGCCTGCTCCTCACCGCCATCTTCTCGCTACAGTCCCTGCTTGCCTACTCGCTGCTGAGCTGGTTTCCGTACCTCCTCACCACTAAAGGGATGAGTGCGGTGGACGGCGGACTCCTCTTTGGGCTCATGCAGTTGGTATCGGTGCCCGCAGGCATGATCCTGATCGCCATCGGCGCCCGGCCCGGCATGCTGCGGCCAGCGTTCTACGCCGCCTGCGCCGCCATGACCGCGGGAATCGCCGGACTGCTGGTCCTTCCGATTGAACTTGCCGTGATCTCCGCCGTGCTGTGCGGCTTCGGGTTGGGGATCTTCCCGCTGGTCATGGTGCTGATCAGCAAGAGTGGCTCCTCCACCGCCGAGACCACCGCGCTCTCCACCCTTGCCCAATCGACGGGTTACCTGATTGCCACCATGGGTCCATTCGGCATGGGACTTCTCCACAGCGCCACCGGGGACTGGACCCTGCCGCTTGCCCTGTTGCTGGCCGTGGCGCTCGCCCAAATTGCGGTGGGCCACCTCATCACTCGAAAGCAGGCGTAGGCCATGGCGCTGACCCCCTCTCCCCGCCAGCCCCTCGCCGCCGAGGCCATGGACAAGCTTCGGGCCATGGTCCAGTCCGGCGAATGGCCGCTGAACCACCGCATCCCCGCCGAACCCGAGCTGACGGAACTGCTGGGCATTTCCCGTGGCACCCTCCGGGAGGCCATCAAGGCCCTCGCCCACAGCGGCATCCTGGAAGTTCGCCGCGGCGACGGTACCTACGTCAGGGCCACCAGCGAAATCTCCGGGGCAGCCCGGCGCATGTACCTGGACTACTCGGAGCAGCACATCCTCGAAGTCCGGTTGGGCATCGACACCCAAGCGGCCCGGCTGGCGGCCACCCGGGCTACCCCGGAAGACATCGAAGCCCTCCGGACACTCCTTCGCCACAGGGATGAGTCGTGGCAGAACGGCGATGTGGAGTCTTACGCTGCCGCCGACTGGGGCTTCCACGAGCGTGTGGCACAAGCCTCCGGCAATCCCCTGCTGCACGAGCTGTATGCCAGCTTTGGTGCGGAGTTCCACCGTGACCTGCTCCAACAAATCCACCGCCCCGGTTTTGCGGGGCTCTCCCCCGAAGGCCATGGCCTTCTGGTCGATGCCATTGAACGTGGCGATGCCGAGTCCGCGGTCCAGACCGTGAACCACAATCTGGCGTCCTGCGCTGCCTGGTTGGCTGGCTGAACGACCCGTTTCGCCGGGGGCGCGCCGGTCAGTAGGCTTACTAGCTGACCCAGTCCTGCTCGCCCACCACGCCCCGGTGGTTTCCGTTGACCTTGAGGAGCCACCCGATGGCACTGTTCTCCCGCCATCGCCGCAACGCCTGTTCCGAGCACGGACTTGCCGCCGTCCCAGAAAATGGCAGTAAAACCCCCCAGCAGCTCTGGGGTGACGGGTACGGCCGCGTGGGCATCCGGGCCGCCCAGACCCTGCTGATTTTGGCCGTCTCAGTGGTGGCTGTGTTGGCGCTCCTGCAAGTCAAGCTGCTGGTGATTCCCATGCTGATCGCCTTGATCCTGGCCGCCGCGATCAGCCCGTTCGTGAACGTCCTCAAGCGTCGCGGCGTGAACGATGCGCTGGCCACCATCACCGCCTTCGTGGCAATCCTGGTTATCCTGGGCGGGGTGTTCACCGTCATCTACTTCTCCGTCCGGAGCCAATGGGATGACCTGGTGGAGCAGGCGAGTTCGGGTGTTGACCAGCTCCAGGAGTTCCTCCTGAACGGGCCGCTCCCCATCGACGCGGCACAAATCGACGCGGCCCGGCAGGCGATCGTGGACTTTGCCACCAGCAGCCAGGCCCGCTCCGGCGCCATCACCGGGCTGTCGGTGGTGACAGAGTTCCTGACCGGCGCCGTCCTCCTGGTGGTCATCCTGTTCTTCTTCCTCAAAGACGGCCAGCGGATCTGGAGCTTCCTGATCAGCCCCTTCAAGGGCGAGCGCGCCAGCCGCCTCCGCCGTGTTGGTACCCGCAGCCAGGAAGTCCTGGGCGGCTACGTCCGCGGCACGGCCATCGTGGCGCTGGTAGACACGGTGGGGATCGGCGCTGCGTTGCTGGTCCTGCAGGTTCCGCTGGCCCTCCCCCTGGCCATGGTGGTCTTCATCGGCGCGTTCATCCCGATTGTTGGCGCCACCATGGCGGGCATCCTCGCCGCGCTGGTGGCGCTGGTGGCCAACGGCCCGGTGGTGGCGCTGATCGTCGTGGCCGTGGTGGTGGCCGTCAACCAGCTCGAGGGCAACCTCCTGCAGCCGGTGGTCATGGGCAAGTCCCTGCAGTTGCACGCGCTGGTCATCCTGCTGGCCCTCACCGCTGGCACCCTCTTGGCAGGCATCGTGGGTGCCGTCTTGGCTGTCCCCATCACCGCCGTCGCGTGGACCATCATCAAGGTCTGGACCTCGGACAACGCCGACCACCAGCCAACCGCGGATACGCCGGCAAAGTAGCCGCACTCCCGCACGCACGACGGCGGCCCCCCCCCGTTTCGAAAAAGGTGCGGGGCCGCCGTCGACCGTTCCCCCCTGGTCAGGGGCGAGTGAGGCTAGCGGTGCAGGCCAGCCAGGATGTTCTTGGGCCGCTGCATCTCGCCCTGCTGAGCACCAAGGACGATGACCGCAGCCGCGAAGGCCGGGATGGTCCACTGCAGGATCTTGAGCTGCTGCTGAGCAGACTTCAGTTCTTCGGAAGCGTCAGGCGAGGGCTCCGTGGCGCCCTCCGCGCCTTCGCTGGCGAGCTTGTCCACCTTCTGGCCGAGCAGGCCCGAGTACAGCGTCGCGGCGGCACCTACTACCGTGACCGTCGTCTTGATGACCGTGTTGCTGGCGACGCCATGCTGCTTGGCGATCCTGCCCTTGTTTTCCCACGCGATGGCCAGGTCTGCGACCAGGTGGGTGCCCAAGGCGCCGGCAGCAACCGGAGCCCACTTGAGCCAGCCTGCACTCGACAGCCGGGTGCGCTCGGCCGGGTCCTTGGCTTCCGCGGTGGCCCCGTTCAGGCCGATGGCACCCATCAGGGAACCGCCAAACCAGGCTGCTGCGGTGAGATCGTGAACGGACCGGGCAATGAGGTTTCCTGCCATGATGTGCATTCCTAACGTCGGACTGTTGGCGGAAGGACGTCGGCTGCGTACCTAGGCCCCAGCCGTAAGATCTTCCCCTTCTATAGTAAGCCTACTTACGATCGTGTTCGACCACAGCCCTCCTCTTCATGCCCAGCGGGGGTACGTTGCCGGCTTAAACAGCGACGGGGCCACTTTCGTGACCCCGTCGCTCATGTGCTGCTAGACCTGCGCGGTGACCCCTTCGCGGGAGATGGACACCATGTCCTCGCGCGGCACCACCTTGATGCGTTCGCGCTGGACCTCAACGCCGTGTGAGCCGCCGGCCTCCGTGGCCGCTGCGCCGAGCGCCAGTTCGTGGGCGTTCAACGCCAGCCACCCTTCCCAGCTGGTGAACTGGACGCCGCGGGCATCCAGGAGTTCGACGACGGCGTCCGCCTCTGGGACCGCTGCCACCGGCAAGTTTTCGCGGTCTTCCAGCAGATACGTCACGGTCTCCAGCGCATCGCCCTTGGTGTGGCCGATCAGGCCAACAGGTCCGCGCTTGATCCAGCCCGTGGCGTAGATGCCCGGCACATGGGTGCCGTGGGCATCCAGGACGCGGCCGCCGTCGTTCACCACAACGCCCTTCTTGTGGTCGAATTCGATGTCCGGCAGGGCGGACCCGAAGTAGCCGATGGAGCGGTACACGGCCTGGACGGGGTAGTCCACAAACTCGCCGGTGCCGCGGGCGTTGCCGGTGCCGTCCAGTTCGGTGCGTTCAAAGCGCATGCCGGCCACCTTGCCGGGGGCCGCAGCGTCCTCAACGATCTCCACCGGGCTGTGCAGGAAGTGCAGGTGCAGGCGGCGCGACGCCGTGAGCTCGGAAAGATCCTCGGGCTGCTCGGCGATCCAGTTGGTGAGCGTAGCAACCATGGTCTTGGTCTGGTTGTTGGTCTGGATCTGCCGGTCCGATTCCTCATCGAACTCGAAGTCCTCGGCGTAAAGGATGATGTCCACGTCCTTGGAGTGGCTCAGCTCGCGCAGCTCCAACGGGGTGAACTTGACCTGCGCGGGACCTCGGCGGCCAAACACGTGCACATCGGTGACCGGCGAGGCCTTCAGCCCGGCGTAGACATTGTCCGGAATCTCGGAAACCAGGAGGTCATCGGCGTGCTTGGAGAGGACACGCGCCACATCCAGGGCCACGTTGCCGTTACCGATCACTGCGATCTCAGTTGCCTCCAGCGGCCATTCGCGGGACACGTCCGGGTGCCCGTCATACCAGGAGACGAAGTCGGCACCGCCGAAGGAGCCTGCGAGTTCGATGCCGGGGATGTTGAGGTCAGCGTCCTTGATGGCGCCGGTGGCGAAGATGACGGCGTCGTAGTGGGTGCGGAGGTCATCAATGGAGATGTCGGTGCCGTAGTCCACGTTGCCGAAGAAGCGGATGTCGCCGCGGTCCAGGACCTTGTGCAGGGCGTTGACGATGCCCTTGATGCGGGGGTGGTCCGGGGCGACGCCGTAGCGGATCAGGCCATACGGTGCCGGGTAGCGGTCGAAGAGGTCGATGCTGACGGTCAGCTCGCCGCTCTTGACGGCCTCGCTCTTGGTGAGGATGTCCGCGGCATACACGCCAGCCGGGCCGGAGCCCACGACGGCGACGCGCAACGGACGCTCAGCAGAACCTACGGGGGTGCTTGATGACACGACGGTGTTCCTTTTGTTCGTTCCCACCCAACTGACTCGCACTTGTTGTCGTTTTGAGCGGTCAAAACGACAACAACTGCTACCTAGTTGGGGAAGGGGGCTAGGTGGTGAGGACTCGGGGGTGGTTGGGACAGGTGGTGCTGTAGTCAGCGGTGCGGAAATGCGCGGGCGCGAAGGGGCTCACACGCACCACGTCACCGATGACAATGACTGCAGGATTTGCGACGCCGGCGGCATCGGCCTGGTCCGCGATGGAATCCAAGGTGCCAATCGTGACGCGCTGCTCCGGCAGGTAGCCGTTTTCCACAATACCAACTGGAGTGTCGCCGGGCAGACCCGCTGCGCCCAGGGCGGCTGCCGATGCCCGGAGCTGACCCACACCCATCAGCAGCACCACGGTGTGGTCCGCCCGGGCCGGGACCTCGGCAAGTTCGTCGTGACCGGTGACCACACTGAAGCCCCGCGCCAGCCCACGGTGCGTCACAGGGATCCCGGCAGCCGCAGGCACGGAGATCGCCGACGTCACGCCAGAGACCACTTCCACGGGCACACCGTGCTGGCGGCAGTATTCCGCTTCCTCACCGCCCCGGCCCAGAACGTAGGGATCGCCGCCCTTCAGCCGCACCACACGCTGGCCGCGCAGGGCCTCCTCGACAAGAATGCGGTTGATCTCAACCTGCGGCACGGGGTGGTGTCCAGGGGTTTTACCAACTTCGATGACGCGCACGTCCGGGGCCAGCTCGGCCAGCAGCTCGCGCGGCCCAAGCCGGTCTGCCACCACGACGTCGGCCTGGCCCAGGAGCCGGCGGCCCCGCACGGTAATGAGGCCAACGTCACCCGGCCCACCACCCACCAACGCCACCGAGCCCGGGACGACGGCGGCGCCCGCCACTGGTTGCCGCCGACGCCGAAGCGGCAGGTCGCCGGTCTCCAACGCGGTGGCCACGGCGTCACGGACTGCCATGGCCCGACGCGGATCCCCACCGGCGTTGACGGCAATCTTGATGTCATCCACTTCAGCCACGGCAGGCGTCCACGCCGCTGAAGCTTCGTGATCGGACGCGTTCACACACCAGATGCGCTGCGCCTCAGCATCCGCTGCTACCTGCGCGTCAACGCCTGCATCGCCCGTTGCAGTCTGGATGAACCAGGCGCCGTCCACATCTGAGCCGACGTATTTCCGCGGCTCCCAGGTGAGGAGACCAGCAGCGGAGAGCCGACCCAGCGCGTCGCACGCAACAGGAGCCACCACCGTGACCCGAGCCCCGGCGTCGAGCAGGCCCTTGGCCCTGCGAGCCGCGACAGGCCCGCCGCCCACCACCAGCACCGGGCGGCCAAGGAGCCGCAGGGCGGTGGGGTAAATGTCCGAAATTGCCATGGACCAACGGTAGGGCGGCGTCGCAGGCCACAACAACGGCCCGGAAACACCCGTTCATGCAGGGTAACGCGGCGTCACATCCAGGCCCGGAATGACGGGCTTAAACAGCTGATGCGGGGCAGCTACAGCCACGCATCAGCGAAATAACGCAGCTAGCGGGTGCTGCCTGTGAGCAGACCCCGGTTGCGCAGCAGGCGCTTCTCGATCGGCCCGAAAACCAGCAGTTCAATCAGGATTCCTACGGCGAGAATCAACAGGATCGCCGACATCACCAACGTCATGTCGGAAAGATCGCGGCCCTGGTTCAGCATGGAGCCCAGGCCGAATCCGATCGTGCCGCCCACCGCGATGATCTCCGCAGCCATCAGCGAGCGCCAGGAAAAGGCCCAACCCTGTTTGAGGCCGCCAAGGTAGCCGGGAAGTGCTGCAGGCAGGACCACCTGCAGGGCCATTTGCAGCCGCGATGCCCCCAGGACGGTGCCCATCCGCCGGAACTGTGGCGGGATCTGGTCCACGCCGGAAATCAGCCCGTTGATGATGGAGGGAATCGCGCCCATGAGCACCACGAAGTAGACGGTGGCGTCGGTCAGGCCGAACCAGATGATCGCCGCCGGCACCCAGGCCACCGACGGGAGCACCTGCAACCCGGAAATCAGCGGCCCAAACGCGCGACGCAGCGAAGCTACCTGGGCCAGCAGCAGCCCAATCGGCGTGGCGATTGCCACCGAGATCAGGAAGCCGAGGACGCCGCGCTGCAGTGAAGTCCACATCGCTTCCTGCAGCCGCCCCTCGTTCCACAGGGCCCCCATCTGGCCTGCCACGTCGAGGGGGCCGGGCACCAGGTCCCGGCGTTTGAAGCCCATCCACACATACAGCTGCCAGATCAGCACCAACACCACCAGCGCGACGATGGGCAGCAACACTCTGCTCCAGTCGATCCGGTGCACCCGCTGGTTATCGGATTGCAACGAATCCAGGCCGGCTTCCAACTCGCGGAGGTCGTCGCGGCCGCGGGTCCCTTGGGTCGCGGCGCTGGGATTCCGTTCCACCACGTCTACCGGGCTGTCGCCGACCGAAGGTGCAGGGTTACTTGGCATGGCGGCGGATCTCCTCGCGCAGTCGGGCGGTGATGGCGCCGGTCAATTCGCTGGCCAGGGTGGCGTCGGAGCGCTGTTCAGGGGTGACCCGCCATTCGCGGACCACGCGGCCGGGCCGGGAGGACAGCAGCAGGACGCGTTGCCCCAGCCGGACCGCCTTCCGCACGTTGTGCGTCACGAACACGATGGTGCGCCCGGTTTCCTTCCAGATCCGCTCCAGCTCGTCATGCAACAGGTCGCGGGTAATCGCGTCCAGTGCGGCAAACGGTTCATCCATCAGCAGCAGCTGCCGGTCCTGCGCCAAGGAACGTGCCAGCGAGACCCGCTGCCGCATGCCGCCCGAAAGTTCGTGCGGCCGTTTGTCCCCCGCCGCGCCCAGGTGCACGAGTTCCAGGAGCTCCTGCGCCTTCGCGCGGCGCTCGTCTTTCCCCACGCCCCTGAGTTTGAGTGCCAGCTCCACGTTCGCCCGGGCGCTGAGCCAGGGGAACAAGGCCGCGTCCTGGAACATGAATGCCGCGCCGTCGCTGGGTACCTCCAGGGCGCCCGACGACGGCGGCTCCAGTCCCGCGATGATGTTCAGCAGGGTGGACTTGCCGCAGCCGGACGCACCGAGAAGCGCCACAAACTCGCCTTTGCCGATCGACGCGTTGACGTCGTCCAACACGGGATCGCCGTCGCCGAAGCTCTTGCCTAAATGTTCCAGTACGACTGGCATCCTGCCCGTCCTTACCTAGTGGTGTGAGTCAGTCCTGCCGGTTCACCGTTGTGGTCGCCGCTGACTGCCGAGGCCACCACGGCGCCCAGCACGATCAGCAGCACCAGGCCGATAGCCAGCAGCGCTTCGATGGTCCGCCGGCGTGGGCGTGTGCTCTCACGGGGTTGCGAAGTGGTCATTGCTTCACCCTAAAGAGCCGCCTCCGGCCGCTCAACGCTGCAGCAACGTGGGGTCACCGGGGTTCATTCGGCGTCACATTCACGGCAACAATCACCCCAGATGACGCCGCCCCCGGCAGCCGGATGACGCCGCTCAGATCGAGTAGCCCTCGTCCTCGTGATCGCCTGGGTGATCGCGGACCAGGCCGGCGGCGAGCGTATTGCCGTCCTGCGGGTCGATCACCAGGAACGCCCCGGTCCGGCGGTGCCGCTGGTACGTCTCCAACGGCAGGGCAGCCGCCAGGCGCAGCTGCGCGTGGCCAATGTCGTTCAGCTCCAGTGACGACGCGTCTGCCACCTGGAACGTGGCCAGGTCCAGCTTGCCCGTGACATTCCGGACCAGCGCCTGCACTGTGCGGGTGCCGTGCTTGACCAGCACCTTTGCCCCTTCGCGCAACGGTTTGGGCGAGAGCCAGCACAGCGAGGCATAGAGGTCCGCGGAGGCCTCACCGATGGTGCCGGCTGCGGCGATGGTGTCCCCGCGGGCCACGTCGAATTCGTCCGCCAGCCGCAGCGACACGGACTGCGGTGCAGCAGCCTCGGCCAACGCCTCACCAGCGAAATCAATCCCGATCACGGTGGTGGTGCGCGGCGCCTGGCCAGGGGTAAGGACCGACACCTGGTCGCCCAGCTGGACCGATCCCTCAGTGATCTGGCCCGCATAGGCCCGGTAATCGCGGTGCGCCTCGACATCCAGCCCGGCAGCCACGGCGTCGGGAGCCAACGCACCCTGCGGCCGGATCACCAACTGGACGGGGAAACGGAAACTCTCCAGATGACTTTCGAGCTCGTCGGCCGCGGGCAGGGTCTCGAGGACTTCCAGCAGCGCCGGACCTGAGTACCACGGGGTCCTGTCGGAGCGGTCCACCACGTTGTCGCCGTTGAGCGCGGAAACCGGGATGACCAGCAGGTCAGAAATACCGTCGGCGCCGAGCCCCAGTTCGCGGCCCACCTGCTGCACGTCAGCCTCGATCTCGCGGAACACCTTCTCACTGAAGTCCACCAGGTCGATCTTGTTCACGGCCACAATCACGTGCGCCACCCGCAGCAGCCCCAACACGGACAGGTGCCGGCGGGTCTGCTCAAGGACGCCCTTGCGGGCATCAATGAGCACGACGACGGCATCCGCCGTGGACGCGCCCGTCACCGTGTTCTTGGTGTACTGCACATGCCCGGGGCAGTCGGCCAGGATGAAGCTGCGCTGGTCGGTGGCGAAGTAGCGGTACGCGACATCAATGGTGATGCCTTGCTCGCGCTCGGCCCGCAGTCCGTCGGTCAACAGCGCCAAGTCGATCGCCTGCGTGCCCGTGGCACCGGCGCCGCCGAAGCCGCGATCCGCGGACGTCCGGGCCACAGCGTCCAACTGATCCGCGAGGATGGCCTTGGAATCGTGCAGTAGCCTGCCCACCAAGGTGGACTTGCCGTCGTCGACCGATCCCGCGGTGGCGAACCGGAAAAGTGTGGTGGGCAGGGCTGTTTCGAGATCAGCTGCCAGTGTGTCGGTGCTCATTTAGAAATACCCGTCTTTCTTGCGGTCTTCCATGGCGGCCTCGGAAATCCTGTCGTCGGCGCGGGTGGCGCCCCGTTCGGTGAGCGTGGAGGCGGCAACTTCAACCACCACGTCCGCCACGGTGTAGGCGTTGGACTCCACGGCGCCGGTGCAGGACATGTCGCCCACGGTGCGGTAACGGACCGTCTTGGTGATGACTGTTTCGTCTGGGCGGGGCAGGGACACCTCGCCCACCGCCCGCCACATGCCGTCGCGGGCGTACACCTCGCGTTCGTGGGCGTAGTAGAGTCCGGGCAGTTCGATGTTTTCGCGCTCGATGTAGCGCCAGATGTCCAGCTCGGTCCAGTTGCTGATGGGGAACGCGCGGACATGCTGGCCCACGGTGTGGCGGCCGTTGTAGAGGTTCCACAGTTCGGGGCGCTGGTTGCGCGGGTCCCACTGGCCAAACTCGTCGCGGAGGCTCAGGATGCGTTCCTTGGCCCGGGCCTTGTCCTCGTCCCGGCGGCCGCCACCAAAAACGGCGTCGAACTTGTTGCGCTGGATGGCGTCCAGCAGCGGGACGGTCTGCAACGGGTTGCGGGTGCCGTCGGCGCGCTCGGTCAGCTCGCCGGAATCGATGAATTCCTGGACACTGCCGACGACGAGCTTAAGCCCCAGCCGCTCCACCGTCCGGTCCCGGAACGCCAAGACCTCGGGAAAGTTGTGCCCCGTGTCCACGTGCAGCACGGGGAACGGCACCTTGCCAGGCCAGAACGCCTTGGTGGCCAGGTGCAGCATCACCACGGAATCCTTGCCGCCGGAGAACAGCAGCGCTGGCTTCTCGAACTCGGCCACCACCTCGCGGATGATGTGAATCGCCTCGGACTCAAGGGTGTCCAACGACGAAAGGCGACCCGGGGAGCTCACGCGAGCCTCAGTCGTCGGCCCCGAGGCCGCCCAGGGAGTGGCATCGGGCCTGTCGGAGCCGCGCGCATCGTCCGAAGGACGGATGCCGTGCGGCGCAGGGGCGGGGGCGGCATCGGGGTCGACGGCCGCGAAAGTCTCAACATTGCTCATGTGTGTAGTCCGCATTCTGTCTTGTCGGTTCCCGCCCAGCGGCCGGCGCGGGGGTCATCGCCCGGCGCTACCTTACGGGTGCAGGGTTGGCAGCCGATCGATGGGTAGCCCTGCGCCAGCAACGGGTTGACCGGGAGGAGGTTGTCGTCGGAGTACTGGACCAGTTGGTCGAAAGTCCAGGCGGCCACCGGGTTGACCTTGACCAAACCGTTGGCTTCGTCCCAGGTCACCAACGGCGTGTTGGTGCGGGTGGGAGATTCGTCGCGGCGAACGCCGGTGAACCACAGTTCGTAGCCAGCCAGGGTCCGGCGCAGCGGCGCCACCTTGCGGAGGGCACAGCATTGCGCGGGGTCGCGGGCGAAGAGGTCCTTGCCCAGCAGCTGGTCCTGCTCGGCGACGGTGTGCTCCGGCAGAACGTCCACCACGGTCACGCGGAGGTTTGCTGCCACCTCGGCTCGCGTGGCGTGGGTTTCGGGAAAGTGGTACCCCGTTTCGAGGAACAAGACGTCGACGCCGGGAAGCTGGTCCGCGACCAACGCCGGCAGGACGGCGTCGGCCATGGAGCAGGCCACGGCCACCGCGGACAGGCTGAAGTTCCGTTCAACCCAGGCGATGACGTCGCGAGCGGGGGCATCCCAGCCCAGTTCGGCGGCGCCCGATTCGGCGAGGGCCTTCAACTCGTCATGGGACCTCAGGGTGCCGGGTTCCTCGGCCGGGCGTGCGAGGCTGGTGCGTGGCTGGGTGCTCACTGGAGTGCCCCCTCTTCAGCGGCGTGGGCCCACTCCGCGAAGGTCTGGTCTTCGGTGCGTTGCGCCACGAAGGTGCGGACCACCCGCTCCACGTACTCCGGCAGGTCGTCCACGTAAACCTTGAGCCCCCGAACGGTGCGGCCCAGGCCGGCTTCTTCGCGGCTGTTCGACGCCAGCCCGCCACCCAGGTGGACCTGGAAACCCGGGGTGGGATCGCCGTCGGGCGTTGGCAGCATCATGCCCTTGAGGCCAATGTCGGCGGTCTGGATCCTGGCGCAGGAGTTGGGGCAGCCGTTGATGTGCAGGGACAGGGCCTGCGGGAGCTCGCCGGATTGCGCAAGATCAGCGAGGCGGCGCTCCAGTTCGGCAACCGCGGTAGCCGCCGTCAGCTTGGTTTCGACAATGGCCAGCTTGCAATACTCAATCCCGGTGCAGGCGATCGTGCCGCGGCGGAAGACCGAGGGTCGGGCGGACAGGCCCAGGGCGTCAAGTTCCGCCACCAGGGGTTCCACCTGCTCCTTCGCCACGTCCAGGACCACGAGCTTCTGGTGCGGGGTGGTGCGCAGTCGGAACGAGCCACGGGCTTCGAGGGTGTCAGCCAACCGGACCAGGGCCGCGCCGGAGAGCCGCCCTGCCAATGGGGTGGCGCCGATGAAGAACTTGCCGTCCTTCTGCTCGTGCACGCCAACGTGGTCACCGGGCGTGGTGGGTTTCGGCGCAGCAGGACCGTCTGCCAGCTGGTACCCCAGGTATTCGTCTTCGAGGATCTGGCGGAACTTCGCCGGCCCCCAATCTGCCATCAGGAATTTGAGGCGGGCCTTGGTCCGCATCCGCCGGTAGCCGTAGTCACGGAAGATACTGGTGACGCCGAGCCACACGTCCGCTGCTTGTTCGGGGGTAACGAAGGCTCCGAGTCGCTTGCCCAACATCGGGTTGGTGGATAGCGCGCCACCGGCCCACAGGTCATAGCCGATGCCTAGTTCCGGGTGCTTGACGCCCACCAGCGCGAAGTCGTTGATCTCGTGGACCACGTCCTGGCTGGGGTGCCCGGTGATAGCCGTCTTGTATTTGCGGGGCAGGTTGGACAGCAGTGGGTTGCCGATGAACCGCTCGCCCAGCTCCGCGATGAGCGGGGTGGGGTCGATCAGTTCGTCCTTGGCGATGCCTGCCACGGGTGAGCCCAGGATGACACGCGGAACGTCGCCGCAAGCCTCGGTGGTGGACAGGCCCACACCCTCGAGCCGGGTCCAGATTTCGGGGATGTCTTCCACCCGGATCCAGTGCAATTGGATGTTCTGGCGGTCGGTGAGGTCTGCGGAGTCGCGGCCAAAGTCGACGGAGATCTGGCCGATGACGCGCAGTTGCTCGGTAGTGAGGGCGCCGCCGTCGATCCTGACCCGGAGCATGAAGTACTTGTCTTCGAGTTCGTGCGGTTCCAACGTTGCGGTCTTACCGCCGTCGATCCCTGGCTTGCGCTGGGTGTAGAGACCCCACCAGCGGAACCGGCCGTGCAGGTCCTGGCTGGGGATGGAGTCGAACCCGTCCCGGGCGTAGATGGTCTCGATCCGTTCACGGACGTTGAGGCCGTCATCTTCCTGTTTCCAGGTTTCGTTGGGGTTCAGCGGCGCGGTGCCGTCCACTTTCCACTGTCCGTGCGGCTTTGCGGCGGGGCGGGAGGGACGGGTCGGCCGCGATGAGCCGGCCGACTCGGCAGACGCTCCGGCTAGAGCTGTTTCAGTCATGGCTCGACTTTAGGGGCCGCCACTTTCGCGTCACAAGGCAGAGAAACGCGAGGTCACCTAGGGAAATATTTCGTCACGAGCCGCTTCAGCCGCGCTTTCAAACCGGTAGCTGCTGCTGCCGGGCTTGGACTGGTGGGTGCCTCGGGGTTGCCCGTCACCGGTTCCGAAACCGGTTGCGTGGTGTTCGCCGCCGCCGCGTGTCCTGCAGGGGATGGTGACCCAGCAGGTTCTGCCGCGTCCACCGGATGGCCCGCAATCGCTGTGGTGTAGCGGTCCAGCGCCACCTGGGCCACGAGCTCGGAGGGCAGCAACGGTTCGGCCACCACGTCCGCACCGGCCTTGGCCAGCTGGTCGTGGAAGTAGCCGTGGGCCAGGAGGTAGGAAGCGATGATAACCCGCCCGGAGCCCTCTCCTCCTGCGCTGCCCGGGTGTGCTGTCCTGAGGGCTGCAACAGCCTCCGGGACGGTGGGTTTTTCCGCCGCCCCGTACGCCACCACCACCTTGTTGGGCAGCAGCTTCCTGAGCTGCCGCGCGATCTCTTGGACGCTGACTGCAGCAGCCGGGTTGGACGATCCGGCGGCGGCCAGCACCACGGCGTCGTGCTCGGTGATGCCGGCCTCCCGCAGCCTCGCGTCGAGGACCTGGGCCAGCCTCGGATCTGGCCCCAGCGGCGCGGACGCCAGGCTGTGGGGCCGGGAGCCCACAGCCCGCGCAATGTCCACTTTGGTGTGGTACCCCACGCTGAGCAGGAGCGGGACCACCACGGCGGGGTCGCCGTCGGGCAGTCCGGCCACCACATCCACCAAGTCCGGCTGCTGCACATCCACGTACGCCTCGCGAATATCGAGCTCCGGGCGCAGGGCAAGCATCGCCGCGCGCAGGCCGTTGACCTCGGCGGCACCGACGTCGCTGGAGGTTCCATGGGCACAGGCAATCAGGATCGGAGTGTTCATGGGGGCTAGCGTAACGTTGGAGCCGCCCTGTCCACCTCCTTTGAATTCCCGGGATGCCGCATGACATTCTCCTTCGACGTTGCTTCGGTCTGGCTTGACCTGGCCGGCGTCTTCTTTTTCGCCGTGTCGGGGTCCTTGCTGGCGGCGCGGAAGGAATTCGACATTGTGGGGTCGCTTTTGCTGGCATCGCTGGTGGCCCTGGGCGGTGGCGTGATCCGGGACATCATCCTGAACACCGTGCCGGCGGCGTTCACCAACCCTGCCTACTTGTTGCCGCCGGTGCTGGCAACCGTCCTGGTCTACTTCTTGTTTTCCAGCGTCCAGCGCTTCACCTCGCTGTTGGTCTTGTTCGATGCCGGCGGGTTGGCATTGTTCTGCATCACTGGCACAGTGAAGGCCTTGTCGCTGGGGATGAACCCGTTCTCGGCAATCCTGCTGGGCGTCACCACGGCTGTAGGCGGCGGGCTGCTCCGCGACATCACCGCCAATGTGGTGCCGCAGCTCTTCAACAACAGGGACCTCTACGCACTGCCTGCGTTCACCGGAGCATCCCTGACCACAGTTCTGTGGCTGACGGGAACGTTCAACGGGGCGACCGCCTGCATCACGGCAGCCCTGGTATTTGGTTTCCGGCTGGCCGCGTGGAGATGGTCCTGGACGGCACCGTTGGCAGTCAACGGATGGGTGCGGAGGACAGCCGGCGGCGGCAAACGGCAGGGCGGCGATTAGCTAGGATTAGAGCATGACTGACATGTTCCTCGAGAAGTTCCGCGCGCTCGTTCCAAAGTATCTCGAGGACGAATGGCAGGATGCTGACGGCCTGCCCGCGGAGGACCTGGATGCCGCCTTGGCTGAACACCAGTTCGAGATCCCCTTGGTCCTGCGCGAGTTCTACCTGGCGCTGGGCGGCTGCGAGGACCTCATGGAGGCCTACCACTACTTCTGGGACCCGGAAGAGCTTGAGGTGGATGACGAGGGCTTCCTGATGTTCCTCGAGGATGAAGAGGAACAGTTCACCTGGGGCTTCCGCACCGCCGATCTTGGCGTCCCGGACCCCATTGTCTACCGACGTAACAATGCCCGGGCACAGTGGAAGTCGGAAGAAGGCACCTTCTCCGAGTTCGTCTTTGACATGTTCGAGTGGGCTTTCCAGGACGACGAGGACTAGCCCTTCTCTTTCCTCACTCGCCGCTCCGCTGGAATTCCCCAAGTTTGGGCTGCCGACGGCGTGTCGCCCAGTTTTGTCCGGCCGGTCGGCAGGTGCGGGATCCAAAGGTGGGGAGACTCAGCGGATCACCCTCCCTCGCAGCACCTGCTGGACCTCCCGGAGCAGCCGATCCGGGTGGTGCACCACGTCCGCGTACCCGTAGCGCAGCACAGCGTATCCACTGAGAATGCTGGCGTTGTTCCGCGACCGGTCCTTCAGGACCTGGCGCGGCTCCAGATGCGTGGCGCCATCCAACTCCACGATCAGGAAACCCTCCAGCAGGAAGTCCACAATGCCGATTCCCGGCAGGTCCACCTGGGTTTCCGTGAAGATGCCGTTGGCCCTGAACATCAACCGGCCCACCACTTCAATGGGTGAGTCCGCGGTGCCGTCCACCAGGTCCAAGACCCTCCGGGCAGCCCCGTTGCGATTGCCCGGCAGCTTGGCCCGGAGGTACTCCAGCGTGGTCACGCCCTGATTCACTGCGCACTCCACCATCACTGCGGCCTCGACGGCGGGCAGGCATCGAAGCGCGTGCAAGAGGACATCCGCGGTGCTGGCCACAGGGATGGGCTCTCTGGCCTGAACCCACGACTCCCTGTGGACGACGGCATTCGCGGGACCTGCATGCCGGCACAACAGATGAAGTCTGGTCGGTGGAAACAGGACCCACAGGCGCCGGTAGGCTGCGGCTGAGGCGCAGGTCAGCAGCCCGTTGCCCAGAACTGCTGCCACCAGGTCCGGAGCTGCTCCTTGCAGTGCCAGTACCCCGTGGCGCAGCCGCACAATCCGGCCAGCCAACACGCCGTTGCGGATGTCCCGGTCTGAGAATCCTGCCCGACGAACAGTGGCGGTGCGGGCGACGGAGCCGCTCCGGCCTAAGAACTGATTCAACGTCACCCCTCCAGCAGACGCGCTTCAACCCGCAACTGACAGGTCCGCACCTCCCTATGTGCACAACCCGGCACTGGAACTCCTCAGCTTTAGGCAGGTCCCGGCGCTGAAACTCCTCAGGTTTGGCCGGCCCGACGGCGTGTCCCCCAGTTTTGGCCGGCGAGTTGGCAGGTGCCGGATTCAAAGCAGAGGAATCTCAGCGCCAGACCTTGATGACACGCCCCGTAACAAGCATCTTGCGCGCTGTGACAAAGTTGTCATAGACTATTCACGGATCCGCTAAACGCCTCCGGCGGATCTGATGCGAACGGAGAGACAGCCCCGGTTCACGCACCACCAGCTCGTAGTGTTGCACCGAACCGGGGCTGTCGCATTTAAGAAATCGTCGCATTTAATGAAGCCCGGGAACGCAAAAGGCCCGGTGCCACTCGGCAACCGGGCCCACTACGCGAAAAATGATCAGCTGGCGCGGTCCACCACGGCCAAGGCAAAGTTTTCCAGCGAGGACTTGACCACGCCCTCGGGCAACGGCGCCAACGCGGCGATGGCTTCGGCCGCCCACCCTCGGGCCACCACCCAAGACTCAGCGGTCACCGCGTGCTCGCGCAGCCCGGCAACAGCAGCGGCCAAGGCCTCGTCAGAGGTCAGGTCGCCGTCAATGAGCTTCAAAAGGTCGACGGCGGACTGGTCGCCTGCCGCTGCATCGCGGCGCAGGAACAGGACAGGCAGTGTTGGGACTCCTTCGCGGAGGTCTGTACCGGGTGCCTTACCGGACTTCACCTTCACACCGGTCACGTCGATGACATCGTCCGCAAGCTGGAAGGCTACTCCCACCTTTTCGCCGTACTCCACGAGGACTTCCTCGTAGGCCTCATCGGCGCCGGAGAAGATCGCACCAAACTGGCCTGAGGCCGCCACCAGCGAACCGGTCTTGTCCGCGATGACCGAGAGGTAATGCTCCACTGGATCCTCATCGGGGCGCGGACCAACGGTTTCATGCAGCTGGCCCAAGCACAGCCGCTCGAAGGTGCGGGCCTGGATGCCGAGCGCACGGGAGCCCAGCTCGGAGACCAGGATGGACGCCCGGGCAAAGATGAGGTCACCGGTCAACACCGCCACGGAGTTGCCCCACACCTCGTGGGCTGTGGGCGCGCCGCGGCGGAAGGGCGCTGAGTCCATGACGTCGTCGTGATACAGGGTGGCCAGGTGGGTCAGTTCGACCACCACTGCAGACTGCACCACGGCAGGCAGTGAGGCGTCGCCCAAGTGCGCGCACAGGAGCGTCAGCAGCGGCCGGATGCGCTTGCCCCCGGCCTCAACCAGGTGACGGGAGGTAGCATCGGCCAGCGGGTCCGAGTTGGCGATGGCCTCGCGAAGCTTCTTCTCCACCTTGGCCAGGTTGTTGGTGATGGCTGGACCCAGATCGGCGTCTTCGGCGATCGCAGCAAAGCCAGCGGGGAGCTGCAGCCCGGTGGCAATGGCGCTGGTGTTCAGGGACGGCTCAACGTTGGAACTGCCATGTCCGGCATGCGTCCAGCTGTGGTCTGCGGGGTTGGTCACGGGTTAACCCTAACTTTTTGTTGCGAATACCGCTGGTTCGAAGCAGAGGGGGTATTGGATGTGGCGGGCACCAGGGATTCCAAGACCCGGATGACCCGGTCCTCGAAGCCCTTCGCTGCCGGATCCGTCAGGTTGGCGAGCAGCCGCACCACGAATTTCATCAGCATCGGGATGGGCATGCCGGTCCGCAACGCGAGCTTCATGATGGCCGGTTTCCCGATCAGGGCGGCGAAGGCGCGCCCCAACGTGAAGTGGGACCCCCATTGCCCGCGCACGTGGTCGGCGTACCGCGAAAGGTGCGCATCGGCGTCGTACGTCCCGGCAAGCCCCGAGCCCAGGGAGGCCGACCGCGAGGACGCGTCGATGATGAATTCCGCGGCGAACCGGGCCGATTCCATGGCGTAGGAGATGCCCTCGCCGTTGAAGGGCGACACCATACCGCCGGCGTCACCCAGCAAAAGCAGCCCGGGCGAATAGTGCGGGGTGCGGTTGAAGCCCATGGGCAGCGCCGCGCCGCGAATCTCGCCCACCTGGTTTTCCGGCGTGAAGCCCCATTCGGCGGGCATGCCGGCGGTCCATTCGCGCAGGACCTGCTTGTAGTCCAGTTTGCCGAATTCCTTGGACGAGTTCAGGATGCCCAGGCCAACGTTCGAGGTGCCATCGCCGACGCCGAAAATCCAGCCGTAGCCGGGCAGCAGGTTGCCGTCGCGGCCGGGAAGTTCCAGCCAGCCCTCCATCCAGTCATCGTCGGTGCGCGGGCTGGTGAAGTAGGTGCGCACGGCCACGCCGAGCGGCCGGTCGTCGCGCTTGTGCATCCCCAAGGACACGGCGGTGCGGGTGGAATTGCCGTCCGCGGCAAGCACGACGTCGGCCCGGAAGTCGCGCGTTTCGCCCGTCTTGCGTCCTGACCCATCCAGGAGCGCTGCGCGGACACCGGTCACGCGGCCGGTTTCGTCGCGGAGGGCCTCGGTGACGCTGTGCCGCTCCAGGATTTCCGCCCCGGCGCCCTGTGCGTGCCGGGCCAGTTCCTCGTCAAAACCGAGCCGGGTCCGGATCAATCCGTACTGCGGAAAATCGGAAACCTCTGGCCACGGGAGCTCGATGGTCCTGCCGCCAGCGATGAGGCGCAGTCCCTTGTTGCGCCGCCAACCATCCGATTCTGGGTGCGGCAGGCCAAGACGCTGGATCTCCCGGACCGCACGGGGCGTCAGCCCGTCCCCGCAGACTTTCTCCCGCGGGAAACTGGTCTTTTCGAGGACAGTCACCTCGATACCGGCCTTAGCCAGGTAGTAGGCGGCAGTGGATCCAGCGGGGCCGGCTCCGACAATCAGTACGTTCATGATTTAGCGAACGATGTTGCGGCGAAGCTTGGCCACGGGGCCTTTGTGCGCGGCGATGGCGGCGGCAGCGGAGTCCGGTGCGGTATCAACGGGCTTGGAGGCGCGATGGACGGCGACGATGCCACCGGTCAGGTTCCGGTAGGTGACGCTTTCCCAGCCTGATTCCTGCAGCCAAGCTGCGAGGTGGTCCTGGTCCGGCCAGGCGCGGATGGATTCTGCCAGATAGACGTAGGCGTCCGGGTTGGAGGCGACCTTCACGGCAATGGCCGGCAAGGCGCGCATCAGGTATTCCGTATACATGGTGCGCCAGAGCGGCACCACAGGCTGTGAGAATTCGGCGATGACCAGGCGGCCGCCGGGCTTGGTGACGCGCAGCATCTCCGCCAATGCCTTGCGGGGCTCGTTGACGTTGCGCAGCCCGAAGGAGATGGTGCTGGCGTCAAAGGTGTTGTCTGCGAAGGGCAGGTTGGTGGCGTCGCCTGCCACAAAGTTAATGTCTGGGCGGCGGCGCTTGCCTACTTTGAGCATGCCCAAGGAAAAATCGCAGGCAATGACGTCTATGCCGGCATCGGCATATGGCTCGCTGGAGGTGCCGGTTCCGGCGGCCAGATCCAGGACGCGGTGGCCCTTGGAGACTTCCATCGCATCGACCACGATCTTCCGCCAACGGCGGGTCTGCCCCATGGAGAGGACATCGTTGACGACGTCGTACTTAGGTGCGACATCGTCAAACATTGTGGCTACTTCGTCCGGACGCTTATCCAAGGATGCTCGGTTCACGTTCCTATTGTCTCAAATCTTCGGCCAGCTGCGGACCAACGCGAATTCCTGCCCGCTCGCGGGTCCCGTCAGGCGGCATGGCACGCGGGAGTAGTGTTGTCTCATCATGACGAGCACGCTCCGCACCCTGACAGTCCCCCTGGATGGAAAAACCCTCACAGCGGGGCTGCCGTCATTTCTGGTCCGGGACGACATCCTCTGCTGGACCCGGCGCGAAGCTGGCCTGGTGGGCTTCGGCGAAATCACCCGCTTCACCGCCAGCGGCCCCGACCGTTTCCTGGAGGCGGACATCTGGTGGCGGCACGTGGTCCTTGAGGCTGAAGTCGCCGACGCCGTCCAGCTCCCCGGCACCGGGCCGATGGCTTTCGGCTCCTTCGCCTTCTCCAAAACCTCCGCGCACAGGTCCCGGTTGATCGTGCCGGAGATCGTGGTGGGCGTGCGTGATGGCCGCGCCTGGCTCACCCAATTAACGTTCGACGACGGCCCGCTCACCGAGGCCGGCGCACTCGCCGCCCTGCAGCGCTGGCTCAGTGAGGGCCAGGTGGGTGCCGTCGCGCCCGATCTGGGCGGCGGCGCTGAGCTTCCCGCTGGTGCGGTGGCCGCGGCGCCTGGTGCCGGCGTCGTCCGCGTCAACGAGTCCGGCAGCGAACCTGTGGTGCAGCCGAAACTGGAATCTGGGTCCCTCAGCGAGCCCGACTGGATGGCTGCCGTGACGGCTGGCGTGGCCGAAATCCGGACTGGCGCGTTGGAAAAATTGGTGCTGGCCCGCGATGTGGTGGCCACACTGCCCGATGGCGTCAGCGCGGCAGAGGTGCTGCGCCAGCTGGCAAGTGGCTACCGGGAATGCTGGACATACGGCGTCGACGGGCTGGTGGGCTCTACTCCGGAAATGCTCATCCAGGTGGAGGGGCGAACCGCGCAGGCACGGGTCCTGGCGGGGACGCTTGACCGACGCGACGCCGAGGGCATGCCCGGCTCGCCCATGGATTTTGCCGAGCGCGTCTTGGCGGGGTCCGAGAAGCAACGGCACGAGCATCAGATCGCTATCCAATCGCTGACCACCCAGCTGGCCCCGTTCTCCGAGGCCATGAATGCCCATGACGAGCCGTTCATCCTGGAACTTCCCAACGTCTGGCACCTGGCGTCCGATGTGAAGGCTGAGCTCGCCGAAGTGGAGGGCCATGTGCCCACGTGCCTGGCGCTGATCAACGCGTTGCACCCAACTGCTGCCGTCTGCGGTACACCTACCCAGCTTGCAGGTGCCCTGATCCGCAAGCTCGAACATATGGACCGTGGGCCATATGCCGGGCCGGTGGGCTGGCTGGACGCTGCAGGCAATGGCGAATGGGGCATTGCGCTGCGCGGGGCCGTTATCGAATCCGCTGACACCGTGCGTTTGTATGCCGGGTGCGGCATCGTGGAGGGTTCCGTGCCGGAGATGGAGCTTGCGGAGACTTGGGCTAAGTTCCGGCCGATGCTGGAGGCGTTGGGGATTAACCGCTGACGTCCGCACCCCCTTATGGGGGAGATACGGGATTACAGACACCGGCTCTCAGGAGGTCTTGAAATCGGTTGTGATTTAGTTATCCAATAGTGAATCGATGTTTCCTGTGACGTACATCTCAAGATGGGCGCTACACTATGAACCGATTTAGTACCGCACACTCCTGCAACAAAAGGTAAGAAACATGCAGCTCAAGTCCCTGGCCGCGGCCAAAGTAACCGCCAAGGCAGCAGCACTCCTGGCCGTCGGCGCCCTCACCCTCACGGCCTGCACCAACGCTTCCGAGCAGGGCAGCACCAACCCCGGCCCGTCCGGCAGTGCCAGCGCGAGTTTTGACCCCACCACCGTCCAGAAGGACGACTCGCTTGCAGCGATGGTCCCCGCGTCGATCAAAGCCAAGGGCACCCTGACGGTCGGTTCAGACACCTCCTACGCGCCTGCCGAGTTCCTGGGCACTGACGGCCAGACGCCCGTTGGCTACGACGTGGACATTGCCAAGGCCATCGGCGCCACGCTGGGCTTGAAGGTGGAGGTGCAGACCGCTGAGTTCACCGGCATCCTGCCTGCGCTCGGCCCCAAGTACGACCTTGGCATTTCTTCCTTCACCATCAACCCCGAGCGCCTTGAAGCCGTCAACATGGTCAGCTACTTCAACGCAGGCACCCAGTGGGCTGTCCAGAAGGGTAACCCGAAGAGCTTCTCCCTCGACGACGTCTGCGGCAAGTCCGTGGGCGTCCAGACCGGCACCGTCCAGGAAGATCCGGACTTGGCCGAGCGGTCCGCCAAGTGTGTTGCAGACGGCAAGAAGGCAATCGACATTGTCACGCTGAAAAACCAGACGGACGTTACCACCCGCCTGGTCAACGGCAGCATCGACGCCATGGCCGCCGACTCCCCCATCATTGGCTACGCCCTGACCCAGACCAACGGCCAGATCGAGAAGCTCGGCGATGTCTACGACGGAGCGCCGCAGGGCATCGCCGTGGCGAAGGCTGACACCGAACTCGCCACCCTGATCCAGAAGACGCTGACCAAGATGATGGACGACGGTTCGTACAAAAAGATCCTGACCGGCTGGGGCAACGAGGCTGGTGCCATCACCACGTCTGAAGTTAACCCGGCGGCCCAATCTTGAGCCAGCCCGCCACGGGGACTCCTCCGGCAGGAAACCCGGCGCCTGAGCTGAACAACGCAGTACCGGTTCGTCACCCTGGCCGCTGGATCAGCGCCGTCGTCATTATTGGTGTCCTGTTCCTGCTTATCCAGAGCATGTTCACCAACCCCAACTTCCGCTGGGACGTGGTGGGGACGTACATCCTGGACGTCAAAGTGGTGCAGGGGGTGGGCTGGACGCTGATCCTGACGGTCGCGTCGATGCTGATCGCCATTGTGCTGGCCATTGTGCTTGCCGTGATGCGCCAGTCCGGAAACCCCGTGCTGCGCTACACGGCATGGCTGTGGGTGTGGTTTTTCCGTGGCACCCCCGTCTACACCCAGTTGGCCTTCTGGGGCCTGATTTCGGTCCTCTACCCGAAGATCAGTGCTGGCGTTCCTTTCGGTCCAGAGCTGTTCAGTATCGATACCAGCACCGTGGTGACGGTCTTGGTGGCGGCCATCCTGGGCCTTGGCCTGAACGAATCTGCCTACCTGGCCGAAATTTTCCGGGCTGGCCTGAAGTCCGTGGATAAAGGCCAGACAGAAGCGGCACAGGCCCTGGGAATGAGTGACACCAAGATCATGTGGCGGATCATCCTGCCCCAGGCCATGCGCATCATCGTTCCCCCCACAGGGAACGAAACGATCGGCATGCTCAAGACCACGTCCCTGGTCCTGGCAGTTCCCTTCACCTTGGACCTGACATTCGCCACGAACGCCCTGGCCAACAGGATTTACCTGCCTGTTCCGCTGCTGATCGTGGCCGCCATCTGGTACCTGGTCATCACCAGCCTCCTCATGGTGGGCCAGCACTACATTGAGGCCTACTACGGCCGTGGCGTCGACAACCTGGCGCCGGCCGCTATCAAACCGGACAAAACCAAGGCCGGCCACCGCGCCGCTGTTGGTCCCGGCGACGACCTCCCCAAGGAAGCCACAAAATGACAGTTGCTGACCGTGAGCCCCTTGTCCGGATCGAGGGTCTCCATAAGTTCTTCGGCCACCACCATGTGCTGCGCGGAATCGACCTGACCGTTGGCCGCGGCGAAGTCTCAGTGGTCATTGGCCCCTCCGGCTCCGGTAAATCCACCATGCTCCGCTGCGTCAACTTGCTGGAGACCATCAGTGCAGGCCGCATCACCGTGGGCGACGAACTGATCGGCTACCGTGAGGTCAACGGTCGGCTGCACGACCGCAAGGTCAAGGAGATCGCTGCCCAGCGCCGGGAAATCGGCATGGTGTTCCAGCGATTCAACCTCTTCCCGCACAAGACCGCCCTGCAAAACGTCATGGAGGCACCCGTTCAAGTCAAGGGCGTCAACAAGGCCGCTGCCCGGAAACAAGCGCTTGAGCTGTTGGAGCGGGTGGGCTTGGCTGATCGCTCGGGGCACTACCCGTCCCAGCTCTCCGGCGGCCAGCAGCAGCGAGTAGCTATTGCCCGCGCATTGGCCATGGAGCCTGAACTGATGCTCTTTGACGAACCAACGTCTGCGCTTGACCCCGAACTGGTGGGTGAAGTGCTGACCGTGATGAAGGACCTGGCCGAGTCCGGCATGACCATGATTGTGGTGACCCACGAGATCGGCTTCGCCCGCGAAGTGGGCGACACGTTGACCTTCATGGACGCCGGAGTTGTGGTGGAATCGGGGGACCCCCGCGCCATCATCGCCAACCCCCAACACGCCCGCACCAAGGAATTCCTGGGCCGGGTGCTCTAACAACCTCGTCACAAGAAAAAGCGGGACTGCCGGTCATAGCAGTCCCGCTTTTTTGCGTTTAGCCATTTCAGCGCGCTGGCAGTACGCCTTCAGCCGCCACGGCTACGGCCTGGGAGATGTTGGCATGGAGGGCGCGCAGGGCACTGCGGTCCGCTTGGACCTCGATGATGCTCCGCCCCGAAACGGGACGCGCCAAAGCCTGCGCCAGCCCCGCCGTCGTGGTGACCAGGGAATGCTCGACGCCGTACGCCGCCGCGAGTGCCGCGAGGTTGACAGCGTGCGGGGTTCCGAACAGCCGTTCGACGGCGCCCGCGTACGTCCCCGCTGCCGAGACTTGGCCGTGCTCCAGGAGGTCGAAAATGGCACCGCCGGCATCGTTGAGGACCACGATCCGCAGGTTTGGCTGGTCCTCGCCATGGCCCAGGAAGAGCCCACCGGCGTCGTGCAGGAAAGTGATATCGCCCATCAGCGCCGTGGTGGGCTGGTCGGCGCCGATCGCGATTCCCGTGGCGGTAGAGATCGTGCCGTCGATGCCAGCAAGTCCCCGGTTCGCAAAGACGGTCGCTGCAGGTTGCGTCGCGGGCACGCCAGCCAGGTCCACGTCCCGGATGCCGTTGGAGGACCCCAGAAGGAGTTGTCCCCGGGCATGCTTCCAGACCAGCGCCGCCACGGATGGGCCGGTGGCCGCCGCCGTGTCCGCAAGTATGCCGTCAAGGGCATGTTGAGCTGCCGACCCGGCAAGCAGCCACGCATCGAGCCACTCCGGCGCTCCTCGACCGGCGAAATCCGCCAGGTCTGCAAGGCTTTCCAGTACCAGCTCCGTCCGCCGGCCCGGTTCAAACCAGGCCACGGGAACGGGCGCATAGAGGGCCGACGGAATCTCGGCGCGCGCAAGGAGTGAGGCCACCGGACGGGTCAGGGTCGCCCGGCCAAAGAGGATCACCCGCTCGATCGGCTGGGCGGCGCGATCGCCGAAGTGCTCCAGGAGCAGCCGGTACGGGCCCACGGCGTTGGGACCGAAACGCGCGTTGGACGACGGCTCGGCCAGCAGCGGCAGGCCGTGCGCCCGGGCGAAGGCCTCGGCGACCGGACCGGCGTCGTGTCCGGCCAGCACCACCGTCCGCCGGACCGGAAGCCCCGTCGAGGCGGCCGGCAGGTTCATGACCAGGGGTTCCGTGGCGATCCGGAACCTTTGCCTGGCCGCCTGCTCGGGAAGGGTGTCGCCGGTGCCGGGTACCAGCGGGTCCCGGAAGGCGAGATTCAGTTGGACAGGCCCGGGCGGGATGGTGGCGAGGGCTCCCGTGGCGGCGGACAGGCCAGTCCGGATTGCCCGCTCGGGATCGCTACCAGCAGCGATATCTGCGGCGAACCGGACATGGTCGCCAAAGAGGTCGGTCTGCACCGTGGTCTGGTTGGCTCCCGTTCCGCGCAATTCGTCCGGCCGGTCAGCGGACAGCACCAGCAACGGCACGGCGGCGTGGTTTGCCTCCATGACGGCCGGGATGAGATTCCCGACGGCGGTCCCAGACGTGGTGAGCACCGCCGTCGGGGAGCCCGTTGCCAGGGCTAAGCCCAACGCCGTGAACCCGGCGGCCCGCTCGTCAATGCGGACCATCAGCTCAACCCGACCCGCGGTCGACGCCTCCGCCAGCGCATATGCCAGCGGTGCGGACCGCGAACCCGGGCTGACCACCACGTGCTGCACACCGCCGTCGAGCAGCGTTTCGACGGCACGTCGCGCCGCTTCCATGGCACTGAGCTGCGGCAATTCGGGCGTAGGTTGGGGGGCTGGTTCGTTGCGCGAAGTCACTACTCCAGTGTCCCACCCGGCCAACCCTCCCGGAGAACCCGCAGGCAAGAGCCCATCCCTCCCGGAGAACCCGCAGGCAAGAGCCCATCCCTCCCGGAGATCCTGCGGGCGAGAGCCCACCAGATCTCCGGGAGCGTCGGCCAGCAGTACAGCTAGCCGCGGAAAACCTGGATGACGGCGGGACGGGGAATCCGGGCCTGCCCCTGCTTCGGCTTGGCGCCTTCACGCACGTAATCCGGGAAGTACGACGTCTGGGCCGCGAACGAACCGTTCTCCCCCGGGTGCTGCACGGCGACGAAAACGCTGCCCTCGTCGTCGTGCACGATGGGTCCGCAGGTTTCGGCTTCGCGGGGGACGGCGAGGAATTGTTCCACCCTGCCGCGTTCCTTACCGTCCAGGGTGACCTTGAACAGGCCGTCCGCGCGGCCAATGCCCGACGGCGCCCCATCCGTTGAGATCCACAGGTTGCCCACGGAGTCGAAGGCCAGGTTGTCGGGGCAGGAAATCGGCGACACCTTGTCCACGGGGAAGCCGGAGAAGTAGGTGACGTCGCCCTGGGCTGGGTCCCCGCAGACCATCAGCAGGTTCCACTGGAACTTCGTGGACGTCTGGTCGCCGGTTTCGGTGATCTCCACGATGTGGCCGTCGCGGTTTTGGTTGCGCGGGTTGACCTCGGTGGCGGCTTCCTTGGTGCCGGTGCCGCGGTCCGAGTTGTTGGTGCAGGCCACGTAGACCTTGCCGGTGCGGAGGCTCGGTTCCACGTCTTCGCAGCGGTCCATCTTGGTGGGGCCCACTTTGTCGGCGGCCAGGCGGGTGTAGACCAGGACTTCTTCGACGCTCATGCCGGGAACGGCGGACTTGCCATCCACCACCAGCGGCAGCCATTCGCCGACGCCGTCGAACGATCCGTCAGCCGGGACCGCACCCGTACCGGTGATCTCGGCGGCCGGTGAGTTGCCCGTGAACTTCGCGACGTAAAGGTTGCCTGCGGACAGGAGCGTCATGTTGTGCTTGCGATCGCCCTCCCGGTACTTCTGGGCAGAGACGAACTTGTAAAGGTAGTCGAAGCGCTCGTCGTCGCCCGAGTAGGCCACCACATGACCGGACTTGGCCACGATGACGTTGGCGCTTTCGTGCTTGAACCGGCCCAAGGATGAGTGCTTTTTCGGGGTCGAGGTGGGGTCGAACGGGTCAACCTCAACGATCCAGCCGAACCGGTTGGCCTCGTTTTCGTAGCCTGCGTTGCGGGTGTCCCAGCGCGGGTCGTCGAGCTCCCACTGCCGGGCGGTCGGCTTGGCGCTGAGCCCGTAGCGCGCATCGCCGGCTGAGGTTCCGGGTGCCACAAAGTAGCCGTTGAAGTTTTCCTCACCGGAGAGGATGGTGCCCCAGGGCGTGGTCCCGCCCGAGCAGTTGCCCAGGGTCCCCAGGATGGTGCGCCCGGCCGGATCCTGGACGGTCCGGACCAGCGGCGAGCCCGCTACCGGACCGGTCAGCTCATATTTGGTGTTGTTCAGGTAGCGGCGGTTGAGCCGTGCGCCCTGGACGTAGCTCCACGGCTTGTTGCTGTTCTTGCGCTCGAGTTCCACGACGGAGAGGCCGTGCGCGGCTGCCCCCACGGCCCGCACGTCGCCCGCCGGCATGGTGGCCGGGAACATGATGTTCTCGTTGGTGTATTCGTGGTTGGCGAACAACACCGCGCGCCTGCCCTTGCTGCCGGGAATTTCCAGGATGTCGGTGTAGTCGTTGTTGTAACCGAACTGCCCCTCCTGGGCCGCCGCAGTCTGGTTGTTCGCATCGAAACGAGGCGAGTTCTTGAAAATTGGGTCGCCCCAGCGGATCACCGGCTGCCAGGTGAAGCCCTTCGGGACCGTCACAGCATCCACGCTGGCATCGATCGAGGCAATGGCGTTGAACTTGAGCTTGGACTTCCCGTAGCCGTCTTTGGCTGCGGCAGACAGTCCGGCGGCGGAGGCCGGTTCTGCGGACGTCACGGCGGAACCGAGGACGACGGCGACTGCACCGGCGGCGCCCAATCCGAGGGCGGAGCGGCGGGACAGGGTCGCGGAGGCGATGTCGCGGAAGTAGGCGTTGGAGCTGGTGTTGCACACGTCGTTGGCGCAGGCGTTGTCGCACTTCAGGGCGCAGGTCACGGCACTGCGCTTGCCTTTGGTGTGGCCGAGCATGGGAAGCAGCGGGAACGTGCGATCAGTTGTTTCAGACATCGGGGAGCCTTCCGGGGGGAGGTGGGAACCCGTCCACCGTGCCAGCCGCGCCCGTCCCCCAGCAGTCGCCTACGTGGCGCCCAGGTTAATTGCGGGTGGCGTTCAGGCGTCTGGCAGAACCGCCGGCCGCCACCACCGCATGCACCCGACGCAACCGCTCAACCCACCAATCTCTGCGTTCCGCCGACGCCGCGAACCGCTCCAGCAGCCCGGCGTCCGGGACGGCATCGCGGAGGCTGATGCCGCCGTCGTCGGCCACCAGGGGGTCTGCCGTGATGTCCGATTCGAAGAGCGACACCGTGCCCAACCCGCAGGCATACGGCAGGTTCGGGAGCGCGGCGGCGAGCGCCAGCCCGGCGCGGATCCCCACGGACGTGTCCAGGGCGGAACTCACGACGGCGGGAAGTCCAGCCTGCGACACGATGTCCAGGGCGCGCCGTACGCCGCCCAGGGGGGCCACCTTGACGACGATCAGGTCCGCCGCGCCAGCACGCGCCACCTTAAGCGGGTCATCTTCCTTGCGGACACTTTCGTCCGCTGCAATCAACACGGGCGTGCCCGCTGCCTGCAGCAGGGCTCGGACTTGGGCCAAACCGTCGATGCTGGGGACCGGTTGCTCTGCATACTCCAGCCCCACGTCAGCGAGTCGGGTCAGGGCGGTCACGGCGGCGGCAACGTCCCAGCCTGCGTTCGCGTCAACGCGGATGGCGGCGTGCGGCAAGGCCGCGCGGACAGCCGAAACGCGGGCGACGTCGTCGGCCAGCTCCTGCCCCTGCTCCGCCACCTTGACCTTGACGGCGTCGACTCGGCCAAACCGGGCCAGAAGGTCGGCAACCCTGTCCGCCGGGATGGCTGGAACTGTCGCGTTGATGGGGATCCGCTGCCGAACGGTAGCTGGGAAGCCCACCCAGGCCGCCTCGATCGCGGCGTCCAACCAACGGGACGACTCGGCGTCGCCGTATTCGGGGAAGGGGCAAAACTCGCCCCACCCGGCTGGGCCGCGCAGCAGCAACGTTTCGCGTTCCATGATTCCGCGAAAACGGACCCGCATGGGCAGGCTGACCACATGGACGCTGCCCAGAATCTCCTCGAAGGAAGGAAGGTGCTGGGTCTGGTCCGGCAGGCCGGTTGGCGTCAGGGGCTCGGCGGCAGGCATGGCTTCACTGTACCTGCGGCGGTCCGCGGGCGCCGGTCCCCCAGCGGTCAGCCAACGAGCCCACTCCCAGTTTTCTGTGCCACCCTTAACTAATGGCCGTTTCGCACTCAGCACGATCCAAGACCTCAGCCCGCCCCGCTCCGGGCTCGGGCTTGCTCTTCGTGCTCGCAACCCTGGCCTGCGTCGCGGGACTGATCGGGACCTACTATTTCTTCGTCCAGACCACCACCGGCCAGTACATTGACGAGTCCGCGCTCGTGGAGGCCGCCGCCATCAGCGCACAGGCTGGCCAAGCCAGCACCCAGCTGCTCGATTCCCTGCCAGCAATATCCTTGGTGGGTTCGGCCATCGTGGCCCTCTTCGTGACGGTGATTCGACGGCGGTGGGCCGAGGCGGGAATCGCTGTCGCTGCCTGTATCGGTGCCAACGCAGCCACCCAGGTCCTCAAGGAATTCTTACCGATTCGGCCAGACCGCGGTGTGGTCACCCTGGAACTGAACTCGCTCCCGTCCGGCCACACAACCCTTGCTGCGTCCGCGGCGGCCGCGTTGTTCCTGATGTCATCGCCCAAGTGGCGGCCCTTCGCCGGGTTCGTTGGCGGCACCTTTGCCATCGCATCCGGCGCGTCCACCGTCATCAACCAATGGCATCGTCCGGCCGACGTCATTGCCGCATTTCTGTTGGTGGGCGCCTTCATGATCCCCGCAGGGTGGCTTGTGGTCCGGCGCGGTTCGTGGAATTCGTGGGACGGGTTCGGCGGGCACCTCGGCTCGGCGCGCATCTGGATCACGCTCCCGGTACTGATTGGTCTGGCGTGGGCTCTCGTGGCGGTCTATTCACTCGCCCGTATAGCACCAAGCCCTTGGCAGCAAGTCAGCGTCACCAACTATTTCTGGGCTGGAATCGCGCTGATCGTCATCGCCGGCTATCTAGCCACCGTGGCCGTCACCGCTCTCTTTGCCTACGCCGTCCGACGCCGGTCCGCAACAACTCCCTGACGCGGGGCCCGGGACGAACTCGAGGACTTCCCCACCAAAACTGACGAAACCTTGATGAATTCCAGCCCATTTTCTTGAGCCGCGAGCACCATAGTTGACCATGCCAGGTCGATCCCCCCATCGGCCCGGCACCGGCTGTATAACAGCAGCCCCCATGTCGTCCCGGCGCCGCTCTTGCCCCCCATACAGCGGTGTCGGGACTTCCATGTTTAAGGCCCGTTCCGCGGATCATGCTGCGTTGAACGCACGACGGCGGCACCCACCCAACGCCGCTTCTCGCCTTTCGTTGGCGGCGCCGTCGTCGACTCCCCCGGCTTCAAAATCTCCGGGAGCGTCAGCCAAACACCCGCAAAAGCTCCGGGAGCGTCAGCCAAACACCCGTAAAAGCTCCGGGAGGGTTGGTGGTCAGGCGCAGTAGATCCATCGGGAGCCACCGGCTGACTCGAGCACCACCGAGACATCCGACGTGGAGACTGAACCGTTCGCGAACGTTGCCGTCATGCGGATGACCACGGTGTTCATGCCTGCGCTCTTGGCAAAGATGTCATTGTCCACAGAGACCCATTCGTTGCCGTTTTTCACTGCGCTGGCGGTGTCCGGTGCGGAGAAGGTACCGTCCGGTCGGCTGGCTGCGTAGGTGAGCGTCTTCGGCGTGCTGGGCAGCGAGTAGCTCAGCACGATGTAGCGGTTGAACCAGACGTTGGAACAGCCGGTATCGAACGCGGGACCGGGCCAGGTGGTGGAGGCCGTGACCGTCATGGTGGCCGCTGCGCTCTGCTGCCACAAGGCCGACGCCGGTGCGCCGCCGATGCCCAGCAGGACTGTCAGGATGAAGGCGCCCACGGCCAGGGCCGCGCCGGGCAGCTTCCGCAACTTCGGCATTACCGCACCTCAACAGAGTTGGCAGCGGCGCCAGTGTCAGTAGCCTCAGATTCAGTGCGCGTCTTGCGGTTCTTGCGGACGGAGGTGAACACCATGATGGCGCCGTAGCCGATGAGGCCGGCGGCGGCCAAGGTGGTCCAGGTGTCGCGGTCTGCGTTGCCCAGGGCGTTGGCGGCGAAACCCACGTAGGGAACGGCGTAGAACAGTTTGCCCTTGACCTGCATGGCGCGGACGGGCTCGGGATCGTTGGCGCCGTTGTTGTCGCCGCGGGTGATGATGGTCTTTTCGCCGTCTTGGGTGGCGCCGAAGCCCACGATGCGGTGCGTTTCAACGTCGGGGCGTCCCGAGTAGAGCTGGAAGGTGATGACGTCGCCGTACTGCAGGGTGTCGAACGCGGCCGGCTTCATGACCATGAACGTGCCGGGCGGGAACTTGGGTGCCATCGAGTTGGTCAGCACCGTGTAGGTGTGCGATCCGGTGGCGAACGGCAGCACGATCAGAACGGCGGCGGCGAACAGCGCCACCAGCATGGCGGCCATGCTCAGGCTGCGTCCGACGGCGGCCAGGATGCCGCCGCTCTTTTTCTCGCCGGCAGCGTGCTTGCCGGAGCGCTTCGCACCAGCGGTGTCAGGCGCACCAGCGGAAACGGCGGGGACCAAAGAGGGATCAGGAGAAGAGACCGGAGCCTCAAGCAGTTCAGCAGCCACCGGGCACCCCGCACAACTGACGGGCGGTCATAGGAAGCGTGATGTTCACGGCTTGTCCTTTCACGGTGGAGGGTGCTGAGGTGCTGAGTGCTACCTGGAAGCAGAAGACGGTGGATCCGGCTTTGGGCGTTGCTGGGGAGGTGAGGCCGGCGGTACCGATTGCGGTGTAGCCGGTGCTGGTGGCGCATTCTGCTGTGGAGGCCGCGATCTTGGCCGTGACGCTGAGGTACTGCGCCAGTGTGCCACCGGCTGCGTTGGCCACGGTGGCGGGTCCTGCGGTGGTGGCGGTGTTGAAGGTGCCGCCGGCGTTGGTGTTGTTGGTGACCACCACGCCGGCCTGGACGGTGTCGCCGGGCTGGAGTGCCGCCGTCGGGCCCAATGCGAGGGCTGCCGACTGGCCGGATGCCAACGTCATGTTGGTGCTTTGGCCTGAGGTTGCGGCGGTCATGGCGACGTCGAACGATGCGGAGCTGATGGTTCCGGGGGCCGTGACGGCGTTGGCGCTCCAGAGTGCGTAGGTTCCTTGGACGGTGACCAGGCCCAGGATGACTGCTGCGGCGATGAGTGCTGCCGCCTGCAGTGTGCGCTTGACGCGCATGGTTCCTCCTGGTGAAAGTTCATTGTCCTGCCGGTGGGCGGTCGAAGCCGCCCACCGGGGGTAAGTCAGGTGAAGCAGGGTGCGCCTGTGTTAGAGCAGGCCAGCCTTGCCAGCCACTACCTGCTGCAGGGTGAACTTCACGTTGCCGAAGTTGTAGCTCTTGGTGACGTCGGCGCGGTTGGCCGTGCTGGAGAGGAATTCGAAGGAGATGGTGGCGGTGACCTTCTGGACGGCGGAGTTGGGGCCCAGGTTGTTGGTGACGGCCACGCCGCCGATGGTCAGTGCCGGGGCGGAAACTGCAACGTTGGCGGGGGTGAAGCCGTTGACGGCGCCGACGCCTTCAGCGACGATGCTGGCGGCCATCTTGTCGCCGGTCAGGGTCACGTCCACGTCCTGGGTGAAGGTGAGCTTGTCGCCCGGGACAACGCGGTAGGCGCTGATGTCGGCGATGGTGGTGCCGGCGCGGTCTTTCCAGACGCCTGCGGCGGTCTTGACGACGTTCAGGTCGCCGGAGACGATGGTGCCCGGAGCTGCGGTGGCTTCTGCGTTCCAGGCTGCCAGCGTTCCGCCGCCGCCCAGCAACAGTGCTGCGCCTACGGCGATGGCTGCGGTTCCCTTGATCATGGTGCTGTTCTTCATGGTGTCCCCTTTATAAGTTCTTGGTGTGTGGTTTGCTGCTGAGAACTACTTTGCACAGCGAAGATCAGGACCAAGTAGGGGTTTGCGTCAGGGTTAACTCAAGGTTCTCTCAAGCTTCCATCAGGTGAGAAACCGCATGTCAGAAGCTTGCTGATGGTTCAGCAGCGGTCATTCGGATTGGTTCAGGGCAGGGCCCGCGGCAGCTCGCCGGCGGATCCAGCCGCCAGCTGTGCAACCACCAGGCGCGCCGTCTCCCGGTCCCCCAGGATCCGGAAATGCCCAGCGGCGGCGAGTTCGATGTTCGTGGCGCCCGGCAGCACGCTACCCTCCGGAATATGCGGATCGAACACGCCGTAAAGGGACGTGATCCGGCTGTTGATGGCCTGTTCCCGCGTCATCCGGAGGGTCAGCGCGTTGCGGGGCGAGAAGATCCGAAGGCTTGGCAGCAGCATGAACCTGGCGTAGCGGGAGCCGGAGAACGGGGTGCAGATGGCCACCATCCCGCGGATTCGCTGCTCGGGATCCAGCCGAAGCATGGCGAACTTGCCGATCAGGCCGCCCTTGCTGTGGGCCACCAGCATCACGTCCCGCAGGCCCGCCTCCTCGAGGTGCCGCGCTACGAGCTGTGCCGCCGCGGGCACCCGGAGCTTGTTGCGCTGAAGGACGGTGACCACGTGGACGGGATGGCCTGCGTCGTGAATTGCCTGGATCAGCGGGAGCATGAACTGCCAGTTCTCGTACACGCCTGGAATGATCACCACCGGCCGCAGGTGCCCCTGGTGAAACGACTCCGGGCTCACCCGCGACGCGATCCCCCGCAGCTGCCAGCCGGCCGCGTAGGCGTAATCGGCAAGCCACCATGTGGCCTTCTGCAGGAACATTCGCGGTTCGCCCATGGCTAGTAGTTGCGCCGGTGCCGGAGCCGGGGAATGACGACGGCGAACACGGCCGCCGCGGCGAACCCCAGGATCCCGGTGGCTGAGATCCCCGCGCCCAGGGTAGCGATCGCTGTCACCCCGGAGAGGAGCACAGGTCCGCCGGTGGATCCGGCGTCCGCCATGAACCTCCACAGGCCAAGGAACTGGCCGCGGCCGCGATCCGGGGAGAAGTCCGCGCCCAAGGTCATCACCAGGCCGGAGCTGATGCCATTGCCGAAGCCGATCAGGAGCGCCGCCAGCAACAGGCCAACAAAGGACCCCGTGAGTGGAATCAGCAGCAGTGCCAGGCCCATGAGCAGCGTGGACGGGATGGCCACCCACTGCCGGCCTTTGCGGTCCATGAGTTTGCCGGCCGGGTAGAAGACCAACATGTCGATGGCGCCGGAGAGCCCATAGATCAGGGACGCCTGGGTGGCGTCCATCCCCAAGTGGTCGGCCCAGAGCGGGATGACCACCTGGCGGGACGATCGCAACGCGCTGAGCAAAAGAATCCCCACGCCGAGGGAGAGAAAAACCCGGGCGTGCGACACCGCAACACTGCGCAGCGTAGGTTCCGGTCCGCCGTCGGGCCCCTGGGTACCTGGCGTATAGGCCAAGTCAGGAATGGTGAGCGACAGGAAGGCCGCGGCAACCAGGGCGCCCACGCCCACCCAGTAGGCGGCAGAGATCCCGCCAAACTGCATGGCCAGCGCGCCAGCAAACGGGCCAATAAAGATGCCAATCCGGTTCACGCCGCCCAGGGTGGACAGGGCCGTGGCGCGATGCTGCACGGGGACGGCCTCCGTGAGGTACTTCTGCCGCGCCAGGCCAAAGACACTGCCGGACATCCCGACGACGAGCATCGCGGCAGCCAACAGCCACAAACCACCGGGAAGCACGGTGCTGAGGGCGGCCACGGCCAGCGCCACAGCCCCGGCAGCGGCGGCGCCCACAATCGACCAGCGCTCGCCGTATTTGAGGGTCACCAGTGACGCGGGCAGATTGAAGAACCACGCGCCCAGCCCCATCAGGGTGACGATCAATGCTGCAAGGGCAACGGAGGCACCCAGATCCCGAGCAGTCAGGGCCACCACCGGCAGAATGGCTCCCGTCCCGGCACCGTACAAAAGCGTCGGACCGAAGGCGGCAACGGCGATGCTGCGTAGGCTGAACGGGGGTGGGTCTCCGGGAACTGTCATCGTGTTCATCCTATGGCTGCGGAGATGGCCAACCCGGCATGACGTCAGGCAGGCAGGCGCGGCTCGCTGGTGAGCAGGGCGCCGATGATGCTGTCCGAAAGGTGATCCAGGAGCTGCCGGGGACTGTCGTAGATTTCTGCAGCACCGGCGTCACGCAATTCGCCTGCACTAATTCCGCCGCAGGTCAGGGCGATCGCCTGGATCCCGAGCGCCGCAGCAGCCTGCACGTCCCACACAGCGTCACCCACGAACACGGCGTCTGCCGCATCGATCTTCAACTTTTCCAGGCAGGCCACCAGGATGTCCGGATCTGGCTTGCTCGCCTCGGCGTCGCCGGAGCTGGTCCACGCATCAATGACGTCACGCGCTGCCAGTACTTCCATGGATGCGTCGAGGTCACGCTGCTGCGCGGATGAGGCCAGCCCCACAGCCAGCCCCGCCTGGGAGCAGGCAGCCAGAAGGTCCCGGGCACCGTCGAAGGCTCGCAACGATGGCCAGAAGGTGGAGAAGACGGCACCATGGGTGGTCAACAACGACTCCTGCGTTGCGTCGTCGCACTCCGGCAGGAAATGCTGGACAAGCTTGTCGCCGCCCATCCCCACGCAGCGATGCAGGGCGGACATGGGAATGTCGTGGCCTTCCCGGCGGAAAGCCTGCCACCAGGCCAGGGCGTGGAGGTAACTGGAATCGACCAGGGTTCCATCGACGTCGAACAGCACTGCGCGCCGGGGTGATGGGGTCATCGTTATGGGTGCCTTCCGTTGCGGTTTTCTGGGCTGGACGTGGAAGCCTGCCACGGGCGCGAACTGAACTACCGATGCGGCCCATGTCGTCGCCCAGGCGCTGCGCCATCAGTTCCACTTAATTAGTAAGCATACTGTCCTTATTTGAGGCTACACCCGCGCACGCAGCGGCGTCCCGACTTCGGGTGTCCCCGGTTCTCAATGACCTCTTGACAGGCCTCAACTAACGCGCGTAACCTAAGTCACAGATTCTTGGTTACGCGCGTTACTAGTAGCGGATCAGGATCTACAGATGATCACCACCTGGCACCCGCCAGCGTCAAAGAAGACCGGAGCGTTTAATGGCGAAGAGCACAGCGTCCCCATCCGCCGCAGCAGTGCGGCAGCGGGGCGTCACCATGAGCGATGTCGCCAAGCATGCTGGCGTCTCCCGGACCGCTGTCTCGTTTGTGCTGAGTAACCGCGAAAACACCAGCATCTCCGAGGAAACCCGGGCCCGTATCATCGAGGCCGTCCAGGTGTTGGGCTACCGACCCAACGCCGGCGCCCGCGCCTTGGCCTCCCGGCGCAGTGACTGGTACGGGATTGTCACCGAGATCGTCACGGCACCATTCGCCGTCGACGTCATCAAAGGCGCCCAGGACCAGGCCTGGTTGGACCGCAGGTTCCTGCTCATCGCCCCTTCCGACCAGGCCGATGCCGTAGGACCCAACCAAGGCCTTGAGGACGCCGCAACCGAAAAGCTACTCGAACAGCGGGTGGAAGGACTGCTGTACGCGGCGACGTTCCACCGCGGTGTCCATGTACCGGCGAGCGCGCAGGAGGTTCCCACCGTCCTGATCAACTGCTTCGACGCGGACGGGAAACTACCCTCGATCGTCCCGGACGAGCGCGCAGGTGGACGGGTCGCCGTCGAACGCCTGCTCCGCAGCGGCCACCGCCGCATCGGAGTGATCAACCTGGATCCGGACATTCCGGCTGCTGTGGGGCGTTTGGAGGGTGCGCGTGACGCGCTCACCAGCGCCGGACTGGAGCTGGACCCCGACCTGGTGGTAGCCGGATATGCGACGGCGGACGGCGGCTATGAGGCAGCCTGCCAGATCCTTGACCACCCGGACCCGCCCACGGCGCTGTTCTGCCTCAACGACCGCATGGCGACGGGCGCTTACGACGCCATCAAGGAACGGGGACTGAGAATCCCCGACGACATAGCTGTGATCGGCTTCGACAACCAGGAACTGATTGCGGCCTACCTCAGGCCCAAACTGACCACCGTTGCGTTGCCGTTCCAAAAAATGGGTGCCCTGGGCGTCCAGACACTCAACGCTCTGACAGCAGGACAGCCGATCCTTGCCGACCAGCAATTGGTCGACTGTCCGCTGCTAGAACGCTCTTCGGTCTGACCGCGAAATCATTCGCCGAAGAGCAACCCCTTACCCACCCCTTCACCTTGCAGATGAAGACAGGAAAGAGATAACCATCATGACACAACCCCGATTGCTCAGGGCTGCCCGGATCACGGCCACCGGCCTGGCAGTAAGCGCACTCTTGCTGACCGGCTGCGCAGCCAACGTCAACAAGACCAGCGGCAGCGACGCCGCCGCGAGCGCATTCCTCACCATCCCCCGCGAAGACATGGGCACGTTCGTCCAGAACTTCAACCCGTTCGCACCGACGGTCAACCCCATGGTCCAGCAGTCCATCTACGAATCGCTGCTGATCTTCAACCCTGCCAAGGGCGATACGGTGCCGTGGCTCGCCACCGAGTGGAAGGCCGCCGACGACGGCAAATCCATCACGTTCACCCTGCGCGACGGCGTGAAATGGTCCGACGGCCAGCCCCTGGTGCCCGAGGACGTTGCTTACACGTTCGAACTCCAGAAGAAACTCAAGGGCGGTTTCGAATACCTGGACACCGTCACCGCGGACGGCAACAAGGTCACCTTCAGCTTCAACAAGCCCTGGTCCCCGGCCCTTTACGACGTCGGGCAGCTCTCCATCCTGCCCAAACATGTCTGGTCCACCCTTGCGGACCCGGAAAAGGACGCGAACGCCAAGCCTGTGGGCACCGGACCGTACACCGAGGTGGACAGCTTCCAGGCTCAGTCCTTCGTTCTGACGAAGAACCCGAATTACTGGCAGCCGGATAAGCAGAAAATCGCTGGCGTCAAAATGCTGGCCTTCGCCGGAAACGACGGCGCTAACCTCGCCGCAGCGAACGGCGATGTGGACTGGGCGCCGCAGTACATCCCCAACATCGAAAAAACGTTCATTTCCAAGGACAAGGACCACCGCCAGTACTGGTTCCCGCCCACGGGCGCCATGATCAACTGGCAGCTCAACACCACCAAGGCACCGTTCAATGACGTGGATGTCCGCAAGGCCTTGAGCATGGCGGTTGACCGCGATCAGGTCACCAAGATCGGCATGAGCGGCTACGCCCAGCCAGCTGACTGCACCGGGCTCTCCGGCAACTATGAGACCTGGAAAAACACCCAGGTCAAGGACAACTGCACGTGGACTAAGTTTGACGTGCAGAAGGCCAACGATCTCCTGGACAAGGCCGGCTACGCCAAGGGAGCTGATGGGAAGCGCACGCTGAAGGACGGAAAGCCTTTCGAGTTCAAGATCTCCGTGGGAGCTACCTCGTCTGACTGGCTGTCCGTGGCCAACGTGATCTCGCAGAACCTCGCCGAAGTTGGCGTCACTGCCAAGGTGGACTCACCGGACTGGGCCGCCGTCGTGGCGGGCTACGAAAAGGGCGACTTTGATTCAGGCATCGTCTGGTCCGCCAACGATCCCAGCCCTTACAAATACTTCAACGCCACCATGGGCTCGGCAACCGTCAAACCGGTAGGGACCTCGACGTTCGATAACTACCACCGCTTCGGCGATCCCAAGGCTGATGGCCTGCTGGCCCAGTTCGCGGCCGAAACTGACCAGTCAAAGCAGAAGGATATCGCCAACAAGCTCCAGGAAGAGTACAACGACGCCGCCCCGTTGGTGCCGCTGTTCTCCGGCCCGGAGTGGGGTGCCTTCAACGACACCCGTTTCACCGGCTGGCCCACCCAGGACAACCCCTACGCGACCCTCTCGGTCCGTGCACCCACCACCGTCCTGGTCCTGACCACGCTCGAACCCCGCAAGTAGCGGACCTCCACCACACTCTGCACGCCCGGTCCGCCGTTGTTGCCGCCGGGCGTGCAGCCCCACACTTTCCGCAATTCCCGAATGGAGGGAAACCGTGCGCTTCATCCTGCGCCGCCTGGGTTTCTACCTGATTGCCTTCTGGGCATCCATCACCCTGAATTTCCTGCTCCCGCGCTTTATGCCCGGCGACCCCGTCTCCCGCATGTTTGCCCGCACCCAGGACAGGATGCAGCCCGAACAAATCGAAGCTCTCCGCAAACTCCTGGGCGTGGACGACCGTCCCATCTGGGAGCAGTACTTCGGCTACCTGCACAGCATGCTCACCGGTCAGATGGGTGTCTCCATCTCCCGATTCCCCACCCCGGTCACGGAAGTCATTTCCGCCCAGATCGGCTGGACGCTCCTGCTCGGCGGAACCGCCCTGGTGATTGCCGCCGTCGTGGGTAACCTGTTGGGCATCCTCGCGGCCTGGCGGCGCGGCGGGGCCATTGACTCGGCGCTTCCCCCGCTGCTGGTCTTCATTGGCTCGTTTCCCTACTTCTGGCTGGCCATGGGCGCGCTCTACCTCTTCGGCGTGGTCCTGGGCTGGTTCCCGATCCGGCACGCTTTCACGGACGGCCTTGAACCCGCGTTCACCTGGGAGTTCATTGGCGATGTAGGCGCCCACCTGGTGCTGCCGGCCTTGACGATCGTGCTCGTCTCCATTGGCGGTTGGATGCTGGGCATGCGGAACACCATGATCGCCACCAACTCCGAGGACTACATCACCATGGCCGAGGCCAAGGGACTCCGCCCGGGCCGCATCATGCTCCGCTACGCAGCCAGGAACGCCATGCTGCCCTCCGTCACCAGCTTCGGCATGGGCCTGGGCTTCGTGGTGGGCGGTGCGCTGCTCACCGAAGTGGTGTTTGCCTACCCCGGCGTTGGCTACCAACTCCTCAACGCCGTCCAGGGCCTGGACTACCCCCTGATGCAGGGCCTGTTCCTGACCATCACGGCCGCTGTCCTGTTGGCCAACTTCCTGGTGGACATTCTCTACGTCCGCCTCGACCCGCGCGTGCGCAGCAACTAAGGGCCCACCATGACAACTTTCATCGAGAACACCACCCCGGAATCGGCCACGGACCAGGCACCCGTTGCCCACCGTCCGCGCCCGGTCCGGCAGAAGCCAAAACGCAGCTTCATCCACGGCCTCATCACCAACAAGAAGGCCCTTGTGGGCATGACCCTGATGGTCGCCTTCATCGCCGTGGCATTGCTGGCGCCCTTCCTGTTTCCGGGAGATCCGTCACGGATCACTGCCTTGGCATCCCAGGAGCCATCGCCGGAACACTGGCTCGGCACCACGGCCAAAGGCCAAGACGTCCTGGCCCTGACCGTCCACGGATCCCGGAGTTCCCTGTTCGTGGGGCTGACAGTGGGCCTGGCCTCCACCTTCATCGGCATCCTGGTGGGCCTCGCGTCAGCCTATTTCGGCAAGTTCATCGACGAATCGCTGTCCTTGCTGACCAACGTCTTCCTGCTCCTGCCGGGCTTGCCGCTGCTGGTCATCTTGGCGGCGTTCCTGCCTACGGGCCTGGGAACCGTCATCCTGGTCCTGGTGGTCACTGGCTGGGCTGGTTCGGCCCGGGTGCTGCGCTCCCAGGCCCTGTCCATCCGATCAAAGGACTTTGTGGCTGCGGCCGTGGTTACCGGCGAGCGCGCCGGCCGGATCATGTTCCGCGAAATCCTCCCCAACATGGCCTCGATCGTGATGGGCACCCTGCTCGGCTGCGTCATCTACGGCATTGGCGCCCAGGCCGGACTCGAGTTCCTGGGCCTCGGGGACGTCAGTACCGTCTCGTGGGGCAACAACCTCTTCTGGGCAGGCAACGAAGGAGCGCTACTCACGGGCAGCTGGTGGGTCTTCGTGCCCTCCGGTGTCTGCATTGCCCTGGTTGCGTTCGCCCTGGCCCTGATCAACTACGCCGTGGACGAAGTCACCAACCCCCGCCTGCGGAAAATCAAAGCCCCCAAGACAACTGAACGGAGCGCCGCCAAATGACCGTCTCCCAAGTCTCCTTCGGCTCACACCAGCCGGTCCTTGAGGTCAAGGACCTCACCGTGAAGTACATCGGTGACACCCGCTCCACCACCGCCGTGGACCGCGTCTCCTTCAGCATTGGCACCGGCGAGGTGTTCGGCCTGGCTGGAGAGTCAGGCTGCGGGAAGTCGACCATCGCCAACTCGATCATGCGCCTGCTCAAGGATCCCGCGGAAATCGCCGGCGGCAGCATCTCCTTCGGCGGCCGGGACGTGCTGGCCATGAGTCCCGAGGAGCTCCGCCGGTTCCGCTGGCAGGACGTGGCCATGGTGTTCCAGTCGGCCATGAACTCGCTGAACCCGGTGATGACCATTGGCGAACAGATCGTGGACATCTTCACCACGCATGCCGGGTACTCCCGCAGGGAGTCCTTCAAGCGTGCCGGTGAACTGTTGGAGCTGGTCAGGATCGATTCCGGCCGGCTCAAGTCCTACCCGCACCAACTATCCGGCGGCATGCGGCAACGTGCGGTGATTGCCATGGCCGTGGCCCTGAAACCTTCGCTGTTGATCCTGGATGAGCCCACCACAGCGCTGGACGTGGTGGTGCAGCAGGAGATTATGGCCCAGATCAAGGACTTGCAACGCGAGCTGGGCTTCTCCGTCCTGTTCATCACGCACGACATGTCCCTCATGGTGGAACTGTCCCACCGGATGGGCGTCATGTACGGCGGGCGGATTGTGGAAACCGCCAAAGCGCAGGACGTCTACGCCCACCCCCGCCACCCGTACACCCAGGCCCTGATGGGTGCGTTTCCGCCCCTCACCGGTCCGCGGGTCCCGCTGACAGGATTGCCCGACGGCGTGAAGTTCCGGAACATCCCGGACCTCACCGAGGTGGCGCCCGGCCATTTCGTCGCCCCCACGGCCGCCGTCGACTCCCCCATTCCCGCAGCATCCCTGGAAGGAGCCACACCATGAGCACCACCCTTCCCACGTCACCCGTGAGCCCACCAGCCGTCGAGGTCCCTGCCCTGGAAATTCGTGGCCTCGGCAAATCTTTCCCCATCGGCGGGCTGTTCTCCCGGCAGTCCGTTCGGGCACTGCACCAGGTGGACCTGACCATCGGCCGCGGCGAAATCGTCGCCCTCGTCGGGGAATCAGGGTCCGGCAAAAGCACCTTGGCCCGCTGCGTGGCCCGGCTCGAAAAGCCGAGCTCAGGCGCCATCCTGCTTGACGGCGTCGACGTCCTCCACCGCGACCGGTTCCAGGCGTCCCGGTCCTACCGCGCCCAACTGCAGATGGTTTTCCAGGACCCGTTCGGCTCCCTGAACCCGGCCCACAGGATCGAGCACTTCCTGCGCCGTGCCCTGGCGATCCACCACAAGGGCACGGGGTCCGAGGAGGACACCCAACAACGCTTGGCTGAGCTGATGACCACCGTGGGACTGCAGGAAGACATGCTGAACTCCTACCCGCATGAACTTTCCGGCGGCCAGCGGCAGCGCGTTGCCATTGCCCGCGCCCTCGCTGTGGAGCCGCAGGTCATCCTGGCCGATGAACCGACGTCCATGCTCGATGTCTCGGTCCGCATCGGCGTCTTGAACCTCATGCGCAAGCTCCGGGACGAACAAGGCATCTCCATGCTCTACATCACCCACGACCTCGCCTCCGCCCGCTACCTGGCCGACCGGACCGCCGTGATGTTTGCGGGTGAGCTCGTGGAGGAAGGGGAGTCCTTGGACTTACTGGCCAATCCAGCGCACCCCTACACCCAGCTGCTGGTCTCTGCCGTGCCTGATCCGGCCCGGGCGGGATCCTACGATCCACTGCAGCGCGCCAGGTTGCGGGAGGCCGTCATGTCCTCGACGCACTGCGCGTTCGACGGCGATCCGGACCAGGCCTGCTCCGCAGCGGAACCCGTCCGGCACCAAGTGGGGGATCCAGAAAACCGCCACTGGGTGCGCTGCCACTTGTATCGGCCGCTGGCCGGAAGCGGCGGGCACGCCCTGGCAACCGAACCGAAAGACAAGTTGACCTCCGCATGACCGAAATCATCCATCCCCTCGCCACCGTTCCCCAGGACCAGTTGCTGGCCCGCGCCGAGGCTGACCCCCTCCGGCCCCGTTTCCACTTCGTCTCCCCCGCCGGCTGGCTCAACGACCCCAACGGCGTCAGCCAATGGAACGGCACGTACCACCTCTTCTACCAGTACAACCCCGAGGGCGCGTTCCACCACGATATTCAGTGGGGCCACGCCACCAGCACTGATCTGGTGACCTGGACTGACCAGCCAGTGGCCCTGAGCCCTTCAGCGGGGCCAGATGCCGACGGCTGCTGGTCAGGGGTACTGGTCAACGACAACGGCATCCCCACCCTGGTGTATTCGGGCCGGGTGGACGGCCAGGAACTGCCCTGCCTTGCGGTGGGCACCCCCGATCTCAGGACCTGGTCCAAAGATCCAGCGAATCCGGTCATCGCAGCCCCACCGGCCGGCGTCGAGATTACCGCGTACCGGGACCACTGCGTCTGGCGGGAAGGGGCCACTTGGCGGCAGTTGGTGGGATCGGGGATCCGCAGCCGCGGCGGCACGGCGTTCCTGTACGAGTCCGCTGATCTGCGGTCCTGGGACTACATTGGGCCGCTGTTCATCGGCGACGCCGCCCAGGGAGACCCCGCGGACACCGACTGGACCGGCACCATGTGGGAATGTGTCGACCTGTTCCGGGCGGGACAGGGATCGCTCGGATCTGCGTCCACGGACAACTCGCCGGATGTGCTGGTTTTCTCGGCCTGGGACGACGGCGATACTCGGCACCCGCTGTACTGGACCGGGCGCTACGCCGGGAACTCCTACGTCCCCGGGGACCTGCATCGGCTGGACTATGGCGGGCGATTCTTCTACGCACCACAGTCCTTCCTGGACGAATCCGGCCGCCGGATCATGTTCGGCTGGCTGCAGGAAGGCCGCAGCGACGCCGCAATGGTGGAAGCTGGCTGGTCCGGGGTGATGAGCCTGCCCCGCGTTACGTCCCTCGCCGCTGACGGCAGCCTGACGTTCGCCCCCGTACCGGAGCTGGCGAATCTTCGCAGTAACCACGTGCACGTGGGCGGGATGGAGCTGGTAGCAGACGCTGCGCCCGCAGTATCCGCTGTCTCGGGAAATCAGCTGGACCTCGAACTCCATTTCCAACTGGCTCCGGGTGCTTCCCTGCGCCTCGAGGTACTTGCCACCACGGATTCCAGCGAAACCACAGTGATCGAGGTCAATCGCGAGGCCGGCCCTGATTCCCATGGCACCCTGCGGCTGGACCGCACCAGGAGCAGCCTGGACCCCACCGTGGACGTGGAAGAAAAGTCCGGCCCCATCCCCATGCCGGCGGGCAAGGTGCACCTTCGCGTGCTGGTTGATCGGTCAGCACTCGAAATATTCGCCAACGGCAAACCCCTCACGGCCCGTGTCTACCCCACCCTGCACGGCAAAGAGGTCAGCCTGGCAGCCGCCGCAGGGACGGTTCAGCTGCAGTCGCTGGACGCCTGGACCATGGCCGACATCTTCACCGACAGCCGGCAGCTCCACCCCTGACACAGCAGCCCCACTTCGCAGCCACCACGCTGCCCCGATCAAAGGGAACCAATGAAGGAATCACCCTCAGTCACGCGCCGCACCCTCCTGACCAGCGCCGGCTCCGCCGCGCTCGTTGCACCGCTCGCTGTTGCCGGCGCTGGGCCTGCGCTGGCCGCACCAGCTGGCCCCGGCAAAGACCCACTCCCGAAAGGACGGACCCGGATGCGCCCCTACTATCACGTCAGCGTGCCCGACAATTGGAAAAACGATCCCCAGCGTCCCGTCTACATTGACGGCGAGTACCACTACTACTACCTCTACAACGCCGACTACGTAAACGGAGGCGGCGGCACGTCCTGGCGGCGGGTCACCACCACCGATCACGTCAGCTTCCGCGACCGTGGCGTGGCGATCCCCAAGTTCAGCAACAAGAACGGGGACTGCTGGTCGGGTTCCGCGGTGGTCGATGAGCGGAACACGGCCGGCTACGGTGCCGGCGCAGTGATAGCCCTGGTGACACAGGCGCCCGATGGCCGCCAGGGGCAGTACCTCTGGTATTCCACCGATCGCGGACGCTCCTTCAAGCCTGGCAGCACCGATCCTGCCTTGCCGAACCCTGGGGTGGCAGATTTCCGGGATCCCAAAGTGATCTGGGATGGGGACCGGCAACGGTGGCTGATGATCAACGCTGAAGGCCAGAAGCTCGGCTTCTACACGTCTGCGAACCTGCGTTCCTGGCAGCGGGTGGGCGAGTTCATCCGCACCGACCTGGGGGTACTCGAATGCCCCGACCTGTTCCGAATGACCGCCGACGACGGCACCTCCCACTGGGTCTTGGGCACCAGCGCCAACGGCAAGGGCCGCGGCCTGCCCGCCACCTACGCGTACTGGACCGGTTCCTTCGATGGCAGCGCCTTCACTACCGACCGGCCCGAGCCTGAATGGCTTGATTACGGTTTCGACTTCTATGGGGCGGTGACGTACCCACACCACGACCGGACAGGGGCCGAGGACCCCAGCCTTCGCCGGGCCATCGGGTGGGCTAACTTTTGGGACTACCCGCACAACACGCCTACCCTCGCAACCGACGGGTACAACGGCGACGACATGATCGTGCGTGACCTGCGGCTGAAAAAGGGAACCACTGGCTACTACCTCGCCTCAGCCCCCACGGCGGCCCTCGCCAACCACGTCAAGCGGACCTACAAGCTGGGGGATGTGGCTGTTGCCGGCACCCACGACCTCGACGTCCGGCTTCCGGCCTACGACCTGACCTGCGAAGTTACCTGGGATCCCGCGTCGCCGACGGCGAATATCGGCTTCGAAGTATGCCGCGCCCCCGGCGGTGGCCGGCACGTTGCTGCCGGGGTGTATCTACCCGGCCCCTTTGCCTACCTGAACAGACGCCCCACCATCAACCCCACCGGCGGGGAATCCCAGACCCCGGTGGACCCCGGAACCGGCCGGATCACGGTCCGGATCCTGGTGGACCGGACCAGCGTTGAGATGTTCGTGGGAGATGGCCGGGTGGTGCACTCGCACCGTGTTTTCCCGCTCGAGGGTGACAACGGCATTCGTCTCTACGCGCACGACGGCGCGGCAACGTTCCGTAATCTGCGCATCAGCGAGATCAGCGCAACTCAGTAGGCCCGTCCGTGCCAGGAGCCCAGCGCTCCTGGCACCAGCTCGCCATCAATCCGGAGAAGGCACCACAGTGGAACCCAAGACAACAGACCGGCAGGACCTGCAGCCCAGAACTGATGTGTGCGTGGTGGGTGAGGCGCTCATTGACATCGTCACCACCGCTGCAGGCCCGGTCGAACACCCCGGTGGTTCACCGGCCAATGTGGCGTACGGGCTGGGCCGCTTGGGGGTGCCCACCGGGTTGCTGACAGCTATCGGTCCTGACAGGCGGGGTGCCGCCATCCGGGAGCATCTGCTCAGCGCTGGGGTGGCGCTTCTGCCCGGCTCGCAGTCCCTGTCCCGGACCTCCACGGCAACGGCAGTCCTGGGTGCAGATGGCTCTGCCGTGTACAGCTTCGACGTCAACTGGGATCTGGCTGGAGCCACCCTGGCTGCCCGTCCCCGGCTGGTGCACACCGGGTCCATCGCTGCGTTCCTCGCCCCAGGGGCCGCCGTCGTCAAATCCCTTGTCGAGGACATCCAGCACCACTGCACCGTCACCCTGGACCCGAACATCCGTCCGGCTCTGCTCGGCACCCACGCAGAAGCCAGGGTCATCTTTGAGGAGCTGATCCCGTCAACCGATGTGGTCAAGCTCAGCGATGAGGACGCCCGGTGGCTCTATCCCCGCAAGGACATCGAGTCCGCTGCCACACACATTCTCGGGCTGGGTGCCAGCCTGGCGGTGGTGACTATGGGGGCGGACGGCTCGCACCTTGCCTCCCGGGAAGGGACCCTGAGAATCCCTGCGGTGGCTACCGGGGTGGCAGACACCATCGGCGCTGGCGACTCCTATATGTCGGCCCTGATCCTGGGCCTGCTCACCCGGGCCACGGAAGGTTTCGCTCCGCCGGTGCTGGAAAGGATCGGACGCTGCGCCGCCGCTGCGGCCGCTATCACCGTCCGGCGGGCAGGAGCAAACCCGCCCACCCTGCAGGAACTGGAAGCGGCCCTCGGGTCACGACCGACGGCCCACGCCATCTCCTGAATCCGCTACACGTTGTGGACACCTGCCGAAGCTCTTATGGTGAGGTATGTCCTCAGAACAGCTGGCAGAAGATTTCCAAAGCTTGGTGGACACGATTGCCGGTACCGCCGACGTCCAGGCAGTCCTTCAGAGTCTGACCGAATTTGCGGCGGTGATGCTCAGTACCGCCACCGGTGAACAGATCGAGTGTGCCGTCACGTTGCACCGGCGGCGGCGGACTGCCACCATCAGCGGCAGCAGCGAGACCGCCATCGCGTTGGACAGGATTGAGCAGACCCTTGGCGATGGGCCCTGCGTCGACGCCCTCGAAAGTGGGGTTCCCGTGATCCTGTCTGACGTGCACCAGGATCAGCGCTGGCCCGAATACCAACTGGCGTTGGCGGCAGCTGGGATCGAGAGTGCCCTTGGTGTCCCCATGGACCTTGCCCACGAGTCAGGAGCTGTCCTGAACTTTTTCGCGCCCAGGCCGAGGATCTTTGAGGACGACGTGGTTGCATCGGCCAGCGGGTTCGCCGAGATGGCCAGTAAGGCCCTGCGCCTCGCCATCCGGTTGGCGGCGTCCGATCAGCGCGGCCAGGACCTCAAGTCGGCCATGGAGAACAGGACGGTGATCGACCTAGCCTGCGGGATGATTATGGCGCAGAACCGGTGCAGCCAGGACGATGCTTTCAATATTCTGCGGCGGGCGTCCAGCGACCGAAACCAGAAACTGCACCTCGTGGCGCTTTCGGTGGTGGAGCGGCTTACCGGGACCAAGAACCCGATCAGCCACTTTGACGGTTAGCGGACCCAGGATTTTGCTGCTCCGGTACTGAATTTGGGGCACACTGAAAGCGTGAGCTCAATCCCGTGGGTGTTGCATGTTGACCTGGACCAGTTCATTGCTGCCGTCGAGGTTCTGCGGCGGCCAGAGTTGGCGGGCAAACCCATCATTGTGGGCGGCCGCGGTGACCCCACCGAGCGGGCTGTGGTGTCCACGGCGTCCTATGAGGCGAGGGCGTTTGGCGTCGGTTCCGGGATGCCGCTGCGCATCGCGGCGCGGAAGGTGCCGGACGCCATCATCCTGCCGGTTGACCAGGACGCCTACCTTGCAGCGTCCGAATCCGTGATGGCTACGGTCCGCGCGCAGCCGGGTGCCACCGTCCAGGTGTTGGGGTGGGATGAGGCCTTCGTTGGCATCCAGACGGACAACCCGGAGGACTATGCCCGGCAGATCCAGGCCGCGGTGTTGGACGTGACGCAGCTGCACTGCAGCGTGGGCATCGGCGACACTCTGGTCCGCGCCAAGGTGGCCACGGGCTTCGGCAAACCCGCCGGCATCTTCCGGCTCACCCGCCAGAACTGGCTGGAGGTCATGGGTGGCCTGCCCACCCGGGAGCTGTGGGGAGTGGGCGCAAAAGTTTCAGCCCGGCTCGCCAAGCTCGGCGTGAGCACTGTTGCAGAGTTGGCTGCCGCTGATCCCCAGGACCTGGTGCCCGAATTCGGCCCGAAAATGGGCCTCTGGTATGCGGAACTGGGCCGCGGGGACGGGGCCAGCGAGGTGGACGACACCCCGTGGGTGGCCCGCGGCCACAGCCGCGAAACGACGTTCCAGAAGGACCTGACGGAGAAAGCGGAAATCGACGACGCCGTCAGGGACTTGGCAGCGCACGTCCTGGCAGATGTCGCTGCCGAAGGACGGCCGGTCATCGGTCTGAAGCTCAAGGTCAGGTACGCGCCGTTCTTCACCAAGACGCACGCGCGGAAGATTCCGGAAACGTTCGACCGAGAGGCGGTCCTGGCCAAGGCACTGGAGCTCGCCAGCATTCTCGAACCGGACCGCCCGGTCCGGCTCCTGGGATTGCGGGCCGAGATGGCCATGCCGGACGATGCCCGCCAGGGCCACACCCCCACCCGCGGCGGCTGGTGAACGAGCCGGGATTCTCGTTAAGTAAGGAATTGACGCAGCTGAATCGCGGCAGGGAATTGAGTCATAAAACCCCGTGCGCGCAACCTACTTCAAATCGTGAGCAAATTCCCCTGAGCCCTGAGCTACAGTTCTGAAATGGGCGGCCCCCACCAGCCAAGTCTCAACGATGAGACTGACAGTGCGGGCTGCAAGTTCAACGCAGAACTGGAGAAGACATGAAGATACGTCTCGCCGCAGCGGCAGGGCTCATGATGACCACGGTAGCCCTCACTTCCTGTGCCGCCACAGAATCTCCTACAGCGCCAACTTCTGCCGCGACAGAGACGAATGCTCCAGAGCCCACCCAGACCAAGGCAACGGCAACCCCAACTCCCAGCAGCACCCCGAGCTCTTCGGAAACGACCCGGATGCCCACCGCATCCACAGGCGAAACGTCTGAACCGGCCTCGACGGTGGCCACCGAAAAGGCCGGCAAGCCCCTTGCCCTGAGCGAGTTTTTCAACGTCGACCGAGACTGGAGTGAAAAGCGTTATGACGTGGCGGACCGTGCCAACATCAACGGCATCGCCTCAGAGCTGACGACCCCGGGCGCAAGCTACGCCAAGACCTTGGAATTGCGCCTTGCCAACAACTTCAACAAATTGACGTTCAAGGTAGGTCAATCCAACTCCTCGACTTCCTCCGACAAAATCGTGGAAGTGAGGGTGATTGCCAATGGCAAGCAGATTGAAATTCAAAAGGTGCCGTTCAACACCATCCAGGAAATATCCGTCCCGGTAGGCGGCGTCAACGCCCTCAAGATCCAAGTCGCCATTGATCCAGCGAGTTCACGCGACAACGACTCCGTCACCGCGGTCCTCTCCAGCATTACCCTGGACTGACCGGCGCCGACCAGATGGCCAGGGAGAACACCCAACCTCGGGTTCCATTTTCCGAGCGAAACATGATCAGGAACTTGGTGGCGATCACCACCATCGGCGCCTTCGTTGTGGGTTGCATCGCCCTGTACGCAGCAATGGTGCCCGGCCCTGGCCCCGGTACTAGTCCCAGCCAAAATGCAGAAGCGCCAGCGGCGCTCGCCGACAACACGCCCTTGCCCGAAGAATCGAAAACCGCACCGTCGGTTGCCTGCTTCAACAGCCAAGATCAGGCCGTAGCGTGCAGCGGCCAACATGCCAGCGAACTGATCGCCACGGACGGCCCTTGCACGCAAGACACGGTGATCACCTACGCTGGCGGGGCGCCCGGCACGGATGTTCTTCGCTCTGATGTCACTGCCGAACAAAGCTCCAAAGGGTGCACCGCGAAGCTGCCCAGCGGCTTTTCGGTTCAGCTCCAGAATCTCCTCACTACCGATGGTGACGCCGCCATACGCAGATGCTGGAATCGACCTACCGCTGCGGAAGTCGGCTGCGATCAAATCCACACAGCTGAAGTGGTCTTCGCCAGCTCAACTCCGGGTACGAACGTCTCCAGTTGCAGTTCCAAGGCCGATGACTTCACGAACGGGGCCTTCAGCCGGCATCTCGACAAACTGGAGTCAGTGGTCATCACCTCTGGCGGCACCGTCGAGTGCCGTGTCCAGGCTCGGGGTACCAACCAGCTCAAGGGGACAATCCGCAACTTGGGAACACGCGCCCTGCCCATCGAAGCCGAACGCTAGCCATACCCTCACCCGCGTGAAGAGTTCGGAAATCAAGGGGTCACAAACGCGCCGTCAAGGAGTAGCGTTCGCCGTAGGGGCTGCTTCGGGGCGCCCATCACCGAGGAGGCTTTTATGGGCGAGGTGTGGATTAGGACCACAGGCAACGGCCTGATCCGGGCTGACCGGATCACCGAGATTACCGAGATTACCTCCACACGAGGGTCCCTGCACGCGGACCGGGGATATCTACTCAAGATCATCGTGGACGGCAAGGGCCATGTGGTGATTGACGACGGCGATCTGCCGGGCTCCCCGGACAGCAGGCTTGAGCATGTGCGGCATCTCGAGGACGAGCTGTTGTTCGCCATCGACCAGGCACGCAGCTCCGAAGCCTCGACCATCATTACGTTTGCGCCCGACAGCCTGCATTGGACAGCTGTGCCGGTGGCTGCGCTGGCGGGTCGGCGGCCGCAGTGCGTGTGACAGCTCGCTTCGTAACAATACGAGCGATGTTGCGCAGGTCACACTGACTCCCTAATCTGATGGTGGCTGGGGAAACAGCCATGCAAGAAGCTGCAGCGTCGCAGCCAATGCGGGGGAAGGTTTTACGGAAATGACAGCAAAGCTCAATGTGGTGGTCCGGCTCGATCTGGATCACTCGGTAGCCCAGGTGATCGCCAAAGGCCACATCACCATTAACAGTGTTCATGCGCTGTACGTTGTGGCCAAGCGGGCCAACGCACTGAAGCAAAACCTGCAGGTTAACCTGGATGTCTCGCATGCTTGGGTGGATCAGGACGCCTTGGCGATGCTTCAGGCCTCGTCACGAGAACACCATTTGCCGCTCACGGTCGATCCGCAGCAGGCGCCGTGCCACATCAGTATTTTGGCGCCGCGCCGAGTCGACCACGCAGTGCCGGGCTTGGTAGCGGCCTAGCCCGCACCTCGATCTCCACGCCACCATCACCTCCAAGACCGGTTGTATCTGCACACACGGATAGCCGGACTCCGAGGTGGTGGAAAACTCTTCGCCGCCACGGGACCGCGGCAGTAGGATGGGCCCATCATGACTGGCGCGCACTCCCGTCTCCTGGCTTGGCTCGCTGCCGCGGCAATCGCCCTGGCGGCCTGCTCCCCAGCGGGCAGTGCAGCGCCTGGCGTCACGCCGGTGGCAACCACGGCAGCGCCGGCCCAAGAGACCGCCGCAGCCCAAATGGCCGCAGCAGCCCCGGCGTCGTCGGCCCCTTCCGCAGCGGAACCGCCGGTAGCCGCGCCACCCCCGGAAACCCCGCAACCCTACGCCGTCAACCTCTTCCAGGAGGGCGATTGGGTCCCCCAGTACACGTTCGACTGGTGCGTTGCGGCGAGCATCCAGATGGCGCACAATCTCATCGACGACACCGGCGGCAGCACCTGGGCGGACAGCGGCCAGCAAAGCGCGCTCTGGGAACGCGCGCGGGCGCTCTCCGCCAACGCCTACAACGGCGCCAACCCGTTCGGCTGGGCGCAGGTCCTCACCGAATCCGGGATGGGACCCTACGCCGTCGTCAGCATCGCCACGTACGACGACGCCGTCCGGACTGCCGCCCGCGCCCTCGCCGAAACGGGACGCCCAGTAGGCCTGGTCATGTGGAGCGGTCGGCATGCGTGGGTGATGAGCGGTTTCGAGTCAGTCGGAGATCCACAGAAGTTCGCCGATTTCACGGTCACAGGCGTCAACATCCTGGACCCGCTCTACCCGCATGGCGACACCAAATGGGGGCCATCTCCCGCTCCGAACAGCCTACTCACGCCCCAGGAGCTGGCGGCGCAGTTCGTGATCCGCGAGCCGCGGCGCTGGAGCAGCGACCTGGAAGAAGGCTTCCTCCTGGTTCTGCCCCGCGACTCCTGAGAGTCAGCTGCGCCGGGCCTCCAGCGCTTCGGTCAGCAGCGCCACCAGGGCACCCAACTGGATGTCCTCCGAGGACGTAATGTCCTCGTCCGACCCGTCCAGTGCCCGGGCCGCGAGCCCAGCCTTGGAATCGATCAGCTGCGCCACCTTGGAGTCGATGGTCTGCGCCGCAATGATGCGCCACGCCGTCACCGGTTCTGCCTGGCCAATGCGGTGCACGCGGTCAATGGCCTGCGTCTGCTCGGCATCCGTCCACGAGAGCTCAGCAAGCACCACGTTGGAGGCAACCTGCAGGTTCAGGCCCACGCCGGCGGCACTGAGGGAACACACCACGACGGCGACATCGGGATCGTTGATGAACGCGTCGATGTTCTCCTGCCGCTGCTTGGCCGACTGGTCTCCGCGGATGGACGAGTAACGCAGCCCGCGGCGGGCAAAGGTCTCTTCGGCGACGTCCATGACGTCGATGTGCTTGGCGAAGAACACCACCTTGCCCACGTTGCGGGCCAGTTGGGCTGCGTAGTCTGCGGCCAGTCCAGCCTTGGCCTGGCCGATCTTTCGCATGACGCCAAAGACGTTTTCTTCCGGCCCGGCGCTCTTGGTGTCTTCGCGTTCCCAGCGGGCAACGCGCCGCACCAGTTCGTGGTCGATGCCAGCCACGGGCACGCTGGAGCGGCGGTGTTCCAGCGCTGAATCGTAGCGTTGCACCAGGCGGTTTGCCAGGTCACGCTCGGCGGCGCGGATGGTCCGGCCAGCCTCATCATCGAGCTCAACGGGAAGGTCAGCGATCCGCCGGGCGGGGATGTCTGCGGCCACGTCCACCTTGCGGCGCCGCACAATACCCAGGTCCACCACGCTGCCCCGGGCTGCGGTGTAGAAACCGGAGTCAGCGGGCGTCAGGCCATTTTCCTCCAGCGATCTCATCAGTTTCGCCAGCGGTTTCTTGTCGTCAATCCAGCCCAGGAACTGCCAGATGGCGCGGAAATCTTCGATGTCATTGATCAGTGGCGTACCCGTCAAAGCCATCAGCAGCGGGCGAGCCGAGCGTTCGCGGATCTGCGCAGAGAGCTGCAGGACGTGCTGCGAGCGCTGCGAGGTTTTGTTCTTGATGAAGTGGGCCTCGTCCACCACCATGCCGCGGAAACCAAACGTGCCCAGCCAACCCACGTGCCGGTCCAGGACCTCGTAATTGACCACCACGATGTCCGCGAAGCCGTCAATAGTGTCGCCGTTGCCGTTCACCACGGTGGCGGTGCGGCGGGGAGTCCAGCGTTCCGCTTCGCGCGCCCAGTTGGTCTTGACCACGTTGGGCACCACCACCAACAGCGGGAAAGCATCGGCGGCCTCGGCGGCAAGGAGTGCCTGCGCCGTCTTGCCGAGCCCGGGCTCGTCGGCCAGGAGGAAGGTCCGGTGACCATCAGCGGCGGCGCCCACCAACTGCGCCTGGTGCTTCATCAGTTCCAGACCCACGGGGGCCTTGACCGCTGTCGTATCCGGCAAATCCATGCAGGAACTCGCGCCGCCGTACTCGAAAGAGCGGAACAACGGGCCCAAAAGCTCCCAACTGCTGAGCCTGCCGGTAGGCCGGTTATGGTCGACGGCGGAGAAATCGGGGGCGAGGAAGGGGTTGGCCAACTGCCGGGAGACCACGGACTGGGGAACCACGCTGCGCTCCGGCACCACGGCGAAGGGGTCCAGCACGGGATCGGGTTTGGGCGCCTCGGCGACCTCAACACCCGCGGCCCGCTGCATGTCGCGCTTGAGGCTGACGGCGGCGTCGGAGACGGGCGCGTCCTCAGGCAGGAGCACCAGCAGCGAGGTGTCCCGCGCGGCGGTCTTCGCGAGGATGGTGGCCACCCCGTCGAGGCGTTTGAGCTGCTCAGCCCGCTGCGTTTCGGTGCTCTCCGGATCGTTCTTGATCCGAGCCCGCTCTTCGCGGACCAGGAGGGCCACCACCTGGAAGGTGGTCCTGCCCGCAGGCCGGACCTTGCCTCGTTGCGCGGCTCCCTCTACCTCGCGGACGGCCTTGGCCAACACGGGAATCATGCCCTCATTGTCGAGATCGCGTGGGCGGCGGGTTGCCCGCTGTCCCCCGCGGCGTGCACCGCCGGCTGAACGGCCGGCGTCGCCGGAGCGTCCTGAATCGCCAGTGGTGGCGCCCCTGCGGGCAGTGCCTGATTGGCGTTGGCCTCGAGCCAAGAACTTCTCCTCCGATAGACCGCAATTCAGCGGACGGGCGGACCCGACGTGGACTGCCGGGACACTTCGGGGCCAATTAAAGCCCCTCCCGGACCCTGCAGCGCAGCCAGATGCTACGAACGGGAACCAGCACAGAGGTGCTGTCCCCCTACAACGGGACCGGTGACCCCGGTAGCCGAAGCAACCTTGCTCCGGACTGACGCCAGAACTGGAAAGGCTGCACGGCGAGAGGGCCGGTACTCCCCCATCCTACCGTGGTGGCTGGTCTTCCGCGCGTAGTTCCCGATCTTCGGGCTTAACCGGCCCGGCACCGTGCCCGCGGGTAGCGATGCGTACTTCACTTGCACAAAAGCGAGTACACACGAGTTGGCTGCTCCCAAAGTCGAGTACCCCGTACTCGTGTGCCCCAGCTCCCACTCTCATAAGTTCGTACGTAGCCTATGTGCAGCATGGGGGAAATGTTTTTTACGGGGGCAATACAGTGACAGCACGTCCATTAGTGGTGGGGCAAGACTTGGCAACTGAGCCAAGTGAAGTGGGGAATGGACAGCAGGCGGACCAGCCAGCATCTGTGCCATCAGGGTATTTGTTGGACCTGGTTTCCAACACGGAGTCCGAGCAGGGCTCCCTGCGCCGCCTCACTGAGGTAGCGGCGCAGACCATCAGCAGCCTGGCCGGCGTCGATATTGACTGTGCGGCCACCTTGAAGCGAGTGCGACGAGGCACTCTCAGCGCAGCCAACAACCAGCGGGCCGCAACACTCGCGGCGTTGGAAGACGGCGGCGGACCCATGGCAGATGCCTTGGGCTCCGTAGGCTCAGTGGTGGTAGGTACGTACGGTGGCAGCTTGGCCATTCCGGTCCGGTTAGACGCCGGCTCAACCTGCGCCTTGGTGCTGCTGGGACCCGCCGGGTTCAAGTTCGCGCCCGAGGTAGTAGGGGAAGCTCACCGGTTCGCCGCTGTGGCATCGCATAGCCTCAAACTGGCGCTCGAAGTACACGGCATCCGGTCAGCAGCAGACAACCTGGGCACTGTCCTGGAAAGCCGCAAATCCATTGACGTGGCCTGCGGAGTGATCATGGCCCAAACGCGTTCCACCTATTCGGACGCCTTCGGGAAGCTGGCCCACACCTCGCAACTGCGTGGCCTCCAAGTCTCCAGCGTGGCCGAAAGCGTTCTGCAAAACCTGACGTCGGACCAGACGGCCAAATCCAGCAGGTAAAGGGCGCAACAGCTCCGGGAGGGCTGCCGTTTTGGGCGCAACAGCTCCGGGAGGGATGGGGTTACAGGCGTGAAAGCTCCGGGAGGGTTGGTGGGGGCACGCAAATACCCGGCGCGTTGCCGTGCCGGGTATTTGTGTTCCCTGATGTGCACTACCTACGTGATGAGGTAACTGTGCTCCACATCCGCTGGTGCTTGGGCCTTCCGGGCGAAGGTCAGGGACGTGGCAATGGCGTGAAACCCGATCGCCGGCAGCAACACCGCTGCACACGTGACGGAAACCGCGGCAAGACCGACTTTCTCAATGCTGAGACGGTGTGACGTGCGGCGACTACGGCGCACGTCATCAATGAGATTGATCATGAAGTGAGCTTATGAGTCCCTACTTCGCTCCGCCCGAGTAGCCAGTACGCGCCTTTTTACGCGGTGACTACCTGTATCCGTCAACGATCGCGGCGGCGATCTCCTTGTAGGCCCTGCGGGTCTCCGGACGGAGCGCGCTCAGGGTCACCAGATCCCCGTCAGCCACTCCCCGATCGTGCGGCACGGCAATGAGTTGGCGGCAGATTCCCGCGAGGTGCTCCTCAATGGCGTCCTTGTCCACACGGGAAGAAACCTCATCCTTATCCGTGATGACAACGATGGCATTCCGGGCCAGATCTTCGTACCCGTGGCTGGCCAACCAGCTCAGGGTGCTGCGGGCCCGCTTGGCGCCACTAACGGCATAGCCTGCAGCGATGACCAAGTTGTCGGCGGATTGCAGGATCCCGCTCATCGCCTTGTGGGTCACGCCGGTCCCGCAGTCTGTCAGGGCAACGGAGTAGTAGTTGGAGATGAGTTTGCGGATCTGCAGGTACTCGGCAGCCGTGAGGGAGTCCGAGAGCTCCGGATCCTGTTCGCCCGCAATGAGGTGCAGGCGGCCGGCGTGGTGCATGTAGCGCGCCAGGGACGTCAGCGAATCAATCGAGTCAATGTTGTTGAGCAGGTCGGTAATGGTGCGGGGCGTGGACCGCTGATAGATGCCCTCGCCCAAGGCCCGCTCCACAAGGTCGCCGGAGTCCGGGTTGGCGTCGATGGCGCAGGGAGCATCTCCGCGGTACTCGGCCAGCATCAAACCCACGCCAACAGTGGTGGATGTTTTGCCGATCCCGCCCTTGAGACTTAACACAGCAGTGTTATAACTGCCCTGGAGCTGGCGCGAAATCCGCAGCGCCAGTTCGTCTTCTTCGCGCTGCTTGGCACCCGGACCCATGTTCCAGGCCCCGCCGGTCACGTCATAGAGGGCTCCCCGCACGCCACCAACGGGCCGGGGCTTCTGTTCCTTGACGAACGAACCCGGCGAGCTGATGAAGTCAGGCATGGGGGTGTCCGAGATGGTATCGGCCACAGTAGGCCGCACCCGGCGCAGGCTGGGTTGAGCATTGGGTACCGGCGGAACCGATCCCGCCGCAGGCGTTGCGGGGCCATCCACGGAAGCAGGCGTTGGCGGGGCATCCACCGAAGCAGCATCGGCTGCAGCAGCCGCGGCCGCCCACGAGGAGCGGGGCGCAGGCTGGGGTCCTTCGTCGGACCGGCTGGATGGTGCGGACGTGATGATTGGCATGGTTCCTGTCCGGGGTCCCGCCGCGTCGCCACCGGAGCGACGGAGATCGCGACGGCGGCTGGGCAGCGATTGCCCTGCGTCCCCTGCTGATGAGCTTGCGTTCTGATCTGCCGGATCGGGCATGGCAGTCCCCCCGGGACGAAAGGCCGCAAAAGTGCAGCGTTGGTTGAGTGTGTAAGTTTAGGCGCTTGCTGCTCCCCGAGCGGCAGCGTCCCGCATGGGTTTAGCGTTCCCTCGAGGTCTCCCGCAGCCGCTTGATAAACCAGCGGGACTGCTCCGGCCCGTACGGCAGGATGGGGATGGCCTTGGTGGCGTCGCTAGGCATGTCGCGGATGGACTGCGTTGCCTGCCGCACAGCGGTAGTCATGGTGTTAGCCATGGTGTTGACGAATTCGTCGCTGCAGGGTTGGCCGTGGCCAGGAATCAGGAATTCGTAGCGGTGCCGGAGCGCGGAAATATGACGCAGCGAATCGGCCCAGTCTTCGGGGAACGAATCCTCAAATGACGGGTGGGCGCCTTGTTCCACCAGGTCGCCAACGTAAAGGGTGGTGGGCGTTCCCACCAGGAGGTCACCGTCAGTGTGTCCGCGGCCCAAGTAGAACAGGGTGGCGGTAATGCCACCCAGATCCACCAGCACGGGCTGGTCCTTCACAATGGCGTTGGGCACCACGAGCTCGATGTTTTGGCCTTCGCCAGCAGCCATTTCCGGCTCCAGGGTTCCCACGAAGCGCCGCTGAAGATCACCGCGCGCGTCAATCTCGGCAGCGCAATTCTCATGTGCCCAGAAATCAGTGGCGCCGTCCTCGGCGAAGACCGCGTTCCCAAAAAAATGGTCGTAATGCGCATGCGTGTTCACCACCACCAGGGGCAGGGAGGTTTTGCTCCGTACCGCATCCAGGATCTCGCGCCCTTGCCGGGGCCCACAGCCGGTGTCGATGACCAAGGCTCTTTGGGCCCCCACCACCAACCCGGTGTTGAGCTGAGACCCCTCGGTGATCAAGACGTAATTGTCCGGGCCGACTTCTAGCCACTCCGCCATGGTGTGTCCGTACCTCCCGCAGTACTGCGATCGCGTTCTGTTGGGACTGAGTCTACCCAGTCACCGGTCCGGAAGCGGGGATGCCCGCGTCCACGCCCACCTCATCCTTTTGGCTACCATCGCAGGCTGACCGGGCTGTCCCATGCCAATCTATGCAGACGGACCCGCTGGGGGAACGTGAGTTTGAATGTCCGGGCCAACCGCGAGCGGCGCCCGGAGCCGGGGGGCATCAGCTGTGGGGGCCAAGCGATTTAAGCAGGTACTGGACGGTTCGGGCACAGTCCCGGACCCAACTCCCGGGCTACCGCTTGCCGTCCGGCCCAGCCATAACCAGCAGGTGGGAGTCAAAGCCATCCGCTTTGGCGCCACCGTCATCATGGAGGTGGCGGCCAGCCCGGGAGTGCTGCAGGTACGTGCTCCAGCCCCGGGCACCGATGAGGTGCTTTGCTACTTTGTCAGGGACAGCCCGGTAACCATTGACGGCCGCACCCAGGGTCTCATCACCTCCCAGCCCGGATCCTGCTGGCTGGGCAGCGGGCTTGCCAGCTTCAGCGCCTACTGGAGCTCGCCCGGTCGGGTCATCGTGGCCAAGATCCCCCGCCAAGTTCTGGTTGACTTTGGCATTGCCGCGGGAACCCAACCCACCGCGTTTCGGCAGGACAGTGCGCTGCTTGCCCCTGTGGCACAATTCCTCGAGTCCCTGGTGCAGGACAATGCCACCGCCTCCAATGTGGCCGCCTACTTCATGGAGAAGCTGGTGCACGAAATGCTTGGCGGGCTCTTCCTGGAGCACCACGGGGCGGGACAGGGTGGGCGTAAACCGGCGTTGTACGACAGGGCCATGGCGTTCATCGCTGCGTCCGCCGGCGATCCAACACTGACACCGCACCTTCTGGCCCAAGAGTTCAACGTCTCCTTGCGTCAACTGCAGCGTGAATTTCACAAACGCGGGGTGGCCGTGGCCGAGCAGATCCGCCAGGGCCGGATCGACCTAGCGTTGCGGCTGCTGACCGACCCCGCCTACGCCGTGCTCAGCCTGGAGCAGGTGGCAGCCAACTCCGGATTCGCGTCACTGGGCCACCTCCGCCGCACCCTGCAAGCCGCAGGCTACGGCTCGCCCAGGGACGTCCGGTCCCTGGGCCGACCAGCTGCCTGAACTTCTGCGCAAACGCTGACCTCTAACTTTTGCGACACCTTGCTTCACGGGATGCGACACCTTCTGGCGATTAGGGCCACGCCCGGCAGTCGGTGCCACAGATTGGGTGCAGAGCATCCGTACGGGCGTTCTGCACGCCATGCTCCTGATTCACAAATCTGGCGAATCGCTCAGTCGGCACCGGCAGTAAGGAATTCGGTTCTGTCAGCTCCACGCTGGTTTTCTGCAGCGCAAACTAAATCCTTGTGGCGCCTTCCCCACGGAGGCGCCACAATAACGCCAAGGGCGCCGGTCAGTTGACCGGCGCCCTTGGTTTTTGTGCAGGACCTAGAGGTCTGCGAGGACTGTTCCGGGGCTCTCCACGGCGTCTGCAACGTAGCGGAGGAACCCGGCTGCCGTGCCGCCGTCGCACACCCGGTGATCGAAGGTGAGGGTCAACTCCACCACCTTCCGGACTGCCAGTTCGCCGCGGACCACCCAGGGCTTGTCGATGATCCGGCCGATACCCAAGATGGCCACCTCAGGGTGGTTGATGATGGCCGCTGATCCGTCCACACCAAAGACGCCGTAGTTGTTGACGGTGAAGGTGCCGCGCCCGAGTTCCGCCGGAGTCGCCTTTCCGGCGCGTGCGACGGCGGTCAGCCGGCGAATCTCTCCGTCCAGTTCGCGAGCGCTCAGTTTGTGCGCTGCCACGATGGAGGGGACCACCAGGCCACGGTCCGTCTGCGCCGCGAAGCCGAGGTTCACGCCGTCGAACGTCACGATCTGTTGGCCACCGTCCGGAGCTGCCTCGAGGCGGGTGTTGAGGGCAGGGTACTTGCGCAGGCCGGCGGTGACGAAGCGTGAAATGAAGGCGAGCAGGCTGGGGGCGTCCGCGCCACCGCCCTTCAGGTCAACCAGCGCCGTGGCATCCACGTCCACCCACACGGTGGCCTCGGGGATCTCGGTGCGGCTCCTGGCCATGGTGGCTGCCACGACTTTGCGCACCCCCCGGACAGGCTCACGCGAGGCGATTCCCAGGCCAGTGCGCCGATCGATTTCCGTATCGTCTTTGGCGATCGGGTCGCTGGCGACCGCCCTGGTAGCAGCTGACGGGCTGGCCTCGTCGGAGGCTGCGGCTGACCCGTGGGGGCTGGGTGGAGTACCGATGGCTGCCTCAACGTCCCGCCGCATGATCAGGCCGCTGTCCCCCGATCCACTGACTGCGCCGAGGTCTACTCCATGTTCCCGGGCCATCCTCCGGACCAGGGGCGAGATGACGGCGCCAAGCTTTCCGGGCACGCGGGTGCGCAGGAGCAGCAGGTCATCTGCCGTCTTGGCGGCTGCGGCGGCCACCGGTTCGGCGACGGCGGCAGCCGGGTGCGTGCCGGCGTCGTTCGTTTGCTGTCTTGCTGGGCGGGAGCGGCGCGGCACATCGGCACCGCCGGGCGTCCCATAGCCGATCAGCACGTTACCGGAGCCAGCACGCTCCTCCTCGCGGTACGTCTGTGCGGCTGCCGGTGCCGCTTCGGTGGCTAGCCCGGCGCTCTCCACCGCGGCACCAAGGGGCGTCACCGAAATAAGGGGACGGCCGACGTCGAGCGTCTCACCCGGCTGCCCATGGAGCTGGGCCACGATGCCCGCGAACGGCGAGGGGACTTCCACCGTGGATTTAGCCGTTTCCACCTCCGCGATGGGCTGATCCACCACGATCTGGTCCCCCACGGACACCAGCCAGCTGACCAATTCAGCTTCGGTGAGGCCTTCACCGAGGTCTGGCAGGAGAAATACTTGGGATTCGCTCATGTCAGTCTTCCCACTGGAGTCGGTCAACGGCGTCGAGGATACGGTCCACGCCCGGGAGGTAGTAGTGCTCCAGTTTGGGGGCTGGATAGGGGATGTCGAAGCCAGTGACGCGGCGAATGGGCGCGGCGAGATGGTGGAAGCAGCGTTCCTGGACGCGGGCAACAATCTCGGAGGAGACCGAGGCGAAACCGTGCGCCTCAGCGATGACCACAGCCCGGCCTGTCTTCCGGACCGAGGCGCAGACAGTGTCGTCGTCGAACGGGACGATGCTGCGGACATCGATGACCTCCAAGGACCTGCCCTCCGCGGCAGCCGCCGCGGCTGCGGCCAGTGCGGTGGGCACGGCCGGGCCGTAAGCGATCAGGGTGGCGTCAGCTCCTGCCCGCGCCACCACAGCTTTGCCCTCCGAGCTGACCCCGGTGACCTTGTTGGCCTCGTGTTCGGCGCGGAGCGACTCGAGATCGACAGCGTCTTTGGACCAGTAGAGCTTCTTGGGCTCCATGAACATGACCGGATCGTCCGAATCGATGGCTTCACGCAACATGCGGTAGGCATCAGCCACGGTGGCTGGGGTGAAGACCTTGAGGCCGGCGGTGTGCGCGTAGTAGGACTCGGAGGAGTCGCAGTGGTGTTCCACTCCGCCGATGCCGCCGGCGTAAGGCACCCGGATCACCATGGGCACGGTGAGTGCGCCCTTGGTGCGGTTGTGCATCTTGGCGACGTGGCTGACGATCTGCTCGAACGCCGGGTAGGCGAAGGCATCGAACTGCATCTCCACCACGGGGCGCATGCCGTTGATGGCCATGCCCACGGCCATCCCCACGATTCCGGATTCGGCGAGCGGGGTGTCGAAGCAGCGCTGTTCGCCGAAGGTCTTGGTCAGCCCGTCCGTGATCCGGAAGACCCCGCCCAGGGCGCCCACATCTTCACCGAATACCAGGACTGACGGGTCGGCGTGCATGGCGTCGGCCAGGGCGGTGTTAAGCGCTTTAGCCATGGTGACGGGCTGGGCACCAGCTGCACCGTCGTTGGCCGCAGGTTTGGCTGTAGCGGAGGTGGTGACGGTCATGGGGTTGCCTCCTTGGTGGCTGCGTCCTGCGCCGTGTCTTTGGCTGCTTGGTCGCGGGTCAGTTCGTCTGCCAGCAGCGCGGCCTGTTCGTTGAGTTGGGCCGTTGGTGTGGCGAAGACGTGCCGGAAGAGTTCGTGCGGGTCCACGGGAACGTCCTGTCCGAGTCCTTCCCGGAGCTGCGTTGCGACGGACTCGGCTTCGGCTGCGAACTGCGCTTCGAGGCTGTCATCAAGGAGCCCGCGCCCGGTTAGGTACGTTCGCATCCTGGTGAGCGGGTCCTTGGCCAGCCACTCTGCCACCTCACTGTCCGCACGGTAGCGAGTGGCGTCGTCGGCATTGGTGTGGGCCTGCATGCGGTAGGTGTTGGCCTCCACCAACAGCGGTCCCGAGCCTTCCCGGGCAAGTTTGACGGCGCGGTCCAAGACCGCCAGGAGCGCCACGACGTCGTTCCCGTCCACGCGTTCGCCGGGCATGCCGTAGCCCACTGCTTTGTGGGCCAGCGAGGGGGCAACGGACTGGTGGGCCAGCGGCACCGAGATGGCGTACTTGTTGTTCTGTACGAAGAAGACCACCGGTAGGTGGAAGACGGCGGCAAAGTTGAGGGCCTCGTGGAAGTCGCCCTCGCTGGTGGCGCCGTCTCCGCACATGGCAAGCACCACGGTGTCCTCGCCGCGCAGCTTCGCAGCGTGCGCCACGCCTACCGCGTGGAGCAATTGCGTGGTCAGCGGAGTGCACTGGATGCCCACCTTGTGCTTTGCGGGGTCGTAGCCGCCGTGCCAGTCGCCCCGGAACAGGGTCATGGTCTGCACCGGGTCAACGCCCCGTGCCATGACGGCAACGGAGTCGCGGTACGTGGGGAACATCCAGTCCCCCGGCGCAAGGCACAGCGCGGCAGCGACCTGGCAGGCCTCCTGACCGTGGCTTGAGGGGTAGACGGCCATCCTGCCCTGCCGGACGAGCGCTGAGTTTTGATCGTTGACCCGGCGCCCCACCACCAGCTGCTGGTACGCCGCCACCAATTGCGCATCGCCGGGCAGAGGGTACTCGTGGCCGGCCTCGGCGCCCTGCTCTCCCATCGCGTTCAGCAGGCCGTCCGGGTCAACCATCTGGATCTGGCTCCGGGCTGGCAGGAGGTAGTCCTCCACGCTGATGCCAAACTTTTTGACGGCAGTTGAGACAGCGTCCCCTGCCCGCTCAGCTGGAGGCGTGCCCGGGACTGTTCGGTCTGCGGAGAGCATCATTGGTCCGCCTTTCACTAGCGACTATTTGTCTCCAGTATGGGCTTTCCAGGTCATTCGTATCCATGAATGGCGGCGATCGTGGAAGGAATGATTAATTGACGCTAATCTGGTAGACAAATGTGAAATGTGATGGCCGTTACGGAGAGCATTATGGACGAATCGATCACAGTGGTGCCCACCGCTGAGAAGCCAGAGCTGGATCAGGTAGACCGGCAGATCATGGCGCAGTTGGTTCAGGACGGCCGGATGTCCGTGACGCAGGTTGCCGAGAACGTGCACATCTCGCGCGCCCACGCCTATACCCGGATCAACCGCCTCACTCGCGAGGGCGTCCTGACTCGGTTCACGGCGCTGGTTGACCCGATCAAGGCGGGACTCACGTCCTCCGCCTACGTCACGCTGAAAGTCCGCCAGCACGCGTGGCGGGCCCTCCGCGAGGAATTGTCAGCACTCCCCGAGGTGCATCACATTGCCTTGGTAGGTGGCGACTTTGATGTGATCCTGCTGGTCCGCGCCAAAGACAATATTGACCTACGCCGGGTGATCTTCGATCAGCTGCAGTCCATGGCTGGCGTCCTGGACACGCAGACGTTCCTGGTGTTTGAGGATGTTGATACGCGGTGAAGGGGCGTTCGACACAGGGAATCTGTAACGACTGATGCGAGAGCGCTCAGCTCCCTGTCCTACTTGCACTCTCTTCACACGACGTCCAAGCAAAAGCAGCCAAGTAGCTGCTGTCTAAGCCCAGCAGAAAGTTGTGAGGCCATCAGACTGTTCTAATAAGCCAACGGTGTTTCCTATGCACACGCGAAAGAATATACTAATAGTATGGCAAGGGCTCACGGGGGCGCATATCTATTCCTTGATCCCGCTACGGCATCGCCACGCAGCGGGATCAAGGATTGAACTTCTCGCAACCCTGCTGTCCTTCGTGGCCAAGTCCGCAAACACCCAGACTCTTGGCGACGCCATTCGCAGTGCGGCGCGGGGCGATGTGTTCCCCACCCCCGAAGTCCTGCTGGCCCAAAACGCCCACGGACCCTCAGTCCACGTCACCGCACGGGAACACCAGGTAGTCGCCTTCTACCTGGGCGGCGACGGGCACTCGATGGAAACCGTTGCCTCCCAGCTTGGCATCACCGTGGACATGGTGAAGAAACACCTGGGTAGTGTCCGGCGTAAATACCTAGCTACCGGAGTGTCAGTGCCCACCCGGCTCAGCCTCCGGCACCAATTGCTTCAGGACGGTTGGTTAATCGAAGCTGGGCAGCCGCTTCTAGGGAGCAGGTTCGATGAGGCGCTGGAGCGCCAACCCGGTGAGAAAATCCGCCAGCTGCGCAGGGACTTCATCGCCCTCAACGGCGAACTGTTCCCTTAGTTCGGCCACGATGTCATTGGCGGTCCGCCGCCCATTGATGAGTGACCAAATAGCCGCGGCACTGCCCTCAAGTACCACGGGCTGTTCAGCATCCAATTGGAGAAGTGCCACCCGAGCGCCGTCGTCCGATTCCACCAGGGCCACCAAACTGCCGCGTTGCCACACTGTGCTGTCCACCGCTGTTCCCCTCGCATAAAGATTGCATACCGCTGGTGACGCAATTGCCCGGGAAGCCCAGGCGCGCACTACCTTGATAGTATCCAGCAGATCAGCCACCCACACATAGGAATCCATGACTCTCCCTGATGGCACCTCCGGATACCCCTCGGAGGCCACCATGCCAGAGCCTCCCAGGCGCAAAAGATCCCACAAAACACGCAACGTGCTGCTGGTGGCGGCGGCCCTGGTGGTGGTGGCCGTCGTCGTAGCCGGAGGCTATCTGTGGAACCTCAGCAACACGTTTGATTCGCAGTCGCAGAAAATCGAATCAGCGTTCCCCGCAGAGACATCCCGGCCCCAAAAAGTTGAGGCACCGGCAGGGCAGAAGGCGCCCATGAACATCCTGCTGATGGGTAGCGACAGCCGCGGTGCCACGAGTTTGGACGCCGTTGACGGTGTGGCAACAGATCAGCGCGCCGACACACTCATGCTGGTGCACATCCCCGCCGACCGGAAAAACGTCTATGCCATGTCCATCATGCGCGACCTGTGGGTTCCGATTCCTGGCAGCGGCGAGGCTAAGATCAACGCCGCACTGGCGGTAGGCGGCGTGCCCAAGATGGTGGAGACCGTGGAATCAGTGTTCAATCAGCGCATTGACCACGTTGCCATGGTCGACTTTGAAAGCTTCAAGGGCCTCACTGATGCGTTGGGCGGCGTGGACGTCAACGTCCAGATTCCCTTCACCTCCACCCACGGGAAGTTTGTCTTTAAAGCTGGCCCCAACACCATGAACGGCGAACAGGCACTGGGATTCGTCCGGGAGCGCTACGCCTTTGTTGACGGCGACTACCAGCGCGTACGGAACCAGCAACTGTTCCTGAAATCCATCATGGCCAAGCTCATCAGCAGCCAGACGCTGACAAACCCAGTCACCATCAGCAATGTGGTGGGGGCCGTGTCGCCGTTCGTCAGTGTGGACTCGGGACTGAACGCCTCGGCACTGGGCGCGCTAGGGCTGGAACTTAGCGGAATCCGGCAAAACAACATCAGTATGTTCACGCTTCCCACGCTGGGAACGGGAACGTCAGCGGATGGCCAGTCGATCGTGATCAAGAATCCTGATGCCATCGCCAGCATCTCCAGTGCGTTGGCCAGTGACACCCTGGGAGATTACGTTGCCGCCAACAACTTCCAGAACGGAAACTGACCTGCCGGGCAAGCCCAATAGCTGTTCCGGGAGTGGGTTCCAGCGTGCCTTGCAGCACACAGGGCTTTGGCGCACGGTGCTTTTGCTGATGGCCGTGCCATTGGCTTTGATAGCCTTCTGGCCCACCCCTGTAGACAGGCCGATTGGCGGTGCGTTGGCGCGGGTGTTGGGCTACCTACACCGGCACGGAATCCCTGCCTGGGTGGACTATGCGTTTGTGGAAGCGTCCGCCAATGTGGCGCTCTTTATTCCGGTGGGGGTCGTGGCCGCGCTCGCGTTTCCTCGCTGGCGCTTCTGGCAGGTTGTCGCCTTTGGCTTTGCCGTGTCCGGCTGCATCGAAAATTGCCAGGGGCTCTTCCTGCCTGCTCGGTTCGCCAGCCCTATAGATTTGATCGTGAACACTGTAGGAACAGTTCTGGGTGCCGTTCTGGCTTTGCTGTGGAGGCGCCAAACACGCCAGCCAAACTGACGGTCACCTTTCGCTCAATCGTCAACTACCGTTTCAGTTCTGTCCGCACTTCGCTGCTCCAATGACTGATAGTCCTACGGAGTGGAGAAGACATGCGGATTTCTGTCATTGGCTGCGGCTACCTCGGCGCCGTTCACGCGGCAAGTATGGCCAAACTTGGGCATACGGTGGTGGGAATCGACGTTGACGCTGACAAGATCGCCTCCTTGTCCGATGGCCACGCCCCAATTTACGAGCCCGGGCTCAATGAGCTCTTGAGAGATGTCCAAGAATTGGGCACGTTGGAGTTCACCACCGACATTTCAGCAGTCGCTGAGTGCCAAGTGCACTTTATTTGCGTAGGAACACCGCAGAAGAAAGGCGAAAACGCGGCTGATGTCAGCTACGTTGACGCTTCCGTGATGGCGTTAGCCCCATATCTCAAGCCGGGAACTTTGGTGGTGGGCAAATCCACCGTCCCTGTGGGTACGGCGAGTCGATTGGCTGCAACCATCAGAGCGAAAGAGAGCGACGCGCATCTGGTGTGGAATCCCGAGTTCCTCCGGGAGGGCCACGCCGTCCAAGATACTGTGGCTCCGGACCGCTTGGTTTACGGCGTCAACGATGGCTCCGAAGAGAACTACGCAGTGGCCGTACTCGATGAGGTCTACGCATCGATTCTCTCGACTCAAGTACCGAGGCTGGTCACTGATCACCCCACCGCCGAACTGGTCAAGACGGCGGCCAACTCATTCTTGGCGACAAAGATCTCATTCATCAACGCTATGGCCGAACTCTGCGAAGCGGCGGGTGCAGACGTGACGCAACTTGCCGATGCCATCGGGCTGGACGATAGGATTGGCCGCAAATTTCTAGGGGCGGGGATCGGCTTTGGTGGAGGGTGCTTACCCAAGGACATCCGAGCGTTCATGGCCCGAGCGGGCGAACTTGGTGCTGACCAAGCCCTGACGTTCCTTCGAGAGGTCGATGCGATCAACATGCGTCGACGCACCCGCGCAGTGGAAATCACCAGAGAGCTATGCGGCGGTAGCCTTATGGGGCAGCGGATCACCGTGTTGGGTGCGGCATTCAAACCTAACAGCGATGACGTCCGGGACTCTCCTGCGCTGAGCATCGCTGCACAGCTCCAACTTCAGGGCGCACAAGTAACTGTCACTGATCCCCGCGCGTTGAATAATGCAGCCCGCCGATTTCCCGAGCTCACTTACGAGGCTTCTACCGAAACTGCTGTGCGCGGCGCAGATGCGTTGTTACTTCTTACAGAGTGGACCGAGTACCTGGAAATAGATCCCTACGTTCTAGCCAATGATGTCGCCAACGCGCGAGTGCTCGACGGCCGCAACGTGCTTGACGCCGCTAAATGGCGGGCCGCGGGATGGACATACCGAGGCATCGGCAGGTCTTAGCGCGCCGGCGTCGTACGCCCCAGAACTGAACGTGGCCCACAACGTCACGCTCCGCCAACGAGACAGGCCCGTCACCTGAGGTGACGGGCCTGATTGCACAAAAGCGGAGTACTACCCTACGAAATCCTTCATCCAGCTCTTCAGTTCTTCGCCGAACTCCACACGCTCGGAGGCCAGCGTGATGACGGCTTTGAGGTAGCTCAGCTTGTCGCCGGTGTCGTAGCGGCGGCCCTTGAAGACCACGCCGTAGACGCCGGAGCCGTTGCCATCACCAGCGGCGAGGGTCTGGAGTGCATCGGTCAGCTGGATCTCGTCGCCGCGACCGGGAGGGGTGTCCTCCAAGACGCCGAACACGGCCGGGTGCAGCACGTACCGGCCAATGACGGCCAGGTTGGACGGGGCCTCGCCAACAGCAGGCTTCTCCACGAGTGAGTTGACGCGGACGTAGTCTTCGCCCTCCACCACGGAGATGTCAGCGCAGCCGTAGGCACTGATCTGGGTCGGGTCGACCTCAATCAGGGCGATCACTGAGCCGCCAGTCTTCTGCTGCACCTCGATCATGGTGGTGAGCAGGTCATCAGCTTCATCAATGAGGTCATCGCCCAGCAACACGGCGAACGGTTCGTTACCCACGTGCTGGCTGGCGCACAGCACGGCGTGGCCCAGGCCCTTCGCTTCGCCCTGGCGGACGTAGTGGATCGGCCCCAAGTTCGAGGCATGCTCCACCATGGCCAGCTTGCCGGTGTCACCCTTGCGCTCCAACGCGCTTTCCAGGCCGGGCTCGCGGTCGAAGTGGTCCTCGAGGGCGCGCTTGTTACGCCCCGTGATCATCAGCAGATCGGTCAGGCCAGCTTTGACGGCCTCCTCCACCACATATTGGATGGCCGGACGGTCCACCACCGGCAACATTTCCTTCGGCATTGCCTTGGTAGCAGGCAGGAAACGCGTTCCCAAACCGGCAGCAGGAATGACGGCCTTGGTGATAGCTCTCCCCATAGTCATAGCTGAACCTTACAAATCATGCGTGGACCATGGCAATTTGTGGGCAGTAGACGTCAGTCACGTGGACGCTTTTTTCGTGTGGGAAGTTGAGCGGCGGCCTGCCACCACCGCCTCGTGGCGGGCTTGGAAGGGCATCTGGGGTCATGGTCGTGCCCGTCGGCGTGCGAGCGCGGTGAGTTCGTTCGCGCCGTAGCTGTTGACGTCCGGGTTGATGGTGACGCCGGGGGCGACGAGCTCGTCGATGCGGTCCAGCACGTCACTGGACAACGCGACGTCGGCCGCGGGCAGGTAGGACTCGAGCTGTTCCATGGTGCGTGGTCCAACGATGGCTGACGTGACGCCGGGGTGGTTGATGACGAACGCAATAGCCAACTCAATGAGGCTGAGTCCGGCCTGTTCGGCAAGCTGGGCGAGTTCTTCGACGACATCGAGCTTGCGCTGATTCTCCGGGCGGGTCATGTCGAACCGGGCGCTCGGGCGGGCACTCGAGGTGGGAGCGGACGCCGCATCTTTCCGCCAGCGGCCGGAGAGCCATCCACCGCCCAGCGGGCTGTAGGTGAGGGTGCCCATGCCGTGCCGTTGCACCGTGGGGAGGACGTCCTCTTCGATACCGCGAGCCAAGATTGAGTACGGCGGCTGCTCCGTGACGAAGCGTTCCAAGCGGCGTTCCCGTGACGCCCACTGGGATTCCACAATCTGGGATCCGGAGTACGACGAGGAGCCGAGGTAGCGGACCTTTCCTTGGCGGACCAGGTCCGTAAGGGCGCCCAGGGTTTCCTCCACATCGGTGTCCGGACTGGGCCGGTGGACCTGATAGAGGTCGATGTAGTCAGTGTTCAGCCGCCGCAGTGAGTTTTCGACCTCGCGGATGATCCAGCGCCGGGACCCGCCGCGCTGGTTGGGATCGTCCTCGTTCATGGGCATGAAGAACTTGGTAGCGAGGAACACGTCGTCGCGACGGCTCCCCATGGCCTGCCCGACGATCTCCTCGGATGCCCCACCGGAGTAAACGTCAGCGGTGTCGATGAAGTTGATCCCCGCATCGAGGGCTCGATGGATAATGCGGGTGGCATCGGCGCGGTCATCGTTGCCCCAGGGGCCGAACATCATTGCGCCCAGGCACAAGGGACTGACCCGCACACCAGTGCGGCCAAGAAGACGGTATTCCATGCTGATTATTTCCTGCTCTCTTAGGCTTCGGGGATGACCATGGCGAAGCGCTCTTCGCGGGCCTCGTCGGGGTCCGGTCCGCTACGCACGCCGGTGTGGAGAGCGTCGACGGCCGCGAGCTCAGTTTCGGAAAGCTCGAAGTCGAAGACGTCGAAGTTCTCGGCGATGCGCGCCGGATTAATTGACTTGGGGATGGCTGAGCGGCCCTGTTGCAGATGCCAGCGCAACATCACTTGCGCCGGGGTCTTGCCGTGCGCCTGCGCGACGCCGGCGATGGTGGGGTCTTCCATCACGCTGCGGCGGTCTTCACCGCCCCACCCGGGGTAGAAAGTGATGCCGCCGATCGGTGACCAGGCCTGGGTGAGAATCCCGTGCTCGGCGTCGATCGCCTGGACGTCCGGCTGGGCGAAGTACGGGTGCAGTTCGATCTGGTTGACCGCAGGGATGATGTCCGTTTCTTCGAGCAGCTGCTTCAGGTGGTGTGGCATGAAGTTGCTGACGCCGATCGCCCGCACCCGCCCGTCGGCCAGCAGGGATTCCAGGGCCTTGTAGGCGGCGATGGTCTTCTCGAACCGGTCCGGCGCAGGCTGATGCAGGATGAGCAGGTCCAAGTGATCGAGGCCGAGCTTTCCAGCTGCCTTCTCCCAGGCGTGCAGCGTCTGATCGTAGCCATAGTCGCTGACCCAGACCTTGGTCTCGACGAACACCTCGGAACGGTCAAGTCCCGAGTTCCTGATCCCTTCGCCGACCTCTCGTTCGTTGCCGTACGCTGCGGCGGTATCGATGTGCCGGTACCCGGCAGCGAGCGCGGCCTCAACGGCCGCCGTCGTCTGCTCCGGGGCGCTTTGGAAGACGCCCAGGCCCAGGGCTGGCATGGTGACGCCGTTGTCGAGTGTGAGTTCCATGTTCATGCCTTTCACGGTATTCAGATGTGCTGGGTTGTGGGAGGGCACGTGATTACCTCCCTGGCCGGACAGGCTCGAGTTTCGGTGCGGTCAGGACCGGTGTTCTGCTTCGTCGGGCCGCCAGATCCGCAGGCAGGATGAGGACCGCCGTAATGACAACGGCCAGGAGGAGCAGGACACTGCCGGCGGTGAGTGCCGCGCTGACCTCGGCGGACAGGTGGGCTGCGGCAGGACCCACCGTGGGGACGGTGGCCGCGGCGGCGACCGCGATGCCCAGTCCCAGGCAGGTGCCGATCTGGTGGAAAGTGTTCACCAAACCTGATGCCGCCCCTGCGTCAGAGGCCGGGGCGCCGAGAATACCGAAGGACGTCAGTGGCGCAAACGCCAAACCCTGGCCGGTGCCGATGAGAATCATCGGCAGTGCCACGCCTGTCACGTAGGAGGAGCCGACGTCGACCCGGCTGAGCCAGAACATCCCCGCGAGGGTGAGCAAAATACCGGCCAGCAGCGCGACCGAGACCGGCGTCCGGCCCAGCAGTCGCGGGATGCTCATGGCGACTACGAAGTTGACCGCGGTCATGGGCAGGAAGCCCATGCCGGCATGCAACGGATCGAATCCGAGAACTCCCTGCATGAACTGGGTGGTGAAGAAGAAAAACGCGATCATCGCGCCCAAATAGAGGAAACGGGCAAGGTAGGCTCCGGTGCGACGGCGGCTTGCGAACAGGCGCAACGGCATGATCGGCTGCGCGGCCTTGCGTTCGATCAGCACGAAAATAACCAGAAGTACGACGCCGGCACTGATGGCCGTGCGCGCAACAGGAGCGTTCCAGCCCGCATCGGCGCTGTTGATGATGCCGAACACGAGCGCGCCCACTCCCAGCGTGGCGCTGAGCGCTCCGAACAGATCGAAACGGCCGGTGGCCCGGTCGCTTTCCGGCAGGACCCGGGGAGCGAGGGCGATCATGATCGCGCCAAGGGGTACGTTGACGAAGAACCCGGCCCGCCAGGAGATCCAGTCGGCCAGCGCGCCGCCGATGACCAGGCCGAGACTTGCGCCGATCCCCGCGGTGGCGCCGTAGAGGGCGATCGCCCGGGTGCGTTCCCGGCCTTCTGGGAAACTCGCCGTCAGCAAAGACAGCGAAGCGGGGGCAACGATCGCTGCTCCGATGCCTTGGACGGCGCGGCCGGCGATGGCCCACCAGCCAGCCGGTGCAAGCCCGATCAGCAGGGATGCGACAGAGAACACCACCAGGCCGACCACGAAAACGCGCCGGCGTCCCAGCAGGTCCCCGGCCCGGGCGCCGAGCAGCAGCAGCCCACCGAAGACCAGTGTGTAGGCATTCTGGACCCAGGAGAGTTCCGTCGTGTTCAACTGCAGGTCACCCTGCAGGCTGGGCAGTGCAGTAAAGATGACCGAGTTGTCCAGCAGGATCATGAAGTAGCTGGCGAGGATGATTGCCAGGATCGCTGCCGGGCGGGGAGCGCTTTTAGATGCAGGTTTCATGCTTTCCATGCAACAGTGACTTCCCGTATGCCGGGAGTAACGCTGGTTCCGGGTACTGCCAGTCCCTCCCTTGTTGAACGGTCCGCGCGTAGCGTGGGTGCCATGACACACAGCGACGACGTGCGGAAGTTCCTGACCTCCCGCCGCGCCAGGATCACCCCCGAGGAAGCTGGGTTGCCTGCCTACGGCGGCAACCGACGCGTTACCGGCCTACGCCGGGAAGAAGTCGCCATGCTCGCGGGGATGAGCATCGACTACTACATCCGGCTGGAACGTGGGAATCTTTCCGGCGCCTCCGACAGCGTGATCGAAGCTCTCGGTCGGGCGCTTAAACTTGACGACGCCGAAACGGCCCACCTTTTTGACCTGGCCCGCGCCGCCACCGCTTCCCCGCGGTTGCGGCGCAAGCGCAGTCCGCAGACGGTGCGGCCCAGCGTGCAACGCGTCATCGATGCGATCACGACGGCGCCGGCCTGGGTCCGTAATGACCGCGGGGACGTCCTGGCTGCCAACGAACTCGGCCGGGCCCTGTACCTCGACATGATGGCAGAGCTTGCCACCCCGCCGAACAGTGCGCGCTTCACCTTCCTGAACCCGAAGGCGCAGGAATTCTTCGCCGATTGGGAACGGGCAGCCGATGACGTTGTCGCAGTCCTCCGTTCCGCGGCCGGGAAAAACCCTTACGACAAAGACCTCACTGACCTGATCGGTGAACTCTCCACCCGCAGCGAAGAGTTCCGCACGCGGTGGGCCAGGCACGATGTGAAATACCACCGGACCGGCCGCAAGCGGCTCCATCACCCGATCGTGGGGGATCTCGACCTGATCTACGAAGCGATGGAACTTCCCGCCGACCCCGGACTGCGCATCAACGTCTATACGGCAGATCCCGGCACACCCTCCGAGGACGCACTCAAAGTCCTCGCCAGCTGGGCCGCTACCCAGCGCGAAACGACAAAGGCTGCCGTCAAGGAGAACACTTGATCCGCTGAACCGATTGCCGGATCCACCAAACGTGAGCATCAGCCCTCCCGCGCTTCGAGGGGGTCTGGCAACCGGTGGTGGTAGCGTGCTTGTGTGATCCGCCGTGCCCGCAAAAAGCTGCCCCTCTGGGCCTCCCTCCTGATCAACATCCTGTCCGCGCTGGTGATCCTCTCGCTGGTCCAGGGCTTCATCGCCAAGGTCTACCGGGTGCCGTCCGGTTCCATGGAAAACACCTTGCAGGGCGCGCGCGCAGGAGGGGACCGGATCGTGGTGAACCGCCTGGCGTACGGCGGCTCAACTCCGCAGCCCGGCGACGTGGTGGTCTTCACCCGGCCAGCGTCGTGGGAGAGCGAAACACCTCGTCAAGCCGCCAGCGGCCTCGGCGCCGTGGCCCGCAGTTTCGGGGATGTGACCGGCATTGGACCGTCCAACGAGGACTTCCTGGTGAAACGGGTGGTGGCGGTGGGGGGCCAACAGATCAGCTGCTGCAGCGCGGACGGGAAGGTCACGGTCGACGGGCAACCCCTGGACGAGCCCTACATCTACCAGGACATCCCCTTCGATGCAGCACAGAACAACTGCGACAGCACCCTGCCCTCCGCACGCTGCTTCCCTGACTTCGACGTGCCCGCAGGGAAACTCGTGGTCATGGGCGACCACCGATCCAATTCCCTGGACTCGGTGGCATCCTGCCGGCTACCCGCCAGCGTGCGGCCCACGGACTGCATGAAAGTGGTCGACACGACGGACGTTATCGGTCAGGCGGCGCTTCGCATCTGGCCGCTGGATACCGTAGGCACCATCAAGTAGGCGGCCGGCACCCGCGGCCAAGTCGCGACGCCCTACTTCGCCGGCAGCGAAGCCAGGTTCAAAACCCCGAGGGCGGACGGTCCGCCCCAGAAAGTCTCGCCCGGTCCACGGCCAATGATCCCGCGCTCAGCCAAGTCCACCAGAACCTCTTCCAGCATGGCCTGGTACCCGTCCGGAAGGCCGTGCTCCCGGTCCAGGACCGCAATGAGTTGGTCCTCGGTGATGGCCCGTTCCGTGGCGGCCCAAATGGTGGGCCCAATCCCTGACAGCCGGGTGACGCCCGCACGGTTGAGCACCAGAATATCGCCGTCAGACTCCACGGCGTCTGCAGCGTTGCACCGCACCACCCAGCCGTTGGGAACCGGATCGTCCGAACCAGCGCAGCCCACCCCGGTCCACTCAGCAGGCGTGGGCGCTGAGACAGGTCCCGGCACAGCAGCGCCCCCGAAGACGCTCGCATGGAACACCTCCACCAGGTCCGCGGCTTCCGCGTAGGTGAAGCGGCGGACGCCGCCCGTCTGTTCGATCAGCGCGCAGAGCGACTGCAGCGGCTTATCCAATAGGGCTTGGGAGGACGTGTTGGGGATCAGTTCCATCACGGCCTCCAGCAGCGGAACAGCCTCGACGCTCACGGCCTGGCTGCCCGGCTGGCGGTCCAGCAGGCCAATCCCCCGGAGCCACAGCCCATCTGTTGGTTCAGCCAAGCCAAGGCTGTCCGGGCCGGTCTGGGTCTTCGGCTGGCCTTCAACGGTTCCCTTGACGGACAACGGCTTGGGGTAGGCCAGCACCTCCCCCGCCGAGGTGACCGCCACCGTCTCATCCGTCACATAGCCGAACGTTTTGGCCAGGTGCGTTGCCGCCGTCGTTTTTCCCGTGCCGGATTTGGCCACCAACGCCATGACGCTGCCGTCCGCTGCCGCGGACAGCCCGCAGGCGTGCAGCATGGTGAGCGTTCCCGCGTTCGCCTCGATGGCCAGCAGCGTCAGCTGCGAGGTCAGCCGCTCAGCGAGGGATTCAAAAGTATCAGCGCACAGTTGCCGGACATCCAGGTCCCGCCCCTGCGGCTGGAACGTGACGGCTGCGGTGAAGGGCAAGCCGGGCAGGACGGGGTCGACGGCGGCTGGAACCAGGTCCGGAGCAGCCAAACAGCGGGACCAGGCCGCTGTCAGATCGGCCACCTGCGCAGCGCTCACCGCAGGGCCGAATCGAACCACCGCTGGTACCCCGATGATGCTCAGGCCTAAAACGTCGCTCACTGTAGATCCCCCATTGCCAAACCCCGAATAGTCAACGAAATTACCCTATCTCCTGGCGTCACCAGAAAATCATCCGGCGGAAACGAGCCTGCAATCTAGGCACGCAATGCTTGGAGAGAAGCATTAGACACGGGAGGCACACCATGGATCTGCTATTGACCGGCACCAACCCATTACGCATCAACGACTACATCGAAGCCTGGCACCGAGGAAAGCTGTTCCACTCCGGCCGGGTCATCGATGTGGTGCCGTCGCTGGAGCTTTTCTGGATCATGGACGCCCGCACTGGGCTACGGAAACTCATCGACCCTGAGGCGCTGGACATCCGGCACGTAGCCGAACCCGCGGAACCACTGGCAACCGCCTAAACCGCCAAAAAAAGCCCGCTAGGACCGGCCCTGGTATACGTCCGGGATTCCGTCCTGGTCAGCGTCCACCTTCTCCAGTTCCTCGGCCTGCCGGTACTGCCGGTTCCGAGTGCTCAGCACCAGGGTGGCCAGGATCGCCGCGATCAGCGAGGCAGCCAAGATGCCCACCTTGGCGTGGTCGTCATGCGGGCTGCCCAACCCGAAGCTGAGCTCCGCCACCAGCAGCGACACGGTGAAGCCGATGCCGGCCAACAGCGCCACCCCGAAGATGTCGATCCATTTCAGTGAGTCGTCCAGCCGCGCCCGGGTTGCCTTGGTCAGGACCCACGTGGTGCCAAGGATGCCGATCGGCTTGCCCAGCACCAAGGCAGCAATGATGCCCAAGGCCACCGGATCGCTCAACGCGGAAACAAAGCCGGACCAGCCGCCCACGGCCACGCCGGCCGAGAAGAACGCAAACACCGGAACAGCGATACCCGCCGAGATGGGGCGGAAGCGGTGCTCGAAGATTTCCGCCAGGCCCGGACCTGCGCCGGGACCGCCGCCGGCCTGCGATCGGATCACCGGGATGGCGAAGCCCAACAGAACTCCGGCCACCGTGGCGTGAATGCCGGACGCGTGGACCAGCGCCCAGGTCACAATGCCCAACGGCAACAGGATCAGCCACGCAGCAGCGGCCTTGCGGCCGAAGAAATGCCGGTACTTCTGGGCAAGGAAAGCGTAGAGGCCCAACGGAATGAGGGCCAAGAGAAGCGGGGTGAGCTGGACTTCGCTGGTGTAGAAGAACGCGATGATGCTGATGGCGATGAGGTCGTCCACCACAGCCAGCGTGAGCAGGAAGATGCGCAGGGCGCTCGGCAGGTGGGAGCCGATAATTGCCAGCACGGCCACAGCGAAGGCAATGTCAGTTGCGGTGGGAATGGCCCAACCGCGCAGGGTCTCGGGGCTGGTCAGGTTGATCCCGGCGTAGATCAGGGCCGGAACCACCACGCCCCCAACCGCGGCCGCCACCGGGACGATCGACTTTTTGATCTCCCGCAGGTCCCCCGCCACAAACTCCCTTTTGAGCTCCAAACCCACCAGGAAAAAGAAGATGGCCAGCAATCCGTCCGCCGCCCAGGCACCCAGGCTCAGCTCCAAGTGCCACGGTTCGTAACCGAACTTGAGGTCGCGGAGCGCAAAGTAGGAATCCGACGCCGGGGAATTGGCCCAGATGAGGGCGATCACCGCTGCGGCGACCAAGAGGGCGCCACCCACGGTTTCCTTGCGAAGGATCGCGCCGATTCGGAGGGCTTCTGAGTAGCTGCCCCGGGAGAAGACACGGGACTGGGGTGCTTGGTTCATGAACTAACTTTCGCGGAGGGTCGACAAAACCATGCCGACCAGACTTCCCGGCGCACCTTGTCACCATCTTACGTGCCGGCGCAGTACCTCAGGGCAAAACGATAAGCCGCGTCACAGGTATTTGTAAGGTATTTCACATATTTACCCATCCAGGCTTACTAGCGCCCCGAACAACCTGTATCCCGCCCTGGGAAGAAATGTCACGTGCAAGAGGAAAAGGTTTTCCCATGAACAAGACACTCCGCATCCTCGCAGTACCCGCGCTCGCACTCGGCGGCATGGCCCTTGCCAGCGCCCCCGCCACGGCTGCCGATCAGTGGTCGTTCCAATCCACCCTCAGCCAGATCAATGGCAGCAACGCCTCCGGCACCATCACCGTTGATGTCACCGGCAACCAGGCCCACGCCGTCCTCAAGGTGTCCGGGCTGGCCGCCACGTTCATGGACGCGCCGTACCCGCACGTCCAGCATATCCACGGCGGCGCTCAGGGCGTCTGCCCGGCACCCTCCGCCGATAAGGATGGTGACGGCGTCGTCTCCACCACCGAGGGGGCACCCAGCTACGGCGGAATCGTCACCACGCTCTCCACCAGCGGTGACACCAGTCCTGCCGCTGGCCTTGACCTCAAGGTAGCTGGCCAAGGCTCCAGCTACACCGTTGACCGCACGTTCGAACTGAACGCCGATACGCTGACGGCGCTCAAGGCAGGCACGGCCGTTGTGGTGGTGCACGGTTTGGATCCAGCCACCCTCAGCCCCGCAGCCCAGGCGGCGCCGTCTGACTTGGTTCCCAGCCTGCCCTTGGCTGCAACCTCACCTGCCCTGTGCGGAACGCTCAAGGCAGGTATGGCCATGCCGGTAGGCGGCGCTGACACTGGCGTTGCCACCGAAACTGGCGGCACCAACACCGCCATGCTGGCCCTGGGTGGCGGCTTGGTCCTCGCCGCTGCAGCTGGCGGCGCCTACCTGGTGCGTCGGCGCAATGCCAACGACGCCGTCTAACCGCGGCCCGTCACGAGCATTGTGATGCACACGAAATCCGGCCGCCGCGGGGGCCTCAGTGCCTCCGTGGTGGCCGGAGTTCTGCTCCTCCTCCCCCTTGCCGGCTGTGGAACGCCCGACGGCGGCGCGGCACCTGCCGCGTCCAGCTCGGCTGCACCATCGTCCAGCTCCTCCGCGGCGGCCTCGCAGCCAGCCGCCACGGTTGCACCGTCTCCCGCGGGAACTGGGCCGGCACCTGCTGGCAGCGCTGCACCCGCTGCGCCCGCCGGCGTCGTACTTCCCGTTTTGCCCCGATCCGAGCCGGTCACCCTTGAAGTCCCCTCAATTGGCCTCCGGACTGACCTGCTCAGCCTCGGCCTGCGGGCCAACGGATCCCTTGAGGTGCCGCAGGACGTGGGCGACGGCGCCCCGGCCAGCTGGTACAACGGCTCCCCCACCCCCGGCGAGCGCGGGCCCTCGATCTATCTGGGCCACGTCAACGCGCTAGGCGGGCACAAGGGCGTCTTCGCGGACCTCCGCCAACTCGCTGCAGGTGCCGAGATCAACGCTCTCCGCGCCGACGGCAGCACCGCAACATTTGTGGTGGACCGGGCCGCGCAATACAGCAAGAATGACTTCCCCACCTTCGATGTCTATGGCAACACCGAGGGTTCCGAGCTTCGCCTCATCACCTGTGATGGCTATGATCCAGCGACCGGACTCTTTGACGACAACTACGTGGTCTACGCAAAACTCAAGGCCTGACCTACCCGCACGGGTAGCGGCCGGGACGGACGAGTCATGAAGAAGCAGGCATCTTGGCTGGCAGCTTTGGCGGTGTCCTCGCTGCTGCTGGCCGGTTGCGGCGGCGCAGCCTCGCCCGGAGGTGGCGGTGCCGCTCCCGCCGCGGGCCACCACGGTGGGGGCGGATCGGTCTCGCCCCGGCCTGCCAATGAACCCAGCGCAGAGTCGAAAATGGTGTGCGGGGACCAGCCCATGGAACGCCTCACGGCCATTTTGAAGCTGCAGTCGAACCCGCGGACGGAGAGCAAATGGGCTGACAGCACCTTCACCTGCACCTATCACCTGGAGAAGGGTGACTTGGTCATTTCGGTGAAGGAGAGCCTGGACAAGATCTGGGCGCTGAAATACTACGACGCCATGCAGGCCCTGGCCAAGAACGCCAAGACCATCAACGGGCTGTCCAACCTGGGCTTCCCGGCCTACGAGACCGGGGCGGGCTCGGCCGTGTTCCAGAAGGACAGCTTTGTCCTGGAAGTGGACGCGTCCGACTTGCCAGACGCGATCGGCCCCAACTTCATCACCCGCAACGACTTGGCGTACCAAATGGCCACCACCATCCTGGCCTGTTGGACAGAACACCCCAGCTCACCATCCGCTTCGCCGTCGCCCTCAAGCTCCGCGTACTGATCGCCTGCGGTCCGTGTTAAGTTGAAGGTCAGGGCCGCGGGGGTCCTGACCACGGCCGAAAGCGACTCTCCTTGGACACGCCAGCACCCATCCGCATCCTCACCGTCTGCACCGGAAACATCTGCCGGTCCCCTGTGGCGGAACGGCTGCTGCAGGCAGGACTGGACCAGGCCGTTCCCGGCGGCTTTGTGGTGACCAGCGCTGGCACCCGGGCCATGGTGGGCGAACCCATGCAGCCGCTCTCCGCCGAGGTGGTCCGCACCTACGGCGGCACCCCCGACGGCTTTGCCGCCCGACAGCTCACACCCGCCATCCTCCGCGAGGCGGACCTGGTGCTCACCATGACCGCCGGGCACCGCGGCGAGGTTCTCCGGCTCGACGCCACCCGGATGAAGCGCACCTTTCCCATCCGAGAATTCGCCCGGATGCTGAACGTCCTGGACGGCGGGCCTGCCACGGACGGCTCTGGAGCAGACGACGGCGGCCAGGGGGCCGGCGTCGTGGGTTCCCCTACTGCGGCGCCCGGCTCGGTCCTGGCCGGCAGTGCCGAGCACTGGCGTTCGCTGGCCGCCCGCGCGTCCGGTGTCCGGCACCTGTCCCTGGCATCGGCTGCGGGCGACGATGACGTGATCGACCCCTACCGCCGGTCTGCGGAGACCTACCGGCAGATGGAGGACGAACTGTCACCAGCCATCATGGCGATCCTGCGGCACGCCCGGCTGGCGGCGTCGGGCGTATCCTGAACGTGCCGGCGTCGGGCTGATCACCGAGCTCCGCCGCCCATCGCGTGAGAGGGGAAGCACCATGACCATCCCGCCAGTGCACGAGCCCGAGCCGTTTCCGCCGGAACCTGGCCCGGGGCCCGGCCCCATCACGCCTGATCCGGGCCAGCCCGACTACCCCGGGCCGACGCCGCCCGCTCCGTTTCCCGTGCCGGCGCCGCCCGGACCGCTCCCCATTCCGGATCCTGGGCCCACTCCGCTCACCCGGTAGCGAACGCGGCCGCTTGGCGCGGGTGGCGGTGGCTATATTGAAGCCATGACCTCCACCCCGCTGCAGGATGCCGCCCAAAAGCCCGTTTCAGCCTCCGCCCCCGTGGCCAAGAAGGTTCCCACCGATCGCACGCACCACGGCGACACGTTTGTGGACAACTACGAATGGCTGCGCGAGAAGGACTCCGCCGAGGTGGTGGCTCACCTGCAGGCCGAGAACGCCTACCAGGAGGCCATCACTGCGGGCCAGGAGCCGCTGCGCGGGGCGATTTTCCAGGAAATCAAGGGCCGCACCCAGGAAACCGACCTGTCGGTTCCGCACCGCAAGGACGGCTGGTGGTACTTTGGCCGGTCCGTCGAGGGCAAGGAATACGGGATCCAGTGCCGGGTCAGGGCCACCGACAGTGATGATCGCATTGCCGACTGGACCCCGCCCGCCGTGGAGGTTGGCGTGGAGATTCCCGGCGAAGAAGTGCTGCTGGACGGCAACATCGAAGCGGAAGGCCAGCCGTTCTTCTCGGTGGGCGGCACCGCAGTAACAGTGGACGGAAACCTCTTCGCCTACGCGGTGGACAACGCCGGCGACGAACGGTTCACCCTGCGCATCAAGGATCTCCGCACCGGCGAACTGTTGCCCGACGTCATCGAGGACATCTTCTACGGCGTCTCCTTCTCACCCGACGGGTCACGACTTTTCTACACGGTGGTGGACGATGCGTGGCGTCCGTACCAGGTCCGCTCGCACGTGCTGGGCACCCCGGTCAGCGAAGACACGGTCATTTACCAAGAGGATGACAACGCCCTGTGGCTGGGCTTCGAACTGTCCTCCGACCGCCGCTACCTGATGCTGAGCATTGGCTGCTCCGAATACAGTGAAACCCGGCTGCTCCGCTTCGACGACCCGGACCAGCAGCTCAGCACCATCATCTCGCGCGACGAACGCGTCCTCTACGACGCCGAGCCCTTCCAGGCACAGGGTCCCGACGGCCAGCTCGTTGACCGGATTCTGTTGACCCACAACCGGGGCGCCATCAATTCCATGGTGTCCGTGGCTGACCTGACCGAGTTCGGCCGGCCACTGGCGGAGCAGACGTGGCAGACCGTCGTCGAACATTCCGACGACGTTCGCGTCAACGGCGCCGGCCTCACCGCCAGCCACCTGATTGTCTCCATCCGCAAGGACACCATTGAGCGGGTTCAGGTAATGGGGCTTGCCGGCCTGGGCACCGCAGCCCAACAGGCGCCCGTGGAACCGGCATTTGACGAGGAGCTCTACACGGCGGGCGTTGCCGGGGCTGACCACAACGCACCCGTGATTCGGCTGGGCTACACGTCCTACTTCACGCCGTCGCGCGTGTATGACTTTGTGCTGCCCACGTCCGATCTGCCTGCCGGCGAGCTGTTGCTGCGGAAGGAGAGCCCGGTTCTGGGCGGCTACGACGGCAGCGACTACGTGGCCAGCCGCGAATGGGCCGAGGCCGCCGATGGCACCCGGATTCCACTTTCGGTGCTGCGGCACAAGTCGGTGGCCAAGGATTCCTCCGCTGCGGGGCTGGTGTACGGGTACGGCTCGTACGAGGCCAGCATGGACCCGGGTTTTGGGATTGCCCGGCTCTCGCTGCTGGACCGTGGCGTGGTGTTTGTGATTGCGCACATTCGCGGCGGCGGCGAGCTCGGCCGGCACTGGTATGAGGACGGCAAAAAGCTGACCAAGAAGAACACCTTCACCGACTTTGTGGATGCCACCGACTGGCTGGCCGGTTCGGGGTGGGTGGATCCGGCGCGGATCGCGGCGCTGGGCGGATCTGCGGGCGGCCTGCTGATGGGTGCGATCGTGAACATGGCCCCGGAAAAGTACGCTGCCGTGCTGGCCCAGGTGCCGTTCGTTGACGCGCTCACCACTATCTTGGATCCGAACCTGCCGCTGTCTGCGCTCGAATGGGAGGAGTGGGGCAACCCCATCACCGATCCCGAGGTGTACGCCTACATGAAGTCCTACACCCCGTACGAGAACGTGCGTTCCGTGGACTATCCTCGGATCGCCGCCGTGACGTCCTTCAACGACACCCGGGTGCTGTACGTGGAGCCCGCCAAATGGGTGCAGGCACTGCGTTCTGTGACGACTGGCGCCGAACCGATCGTAATGAAGATCGAGATGGACGGCGGCCATGGTGGCGCGTCCGGGCGGTACGTGCAGTGGCGCGAAAGGGCCTGGGACTACGCGTTCATTGCCGACGCCCTGCGCGCCACTGACCTGCTGCCGGGGGCTGGGCTGCGTTAGTCTCGGAGCATGTCTGAGATTCCCCTGCCCATCCGCACCGAGCGGTTGATCCTGCGCCGTTTCACCGGCAGCGACCTGGACGCGTTCCATGCCTACCACTCGCTGCCGGAAACGGCCCGGTTCCTGCCCGGACCAGCCAAAACGTACACCCAGTCGATGGAACGGGTGGGGCAGTACGCCAACTTCGTGTTCGAGAAGGAAGGCGACTGGGCGGCGATGGTGATCGAGGTGGCTGATTCGCCGGGGCTGCCTAGTTTGCCGGAGCTGCCCGGGCTGCAGGGTGAGGTGGTCCTGAAGTGGGCGGCTGGCCGCGACCAGGGCGAAATTGGCTGGACGCTGGCACCCTCCGCCCGTGGCAAAGGCTACGGGACGGAGGCTGCTGCCGCTGTGCTGAAACTTGGCTTCGAGGAGCTCAAGCTGCACCGGATCGAGGCGCGCCTGGATGAGCTCAACGACGCCTCGGCAGCGCTCTGCGTCCGGCTGGGCATGCGGTTGGAAGCCCGGCACGTGGACAAATGGCACTACAAAGGCGCGTGGGCCACTGAACTCGTCTACGCGATCCTGGCCGAGGAGTGGCGGGCTACAGTGGTTTCGTCCCGCTGAGGGGTGGGTTTCTTCTCTAGCCGAATGGGTAATAGTTGATACATAAATAGCTTTTAGGGGTAAAATATTACCCATGGGACGTCGTGAACTTGGTCTAACCCGCGCTGCTGAGGACGCGATTGTCGTGCTCGGCCAGCAAATTCGGATGGCGCGCGCCGCGCGAGGGATGACCGCCGAGCATCTCGCTGGCACAGCCGGCATTACACGGAAAACCTTGGCGGCCATCGAGCACGGAAGAGCCGCGACCAGTATCGGCAACGTGTTCAACGTTGCGTCGATCGTTGGTGTCCCCCTATTCGGTGTCGACGACCCGAGTGAACTCATCGCGCTCCGCCGACGAGGCGAGGAACGACTCGCACTGCTTCCCACCCGTGTCGACAAGAAGCGAAAGGACCACGACGATGGCCTCGACTTCTGACATCTATGTGTGGGTGTGGCTGCCCGAGTCGACCGCACCGGTGCCCGCTGGCCGTCTTCGGGAGGGTGCGCCCGGCCAGTTCTCCTTCGACTACGGCAGGCGGTACCTGGAGCGCCGCAACGCCATCTCCCTGTCTCCAACCCTGCCGCTATCCGAGCGAACGTTCGAGCCCACTGGGTCACTGGGGCTACCAGGTGCCCTGCGCGACGCGTCACCAGATGCATGGGGGCGGCGCGTCGTTCAGTACCAAGTGACCGGTAACCGGGGTGACGACGCCGACACGGGTGACCTTGACGAACGCACATATCTCTTGAATTCCGGCTCCAACCGCTTCGGCGCTATCGATTTCCAGAGGTCCGTCACCGACTACGTTCCGCGTGCCGCGACGCCCGTCCCGTTGGGAACTCTCTTGAACGCTGCAGACCTCGTTGAAGCCGGAGGCGATCTGCCATTCGAACTCGAGCGAGCTCTCCTGAGCGGTACAGCGATGGGTGGGGCGCGTCCGAAGTCCGTCATCCACGACTCTGGTCGCGAGTACATAGCAAAGTTCACCGCGTCCAATGACCACTTCCCAGTGGTCGGGGCAGAAGCAGCGAGCATGTTTCTCGCCGAGAAGGCAGGACTCGACGTCGCTCGAACTCGGGTCGAGAGCGTCCTCGGTCGGATTGTCTTGCTGGTCGAGCGATTCGACCGAACGAACGACGGCGGGCGCATCCTCGCGACCAGCGCCCTGACCCTGACCGGCTTGGACGAACTGCAGGCGCGCAGCGGCAGCTATGTCGAGTTTCTAGACGCTCTTCGCAGCAACGGAGCGCCAGAGGGTACTGCCTCCGAACTCTTCGCACGCATCGCATTCAACATGTCAATCTCCAACTCCGACGACCACCTTAGGAACCACGCGGCGCTCTGGGACGGATCTATAGCGATACTCAGCCCCGCCTATGACCTATCGCCCATGCGGCGTAGCGGAGAAACGGCGTCGCAGGCCATCGCATACGACAGGAACGGGACAAAGCGGAACAACTTAGCTGACCTCATTGCCAGCCGTAGTCTCTATGACCTGACCAAAGACGAGGCCAACAACATCGTTGCCCGAATCGAAGACGCTATTCACGTGCACTGGGCAGAGGCTGCGGACTTTGGAATGCTGACCGGCGCCGACAGGCGCCTTCTGTGGGGGCGGCAATTTCTCAATCCCGGCACCCTCTACGGTTTCCGCGATCGGTGAAGCTCACCCAAGGACCCTACTGCCCGAGCGACGCCGAGATCCATCCACCCACTAGCTGACAGCAGCAGCATTGATGGGCGTGCTGGTACCGCCGCACTGATGAAAGACGGTCGCCGGGACCAACGCCCGACGAGTGGCGGGCTACTTCTTCTCGGTAAGGGCCGAGGCCTTGTGCGCTGCGTGGGCACCCGTCTTGGCCGACTCCACCACGTACTGGGGTTCCTCCGCGCTGGCCCGGTGCGTATTCCCGGCCAACTCGAAGTCACTGGTCTTCTTCTCCACGATCTTTCCGTGCGTGACACCCTGCGGCGTGTTCCATTCGACGGACGTACCTTTGGTCAGCGACATGCACCAATAGTAAGCATGGATACTATTGGCGCGAAAGCCCTCTGAGGGTCGCTACTCGGCAGCCGCTGAACTCACGACGGCGGCCGTTGCCTCCGCGATGGCCCGCTCCTCGTCGGTGGGAATTACCAACACCGGCAACGCCGACTCCGGCGTCGAAATCACCCGCGGCTCCTTGGAGCGCCGTGCGTTCAGGCCGGCGTCGAGCACTACACCCAACGCACCCAACCGATCCGCCACGAGGGACCGGAACTGGTGTGAGTTCTCGCCGATCCCGGCCGTGAAGACCAGCGCCTTCGCGCCGCCCACCGCCACATGGTAGGCACCAACGTATTTGGCCAGCCGGTAGGACGTGACGGCGAGTGCGGCGGCAGCCCTGGCCTCGCCAGCTTCCGCTGCTTCCACCACGGAGCGCATGTCATTGTTGCCGGCCAGGCCCTTGAGCCCGGATTCGCGGTTGAGCAGGGTGTCCAGGTCCTCGGGCGTCCAGCCAGCCCGGCCCAGGAAGACCAGGATGGAAGGGTCCAGATCACCGGAGCGGGTGCCCATGACCAGGCCCTCCAGCGGGGTGAAGCCCATGGAGGTGTCCACGGACTGGCCGGCGCGGATCGCGGTGACCGAGGCCCCGTTGCCCAGGTGGGCGATGACGCCGTCGAACTCGCCCAAGGGCACGTCCAGCAGGTCCGCCGCCTGCCGCGTCACGTATTCGTGCGAGGTGCCGTGGAAGCCGTACCGGCGGATCCCGTGGTTGGTGTAGAGCTCCTCCGGGACGGCGTAGCGCCAGGCGTGCTCGGGCAGGGTGCGGTGGAACGCGGTATCGAACACGGCCACCTGCGGCAGGTCCGGCCACTTTTTCGAGATCGCGCGGATGCCCAGCACGTTGGCCGGGTTGTGCAGCGGGGCCAGCGGATTGAGCCGCTCGATGGCACGGGTGATCTCGTTATCGATCAACACCGGCTCGGCAAACCGCTCACCGCCATGGACCACGCGGTGTCCCACGGCCCCCAACTCCAGCTCGCCCAACTCGTCATGGATGGCGGTGCTCACCATTTCCAACGCCTCCGCATGGTCCCGGGGGCCCTCGATTTCGCCGTCTCCCCCGCCACCGTTGCCCATGCCGATCTTCTCGATCAAGCCCTCCAGCAGGACACTCCCGGCGGCCACATCGCGCACCTGATACTTGAGCGAAGACGAGCCGGAGTTGATGACGAGTACGAGCATGTGCGGGGCCTCCTGAGCCTTGCGGGGCGGTTCACTTCTCACTATATGTGCCCACTGACTGCCTATGCCGCCGGGGTCTATTGTTAGCCGCCGGCAATCTCGCGGAGCGTCTGCAGGTGCGCCTTCCAGGCGTTGCGGCCGACGGCAGTCACACTCGCCGAGGTGCGGGGCATCTTGCCGACGAAGCTTTTTTTGATGGCCACGTACTCGGCTTTTTCGAGGATGGTCAGTTGCTTGCTGAGCACCGAGTCACTGACCTGGATGGCGTCCCGCAGGTCCTTGAAGTCCAGGGACTCGGCACTGGCCAGCGCCGCCATGATAGAGAACCGGACCGGCGAGTGGACCAGGTCATCCAGCCGGAGCCGGGGGTGCTCAACCGTCACGCTCGCACCTCCCGCAGGGCAGCAGCCAGGCCAACCCCGGCCAGAACGACGGCGGCGCTGACGTAATACCAGATGTTGCCGTCCCGGAAGAGGGTCACCCCAGCCCCGATCGCCACGACGTACAGGGCGAAGTAGGCGATCAGGGATGTGGTGAACCGGCGGGTAAAACCGACTTTGCTGGACTTCTGGAAGATGGGCCAAAGGCAGGCCGTGACGGCTGCCCAAGCCCCCACCGTGCAGGCCAGCAGGGGTGCACCGTAGCCGGTGTGGGCCACAATCTGCATGCCGATCATCAACATGGAACCCAGGATCGCCAAGCTCGTGAAAACGATGGCGGTGGGCCAGGCGGCGGCGTTGGTGGAGGTAGCTCCGATGGAGCGGGCCTTGGCCAGGAGTTCCTGAGCTTCGGCGGGTGTTGGATTATCCACGATGGTTGCTCCTCGGGCGGTGCGGTTGAATGACTCAACTCTAAGAAAGTACTTTCCATATTGTCAAGTACTTTCTTAGTAGCGTCCTCGTTGGATCGCCCCTCACCGACGCCCACCCATTGCTATGCGTCACGCGTTGTGCCTAGGGTCGAAAGACACCGCACGCAATGCAAGGAGGACTACCCATGCCGGCCCCAAGCACAGCACCGGACAACGACCCCGCCGCCGAGAAGCCCAAGGATCCCACCGGCGTCGACGGCGCCAACCCCGCCCTCGACGACAACGGCCACGCCAAAGCGGACCAGACCGGAGACACCGCGGAGCAACCCGAGAACGTCGAGGACCTTGACCTCACTCCTGATGGCCTCGCCGATGAGCCGGCCAAGGAGGAAGAGCCGGACAGCCCGGTCAAACCCGGCAACAGCTGACGTAGCGCCTTCAGAACCGCAGGCCCCGCTGAACTCTCAGCGGGGCCCGTCTCGTTTAACCTTGCGCCGCTTATCCTTGCGCCTGGATGGCCGTGATGGCAACGGTGTTCACAATGTCCTCCACCGTGCAGCCGCGGGAGAGATCGTTGACCGGCTTCCGGAGGCCCTGCAGGACAGGTCCCACCGCGACGGCCCCGGAGCTCTGCTGGACTGCCTTGTAGGTGTTATTGCCGGTATTCAGGTCCGGGAAGATGAAGACGGTAGCCTGCCCGGCGACGGTGGATCCCGGCATTTTGGAGGCTGCGATCGATGCGTCCACGGCGGCGTCGTACTGGATGGGACCTTCCACCGCGAGATCCGGGCGGCGCTGGCGGACCAGTTCCGTGGCCTGCCGCACCTCGTCCACTGCTTCGCCGGAGCCGGAACCGCCCGTGGAGTAGGAGAGCATGGCCACGCGTGGTTCCACGCCGAACTGCACTGCCGTCTCCGCCGAGGCCACGGCGATGTCCGCGAGTTGCTCCACGTTCGGATCGGGGTTCACGGCGCAGTCGCCGTAAACCAGCACGCGATCGGCCATCAGCATGAGGAACACGGAGGACACGATCTTGACGCCCTCACGGGTCTTCACGAACTCGAGGGCGGGCCGGATGGTGTGCGCGGTGGTGTGCGCCGCGCCGGAGACCATGCCGTTCACCACGCCCAGCTGGACCATCATGGTGCCGAAGTAGCTGACATCCTGCATGGTTTCCAGAGCTTTGGCCAGGTCAACGCCCTTGTGCGCCCGCAGCTCGGCGTACTTCTCGGCAAACTGTTGGCGGAGCTCGGAGGTGGCCGGATCCACCACGTTGATGCCAGTCAGGTCGATGCCACTGGACGCAGCCAGTTCGCGGACCGCGGTTTCCGGGCCCAACAGGGTCAGGTCGCAGACGTCGCGGCGGTGCAGGATCTCGGCGGCGCGGAGCACCCTGACGTCAGTGCCTTCGGGCAGCACCACGTGCCGACGCTGCGACCGTGCCCGTTCAATGAGGTCGTGGAGGAAGCGCAATGGAGTCATCCGCTCCGCACGGGGTAGGTGCAGCCGTTCCACCAACTCCGCCTCATCCACGCGGCGTGACCACAGGCCCAATGCGGACGCAACCTTCCGGCGGTGCCCGGACCAAATCTCGCTCCGGACTTCAGCTACCCGGCGGGCAGTGGTGTACGTGTCATCGTCAGTGGCGAAGACGGGGAACGGTGCCTGCGCCAGCAACGGGTAGATATTGGCGTCCGGGGCCAGTCCGCCGGTGAGGATCAACCCAGACGGAACGGGGAATTCCGGCGAGAACGATGACGCCAGGCAGGCAACCATCACATCGGCCCTGTCCCCCGGCACGATCACCAAGGCCCCTTCGTCAAGCACGTTCAGGAAGTTGCCCACGTTCATGGCGGCGACCTTGATGTCGCGGACGTCGCGCTCCATGTCGGCGCGGCCGGCGATTTGGCGCACGCTCAAGGCAGCGGCAACCTCACCGGTGGTGGGGCGGGCAATCTCATCAAGCTCCGGGAACACATAGACCGGACGTCCCGACGCCCCAGGTTTCACGGCTGCGGCGATGGCTTCGACATCCTCAGGGTCTGCACGGTTGACCATGATGGCCAGCAGCGAGCACTTCTCCGCAACAAGTTCCTTACGAGCCACCTCTACAGCTGCCGCAGCCTCCGAAACGGTCCGGCCCTTGGCACCAACCACGGCGACCACGGGGGCGGCGAGATTGTTTGCAAGGCGGGCGTTCAGATCAAACTCGACGGCGGCGTCGTGCCCGGTGAGGTCCGTGCCCTCCACAATGACCACGTCGCAATGCCGGGAGATTTCGGCGAAAATCTCCACGCATCGGGCGTCAATGTCTGCCCTTTTACCGGCAGCGAGCAGGGCGCGCACTTCATCGAAGGTGAGCCCGCCACGGCAGCGCTCATCGTCCAAGGCGAAGCGGGACTTCATCAGCGCCACCATGGGATCGTCCGCCGCGTTGGGGCCTTGAACGACCGGTTTGAAGAAGCCGATCCGGTCCGCGTGCCGGTGCAGCGTGTCCGCGAGGCCCAAGGCCACAAGCGATTTGCCCGAGCCGGGAGTGGTTGCGCTGACGTAAATGCCTTTGGCCATGGTTCGCCCTTTGCTGTGCTGAATCCGGTCCAAACCATCCTTGCACCTCAGGCCGGGTTGTCGCAGGGTTCCAGGTCACGGATGCGTGTGGTGCTGGGCACGCGTGGCGCGTTGGGTCCGGCGCAGACGCAGGGGTTATGCCGGCGCGGGATTTGAACGTTCGGCAGGTCAGGGAGCGACGGCGGCACCCGCCAGCCGGCACACAGCGTCCAGGTCGGCGGCGGGCAACCCGTGCCGGAGCAGGTAGGTGCGCGGGTCCAGGTCCCGGACAAACCGCACCACCAGTTCCCTGCGGACAGCCAACAGCGGCGCCAACTCAGCTTCCTTGAGGTACCGTTCCCGGGCGTGCGGCGGGCCGTGGGTGCGGTAGCGTTCGTTGATTCCCCGGGCTGCCCGCTCGTAGCCCGCGGCAATGTCCTGGTCCGAGTCCCCCGCAAGGTGTTGGACCATGGCGGCGATCATGCCGCTCCGATCCCGGCCAGCCGCGCAGTGCACCACCACATCGCCCTCTTCAGCCCCCGCTGCGATGGCCCGAAAGACACCCACTAACTGCGCCGGGAACAGCTCTGCGTTGGCAGCGTAGTGCGCCGGATTGTTGAGATAGGGCCCACAGATTGCCTCGAACCGGGCATCGCCGGGCACCTCGGTGGGAGCAGCAATCACGTCGACCTCGACGGCGTCCGGCACCACGGCCGGGTCGGTGTCCCGCTGCCGTACCTCCGCCTGGTTGCGGAGGTCAACAACAGTGCGGATGCCGTCGTCGAACGCGTCCTGCCAGCCAGCCGCCGTCAGCCACTCCCGCCGGCCCATCCGGTAGATCCCACCGCTGACGTGCCAGGCGTTGACCGCCCCGTCCCAGCCCATGGCTCGGCCGGATGCATCGCCGTGCAACTCCACGCCAGTCACCGGTGCCGGTTGAGCCGGTGCTCGAGCCCGGCGCGGACCATGGGCCATTCGTGCTCAAGAATCGAAAACACCACCGTGTCGCGGAGCAACCCGTCCAGGGTCCGCGAGTGGTTACGGAGCACGCCGTCCTGCTTCGCTCCCAACCTGGCGATCGCCTCCCGGGACTGGCGGTTGAGCCAATGCGTCCGGAATTCAACGGCGGGGCAGCCCAGGACCTCGAAGGCGTGCTGCAGCAACAGCAGCTTCGACTCGGTGTTGGTACCCGTTCGCTGCGCCGATGCCGCATTCCACGTGGAGCCGATCTCCAGCCGTGGCGTGGCAGCGTCGATGTTCATGTACGTGGTCATGCCGATGATGTCCCCGGGCCCGCCGGTGGCCGGATCGACCCTCTTGGTGGTGAACGGCAGCATGCTGCCACTGGCCTGCAGGTCCAGGCGGCGCTGGATCTCGGCTGCCATGCCATCAGGCGTGGGTACGGAGGTGTACCAAAGCTTCCAGAGCTCGCCATCCGCGGCCGCTGCGACCAATCCATCGTGATGTTCTGGCGCCAACGGCTCCAGAATCACGCGGGCTCCGGCCAAAGTTACAGGTTCAATTAACGTCACCGCACCAGCCTAGGTCCCACGGGGACCGACAGCTACGCTGGGGAGGAGTGGACGTCCAGCGAGGGAGCACAACGTGTCAGGCACCAATCCGGATCCGGAAGACGACAAGATCACTGGCCTGGAACCGGGCGGCGGCGTTCCACCAGGCGAAACCCCACCGGGCGAGGGGTCAGTGGCCGGCTACAACGAACCCAAGCAACGCGGTTCCGGAAAAGGCCAGCAGATCTTCTGGCTCGCGGCAATCGGCGCCGGCGTGGTCCTCTTCCTGCTCTTCTTCATCGGCTACATTGTTGGCTTCTTCGACTGATCGCGCCGTCCGCCGCCGCAGGTAAGGACGCCTGGCACCGTGAACCTAGTACGTAGGAACCAGGTGGTCCTGGTGATGGGCCAACTCCTGTCCGGCGTCGGCGTAGCGTCCGGGGTCGCCGTGGGCGGTGTCCTGGCCGAGGAACTGGCTGGCACGACGGCGGCATCCGGCTTTGTGCAGACCGCTTCCACCTTGGGCGCGGGCCTGGTGGCCGTCCCGCTCGCCAAACTTGCCCTCCGGGCTGGAAGACGGTGGGCGCTCAGCACCGGATTCGCGCTGGGGACGCTGGGTGCCGGCTTGGTTCTGCTTTCCGCCATGGTGGGCCAGTTTTGGCTCATGGCCGTGGGCATGCTCTTCTTCGGTGCCTCGCAAGCAGCAGGGCTGCAGGCCCGCTACGCAGCAGTGGACGGTGCGCCCGCCAACGCCTCAGGGCGGGCTATGGCCATCGTCATCTGGGCCACCACCGTGGGGTCCGTGGCGGGGCCCAACCTCTCCGAACCCGGGCGGCGGCTGGGCCAATCCCTCGGAATGGTGCCGCTCTCCGGACCCTACCTGTTCTCGCTCGTTTCGTTCCTGACGGCGGCCTGCGTGATCGCGCTGTTCTTCGCCACCGCGACGCCGGTGCCCCAGTCGGGAGCACCGTCGAGCGCCCAGCCGGGTGCCGCCGTCGTGCCTTCCAGTAAGCACGGCACGTGGGCTGCGCTGCGGATCGCCGCACGCTCACCCAGGTCCATGTTTGCCCTGGCCGGAGTCACCGGAGGGCACATGATCATGGTGGTGATCATGGTCATGACGCCCGTCCACATGAACCACATGGGCCAGCCTCTGGAGATCATCGGCATTGTGATCAGCCTGCACATCCTTGGCATGTATGCGGCGAGCCCGCTGTTTGGCTGGCTGGTGGACAAGGTGGGGGCCGCGCAGGTGGTGCTGCTGGGCTGCGCGATCCTGGGGACCGCCATCGCGATGGGCATCCTGGGCTCGGCCATGACCACACCCATCAGCATGTCGCTGGCGCTCAGCGTGTTGGGCCTGGGCTGGTCTGCGTGCCTGCTGGGCGGCTCGTCCCTGCTGAGCCAGTCGGCGCCGCAGGAGGTCCGGGTGCCGTTGCAGGGTGCCAATGACATGCTGATGAACTTCGGCGCAGCTGGCATGGCGGCGTTGGCCGGCCCCATCCTGAGCGCCGGCGGCTTCCTCTGGATCAACCTCGCGGCGCTCGCGGTACTGCTGCCCATGGTGGCATTGGGGCTGCGGGCCATGCGGGCGCCGCTGGCCGCACCAGACCAGGTCACGGTCTGACCGGGCGGACCTACATAGCTAGAGGACGGTCAGGCCCAGGTGCGCTGCCAGCAAGGGCGCGAGGAGGCTTAGTTGGTAGTCGTCGATCACCAGTCCGGCCAGGCTTCCCAGCCCACTGATGGACCTGAATTCGCTGCCGCGCAGGTCTACGTCCTTGAACTTTGCGCCGTGCACGTCCAAGGTGCCAAGGGTGCAATTCCGCAACGCCACCCGGGTACCGGTCACCGAGCCGAGGTCCAGTTCGTTGATGATGCAGTCCGTAATGAGGACGTCGGTGAGCTTCGCGCCGCGCAGGTTGAGGAAGTCCACCTTGCCGCCGTCGATATGGACGGCCTGCCAGCCGCTTTCATAGAGTTCCGCCGAGCCCAGCCGAAGGTTGCTGATCTCCACGTCCCGCCAGACGCTCCGGGCCCCACGGAACACCGGGGCATACAGCTCGCTGATAATGCAGTCCCGGAACCTGCTGCCGCGGAGCTCGGTGTCGTTGAAGGAGATGCCTTGGAACTCACATTCGGAGAAGTCGGCGCCGCCCAGGTCAAGGCCCTCCGCGGACGCGCGACTGAACCGGCCGCCGTCGAACTTGTCCTCATGCTGGAACTCTGCGGAGTCCAGGTCGCGCAGGTCAAGGTCTTCAAGGCGGATCGGCGCCTTGGGCGGCGCAACTTTTGCGGCTTTGGCCTTGGCAGCCGCCATCAGCGCTGCGCCTCGCGACGATGCAGGGGCTTGATGCGGCGCGAGCCCTGGACATGTTCGTTGCTGAGGTGAAGCGTCATCCGTCCAGCTTATCGGCGGCGCCTGCCTGGTCGAGTCCTGCCCCATGTTCGCCGCCAGCTGATGACGAAAATAGTAAGCAACCTTCATGTTAGGCTGAAATTTCAGGATTGATCAACGACACGAAAGGCGGCCACCAACATGGGCCTCGGAGACAAGATCAGCAACGCAGCACAGGACCTGGGCGGCAAGGCCAAGGAAGCCGCCGGTAACGTGAGCAACAACGACAAGCTCAAGGCAGAGGGCCAGGCCGACCAGGTCAAGGCTGATGCCAAGAAGGTCGGCGAAAACGTCAAGGACGAGTTCAAGCGCGACTAGTAAGTAGCGGTGCCGCCGGGCGATCCGGCAGCACGCACAGGCGGCGGACCTCACGGGTTCGCCGCCTTTTGCTTTTCTCAGCAACTTCCACACCGCTGCCCCGACAGAGTGGCTAGGGTGAGGCCATGACCTACATCGATTTGACCGGTGCCAACGCCTTCCCCGGCAGCTCGACAAACCTTCGCGGTTACCTTGCCACACCAGCGGGACCCGGGCCGTTCCCCGGCGTCGTGATGATCCACGAGGCCTTCGGACTGGATGCGAATTCGGTGCGGCACGCCGAAAGGTTGGCTGCGGCAGGCTACCTGACCCTCGCCGTCGACCTTTACAGCGACGGCGGTTCTCGGCGTTGCCTGGTGGCAACCATGCAGAACCTGCTCAGTGGCACCGGGCGGGCGTTTGCGGACATTGCGACGGCGCGCAAGTGGCTGAAGGATTCGGATTTGAGCACCGGCGCTACGGGCGTGATCGGCTTCTGCATGGGCGGCGGCTTCGCCCTGCTGGTGGCGAACGATGGCTACGACGCGGCGGCCGTCAACTACGGGAAGCTGCCGGCTCACCCCGAGGAGGCCCTCCGCGGAGCCTGCCCCATCGTGGCCAACTATGGCGCCAAGGACAAGAGCCTCAAGGGGGCACCAGCCAAGCTGGCAACGGCGCTTGAAGGACTCGGCGTCGAGCATGACGTCAAGGAGTTTCCGCACGCGGGCCACGCGTTCCTCAACCAGGAGGAGGCTGGGCCCGTGATGCTGCGGCCCCTGATGCGCGTGATGGGGATTGGCCCGGATCCGGAGTCGGCGCCAGAGGCCTGGCAACGAATCGAGAACCACTTTGGCCGCTACCTGAAAACACCACCGGCCGCCCCGATCTAGAGATCCAGGGGCAGCCGGTGGGGTCAGTGACGGATCAGCTGAAGAGTTCGCTCTTCGGCTTGTTGTTCTTGACTTTTTGCCAGCCGAGCCACAGCACCACGGCGAAGAACGGGATGCTGGCGAGGGTCCAGAGTCCCAGGAGGAAGACCTCACCGGTCTTGCTGGTCATGGTGTCGAAACCAATGAGCACGGTAATGATGAGCAGTGCCACCAGCCCTGCCCAACTGGTCCACGGCGCACCGGGCATGGGCAGGCTGGAGACCTTGCCCTTCTTCTTCCGGAGCATGATCTGGCAGGCGAAGATGGTGCTCCAGGTGAAGATCACGCCGATCGAGGCCGTGTTCAGGGCCAGGTCAAAGGCGTAGGAGCCACCCAGCCAGACGTTCAGCAGGATGCCCACCAGGTAGACGCCAGCGATCGCCAAGATCGCCGCGTACGGGACGTGACGGCTGGACATTTTCGTCAGCCACTGCGGGGCGTGCCCGTTGTTGGCCATGGTCCGGAAGATCCGGCCAATCGAGTACAAGCCGGAGTTGCAGGACGAGAGAGCGGCGGTGATGACCACAATGTTCATGACATCGCCCACCCAGGCCAGGCCCATCTGGCCGAACACGGTGACGAACGGGGAGGTTCCGGCAACGTACTGGTCCGAGGGCAACAGCATGGCCAGCAGGGTCACCGAACCGACGTAGAACACCACAATGCGGAACACCACGGCGCGGATGGCCTTGGGGACTTCGCGTTCCGGGTTTTCCATTTCACCGGCGGTAATACCCACCAGTTCAATCGCGTTGTAGGCGAAAATGACAGCGTTGAGGACCAGGATCATGACCAGCGCGCCCTTGGGGAACATCCCGCCGTCGGCCGCGAAGAGGTTGTTGACGGACGCGTTACCGTCGCCCACCTTGGCGTTCATGACCACCATGACTGTGCCCACCACCAGGAAGATCACAATGGCGCCGACCTTGAGGCAGGACGCCCAGAACTCGAACTCGCCGAACGCCTTGACGCTCAGCAGGTTGACAGCCACGAGCAGCAGCAGGGCTGCGATGGCGCTGACCTCAACCGGGACGTTGGGGAAGAAGAACTGGAAGTACAGGCCGATGGCGATGAGTTCGGCAATGCCGGTCATGGCCCAGTTGATGAAGTACATCCAGCCGGAAAGGTACGCGCCCTTGCGTCCAAACATCTCGCCGGCGTAACTGACAAACGAACCGGACGTCTGGCGGTACATGATGAGCTCACCCAGGGCGCGCATCAGCAGGTAGGCGATGACGCCGGCAATCGCGTAGGAGAAGATCAGGGCTGGGCCGGTGGAGGCCAGCCGGCCGCCGGCACCCATGAAGAGGCCAACGCCGATTGCACCGCCCATGGCAATCATGGTGACGTGCCGGCGCCCCAGGGTCTTTTTGTATCCCTCGGCGCTGAGGGATGCGTCCGCCGTGACTCCCGACGGGGCAGTGTTCATTTCATGGCTCTTTTGAGGCACAACTATTCCTTGTTGGTTGAGGGTTGGCCGCATTCGGAGAGCGAATGACCTAGCTCACATAATTCGGCGTTTCACTCGTGAAACTACCGATTAGTAGCTAAAGGGATCGCTGGGCCGAAGCTTCAAGCGGCCTATCCATACTACAAGAAACACCGGGCAGCACGTGACGGGCACAACACTTTTCCTGTCTTGCCGACCGGACTCCAGCCGCCGAGGAGGTGCCAGGCGAGTGAGTGCGCAGGTCAAGTCCGCCACACCCGGCCCAAGTAGATAGGCTGGCACCATGGCCACCGCCCACCGAACTGCCCCTCCCCTGCAACCAGAGCTCTACCGGTTCACGCGCGCCGACTTCCTGGCGCTGGGGGTGTATCTGCTCTTCACCGTCGTGTTCACTGTGGCCAGCGATTTTCTGGCGCCGCTGGTCCGGCTGCTCTCCCCCAACCCGGCCTCCGCAAGCTACGCGCTCAACCTGATCTTCTACGCGGGGGTAGGCGTGCTGGCGTTCATCGCCGCCCGCCGGATCATGGCCCGCGACCTGCGGGTCCTCGCCACCAGGCCATGGTTCACGCTGCTGATGATTCCAGCTGCCCTGATCGCCATGCTGATCCTCACCGCCATCTTGGTATCGCTGGGCGGCGAGGTGCAGACGTCCGTCAACCAGGCCACCCTGCAACGGCTGATGCAACAGGTGCCGGCGTGGCTCATGGTGCTGCTGCTGGTGGTGCTGGGGCCGTTTGTGGAGGAGTACATCTTCCGGCACCTGCTGATCGGCAAGCTCAGCAGGAAGCTCAACATCTGGGTCTGCTGCGCCCTCTCGGTCATCCTCTTCGCGGCGCTGCACATTGTTGGCCAGGAGGCCATCACCCTGATCGCACTGCTGCCCTACCTGGCGATGGGCGCCACCCTGGTTTTCGTATACGTCTGGACCGGCAAGAACGTCATGTTCTCCTACTTTGTGCATGCCGCCAAGAACTTGATGGCCGTGGTGTTCATCTACGCCATCCCGCCTGAGTTGCTGGAGCAGATGAGCTGACCTTCCGCCCGCGGTGGTTCCGCCGTACCGTGGAGGGATGGGACTCAGCATCCAGATCGCCATCGACAGCAAGAACCCGCACCAGCTCGCCGATTGGTGGGCCGAGACGCTGCAGTGGGAGGTGGAACCACAGGACGCCGCCTTCATCACCTCCATGATTGAACAGGGCTACGCGAGCGCCGAGCAGACCATAACCCACCGCGGCAATCTGGTCTGGAAGGACGGCGCGGCCATCAGGCCCCCGGAAGAACGCGAAGCAAAGTCCCCGGAACGGCGTCTGCTCTTCCAGCACAGCGAAGCGGAAAAATCCGGGAAGAACCGGGTGCACTGGGATGTACGTCTCGATGGCAAGGACAAGGACGAAGCCCGGCGCGAGCTGGAGGGACGCGGCGCCACCCACCTGTGGTCCGCCAACCAGGGACCGCATTCTTGGCACACCATGGCGGACCCGGAGGGCAACGAGTTCTGCATCAGCTAGGCCAATTACTACACTTGCAAGGTGAGTAACCAAATCCCCGCCTCCGTATCCGATATCTTCGATCCTCAGCGCTGGCGGGTCGTGTCCGGGTTCGATGACTTCCAGGACATGACGTATCACCGTCAGGTGGAACGGGATGCCGACGGCGGCTGGGTGCGGGATCTGCCTACGGTCCGGATTGCCTTCAACCGGCCCGAGGTTCGCAACGCCTTCCGGCCCGGCACCGTGGACGAGCTCTACCGCGCCATGGACCACGCCCGGATGAGCCCGGACGTGTCAACGGTGCTGCTGACCGGCAACGGCCCCTCCCCCAAGGACGGCGGGCATTCCTTCTGCTCCGGCGGCGACCAGCGAATTCGCGGCCGGGACGGTTACCGGTACGCCGACGGCGAGACGCAGGAAAGCATCGACCCCGCCCGGGCCGGCCGCCTCCACATCCTCGAAGTCCAGCGCCTGATTCGCACCATGCCCAAGGTGGTCATCGCCGTGGTCAACGGGTGGGCGGCCGGTGGCGGGCACTCACTGCACGTCGTGGCGGACCTCACCATCGCCTCCCGCGAGCACGGTAAGTTCAAGCAGACCGATGCCACCGTGGGAAGTTTCGACGCCGGCTACGGCTCAGCGCTGTTGGCCCGCCAGATCGGGCAGAAGTCAGCCCGCGAGATTTTCTTCCTGGCCCGCGAATATTCCGCTGAAGACATGGTTCGCCGCGGCGCCGTGAACGAAGCCGTTGACCATGCCCGGCTGGAGGACGTGGCGCTGGAATACGCCGCAGACATCGCCCGGCAATCGCCGCAAGCCATCCGGATGCTCAAGTTCGCGTTCAACCTCGCCGACGACGGCCTGGCCGGGCAGCAGGTCTTCGCCGGTGAAGCGACCCGGCTGGCATACATGACCGACGAAGCGGTGGAAGGCAAGGAAGCGTTCCTGCAAAAACGCGACCCTGACTGGTCCTCCTTCCCGCACTACTTCTAGGCAGGAGTTGGACGTTGACTGAACCGAGCAAAAGCGCGCCCATGGGCAGCGCCATCGCCATTGATCCCGCACTGACGGCCCTTGCGGCAGCGCTGCACGGCGACGGTCCCGCCGTCGAACTGTCCCTCGACGCCAACGGCGCACTCGTGGTGGGGCACATCGAGACGCCCGGCTGCGACGACGCCGTGGCGGTGGTCCGCACCTCCGGGTCCACCGGCATTCCCAAGGCCACGGTGCTCAACGTCGAGTCCCTGGCCGCGTCTTCGATGGCCACGGCATTGGCGCTCCGCGGCGAAGGCCAGTGGCTCCTGGCGCTGCCGGTGCAATACGTTGCCGGCATCCAGGTGCTGGTCAGGTCCTTGTTCGCCGGCACCAGGCCGTGGGTGATGGACATGTCTGGTGGCTTCACGCCGGAGGGCTTCACCGCCGCGGCCAACGAGATGACGGACAAAATCCGCTTCACTTCCCTGGTCCCCACCCAGCTCCGCCGCCTCCTGACCGACCCCACGCCCGAAACCCTGGCCGCCCTGCGACGCTTCAACGCGATCCTGCTGGGCGGCGCACCCGCGCCCGCCTCGCTCTTGAGCGCGGCCACGGAAGCAGGTGTCCGGGTAGTCACCACGTACGGCTCGGCGGAAACTTGCGGCGGCTGCATCTACGACGGCTTCCCGCTCGAGGGCGTCTCCATGCGAACGGAGGAGGACGGCCGCATCCTCTTGGGCGGCGACACGATCGCCGCCGGCTACCTGGACGCCCCCGACCAACAGGGCAGCACCTTCTTCGAGGAGGAAGGGGTCCGCTGGTACCGCACCAGCGATCTCGGCAGAATCGACGACGACGGCCGGCTCACCGTCCTGGGCCGGGTGGACGATGTGATCATCACCGGAGGCGTCAAGATTTCCGCCGCCAAGGTGCAGGCCGAACTGGAAAAGTCCGACGCTGTCACTGCTGCCTTTGTGGCTGGCGTCCCCTCGACCGAGTGGGGCCAGGCCGTGGCCGCCTACGTGGCACTCGTTGATCCCAGCGCCGAAACCGGGGATCCCGCCGTCGTACTTCGGGACGAATGGCACCAGGCTCTGGGGGCCCGGGCGCCCAAAACCGTGGTGACTGCTGCCGGGCTCCTGATGCTTCCCAACGGTAAACCGGACCGGCTCACCATGACAGCAGAGCTCAGCGCCCGGCATGCGGGAAAGTAGAGTGGAGCTGCACCATCGCGGCGGTTGCCCTGGCAGCACGCCGTTCGCTCACGACAACACGAGGTACTGATCGTGGCTACAGCCGCACAATGGATCCAAGGCGCCCGACTCCGGACGCTCCCCGCAGCAATCGCGCCGGTGCTGATCGGTTCGGGCGCGGCGTACGGGATGGACTCATTCATCCTGCTCAACGCGATCCTGGCGGCCGTGGTGGCGCTGCTGTTGCAGGTGGGTGTGAACTACGCCAACGACTACTCGGACGGGATCCGCGGGACGGATGAGGACCGGGTAGGTCCGCTCCGGCTGGTGGGCTCCGGGGTGGCCAAACCCAACCATGTGAAGCTGGCCGCGTTTGCCGCCTTTGCTGTGGCCATGGCGGCCGGGCTGGTCCTGGTGATCATCACGCAGAGCTGGTGGCTGATCCTGGTGGGCCTGGGCTGCGTCATGGCGGCGTGGGGGTACACCGGCGGCAAGAACCCCTACGGCTACATGGGCCTGGGCGATGTATTCGTGTTTGTCTTCTTCGGCCTGGTGGCAACTCTGGGCACCACCTACACCCAGGCCGGCCGGATCGACCTGGCCTCGATCATCGGGGCTGTGGGCACGGGCCTGATTGCCACCGCCCTGCTGATGGCCAACAACGTGCGCGATATTCCCACCGATACCCAGGCCGGCAAGAAGACACTCGCCGTGCGGCTGGGCGACAAGCACGCCCGCGAAAGCTACGTGCTGATGCTGGCCGTGGCTATCTTGCTGGTGGTCATCCTGGCCCCCACCAAGCCCTGGATGCTGATCGTGTTGCTGCTCATCCCGGCCTGCTTGATGCCGTCCTGGCTCATGATCAACGGCCGTAAGCGCAAGAGCCTCATCCCAGTCCTCAAGCAGACCGGCTTGATCAACCTGGGCTACAGTGTGCTGTTCGCCCTGGGCCTGGTGCTCAGCGCGGGCTTCTAAAGGCGGGTTTCTCAGCGCGGCAGCTGAAGCTACGCAGCCTAGCTGCGCGGTTTGCGCCCTTTGGCGTCGTTGCTGATGGCAATGTCTGGATTGGCGTCCAGGAGGGCATCCTCGGCGTTGGCGTCCTGCACCTCACCGGCGGAGCGCATCGGTTTGGCTTTGCCCGAGAACCGGTGCTGCAAGTTGGCCGTGGCGGCGTTGCGCTGGTTCTGGAAGAACAGGTAGCTGAGCGCGAAGGCGATAAGAGCTGCGCAGATGACGGACATGATGGCCCCCAGCTGGAGGAAGCTGAAAAGCACGAACAAGGGCACGAACAGCGCCAACCGGATCAGGGAATATTTCAAAAAGGCCACAGTCAAGTTTAGCGGCCTCCCGGCCAACTCCTTGCCTGCTCCGAAACGATAGACTGGATGGCATGCTCTTCCGTGTGGCACTAGCCGTCGCAGTCCTGGCCATCTTCGTTTATGGCCTCGTGGACGTGATCCGAACCGACAGCCGCCAGACCCGTGGCATCTCCAAACCCGCCTGGATTGTGGTGATGATTGTCCTCCCCGTTCTGGGCGCCATCCTGTGGCTCCTGATTGGCCGACCGCGCGGGAATCCGCAGCCCCAGGTCCGCCGCCGTTCCACAGCGCCCGACGACGACCCCGAGTTCCTGCGCAACCTTGAGTCCCAGCGACGCAAGCAGGCCGAGACCGAACGGTTACGCAAGCTCAAGGCTGATCTGGAGTCGCGCAAGGACCAGGACGACGACGGCCCGGCGAACGGTTCCGGAAGCGGCCCAGGCACCGGTTCCGCAGCGCACGAAACGGACGAACACGACGCCGACGGGCGCAAGTAGCCTGAAACTTGGCAGGCCGTGGGCTCCCTAGGAGGGTCCACTGACCTGCCGCCAAACCAAAAGATGATCGGCAGGACATATGTCCCGCCGATCATCTTTTTTGTCGCGACCCCCAGCCGGGGGCGTGCAGCTTACAGTCCGGAGTAGGAGTGCAGGCCGTTGAAGAACTGGTTCACAATGGTGAAGTTGAAGACCACGCACAGGTAGCCAACAATCGACAGCCAGGCAGCACGGGTGCCGGTCCAGCCGCGGGTGGCGCGGGCGTGCAGGTAGCCGGCGTAGACAACCCAGATCACGAACGTCCAGACTTCCTTGGTGTCCCAGCCCCAGAACCGGCCCCAGGCCTTTTCAGCCCAGATGGCACCAAACATGAGGGTGAACGTCCAGCCGATGAACGCGATGGCATTGATGCGGTAAGACAGGTTTTCCAGGCTGAGCGCGGACGGGACCAGGCGCATGAAGCCGAGGTTGTCCTTGGCGCCGGCGGCCACGGTCTTTTGCCGGTGCGACTGGACAAGCTGTAGCGCGGACATGGCGAAGGTCAGCGTGAACAGCGCGGAGGACAGCACCGCGATGGAGACGTGGATGATCAGCCAGTAGCTCTGCAACGCCGGCACCAGGTGGCCAACGGGCGTCCAGTAGGCAACCGAGGCAGCCACCAGCATGATGACGGCCAGGCCCACCACGAAGGTGCCCAGGAAGCGCAGGTCCCGGCGGATGAGGACCAGCAGGAACACAGCAACGGCCACGAATGCACCGGTGGTCAGGAATTCGTACATGTTGCCCCACGGCACGCGGCCTGCGCCGATCGCGCGGGTGATCACTCCTGCAGCGTGGATGAGGACACCCAGGATGGTCAGGGCGACTGCGACCCGGGCTGGGGCGCGACGCGTGGTGGAGTACTTCATGTCACCGTCGGCCGTCACCACCGAATCGGCGTCACCGCCCTTGGCCGAGGCCGACGACGGCCGTTCGGCGCGGCCCACCGGCCCGGCCAGGTGCGAATCGGCTGCCCTAGAGGCACCGGCGGCGACTCCGGCGCCAACGGCGACCTTTGCGGCCTGCGCTGCCCGGGTGTCGATGGTGTGCAAAGCCTTACTGCTCTTGGCGAGGTCCCAGGCGAACGCCATGAACGCCACGGTGTAGGTGCCAGCCGCCAGCAGCATGAACAACTCGCTGTACTGACCCATGGTCTCGTTGATACCAAACTGCATTACTGGTCCTTTTCGGGCGCGGGGGTGCCTGCTGGGGAGTGGAAGCCTGGGCCATTATCGCCCTTGCGGCTGGGAATTTGCTGGGATGGGTCTGTCGGTTCGGCGTCGAGGTCCCATTCGGTGGCCAAGAGCGATCGGATGGCAGCCGCTTCTGCCGCCAATCGGTGGTCCTCACCGCGGGCCAGCAGCCCGTATTCCACCATGGTGCGGCCGTCGTCGTGCGTGCCGGTGCGGATCCAGGCGCGGCGCCGGTTGATGTAGAGCGAGAGGATCAACCCACCCACCGCCAGGAGCGCAAAAATCAGTGCGTACAGCTGGCCCGGGTTGTGGTGGATGTCCACGCCGATGTACCGCTTCACGCCGTCGAAGCTGATGGACCCCTTGCCCTCAGGCAGGGTCACGGTGGCCCCGGGCGTGAGGACGATGCCGCCGGAGTCGAGGGTGCGCGAGTTCAAGGGCGTGAGGTCCTTGACGTCGAGTTCGAACACGTTTTGCGGGGCGCCGTCGTTGAGGCCCAGGTCGCCGTAGTAGGAGTTCAGGTTCAGCTGCGGGTTGTACAGGTCCGGATCTGCGCTGAAGGACACCCCTTCAGGGGTGATGAACGCGGTGGGGAGGAAGAAGCCGTTGAAGCCCAGCTGATCCGGGGCCGCATCTGGGACCTTGATAACCACGGAGGAGTAGTAATTGTCGCCTTGCAGCTTGGCAACCACGGGGCCCTGCATAGCGATGTTGCCGTCGCCATCCCGGACCGTGACCATGGGGGCGTAACCGTTGCCCGTGAGATAGATGCTGGTGCCGCCCAAGGTGATGGGATCGTTGACCTTCAAGACTTCTTCCTTGGCGGGAGCGTCAGGGTTTTCCTTGGTGGTGACGGCGGCCGAGAAGTCGATGGGCTGCCCTTCTTTGCCCTTGGACTCCCGGTCAAAAGTGATGTCGAACTTGTTCAGCTGGACCGAATAGGGTTGCAGCTGCGAGGACGCGAAGTTGGTGCCCGGCGTGAACTGGTCATAGCCCACCAGGGTGTTGACGAACGTGTCGCCCTCCACCAGGATACGTTGCCCGCTGTAGCCAAACAGGCCACCCAGCGCCACGGACACTAGGACGCCAATCAAGGACGTGTGGAAAATCAGGTTTCCCACTTCCTTGGTGAGTCCGCGTTCAGCGCCAAGGGAGGGCCGCTCGCCGTCCACATCGCGCACCTCCACGCGGTAGCCGCGCTTGCGGAGCAGCCCTGCGGCCCGGGTGATGGCGTCCGACGCCGGGATCTCGGCGTCGGCCGGTATCACCAGCGTGCCGTACTCGGGCAACCGCGAGAGGCGTTTGGGGGTGCGTGGCGGTTGCGAGCGGAGGGCCTTGTAGTGGGCGATGGCGCGCGGCACCACGCAGCCGATCAGGGAAACGAAGAGCAGCAGGTAGATCGCGGAAAACCACGCCGAGGAGTACACGTCGTACAACTGCAGCGTGTCCAGCAGTTTGCCGTAGCCGGGGTTGTCCTTGATGTACTGGGTGACGATTGACGGATTCGCGGGGCGCTGCGGGAACAGCGAGCCGGGGACCGCGGCCACAGCCAGCAGGAGCAGCAGGAACAGGGCCGTCCGCATACTGGTGAGCTGGGTCCACGCCCAGCGGAGCGTGCCTTTGACACCCAGCGCCGGCAGCGCTGCCTCTGCCTTTGCGTCGGCCAGGGAATCCGGGGACTTCTTCGTTTGCTTCACACGCTCGCTCATCAGATTGGCAACTTCACATCGTTTTGGAACCAGTACTGCAGTTCGGTCACCCACGCGCCCCAGACGCCGGTAGCCATCAGGATGCCCAACACCACCAGGATGCCGCCGCCCATGCGCTGGATGGCCAGGCGGTGCTTCCGGAAGAACGTCATGACGCCCATCCCCCGCCGGACCGCCAACGCGATCAGCAGGAACGGGATGCCTAGGCCCAGGCTGTAGACGAAAGCCAGGAACGCGCCCTTGGCGGCGGATGACCCGCCAGACAGGCTCAGCAGTTGGACTGCGGAGTAGGTGGGGCCAATGCAGGGCGCCCAGCCTAGGCCGAAGGTCAGGCCGAGCAGTGGCGCACCCCAGAGGCCGGTGGGTGGCTTGGCGTGGATCTTTGCGTCCCGCTGCAACCAGCCAAACCCGCCCATGAACACCACGCCCATAATGATCACCAAAATGCCCAGCAGCTGGGTGATCCAGGCGTTTTGCGATCCCGTAATCATGGTCCCCAGCTGCCCGAAGGCGCCGCCCAGGAGGACAAAAATTACGGAGAAGCCGAGCACAAACAGGCCAATGCCCGCGAACATGCGGCCGCGCTTCTGCTTCTCCAGGTCTACGCCGCTCAGGCCCGTCACGTAGCCCAGGTATCCGGGGACCAGGGGCAGCACGCAGGGGGAAAGGAAGGAGACCAGGCCAGCCAGCAGGGCCACGGGGATGGCCAGCAGCAGCGAACCGCTCAGGATTGTCTCCGCGTAGGGGTTATTCACAAGGTGCGTCCGGCGCTACTCTGCCACGGCGCTGGCGATGAGGGCCTTCAGGGTGCCCTTTTCGATCTGGCCCAAGACACGCGAGGCCACCCGGCCCTGCTTGTCCAGCACCAAGGTGGTGGGGACAGCGCCCGGAGGAACCAGGCCGGAAACGGCCAACAGGACGCCGCCGTCCTTGTCATCGAAGCTGGGGTACGTCAGGTTGAAGGTCTTGTCGAATGCCTCGGCGGTGGCTTTCTCATCCCTCAGGTTGACGCCGAAGAACTGCACGCCATTGTCCTTGAACTCCTGGTGCAACTCCTCAAGCGAGGGCGCCTCAACCCGGCAGGGTGCGCAGGCGGCAAACCAGAAGTTCAACACCGTAACCTTGCCCTGGAAATCTTCAGGGGTAACATCGGTGCCATCGAAAAGCGTGCCGGTGATCTGGATGGCTGATTTTCGGTCAGCGGCGGCAAACTCGGTGACGGAGCCGTCGCCGGCCACATAGTTCTTGTTGTCACCAGCCCTCGCCTGGTCGGCCAAAGCATCGCTCTGGGCACACCCCGAAAGGCCCACCGTTAGTGCGGTGAGGGCCAGGCCGCCCACGGTCAGGACGCTTCGGCGCGAGGTCAGTGGTTGTTCCTTTGTCATCTTCATGCCCCCGGGGTGCTGGCTGCACCGGGCAGAAGCGCGGCAGCAGGCTCGCTGTAGCTGACGCGGATGAGGCTACCCTCGCCGTCGAACACCAAGGACGTGACGGAGGTGAGGGTGCATTCGCGCTTCCGCGGATCGTGCCACAACTTGCGACCCTCAGCGCTGAGGCGAGTGGACCAGATAGGCAACTGGTGGCTGACCATGATGGCCTCCGGCCCGGACCCGCCGAAGTCGCCGTTGGCCGCTTCGATGGCTTTCAGTCGTGCATCCTGCGCGGCGGCCATCATGCGGGCCACCTGCGCCTTATAGGGCTCACCCCACGACGGGCGCAACGGGTTAACGAACTTCGCCCAATGCTTGGGCCTGCGCAACTCTGCGCGGTTGACCTTCATGCCCTCGAAGTAGTTTTCGGCTTCGATGATCCGGCTGTCCGTAGTGATATCCAGGCCCAGTGCCTCGGCCGTGGGCGCGGCGGTCTCCTGCGCGCGGACCAGCGGCGACGCCACGAGGTGGGTGATGCGGGCACCTGCGGCAGCGCGCTCGGTGAAGTGTCCCGCGAGGGTGCGGGCCATCTCCTGGCCCAGCTCGGAGAGGTGGAATTCGGGGAGCCTGCCGTACAGGACGCCGTCGGGATTATGGACCTCGCCGTGGCGGAGCAGATGGACAGTGGCTTGGGGCATGTTTACCAGTTTCTCAAAGAAGGCTTGCGATCCGAAATCTTCTACATCCAGTAGAACTCAAATTTCTGAAGAATTGTTCCAGCCGCGGGAACAAAACATGCAAATGCATGCTTATACTGGATACAGCAATTAGTTGAGGCTTCAAGCTTCGGCCGTTGACCTTCCACTTCAAGGAGCACTCCCATGGCACTTCCCGCAAACTCCACCCTCGGCACCTGGAACCTCGACGCCTCGCACAGCGAAATCGGCTTCACCGTCCGCCACGCAGGCATCAGCAAGGTCCGCGGCCAGTTCACCGACGCTGCCGCCACCCTGGAGCTTGCCGCCGACGTTGCAGACACCAAGATCAGCGCCACCATCGCGACCAAGAGCTTTGACTCGGGCGACGCCAACCGCGACGGCCACGTCCGCGGCGCCGACTTCTTCGACGTTGAGCAGTTCCCCGAAATGACCTTCGTGTCCAACGCCCTGACGTCCGACGACGACGACTACCAGCTCACCGGCGACCTCACCATCAAGGGCATCACCAAGTCCGTCACCCTTGCTACCGAATTCAACGGCATTGCTGTTGACCCGTTCGGCAACACCCGCGCCGGCGTCAGCGCCAAGACCACCATCAGCCGCAAGGAGTTCGGCCTGACCTGGAACGCGGCCCTGGAAGCCGGCGGCGTTCTGGTCAGCGACAAGGTTGCCATCAACCTGGAACTCGCCTTCATCGCACCCGCAGCTGCCTGATATACCTTCCAGCACTCCCCCGCAACCCCGACTCGGACCTGGTCCCTGCCGGGGTTGAGGTGTTTAAGGCTGGTTGAGTTGTTCCTCAGGCGGATTTGCTGAGCTGCCGGCGGGTTGGCGTCCCAGTGAATCTGCTGCTCAGCCGCGGAAATCTGCACCGAATACCTCCCCGGGATGACCCGTAACGCGGAGGGGCAAGGGTACGGTGGAATGAAGCCATGTTGGGGGCACGGCACAGGTCAGCTCCCGGCAGCCCACCTGGAATCCCGAGAGTAAGGAACACTTCATGAGTACTCCTCCCGTCCCGAACGATCCCCAGTCCGGCAACACGCCGTCCGGACAGCCCCAATACGGGCGAAACGCGCCGCAGTACGGCCAGAACGCACAGCCCAATCCGCCGCAGTACGGGCAAAACGCCCCCCAGTACGGGCAGAATGCTCCGCAGTATGGCCAGAACGCGCCGCAGTATGGCCAGCCGCAGCCACCGGCATTCGGGCAGCCTGCTCCGTACGCGTCTCCCTACGGCGCCGCCCCCGAGGGTCCCCGGACCATCCCGGCGCAGGTCTTGCTTTCCTTCAAGATGATCCTGGTTGCCGGCGCACTGTCAGCCATCGCCTCACTGGTGCTTGCGTTCACCGGCGCCCCCTTCTTCAACAAAATGATGGTTGAGCAGATGGCGGGGACAGGCCAGTCACTGCCGGACGGCTTCTCCGAGATGGTCGAGTCCAGCCTGGTCTTTGGCGGCATCGTTGGCGCGTTGATCTCTATCGGCCTCTATTGCCTGGTGGCTTTCCCCGTCAAGAAGGGCAAGAACTGGGCCCGCATCCTGGGCACTGTCTTCGCCGTCCTTTCCATCTTCGGCCTCTTCGGTGGACTCTTCGCTTTCGGCGCCCTGTACGGCATCCTGCAACTGGTCTCCATCCTGCTGGGCGTCGCCGCGATCGTCCTGCTGTACCTGCCGGCGAACTCGCCGTACTTCAGCAAGCAGAACCCCAACTTCAGTGCTGGCGCCCCCTATGGGCGGTAACTGAACCCTGCTCCACCCCTGCGGGCGTGGGCTTCGGTACCGCTCAGGCGGTTTGACCCGGAGCCTGCGCCCGCTGTGCGTGGTACGCCAGGATCTGCAGTTCCGTGGCCATATCCACCTTGCGCAGGTTTACGCCGTCGGGCACTTGGAGCATCACGGGCGCAAAGCTGAGCACGCTGTTGACGCCCGCGGCGATGACCCTATCGCAGACGTCCTGAGCCACGGCCGCCGGCAGGGCCAGCACCGCCATGTTGGCGCCCGTGCGTCGCACCACTGTTTCCAGGTCTGAGACGTGGCTGACCCGCAACCAGCCCACCTCGTTGCCCACCACCATGGGGTCGGCGTCGAAAATGGCCACCACGTCAAAGCCGCGAGATTCGAACCCGCCATACCTGGCCAAGGCTTTGCCCAGGTTGCCGGCGCCCACAATGGCGACTTTCCAGTCGTGGGTGAGGCCCAGGGCTGCGGTGATGTGTCGGCTCAGGTATTGCACCTCATAGCCCACGCCTCGGGTGCCGTAGGAGCCCACGTGCGAGAGGTCCTTCCGCAACGTCGCGGAACTCACCCCGGACGCTTCCGCGAGGGATTCGGACGAAACGCGTTCGACGCCGTCGCCCATCAATGAGGTCAAGGCACGGAGATAGATGGTCAGGCGGGCCACTGCTGCCGGCGGGATCTGCTTGGTTGGCGCGCCTGAGATTTCCGCGAGATCCGGGTCCGCCGGGAGTTCGGGGACAGGTTGGGGGGCTGATCCTGGCATCGTCACCGGGCCTCCCTTACGTGTCGTGTTGTATATCCACTCTAGAGCCCGCGGCAGGCCGCCAACAAAGCCGTGACGTGCTCCGCCCGCACCTTCGCCTAGCCGGCCATTGCTTTCCGCAGTACCCGGCTTAGGCGTGCTTCATCGATCTTCCAGAAGTCGCGCTGCACGCCGTTGACCAGGACCACAGGGATCTCTTCGGCGAAGCGGTCACGGAGTTCGGGTTGCTGGTCAACCTGTTCCTCGGTCCAGCCCAGACCCAGCTCGCCGGTAACCCTGTCCACTGCTAGCCGGGCTGCCGTACACAGGTGGCAGTCGGCCTTGGTGATGAGCACAATGTCAGGAGTGGGCATCCGTTAACCGTAGCCCCGCTGGCACCGAGCCGCGACGCGGGCAGCCCTGGGATTGACTAGACTCGAGTCCATGCCCCAGGAGACGTTCGCCGCAGTCCCAACCCAGGCTGCACCGCAGCACCTGGGCGAGGCAGCGTTCTTCGATGTGGACAACACCCTGATGCGTGGCGCCAGCCTGTTCCACATTGGCCGCAAGATGCACCAGCGCGGCGCCTTCACCTTGACCCAGGCGGCGGGGTTCGCGTGGAAGCAATTTAAGTTCGTGGCTCGCGGCGAGAGCATCGACGACGTCCATTCGGTCCGCGACTCCGCGTTGACCTTGGCCGCCGGCATCTCCGTCGCCGACATCAAGGCCTTGGGTGAAGAGGTTTACGACGAGCGGATCGCCTCCCGGATCTGGCCGGGGGCCAGGGCGCTGGCCCAGCAGCACCTCCGGGTGGGCCGTCGGGTCTGGCTGGTCACGGCCACGCCCATAGAGGTGGCCACGGTCATTTCCACTCGGCTGGGCCTCACCGGTGCGTTGGGCACTGTAGGCGAGGTGGCGGACGGCCACTACACCGGACACCTGGTGGGCGACATCCTGCACGGACCGGCCAAAGCTGTGGCCGTGCAGGCGCTGGCTGACACAGAGGGCCTGGACCTGCAACGCTGCTGGGCCTACAGCGACTCCTTCAACGACGTCCCCCTGCTCAGCCTGGTGGGCCACCCCGTGGCCATCAACCCGGATGCCCGGTTGCGCAAGCACGCCAAGGACAACAACTGGCCGGTGTACGACTTCCGCTCGGGCCGCCGCGCAGCCACCCTGGGCCTCAAGGCTGCCACCGCTGGTGGGGCCGTCTACGGCCTCTGGCGCGGCTACGCCCGGATCCGCGGCCCACGGGCCTGACAGCCTCCCCGGAGCTGGGCACCCAGGGTCCGCGCCGTCGTCGTGGTTTCCTGCCGATGGAAAGTCACGGCCCCAGAAACGCGAAATGCCCGCCACCTGTGAAGGTTGCGGGCATTTCCATGCGTTGCGAAGTATCTCTACTTCTTATTGCGACGCTGGTGACGGGTCTTGCGAAGCAGCTTGCGGTGCTTCTTCTTGGCCATACGCTTGCGACGCTTCTTAATAACTGAACCCACGAAAGTTCCTTACAAACTAGATGCAGTACCTGTCTGATGGGGATGGTCCGTGGACGAAGCTACGAACTGAGCAACCGACAGATTCTTACAATGACGTAAAACGTTCCTTAACAGGGTACCGCTTCCCGGGGCCGATCCTTGACCGCACGGCTGTAGGCGCACCAAATCACCATATTTAAGGCGAAAGCGGCTACGCGGTTTCCGTGTGCCCGTCCACCACCGCGTTCCGCAAGTAGTTTTCCACCGCGGCCTCAGGCACACGATAAGACCGGCCAAACCGCACAGCTGGCATCTCGCCGGCATGCACCAGCCGGTACACGGTCATCTTGGAGACGCGCATGACCTCGGCAACTTCAGCCACGGTCAGAAACTTCGAGTTGGAGAAGTTCTGTTCTGCCGGCATTTCCTTATTTCCTTCGCTGATGGATGGACACAGGTGACCCCAAATCACGCAAATGCGGTGTTCATCGATGCTGAGCCCATCCACCAAGCACTTATCTAGATACTGTAGATGCTCCTGAGGTAGATGTGAAAGTAGTTCCGGGCCGCGAGCAGGCCGCGCGGCGCTTCCTGGCCGATGCAGCCAGCTGCTCCAGCACCGCCGCCGAGACCTCCCACTCCATGCAGGCATCGGTGACACTCTGGCCGTACACCAGGTCATCACGGCCTGCAGCGTGGTCGGCAACGTCCAAATTCTGCGCGCCACCCACCAGGAAACTCTCCAGCATGACCCCGGCAATGGCTTGTGCTGCTGGGCCGCCGTCTTCGAGCTGGGCGCCAATTTCCAGCGCCACCTCAGCCTGCCGATGATGGCTCTTCCCGCTATTGGCGTGGCTGGCATCGACGATCAGCCGCGGATTCAGCCCCTTGGCGGCCAACTGCGCCGAGGCAGCTTCGACGTCGGCCGGTGAGTAGTTGGGGCCACCCCGGCCGCCACGGAGGATGACGTGCGTGTCGGGGTTCCCCGCCGTGGCCACCAGCGCAGCCCTGCCGTCGCCGTCGATGCCCAGGAATGCCTGCGCTGCTCCAGCCGCGCCACACGCATCGATGGCCACCTGCAGGCCGCCGTCGGTCCCGTTCTTGAAGCCGATCGGCATGGACAGCCCGGATGCCAGCTGCCGGTGAATCTGGCTCTCGGTGGTACGCGCGCCGATCGCGCCCCAGCTGATCAGGTCGGCCATGTATTGCGGGCTGATCGGTTCCAGGAACTCGGTGGCCGTGGGCAGTCCCAGCGCCGTGACCTGGGCGAGGAACCCCCGGGCGGCGCGCAGGCCGGCCACCATGTCGTGGCTACCGTCCAGTCGAGGATCGTTGATCAGGCCCTTCCAGCCCACCGTGGTCCGCGGCTTCTCGAAGTACGTCCGCATCACGATCAGCAGGTCCGCCTTGTGCTTCTCGGCCTGGCTGACCAGCTTGCGGGCGTACTCCAGCCCGGCCTTGGGATCGTGGATGGAGCAGGGCCCAACAATGACCAGCAGCCTGTCATCCAGGCCGTCCATGATGGCGCGCACCTCATCGCGGCCGCGTTCGACGACGGCAGCCGCCCGGGCGTCCAGCGGAAGTTCGGCAATGATCTCGGCAGGGGTGGGCAGCGCAGTGAATTCGCTGACCCGCAGGTTCGAGGTCGACGCGGAGGCCTGCCTGGTGGAAGGCGAAGCGGCCGGTGCTGCGCTGGATGCTGTTGCGGTGCTCATGCTGGGTCCTGTTCCGGGAAGGGAAGCGGGCCCAATCAGAACCCGCCGGGAAATGGCGAAGGGCAGAGAATGATCTCTGCCCTGTTGGCTCTGAAGGAAAGTTGGTTGCGTGTCAGTTAGACGCAGGCTCCTCCAGAGCCAACGAAAAATACGCATACCAACGGTTTGTCATGCCAGAACCATAGCCGGGGACGTCTGGCCGTGCAAAACCGTGGCGTCACACTCCCCGTCCTAAGCTTGTCCGCCAGACCTAGCCTTGAAGGTTCGGATGTGCGAACAAGCTTAGGATTCGCGCGACGGCGGCCACCTCAGGACCCTCAGCGTTGCGTCACCAGGTCGCGGAGGTACTGCAGCTGACGGATCCAATGGTGCTCCTGGCCGCCCTCATGGTTGTTGAACCGGTAGACCTCGATCTCCTTGTCCACAGCTCCCCCGCTTTCGGCCCCATAGGCGTTGTAGCTGGCAAAGACCGTGGAGGGCGGGCAGACATCGTCCATCTGGGCGACCGAGTACAGCACGGGCGCGGTGGCCTGGGTGACCAGATTGACGCCGTCGAAATAGCGCAGGACGTCCAGGATGGGGTCATACCGGTCCCGGTGCCGGGTGAGGAAGCTGGCGATCTCTGTGTACGGGCCGCGTGCAGCAATGTCCAAGGCGTGCGGAAAGTCCTGCAGGAAGGGGACGTCGGCCAGGACAGCCATCACGCCGTCGAGCCTGCTGGCGGTCAAGCCCGCCGTGGCGAGGGCAATCCCGCCGCCCTGGCTGATCCCGGCGAGGATCACCTGGTCCGGATCGATGGCGGGGTGGGACTGCGCCGCCTCGACGGCGCGGAAAGCATCCATGTAGACCCGGCGGTAGTAATAGTCCTCGCGGTGCGCGATGCCGCGGGTCATGAGCCCGGCGAAGGCAACATCACCGGCAGACGGGTGCGGGTCAGCCGTGTGGCCCACGATGCCGCCGAAGCCTTGGCCGCGGGTATCCATGATGAAGTGCGCATAGCCTGCCTGCGCCCATTTGGTGTCTTCGTTGACCAGGCCGCGGCCGCCCGAATAGCCCACATACTGCACCACCACCGGCCGCGACGCCCCCTCCGATCGCGTGGCCGGCAGGTGCAGCCAGCCGCGAACGGGTGCGCCACCGTAGCCCGCAAACGTGACGTCGTAGGTGTCGATGACAGTCAGGTAGTTTTCGACTTTTTCGAACGTGGCCGCCAAGGGGAACGCCCGGGCCTGTTCCACTGTTTCGTCCCAGAACGCACCAAGGTCTTCGGGGGCGGTGACGTGGCTGGTATAGCTGCGAAGCTGGGCAAGGGGCAGGTCGAAGAGGGGCATGCGGAAGGTCCAGTCCTAGGGCAGGCGGGAAAGTGGGTCTTGCTGATCCTAGGGATTATTTTGCGGATTGCAACGCGGCCCTTTGGCTGGCCCGCCCCGCTGCGGTCAGGCCGGCAACGAACCCTAGCTGGCTGGTGCTTTGAGGAGGGTGTCAATGAACCTGGCCAGTCCCGCAGCCACATCCACCTCCTTGTTGTAGAGCCACTGCAATTGCAGGCCATCCGAGACGGCCACCACCAACTCGGCCAGCTCCTGGGCCGGGGCATCGGAGCGCACCTCCCCGCTGGCTTGGCGTCGTTCAATATCCGCTGTCAGACCTGCCACGACGGTGGCGTAGCGGTCCCGGAAGTACGCGTGCGAGCCGTGCTCCGTGTGGTTGGCGGTAGCCGACGCCACCGCGTACAAGGTAGTCAGGCCGGGCTCGCTGCGGTTTCGTTCGGCAATCTTCACCAACGACGCCAAGCCCACTTCGGCGCCGGGCGCCTCCGACACTGCGCGCCGATCGCGCTCAGCGAGGACTGCCGTCAGCAGTTCCTGTTTGCCACTGAAGTAGTGGAACAGGGTGGCTTCTTTGACGCCCACCAGTTCAGCAACGCGCTTGAGGGCGGTACCTTCGAAACCTTCTGTGGCGAAAACGTCAGTGGCCCGCTGGATGATCTGCTCGCGGCGCTCGGCACCCTTTGCGTAGGGGCCGCGGGCTTTTGATGTGGACATGCGGCTAGTGTAACCGCAATTTACTCAAAACCTAGTCATACTCGGCTTTTGCGGCTAGCATCGGAGGACCAGCCTGATCAGTCAAGGAGCAGCCCGCATGAACCTCCCGCTTTCCCCCGCCGTCACGGCGCCCGCCGCAGGATCTCCAGACGCCGAAGCCCTCATCCACAATCTTGCGGACAGCCTCTCCCTGGCCGAGCAGGTCCAGCTCCTGACGGGCGCGGACGTCTGGTCCACGCACACGCTCCCCAGCATCGGCCTCTCCCGGATCGTCCTGTCCGATGGTCCCGCGGGCGTCCGGGGCGAAGACTTCGATGAGCGGCACGACTCCGTCTCCCTGCCGTCGTCGTCCGCCTTGTCCGCCAGCTGGAGCGCCGAGTTGGCCCACCGCTACGGCCAGGTCCTGGGCCAGGAAGCCAGGCGCAAGGGCGTCCACGCCGTCCTCGGCCCCACCATCAACCTGCACCGCTCGCCCCTGGGCGGCCGGCACTTCGAATGCATGAGCGAGGACCCGCGGCTCACCGCCACGATGGCCGCAGGGTACGTTGCCGGCGTCCAGTCAATGGGCGTGGGCGCAACCCCCAAGCACTACCTGGCCAACGAATCGGAGACGGACCGGTTCACCGTGGACTCAGTGGTGGCCGAGCGCCCGCTGCGCGAGCTTTACCTGGCCGCATTCGAGGACGCCATCACCGAGTCCCGCGCCTGGTTGGTCATGAGCTCCTACAACTCCATCAACGGCACCACCGCTAGCGAAAACGACCTCCTGGAGACCCCGCTCAGCACCGAATGGGGGTTCGACGGCGTCGTCGTGTCGGACTGGACCGGCGTCCGGTCCGTCGAGGCAGCCAACGCCCACCAGGACCTTGAAATGCCCGGCCCGGTAGGCCACTGGAGCGCCAAACTGCTGGCCGCCGTCGAGTCCGGCCAGGTCAGCCGTGAAGCCATCGTTGAGAAGGTGGTCCGCATCCTGCGCCTCGCCGCCCGCGTTGGTTCGCTCGACGGCGTCTCCCCCGCCGTCGCCGAGCTCCCGGCGGCCCTGGATTCCGCCGCCGTCGCCCGCGAAGTGGCTATCCGCGGCGCCGTTCTGATCCGGAATTCCGCTGGCCTCCTGCCGTTGGATGCGAGCGCGCTCACTAGCGTGGCGCTCAGCGGGCACAACGCTGACGAAGCGCGCACTCAGGGCGGCGGCAGTGCCACCGTCATGCCCAAGCAGAACATTTCCCCGCTGATGGGCCTGCGCGAGGCACTGCCGGCGACCACCAGCCTCAGCTACACCCGTGGCGCCAAGGTTGCCGAGGGGCTGCAGCAGTTCGCCCGGACCGCCCTCCACAACCCCGTATCCAATGTGCCCGGCGCCCGGGTCACCTTCCTGGATGCCAGCGGCACGGAGATTTTCGCTGAAGATCGGCTGGCTTCGAGCCTCATTTGGTTTGGCGTGGGCATCCCGGAAGGCACCGCTGCCATCACCATCAGTACCGATTGGACCGCCGAGCAGGCAGGCGTGCACCACCTTGGCTTGGGGACAGTGGGCCAGGCGCGGCTGTCCTTCAACGGCACCGAGGTGTTCAACGGCGAACTGCTCGACACCACCAACGTGTTGGGCGCGGCGCTGTTCGACCCGCCCAGCACCGTCCACCAGATCGAAACCACCGCTGGCGAGACCGTCCGGATCGAGGCGCACTACACCTTGCCGCCGGAACAGTTCATCCCCCTGACGGCAATCCTGCTGGGCGAGGAGGCGGTGGTCACGGATCCGCAGGCAGAAATCGACGACGCCGTTGCTGCCGCCAGTTCCGCCGACGTGGCGATCGTGGTGGTGGGTACCAACTCCAGCATCGAGTCAGAAGGTTTTGACCGCAGCAACCTTGACCTGCCGGGTCATCAGAACGAGTTGGTCCGCGCTGTTGCGGCAGCCAATCCGCGCACCATTGTTGTGGTTAATTCGGGCTCGCCGGTGCTGATGCCTTGGTTGGAGGACGTGGGCGCTGTGCTGCTGGGCTGGTTCGGCGGGCAGGAGTTCGGCCGGGCCATCGCAGACATCCTGCTGGGTGTCGCGGAGCCCGGTGGTCGGCTTCCCACCAGCTGGCCAGCCGCGCTGGCCGACGTCCCCGTCCTCAGCACCACGCCTGTGGAGGGGAAGTTGGAGTATGCAGAGGGGATCCACGTGGGATACCGGGCGTGGCTTCAGCAGCAGGCTGCTGGTGGGCCTGCCCCGGCCGTGCCGTTCGGCTTCGGGCTGGGCTACACGAGCTTCGAGTTCAGCGCTCCCCACGCGCCGCAGCAGGTCCAGGCCGGCAACGACGTGATAGTCCACGTCCCGGTGCGCAACACGGGCAGCCGGGCGGGCCGCGAGGTGGTCCAGGTCTACCTGGAGCGCCCCGACTCCACCGTGGAACGCCCCGTCCGCTGGCTCGCGGGCTTCGCCGGAACCCACCTGGCGCCGGCAGGGACAGAAAGTGTTGAGGTCCGGATTCCCGCCCGGGCCTTCGAGCATTACGACGGCGGCTGGCAGGTTGAGCGCGGGGCCTTCCGGATCCTGGTGGGCAAGCATGTGGAGGACGACTTCCAGGTGCTGGCGATCGACGTCCGCTAGCCACGCCCCCTATCTCTGTCTCGCCGCGGCGAGATCATGAAGGGCTGAACCAGCGCCGTTCCTAAGCTTGTTCGCGAAACCTGAGCTACAAGGCTCTGAGCCGCGAACAAGCTTAGGACGGGGCAGCAACCGGGCGCCGGGCCTACTCGGAGTGAGCTCCGGCCTCGTTGTAGTACCCCTCAATGTGGGCAGTGATCAGTTGAGCTGCCAGGCCGCCGTCGTCCGATTTGATGGCCTCAAGAATCGCCCGGTGCTCCGCCGTCAACCGCGCCGCCGTGGCCTTCCAGTCCGGGAGGTTGGCGGTGAGTCGCGCCGCGTAACCCTGGATCGATTCGCGCAGCGAGCCCATCATGGCGCTCACCACGGCGTTCCCAGCAGCGTCTGCCAGGGCTAGGTGGAAGCGCACGTCCAGGGCAAGGTAGTCGGCGCTCGGCAGGTCCGCGTGGTCCATGGCAGCCAGCAGCGACGCCGCGTTATCCAGTTCAGCGGCCTCGGGGCGGGCCGCAGAAACGGCCCATGACTCGAGCAGCACGCGCGTCTGCACGATGTCGGCGACGGGGAGGTGCTGGGTGGCGACGTGCAGCCGGAGGGCAGCGCCCAGGGCGGCCGTCGGGTCCGCGATGACTACTGTGCCGGCGTCAGGCCCGGACCCCACCCCCGCTCTGACCACGCCCATGGCTTCGAGGATCCGGATCGCCTCGCGCACCGAGGTCCGGGAGACGGCCAATTGCTCGGCGAGGGTCCGTTCGGCGGGCAGCCTGCCGCCCAACGTCAGCCTCCCGTCGGATAGCTCATTCTCGATCCACGCCAGGACCAATTGATGGGTTCGCATGCAGCAATGATAGTTGATGTGGTTGGACCACATGGTTTACTCTGTGGTTAGACCACAGAAGGTTCCGTCGCGGACCTGTCGGCCCAATGGAGGACGCATTGACTAACACCATCCAGCCCAACAGTCCGGAGACGACTCCCGAGACCACTCCGGCGCCGGACGCCAGCCCAGTTCCTCACCCCGCAAGGGCGATTCCCGCTGCCCTGAAGCGCCGAATCCCCAAATATTCAGACCTGGCACCGCTGATGCAGTTCAAAAAGCCAGAATTCAGCAAGGAAGCGCGGCTGAAGCGGGCCAGCACCATCTGGGAACTGCGGGACATGGCCAAGCGCCGGACCCCGCAGGCTCCGTTCGACTACACCGATGGTGCCGCGGAAGAAGAAATCACCCTGCGGCGGGCACGGCAGGCATTCCTCGACATCGAGTTCCGGCCAGGCATCCTCCGCAACGTGTCCAGCGTTGATCTGACCACGGAGATTCTAGGCAAGACATCGCGGTTGCCCGTAGGCATTGCCCCCACCGGGTTCACGCGGATGATGCAGTCGGAGGGTGAATACGCCGGTTCGCAAGCCGCCGAGGCCGCCGGCATCCCGTACACCCTCTCCACCATGGGCACCGCGTCCATCGAAGACGTTGCCGCCGCAGCACCCAACGGCCGCAACTGGTTCCAGCTGTACCTGTGGACGGATCGGGACCGGTCACTGGAACTCATCGATCGCGCAGCCAAAGCCGGTAACGACACCTTGATGGTCACCGTGGACACCGCCGTCGCGGGCGCCCGGCTTCGAGATGTCCGCAATGGCATGACCATCCCGCCGGCCCTGAGCGTCAAAACCGTGCTGGACGCGTCCTACCGTCCGGCCTGGTGGTTCAATTTCCTCACCCACGAGCCGCTCACCTTCGCGTCCCTCTCTCGCTACACCGGCACCGTCGCGGACCTGATCAACTCCATGTTCGATCCCACGCTGACGTTCGAGGACCTCGACTGGCTCCGCGAAACCTGGAAGGGCAACCTGGTGGTCAAGGGCATCCAGACCGTTGAAGACGCCCGCAAGGTGGTGGACCACGGCGCCGACGGTGTGGTGGTCTCCAACCACGGCGGCCGGCAACTGGACCGGGCCCCCATCCCCTTCCACCTGCTGCCGGCGGTCAAGGAGGCGTTCAGCAGGGACAACTCGGACGCGGCCATCATCCTGGATACCGGGATCATGAGCGGAGCGGACATTGTTGCGGCCCTGGCCTTGGGCGCAGACTTCACGCTGATCGGCCGGGCGTACCTCTACGGCCTGATGGCGGGCGGCCGGGCTGGCGTGGACCGCACGCTGCAGATCCTGGAAAAGGACATGGCCCGCACCATGGCGCTGCTTGGCGTGAGCAGCATCTCCGACCTCACGCCGGAGCACGTGCGGTTGCTGGGTAAGTAGCCGGAAGCGTTACTTTTTGCGGCCGAACTTTGGCAGGTTGGGCAGGTTCGCCAAAAGGTCGGCGGCCTTCGTGGCGGCCCGGCCCACCGTCCGGCCGATCTGCTGCGGCACCGTATCGTCGGTCAGCGGCAGGTCTGCACCCCCGGGAATCACGACGGCGGCGCTCAGCTCAGCACCCTCCCGCGCCAAGACGCTGGCTGGGGCAGCCGCGGCCGGGACCCCGACGAACTCCGCCGTTGCCGGTGCAGAAGCGGGCACGGCAGCCTGGACCCCAGCGGAAACCGAGACCTGAGCTGGGACGGGCGTGCCGACGTCGAACGCTCCCAGCCACTCCGCGATGCCCTCCAAAGGCTTCCGGTTCAGGGCGTAGTACCGGCGCTGTCCCTGCGCGCGCATGCTGACCAGGTCGGCCTCGCGCAGCACTTTGAGGTGCTTCGAAATTGTGGGCTGGCTCGCGGCCAACTCCTCTACCAACTCCCCCACAGCTTTGTCACCGGCGCGGAGGGAGACCAAAATGTCCCGCCGCGTCGATTCCGCAATGACGGCAAATACGTCGTCTGTCACCATGCCTCCCACCCTAGCGACATATACGTCTAAAGGCATCCACTGTGTCGGCTCCCGGCCGCAGCGGGTGATCAGTCGAACCAGGGGTCCAGTCCGTGTAGCGGAAACACTGCTTTGCGGGTGGCCATAACGCTTCGATCCACGGCGTCATTGGGATCGAATCCGGCCTCCCAGGATCGCCACCACAGCTCCACGTCGTCCCCCATCAGCCCGGGCGCCGCGATGCCGAACTTGTCCTCCACATAGGCGCGCCAGTCTTCGGGGACCGGCGTCCGGAGCGGCACGGGCCGGCCAGCGGCGATGGCGATCAGGTGGCTCCAGATCCGTGGCACCACCTCGCAGATGCTGTACCCGCCGCCGCCGGTAGCGATCCACCGTCCGCCGCAGTGCCGGTCTGCCAGATTCCCGACGGCGGTGATCGCCTCGCGCTGTCCGTCCACGCTGAGTTTGAGGTTGGTCAGCGGATCGTCTCGGTGCGAATCACAGCCGTGCTGGCTGACGATCACTTCTGGCGCGAAGGCGGCGATGAGTTGCGGGACCACGGCGTGGAAGGCGCGCAACCAGGCCCCGTCTCCCGTGCCGGCGGGCACTGCGACATTCACCGCCGTGCCTTCCGCGTTGGGTCCGCCGGTTTCGTTGGCCCAGCCCGTTCCGGGGAACAACGACAGGCCGCTCTCATGCAAGGACAACGTCAGCACCCGGGGGTCATCCCAGAAGATACTTTCGGTTCCGTCGCCGTGGTGGGCGTCGACGTCGATGTACGCCACTTTGCTGACACCGCCGTCCAGGAGCTTCTGGATGGCGAGCGCCGCGTCGTTGTAGATGCAGAAGCCGCTGGCTCGGTCGCGGTTCGCGTGGTGCATGCCGCCGCCAAAGTTCACCGCGTGCAGGGCCGAGCCGTCCAGGATCCGGCTGGCGGCCTCGAAGGATCCGCCAGCAATCCTCGCTGCGGCCTCGTGCATCCCGGCAAACGCGGGGTCATCGGTGGTACCCAGCCCGCGGTCCGGTTCATCGGCCGTGGGGTCGGCGCTGACCCGGCGGACAGCGGCCACAAATTCCGGCGAGTGCACCATTTCCAACTGCCCATCGGTGGCCACTTCCGGCGCCACCACCGCCACGTGGTCCAGGTCGAAAAGACCCAGGCTCCGGGCAAGTCGAGCGGTCAGGTCCAGCCGCGCCGGAGCCATGGGGTGGCTGGGGCCGAAGTTGTAGGCGGTCAGGGCCGGGCTCCACGACACCGTGGTTGGCGGGGCTGGCGGGTTGAGACCGGGCAGGTATGTCATCAATCACAGGCTACCGGAGCCGGACGGCGCATTCCCCGGCCATGACGGGTGTATTAGTGGTTTACTACTCAGGGAAGCAGAATCGAGCAAGGACAATCGGCACATGACTCAAAGCCAGTCGAGGCCCCGGAATTCGGCCAACTGGCACCCCTCCGCGGAGGAGCGCGAGGGCCTCTGGATCTTCACCAGAATCCGCGATTTCATCGACGACATCGCCAACACCTCCCCGGCCCGCCTGGCGCTCAGCGCGTTCGCCGCGGTGTGCCTGGTGTTCACCTTCTTGCTGTCACTCCCCATTTCGTCAGCCAGCAACACGCCCACACCCCTGTACCAGGCCATGTTTACCGCCGTTTCGGCCGTCTGCGTTACCGGACTCACGGTGGTTTCGACGGCGGTGCACTGGTCGTTCTTCGGCCAACTGGTGATCCTGGTGGGCATCTTCGTGGGCGGCTTGGGCACGTTGACGCTCGCCTCGCTGTTGGCCCTGATGGTGAGCAAGCGGCTGGGTGTTCGGGGCAAGTTGATCGCGCAGGAAGCGATGAACAACGCTGGCCGGTTGGGCGAGGTGGGTACGCTGCTGCGGATCGTGATCACCACGTCCGTGGCCATTGAAGGCATCCTTGCGCTCGCCCTGATTCCCCGCTTCCTCACCTTGGGCGAGCCGTTCTGGCAGTCGGTCTGGCACGGGATCTTCTACGCCATCTCCGCTTTCAATAACGCCGGCTTCACCCCCCACTCGGACGGGATCGTCCCGTATGAGACGGACCTGTGGATCCTGGTTCCCCTCATGCTGGGCGTGTTCTTCGGGAGCCTGGGTTTTCCTGTGGTGATGGTGCTGCAGCAGAACGGGCTGAACTGGAAGAAGTGGAACCTCCACACCAAGCTGACCATCCAGGTCTCGTTCATCCTGCTGTTCTCGGGCGCCTTGTTGTGGGGGCTGATGGAGTGGGACAACCTGAGAACCATCGGCGACATGAGTTTCGGGGACAAGGTCACGCACTCGCTCTTCGCCTCTGTGATGACGCGGTCTGGTGGGTTTAACCTGGTGGACCAGAACCAGATGGAGTCCACCACCAAGTTGCTGACCGATGCCCTCATGTTTGCTGGCGGCGGCTCTGCTTCCACCGCAGGCGGCATCAAGGTGACCACCATCGCGGTCATGTTCCTTGCGATTGTGGCCGAGGCCCGCGGCGATGCTGACGTGAAGGTCCACGGCCGAACCATCCCCCAGGGCACCATGCGTGTGGCCATCTCCGTTATCGTGGCCGGTGCCACGCTGGTCTCGGTGTCCGCGTTCCTGCTCCTGCACATCAGCGGTGCGTCTCTGGACCGGGTCCTGTTCGAGACCATCTCCGCTTTCGCCACCGTAGGGTTGAGTACGAACCTCAGCGCCGAGCTTCCGCCCGAGGGCGTCTACGTCTTGTCGGCGCTGATGTTTGCCGGCCGCGTTGGCACCGTGACCCTTGCTGCGGCCCTGACCCTGCGTCAGCGCAGCCAGCTGTACCACTACCCCGAAGAAAGGCCGATCATTGGCTAGTTCCCCAGACGCGCCCCGGCGCCCGGCCCACAACGCACCCGTATTGGTGATTGGCTTGGGCCGCTTCGGCTCCTCCACGGCCGAGCAGTTGGTGAAGCAGGGCCGCGAGGTGCTGGCCATCGAACGGGACCGGAACCTGGTGCAGAAATGGGCTCCCCTCTTGACCCACGTGGTCGAAGCCGATGCCACCAACATCGATGCGCTCCGCCAGCTCGGTGCGCAGGAATTCAGCTCGGCTGTTGTGGGCGTGGGTACCTCGATCGAGTCCTCCGTATTGATCACGGTGAACCTGGTGGACCTGGGTATCGAGCACCTCTGGGTCAAGGCCATCACGCCGTCCCACGGCAAGATCCTCACCCGCATCGGCGCCAATCACGTCATCTACCCAGAGGCTGACGCTGGCGTGCGCGCCGCCCACCTGGTCTCCGGGCGGATGCTGGACTTCATCGAGTTCGACGACGACTTCGCGATCGTGAAAATGTATCCACCACGCGAAACAGTCGGGTTCACGCTAGGTGAGTCGAAGGTCCGGGAAAAGTACGGTGTCACGATCGTGGGCGTGAAGTCCCCCGGGGAGGATTTCACCTACGCCCGTCCCGAAACGAAGGTCTCCGCACGGGACATGCTGATCGTTTCCGGCCACGTTGACCTGCTGGAGAGGTTCGCTGCCCGGCCGTAGGATGTGGCCCATGAACATTGCTGTTGCAGGAGGAACTGGAACTGTTGGCCGCTACGTGGTGGCGGCTGCCAAGGAGCGCGGACACCGGGTGGTGAGCCTGTCCCGCGCGGATGGCGTGGACTTAGTGACAGGTCGTGGCCTGGCCGAAGCTTTGGCCGGCGTGGACACCGTCATTGATGCGGCGGGCATCCAGACCCTGTCCACCCGGAAGGCCGTCGAATTCTTCACCGCCGCCGGCCGGAACCTGCTAGCTGCGGAGCAGAGCGCAGGCGTGAGCCACCACGTGGCGCTCTCCATCGTGGGCATCGACCAGGCCGCGTCGGGACGCGGCAGAAGCTGGTCCGCAAGGCAGGCTGCCTGATCTCGGCGGCCCGCAGCGGCACGAACTGATCAATCTGGTCAAGGCGTACCTCAAACACCAGGGACAACGGAAGTGGGTCGTGGGCATCCCCACCCCAGGAGCGATGGGCCGTGCCATGCGCAAGGGCGACCTGATCCCCACGGCGGGTGCCGCCGTCGGCCGCCAGAACTTTCAGGAATGGCTGGCGGCCCTCGACTGAACGGCCGACTCAGCCCAGCTGTTGGGTGATCTCCGCGGCCCGGGTTGCGGCGGCCCGAGCCCCGGCAGCGACAATTGCCGGGAGCCCCTGCTCGTCAAACGTGGCGAGGGCGCGCTCGGTGGTTCCATTGGGGCTGGTCACACCCTTGCGGAGGGCGGACGGGTCGGCGCCGGGTTCGGCCAGCATGAAACCAGCACCTGCGACCGTTTCGCGGGCCAGCAACAGCGACAGCTCCCGGTCCAGGCCAAGTTCCACGCCAGCTGCGGCCATGGCCTCGGCGAGGTAGAACGCGTACGCCGGCCCTGAGCCGCTAATGGCAGAAAGTGCATCCACTTGTTCTTCGGGCACCTCAACAACGGTCCCCGCGCTGCGCAGGATGTCCTTGACGGCCTGCAACTGCTCGGGTGTGCAGCTGGTACCCGGCGACACCGACACCACCCCGCGCCCCAACTTGGCCGGCGTGTTGGGCATGGTCCGAATGACGGGCTGCCCTGCCGGAAGCTGCGCCTCGAGCTGCGCCAGCGAAACCCCGACAGCCACGCTGACCACCACTGTGTCCGGCGCCAGCGAATCGCTGATCTCGCGGGCCAAATCCGCGATCCCCACCGGCTTGACGCCCAGGATCACGACGGCGGACCCGGTCGCGGCAAGCTTGTTATTGTCCGCTTCCTCCTCACCGGCGATCGCGGCAATTCCGCGATACCGCTCGGCAAGTTCGGCTGCGCGTTCTGCCCGGCGGACGGTGGCCACCACGTCGGCTGGGTCGGTACCGGCCGCCAAGAGACCGCCAAGAATGGCTTCGTTCATGGATCCACAGCCGAGGAAAGCAATTCGATTAGTCATGGCTCCATCATTGCAGTTCAGGTATCAGCCTGCAGTTCGCGATTAACAGGAAGCTCACATACTGATTGCAGGAAGCTCCCACCTTGGCTGCTTAGAGTAGTTATTACCTCATTGAGGGTGCGAGTGATGCGGCAGGCATGAGGATGCCTGCCCGAGGCGCCGGATGCTGGCAACAGGTTTTCCCCCATTTTCCTGTTGCCGGCGCCGGTGCTTTCGCGTTTAAGCGGCAGGGGCACAAGAAGACACTTCCAGCCAGAACTTGATCTCCAGTGCAAAAAAGAAGTGCGCCTAATTTTCCGTTCGACCATCGGTTTGCGAAGGACGCACCTCCTGGACCCGTTCGAGATGACGAAAAGCAGCCGGCAGTTGGTCAATGATGACCAACGCTCGCGAGGCGCCTACGCAGAGAAGTACCAGCCCCACCAAGAGTCCTAACATCCCTAAGAGAATTGCAACAGCAGGCTCTTCCACGAGATTGCCCAGAAGCATGAACGTTACCCCGGCGAACGAGAGAACGAGCCCGCCAATGAATATGCCGGCCGATGGTTTGTATTGCACTCTTGCATCCGATCTTTACTTTGAATTTGAAATCCAAAAGTAGTTGAATCCAAGGTCACACCAAAGCTTGGCTGGCTGCAGCGCTTTTTATGACGTCCATCATTTGAATGGGGCAACGCACTAATCAAGCAACAGGTACAGCAGCTCCCTAGATCCCCGCCCCCAGCTCAGGTGCGGTCTGCTGGGCAATGTGCGGTGCCGGGTCGAGTGGACCGGCAAAAACCAGTTGGTCCAGCCGGCGCAAAATGAGGCCTTCACGGAGGGCCCAGGGGCAGATCCGGATTTTCTTGAACTTGAAAAGCTCCAGGGCGGCCTCGGCAACCAACGCCCCGGCGAGGAGCTGGTCCGCCCGGGCTTCCGAGACGCCGGGCAGGTGGAGCCGGTCTTCCGAGCTCATGGCCGAGATCCGTTGCGCCCAGACTCCAAGGTCTGAGGCTTGCAGTTCGCGCTTGACGTATGGGCCGGATGCGCTGGGGGCGGCGCCGGCGATCCGAGCGAGGGAGCGGAACGTCTTTGACGTACCAGCCACCACATTGGCCCGGCCCAGGCCGTCGAACTGGCTCACGGCTGGCTTGAGCGTGGCACGGATGTAGCGGCGTAGTTCCTTGACGCTGCGCGCAGAAGGCGGATCTTCGGACAGCCAGTCCCTGGTCAACCGGCTGGCACCCAGGGGAACTGACGTGGCCATCTCCGGAAGTTCATCCTGACCAAACGCCATTTCAAACGAGCCACCGCCGATATCCAAGTTGAGGATGGGGCCTGCACCCCAGCCATGCCAACGGCGGACCGCGAAGAACGTCATGGACGCTTCCTCGCTGCCGCTGAGCTCCTGCAAGGTCACGGTGGTTTCGTGCTTGACTCGGGCCAACACGGCCGCACCGTTGGTGGCCTCGCGGATGGCTGAGGTACAGAACGCCAGCAGGTCATCGGCCTTGTGCCGAGCAGCGAACTCCCAGGCCTCCAGCACAAAGTCCGTCAGCTCATGCTGGCCGGCTTCGTTGATGCTGCCATCCGGCTCCAGGTACTGCACCAGCGACAGTGGCCTCTTGTGCGAGGCGAACGGCACAGGGCGCGCGCCAGGGTGGGCATCCACCAGGAGAAGGTGGACAGTGTTTGATCCGATATCGAGGACGCCTAGCCGCATCCCCCCATTATTCCTCTTCGGCGCGTTTGAAGTCGCGTTTGATGTTGGCGATGCCCTCGGGGTTGATTTCGAAACCGTAGGCAGCACTCGGGTTGATCACCATGCCCAGCTCGTCACCGATGTTGCCGATGATGGCTGCACCCTGCGTACCCAGGACGTGCGGGGCGGCCTCGAGGAACTGCGTGTCCACGCGGCTGGGGTGTGAGAAGACGGCCAGGACCGGGTCGCCGTCGGCGTTCGCCAGGACGAGGGGCTCCACCTGGGAGTCGGGGCTTTCCACGTTGTCTGAGCTGACAATGTAGACCTCGCTGTTGAGGAATGACAGGATCACGTCCACGGGGCTGGCATCAGGTTTGTCACCCTGGGCGAGCTTCTCCTCAAGGTCGTTGAGGGGCGTGGGATCGGCGGTTGCAGGCTGTTCAGTCATCCCACTACCCGATCACGTTGAGCTCTCCACCGCAATTCGGCCAGCTGGTACCGGGCGGCTGGGAGGAATCCGGCAGCGTGCCTGCCTGGACGCACACGAGAGGATTCCTCCCAACCACTCCCGACTACTTCTTGGCCGCGACCTTCTTCTTGGCGGGTGCCTTGCGGGCGGTGGTGGTCCGCTTGACCGGTCCCTTGGCGCGTTTCTCGGCGAGCAGCTCAACTGCCTGTTCGCGCGTGAGCTCTTCCACTGACGTGGACCGGGGGACGGTGATGTTGGTGACGCCGTCGGTGATGTACGGGCCAAAGCGGCCTTCCTTCACCACGATGTTCTTCTCAGACACGGGGTCCGGACCGAACTCGGCCAACGGCGGAACCGCTGCCCGGGCACCACGCTGCTTGGGCTGGGAGTAGATCTCCAGCGCCTGCTCCAGCGTGATGGTGAAGATCTCCTCTTCGGTGCCGATGGAACGAGAGTCGGTTCCCTTCTTCAAATACGGACCGAACCGGCCATTCTGCACCGTGATGAGGTTCCCCTCAGCATCCTCGCCGAGGGCGCGCGGCAAGCTCATCAGCGCCAACGCCTCGTCCAGGGTGACGGAGTCCACCGTCATCGAAGCAAACAGTGAACCGGTGCGTGGTTTGGCCTTGACCGGCTTTTTCGGCGGCTTCGGCTTGCCGTTCTTGTAATACTCCACCGGCTGGTTGGCGATCTGTTCTTCGGTCATCTCCGGGATGACCTCGGTGACATAGGCGCCGTAGCGGCCGTTCTTGGCAACCACCGTGTGGCCCGTGTGCGGGTCATCGCCCAGCACACGTTCCTCCGGGGCTGCCGTCTCCATCAGCTCGATGGCCTTGGCCGCCGTCAGTTCGTCCGGCGCCAGGTCCTCGGGGACGTTGGCCCGTGAGTTCTCAACAATTTCGCCCGTCTTGGGGTCCACTGTGGCGGTGGAGCTCTCCAGGTACGGGCCGAACTTGCCCACGCGGAGGGTGATCTCATCCGTGATGGGAATCGAGTTGATCTCCCGGGCGTCGATCTCGCCCAGGTTGTTCACGATGCTCAGCAGGCCCGGCTCGGCGTCTTCACCGAAGTAGAAGTGCCGCAACCAGGCGGAACCCACTGCTTGGCCGTTGGCGATCTTGTCCAGGTCGCCTTCCATGTCCGCCGTGAACTCGTAGTCCACATAGTCGGTGAAGTGCTGCTCCAGGAGCCGGATCACCGAGAACGCGATCCAGCTGGGAACCAGCGCCGAGCCCTGTTTACGCACATAGCCGCGGTCTTGGATGGTGGAAATGGTGGACGCGTACGTCGAGGGCCGGCCGATGCCCTTCTTTTCGAGTTCGGCGGTCAGGGACGCTTCGGTGAAGCGCGGTGGCGGCGAGGTTTCGTGCCCCACGGCCAGGATGTCCGACGCCGTCAAGGCATCTCCCTTGGCAACGTTCGGCAGCCGTCGGGCGTCGTCGGAGTCGTCGTCGCCGCGGCTTTCGTCCTTGCCTTCCTCATAGGCGGCAAGGAAACCGGGGAAAGTGATGACGGTACCGGAGGCGGAGAATTCAGCGTCCCGGCCGTCAGTGGCTACCGCGCCGAGGCGGATCGTTGCCGTGGAACCCTTGGCGTCGGCCATCTGCGAGGCGACGGTGCGCTTCCAGATCAGTTCGTAGAGCCGGAACTCGTCACCGGAGAGCTGCTTGGCTACCTGGGCGGGAGTTCGGAAGGAGTCACCGGCGGGGCGGATGGCCTCGTGGGCTTCCTGGGCGTTGGCGGCCTTGCCGGTGTAAACGCGGGGCGTGCCGGGGATGTACTCGGGGCCATACAGTTCCGACGCCTGGCGACGGGCTGCCGTGACGGCCTCGTCGCTCAAGGACGAGGAGTCGGTACGCATATAGGTGATGTAGCCGTTTTCGTACAGGCGCTGGGCAACCTGCATGGTGCTCTTCGACGAGAAGCGCAGCTTGCGGCCGGCCTCCTGCTGCAATGTGGAGGTGGTGAACGGGGCCGCGGGGCGCCGCGTGTACGGCTTGGTGTCCACCGAGCGGACGCTGAACTCAGCGCTCTGCAGCCCGGCTGCCAAGGACGTCGCGAGTTCCTCGTTCAGGTGCGCCACATTGCGGGACGTGAGGACGCCGTCGTCGTTAAAATCGCGGCCGGTGGCGACCTTTGAACCGTCCACCGCGGCCAGCTTGGCCTTGAAGGAGCCGGACCCGGCGCCGAACTGGCCCGTCAGGTCCCAGTAGGAGGCGGCTTTGAAGGCCATCCGCTCGCGTTCGCGGTCCACCACCATGCGGGTGACCACAGACTGCACGCGGCCGGCGGACAGGCCACGCGCCACCTTGCGCCACAGCACCGGCGAAATTTCGTAGCCGTAAAGGCGGTCCAGGATCCGGCGGGTTTCCTGCGCGTCCACCAGCGCCGAATCCACATCGCGCAGGTTGCCCATGGCGCGCTGGATGGCTTCCTTGGTGATTTCGCCGAACGTCATCCGGTACACGGGGACCTTGGGTTTGAGTACCTCAAGCAGGTGCCACGCGATGGCCTCGCCCTCGCGGTCCCCATCGGTTGCGAGATAAAGTTCGTCGGCGTCCTTGAGCGCAGCCTTGAGCTCAGTCACCTTTTTCTTCTTGTCGGCGGAGACCATGTAATACGGCTTGAAGTCGTTTTCCACGTCGACGGCGAACTTGCCCACCGGGGTTTTCTTCAGTTCAGCGGGCAGCTCGGACGGCTGCGGCAGGTCGCGGATGTGGCCGACGGAAGCCTCGACGATGAAACCCTCACCGAGGTACTTGGCGATGGTCTTGCTCTTGGCCGGAGACTCCACAATCACGAGTTTCTTGCCGGTTTTGGCCTTGCTGGGCACGGTGCTCCTACAGAAAAAGGTTGCCAGGGCGGATGAGCCCATACTGGCCTAGTTCACCATATTTCGGCGCAATAAGCGTATTCATGTGGAAAACCAGGCGAGTGCTACGGGGCTAGGCTGCTCAGCTGGATACGGGGATGAGGAACCCATCGCGGACCAGGTTCTGCACCTCGGCAAGCAGCTGCCCGCGGAAGGCATCACCGTCGAATCCTTCGAATCCGCCCAGGAGTGCCTCGAGCGCGCCGGCGATCTGTCCGGCGGTCAGGTCGCCGTCGCACGCTGACACGAAGCCCGCCAGTTCGGTGCTGAGCAGGTTGGTCCGGCGCAGCCCGGCACCTTGCCGGAGCAGGATCACGCCGGGGTGTTCCGCGCCCGGGCGCTGATGCCGTTCTTCCGTGACGTCCTCCGCCACGAGCAGGTGTACGTCCTCAATATCAGCGGCCGCCACCCAGTCGGCGCGTTCGACGGCGGCCCCCAGGTGCGGCCCGATGGGCTGCTCGATCGGGTACGTGATTTCCTCGAAGCGACTGATGCGAGCATCGGCATCGAGGGGACGGCGAAGCCACACCATGCCAAACCCGATGCCTGCCACGTTGCGGGAACCAAAGTCCGCAAGGTATGCGGCGTACGCGTCCTTATAGTGGTTCCGATCGCGGGCCTCGGACGCATCCTGCAGCCATGTCTCGGCGTACTGTTCGGGGCTGACCTGTTCGCGCTGGATGAACCACGCGTCCACATTTTGGCCCACCCAGCCCTGCGGCCGCTCCTGCCAGGCACTGCCGCTGGGGACCTCCCAGTTTCCCAACATCTGGGCCGTCCCGCCGGGCGCCAGCACAGCGGGCAAGTCCCTGACCAACGCGGCGACAATATCGTCACCCGGCAGACCGCCGTCGCGGTAGGTGAACTGGTCAGCCGCCTGCTCGCCGCCTGAGCGCGGGGTGATGACAAACGGCGGATTGGAGACCACCAGCCCAAATTCTTCCCCACGCACCGGTTCCAGCAGGGATCCGAGCCGCAGGCTGACCCTGTCCGCCAGCTGTTCCGGGTCCACCGAAAGGGCCTCGGCGTTCAACAGGATATTGAACCGTGCAAAGGCAAGCGCGCGGGCGGAAATGTCGGTGGCCGTGACGTGTTCACAGTGATGCAGCAGGTGGAAGGCCTGAATGCCGCACCCGGTCCCCAGGTCGAGCGCCCGCTCGGTGTGCTGCCGGATGGTGGTCTGGACCAACGTGGTGGATGCCTGCCCAATGCCCAGCACGTGGTCATGGCGCAGCATTCCCGCCTGCTGGTGGGCGGCAAGATCGCTGGCCACCCAGAGTTCGGCGCCGCCGCTGCCATCATCGTTGGCGTCCCACCCGTAGGGCCGCAGATCGGCTGCCGCCGCGATCCGGCTGCTGCCGGGCACGGGCTCAACCAGTCCCAGCGCAACCAGCCCTGCGACGCGGATGCCCGGTAGGGCGGCGTCGAGCACGTCACCTTCCTGCGGTTCGGCCAGGAGCCAGAAGCGGACGACGGCGGCGAGCGCCGCGGTGCCTGGGTCGCGTTGGGGCGCACTCTCGGTAGCGATGAGGGCGGGGATGATTTGGTCCCGGTTGAGCGCGGCAGAGGCGGAAGGGCCCAGCAGGGCTGCAACGCCGTCGAGCGTGTAGTTGATGCGACGCAGGTCGGCAGCCAGGGCGGTCAGGAGGTCTGGGCGGTCGCTGCGCGGGGCACCTGGGGTGTTGCCGGCGGTGAACTCGAAGGTAGATGTGGGCACCGGCCAAGTTTAGTCCGCGGCGCCTGGGCGTTCGCCGTCACCGGCCAGCCACGGTGCGTAGTGGGCGGCTCGCAGGCGGTAGCGTTGAACCATGCCTTCGCCTGTTTCCCGCCGTTCGTTCGCCGCCGCCCGTACCCGTTTCGTTCCGGGCCGGACCTCGTTGCGGCTGGCCGGTGCACTGGCGTTGGCGTCGCTGGCCCTGGTCAGCTGCTCGGCCACCGTACCCGTGGAGAAGGCCGATGTCCCGCAGTGGCAGGCCACCGCACTGCCCACCGTGCCGGACACCGTGTTGGAGGACGCGGGGAAGATCTTGAACCGGGACCGGATCAGCGCCAGCGCCACGGACGTCCCCGCAGGCCGGTACACCTTGACGGTCACGTGCGACGGCGGCGGCAAGGCGTTCTTCGCCGTCACCCTCGACGGCGCAGCCGTGGTGGATGCCGGGGCGGCCTGCAACGGCAGTAAGGAAACCACCCGCATCACCGTGGCTTCCGCCGGTGCGGTGCAGGTAGCCGCCTACAGTGTGGACGCGCCGCTCATCTTCGCCTACCACCTGGCCCCCGCAGAATAGCTCCGCTCCCCTACCCTGACGGTGGTCGCAGGCATAGAGTCTGGGTATGTCCCGCCCGCGGATGTCCGTTCCCCTTCCCAATGCTCCGGTGCCGCGGGCGCCAAAGGCTGCTGCCGCCGTCCTAGCGGTGGTTGCCATGGCCTTCACGGTTGCGCTGGCAGGGTGTGAATACGACTACGACGACGGCTCTGCCCGGGTTGAGCCCACCCTGGCCGATGCGTCGCAGACCGGACCGTCCGTGCCGCAGCCGACCCGCGATCCGTTCCGGCGCAATCCCGTTCCCGAAACGGCCGTGGCCGAGTGGGTGGCCCGGGCCTTGCCGGAATCGGCGAGGCTAACTCTTCATGCCGGCTCGGGACTGATCGCCGCCGGCGAACTCCGCGCCCATTTCACGCCTTTGATTCCAGCCGGCACCTACGTGCTGTCGCTGGCATGCCGGAGCCAGCAGCAAGTCTTCTTCAGCGTCAGTACTGGCGAGTCGGAACTGCTGGAGCTCGGTTTGCGGTGTGGGACCAGCAGCGAACGGGTGGTGGTCCTGCCGGAAGATGCCGCCCTCCAGGTCACCGTCGCAGCGGACTCACCTGCGAACTTCGCGTACCGGCTCCAGCCAACCCCGTGACGTGCCTGTGGTGACGAGCCTGTGGTGACGACCCCTTAGGCGGCGCAACCCTCAGGGCAACGGAGCGTTTCGGGACTGGCCGCGCACTCTGCGCAATACAAGGTCAAGGTGCGGCAGCTGGGGTTGGAGCAGTTCTCGAACTTGCTGGTGGGCGCTGAGCAGCGAACGCATTCGCCGATGGTTTTGGCTTCGTCGCTGAACTCAAGGTGCATGCGCTTGTCGAAGACGTACAAGGAGCCTTCCCAGAGGCCCTGGTCCTTGAACGTTTCGCCGTACCGGACAATGCCGCCGTCGAGTTGGTAGACCTCTTTGAAGCCCCTATTAACCATCAGGCTGGACAGTACTTCGCAGCGGATGCCGCCGGTGCAGTAGGTAACCACCGGTTTGTCCTTAAGGTCGTCGTACTTGCCGGATTCCAGCTCTTTGATGAAGTCGTGGGTGGTGGCAACGTCCGGGACTATGGCGTCCTTGAACTTGCCGATCTGCGCCTCAAACGCGTTGCGGCCATCGAAGAAAACCACCTCCTGGCCGCCTTCCTTCTTGGCAGCTACCAGTTCGTGAACTTCGGTGGGGTTCAGGTGCTTGCCGCCGCCCACTACCCCGTCGGCGTCGACCCGAAGCTCGCCGGGGGCGCCAAACGAGACGATCTCATCCCGGACCTTGACGCTCAGCCGCGGAAAGTCGGCTGCACCGCCGTCGGACCATTTCACGTCGATGCCGTGGAAACCCTTGTACTCCCGCGTGGTCTTGACGTATTGCTTGACCGCCCCGATCTCGCCGCCCACTGTCGCGTTGATCCCGTCGCGAGAGATCAGGATCCGGCCGGTCAGGCCCAATTTTTCGCACAGCGCACGCTGCCACAGCCGGACGGCGTCCGGGTCAGCGATGGGGGTAAATCCGTAAAAGAGCACAATTTTGTTCAAAGCCACGCCTTTAAAGGTACCGGCCCCGCCGTGCCACGCGGCGGGTTCGAGGCGAGACTCACCCCCCCCGCATCACGATTGCATAAGCACTGAGCCAGCCCCTGTTGCTGGCAGGCGGGCTGGAATAGTCTCAAGCCATGAACCCGGACTCCTTGGTTGACGACGTTACTGGCCTCCTCGACGTGTGGGTGGCTGGTTGGGCGGGCTGCCGCGGCTACCGCACCTCCACCGAAGGCCGCTTCCCTGCCGCACTTCGAGCCGATGACACCGGAGAGTGGGAATTCTTCGCCGCGGATCCCACCGATGCGGAATTCAGCGAACTGGCAGCCAGGGTATCTGTGGCGCCAGGCCGGATCCTCACGATCCTCAGCAATGACACAGCCAGGTTCACCGTTTTGGCGGAGAAGCATGACCTGAAAGTCACCTCGGCGTCGCAGACCATGATGATGGTGGACATGGAAAGCCAAGATGCTGAAGATCCTTGGCTTCCGGACGATGACCTCGAACTGTCCACCCAGGAAATTGACGGCGTGCACTATGCAGAGGTGCGTTCCGGGGACGTGATCGCAGCCAGCGGACGGGTGTTCGAAGTCCAGAGCACTGCCGTTTTCGACAAGATCGTGACCAGCCCGGATTTCCAGCGCCGTGGCCTGGGCAGCTTCATCATGCGGGCGTTGGCTGCCCAGATTTTCGGCCACGACATCACGCACGGGCTGCTTCTGGCCTCCGCGGACGGGCACAAGCTCTATTCGCACCTGGGCTGGACGTCCGTGTCGCGGGTCCTGATGATTTCGGCGGATTCTGACCTGGGAGATCTCTCGCTCAGTTAGTTCCACCCCATCTTTGGGGTGCGGGTTACCCCTTGGGCGAATCTGGCCGGGCTGCGGGACGCCGGGTGAAAGAATACTGGGGTGAACCCCCATGACTCCCTGATCTCGTTGCTGGGCCGCGGCCCGGACCCGGAGCAGCTCCGTCATGTCCACACCATTCCGGCGCGCTCTGCCGTGCACCAAGCCTGGCCGGAGTGGGTGCACCCGGACGTGGTGGCCGCTTACGGCTCCCTGGGAATCCACCAGCCGTATCAACATCAGGTGCAAGCTGCCGAGATTGCGCACCGTGGCGATCACGTGGTCATCGCCACGGGCACGGCATCGGGGAAGTCGCTGGCGTATCAGTTGCCGGCAATCGATGCGATTCACCGTTCCGAGCTCCGGGTCTTGGCAGAGCCGGGGAAAATCCACGACGACGGCGCAGTCACCCTCTACCTGTCCCCCACCAAGGCCTTGGCCGCTGACCAGCTGAACGCCATCCGGGCCTTGCAGTTGCCTACGGTCCGGGCTGAGACGTACGACGGCGACACGGACCCGGCTGCCCGGCGCTGGATTCGGGACCACGCGAATTTCATTCTCGCCAATCCGGACATGTTGCACTTTGGCATCCTGCCCAACCACGCGTGGTGGGCTGGGTTCTTCCGGCGGCTCCGCTACGTGATCATCGATGAGGCGCACAGCTACCGCGGGGTTTTCGGGTCCCACGTAGCGAACCTGTTGCGGCGGCTCCGCCGGATCTGTGCCTATTACGGCGCCGGGACGTCCTTCCCCGAGCCCGTCTTCATTGCCGCGTCCGCCACAGCGTCCGAACCCGAGGTGTCCTTCAGCCGGTTGATTGGTGCTCCTGTCCAGGCCACCGCCGAAGACTGCTCGCCGCACGGCGCCACCACCGTCGCCTTCTGGGAGCCGGCCTTGACCGAAGCGCGGGGCGAAAACGGTGCTCCGCAACGCCGAACGGCTGTGGCGGAAACAGCTGACCTGCTGGCGAACTTGGTTTCGGCGCAGATCAGGACCATTGCGTTCATCAAGTCGCGGCGCGGTGCCGAAACCATCGCGGCCATGACCAAACGGCACCTCGATGAAGTGGATCCCAGCCTGCCCCAACGGGTGGCCGCCTACCGGTCTGGTTATCTTCCGGAGGAGCGGCGGGCTGTGGAACGGGACCTGCGGTCGGGTGCTCTCCTGGGTGTTTCCAGCACGTCCGCACTGGAACTTGGCATCGATATTTCTGGCCTGGATGCAGTGCTGGTGGCTGGCTGGCCGGGAACTCGGGCCTCCCTTTTTCAGCAGATAGGCCGAGCTGGCCGTGCCGGGCAGGACGCGATCGCCGCGTTTGTGGCCAGCGATGACCCCATGGACACCTACCTGGTGAACCACCCAGAGGCCGTCTTCGACGTGTCCGTGGAGGCAACGGTCTTTGACCCAAGCAACCCCTACGTGTTGGGACCACACCTGTGCGCGGCAGCTGCGGAACTGCCGTTGGGGATTGGCGAACTGCACCTCTTTGGCGGGACGGCGGAAACTTTGCTGGACCAATTGGTGACACAGGGGTACCTCCGGCGACGGCCCGCCGGCTGGTTCTGGACCCATTCGCAGAGCGCCGCCGGAATGGTGAACCTCAGGGCTGACGGCGGCGGTCCAGTCAGTATCGTGGACGCGGACACGGGCTCCCTTCTGGGCACCATGGACTCGCCGCAGACTCACTACCAGGCCCACACCGGTGCGGTGTACATCCATCAGGGCGACAGTTACGTGGTGGAAGAGCTGAACGAGACTGATCATTGCGTGGTGGTTCGCCGTGCCAACCCGGACTTCTACACCACGGCACGGGATGTCACCCAGATCGAGGTCCTCGAAACCGAGCGGACCACCCCGTGGGGCGACGTGAAGGTCCACTTCGGTTCGGTCAAGGTGACCACTCAAGTCGTTTCCTTTCAACGTAAAGCACTGATCTCCAATGAAATCCTCGGCGAAGAACCGCTGGAACTTGGCGCCCGGGACCTGTTTACCAAGGCCGTGTGGTTCGAGGTGGAAAACAGGACTCTGAGCGCTGCTGGCCTGGTCGAAGCGGATTTTCCGGGGGCACTCCATGCGGCCGAGCACGCAGCGATCGGGTTGCTGCCGTTGGTCGCCTCAAGCGACCGGTGGGACATTGGCGGTGTCTCCACTGCGCTGCACGCGGATACCGGGACGCCCACCATCTTCGTCTACGACGGCCACCCCGGCGGCGCAGGGTTTGCCGAACGCGCCTACCAGAAGGCCAAGGTGTGGTTGAGCGCCACCCGTGATGCCATCAAGGCCTGCGAGTGCGACTCGGGCTGCCCGTCCTGCGTTCAGTCGCCTAAATGCGGCAACAAGAACAACCCGCTGGACAAGGCCGGTGCGCTCACCCTGCTGGGCGCGTTGTTAGTAAACGCCTCGGATGAGGCGTTCCCCGCAGCACAGGGCCAGTGAGCTGACCGCGGCACAGGACTAAGGAGAAGTTGGGCCGTCCAGCTTTATGTGCCGAGGTGCCGCGCCACGTTCCGGCTCTGAGTGGTCCTCAACCAGGGACGTGCTGTAGGCGAGCCGCCCCGATTCGTCCGTGTGCGAGGTCCCCGGTGTGAAGCCGTAGAACGCCGAATAGACGCCCACAGAGTCCACGATCGGTGCTACCGTCCGAGTTTTGATCTGGCTGGCGGTCAGGATGAGGCGCAGCGCCACCAAGGCGCAGCATGTCCATACGAGGGGCCAGAAGAGGAACATCCAGCGAGCCTGCAAGGAGGGTTCCAGCGCCATCAACACCACGATGACAACCAGCACCAGCACTGTCACGGTGGTCAGAACCTGCGAGAGAATGCGCCCCATTTAGAGAGCCTACTCCCCGGGCTTGGCCGATTCCAGGGCGTGGGTGGGACATTTACGGCGGCGGTCCGGCTCGTGAATGACCCGTAGCAGGACCCACGAGCGACGACTGAATAGTGGACGTCCGCACGTCCACCGACTGTTCGGGACCCAAGTGGCAACTCGTCATCACGGCACCGTGACGGCTGGCCACATCAGCTGCCACCACGCAGGGCACACCGGTGGTGATCCCCCGCAGCGCATCTGCACCAGCGAGCGCAGCCAAGTCAGCAGCCGTCGCCGCCCTGCTAGCCATCACAGCAGCCTGCGCCAGCAGCAGGATCAGCGCCATCGTCAGCAGCACCACTAATGCCAGGCTCACTGCCAAGATAGTCCCCGAGCCCCGCTGTTCGGCATGGTGGGCGCTGGCCCCGTGGCGCCGCACGAGGATGGCCATCACTGCCTTTCCGCCCCGCGTTCGCTGGGCGTCGAAGCGCTAGCGGTGAGAGCCCACGGAATGACTGCACCCAGGGCGCCACCCACCCGGTCCGTCACGGTCACGCTGGACCACTCGCCGCTGGTAGATATTGTTGCCGAGGCTGTACCGCCGGCAAGGGTGGACACGATCTGCTGGACCCTGCCTGGATCTTCGCCGCGGGCCAACGCGCGCGCCCCTGCCCTGGCGCTTTCTTCCAGCCTGAGTTGCGTTCCGCCTGCTGCAGCGCCAGCCAGCAGCATGGCCAATAATGCGACCACTGCGGGCAGCGCTACTGCGAATTCAGCGGTCACGCTGCCCCGTTGGGCGGCGGGTTGGGCGGCCGGATGGG
>NZ_UXAU01000029.1 GCF_900609065.1 Arthrobacter ulcerisalmonis | reverse complement strand
GCGGGGCGGGGGCTACCCGGCGGCACGCACGCCCACGGCGACGGCGGGCAGACAAGCGAAGTTGCCGAAACCCACAAAGGGACTGGCAGAACAGCAACTCAATGCAACGGCCGGGGACAAGCGGCAACACGCTGAACCAGTGATGTTGGAGCGGAGGCCACGGTGAATGTTGGGAACCAAGGGCTCGGACACCACGCCGCCGCCGACACCAACGAACAACCGCGGCGCGGACACACCAGACCGGCTCCGACGCCCCAGACGCCGCCCCAAGGCCTCCGGAGAACATGCGGACAGCAACCGGCCACACGGGGCCAGCGGGGGCGGCTACGGCACCACCACCGGCCACCCCCGGGGCCGCCCAGGGGGTAAGGGGTCAGTGCCGCTAGAAATTTTCATACGGGACAGATCACCGTGAGAGTGTCCCCCCTCCCCCCAGCATAAAAACCACCACGCGGGCAAACGGCCCGCCAACGAAAGGACAGAACCATGGGGCGACATTCTGAGGCCGTGGAGGCTACGCTGACCGCGGCCGGGGACGCTATCACCGGCAAACACCAGGCGCTATGTGAACTGGTCCGCACCCTCGCGGAACAATGCGACGCCACCCCCGAGGGGCCGGGGACGCGGCTGGCGGGCACATACCTAACGGCGATCCGGACACTCAACGCCGTCGTGGCCGCGGTGCCCGCCCAGGGGACCAAGCCGCGGAACGGGCTGGCGTCCGTCCGCGGGATCCGCGACGCACCCAAGAAGTCGACTATCCGTGGAGGCAAAGGCTGACGTTCGCCCAGGCGATTCCGCTCACGAGCGCGCTGCTGTCGACTGAGCCTTGACAGTCGGTCAAGCGGGATAACGTTAGTGAATGAACTTCGCTGACGCCGCCCGTGATCCCAAGCGCAAGATTGCCCGGGCGGAGAAACTGTTCAGTGAGGCGTTGAGGGAGCTGGCGCTGTGGGCCGAACAAAACCCGGTCACCGCACACATGGAACCGCACCCCGACCGACGAAGGATCGATGTTGTCTTGGACGCGGTTGTGGAACCACCCGTTGAGGAGGTCGCTCTCATTATCGGGGACGCGATTCACAATCTGCGGGCCGCCCTGGACAATCTGGCTTGGAATCTGGCGCATTATTCCGGTGCGCCGGAAAACCCCCAAAGCATATACTTCCCCGTCGCTGAGACGCAGGGGGCATGGACCAGATCCTCAAAAAATTTCACGTCAATGCCCTTGGACGTTTTAGAGCAGATCCGAGTTCTCCAACCCTTCACATTTCCTAGCCCTTCCAACTGTTTTCTGTGGCAACTGCATCGTCTGGACATCGCAGACAAGCACCGCGACTATCTGTTGGCGACGCCGCACATCAAGAGCAGCGAATCGAAGTTTCAGATTGGCCTGGACGCGGACACCACCCTTGTTTTCCGCAACCCGGAGACCTCGGCGAGAGTCAGGAGTGGGGAGCTGCACGCTTGGATAGAGCTGTCCCAGCCATTCTGGGAGCGAGTCACGCTGAACGAGGTGGTCCGGGTGGACACCGCGTTCACGGTGAGCCACGACAAAAACAGTCCCGGCATTCCCTTGCACGAAATGGCCGCAAGCTTCCCGACTGTGGTGACGGCAATCGTGGACTTCATTTGTTACCGCGGCGCTCCCGCTGGTTAGACGCTTTCCTCCAACCGTCAGTAAGACCTAGTGATACCGCGCATTGGGGACGACGGAATAGAAACAGTAACAATTCACCACTAGTACCATCATGCCGATCTCCTTCTTGCCTGCAGCCTCCATGAGGTCGCGTTTAGCGGTGTCCCGAACGTCTTGGGCTTGCGCGCGGAGTACGTCTGCGAGGGGTGTGCCTCGTTCCACGGCAACGATGATGCCGTCTACGAACCGGACCAAGGGGGCCAAATCGGTGCGTGCCGAAAACTCCTGCAAGGCCTGGACGAGGGGCTTGCCAGCCCTAGTTTCGGCGAGAATCAAGCTGAACTCGTTGGTGAGTTCACCGTGCCCGCTGCGACACACCCTGTCCAGGGCACCCGTTGCACTCTCGCCGGCACTGACGGCGAGTGCCATCAGTTCGGCCAAGCTGGGAAATTCGGCCATCATGCGGGATTCGCGCCGCCGAATTTGGACTCCCAGCCAGTAGTCGCGCCCAACGTATCCAAGGACTGCAGCTACGAGTATCAGGATGACCGAGAGCAGTGGGCTGATTCGCCCGGCAAGCGAGCTGGGTATTGCCACGGCCAGCGCCAGGACGAACCCAACCGCGCCCCACAACAGCTGCTCGGCGCGGAAATCAATGCTTGATTTTGACAGACCGGCCTGGGCAAGCCGCCGCACTGTACCTCCCGGTGAGGGGCTGAGGCGTCCGAGCGCGGCTAAGGCGTCGTGCAGGATGGGCCGGAGGATTCGGGCCAGCGGACCAAACGGGGTTTGGCTTCGATCGTTTGCAGTGAGCAACCGGGACTCAAGGTTGTGGCTCCTCAGCTGTGGTTCAATTCGCTGGCTGAGTGTCGTGGCACGCATGGGCGGAGATCTGACAACGAGGAGCCATAGTCCCAGGCCGAGGACACCACCGACCAGGACCGCAGCCGTAGCTAAACCTGTCATCGGAGTACCCGCTCATCCTGAGGAAGGGCACCAATCCTGAGCATCGCTGAGTAACAGAGCAGGGAGACCACCAAGCCGCCGAGCAGCACCGCCGCGCCCATGGCCGTGTTGTATGCGCGGACGGCTTCGGGCCGGGTTGCCAGCAGGACCACTACGACCCAGGGCGCGGCAACGGCCAGCCTGGCGGCATTGACGGTCCAGGACTGCCGGGCCTCAAGTTCACTTCTTGTCCGGGCGTTTTCGCGGAGGAATTCGGCGAGGGTCCCCAGCAGGCGTCCCAGGTCAGAACCTCCTACTTCGCGGGTCAGCCGCAAGGCCTCGACGATGCGGTCAGCCACTGGGTCAGCCAGTCTGTCTTTCAACCTATTCAAGGACGCATCAAATTGACCACCAGCGCGGTAGTCGGCGCCGAAGTCCCTGAAGATGGGCCGCAGTTCTTCTGGCCCCTTGTGTCCGAGCTGGATGAGTGCTTCCGGTAGCGGCAGCCCCGCTCGGATGGCTGAGCGGAGGTGATCCACAACGTCTGGCCATAGCTGACGCAGCCGCGTGCTCCGCTTCTTGGCCCGCCAACGAAGGAGGGTGACGGGGAGCCATGCAGCGAAGAGTCCGAAGCACGCGGCGATGGCCCAGGACCGGCTGACGGCGAAAAAGATCAGCGCCGCAACCGAACCCAGCCCAACGCAACTTCCGATGAGGCCCGCGCCGGTGACCTTTTCGATGCCAGCGGCAGCCAGTAGGTCACTGAGCCGATTACTCCGCCGGCGCGCTGTCTGGGACGGAGATGTCGGCCAGAAAGACCACCAGACCAGGAACAGTCCCGCGCCGCCGAGGATTCCCAGAATGGCAGCCATTAGCGCGGATCCAAAAGTGCCGCCACGTCATAGCCCGATCGGGCGAATTTCTCGGCTTCCGGCATTGAACTAGCCCGCGGTTGCAAGGCACCGTGTTCAGTTGAGAAGACCACAGATGATTCGATGACACCATTCTCCACGCGGCGGCCCAAGGACAGGATCTCCGTCACTTCCCTCCGTCCGTTGGCGTGCCGATTGCAGTGCACCACCAGATCGATGCAGGAAGCAACGGTTGGCACGACGAAGGCGCTGGAAATGTTTTCGCCTGCGAGCAAAGGGAGCGTGCAGATCTTGGTGACGGCGTCATGGGCAGAGTTTGCATGGACTGTGCACATCCCTGGCAGCCCAGAATTTAGAGCGATTAACATGTCGAGACTCTCTGCCTCTCGAACTTCGCCCACAATCAACCGATCCGGACGCATCCGCAGGGCTTCTTTGACAAGTCTCCGTAACGGAATTTCGCCCTGGCCTTCCAGGTTTGGTTGCCGGCACTGCAGACCCACCACGTCACGCAGGGGTAGTTGCAGTTCGAAGATCTCCTCAACGGTGATGACACGTTCGCGGCTGCCAATGCTGGCTGCCAGGCAGTTGAGCATGGTGGTTTTCCCGGCCTGGGTGGCGCCCGAAACCAGAATGTTGAGCCCGCTGGCAACCGCAGCTCCCAGGAAGCGTGCGGCCTGCGGCGTGAGAGTCCCTAGCTCCACAAGGTGCTCCAGCCTGCTGGCCCTGACCACAAATTTGCGGATGTTCACGGCCCAATGCCGTCGCGTCACATCAGGTATCACCACGTGGAGCCGCGATCCGTCTGGGAGTGCCGCGTCCACGAATGGAGTGGACATATCGAGCCGTCGACCAGAGCTTTTGAGCATCCGCTCCACCAGGTCACGGACCTGCTGCTCGGACAAACTGAGGGATGTCAGCTCAGACTCGCCGTTGCGGGCCACGTATATTTCATGCGGAGCATTCAGCCAGATCTCTTCGATGCTGGGATCGTCTAGCAACGGTTGAAGCACACCAAAACCGGCCACTGCATCGAAGAGGAATCTCCGGGCCGAGTCCAGAGCCCCGATGGGTGGCAAGGATCCAAGCAATGATCGCTCGTCATAATCAGTGACGGCAGCTTCTACCAGCCGACGAACCTCCAGGGCCTCTCGTAGCGGGTCAAGCCCGCGGCGCCTGATAAGCTCGCGGACTTCGTCCTCTACTATTCCCAGAGCGTCCATTCGATCCCCTGTAGAAAGCTGCCACCACCGTTGGCGCCAGTCCGAATGGGTACAGCCTAGAGTGCCCGCAGCATGGCGCCAAGACATTTCTCAATCCTGTGGACAACTGCCCTGAGTCCTAAATCGGCACCAAGGCACCAGGATGCTGCACAACGCAAAGACTGATCGCAAAGTAGGCTGGTCCCAGGAAGTGCGGACACGCTTTGCCACGGTCTTGTCAGTAAGCGGCCCGCAATTCGACTTGAGAGGTCTTTAATTGAAAACTACGGGAATGTGGCGCGCTGCAGCGTTCGCTGCCTTGTTCACCGCGATGACAGCATGCGCCGGCCCCTCCACCGAACCCTCAATTCGGGGTGCGCTCACGGCTGTTGGTACCGAAGTCCAGGGCAGTTCCATTTCGGCGTGGCGCAACGGCTGGATGAAGGACTACCCGGGAACGTCGCTGAACTTTTCCCCCGATGGGTCGGACGTCGGGGTCGATGCACTACTGAACGGTCAGGCCCATTTCGCTCCGCTCGACGCTCCGTTGACAGCTACAGATGTGGAGAGGTCAAAAACCACCTGTGGACCTGACGGAGCTTTTTCCGTACCTGTAGCCATTGTGGGGGTCGGCGTTGCGTTCAACCTGCCAAGCGTCAAGAACCTCAAGCTCACACCCGGCGTGCTTGCCGCCATCTATTCTGGAGACATCACCACCTGGGATGACCCGGCAATCACCGCCATCAACTCGGGCAAGGAACTTCCCGACAGTAAAATAACTCCTGTTCGGGCTACCGAAGACTCCGTGCTGACGAAAACGGCAACGAGTTACCTGGCCGCCGGCGGCTGGAAAGGGCAGCCCAGCAACGAGTGGCCTGCAGAGACTGCCGGTGAATCCGTCAAAGACAACGATGCTCTCGCGAACAAGCTTGATAACACCGCCGGTTCCATTGCGTTCCTCGAAAAATCTTCCATCGGATCCCGTTTCGACACCGCACTCCTGGACTTCGGCAAGGGATTCGTCCGGATGAATGATGACACCCTCAACCTCTCGATCGGCCTGGGAACAGTTGGGGCTGGCCCCGGCGGTAGCGTCACGTTCCAGAGCGCCGGCATGGGTAGCGAAGGATACGGCCTGTCGTTGGTCACCTACCAAGCTTTCTGCAGCAATTACTCAAATGAGTCGCTGAGTCGTCTGGTCAAGTCCTGGGGTACGTTCGTGGTCGGCGCGGGTGGGCAAGGAAACTCGACATACTTCGCTGGCGTGGCGTCGCCGCCCAAGGAAACGCTGAAACTGGCCCAAAAGCGCATTGAACAAATCGGAGGACCTCAATGAGCTTCCCGCGGCCTGGCCACAACGCAGCGGCAGCAGTGCAAGAAAGGGCCCCCATGAGCGGCACCACCCCCGGGACTTCGGTCCAATCAAAGCAGCAGCGTCCAGCAACCGGCGTCTTCCTCAAGGTGTTCGGCCTTCTTGCGGGCCTCATGATTCTCTGGTCGCTCGCAACCCCTTTGATGGCCTACCCGGACGAGCCTGTGCATACCATCAAGGCTGCAGCAGTAGCCCGCGGCCAAGTCTTCGTGGAGGCGGGCAAGTCATTTGGCCATGGCGTCCACGTGCAGGTCCCCTCCTACATCGCCAACCTCGCGCCCCAGACGTGCTTTGCCTTCCAGCGCGACCAGACTGCAGGCTGCGCCCCCGGAATTCCTTACGATGATAATTACCTCACCATTGGGGTGACCTCAGCAGGCCTTTACAATCCGCTGTACTACTGGGTCGTCGGTTTCCCGAGCCTCTTCATGTCAGGCGCGCCAGCTCTGTTCGCCATGCGAATCGTCAGCGCCCTGCTCTCAGCGGCGTTCTACGCGGCCGGCTTTACAGCACTAGCCCGGCTCCGACGACCCAAATGGCCCATTGTTGCAGCCAGCATTGCCACGACTCCCATGGTTTTCTTCCTGGCCAGCGGCATCAACCCGAATTCCTTGGAAATCGCAGCGACCATGGCCGCTTTCTGCGGCTTGCTGGTGGTCCTGGAGAATTCACGGCGTTTGGCGACGGTGAAACCACAAATCATCACGGTGGGGCTTGCCAGCGTTGCCCTCGCGAACACCAGGTCGGTATCTTTGGTGTGGTTGTTGTGTGCCGTGGTGGTCGCCTGCCTCTGCTATCGGGGCAGAGACGCACTTGCCATCCTGAGAAATAAATTTGTTCTACTAACAACCGGCGTCATTTTTATTGGGGTATGCCTGGGCCTTCTATGGAATTTCTGGATGTTCAACGCCCCGCCTTCAGCAGGCGAAGCGCCAGCAGGCATCTCCAACGCCACCGGCGATATTCCTACCTACCGGGCTTTCCTCACTATGTTGGACCGTGCTTTTGACTTTGTTGCCCAATACATCGGAGTCATGGGTTGGCTTGAGACTTCGCTCCCCCAGGCGGTCTACATGTTCTGGAATATGCTGCTGGTTCTTGTGTTACTTTTCGTCTTCCTGCTCCGACGCTGGCGCCTGCAACTGGGCTTCCTGGCGGCACTCGCCATGTTGCTGCTGGTACCATCCGCCCTTCAGGCGGTTCTGGTCTCCAGTGTCGGCTTCATCTGGCAGGGTCGTTACAGCATGCCGCTGTTCCTCATCACCGTAATTGCTGCAGGAATGGCCTTCCGATTCCGGACTTTTGCCAAGACCAGGCCCGCCGCTTCTATGACCAGACTCTTCCTGTGGGCTGCAATCGCCGCCCATGTTTACGGGTTCCTTTACGTCCTGCGACGCTACGTCGTGGGAATTCCCGACTATGGCAACTGGCAGACCATGATCACGGTCCCAGGCTGGCAACCGCCCCTGACATGGGAAGTCCTCACACTCCTCTATGCTGGCGTCCTTCTCCTGGCCGCACACATGCTGTTCCGCTACTTGATCCCCCACCAAGATTTTCTTAAGCGCCGTCGAGTCCGTGCCAAGGTCGCTGCCGCCGCCTGAATCGGTTAAAGAGAAACGCCGTTGACCCTCAAGGGGTCAACGGCGTTTTAGTTGGCGCAGGTCAGGACTGAAGGAAGCTTGTCAGCCGCGAAGTGGTCGTGGCGGGAACAAACCCAGTTGCCTTAATCTTCGCCAAGTCGAGGGCACTGTTCAATGGCCGCGGGGCGGCAGATTTGCCCTTGAAGTACTCTTCGGTGCTCACGCCCGTCACGGATTCCCGGGGTTGCCCGGAGAGTTCGTAAACGTCAGCGGCAATGTCGGCCCAGGACTGGGGCTCCCCGTCGTTGGACAAGTTGTAGGTGCCGTAGTCAGCGCCAGAGGTGAGCAAGTGCCGGATACCGGCGGCGATGTCCTCGGTGAAGCTGAGTCGCCCCACCTGATCATTGACCACCGACGGTGTAATCCCGCGACCGGCCAGCGACGCCATGGTGCGGACAAAGTTGTTTCCTTCACCAATCACCCAACTGGTCCGGACAATGTAGTGCCGCGGCACCACGCTGACGATCGCGTCACCGGCCGCCTTGGTCTGCCCGTAGACGCCGAGCGGCGTGAATGGTTCTGATTCGTCGTGGACCCCGCGTCCGCCGTCGAACACGTAATCAGAGGAGACATGCACCAGGGTGAGGTCATGCTCGACGGCGGTCCGCGCCAGGCGCGCAACGGCGGCGACGTTGACAGCCCAGGCAGCCGCGCGGCCTTCCGGGGTCTCTGCAGTATCAACAGCCGTGTAGGCGGCAGCGTTGACGATGGTCGAGTAGCTCTTCCAGTTCCGGGTGGCGAACGCTTCTTCGCTGCTCAGGTCGAACTCAGCGCGACCTGCGAACTCAACGGATGCGTCGCCGTCGTGCAGTTCCCGCAACGCCTTGCCCAACTGGCCGTCCGCCCCCACAACCAAGGTCTTCTTCCCCGGCATGGGTACGACGTCAGCCAGGCGCGGGTGTGCTTTGTCCTTGTCGGAGAGCTCTGCCGCGTCCAGCGAGATAGGCCACTGGATTGCTGCGGTTTCGTCCGCCAGGTTCAGGAAGGTGTACTGGCCCTGTGCGTCCGCGGACCAGTGATCATTGACCAGGTAAGTGTAGGCGGTGTTGTCCTCGAGGGTCTGGAACGCATTGCCCACACCGCGGGGAATGAAGATCGCCTGGCTGGCATCCATTTCTGCGGTGAAGACCGCACCAAAGGACGGCCCCTCGCGCAGGTCCACCCAGGCACCGAAAATCCGGCCGGTGGCGACAGAGATGAACTTGTCCCACGGCTCGGCATGGATCCCACGGGTGGTGCCGGCCTTCTCGTTGAAGGAAATGTTGTTCTGGACTGGCCGGAAGTCTGGGAGTCCCAACGCCACCATCTTCTCGCGCTGCCAGTTTTCCTTGAACCAGCCGCGATTGTCACCGTGAACGGGAAGGTCATAAAGGACGACGCCGGGAATAGGCGTTTGCGTGGCCGTCAGCTTTTTGCCGAATTCGATCGCCATGGCTTACTGGCCCTGCTCTTTGTACTTAGCCTCGGTGGCGGCCTTCTGCGGGCGCCACCAGTCTTGGTTGTCCCGGTACCAGGCAATGGTGTCCTCGATGCCGGCGTCGAAGTTGGAGAACTGCGGTTCCCAACCCAGCTCGGTGCGGAGCCTGGTGGAATCGATGGCGTAGCGCATATCGTGGCCTGGCCGGTCAACAACGTGGTCGTAGGCGTCTGGGGACTGGCCCATGTGCTTGAGGATCAGCTCAACGACGTCCTTGTTGTTCTTCTCGCCGTCGGCGCCGATCAGGTAGGTCTCGCCGATGACGCCCTTGTCGATGATGGCGAGCACCGCTGATGAGTGATCATTGGCGTGGATCCAGTCGCGGACGTTCTCACCCTTGCCGTACAGCTTGGGGCGGATGCCGTCGATGACGTTGGTGATCTGGCGCGGGATGAACTTCTCCACGTGCTGGTAGGGACCGTAGTTGTTGGAGCAGTTGCTGATGGTTGCTTGCAGGCCGAAGGACCGAACCCATGCGCGCACCAGCAGGTCCGAGCCGGCTTTGGTGGAGGAATACGGGCTGGAGGGGTTGTACGGCGTCTGCTCGGTAAACCGCTCCGGATCATCGAGTTCCAGGTCGCCGTAGACCTCGTCAGTGGAGATGTGGTGGAAACGCTTGTTGTGCTTACGTGCAGCTTCAATGAGTACGTACGTACCAATGATGTTCGTGTCCAGGAACGGACGAGGATCGTGCAGCGAGTTGTCGTTGTGGGACTCGGCAGCGTAATGGACCACAACGTCGGTCTCGGCTACGAGTCGATCCACCAATTCCGCGTCGGCGATATCGCCCTGCACGAAGGAGTAGCGATCTGCCGGAAGGCCGTTGAGGGATTCCAGATTGCCAGCGTAAGTGAGTTTATCCAGCACCGTTACGGAGTGGTCAGTGTGCTCCAACACGTAGTGGACAAAGTTTGAGCCGATGAAGCCGGCGCCGCCGGTAACAAGGAGTTTCTGCATGCTGCACAGCTTACCGGCAAGTGCTTTGCAGTCCGATTTGAGGACCTCGACGCAGATCGCATAGATAACATTGGTCACACCCGTAACGGTTGGGTACTCTCATTATGACGACGGCGGAAGTTCTCCCCCTCGCACATTACTTCTCGGGGGCATCCGTGATAAGAACCAATTCCCGCCGCGTTGCGCTGCTCGCCGTCGCGCTCGCGATTCCACTTACGCTGGGCGGCACCGGCGCTATGGCCGTCACCCCGACGCCGACGCCGACCCCCACAACGACGGCTGGACCCACCGGAACTCCGGCGCTCAAGCCGTCGCAAACTACGGCACCCTCTGTACCAGCAGCGCCGGAAGTGCCTACGAAGAATGCAGAAACCACCCCTCCGCCGTCGGCGCCCGCCGCCACTGCCGAGCCTTCGATGCCCGCCACGGCCACGGAAATGGGCAAGGCGTCAATGGGCAAGGCCGGTCTGAATGCTCCTGCAGCAGAAAGTCAGGCGCGGCAGTTGAGGATGGCAGTCCAATCTCCGCAACCTTCCGTTCCGGAACAGCCGTCAGGAACAGCGGGAAAGCCGCTGGGACTAGACGTCAGCTCCTGGCAGGGATCAGTCAACTGGGCTGATGTCAGGAACAAGGGCGCCAGGTTTGCGTACGTCAAGGCAACAGAGGGTACTGGCTATAAAAATCCCTACTTTGCCGCCCAATATGGTGGCGCAACGTCTGCAGGACTCCTCCGTGGCGCCTATCACTTCGCAGCGCCCAGTGTTTCCAATGGCGCCACGCAAGCCCAATTCTTTATCAACAACGGCGGCGGGTGGACAGCAGATGGCATTACCATGCCCCCCACCCTCGATATTGAAGATAATCCATACGGAGGTACGGATAAGTGCTACGGCATGAGCCCGGCCCAACTGACCACATGGGTCCGCGACTTCACCTCCACCGTTTTCCGCCTGACAAACAAACACGCCATGATTTACACGGGCTACTGGTTCTGGCGGGATTGCCTGGGGAACACCACCGAGTTCAGCACCACCAACCCGCTATGGCTTGCCTCTTACTACACGAGCAGCCCGGCGGTACCGGGTGGCTGGTCCACCTACACCATTTGGCAGTACGCCAACGACTTTGCCAATGCGAGCCAGACGGTCAAGGCAACATTCCCTGGCGACCAAAACGTGTTCAACGGCAATATCGACCAACTCCGGAACCTGGCCGCAACGGCAGATAGTTATCCAATTGGTCTCATATCGGGCGCCACGCTGCTTACCGGAAAATGGGCTGGGGACGGCAAGGCCAAAGTCGGCTGGTTCAAAGACGGTTTCTGGTGCCTGCAAATGGCTGCGGCGCCACGACAGTGCTTTTCCTACGGGAACCCAGGAGACAGGCCAGTAGTAGGTGACTGGAACGGGGACGGCATAGCCGGAATCGGCATTGTCAGGAACGGCGTGTGGTGGCTTGTTGACGATGTTAACTCCATGAGCATTACCAAGGTCGTTGGATTCGGTGTCGGCTCCGACACTCCCATTGTTGGCGACTGGAACGGTTCCGGTAGGGACAGCATAGGCATATGGCGAAACTCCAGTTTCCAGGTCACCTATAACGTCAACTCACCTGTGGTCAACGAATCGGCATCTTTCGGGGTGCCATCCGACACTCCCCTTGTCGGCGACTGGAATGGCGACGGCAAAGCCAGTATTGGAGTGTGGCGTAGCGGCACGTGGTGGCTCAGCAACAGAATCCAGTCCCCGCAGGTGTCCGACGTGTTGCCGTTTGGAGTATCAACGGACCGGCCAATCACTGGCGATTGGGATGGCAACAGGTCCACCACCCTCGGCATTGTCCGCGGGAATAGCTGGCAACTCACCAATAGTCTCAGCCAACGGGGCGTGGACATCTCATACTTCTAGGCCGTCCACACCGCAGGGTCCGCGCTAACTAGTTGGCGCGGACCCTTTTTTGCGCCTCCACCATGAGTCTCAGGAGAACGATCCTGGCAGCAAAGATCTTCCGTGCGGAACGCCAGCCCCGGGGCGTGGCATTGGCGTCATGGATCCGTCGCAACAGCGTTGCCTGCTCCAAGTGCCGCATTGAGCCTAAGGTGTTGCCCAAAATGGCGAGCCAAAGATCGTGGGATTCCCGTAGATAGGGAGGGATTGGCGCGAAGCGTGGCAAGACTTCGCGGCGAAATGCCATACCGCAACCGTAGTAGGCCCTATATCCTACGAGAATTCCCCAAAGGTTAGCCACCGCACGGGTGCTGTCCGCCTCCCGAAGCGAGGGAATCCTCGGGCGCGGCCCACCGCCGAGCACATCGAAATTCGATGCCACAACCGACGCGGACTGCAACGCTTCCAGCATGGCGCCTAGTCGCCCTTCAACCCACACATCATCTTGGTCGGACAGCAGAATAACGCTCCCCCGGGACGCCAGTGCAGCCTGCTCGAACGACTTCACGTAACCCTGGTTTGCATCTGCCTGAACGACTCGGATGCGTTGATCATCGATGACGCGGATCTGAGCAACCGTCGCGTCCGTGGACGCGTCATCCACGATAACCAACTCATCGTCCGGACCTAGTTGGCGAAGGATAGACTCTAACTGCTCCCCGATGTATCGGGCTCCGTTGTAGGTGGCCATACAGACGCTGGCTCGGATAGACACCTTTTCAGGCTGGTCGGCGGCTGTCATGGCCTCGCATTTCGTTTGGGGGCAAGTGATCTCCGCCATTTCTAAGGGCGGAATCGATCGTCTGCTCCATAGTAGGTGACCTCAGGCGGCGGGTACCCATCCCGTAAGATCGACGAAGGCCCTTCGAGAACCCAAGGACACTCCCAAGAATGAAGACCGTATTGCTGCGACTTTCCGGATTCACGGTGTTGCCGCTGCTGTCCTTAATTACCCCTCTCCTCATGCTGCCCGTCATCTCCAACGTGGTGGGCGGAGAAGGCATTTCGAGTGTCCTTTCCGGCCAAGCTATCGGCACCTTTGCCGCCACTATCGTGATGTGGGGTTGGAACGTTGACGGACCCGTGGCAGTTGCACGCGCCACCCGGGCAGAGGAACGCGCTTTCGTCTACGCGAAGAGCATCCGCACTCGCATACTCCTGCTCGTCGTTGTTATTCCAGCGTCGGCTGCGGTGACCATGCTCGTTGCCGTTCCCGGATTTCGGTGGGAGGCAGTTGCCATGGCGTGGGCCGTGGCATGCGCCGGAATGTCGCCGTCGTGGTTCTGCATCGGACTGGGGCAGCCACGCCTCTTGGCCCTGTATGACACGCTGCCTCGGTTTGTCGCAACGGCTGCCGCGGTGCCGCTCCTCTTACTGACCAACCAGTTGTGGTGGTACACAGTGTTGGTGGCGGCCGCCTCGGTCGGCGCCCTGATCGCGTTTCACCGGAGGTTCTCACCGGGGCAGAACTGGTTCCCCAGCAACGCGCCCGCATCCGTACGGGAATTGGCGGCTCAAGGACGCACTGCCGGCATCAGCCTCGCGGGCAATGCGTACGCATCAACACCAACGCCCATTGCGACCGCCAGCACATCCGCTGCCGCGTCCGGAAGCCTGGCAACAGCCGATACGTTGTACCGCTTTGGCATCTTCACCATCATTGCCTTGGGCAACGCTTTCCAGGGCTGGACCATAGAGCACGGGGCAAACAACAGGCGTCAGCGCCACTTGGCTGCCATCGTGGCGCATTCCGGTCTTGGCCTGCTCGGTGCTGTCATTTTGACATTAGCTGGGCCATTCGTAAGTAGCCTGCTCTTCGCCGGCAAAGCGCAAGCCACAACGGAACTGTGCCTGTACTTTGGGATTGCTTTCCTCTTCCTGAGCGCAAGCACGCCCTTCATTCGGAACCTGCTCATTCCCGCAGGTCGGCAGAACTTTGTCCTCACCTGGACTCTGGTTTCCGCCGCTTTTGGATTAGCTGCCATGGTTTGGGCTGGATTGGCAGGCAACGCACCGGGCATTGCACTGGGCATGGCATTGAGCGAAGCCGTACTGTTCGTCAGCCTCCTCATCCCAGGGTGGAAGCTGATGAACCATGAGAGATTGGATCCCGTCATTGACGCAGCCTGATTCCGTACCGACCGTCGTAGCCGTCATCGCGGCCTACGGCCCGTTGCCAACTTTGATCGGAACCGTCCGGACGCTGCTTGATCAGGTCCAGGAGGTCGTCGTCGTCGACGACGGATCCCCCGAAGAAACCGAATCCCTTTTTAATGAGCTGGCGTCCATCGGCGTCACGATCGTGCGCCAGGGCACTAACTCTGGCATCGCGGCAGCACTAAACGCTGGAATCGAAAAAGCGAGGGAGCTGTGGAACCCGGACTTCTACCTGACCTTGGACCAGGACTCACGTCCATCGCCGCAGTACGTGCGGTCAGGGCTGGAAACGTTCACCACCGCTGCCGCATTGGGACTGCACGTCGGCTTCGTTACGGCCGCTTCTTACAGCGGCCACCCCATTCCAGTTCGTGCCAGTAAAGGGCCATTTGTCCAAGCTTTCGACCCGATGCAATCCGGTTTCCTCCTGCCCCGCAGTTCCTTCGAGCGCGTCGGCCGCTTCGACGAGGGGCTTTTCATCGACGGAGTCGATTCCGAATACACCATGCGGACCAGGTCAGCAGGTCTCAGCGTACTGGTGGGCGAAGGTTGCGACATTGAACACGATTTAGGTCAGCGGGAGCCTGCCACTCTCTTCGGCAAAGCGGTTCGAATCAAGGGCAGCCAACTGTCCTACAATTATCATTCGCCCAGCCGGGTCTACTACATCTGTCGCAATGGCACCGTCCTAAGCCTCCGGTACGTGGTGAAGGATCCTGCCTGGGTGGTCAGGCGCTTGGTCGAAGAGTCCAAGGCGCACGTGTTGAGGTTCACTTTCAGCCCGGGGCGCCTTAAGCTAGCCCAGGCCGCGGCCCAAGGATTTAGGGACGCGTTCCGTGGTTCGACGGGCAGGATACCTGCTCGTCTTGAGCAACGGTTGCGCAGATGACTCGGAGGTCAAACCAGCGAGCCAGCAATGTTGCCGAAATGCCCTTCTGGAATTGATATAGTTTGGACAAATGGAACCGAATCACTCCCCGCGAGTCCTGGTCATCATGCCTGCCTGGAATGAGGCCGAAGCTGTCGGCAACACGGTGCGGGAAGTCTTGGCCACCAACTCAAGGTACGACGTCCTCGTCGTCAACGACGGCTCGACCGACAGCACGGCCAGCGAGGCATCTGCTGCTGGCGCCACTGTGCTCAACCTGCCGTTTAACCTTGGAGTGGGCGGAGCAATGCGGGCCGGATTTAAGTACGCCCGCAGGCTGGGCTACACCCAGGTAATCCAGGTCGACTCCGACGGGCAGCATGATCCCAGCAGTATTGATGAGGTTTTGGCGGGCTTGGCGCACGCGGATATTTCCATCGGTGCTCGCTTCGCTGACCGTGGTGAATACAAAGTCACCGGTCCACGAAAATGGGCCATGCAACTCCTTGCCAAAGTCATTTCCTCCTTAGCGAAGACGAAGCTCACCGACGTGACGAGCGGGTTCCGAGCCGGCAACCAGCGGGCCATCAGCCAGTACCTCGACCATTATCCTGCCGAATACCTTGGCGACACCATTGATTCCTTGGTGGTGGCCATCCGATCAGGGTGCACTGTGACGCAAATACCCGTCGAAATGCGGGCCCGCCAGGGCGGCAAGCCCAGCCATAACCCTGCTAAAGCTGCCATTTACCTCGGGAGATCAGTGTTTGCCCTGCTGTTTGCCCTGACCAGAAAACCGACTTCTCCGGCTGTTCTTGCCGTCGAGACTAGAGGAGCTTAGCTTTGGGCAATCTCGCTGCCTTCCTACTGGCCCTGGCTATCGTCGCCCTCGTAGTGGAGCTGGTCAGGCGCAAGAAACTCCGGGAAAAGTACGCCGCGCTTTGGCTCATCGTGGGTGTTGCCACCTTGGTCCTTGCAGCTTTTCCGATGCTACTGAACATAGTTGCCGAGTTCGTTGGCGTGCAGATACCCTCAAACCTCCTCTTCGCGATCAGTATCCTGATGCTGTTGGGCGTTTGCCTCCACTTGTCCTGGGAAATCTCCGTCGTGGAGGACGAAACCCGGACGCTCGCAGAGGAAGTTGCGATTCTACGGGCGCAAGTAGAGGCACTCGAAGCGGTTGCGAGCGTTGCCCCTGGCCAGCGGCCAGCCAGGCAACGCTCCTCGAAGCCAGTGCAGCCTTTCCTTGGCCTACCCCCTGAGAGCTCGGATTCATAAATGCCGCTTGATATTTTCATTCCTTACTGGGGCGATCCCGCGTATATGAAGCAGACGGTGGAGAGTGTCCTCGGACAGGACAACGGTGACTGGCTCTTGACGGTAGTGGACGACGCTTACCCGGATGCTGAGATCGCCAACTATGTGGCCGGAATCGACGATCCACGGGTGCGCTACATCCGTAAAGACACCAACGCTGGCATCACGGAGAATTACCGCACCTGCGTCGGTATGGCCACGCAGGACATCATGGTGATCCTCGGCTGCGACGACATCCTCCTTCCCAATTATGTCGATGTGATCCTCGAAGCACACCGGCTCTTCCCTGATGCCGCCATCATCCAGCCCTCTGTTCAGATCATCGACGAAAACAGCCGAGTGGTCAGCACCTTGGTCGACTGGGTCAAGCAGAGCCTGGTCCGGCCACGGGGTAATGGCCGGCAAGTGATCTCCGGCGAGGCAATCGCTGTCAACCTCATGCACGGTGACTGGCTCTACTGGCCTTCGCTCGCGTTCCGGACGGACAAGATCAGGCAGGTGGACTTCCGTGATGGCTTTCCCATCATCCAGGACCTAGCTCTCATCATGGACATGATCTACACTGGCGACCAATTGCTGATCGACCCTTCCGTCTGCTTCCAGTATCGGAGGCACTCCAACAGCGCCTCGTCGACCAAGCTGGTTGACGGGTCCAGGTTCGCCGGCGAACGCGAGTACTTCAGCGTCTCTGCGGCCCAGGCTGAAGAGCTGGGCTGGCATCGGGCGGCGCTTGCGGCTCGCCTGAGGCTTACGTCGCGGGCCCACTCAATGACCCTGCTGCCCAAGGCAGTTCTCAACCGCAACACCACCGCGGTAAAAGCCCTTGTCCGCCACTCTTTTGGCAAGTGAACGGCCAGCTACGAAAGGTCCATCGTGACTTCCACTGAAACCATTGCCCATCCGGGCGGCACCGTCCTCGTTACCGGCGGCGCTGGCTTTATCGGTTGTGCCATTTCTGGTCCGTTGGCTGATGCCTTCGACAAGGTCGTCGTCGTCGACTGCCTGCACCCGCAAATTCACGCCTCGGGTGAGCGCCCGGCCGATCTTGATTCCAGGGCCGAACTGATCGTTGCGGACATCGCCGAGGCCGCTACCTGGGACTCCGTCCTGGCTCAGCACTCTCCGGACGTTGTCATACACCTTGCAGCCGAAACCGGCACCAGCCAGTCGTTGGAAGAAGCAACGAGGCACACCCACGTGAACGTCGTCGGGACCTCCCAGCTGCTGGATGGCCTCAACAGGCACCAGAAGCTGCCCCGCAGGATTGTTTTGTCGTCGAGCCGGGCCGTCTACGGCGAAGGCGCCTGGTCGGATGCCAACGGGAAGCTTTTCTATCCTGGACAGCGGACCAGCGAAACTTTGGATAAAGCGCAATGGGACTTCCCAGACGCTGCCCCCGAGCCCATGAAGGCATCCGAGACATTCCCGGCACCCGTGAGTGTCTACGGCGCCACCAAACTGGCGCAAGAACACGTCCTGCAGGCATGGGCAAAGGCGTTCGGCGTTGAGACAGTCATTCTTCGGCTGCAGAACGTTTACGGCCCCGGCCAATCCCTGATCAACCCCTATACAGGCATCATGAGCCTGTTCTGCCGGATGGCCATGGGCGGAAAGTCCATCCCCCTTTACGAGGACGGCGAGGTCCGTCGCGACTTCATCCTTATCGACGACGTTGCCTCAGCCATCGTTGCCGGCGCGCTTTCGGCGACTGTGCAGGGCGAGGCAATGGACATTGGTTCCGGGGAGTTCCAAACGATCGGCACTGCGGCCAACCTCATCGCAACCCATTACACAGCACCAGAGCCGCACGTGACGGGGCAGTACCGGCAAGGAGACGTCCGCCACGCCTGGGCCGATATCACCGCTGCCCAGAAAGTCCTTGGCTGGACTCCTCAGTACAGCTTGGCGCAAGGAATCGACCGGTTGGCCAACTGGATCGATGCCCAGCCCGATGTGCAGCCTGCCTGACGCGACCTGATCCAGTATGCCTACAGTTGCCGCCGTCGTCTCTCTCTATAACCCCGACGGCGGCGTGCTGGCCAACGCCGCCACCCTGCTCGGCCAAGCGGACTCCGTTATCGTGGTGGACGACGGCAGCCCTGCAGACCCCACCGCTGTCCTGACGGATTTGTCCGAATTAGGCTGCGCGGTGATGCGGTTGGAGCAGAACTCGGGCATTGCGGCTGCCCTCAACGCCGGGATCATTTCAGCGCTAGCGCAAAAGCCAAAGCCGGATTATGTCCTCACCATGGACCAGGACTCCTTGCTTGCCGACGGCTACATCCTCGCGCTGACAAATACAGCCTCGGCCGCGTCCGCTGCCGGCGTCACCGTGGGCATGGTCGGGCCTGGCTCGGTGCTGGGCCTTCCTGTGCGGCGCGCCGGGAACAAGGACGGTGTCGAGTTTGGCGGCGAGCCAATCCAGTCTGGCCTGCTGATTCCAGTCCCGGTGCTCGAACGCATTGGGCTCTTCCAAGAGAGCCTTTTCATCGATGGCGTCGACAGCGAATTTTTCCTGCGCTGCGCCAGAGCCGGACTCAAAGCCGTTATCGCCTCCGACGCCGAGCTTCAGCATTCTCTCGGCAGCCCGACGGCGGCGACGGTGTTCGGGAGGGAGCTCACCTTGCGCGGTGAGTCGGTAAGCATCAGGACCGCTGCAGTGTGGCGCTACTACTATTTGTTCCGAAACCGCTTGTTGCTGGCCAAGGAGTACGGTGGCAGATTCCCGCTCTGGGCCCTCAAGGGGTTCTTGGCGGACTACCGACATTTACTGATCGTCACGCTACTAGCGCCAGGGCGCCGCAAGCGGCTGTCCAATGCGCTCGCAGGTATTGCCGACGGCCTACGCGGCGTCACCGGGATGCGCCGCACTTCATAGCGTTGAACTGCCCGCCCTGCACCAGCGGTCGCGACGTCGGGGTTTCAGTGGCTGACTCGCCGGATGGTTTAGATCCACCAAACTCCTGGCCGGAACAGCGAGGGAGTTGATGCCCGGCGTCGCTGCCAGGCTGCTATACGGATTTTCTGGCGCGCCGCATGACCGGTCGCTCAATAATGAACCAACTCGCTGCGGCCAGCGGAATCGTACAGATCGTCGCGGCGAGCGTGAACCACCAGACGCCCCAGTGATATGCACCAAATACTGCCAAGAACTGCTGGACCGGGAACGCGTAGATGTAGCCGCCGTAGGAAAGGTCGTTCCGTGCGACAAATTTCGGTTGGGGCAACCAGGTGGATATCCAGAGCAATGCGTAGGTGATGAGGGGCGCCGCCAGCTGGCCGCCATATCCATCCACAAGGAAAATTGAAGCAACTGCAAGAAAAAGTGAGATTGGGCCGAGGATTTTGTGAATACCGATTTTTGAGCTGAAGACCTGGACCACGGCACCGCCGAGGAAGTATGGAACCAGCCTCGCGGCGAGCTCAAAGTCCAGGTTTGACTGCAGGTAGGGCTTGAGGGTACCGATATTGGCCCAGATAACCACGCTGACCAGGAAAGCAATAACCATCGGCCAAGGAGACTTCTTGAAAACCGCGACAAACCCAATGAGGGCCACGAGCAGATAGCAAAGAAACTCGAAGTACAACGTCCAGAGTGAACCGTTCCATGCCCCCGGGTAAGGCACATTGGCCGGAGTCCCTGCCACGTCGTAACTGACAATGCGCAAGCCCATATTCGCGAACACCGAATTCAGCGGCGTGGTGGGGGTCTGCCAGAAACCGAAGAGCGAGCCGTGCTGGACCACGTAAGCGATGGGTGCGAAGCCCAAGGCCATGACGATCAGACACACAATGAACGCGGGAAAGATCCTGGCGATTCGATGAACCAGGTATGTACCGATCCGATTGCTGAAGCGGCTCGCAGTAATAAGGTATCCACTGATTCCGAAGAAACCTGCCACCGCCCAGCCCCCGAGATTCTCGCCCCGGAATCCCCAGCCGTTCCCATCACCGACGATGTGCCAGCTATGTGCGAGTAGTACGAGGAAAGCAAGGAAGAGCCTGATGAGGTTCAGGCTGTTACCCCTTGGATCCAAGCGGTTGCCGAATGCTGGGGCACTCGGTGCGTCAGGTTTCAGTACGGCAGTGCCCAAGCCAAGTTTCCTTTGTGGTGTTGATTGGCTACCGATTCTACCTTGCTGACTTATGACATACGAAAAACACCACAGTTCCCGGCCGCTCTAGCCGATTGGGCAGAGTTAGTTTGCCGTGAACCCCGCGTTGATAGAGGATTAGGGTCATGCGTGGAATAATTTTGGCCGGCGGGACCGGATCCCGGCTACACCCGATCACCCTTGGCATCAGCAAACAACTGGTTCCTGTCTATGACAAGCCGATGATCTACTACCCGCTGTCGACTCTGATCCTCGCAGGGATTCGGGACATCCTGATCATCACCACCCCTCACGATGCGGAGCAGTTCCAGCGGCTCTTGGGTGACGGTAGTCAGTTTGGCGTGAACCTCACATACGTCCAGCAGCCTTCACCCGACGGGCTGGCACAGGCATTTATCCTTGGCGCCGAACACATCGGCAACGAAACCGTGGCACTGGTCCTAGGCGATAACATTTTCTACGGCCAAGGCATGGGCACTCAGTTGCGCAAGCACGCCGACATAAAGGGCGGAGCCGTGTTCGGCTACTGGGTCAAGGACCCGAAGGCCTACGGTGTTGTTGAGTTCGATGATGACGGCAAAGCTCTCTCACTCGAAGAGAAACCAGAAAAGCCGAAGAGTCACTACGCGGTTCCCGGGCTCTACTTCTATGACAATGACGTCATCGAAATTGCCCGCAACCTGAAGCCATCGCCACGGGGCGAATTGGAGATCACGGATGTCAACCGTGCCTACCTTGAACGCGGAACGCTTCAGGTTGAGATCCTCCCGCGAGGGACCGCATGGCTGGATACCGGAACCTTCAACGACCTCAGCGACGCCTCAAACTTCATCCGCACCGTGGAAAATCGGCAGGGTTTGAAAATTGGTGCTCCGGAAGAAATCTCGTGGCGCCTTGGCTTCCTGACGGATGACGAACTGCGCCAGCGGGCGGAACCGTTGGTCAAGAGCGGTTACGGGGCATACCTGCTCGGCTTGCTCGAGCCTTAATAAGCCGTATGTGGCTGCCAGTCTTTCCGCAAATCCTGCTCGCAGCGGCATTTCTCCTGGCCCCCGGCTTGGTTGTGTCGCTTTCCCTGCGCTATCGATCGTTTGACGCCCTCGCCTTAGCCCCTGCCCTTTCGGTGGGGATTCTTGTGGTCTCCTCAACCGGCGCCCCGTTCGTGGGGCTGGGCTTCGGACTGCTGCCGGTAGCGGTGGTGACGGTGTTAGTAGCCGTCGTGGGCTTCTGGATCGGCTGGAAAAAAGTCGCAACAGGACCGGAGGAAATCGGGAAGCGGCCTACGCTTTGGCAACGCACCACGCCTTTCGCGGCATTCGTGGTGGCCTGTGCACTAATCACGTGGCGGACGCTGCAGGCCATCGGCTCACCGACCGCGTTTTCGCAGACCTACGACGCAGTCTTCCACCTGAACTCGGTTCGCTTCGCACTGGATACGGGTCAGGCTTCATCGCTGACCCTCGGCGCCATGACCGGCGGCGGGTTCTATCCGGCTGGCTGGAACGCGGTGGCGACCTATGTCGCAACAGTCACGGGCACCGATGTTGTTACTGCAGTGAACATCACCAGCGTTGTCCTGGCAGCCTTCTTCTGGCCCCTTAGCTGCCTCCTGCTGGTCCGCTGGGTGGTGGGCCACGATCGTTTAGCCACCCTGATGGCCGCCATTGCGGCGGCTTCGCTCGGCGCGTTTCCGCTGCTCATGATGGACTTCGGCGTTCTTTACCCAAACTTGCTGGCCATCAGCATCCTTCCTGCGAGTATCGCTTTGGCGGCTCGGCTGCTCAAAGCGGCAAAGCCAACCCCGTTTCATGTTCTGGCTACCTGCCTGGCATTGCTGCTCTGCCTCGCGGGCCTCGTGGTCTCGCATCCGACAACTTTTATGGCCTGGCTCGTCTGGACGGTTCCCATGGTGGCCTTCATCGTGGTCAAGTTCAGCCCCGGCATTTGGCAGGCCCGCCTGGCTGACCGTCGACGCTTCTACGCTGCAGCAACCCCGGTGGCGATATACGCCGTCGTATTCCTGATCCTGTGGCTGTTCCTTCGACCTCCGGAGGAAGCCTCGTTCTGGGGTCCGTACCACACGGCTCCACAGGCATTTGGCGAGGCACTGCTCGTTTCCCCCATGGGACTGGCGCCGGCCTGGATGGTGGCGCCGCTGGTCTTCCTGGGCCTCTGGGCCTGTTTCCGCACTCCCAAGAAACATGGCTGGGTAGCTGTCGGCTTCACGATTTTCGCGGGGGTTTTCGTCGTTGTTTCGGGATTCCCCATTTCCTCGATCCGGAACCTCCTGGCTGGCGTTTGGTACAACGACAGCTATCGGGTTGCTGCACTTCTCCCGGTGGGCGCGGTCCTCTTAGTTGCCGTGGGAGTGTCCTGGGCGGGGAACCAACGGCATGCGGCAAGCCTGCTTCGTCGAAGGGCTGATCCCTCCTCGGGGCCAGCCAAGGTTCTCACCTACGCCCGTCAGCCCCTGGCCCGCTTTGCAGTCACAACCCTCGTGGTAGTGGCTGCAATCTCCTTGGGACAGCAAGGAGGGATGAAGCAGGAGGTGGCGCAGGCGTCGAAGCAATACTCCATCAACGCCGACTCTCCTCTAGTCTCAACGGATGAGTTGGCGCTCATGCAACGACTCGAACAGACCGTGCCAGCAGGGGCAACGCTCTTGGGCAACCCCTACACTGGAGCAGCGCTGTCGTACGCCCTGGGCGACAGGAAAGCGGCCCAACTACACATCTTGAGCTACGTCTCTCCGGAACTCCAAGAAATCTATGACCGCCTGGGCGTGGTTCTGACGGATCCAAATGTTTGTACCGCGGTGAAGGACGAGAATGCCTATTACGTCCTCGATTTCGGCACCAAGGAAGTCCATGGCGGCGACCACACTCCTGTAGGACTGGAGAACCTCGACCGCAATCCGGGTGTCGAACTGATCGACCACCAAGGCGAAGCGAAGCTCTACAAGATCACGGCCTGCCCAACCTCGTAAGCGTTCCCAAAAACCCCCTCATAGGCGGGATCAAGTCGCTGTTCGACTCCGCAACTCAGCAACAACCTCGTGGACTTCGCCGTCCATGATGACCTCGCCATGTTCGAGGAGAATTCCGCGTTCACAGACCGTAGCCACAAGGTCAAGGTCGTGGCTGACCACAAAAAGGGTCTTGCCTTTTGCGGAAAGCTCCTTGATCTTTGCGATGCACTTCCGCTGGAATGGCTCGTCCCCCACGGCTAGGATCTCATCGATCAGGAAGACTTCCGGATCAGTATGGACCGCGATCGAGAATGCGAGCCGGAGATACATACCGGACGAGTAGAACTTGACCTCCGTGTCAATGAACTCGCCGATTTCCGAGAACTCGACAATGGAATCGAACATTTCGTCGATCTGCTTTTCCGTCATACCCAGGATCGCACCGTTGAGGTAGACGTTGTCACGGCCGCTCAGGTCATGGTGGAAACCGGCTCCCACCTCGATGAGGCCGGCCACCCTGCCCCGGGTCTGCACCGAACCGCCATCGGGTTGGAGGACACCGGAGATCAGCTTCAGCAGAGTCGACTTGCCGGAACCGTTCAAGCCCAGCAGCGCCACGGTCTCGCCCTGGCGAACGTCGAGCGAGACGTCAGTAAGAGCCATGAATTTCCTGGACAGGTCGCCTTTGCGGCCTTTGATCAGCCAGACAACTGCTTCCTTCATGGAGCGGGTATGCCGGAGGATGAACTGCTTGCGGAGATTCTGACAGTGGATGGCGAGTTCGCCGGGTGCGCTCACGCTAAAGCTCCTGGGCAAAGTGGACGGCGGCACGGCGGAATACCTGCTGGCCGATGAACAGGATGATGAATGAAATGAGGAACGCGGCCGGAAGCCAGATGGTCATCAGGTCCGGCGGCATGCTGGCCAGCGTGAGCTGATCCTCCTTCAGGGTGGGGAACCAGAAAGCCCAGTGAAATATCTCCACCGCCACAGTCATTGGATTGATCTGGTAGACCCAGAACCACGGGCCCATCACCTGCTTGACCATGGTCCACACGTACAAAACCGGCGATGCCCAAGTGACCACCATGAGGATCATGTCCACGATGTTTTCGGAATCACGGAAGTACACATTTGCGGCGCTGAATATCAGACCCAGTCCAGTAGCCAGCACGGACACCAGAATGAAGGCCAACACTGCCGCAGCCAATTGGAGGATGGACGGCGACCAGCCCGCTATGAAGCACGCGCCGGCAAGGACCAACAATTGGGGAAGGAAATGGGCGGCCGATACCCAGACCGTTGCCACCGGGAACAGCTCCCTGGGCAGGTAGATCTTTCGGATCAGGTCCCGATTATCGACGATGGAACGGGTGGCGTTACCCAACGACTCGGTGAAAAAGTTGACCAGTACTATGCCCGAGAACAGATAGATCGCGTAGTTCGGGGTTCCCCGTTGTAGGTTGAGGAAGATGCCCAGTGCTACAAAGTAGATCAGGAACTGCATCAACGGCTTGACGTAGGACCACAACAGGCCCAGGACCGAGCCACGGTAGCGGACCTTGATTTCCTTGCGGACCAGCAGCTTCAGCAGGAAGCGGTGATCGTAGACATCCAGCAGCCCACGCCCCTGCCCCGGCCGGGTCATACCCTCAAGTGCGGCAGGCATCTAGGCGTCGTCCCTGGCTGCCGCATCGAAGGTCTTTTTCCAGGCCGTCATCGACGTGATCTCTGCAATCGAGTTGCGATACCGGTCGGCCAAGGTGTCCCACTCTCGGAACAGCCGGACGTGCAGCCTTGTCGCTTCGGTCAGCATGGACTTGAGTTTCTGCGGATCACGCTGGTACCACGACGCGCCGGTGCCTTCGGCGTTGGAGACCACCACGCTGTCGTAGTGAGCAACCCGGTACCACCGGTTATCGCGGTGCGCCAAGTACCCCTGCGGTCGCTCTCCGCTGTCCGGCCCCGGGGCCTTGATGAGCTGCCGGGCGACCGTCTTGATGCCCCAAGGAATTAGTTCTTTCTTGCTGGGCATGCCGATGACAGTTCCTCCCATCGGCCCTCGTCCGAGTTTCGGGGCGGGGAAGTCATCGACGTCATCTTTGAGCTGAGCATCCGGATAGGAAATCTTGAGTGCGTTGATCTCAGGCAGCTTGGTGCCCAACACATTGTGGAGCTCCTCCGGACCCTTGAACAGGTCCTTCAACGCTTCAATCCGGCCGTGCTCGGTGAAGTACTGCATCGAGACAAGATGTTTGACGTCCGTCTGCACGGATTCGCGCAGCACACGGCCACCCTTTGGATAAGGGCTGTGGATCAAGGTGGTGATCAGCCGGTTCCTTTCGTGGAAGTATGCTTGCCAGCCCACAAGGTCGTCCTTGTCGATCCAGGAAACGTGCCACACTGCGGCGCCGGGCAAAGACACCGTCGCGAACCCGGCTTCGCGTGCGCGAAGCCCGTACTCGGCGTCGTCCCATTTGATGAACAGGGGCAACGAGAGCCCGATTTCACGAATGACTTCGGTGGGGATCAGGCACATCCACCAGCCGTTGTAGTCCACGTCCACGCGCCGGTGCAGCCACGCTGTCTGGCGAAGGTTGGCGATGCTGAAGTCATGTCGAACTTCCATGTCAGCGTGCGGAAGCGCCGGGACGATTCGGTAAGGGTCAACCACCTCGCCGAAGGTGTGCAGCACGCTTCGGTTGTAGAGGTCGAACATATGGCCACCCACGATGGTTGGCTTTTTGCAGTGGTCTGCGAAAGTGAGGAGCCGAACGATGCTTTCCGGCTCCACCACGATGTCGTCATCGAGGAGCAGGACGTAATCGCTGCCGTTCTCCACAGACTCGTACATCCCTCGGGCGAATCCTCCAGAACCGCCCAGGTTCGCCTGGTTGATGATCCTGAGCTTTCCACCCAGGGATTCCTGGACGGCAGCGAATCCGTCCTCCGCCTCAACCTTCTGGGTGCCCTGATCCACGATCAGGATCTCTTTGACGTTTTCAAGAACGTCGCTGTTCTCTGCCAAGATACGAGCGTTGTTGAGGCAGAAGTCGGGCTTGTTCATCGTCGTAATCTGAAGCGTTACCTGACCACTGGTCGACTCGCGGCTGCTTTCGGCCTGCCATGTTCCACTCTCCAAGAGGAGTTCGCCCGAGCTTGCCGCGAGATCGAACCAGTACCAGCCGCCGTCACCGAATGGCTTCAGGGTGAGGTCGAACACTGAGGTCGCTGTGCCTTCAACGTGAACGCCATCCACTCGCTGGACGGAACCACGTGCGTTCGATTTATAGACGGTGATCGTTCCGGTGCCGCGGGTGCTGACCGCGAGGCGAATGTCCCGAACATTAGTCCACCTTTTCCAGTAACTCGCAGGAAAAGCGTTGAAGTAGGTGCCGAATGACATCTGCTCGCCGGACCTGACGCGCATAGACTGCCTGGTCAGGAGATCCTCGAAATGCGCCTCCCTGCTACCGGAACTGAACATCTGCAATTTCTGTTCAGGAAGCTTGGGCGTGCGCGCCAGTTCATCATTTTCGCGGAGCCGGATGCCGCTCGCAGTTCCTGCATCAACGTAGAGGGATACCGTGTCCATCTGGTCGGCGGACGGAAGGATCACTCTTTGTAGAGTTGACCAGGCCTTTGACGATACGGACTCACTCATGCGTCAACTCCTCCGCTTTCAATTTCTGCTCCCGCTTCGAAGTGCGGTCGAATCTTGTTCTCGAACATGTTCAATGCCGAACCGATGGCCATGTGCATATCCAGGTACTTGTAGGTCCCAAGGCGACCGCCAAAGAGCACATCCTTTTCTGCGGCGGCAAGATCACGGTACTTCAGCAACCTGTCGCGGTCAGTGGGGGTGTTGATGGGATAGTACGGCTCATCGCCTTTTTCTGCTGCGCGGGAAAATTCGCGCATGATAACCGTTTTGTCCGTCTGGTAGTTGCGCTCGGGGTGAAAGTGCCGGGGCTCGATGACGCGAGTGTAGGCCGTATCGGCATCGTTGTAATTAACCACCGACGTGCCCTGGAAATCGCCGACGTCCAGCACTTCTTCCTCGAAGTCAATGGTCCGCCAGGACAGATCGCCCTCAACGTAGTCGAAGTATCGGTCCACGGGTCCTGTGTAAATGACCGGGATGGACTCGACCACTTTTTCCTTGCTGTACTCGTGGCCTTCGTCGAAGAAGTCGGTATTGAGCCGCACCTCAATGTTGGGATGCTCGGCCATTCTTTCAATCCAAGCCGTGTAGCCGTTGGTGGGCAAGCCTTCGTACTTGTCATTGAAGTACCGATTGTCATAGTTGTAGCGCACGGGCAGCCGAGAAATGATGCTGGCTGGCAGGTCCTTTGGATCCGTCTGCCACTGCTTGCCGGTGTAATGCTTGATGAAGGCCTCGTACAGGGGCCGACCGATCAGCTGAATCCCCTTGTCATTGAGGTTCTGTGGGTCTGTACCTGCCAGCTCGCCGGCCTGTTCCTGAATCAGTTCCTGGGCCTGGCCGGGCGTCAAGTTTGCACGGAAGAACTGGTTGATTGTAGCCAGGTTGATGGGCAGTGAATAGACCTCGCCCTTGTGGACGCCGTATACCTTGTGAACGTAGTTCGTAAACGTGGTGAACCGGTTGACGTACTCCCAGACGCGTTCGTTTGAGGTGTGGAAGAGATGCGCACCGTAGCGGTGGATCTCAATTCCCGTCTGCTCTTCTTTTTCGCTGTACGCGTTTCCGCCGATGTGGTGCCGGCGGTCGAGAACGACAACCTTCAAGCCGAGCTCAGTTGCGGCTTGCTCTGCGATTGTCAGGCCAAAAAAGCCGGACCCTACGATGACGAGGTCAGCGGTCACAAAATCTCCAGTATCGAATGCGGGCAGCACGGAAGAGTCCTGAGTCTGCTGCTCAAGCCTACCCGAGGGACAGCTGAACCCGTCGAACTCGACCCTGCAAACCGAACCACCAGGGCCCCTTTGGCTAGGCCTCCCGCAGGACGCCGTCCTGTTCGCGGTAGTGCGCTGCCGTCTGTGGGCAGACCCAATCCAGCCCTTCCTGCTGGAGTGGATGCCCGGCTTTACCCACCCAGCCAATTTGCCGGGCAGGCACACCTGCGACCAGCGCGAAGTCAGGGACGTCCTTGGTCACCACGGCTCCCGCCGCTACCGTGGCCCACGCGCCGATGACCACCGGGGCGATGCAGACTGCGCGGGCGCCAACGGCAGCACCCTCCTTGATGGTCACACCAACTTTGTCCCAATCATCTTCAGTTTTCAGCTCACCCTCGGGAGTTACCGCCCGAGGGAACACGTCATTGGTGAGGACAACCGCCGGACCGATGAAGACACCCGGCGCCAGAACTGCTGGCTCGTAGACGAGCGCATAATTCTGCACTTTGCAGTTGGCACCCAACTGCACGCCCGGACCGATATAAGCGCCCCGGCCAACGACACAGTTCTCCCCCACAACAGCGTCTTCGCGAATTTGGGCGAGATGCCAGATTTTCGTTCCAGAGCCAATCTCGGCGGCTTCGGAAACATCAGCGGTGCCGGCAATCGTGCTCACGGTAGCTCCTTTTGGAAGATGCGGACCAGGTCCATTCTGTAGCGATCCTAACCGAGTCACGTGCTCGCGTTGGAGGTTTGTCCTCCCCTCCCCACCACAGTTTTTCCACATGGAAAACCGCAGTCGCATAGGTGGGGCCGGATGTGACTACGTTGACTCCAAGGGAACGGGGAAGCAGCAATGATGTTGCACTGCACAGTAGTGTTCAGGCCAGGGCTGGCGGCGCCGCCGCCGCCCGCGTTGGAACTATGCATTGAACATCCTGCCGGAACGAGCGGAGCGGAGCTCGCCGACATCTTGGCGTCTCACTACGGCGCCACTGACATCACCGTGGGCGGCGAGCGCCTCGAGCGCCTCCTCGTTGGCGTGCCGCCACTGACCAACGGCGCCGTCATGGTGGCTCGTCTTCGGATGTCCGCGGCCACGTCTCCCGGCCAAGACGGCTCGTCGGTCGACGCCTCGGACAGCATGCACGGAGAACCGGCAGAGGACTCTCACCAGCTGACATTTCCCGTAGCCATCGAGGGTCTCTCCGCTCCTCTGGGCCTCGCCATTCACTCGGGCATTCGGGCGGGAACTATCGTGGCGTTGAGTCGCGGCAGGTACACCATCGGCCGTGAAGGCGCCCGGATCACCATCCCAGATCCGGATCTGTCCCGCGAGCATGCAGTTCTGGTTGTCACAGACAAAGACATCACCCTGACCGATCTGGGAAGCATCAACGGTAGTTACGTTGATGGGTCAGCTGTCACCCAGATGCCGATTTCAACGAGATCTGCAATTCGCTGTGGGAGGACCACCATGTCAGTCGTCTTCCTCAGCCAAGCTCCAAAATCAATGGCCGACGCCGGCACATCGGTCAGTGAGCCGCTCTCCGTTGGCGACAACGTGGGAGTCTTTTCCTGGCTGTCGCTGCTCCCTGCCCTCATCCCCGTCGTAGCCGGCGTGGCCTTGGCAACCTTCACCGGCATGTGGATATTTCTCGCGTTTACGGCTATTTCGGCATTTTCAATTCTGGGCCCGTTGACCAGCCAAAGGAGGCAGCGCCGGTCATTTGCTGCGGCTCTTCGGGTATCAATAGAACTGGATCGACGACGGCGGATCGCTGCCGGGCCGTCGCTGGCGCATCTCGTGTTGGCAGCCGAACGCAGTGCCCCAGGACATGGAGCAATCGAACGCGCTGCACCATTGGACAAGTCTGTGGCGGTGACGGAGTCCGACCCAGGCGGCTTGTGGTTCCGATTGGGCACAGCGCCCCAGAAGGCAAATGTTCAGTGCGCTGACAGTCGTGGCGATGCCATCAACGAGCCGGTGGAAGTTCTTCCTGTCTTCTTGGACCCGGCCGCGGAATCAGCCAGCTTCAGCGGTCCCGAGGAACTCGTCCACGCAATGGTCCGCTCACTCGTGATGCAGCAGGTCGGGTATCCCCGAGGCCAAGGCACAGCCGTCGTGGTCCACGGTCTCCCGGACTCACTTCCCCTCGCCGGCCGGTATCTGGCCCAGGTCATGATGACGGCAACGCCTGCGGCCCTGCATATGGCGCTCAATAGCCCCAAGCACGCAGGTGTGCTCTTTCTCGTGCATTCCTCAGAGCCTAGCGACCCGCACGCGGATTCAGCGCCGGACCCAGGTCAGGCAGCACTGGCCCTTGGCTGGCGGGTGCTCCATTTCTGGCCTGGCCCTGGCTTTGGCACGCAGAGGCAGACGATCGGCCTTGCGACAGTCGTTCTCTCAGAACATCGCTCAGCACTGATCACGTTGGCCTCGTTAGCCTCGCCCGGAAGGGAATTCCGGGCCCCCGAGTTAGAGTTCATCCCCGACCTCGCCACCGCTGAAGTCTTTGACCGATTTTGTCGTTGCTGGGCGACCAGGGGATGGCGCCCCATTGAAGCGAAGGAAGTGGATTTGACCGCATCATGCGATCTGGCGGCAATCCTTCCGATGTCTGCCTTAGACACCGAGAACCGCTGGCTGGCTGCTGCAAGGACGACGACACTTGCGGTGCCCCTTGGGCAGGGCACCGCGGGCCAGCGCATCGTCGATCTTCAGTCCGATGGGCCGCACCTGATGGTGGCTGGTACCACCGGTTCCGGAAAGTCCGAGCTCCTCCGCACCCTCGTAGCGGGGTTGGCCCTCAGCTACCCACCAGATCGCGTTACGTTCCTGTTCGTCGACTTCAAAGGTGGATCCGGGTTGGGACCGCTCGCACCCCTGGTGCACTGCATTGGCCTGCTGACGGACCTGTCGGCTTCCGAGCTGGATCGCATGCTCGTCTCACTGCGAGCAGAAGTTCGACGTCGGGAGCTACTTTTGGCTCGCGCCTGTGTCCCAGACATCAGCGCCTACCTGCAGCACGGCCCGGCGGACTCAATACCAATGCCCCATCTCGTGATTGTCATCGACGAATTTCGCATCCTGGTAGACGACTCGCCCGACGTACTCCGCGAATTGATGCGCATCGCTGCCGTGGGCCGTTCCCTTGGCCTCCACCTGGTGATGGCGACCCAGCGCCCCCAAGGCGCCTTGTCCGCCGACATCCGCGCCAACGTCACCTCCAGCATCGCCCTGCGCGTCCAGTCGTCCCTGGAATCCATTGACATCATCGGAACGGGTGCCGCGGCAGGCATCAGCATCGATCAACCGGGCCGCGCTTTCCTGGCCCGAGGAACCGAAGCGCCGGAAGAATTCCAGACAGCGACGCTCACGGGAAGACCACTCAGTGCCCGCGGCTGCACAGTCCGGTTGGCCGTTGATGAACTGACCTGCCCTGTCATCGGGATGGCGCCAAGCCCTCCTGACCACAAAGCACCACCTGCCCACGTTGCAGCACCGCTGATAGCCCTTGTGCAGGATCTCTTCACCCGACGGAACGGACTGGCACCCCATCGGCCTGTGGCCGCTCCGCTGCCAACCACCATGACTCCACCACGAAGTATTCCCGGCGCATCCAGTGCTGGCTGGCGACATGTGCTGGGACTGTTGGATGCCACGGACGAGCAGGTGGTCCGCAACGTGGTCTGGGCTCCTCGAGACGACGGGCACCTCGCCTTCATTGGGACTGCGGCCTCTGGATTGACCGAAGCTACTATTGCTGCGGTGGCCAGCATGGTCGCGGCACCCGAGGAAGCACATTTCTATTTCCTGGACTCAACAGGCGTCTTCACCGCAGCCCGAGGTCACCACCGCTCAGGCGCCTACGTTGGCATCGATGAGCTACGCCGTGCTGTCCGCGTCCTGGAACGACTCCGACTGGAAATGGCTCAACGGCTCAGTGGCACCTTTCAACAACCGGCCACGCCCCTGCTTCTGGTCATTTCCGGCTGGGGATCGTGGTCCTCGGCACTTCGCGCCGGTCCGTTGGCCTGGGCTGAGGAAATTTTGCACGATGTGGTGCGGGAAGGCAGCTCTGCGGATATTACCGTGTTGATCTCCGGTAACCGCGAGTTGGTCACCTCGCGGTTCTTCGGCGCGGTACCAAACCGGCTCTATTTTCCCACCGGTTCGACGGAGGACGGCAGGCTTGCCTGGCCCCGGCTGCCCGTGACTGATCCAGTGCAGGGCAGAGCAATTGCGTTTGGCGCCATCACCGGCAGAAGTAGCTCTGCCGAGAGGTCAGCCGTGTGCCAACTCTTTGGCCCACCGGCAGACGCGAAACTATTCGAGCAGCACGAATGCGCACCTAGAACGGGGTGCTCCCCCGCAGCGAGCGAGAATGGCAAGGGCACCTGCACCTCGGCCAGCACGCGCACCATGCGGCCGTTTCGGATTGAGCCACTGCCCGCTGTGGCCACCTCTACAGACATCGCGAAGGCACTCCGACGGCCAGGAGGGCACGTTTCGGCCGTCCCAACGGATCAGTCCGATCAGGCGCAGCACCCGCATCGAAGAGAACCGAACAATCAAACGGAGCGAACCCATCCAACAGATCCAACAGATCCAACAGATCCAACAGATCCAACAGCATTGTGGGTGGGAATCGGCGGCGACGAACTCGAACCACAAGGTCTGCAGCTGGCACCGGGAGGCGTGCTGGCAGTCCTCGGCCGCCAGGGCAGCGGGAAGTCAACCGTCTTGAGGTCGCTGCGGGCGCTTAATCCCGGTGCGCGACACTGGTTAAGCCCGCCCGAATCCGAAGACGCATCAGAGTACTGGCGCCGCCAAGTGATAGCGGCCGAAGCGGTCAAGGCACAGCGTGGCTCAGGCACCCGGGTCAACGACGCCGACCTTGCGTCACCTACGGCCGTGCAGTCGCTGGTAGCCCGGGTCAACGACACCGACACCGCGTCACCTACCGCCATGCAATCGCCGGTTGCCTTGGTCGACGACGCCGATCTGGCATCACCCGCGGCCATGCAGGCGTTGGTCGCCCTGCACTCCCATGGCGTCGCCGTCGTTTTCACCGCACAATACAGCCCGCTGTTGCTCCAAAAAGTGCCGCTGGCGTTGCACGCCCGCGCGGACGGCACAGGCCTGCTAATTGCTCCGCGCCTGGCCGGAGATGCTGACCTCTTCGGGTTGCGGATCGAGGTGGAAGCTGATTCGCCACCCGGTCGAGCGATCGTGCTGGCCAATGGAGAGCAACGGACTATCCAGGTGGCGTGGACCGAGCCCACAAGATCCTAGAGCGTTGGTGCCGGTCCGCCGGTCTTCGAGACGTAGGCAATCACCTTGTTGTTGAACAGGAGCACCAGTGCGACGATCGCGGGTACCACCATCGCCACTCCCGGGCCCACGATCCCTCCCGCCATGGTCGGGACGCCAATTGTCAGGACAAAGAGTTGAGCCACCAAGGCAGCAGATCGTGTCCACCGGTAGCCGCGAATGAGAAAGTGCCCCACCGCATAAAGCCATGCAGAGAAGGCCAGGAGCAAGCCGAGGGTGAACACTGCACCCCAGAAGGACAGCACCGGGCTCCCGGAGACAAGTTGGTAGCCGTACCAAATGCCAGCAATCAGCAGCGCGGTAGCTTCTGCCGCCGCCACCACAGCAACAACGAGGACCGCGCCGGGTCTCACCGGCTCGGCAGAGCGTGAGGGCACTGATCCCGCCACGGAAGGTGGCTGATTCGCAGGCAATTCATCTGACGGCTGATCCGAAGGTCTTGACACACTGGCACCATACCCGAGATAGTCGAAATGCGGTGTGGGCCGTTGTCAACAGTGTGACGAAGCGCTCAGCACTCCCGGGATGTCAGCCCCTATTACCCCTTGTTTACGTCGCGTTAACATGACAGGCTTGACACAGATGACCAACGGGGCCCCGCCGGGCCCCTTTCCTTTGTAGCCCCTAGTGAATAATTTCACAAAGAGCTTTCCCCAGAATGGAGCGACTGATCAGCATGGATTGGCGTAACCGCGCAGCGTGCCTCGAAAAGGACCCCGAACTGTTCTTCCCGGTCGGAAACACGGGCCCCGCCCTGCTCCAGATTGAAGAAGCCAAAAGCGTGTGCCGGCGCTGCGCCGTCGTCGATACCTGCCTCCAGTGGGCGTTGGAGTCCGGACAGGACGCCGGCGTCTGGGGCGGCATGAGCGAGGACGAACGTCGTGCACTCAAGCGACGTGCGGCTCGCGCCCGTCGCGCTTCCTAAGTAGTCGCGCTTCCTGAATAAGCGTTAGAGAGCCCCGGCAGCAACCGCTCAGGTTGCCGCCGGGGCTCTTTCTTTAAGCCGGCGAGTTTTGAAGGCCAGGGGGCTGCTGCTGAGCCCGACCGGCCCACGGAAATTCACCGAGAGTGCCAGCCGAGAGTGCGCCGGCTCCTCACCAGGCACACCCGACAAGAGGCTATTTGTCCAAGAGGCTCAGCCGGATCTGCACGGACGTTCCGCCACCGTCGCGGGGAAGCCAAGCAATGCTGCCGCCCAATTCGCTCATGACGAGTGTCCGGACAATCTGCAGACCCAACCCCTCGGTGTAGGGCTTGTCGGGCAGTCCCACGCCGTTGTCGGCGATTGTCACGGTGATCTCTTCGCCGTCGTCGGCCTCCGTGCGGTCGGCAATGAGCCAGACAGTACCGGTGCGGCCATCGAGGCCGTGCTCCACAGCGTTGGTCACCAACTCATTGATCACCAATGCCAGGGGCGTTGCCAGATCGCTGGGCAGTTCGCCAAAGGAGCCGGAACGCTCGGTCTTCACCTGCTGCGACGGCGACGCGACCTCAGCGGACAGCCGGAACTGCCGACCAATCAGCTCGTCGAAGTCCACACTCTGCGTCAAACCCTGCGAGAGGGTTTCGTGCACCAGTGCGATGGTCGCCACCCGCCGCATCGCCTGTTCCAGGCCCTGTTTGGCTTCATCACTGACCATGCGTCGGGACTGCATGCGAAGCAAAGCCGCCACCGTCTGCAGGTTGTTCTTCACCCGGTGATGGATCTCGCGGATGGTGGCGTCCTTCGTCACCAGTTCCATCTCCCGCCGGCGCAGCTCGGACACGTCCCGGCACAGGACGAGGGCGCCGAAACGGTGCTCCTCGTCGCGCAGCGGAATGGCACGGAGCGACAGACTGACGCCGCGGGATTCAATCTCACTGCGCCACGGCATCCTGCCGGTCACCACAAGGGGCAAGGTTTCGTCGACCATCCGACGGTCCTTCAACAGACTAGCCGTCACTTCGGCAAGGGACCTGCCCTCCAACGACTCACCATCGCCGAGGCGGCGGAACGCTGAGACGCCGTTCGGACTTGCGTACTGGACAATGCCCTCGGCATCCAACCGGATCAGCCCATCCCCCACGCGAGGCGCGCCACGGCGGGATCCTGTGGGCGAAGCGAAGTCCGGCCACAAGCCCAGGGTGCCCATCCGCAGCAAATCGTAGGCGCATTGACGGTAGGTCAGTTCCAGGCGGGACGGCATGCGCGAACTGGAAAGGTCCATATGCGTGGTGAGCACGGCAAGCGTCCTGCCGTTGCGCACCATGGGCACCGCCTCCACCCGGAGTGCCATCTCGCTGCTCCAACTGGTCTCGCTGGAGCGTTCAATAGAGCGGCTCTCCCACGCCTTGTCCACGAGCGGACGCAAGTCCGACCTGATCCCCTCCCCCACGAAGTCTCCATGAAACACCGTGTGTGAGGTGGAGGGCCGGACATGCGCCAACGCTACGTACCCGTGCTCCGGGTGCGGGAACCATAGTGCCAGGTCAGCAAAAGCCAAGTCCGCCACCATCTGCCAATCCCCCACCAGCAGGTGCAGCCATTCGGCATCGCCCGGCCCAAAATCAGCGTGTTCCCTGATGGGGTCCGTAAAGATTGCCACTACACCTCCAGTTGCGACGCCAGCACTCAGCGTCGGACGATTGACCTCAAGAGCCTCAATGCTACCGACAGGGACGCCATATCGTCGGCCTCAAGGGAGTTGACCTCGTCAAACATGGTCTTGGCTCGGGCCAACTGTTCGGCGTTCTGCTGCTCCCATCCTTCGATCCGCGACTGCGGTTCGAGGCCTGCACTGGTGGCGTCCAGCACCGCCGTCGTCATATCCATGACGGTGGAGTAAAGGTCATCACGCAAGGCGGCCCGGGCCAGCGCCTGCCACCGATCTTGTCGGGGCAGGCTGCTGATCCGCTCCAGCAGGCCATCAACGTGGAAGCGATTGAACACCGTGAAGTAGACGCCGGCAATGTCCGGCACAGAATCGTCACGCACCTTGGCGATCTTGGCGATGTCAAGGAGTGCAAAGCTCTCAAACAGCTCCGCCCATCGCACCGCGAGGTCTGCAGGCAAGTCCCATTCGCGGGCCTTGTCCAACCACTCAGACACCCGGTCATGGTCGGTACCGCGCAGGTAGTCCAGGAGCCGGGCCCGGAGGGGTTCCACGGTGGGCTTGAAGTCAGCGACCATCTCAGCGATGGGTGCGGACATGCTTGCCTGGCCCAGCAGCCACCTGACGGCCCGGTCCAGCAGCCTCCGGATGTCGAGGTGGATGGCGCTCCATTGCTCCGTGGGGAACGACGCCGGCAAACTGTTGAGTTCTGCCACCATCGAATCCAGGCCATAGATTTCACGAAGGGCAACGAAGGCCTTGGCCACCGCCACTTCAGACGCTGACGTCTCCTCCATCACCCGGAACGCGAAGGTAATCCCGCCAAGGTTGATGATGTCGTTGGCAACCACCGTTGCGATGATTTCCCGTCGCAGCGGGTGGGTGTCCAATTCTTCGTCGAACCGCTCGCGTAACTGCTGTGGGAAATAGGCCCGGAGTGTCTGTCGGAACCAAGGATCGTTGGCCAGGTCACTGTCACGCAGTGCAGCCGCCAACTCGATCTTCGCGTAGGCGGCCAGTACGGAGAGTTCCGGGGAGGTGAGGCCCTGACCCTGCTGCAGCCGCTCCTGCAGCGAATCGGTGGTTGGCAGCGCCTCCAGGTCACGTTTCAGGTCCGCGCGGGTCTCCAACCAATCCATCAACCGCTCATAGCTGGGGCTCCACTCAGCGACCCGGGTGCGATCGTTGAGCAGCAGGATGTTTTGGTCGATGTTGTCCTCAAGGACCAACCGGCCGACTTCCTCAGTCATGGACGCCAGGAATTCGGAGCGTTCGGCGGCGGAGAGTTTGCCGGCGGCCATCATCCGGTCAACGAAGATTTTGATGTTGACCTCATGGTCGGAGCAGTCCACACCGGCCGAGTTGTCAATGGCGTCGGTGTTGAGGATGACGCCTTGCAGCGCAGCTTCGATCCGCCCCCGCTGGGTCATGCCAAGGTTGCCGCCCTCCCCGACGACTTTGACGCGCAGGTCCCGGCCGTCCACGCGGATAGCGTCGTTTGCCTTGTCCCCTACCGACGCCTGCGTTTCCGCGCTTGCCTTGACGTAGGTGCCGATGCCGCCGTTGTAGAGCAGGTCAGCAGGAGCCAAGAGAATGGCGCGGAGGAGTTCGGTCGGGCTCAACTGCGTTGTGCCTGCGGGCAAGCCCAGCACGGATCGAACTTCCGGCGAGAGGGGGATGGATTTCGACTGCCTCGGGAAGACTCCACCGCCTGCACTGATGAGCGACCTATCGTAGTCGTCCCAGGAGGACCGGGGCAGTGCGAAGAGCCGCTCGCGTTCCACGAAGGAGGATTCTTCAGAGGGCGTCGGATCCAGGAAGATGTGCCGGTGGTCAAAAGCAGCTACCAGACGGATGTGACGCGAGAGGAGCATCCCGTTTCCAAACACGTCGCCTGACATGTCCCCCACGCCGACGACGGTGAACGGTTGCGACTGGGTGTCCAGATCAAGCTCGCTGAAGTGCCGTTTGACGGACTCCCAGGCGCCACGGGCGGTGATCCCCATCGCCTTGTGGTCGTAGCCCACTGATCCTCCGGACGCGAAGGCGTCCCCCAGCCAAAAGCCGTACTCCTCGGCCAGGCCGTTGGCAATGTCGGAGAACGATGCCGTTCCCTTGTCTGCAGCCACCACGAGGTAGGTATCGTCGCCGTCGTGCCGGACAACGTTCGACGGCGGTACGACCTTTTCGAGGCCATCCTCCGTGACGAGGTTGTCGGTGATGTCCAGTAGGCCGCGAATGAAAGTCTTGTAGCTCTCAATACCTTCGCTCATCCAAGCGCCGCGGTCGATTGCCGGATCCGGCAGTTGTTTCGCGAAGAATCCACCCTTGGCGCCGGTCGGCACAATCACTGCGTTCTTGACGGTTTGTGCCTTGACCAGGCCCAAGACCTCTGTGCGGAAGTCTTCGCGACGGTCGGACCAGCGGAGCCCGCCCCTGGCCACGGCCCCGAAACGAAGGTGCGCTCCTTCAACCCGGGGCGAGTAGACCCAGATCTCAAACATCGGTCGAGGGAAGGGCAGCCCGTCGATCTGCACGGGATCCAATTTGAAGCTCAGGTGCGTTTTGCCCTGGAAGTAGTTGGTACGAAGGGTCGCCTCGATGAGGTTGACGAAGATCCGCAGGACGCGGTCGGCGTCGAGCGTTGCCACGTCCTCGATAGCTGCCAGGAGCTCCTCCCGAACGGATGCCTGGGCTGCTTCTCGATCTGCATCGGGCTGGGACGGATCAAAGCGAGCACCAAATAGGCTGATCATTCCGCGTGTAACGGCCGGGTTCGCAAGCAACGTGTCAGCCATAAACTCGAACGAGTTAGTGTTGCCCATCTGCCGCATGTAGCGGGCATACGCGCGCAGCACGGTGACCTGGCGCCAGGAGAGCCCTTCCCGGAGAACCAACCGGTCGAAACTATCAGACTCGGTGTTTCCACTGACTGCAGCGCCAAATGAATCCGCCAGCAACTCACCGGTACCAAGGGGATCGACGCCGGCAGGATACTTCAGGCCCAGGTCGTAAAGGAAGAAGTCCCTGTCGTCTGCCGTTTCAATTTCGAAGGGCCGTTCGTCCAGCACTTCAAGTCCCAGGTTGTGGAAGAACGGCAGAATCTGGGACAGGCTCTTGGGTTCCAGGAGGTAGAGCTTGACCCTGGCGTCTTCTTCAAGCGTGGTGCCAGCACCGTCGGGCAGATACACGTGCACGCCCGGACGCTCCTGCCTGATCCCTGAGGTTCGCTCGGCGGCGGCGCCGTACATTTCAAAGCGTTGGATGTCCTCGAGAGCGTCCTCAACTTCATAGTCGACGCGGTAGCTGGCGGGAAAAGCCTCCGACCAGATGGCCGCCAACTGCTTGGCCGCACTGATTTCCCTACCCTCGCGCAAGACATCCGCGATGCCCTCGCTCCATGACCGGGCTGCCATGACCAAGCGGGCTTCGAGTTCCTGCACGTTGACCTCAGCCGCGGCAACGCTCTTCGGGAGGCGGATCCGGAAGAATAGCCGCGCCAACGCCGATTCGGTCATGCGGGCTTCGTAATCAATGGATTCAGCCGCGAACGTCTCGCGCAGTTCGCGTTCGATCCGGAGCCGGACGTTGGTGGTGTAGCGATCGCGCGGGAGGTAGACCAGCGCAGACATGAACCGACCGTAGATGTCGGGACGGAGAAAGAGCCTGGTCCGTCGGCGTTCCTGGAGCTTCTGGATCCCCAATGCGGTGGCAGTGAGGTCGGCAGCCTCGATCTGGAACATCTCGTCCCGCGGATAAGTCTCCAGGATACCCAGCAGGTCCTTGCCTGAATGGGAGTCCGGCGGGAATCCGGCGCTGCTGAGGACCGCGCCAACCTTCTCCCTGACCAGCGGGATGTTCAGGACGGATCCTGTGTAGGCACTCGTGGCGAACAGGCCAATGAAACGGCGTTCACCGTTGACGTTGCCAGCCGCATCGAAGCTCTTGATTCCGATGTAGTCCAGGTAGGCAGAGCGGTGGACAGTGGAACGCGAGTTTGCCTTGGTGATCACCAGTGCCCGCTTTTCGCGGGCCATCTTCTGGCCTGTCTCCGTGAGGTGCTGAACGTGGGGCGAGTCCGCAGTGGTCCGCAACAAACCGAGACCGCTGTCCCGCCGCAGTTCCAGGACGTCCTCGCCATTTTGGGTGACCAGATCGTACTCGCGGTAGCCAAGGAAGGTGAAATTTCCGCTGTCCAGCCACCGAAGAAGGTCCTGAGCCTGGCCCAACTCTGCGATGTCAGCAGGGTTGGGCGCCTGCCCCAGGCTGTCCGCGATACTCAGCGCCTTGTGCCGCATCTTGGGCCAATCCTCGACAGCGGCGCGAACATCGTTGAGGATCCGGTGCAGTCCGGCAATGAGCTCGTCTTTAGCAGCATCAGAAATCCGGTTGATTTCGACGGCGATCCAAGACTCCATGTGCGAGGCATTTTCGCCCTGCGCAATCAGGTGGGAGATGCTGGGCATTGCCGCCGTGTCACCACTGGAAATTCCCAAATGTGCGGGCACCTTGTTGACCTTGGTCAACGCACCAGTCTCACGATTCCTGATCGCGACAAACAGCGGATGCACCACCAGCTTGATGGCTGCGTTTTGGCGGATGATCTCGCCGTTGACGGAATCAACAAGGAACGGCATGTCGTCGGTGACAACAAAGACAACGCTGCTGTCGGCCTCATCCGAGATGGAGACCAGTGAACGCCCGGTCTGTCGCTGGGCCGCGACCTCTCGGTGCCGCTGAACCCGCGCCGCCAGAGTTGTTGCAGAGTAACTCCGCGCGTCCTCCTCGGCAAGGTGTTGGTAGTAGTCCGCCATGAAGCCCTCTGGGTCTTCGAGGGAAAGGGACTGATCCGCCACGTTGGATCCAGACGACATCGACAAGCCTCCGTTAGGGATTTTGCTGCACCATCGCAGCTCTTAGGCGAGCCTAGCCCTTCCGTTGACGCCATGGTGTGGAAGAAAAGACAGAGCTTTTGCGCTTTTGCTGGTCGGATGCACAAACAATATTTCTGATGGCCTGACGGAGGTTGGAATCAGGTGCTGCTTCAAGGAGTAACGACCCCACCAACAGTGCGGCGTCAGCGGCAGCACGATCGTACGGCAGGAACAGAGCCAGTTTGGGACTGGGACCAAATCGCTGCCACGCGTCCCGGAGTTGCCGCTCCGGGTTCCGCCCCACAGCCGAGGACCGGACTTTGTTCAGAACAACGACGGGAGCAGCCTGTGGGAGCGTGTTGGCCAGTTCTGCCAGCCCCCGTACCAATCGAGGGATCCCCACGGGGTCTGCCGCCCCCACAGCGTAGATCGTGTCTGCCAACTCCAGCGACCGCAACGTTGCGGCGTTCCGCCGAGGCGCGGCTGTGTCGAAACTGAGGTCTTCCTCGGCCTCGAGATTGAAGCCTGTGTCCAGAATGACTACATCGTGAAGCTGCCGAGCACGTTCGACGACAAGCGACAGGGCCCGGGCCCGAAGTTCAGTCCACCGATCGGCTCGGGTGATGCCCGTCAGGACACCAAAAGATCCCGCTGCAGCCGCAATGGTGATGGTCGTTCGTCGGAGGGCGTCGGCGTCTAGCAATCCTTGGTCAGCAAGCCTGCAGGCTTGCGCCAGTCCAGCGGATTCATCCATGAGCCCCAAGACGGCGGCGATGCTGGCCCCGTAGGTATCGGCGTCGACCAGCAAGACTTTCTGCCCTTCACCTGCCAGTTCGCCGGCAATATTGGCGGCCAGGGTGGTCCGACCGGGGGCACCTGCTGGTCCCCACACCGCGATGACACGGCCTGAGCCGGAGGCGTCCCCTACTGGCGCCCAGGGCTCAGCTGGCTGTTCCTGCGTGGTCAACTGTCCCACTCGAACGTTTCCCGGCAGGCCACGGCCACCGCTGGCACCCATCTGGGACACAGCCTCGGCAATCCGGTCCGAGAGCACCGAGGACTCAACGCTGGCCGTTGCGGTGGTCACCCCAATACTTTTCAGCCGCGCCGACTCTGCCAGGTCATCCGTCAGCGCCACAATCACCACTCCGACAGCGCCAAGGCGATCCACCAACGACGCAGTGAGTCCTTCACTACCCTCGGCCACCACAGCGGCGCGCGCAAGTCCGCTTTGGCAGGCAGCCAGTAACTCCGGAAGTTCAGCACACCGACGGACGATGGTGACCGGACCGTGGAGTCTCTCAAGGCCACCAACCAGGTCATCGCCGCGCTGGCCCACTGTCACAACAGGAATGCTCATGGGGCGCCTGGGTTCCAGACCACGGCAATTTTTGCGTCGTTGGCTTGGGCTCCGAGGAGCGCCGGCATTTGGCCGTCTGGCACCAGGACCATGAGGACAGTGCTTTTCGACGAGCCCAACGTGGTTGTTCCAGCCATGACCTCGGCGATCTCTGCGCCGGGAAGCAACATTTTCGGTTCACCGAAGCCGTTCTTGGCGTCGGGCTGGGCCACCCAGACATCGACGCGAGCACCCGCTACGGCCTGCGCCGGAAGTGCGGCCTCGACGGCAATCGCCACGGGCTTCCGATTCAGTCGATCGATGGTCCCCAGGCTTGCCTTGGGAACCAGTTCGTCCTTGCCAATCCGTTGCACTGCCACCATGCCCTCGCTGAGTCCGGATTCGGCGGTGAGATAGAGTGCCTCGGTATCGCCCAGGCGGACCTTCGCGCGAACAACGTTTTCGGCTGTGAGTCGCTCACCCACAGCGATGCCATCTTTGGCCGCGAACACCTCGGTGGTGCGATCAGCACTGCCGACCAGCAGAACCACACCGGCTACGGAAACCAGCACCAGCAACATCCCGATGAGAAGGCGTGGATCGTTCCATGACGGTCGCTTTAGCCTCGCAGCTGCGGCAGGTGACTCGTGAACCATGGTGACTCTCCTTGCTACGCCGCACGCGGCTGCATCTCCGACTCCTCATTGTTGCCGCAAGGCCACGGGAACGAAAGAGAAAATCACGAAGAATGCGAAACTGTGGATAACGCCAGCAAATCAGGTCACTCGGTGGCAAAATAGATCTATGCCTAGGTTTTTGACGCTCGCAGACGTAGCCGAGCAACTGCAGATCAACTCACCGGCAGCGTATGCCTTGGTCCGGAGCGGAGAACTCAAGGCGATCCAGGTAGGTGGCCGCGGCCAGTGGCGGGTTGAAGAGACAATGCTGGAGCAGTACATCGAGGAACGCTATGCCGAGGCCAGCCGCATGATCAGCGAGGCCAAGGCAAAACTGGCTTAGCGCTGTGACGAGGGGCCCAGCACGCCGATCGACCCCTCAACCGGCATCCCCATCGGGCGACGCTCAGGTCGATTGCGCTCGTGGGGACACTTCAAACCCTAGAGTGATGCAGCGGACCGTGACGTCACGGCGAGCAAGCTGGAAAATGGAACAGATACCGGCTCTGCGGGAGGTTTCGTCCGCCGCTCCTCTGCATTTGTCTCGGTTATCAGGTCGAAGAAGTCCTGACCCACTCGATCGATATGACCGATCAAGCGAGTCCCCTCCTGGCCAGCACCAAGCAGGACGGACACTTCTTCCCGGTCCATGGCCATCCTCCGCAGCGCATGGGCCAAGCCTTGGCGCTGACGCGTAGGTGAGGATTCCGCCACCGCAAACCGGCTGAGGCCCCCATATCGGGAGACTGCTGCGTAAGGGATGAGCATTTGCCGCATTCCTTCCGCCACGACCAGGGCGTCCATGCCGACGGCTCGCAGCTCTCCGCGCGCGCTGTCGCCGGATACGAAATGAACCGTCAAGGCTGCGCCCACGGAACCGCGGAGCCTATCTGCCAACGTAATGTTGACCAGTTCTGCGCGCGCACGATCGTTGATCTCGTCATCGAGTGCCAGCCGATCGGCTTCCGCAAACTGACTTTCAAGGTCCCCAAAGAGTGCATCCCAGCGCATCTGCACAGCGTAGGACCGAGACTTTCTCCGGTCAATGCTCACGCCAGCTCGCAAAAATTGTTGTAGACAAAACTAGGCAAAGAACCTCAGACTGTATTCAGTTACATCAAACAAGATCAAACTGCATCAAAAAGGGCTGAATATGCATCCGGAACCCAGTTGGCGCCGTGACCTCACCACAGCACTCACTCTTCTGTTTCTTGGCGGCCTTCTCTGCCACATTGGCTTCAGTCTGAGCCACCAGTGGCTTGACCCCGCAAACAAGTGGCAGGAAATCAACGTTGAGGCGATGATCGGGATCGTTGCGTCGGCAGCCGGGAGCCTCTTGGTCGCCTGGTGGTGGTTGGCGTTATCACTTGCCGGCATCCATGCAGGACTGGAACGGACGGGGCGATTACGGCGCGCGGCCTCGCTCCGCCGGTTTGCGCCGGCTTTCATGCGCCGACTGATGATCGCTGCCATCTCGACGCAACTGGTAACCGGAGGAATTGCCCACGCGGACGATACGAATCCGGCACCACAGTGGCAGCATTCCCCGCAGACAGTCTCCGCAACTACAGCTCCTGACTATCCAGGCTGGCAACCGGCCCCGCCTGTCATGCACCCAGGCCCTTTGGTCGGCGGTACGGCGCGAGCAAACCAACCATCCGAGGAAGGAATTGCCGTCCGGTCGGGCGAGAGTCTATGGGAGATCTCGGCTCGGCAACTGGGACCGGGCGCCACAGACGCGGACATCGCCAACGAATGGCCCCGCTGGTACCAAGCGAACCGGGACGTGATCGGACCAAACCCGGACAAGATCCTTCCGGGTCAAGTCCTTCTCCCGCCTCAGGGCGGTTCGTAACCGTCCTGCAGACCAAGAGTAACCAACCAAGCAACCAAGCAACCAAGCAACCAAGCAACCAATACAAGGATGTCTCAATGACTGCCATGTCCCAGCTTCGAGCCCAACAGGTCTCAACACCTACCCCGGGGGTTCGACAACGCACGTCCGTCTCAGCCGCAGCACCCGCTTTGCGCTTTGCGGACGAAGAGGCTGAAGTCCGGGCCGTTGCACGAGGCACCACGCAGGCCGCCATGGAAGTGTTGGCCGGGATCCGCCCAATCCATCAGCTGGCCCGTCGCCTCGATCCCGGCTGCCTCGCAGCGCTTCAACACAGGGCAGCCTTGATCCGCCACGAGGTGCTCCGCACAGGCAGTCCCAATCTGGCGAAGTTACATCGAAACTCGATGGTCCGTTCCGTCCGGGTCTGCGAAGTCTCGGACGGAATTTACGAAGCCAGCGCCGTGGTTGCCGACGACATCCGGGTCCGCGCCGTGGCCTTGCGGCTGGAGCGCAGCAAGGACGTTTGGCGAGTCACCGAGCTTCAGGTGGGATAGCTGGCCGTTAGCGCTTCTTCTTCTTGGCAGGACGCTTGGCAACGCCCTGCGCAGCGGCCTTCGCCGGGTTTCCCGAACGCCCTGTGGTCCTGGTCTCCACCCGAGTTTCCGTGTCGCCACTTTCGCCCGGCGCTGTGTACTGCAGCTGGGCTGGCTTTTCCGGAGCTTCGAGTCCAGCCGCCTTCACCTGTGAGTCATGATGCTCGGTGTGATTCCCGGTGTCATCCTGCACAACAACGTCCTCGGCAGGAGTGACCTCGACTTCAAGGTTGTAGAGGAATCCGACGCTCTCTTCGCGAATGGCCTCCATCATGCCCTGGAAAAGTAAGAACCCTTCGCGTTGGTATTCCACCAGCGGATCGCGCTGGGCCATCGCCCGCAGCCCGATCCCCTCTTTGAGGTAATCCATCTCGTAGAGGTGTTCCTGCCACTTCCGGCCGATCACCGAGAGCACGACACGGCGCTCCAATTCGCGCATCCCCTCTTCGCCGATGGTTTCCTCGCGCGCCTGGTAAACCACGCGGGCATCAGAGAGCACTTCCTCTTTGAGGAATTCCGCGGTGAGGCTGGGCTTGCCACCGGCTTCGTGGATGATTTCATCCGCAGTCACACTGACCGGGTAGAGGGTCTTCAGGTTGGTCCAGAGTTGGGCGAAGTCCCAGTCGTCGCCGTTGCCTTCCGCTGTGGCCACATCGATGAGGGATACCACGGTGTCCTCGATGAAGAACTGCACCTTTTCGTGCAAGTCGTCACCTTCGAGGATGCGACGGCGGTCGCTGTAGATCGCTTCGCGTTGGCGGTTCAGGACGTCGTCGTACTTCAAGACGTTCTTCCGCTGCTCGGCATTGCGGCCTTCAACCTGACCCTGGGCCGAGGCGATAGCCCGTGAAACGAGCTTGGATTCCAAGGCGACGTCGTCGGGAACGGAACTATTCATCAGGCGTTCGGCAGCACCAGAGTTGAACAACCGCATGAGGTCATCAGTCAACGAAAGGTAGAAGCGCGACTCACCAGGGTCGCCCTGACGGCCCGAACGGCCGCGGAGCTGGTTATCGATGCGGCGTGACTCGTGCCGCTCGGTGCCCAGCACGTAGAGCCCGCCGAGGTCCAGGACCTCTTCGTGCTCATCTTTGACGGACTGCTTGGCAGCGTCCAGCGCTGCTGGCCAAGCGGCCTCATATTCCTCGGAGTTCTCCTCCGGATCCAGGCCGCGCTTGGCGAGTTCGGCCACGGCAGTGAACTCAGCGTTGCCGCCGAGCATGATGTCGGTACCGCGGCCGGCCATGTTGGTCGCGACGGTGACGGCAGCCTTGCGGCCAGCCTGGGCAACGATCGCTGCTTCGCGGGCATGGTTTTTGGCGTTGAGGACTTCGTGGCGAATGCCGTCCTTGGCCAGCAGCCGGGAGAGGTACTCGCTCTTTTCCACGCTGGTGGTACCCACCAGGACGGGCTGGCCCTTCTCGTGACGCTCGGCGATATCTTGCACCACGGCATCAAACTTGACGGTCTCATTTTTGAAGACGAGGTCGGCCTGGTCCATGCGCTGCATGTCCCGGTTCGTGGGAATCGCCACCACGCCCAGCTTGTAGGTACTCATGAATTCGGCTGCCTCAGTTTCGGCGGTGCCGGTCATGCCGGAGAGCTTGTCGTACATGCGGAAGTAGTTCTGCAGCGTCACGGTGGCGAGGGTCTGATTCTCGGCCTTGATCTCGACGCCTTCTTTGGCTTCGATTGCCTGGTGCATGCCCTCGTTGTAGCGGCGGCCAGCAAGGATACGGCCGGTGTGCTCGTCGACGATGAGAACTTCGCCGTCGAGGATCACATAGTCCTTGTCCCGCTTGAAGAGTTCCTTGGCCTTGATAGCGTTGTTCAGGAAGCCAATCAGGGGCGTGTTGGCAGATTCGTAGAGGTTGCTGATGCCGAGGTAGTCCTCGACAATTTCGATGCCACTTTCAAGCACACCGACAGTGCGCTTTTTCTCGTCAACTTCGTAATCCTTCTCGGCGGTCAACCGCAAGACCACCTTGGCGAATTCGCTGTACCAACGGTTCGTGTCACCTTGCGCTGGTCCGGAAATAATGAGCGGGGTCCTGGCCTCGTCGATGAGGATGGAGTCAACTTCATCCACCACGGCGAAGTTGTGGCCGCGCTGGACGAGTTCATTCTTGTCCCACGCCATGTTGTCGCGTAGGTAGTCGAACCCAAATTCGTTGTTGGTGCCGTAGGTGATGTCGGCGGCATACTGGGCCCGACGCACGGTGGGATCCTGGTTGGCGATGATGCAACCGCTGGTCAGGCCGAGGAAGCGGTAGACGCGGCCCATCAGGTCCGACTGGTACTGGGCGAGGTAGTCGTTCACCGTGATCACGTGGACACCCTTGCCGGTCAGGGCATTGAGGTAGGCGGGGGCGGTGGCAACGAGGGTCTTACCTTCACCGGTCTTCATTTCGGCGATGTTCCCCAGGTGCAGCGCCGCACCGCCCATCAGCTGGACGTCGAAGTGCCGCATCCCCAAGGTTCGAGCCGATGCCTCGCGGACGGCAGCAAAAGCTTCGGGTAACAGCGCTTCAAGGGTTTCGCCATCTTGGTGACGTTCGCGGAGCCGGTCGGTTTCCTCACGCAGTTCAGCGTCAGTGAACGTCTTGAGCGAATCTTCCAGAGCATTGATGGCATCGGCATAGTTCCGCAATTGTCGAAGGGTCTTTTTGTCACCCGTGCGGAGAAGTTTTTCGATAAGTGATGCCACGTGAAGATGCTCCCAGTCTCATGCCGGCCGAATTCTGGCGTTTTTAGTCTACGGGAGAGACCCCGGACCGTTGCCCTTTCACCTGAGAGCGGATCACTGCGGCTGACATCACTGATCCCGTGACCGCACCAGAGGCATCACAGCGGCCAATTCCGAGGCGAGGTCACCCACAGGATGGACCACGACGTCGTCCAATTCGAGCCACTGCGCCATCAGCGACAACTCGGCGGCAAGTTCGACGGCGGTGTCCACTGGGGCACCCGGCTCACCGAACGCTGACCTGACCAGCAGTTTCCCGCCGGGGCGGTCTGCTTTCAGGTCTACACGGGCCACCATCTGGTCGCGCAACAGGAACGGCAGCACGTAGTAACCGAACCGCCTCTTGTGGGCCGGGGTGTAAATCTCGATCCGATAGTGGAAGCCGAACAGTTCCTCCAGCCGACGTCGCTCAAAAACCATGGAATCAAAAGGGCTCAGCAGGGCAGCCCCCGTGGCCTTGCGCGGAAGAACAGCGTCCACGTGCCTAAAAACCTCACGGTCCCAGCCGGCAACGCTGACGGCTTCAACGCGTCCCTGAGCAACCAGTTCCCGAAGAGCGAGCGAGGTGGACTTGATCGGAGTCCGAAAGTAGTCCGCGAAGCATTTCGCACTGCCAATGCCGTGTGCCTGAGCGGCAGCCTCCGTGAGTCGGAGCAGAGCCGCGTCGCGGTCAGGTTCGGCTGCCAGGTCCAGCGTCGCGGAGACCACTGGACGAACGGACGCTGGTAAGACGCGTTCCGTTAGGGTGTATTTGCGCTCGAACTGATCGGTCCTGGCTGCCGCCGAAACCTGTCCCGCTTCGAAAAGGTGCTCTAAGACGCGTTTCACCGCGTTCCAGTTCCAGCCCCAGTTCTGGTTTGATTTTGCTTCGACATGCCCAATTTTGGCGCTCACGTCGGCGGCCGTCATGGGCGGGCCATTGGCCAGGGCTGCCAGCACCTGTGCCGAAACGGAACCCACCATGGCCGGATCCAGCCCGTTCGCACCCACCCACGCGCGCCGCTGCCACAGCAAGAGGTCGTGATAGTGCTCGGGACGAATGAAGCTGGCCTCGTGCGCCCAATACTCCATCATGCGGCGAGGTGCGGTGCCCGCCAGCTTGCTGAGAATGGCGCGGTCATAGTTCCCCAGCCGCGAATAGAAGGGCAAGAAATGACTCCGCGAGAGCACGTTCACGGAGTCGATTTGGACGAGTTGGAGCTGGGCAAAGGTACGGCCCACCGCCCGTGCTGACACGGGACCGGTGGGCCGCCTCTTGGCGAGACCCTGTGCTGCCAACGCAATCCGCCGTGCCTGGTTCAGGCTCAGCGCTGCGGGCACATCAGTCCTTCCTGGTGATGGTGAGGTGCGGTACTAGGCGTTGGCTGGGACGTCATCCGAGCGGTAGGCGAGGATTTTCTCTTCAACCACGGTGTCCCCAGGCTCGCATTCGTTGTCCAGCGTGATCACGCCGTAGGTCCAACCACGACGGCGGTAGACGACAGACGGCGTGTTCGTGGCCTTATCAATAAACAGGTAGAAGTCGTGGCCCACCAATTCCATGTTGTCCACGGCGTCATCGAGGGTCAGCGACGCTGCCGGGAAGACCTTCCGGCGGATCAGGACGGGCGAATCGCCGGCGGGGATGTCATTGTCGACGTCGTAGGGCGACTTTGCTTCGGGCTGTGGCTCGGCTTCGCTCCGGTGGCTGGCCTCAAGATAGAGAGGCTCGTTGGCACTCGCGGGTTCCAGCGAGGCGGTAGCTTCACGCACCGCCTTGGGAGTGTGGCGGCCGTGGTGGACTTTCTTCCGGTCCTTGGCCCTCCGGAGCCGTTCAAGCAACTTGTTGTAGGCAAGGTCGAAGGCCGCGAACTTGTCGCCAGCGCTCGCTTCCGCGCGGATCACAGGTCCGCGTCCCAGCACCGTTACTTCGACGGTGAGCTGGTCTCCTGTCTGCCGACCACTCGTCTCCTTTGAGACCTTGGCATCGACGCGCTGCACCTTGTCCCCGAGGGATTCGATCTTGGCGATCTTTTCCCCGGCGTATTCGCGGAACCGGTCTGAGACCGTCAGATTGCGTCCGCTGATCATAAACTCCATGGTGCCCTCCAAATGACTTCGGTGACACGACGGCGGCGCTTCCCTGGGTCGATCTGCTTGACAGTCGAGCCCCTCTCCGAGCCGCTATCGAAAGGTACATTCTGTTCTGTGTACCCATCACCGACGTTAGTTCATCGTCATCCGTTATTCATCTTTTCCGGGTTTATTTTTTTCCTAGACACGGTGGATTCAGGGCTGGTACCCAGGTAATCAGCAGGTATCGAAAGCGGCTGGTGGGCGTGTCGCCGCCAGGACTACTGCCCCGTGAACCTTGCCTCCGGCGAGGTGGAGGGCGCGCGCTGCCTCGGACAAGGTAGCTCCCGTAGTGAGGACGTCATCGACAAGGATGCACGGCAGCGCCCCCACCTGGGCAGCGCGACGCGACGCTACGTGCATGGACCCTCGGACCTGCCTGGCCCGCGCTCCGCGACCGAGCCCTTTTTGGCCACCAGCCAAGGCGAGAGATGAGCTTCCGGAGCGGGTCAAGACATCCGCGACCATGACGCCTGGCAGCGCCCGAGTGGCACCCTTCAGCATCAGATGCAGGGGGCTGAACCCACGCTTCAGGTAAGCGCCGGTACTAGTGGGAACCGGCACCACGAGGACTGCAGAGACATCCGGGACAGCGGCTGCCAAGGCTCCGGCAAGCGCCTTGCCCAGTGTGTGGCGAAGCGAGGCCTGGCCCAGATGTTTGAAGGACAGGATGCTTTGGGCGAGTTCTTCCCGGTAGACTCCTGCTGCCACGACAGGGAGCAGGGGGTGGCCAGCAACATCCATCAGGGCCGGTGCTGAGCCTTCCGCGCGAAAGGGGCGGTTGGTCAGGAGCCGCACCCGCCGACTACACGCAGGGCAAAGCACCGCATCTTCAGCCCCGCAGCAGACGCAATCCACCGGCACCGCTGCAGAAAGCAGTTCCGCGACCGCCAGTCCCCACCGGTCGGCGCACCGCAGGAGGGCGCTATGGTGCGCAGATCGGTGTCTTGCCGCGAAGCCGGGGACGACGAGAAGGTCGGGGTCTGGAGGACGGCTGACTGCCCTTCGCCCGGGAACCGCGAAGAGGTCTGTAACGTCTGGAAGGGCCGGGTTCCGAGGACGGGTCACGGCCGACCGCCTTGGGGCCGCGAGAAGGTCCGGGCCAACACGACGGAAAGCTCGTGGGACAGAGGGTGGATCCATCCCTTCACCCTGGCACGGCCAGCCTCAAGCCAGAAGGTGGATCAGGAGCTATGTGGACAAGCTGGATGTGCACAAGGCAAAAGTGCAAGCCAGCCGTAAACAAACCGGCCGCAAGCGCAGCCGTCAGCCAGGGAACGACATATCAATGGGTCCGGTGATCTGGGGCGACCAGCCGTTGCCGATCCGCTGGAAGATTCCCTCGGCCGACTGGCCGAAGATTTCGTCGGGTCCGTTGCCGCCGCTGATACTCACCAGTCCAGGCCACGGCGCCAGTTCCTGCGGGTCTCCAGCAGTCAGCGAGAGCAGTTCCGGGGTGACGTTGGAGCCCGCGGCGCCCTTCATCACGGCCACAGTGCTGTCGTTGACCCACACGCCTTGGTCCGGGTTGGAGGCGGTCACGAGGTTCACGGGCGCCGTCAGTTCCCTGGGCGTGCCGTCGCCGGCGCGGATGACCCCACTGACCTGCACCCTGGTGGTGCCGTTCTGCTCCGAAATGATAAGGGCGCGCACCCCATCGCGGGAGATCCGCAGATCCTTGACCGTCCGACCTGCCAACCAGCCAGGCGCGAGGGTCACCGACGGGACGTCCGCACCCTCCGCCACGCCGCTGGGCTTGAACGCCACAACCTGAGTCTCTCCGGCAGGTCCCGGGCCTGCAGACCAGACCCAGTTGAGAATGCTGAAGCTCGGATGCGCCAGGGTGCTGCGGGTGGTGAGCGCCCTGGCGGGCTGCCCGGGGTTGAGGCTGTACAAGGTGGTCCGGTCAGCGTTCAGGAAAGCAACCGTCTGCGAAATCGGGGACTCCGCCGGAAAGCGTGGCTGCAGTGAAGACACCGACTGCATGTCCGGCAGTGGTGAGATCCTGTTGTTCTCGTACCGGACCAGGTCGTTGCCGTTGACGGCGATCTGCCGGGACGGCACGGCTTTGTCCAGCACGGGTGGCAAGACCGAGCCGTTGTCTTCCACCCGCACCAGATCCTGGTTGGCGCGCAGTTCGACGTTCACCACGTCTGGCTGGGTTCGGAAGGTCAGGGTCAACTGGGTCTGCATCCGCAGCCGGTCCTCAGGCGAGGTCTCGGTCAATTCCTTGGCGGTGAGATCCACCTGAGCCGCCCCGGATACCACCGGGACGGACTCTCTCGCCAACTTGATGCCCGAGGGGAAAGCACTCACCACGGCTCCGCGAAGGTACGGTGCCGGACCAGCCAACAGGGCGCTGGTCATGGCCTTGACGGTTTTGTTGCGGATGAACCAGCGGACGTCGGGAATGGCGTAGGTGAAGCTGGGATCGTAAAAATAGATGGGGAACGCACCGTAGATGACCTTGAACGTCTCTTCAGCGATGGCTGTGCCGTCAGGCAGTGCCGAAATACGCCACTCACCGTCCACCTGGGTCACGGTGACGGGGATCTTTTCGATGGTTCCCTTGGGCGACTGGGTTGCAATGCCGTCAGCGTTGACGGTGTAGGAGACGTCCAACTCGTAGTTGAAGACGTTCTCCTTCTCGGTGGGCACCACACGGGCTTCGCGGTACACCAAGGCGCGCTGGTCAGGCTTCCAACTAACCGATGAGGCCTGCGTCAGGTATTCCCGCGCCACGGCATAGTCGTCCTCGTAGCCGCTGCCGGCCCGGTAGAAGTAGTCGATGATGGTTTCCGGCGACGCGCCTGCCTGCGGCCCGGCAGGGAGGAAGACCGGCGCGCTGAGGTTGCCCGCACTGCCTTCGCTGCTCTTGCCAACAGGACCCGCGGTGGGAATCCGTGCGCAGCCGCTCATCAGGGTGAGCAAGAGGACGACGGCGATGGCCGCGAGGTGGGCCGTCCGGGTATTGCGGCCCATCACGGTGTCTCCTTTGGTTGGGTGGCCGTCGCGGCCTTGCTTGCACCCGAGGCCAGGAACAGGCTGTTTTTGGTGTCTGATTCGCGCGGGACGTTGCCCGGCTGCCCTGGCGCCAGGGTATCTTCAGGTTCGAGCTGCACGGGTGAAGATTCAATCTCGTCCCCCTGTCGCAGCGGCACCGTGAGCCGAAAATTGGCTCCTGTGCCCTTGCGACCCCAGGCCTGGAGCCAGCCGTTGTGGAGTTTCGTATCTTCCATAGCGATGGAAAGACCCAGCCCACTGCCACCCGTGGTCCGGGCACGTGCTGGATCTGCTCGCCAGAACCTGTCGAACACGCGGGCGGCTTCGGCGGTTTCCATCCCCAGGCCATAGTCCCGCACCGCGATGCCAACAGCGGTTTCGCCCACGGCCACAGTGATGACCACTGGTTTCCCCTCGCCGTGTTCCACTGCGTTGAGGATCAGGTTACGAAGGATCCTGTCGATGCGACGGGCGTCCATGTCGACAATGACCGGTTCGGCCGGGGCCCGCAGGATCAGTTCCGAGCCGTAATCGGCGGCAACCGGGGCTGCGCCTTCAATGACGTGGGCCACCACCTGCAGAATGTCCTCAGCCTCGGCGTCGAGCATTGCCACCCCGGCATCGAATCGCGAAATTTCCAGCAGGTCGGAGAGCAGCGACTGGAACCGCTCCACCTGGTTGTAGAGCAGTTCTGCCGAGCGCTTGTTGATGGGATCGAAATCGTCCCGGGCATCATAGAGGACTTCGGCCGCCATCCGGACCGTGGTGAGCGGGGTCCGGAGTTCATGGGAGACGTCAGAGACGAAACGCTGTTGCATCTGGGAAAGGGTGGCGAGCTGGGTGATCTGCTCCTGCAGGCTGGCGGCCATGTGGTTGAAGGACGCCCCTAGCCGGGCCACTTCATCCTCGCCGCGCACCACCATCCGTTCCTGCAGTTGACCGGCGGCCAGCTTCTCAGACACCATCGCGGCGTGACTGACGGGGCTGACCACGTTGCGGGTCACGTACCAGGCCACGGCACCGATAAGCAGCACCAGCCCGGCGCCGCCAGCCCACAACACGCCTTGAATCTCGTCGAGGGTCTGCTGGGCGGTATTGAGGTCGTAGATTAGGTAGAGCTCGTACACCGTGCCGTTGAACGTGACCAGGTTTCCCACCGCAATGCCTGGCCGGTCCTCGGTGCCCACGGGAATCACCGTGGAGGCCCAATATTGATCCTTCCCGGAATTCTGAACTTCCTTGCGCAGGTCCGGTGGGATCACGCTGACGGTGAGCTGATCGGACGCGCGGGATTCAACCCAGCGGTTTCTAGGCTTGGTCTGCTCGGGTTTCGCTTCGAAAACATACCGTCGTTGGATGACGGAGCCGCGCCCTTCCACGGCATTGAGCGTGTCGTAGACCAGGGTGATCACGGACGACTGATCGGTGACCTGCGCGCCGTCGAACGTTTCCTGGACCTGTTTGACGTTGTAACGGGTCTCCGATTCGGCCTGCGTGAGCCGCTCCTGGAACAGATTATTGGCGATCTGGTTGGACAGGTAAGCGCCCACGACTGCCAGGGCGACGACGGCGAGCATCAGGGTGGTCAGGACGGTGCGGAACTGCAAGGACCGCCGCCACCGGCGGTGCAGGGCGCGGCCCAGGTAGCGCACGCCGGGCAGGAACTTGCGGACTCCCGTCCCCACCAGGCGCAGTACGCGCAGGCCCACAATGGTGGCCCGGCGCCGCCAGATCCGCGCGCCGAACGCGAGACGGGGCAAGCTGGGCACCAAAGTTCCGTTGGCCGGCTCGGGCGGCGATTCCGCTACAGGGGTATCGGGGCCAGTGCGGATGCTGGACGGGTTTTCCGGCTCGCCAACTACCGGCGAACGCTCAGAATCAGGTTCGCCGGGGTTCTCACGGGGTTCAGGCGCCTGCTTTATAGCCGACACCACGCACTGTCAAAACCACCTCAGGGGCTTCGGGATCCTGTTCGATCTTGGACCGAAGGCGCTGCACATGGACGTTGACCAGCCGGGTATCGGCGGCGTGCCGGTAGCCCCAGACCTGTTCGAGGAGCAGCTCGCGGGTGAACACCTGCCACGGTTTGCGCGCCAGCGCCACGAGGAGGTCGAATTCCAAAGGCGTCAGGGAGATCCGTTCGCTGCCGCGGCTCACAATGTGGCCGGCGACGTCGATGGTGATGTCCGCGATTCGCAGGGTCTCGGGGGCCTTTTGGTCGCCGGGGCGAAGCCGCGCACGGACGCGCGCCACGAGCTCCGCCGGTTTGAACGGTTTCGGCACGTAATCGTCAGCACCGGATTCCAGGCCGCGAACGACGTCGGACGTGTCGGCTTTCGCCGTCAGCATCACAATGGGCACATCTGACTCAGCCCTGATCAGGCGGCAGACCTCAATGCCATCCATTCCAGGCAGCATGAGGTCCAGGAGAACCAGGTCGGGGCGCGAAGAACGGAAAATATCGAGCGCCTGGGCGCCGTCGGCGCAAAAGACCGGCTCGAAACCGTCATTGCGGAGAACAATTCCAATCATTTCGGCCAGCGCTTCGTCATCGTCTACCACCAGAATGCGTGCCTTCATAGTTATATATTCCCTTATCAAGGGGCGCTTTGTCGTGCTGGCCGATTTACGGCATGGCGGAAAATCTCCGCTGCGACGCCCACCGGCGCGGCACCACACGGCCAAGGTGGTGACTCCCGTTCGATTCTGGGTCCGCTGACCTGCGGTGGCCGGTAGATTGGACATCTGTTGCAGGCAACGGAGGAGGATTCATGAACGTTCCCATCTACCGCCAGTCCCTGGGCGCTGATTTTGGCAGGCTGCAGCCTGAACTGCAGGACTACTTTTCCCTGGCGCCAGGCTCCGGACACTACGGTGTGGGCGAAGGTACCTTCGATGTGGTGGGCTGCCAACAGAAGTGGTTGCGTCCCCTGCTCCGCCTGACCGGCGACGAAGAAGCGTTTTTCCCTGAGTACGGTGAAGGAATTCCGTTCCGGATCGAGAACCACGCTCATCTGGACCCTTTTGGCCGCTCGAGCCTGACGGCACGACGCGAAATCCGGTTCCCCGGCAGGACTCGGATCTTCCAGGACACCACCAGCGTCGCCAAAACAGCCACGGCCACAGCTCCGACCCAACTGGTGGACTACGTGGGCCGCTACCGCAGGATCGTGACGGACCTGAATCTCAGCGTCACCACCGATGGCAGGCTACGTGGCATCTCGGAGACATCGAGGCTTTTCCTGGGCGCGCTCCGACTGCCGCTCCCGGCAGCCCTTGACGCCAAAGCCTACGCGCAGCAGTGGTGGGAGCCCCAGGACGGCGACGCCGGTAAGCACCGGATCCAGGTGAAGGTCATCCAGCCGCAGCTCGGCGTGGTCCTTGTCTATGCAGGCAGCTTTGACTACCGGCTGCGGCCCTACGTTGGCGGCAGCTCAGCCCAGGGGTTCCTCCCCCGCTACGCGCAACCCGACCGCTGGGAAGATCGGGTCTGACGGTTCAGGCCAGCTGGTTCAGGCCATCCGCCACCTGTGTGAGTCTGCCCAACACGGCCGTGGCCTGCGCCGGTGTCCGGCTGACGGTTCCAGCCACGGGGGTGACCCGGACGCTGCCCAACGCGGTGGCTGGCAGGCCCACCCGATGCCAGGGCTGCCACATCGTTTCCACGCACTGCGCCACCCGTGGCAGTGGGGCGCCGGCGTCGAGGACCCCTGCCCATACCCGTTTCCCCGACTCCACGGCACCGGCAAGATGCTCCCACTGCCGGGCGGTCAACGCCTTCAATGGCACGGCGATGCCGTCGGCACCGGCGGCAAGAATCTGTTCAAAAGGGGCTTCGACTTCAGGGATGGAGATAACAATTTCCGCCGCGCCCGCCGCCCGCAAGGCAGCTATCACCAGCTGCCACGACTCGCGCGCCTCGGTAGCGGAGACAGACCTGAGGGTCCGGTAGCCACTGGAGGTGGGAATGGTGCCGCCCAGGATCGCGGCGATATCCGGCTCGTCAAGCTGCACCACCAGCCGGGCACCCGGAACGGCTGCAGCAACCCGGGATAGGTAGCCGGCCATACTGGCAGCTAGGGACTCGGCAATGTCCCGGCGGGCACCGTGGTCGATCAGCGCGCGTTCGCCGTTATGCAGGTGCAGCCCGGCGGCCAGGCTGAGCGGACCCACCAGTTGCACTTTGAGCTCGGCGGCAGAGACGTCCTCCACGCCCGCAACGTCAGCTAAGACGTTAATATCGGTCGCGAGGGCGGAGAGCGCCCGGCGCATGTCCTTGCCCGGCCTGTCTACCAAGCGCCACCCGTGTGGCTGGACATCGACGGCCATCTCGGTCAGGAGAGCTGCTGTGCGGCCCAAGGCATCCGAGCCAATCCCGCGATCCGGCAGTTCCGCCAGGAACGGCAGGTGTGGGCTGCCCAGTTCGCCACGGATGATCCGGGCGGCCTCAACCGGATCCGTCCCCGGCCAGGGGCCAGCGGCGGTAGCAGTCACCTCGGCTGGCGGCGGCGCCGGCACCGGCATTGACGCCTGGGCGCCTGGGCCGCCGTCGGGCCTGCCTTCTTGCCGCGTTGTCCTCATGCGCCGCCGACGGCCTGGCCGTTGGACGCCGCGGCGGCCTGATGGTCCTCCGCGATGGCTTCATGGTGCCGGATGACTTCGTCGATGATGAAATTCAGGAACTTCTCCGCGAACGACGGGTCCAGGTGCGCATCCTCGGCCAGCCGCCGCAGCCGTGAAATCTGGGCTGACTCGCGCCCTGGGTCACCGGCGGGCAGCCGATGGTTGGCCTTGAGGAAACCCACCTTCTGCGTTGCCTTGAAACGCTCCGCCAAGAGGTATACCAACGTGGCGTCAATGTTGTCGATACTCGAGCGGATGGACAGCAGTTCTGCCATAACGGAGTTGTCCACGTGCCCGGTGAGGGAACTTGCGGTGGGGTCAAAGTCGTCGGCGCCTGGAGCGCCGGGAGTGTGCTGCGTCATGGTCCCAGTCTATGGCCGGGACCGTCGGCGCCGCATATTTGCCGGCGCCGACGGACCCAAACCACCACACCTCAGATGCCGAGCAGCGCCCGGTTTTCCTGCCGCCGTCGGGCCTGCTCCGCTGGATCAGGCACCGGCAGCGACGCGATCAGCCGCTTGGTGTAATCGTGCTGCGGATCGCCCATGATCTGGTTGCCAATCCCCTGTTCCACCAGTTTGCCCTTGTAGAGCACCCCCACCCATTGCGAGAGGATGTCCACCACGGCGAGGTCGTGACTAATGAACAGGCAGGCGAAACCAAACTCGGCCTGGATCTCCTTGAACAAGTCCAGCACTTTCGCCTGCACCGAAACGTCAAGGGCCGACGTGGGCTCGTCAGCAATCAGAAGCCGTGGGTTCAGGCTGAGTGCCCGCGCCAGGGAGGCCCGCTGCCGCTGCCCGCCGGAGAGTTCGTGCGGGTAACGTGCCGCGTACGACGCCGGCAACTGGACTGACTCCAGCAGTTCAGCCACGCGTTTGCGCGCCTGCGCCGGGCTCGGCTTGGTATGGATCACCATGGGCTCGGCGATGCAATCACCAATAGTCAGTTGCGGGTTGAAGGACGCCGCAGGGTCCTGGAAAACGAACCCGATGTCCTTGCGGAGCGGTTTGAACGTTTTTTCCCGCATGCCCAGCATCTCGTAGCCCAGTACCTTCAGGCTGCCGCCTGTTGTCTTGTTCAACCCGGCAATGGCGCGGCCGATGGTGGTCTTGCCCGAACCAGACTCGCCCACCAGGCCAAACACTTCACCCCTGGACAGGGTAAAACTGACGCCGTCCACGGCCTTGAACGCCGGGGTGCCAAGCCGGCCGGGATATTCGATACTCAGGTTCTCCGCAGCCACCAGGACTTCCGCGTCCTGGTGGGCGCGGCTGGTCAACGAGGCTGACGCCGAGTTCCTGCCCAGGTGGGGGACGGCTGCCAGGAGCTTGCGGGTGTAGTCCTGGCGAGGCTCAGCGAACAACGTTTTGGCTGTTGCTTCCTCCACGATGTCGCCCTGGTACATGACCACCACCCTGTCGGCCAGGTCAGCCACCACGCCCATGTTGTGCGTGATCAGCACGATCGACGTCCCGTACGTATCCCGCAACTCGCGGAGGAGTTCCAGGATTTCTGCCTGGACCGTGACGTCCAACGCGGTGGTGGGTTCATCGGCCACGATCAGTCCGGGGTTCAACGCCAGGGCTGCGGCGATGACGACGCGCTGCTTCTGGCCGCCGGAGAACTGGTGCGGGTAGTAATTGACTCGCTTCTCCGGGTCCGGGATGCCTACCTTGCGCAGCGCCTCGACGGCACGGGCTTTGGCTTCGCGGCCTGAAATCCGCTTGCCGCTCTCCTTGTTGGCGTGCGCCCGGATTCCCTCAGCAATCTGCCAGCCCACCGTGAACACCGGGTTCAGGGCAGTGGACGGTTCCTGGAAGACCATGGCCACGTCCCTGCCCCTGATCTGGCGCAACCTGGCGGGGCTGACACTGATGATGTTGGTGCCGTTGATCAGCACCGCACCGGACTGGGTCGCCGTCTCGGGCAGCAGGCCCAGGATGGTCTTGGCGGTGACGGTCTTCCCTGACCCGGACTCCCCCACGATGGCGAGGACTTCGCCAGCCCGAACCTGCAGGCTGACATCCTTGACCGCCCTGACATCACCGCCGTCCGTGGCAAAGGTAACCTGCAGGTTCTCAATGTCCAGCACCGGGTGGCCTGCGTTGGTGGGCAGTGGTGTTGCGGCGCCCCGTTGGGTACTCATGGTGTCCTTCCTTCTGCTGCTGACTCTCCTGCAGCAGAATCTCCCGTTGCGTGCTCGCCTGCGGCGGTGGCAGCCGACGGCGTTGCCGTGGGGGTTGGTGCCCCGCCGCGGGCCCGTTTGCGGCCCCGCAGCCGGGGGTCGTTGAGGTCATTGATGCTTTCGCCCACCAGGGTCAACCCCAGGACGGTCCAGACGATGGCCAGGCCGGGGAACAGGCCGGTCCACCAGATTCCGGACGTTGTGTCCGAGAGCGCCTTGTTCAGGTCGAAGCCCCACTCAGCCGCCGAGCTTGGTTCGATGCCGAAGCCGAGGAAGCCCAGGGCTGCCAGCGTCAGGATGGCTTCGGAGGCATTCAGGGTGAAGATCAACGGCAGCGTCCGGGTGGCGTTCCGGTAGATGTGCCGGGTGATGATCCTGACATTGGAGGCACCCACCACCTTGGCTGATTCCACGAACGGCTCAGCCTTGAGACGGATGGTTTCGGCCCTGATCACCCGGAAATACTGCGGGATGAACACCACGGTGATGGAGGTGGCCGCTGCCATCACACCGCCGAACAGGCTGGACTGGCCACCACTGATCACGATCGCCATGACGATGGCCACAAGCAGGGACGGAAAGGCGTACACGGCGTCAGCCACCACCACCAAGACCCTGTCCAGCCAGCCACCCAGGTAGCCGCTGACCAGGCCCAGGATGACGCCGGCAAAGATCGACAGTGCTACTGCCACCACGATGACCAGCAGCGCCGTCTGGGTACCCCAGATCACGCGGGACAAGACGTCGTAGCCACCCACGGTGGTGCCCAGGAGGTGTTTGCCCCCGGGCGCCTGCTGGGTGGGGAAGCTACCCTCCGCGTCGGAGAGCTGCGAAAAACCGAACGGTGCAATCAAGGGGGCAAGGATGGCCGTGAGCAGGAAGATGCCGGTCAGCACCAGGCCGATCACGAGCATGGACCGCTGCAACCCCACGCTGCGGGCCACGTGCGAAACGACGGGCAGTTTCCGGAGGAAGGATGCCCGCGGATTGATATGGGGTGCGGAAATGTCGGTGCTCATGATCAGTACCTCACGCGCGGGTCAATCAGCGCGGCAATGATGTCCACGATGAAGTTGGTCATGGCGACGATGACGGCCAGGAGCACCACGATGCCCTGCACAGCCACGAAGTCACGGGCAGTCAGGTAAGTGGCGAGCTGGAAGCCGAGGCCTTTCCATTCGAACGTTTTCTCCGTGAGGACGGCGCCACCCAGCATGACGGCGATCTGCAGGCCCATCACGGTGATGATGGGGATGAGCGCCGGTTTGTAGGCGTGCTTAGTCACCAGCCGGTACTCGCTGACTCCCCGGGACCTGCCGGCCTCCACATAGTCCCGGCCGAGGGTGCCGATGACGTTGGTGCGGACCAGGCGGAGGAAAATCCCAGCCGTCAGCAGTCCCAGTGCCACGGCGGGCAGGACCGAGTGTGCCATGACATCCCCCAGCGCTGCCATGTTTCCGCTCCGGATGGCGTCCAGCCAATAAATTCCGGTGGGCCCTTCCAACGCTGTCAGGGCGAGTTCGCTGGACGTCTTGGCGCGGCCTGCCACCGGCAGCCAGCCGAGCCACACCGAGAAGGTGAGCTTAAGCAGCAAGCCGGCAAAAAAGACGGGCGTGGCATAGCAAAGGATGGCGAAGACCCGAAGGATAGCGTCCGGGACATGATCACGCCGGTGAGCGGCCAGCATGCCGAGCGGAATGCCCACCAGAAGCGCCACGATCAGGGCATTGATGCTCAGTTCCAGCGTTGCCGAGCCGTACGTGCCGAGCATTTCGGTCACTTTGCGGTTATCCGAAAGGGTGGTGCCAAAGTTGCCGGTCAGGAGTTGGCCCAGGTACTCGAAGTACTGGACGAAGATGGGCCGGTCATAGCCGGCAGCGTGGATGCGTTCCTGGAGTTGTTCTGGGGGCAGCCGGCCACCCAGTGCTGCGGTGATGGGGTCACCGGTAATCCTCATCAGGAAGAACACCATGGTGACCAGGATGAAGATGGTGGGAAAGATCAGCAGGAACCTGATCAGGATGTATTGGCCGAGTCCGCCACCCGAAGCCTTTTTGGGGCCGGGCAGCGCGCCGTCCGCGTCCGCGGGGGCGTCAATCAAAGTAGTCATGGATCACCTATGAACGTGGTGCCCAGGCCAGGCGTTCCCCAACGCTGGCCAGTGACGGCAACAGGGCGGGACGCGGATGGCGTCCCGCCCTCTTACCGGCTAGGGCCGAATGGGATGGAAGAGCTACTTGGAGATGACGCCGAGCCGGGTTTTGAAGGAGGCATCAAGGGTGCTGTCGACGCCCTTGACATCTGCCCCGGACACCAGCACCTGGGCACCCTGCAGCAGCGGCAGCGTGGAGAGGTCCTTGGCAATGGCCACCTGTGCCTCGCCCAACGTCTTGACGCGCTCATCCTTGTCCACGGTGGTGAGCTGCTTCTGGATCAAAGCCGTCACCTCAGCGTTCTCGTAGTGGTTTTTGAGGAAGTTGCCCGGGATGAAGAACGGGGTGAGGTAGTTGTCCGGGTCCGAGTAGTCGGGGAACCAACCCAACTGGTAGACCGGGTAGGCGTCGGCGGTACGGTCCTTGGAGTAGGTCACCCATTCGGTGGACTGCAGGTCAACGGTGAAGAGGCCGGACTTTTCCAGCTGCGCCTTGATCATGGCGTACTCGTCGCCTGAGGAGCTGCCGTAGTGGTCAGGGTTGTACTGCAACTTGACGTTGACCGGGCCGGACACGCCAGCGTCCGCAAGGGCCTTCTTGGCCTTGTCCAGATCCGGCTTGCCGTCCTGGCCGTAAAGGTCCTTGAGCGGCTGAGCTGCGCCGAGGAAGCCGTCCGGGACTACTGAGTACACGGGCAGGTAGGTGCCCTTGTAAACCTGCGTGGCAATGGCGTCACGGTCAACAATGTTGGCCATGGCTTGGCGGACTGCAAGCGCCTTGGCCGGATCGGCTTCCGGAGTCTTGGCGCCAAATGGCATGGTGTCGAAGTTGAAGACGATGTAGCGGAGTTCGCCGCCGGGACCCTTGTGCACCTTGACCTTTGAATCGCCGTCGAGGTCGGCCACGTCGGTCGCCGTCAGCGATCGCCCTGCCACGTCGATGTTGCCCTGCTGGACGTCGAGCTTGAGGTTGTTGGCGTCGGCGTAGTACTTGATGTTGGCGCCGCCGTTGGCGGGTTTGCCGAGCAGGCCTTGGTAGCCGTCAAACACCTTGAGGCTGATGAGTTCGTTTTTCTTGTAGCTATCGATCGTGTACTGACCGGCGAAGGGCTTGGCGGCGACGATGTCGTCGTCACTCATGATCTTGTCGGCGGGGAAGACTTCCTCGTCGATGACGGGACCAGAGTTGGAAGCGAGGACGCCGGCGAACACCTGGTCGTTGGCGGCCTTGAGCTTGAACACCACGGTGGTGTCATCGGGGGTTTCCACCGAGTCAAGGTTGGAAAGCAGTGAGGCGGGGCCGTTCGGGTCGGCGATCTTGATGATGCGGTCCACGGAGAATTTGACGTCTGAGGAGGTCAGATCGTGTCCGTTGGCGAACTTCAGGCCGGACTTCAGCTTCACCGTGTAGTCGGTGGGTGCGGTGAACGACGCCGATTCGGCAATGTCCGGGGACGCGTCGGCACTGCCTGGCTTGGCGTTCAGGAGGAACGGGTAGATCTGGTTCATGACCAGGAAGGACCCGGCGTCGTACGAACCTGCCGGATCGAGCGTGACTACTTTGTCAGTCGTTCCGAAGGTGATGCTGGTTCCGCTGGATCCCTCCGTTGAGGTCCCCCCACCACCCGAGGGGCCCGTGCAGGCAGTCAGGGCGAGTGCGGAAATTCCTGCCAACGCGATGGCGCCGTGCAGTGTCTTGGTGCTCTTCATCATCTGTGAACTTTCTGTTCGATGAGTACGCGCCCGCTGCCCGCTGAAGGGTCACTTCGCTTCACCGGGTGGTGCGCTGTGCTGATTCGTTGATTCAATCAGAGACTCACCCTCCAGGACGGGTGAACATGTGAGTTGAGACACAAAATTTACACGATTGAGTCGCCGCTCTCGGTTAGGGTCGCCTCGGTTGGGCCGCAAGCCAGCCTCGGGAACCCGCTGAGACCCCGCCGAAAATGCAAAACGCCGCCCCGCAACAGCGGGACGGCGTTCAAGCAGAAACCTTTTAGAGCTCGGCGCGCTGCAGCGACCGGGCGGTGTCGATGGTTGCCTGGCCCAGGACCCGGCTGCCTTGGTAGAGCACCACTGTCTGGCCCGGTGCCACGCCGCGCAGCGGTGTGGTCAGGTGAACCACCAGGCTGTTGGTTCCGGCGGGATCCATCCATGCCGTGGCGGGAACGGGGTCGCCGTGGGCGCGGACCTGCGCGTAGCAGTCGAAGGTGGCTCTGGTGGCAATCTCGGCGATGGGCAAGCCTGCCCAGGACACCTTGATGCCGCGGATTTCGTCGATGGCCAGCAACGCTTCTGGACCGACCACCACTTTGTTTTCCTTCGGCCGGATCTCCAGCACGAAGCGGGGTTTGCCATCCGCGGCCGGGGTACCCAGCTTGAGGCCGCGCCGCTGTCCCACGGTGAAGGCGTTGGCCCCGGGGTGCTCGCCCACTTTGGTTCCGGTCTGGTCAACGATGTCGCCGGTGGTCATGTCGATCTTCTCGGCAAGCCAGCCAGCGGTGTCGCCGTCTGGGATGAAGCAGATGTCGTGGCTGTCCGGCTTGTTAGCCACAGACAGTCCCCTGCGTTCCGCCTCAGCCCGCACTTCGGCTTTGGAGGGGGTCTCGGCCAGCGGGAACATGGAGTGTTTGAGCTGCTCGTGGGTGAGGACGCCGAGGACGTAGCTCTGGTCCTTGGCCCAGTCTGCCGCACGGTGCAGCTCGCGGTTGCCGTCTGCATCCTCGATCACCTTGGCGTAGTGCCCGGTGCAGACTGCATCGAACCCCAGCGCGATGGCCTTTTCCAGCAAGGCTGCGAACTTAATCCGCTCATTGCACCGCATGCACGGGTTGGGGGTCCGCCCGGCGGCGTACTCGTCAATGAAATCCTGGACGACGTCCTCTTTGAAACGCTCCGAAAAATCCCACACGTAGTAAGGAATGCCGAGCACGTCGCAGGCGCGCCAGGCGTCCCGCGAGTCTTCGATGGTGCAGCAGCCCCGGCTGCCGGTGCGCAGGGTACCGGGCATGCGGGACAGCGCCAGGTGAACGCCGACGACGTCGTGCCCCGCCTCGACGGCTCGGGCTGCGGCAACGGCGGAATCAACGCCGCCGCTCATGGCTGCTAAAACTCGCATGCTGGCTTCCTGTTGGGTGTTCCGGCTCTCACGCCGGCAGAGATGGTCCGGCCCGGCACATTCCCGGCACCGAACCGTGCATGTCTATTCTACCGGCCGGGGCAAATCAGCCGGGGCTGGCAGGACTGACCCGCCCTGCCGCGCTACCGTTCCGGCGGTCTGGATGGTGGACTCGTGGCCCGCCATGCCCGCCTGCTTCGCCTTGAGGTAGGCGTTGGGCAGCGCAGCCAGCAACGCGTCGACGTCGGCATCGGTGGACGCGTGCCCCAGGGTGAACCGCTGTGCTCCCCGGGCGGTTTCCTCGTCGAGGCCCATGGCCAACAGGACGTGCGAGGGCCGCGGAACGCCAGCGGTGCAGGCCGAGCCGGTGGAAGACTCCACACCGGCCAAGTCGAGCAGGAACAGCAGCGAGTCGCCTTCGCAGCCTTGGAACGTAAAGTGCGCGTTGCCCGGCAGCCGGTCTGCTCCGGTTGCCCCGCGCACGGTTGCGCCGGGAATCCGCTCCGTAATACCGGCGACCAGGCGGTCACGCAGGCCACCAATCCGCCGCGTCTCTGCGGTGAGGGCTGCCGTGACCTCTTCGGCAGCTGCGGCGAAGGCGGCGATGGACGGCGTATCCAGTGTCCCGGAGCGCACGTCGCGTTCCTGCCCGCCGCCGTGCTGGACAGGGGTCAGGGTGACGGCCCGCCCCAGCAGCAGCGCACCAACGCCCACGGGCCCGCCAATCTTGTGCCCGGAAATGGACATGGCGGCCAGCCCGGAGGCTTTGAAATCGACTGCGAGCGATCCGAAGGCCTGGACTGCATCTGAATGCACAGGTATCCCGGCGGCGGTGGCGAGTGCCACGACTGCGGGGACGGGCTGGACGGTACCCACTTCATTGTTGGCCCACATGACGGTGACCAGCGCGATGCTGTCAGGGTCCCGCGCGATCTCGGCGGCCAGGAAGTCCAGGTCAACGCGTCCGTCCCCGTCAACGGGCAGCCAGGTTACCTCCGCGCCCTCATGGCGTTCCAGCCATTCCACGGTATCCAGGACCGCATGGTGTTCGACGGCGGAACAGAGGATGCGACGGCGCGTTGGGTCCGTAGCCACCCGGGACCAAAACAGGCCCTTGACAGCCAGGTTGTCCGCCTCGGTGCCACCTGAGGTGAAAATCACCTCGGAAGGGTGGGCCCCCACCGCAGCGGCAATGGTTTCCCTCGCGTCCTCAACCGCGCGGCGGGCCCGGCGGCCGGAGCCGTGCAGCGATGACGGGTTCCCCGTGCGGGCCAACTCGCGGGTCAGGGCCGCCAAAGCGGCGGCGGACAGCGGAGTAGTGGCAGCATGGTCGAGGTAGGCAGGCACTGCCCAATTCTACTGCCCACACTTTTCCATGGCTCGCGGTCCCGGGTGGGGCCAGCCCGCTAGTTCGACGGCGGCAGGACCGGCAGGAAGCGCTCCACGTCGGTGCGGGCCGCCGCCAGGGTGGCAGCATCAGGGCAGGATACGGACACGTAGATGGACGAATCGGCCGTCCCAAAGACGCGGGCCAGAATTGCCACCGCCCGGCCAGCCACGGCACGTGCCTCGGACAAAACCAGCACCTCCACCGTCCGTGCCGGCGCCTCGGGATCACCGCCCCAGCGCAGGGTTCCGGTGCTGAGGTATTCGGGCAGGATGGTGGGGTCCAGGTAGCTGAACAGGGCGGCCGTGGACTCACGGTCGTCCTTCTTGATCAACGGACCCTGATGCGTGCGGACGCTCGCCGCCACCACGCAACCATCCGATTTTGTGTACTGGCTCGCGCCGGCAACCTTGGCTTTGGTTACCGTCCATCCCGGCGCTTTCCCCAGTCCATCCGAGATGCCCACTGGAACCCCTGCGGCCAGGATGCCGCCGGCAGAAAACGGCTGGTCTTGGTTGGCCACCGCGTCGGCATCATGCCCCGGGGTAATGGTGGGTGTGGCCAGCTCCGCAGTGCTCGGCGCAGGCTCCGGCGCCGCCGGGTCCCGGACGTCCACGCTGCAACCGGTGATGACCGCCAGGCTGAGCGCCGCAGCAGCGAGCGGCACCAGGGGTTTCCTGATACAACCACCAGCTCTCGGCGTCGTCGGCATCCCGTTCTCCATCCTGTGCGTGCTGCCCGGCAGTCCCACCGCGCATCACGAGTCTAAAGGCGAACCAGCTTGCACGCTGCCGCCCGCGAGGGCACCCGGGAACCTGCAGGCCCCGCGGGATCGTTGTCTGTGAAGACTCCCAGCCTGCGGTGGGCGCGCTCGCTACACTGGGCAGGCCGGTCCGACCCACAGCGGGGCGGGACACGACGAAAAGGAAAAGGGTTTGACCGAGAGCAGCGGCTCCCATTACCAAGTCCTGCAGGTGGCCGTGACGGCCACCGAGAAGGACATCAAGGTGGCATATCGCCGCGCAGCGAGAAGGTTGCACCCGGATCAGGGCGGCGACGCCGCTGCCTTCCGCCGTGTCACGGCCGCCTACGAGGTTCTCGGCAACCCGGAACGGCGCAAAGCCTACGACCGGTCCTACGCGGCAGGCACGGCCGGTGACAGCAGCCGCGACGACGACCCCCACTTTGACGCACCGGCTGCGGGAAGCCGGGCGTCGGCAACGGTGCGCAGGCCTGCCGCCGCCCGCAATACCGCTGGTGATCCGCCCCTATACGTTCCGCCCTTCGACACGTCCGGGGCAGTTCCGTTGCTCTCCCTCACCGAGGCCAGCCAGCAGGTGCACGGGATGCCCCGCAAACGCGGCATTTTCGGAGCCGAGGCCAGGATTCAACGCGAAATGCGCACCGTCCAACTGATTTCACGCCAGGTCCTGCCCGGAATCCCTGCAGCCCGGCTGGTCAACGGGCTGCAGTCCCCCGCTGACAACAGCCACATCGACCACGCGCTGCTTTCCGGTTATCGGCTGGCCCTGATCGGCTCCATGCTGCTGCCCAAGGGCGCCTACGCGTGGGACGGCCAGACCCTCAACCACGGTGGCAGGTCCATTGCGCCCCCTCAGCTGGGCCACGTGGTGCGTGCCATGCAGGACATTTTCCCGGAACTCAACGTGACCGGCTGGACCGTCATCCACAGTCCCGGTGGCAACCTGCACGAACCGGTAATCGATCATCACCGCCGCTCGGCCGGAGCCCTGGAGAGCGTCCAGATTGTCAATGCGGCCAACATGGTGCGCGGCCTCAAGGAATTCCTGGTGTCCGGTCCCGCGCCTAACACCGTCAACGTCCCTGTCCTCGCCCGGCTGCTGCGCGGCATGCACTGACGCGTCGCTAGAATGGACGGGTGTTCCGCATCCTCTTCCATGAACCTGAAATTCCCGGCAATACGGGCAACGCCATCCGCTTGGCCGCTATCACCGGTGCTCAACTCCACGTGGTGGAGCCCCTCGGCTTCGACTTTTCGGACGCCAAGCTACGGCGGGCGGGGCTCGATTATCACGACCTGGCAGTCCTCAAAGTCCATCGCACCATCGAGGCGGCGTGGGAACACCTTGAACCCGAACGGGTCTATGCGTTCACCTCGGACGGGTCAACCAGCTATACGGACATTGCTTACCAGCCCGGCGATGTCCTGCTCTTTGGACGCGAGTCAACTGGCCTGCCGGCCGAAATGAAATCGGACCCGCACGTCACGGCCACGGTGCGGCTTCCCATGCTCCCGGCCCTGCGTTCACTCAACCTGGCCAACGCTGCCTCAATCGCGGTTTACGAAGCCTGGCGCCAGCAGGGATTTGCTGGCGCCAAAATGTAGTTCTGGGTGAGCCCCGGGCAAATGTTTTCCCGCCCACCCATCCAAAGACACCACTGTGGCGAATTACTCTCGACAGCATTCCACGGCGACTTTGAGGAGCGGCAGGTGACACTTCTGAACGCAGGTCCGCGGACCTCGCGACTCCAGCGTAGTAACCCTGCCGAAGAATCAGCGCCAGGAGACTTATGCTGGGTAGACATGGAAACTCCGAATGCACCACATACCGAGTCACCGGCGACGGTGGCAGACTCGCCGGCAGAGCTTAGCCGGCGGCTCTCATTGCTGCTCGCTGAAATTGCGCAGGGGAGCCAGCAGGCCTTCGCAGAGTTTTACCAACTCACGTCCCGCCGAGTCTTCGGAATGGCCCGTAGGGTTTTGATTGACCCCGAACTCAGTGAGGACACCACCCAGGAAGTTTTCATCCAGGTCTGGCAGGGCGCGGCAAAGTTTGATCCGCAGGCTGGCAGCCCGCTCTCGTGGCTGATGACCATCGCCCACCGCAGGGCAGTGGACAGGGTCCGCTCCACGCAGTCCGCCACGGATCGCGAAGCAAAGTATGGCGCCACCAGCCAAGACATTGACCACGACACCGTTTCGGCTGAAGTGGACAGCAAGCTTGAAGCCGAAACAGTAGTGCGGTGCCTCGAAACGCTGACCGAGACACAACAGGAATCGGTCCGGTTGGCCTACTACGGCGGGCTGACCTACCGCGAGGTTGCCGAACGCCTGAACGCAGCTATCCCCACCATTAAGTCCCGCATCCGCGATGGACTGATCCGCCTGAAGACTTGCTTGGAGGTGAGTTGACATGACAGACACGAGCGCTGGCCGCAACGGCCGCCCTGGATCCTTTGGCGAAACAGTCGCCACCGATCTCGCCTCCGGCCGTGCCATGGACCTTGCTGAGTTGTACGCACTGGACGCTGTGACGGCTGAGGAACGCCGCGAAATAGACGCTTACGTCGCCGCCGCTTCTGACGCGGAACGCGCCTCTTTCCACGAGCGGGTCCGCCAGTCCCGGGAAACCCTCGCCCTCACTTTCCGGGTGGAGGAACAGCCACCAGTCGATCTCTTTGACCGGATCATGGCCAAGCTTCCTGCCCAGGAGTCCCTGCCGCCTCAGGAAACGGCACCCGCCGTGGTCCCGTCCGTCATTGCCCCTACGCCCGAACCCCTGGACGAACTTGCCCAGGCCAGGCAACGGCGTGCAGAGCGCAAACCGTCGGCAACCAGGCGTTGGCTGGTCGGTGTTGCAGCAGCCGCTGCAATCGCACTGGGCGGCGTCGGCGTCGGCTCCTACATTGCCGACCAAAACGACCCCCTGAACCAGGTGGTACGAGCAACGGATATGCGCGAAGCATCGGTAAACGTGACCGGCGGCGGCACGGCAACTGTCCGGATTTCCTCGTCCCATAACGCTGCGGTCGTCGAAATGAAGGACGTTCCGGCCCCGCCGTCGGGCAAGGTCTACCAGATGTGGCTGATCCCCAAGGATGGCTCCGCAGCAGTGTCCCAGGGCCTGATGGACGCCGAGGCACTTTCGAAGCCGGCAATCGTCAACGGCATCGCCACCGCGTCGGCCATTGGTATCACCGTGGAACCGGTGGGCGGCTCGCAGTCCCCCACCTTCCCGGTGGTGGCTGCCGCACCGTTGGGAGCCTGAGGGTAGCCCCTCCGCCAGAAAGACAACGCCCCGCCCACCGAACCTGAAAAGGTTTTGGTGGGCGGGGCATTTCTGTCTGAAACGATGTGGTCAGAAGCCTGCGATGGTTCCCTGCCCGTTCACCATCACCACGTGGAAAGCCTCCGCGCTACGTCCAGCAGCCAGACCGGCACGGGTGGCATTGTCCTGGAGGTTGTTGCGGACGGTGGCATCCATGGCTGCAGCGTCGGGGTGCTGGCTGACGTGCACGTGGATGGCCGCGAGCTTGGCATCGACGTGATCGCTGACGTCAACAAAGTGGTTTTCGCGTTCCGTTGGGCCGGCGTACAGCCAGAGCCAGGGCAGTTTGAAAGCAGCCAGGCCCGCTGCCTCAAGTTCCGGATACGCGAACGGGTTCTCCACGGCCGGGTAGACGGCCCGCGTGACGGACTCGCCCACGGCCAGGTGATCCGGGTGGCTCTTCTGCAGGCGCTGCCAGTTCCGTTCCGGGTGCATGGCCAGCACGACGTCGGGACGCACCTGGCGGATGAGGCGCACCACCTCCTTGATCACCTCGTGGGAGGGCTCGAGGTAGCCGTCCCGCTGGTGCAGGTAGTGGATGTCGCTGACACCGACCAGGCCTGCTGCCCGGCGCTGCTCGGCGTCCCGCAACGAGATGATGTCCTGGCGATGGGCAGGATCGAAGCCACCGGCATCGCCGTCCGTCATGATGCAGTAGCTGACCTCGACGCCGGCCGCGGTCCACGCCGCGATGGTGCCTGCGGCGCCGAAGTCGATGTCGTCGGGATGGGCCGCAAAACAGAGGACCCGTTCAACCCGGTGTTCCGGGGTGAACGGGCTCTGTCCGCTGGTGGCGGATGGAATCACAGCTCAGCCTTTACGTCGTTTGATTTCTTCGGTTGCCTGCGGCAGGACATCGAACAGGTCCCCGATGATGCCGAGGTCTGCAATCTCGAAAACGGGCGACTCAGCGTCCTTGTTGATCGCCACAATCACCTTGGCCGTCTGCATGCCGGCCTTCTGCTGGACTGCGCCGGAGATCCCTGCAGAGATATAGAGCTGCGGTGACACGGTCTTGCCCGTCTGGCCCACCTGCGCGTCGTGGCTGATCCACCCGGCGTCGGTTGCTGCGCGTGAGGCGCCTACTGCAGCGCCCAACGCGTCCGCCAGCGCCTCAACCGCGCTGAAATCGCCGTCCACGCCCCGGCCGCCGGCAACCACGATGCGGGCATCGGCCAGGTCCGGCCGGCCGCTGGCAACTTTCTGCACCCGTGCGGTAATGCGGGCGTCCGCAGAGGAGCCACTCGCCGGGAGCTCCACGGTGAGGACCTCAGGCGTGGTGGGCGCGGCTGCGGCCGCCGGCTCCAGATTGTTGCCCTTGACGGTGATGACAGCCACCGCCGTCGTCGCCCTGCAGGTGGTGGTGTAGGAGCCGGCCAGGACTGACTTATGCGCCGTGCCGTCCGCGTCCACTGCCACGGCGTCCGTGATGACACCTGCGCTCAGCCGGATGCCTGCCCGGGCCGCGATTTCCCGGCCTTCAGCAGAATTGTCCAGCAGCACGATCTGCGCATCACTGCCCTGCGCTGCCGCAGCCACAAAGGCAGCCTTGGGAGCTACCAGGTAATCGTCAAGGTCCGCGGCGGACGGCCGGAGCACCGAGGCCACGCCATACTCGCCAAAGGCCGCCGAGACGGCAGCCGAAAGCTCGCCGTTGAGGGCCACGACGCTCTCGCCGAGTGAGCGGGCCAGCGTCAGCAGCTCCAGGTGGCCCTTCTTGAGGGCGTCGCCGGGCGCATCGATGAATACAAGTACTTTTGCCATGTTCGTCAATCCCTCTTAAAGCAGCTTCTGGGCGGCCAGGAACTCCACCAGCTTGATACCGGCATCGCCCTGGTCCGTGATGATGGTTCCAGCGGTTCGTGCCGGCCGCTCGGCCGCGCTCTCCACGCTGGTCCACGAGCCTGCGCGGCCCACCTGTGACGGATCAACGCCAATATCGGCCAAGGACAGCGTGGTGATGCTCTTGCGCTTGGCGGCGATGATGCCCTTGAAGTTGGGGTACCGCGGTTCGTTGATCTGGTCCGTCACCGAGACCACCGCCGGCAAGGCCGCTTCTACGGTCTCGGAGGACGCATCGCCGTCCCGGCGTGCAGTGAGTCGGCCACCGGCAACCTCAAGCGAGGACGCGAACGTGACCTGGGGCAGTCCCAACCGCTCGGCCAGCTGCGCCGGCACCAGGGACGTTTCGCCGTCGGTGGACGCCATGCCCGTCAGGACCAGATCGACCTGCCCGCTGGCGGCGAGATGCTGCACCGTTGCTGCGAGCGCCAGGGAGGTGGCTGCGGCGTCAGAGCCAGCCAGGGCTTCGTCGCTCAGGTGCACGCCTTCGGTGGCCCCGATCTGGAGCGACTTCTTGACGGCGTTGACGGCGGCTGCAGGCCCCATGCTGAGGGCAATGACCTGGTTACCGGCTTTGCTGCCGCCCCGCGCTTCAATCAGCTGGAGCGCGGCTTCCAAAGCGTATTCGTCAAGCTCGGACAGGATACTTTCGTCCCGGTCCGTGGTGTGCCCCGCCCCTGTGAGGTGACGGTCAAACTGGGCGTCCGGGACATGCTTGACCAGGACGACGATCTTCAAGGTATCTTCCACTGTGGTGAGCGCAGCCTTCCAATTCTCGTGGACAGCCAGCCCGGGTGAGGTACTGGCCGCAGATGCCCGGCATCCGGGCTGTTCCTAGCTAACCACATGCAAGGGCAGGCTTCCCTGCTTCGGTTACGCCGGTGGGGTGCGCGCTCCTGGCTGCCAGGACGTGCCGGTGCACGCACGACGGCGGCGTCCCCCTTTGGTGGGGAACGCCGCCGTCGTCAATCGCTGCGGTGCCGGGCGGCCGCCCTGGTTGCCCGGCCCGCCGTGGTGGTCAGCTTGCCGCCGCACCCAGCGTGACGTCGAACGTCTGCTCGGCGCCGTTGCGGAGAACGGTGATCTTGACCGTGGCGTTGGCTGCCTGTTCGCGGACGGCTGCCGTCAGCTCGTTCGGTTCGCCGATCGAGTAATCGTTGAACTTGGTGATGACGTCGCCCACCTTCAGGCCAGCCTTGCCTGCCGCCGAGTTGGCCTCGACCGTGGCAACCTCTGCGCCCACCGAGAAACCGGAGGACGAACTTGAGGCGGACTTGGCCTTGACGCTGACACCCAACTGTCCGTGGGTCGCCTTGCCGGTGTCGATGATCTCCTGCGCCACCCGCTTGGCGTGGTTGATGGGGATGCTGAAGCCGACGCCGATGTTGCCACCGGTGGTGGACGATGAGTCCGAACCGGCCGACGCAATAGCCACGTTGACGCCGATGATCTCGCCGCTGCTGTTGACCAGGGCACCGCCGGAGTTGCCCGGGTTGATGGCCGCGTCCGTCTGGATGACGTTGATGGCAATGGAGCCCTTGTCAGCGGTCTGCTGGCTCTGGCCGCCACCTGGAGGGGCGAACTGGAAGCCACCCTCGCTCCCGCCCTCGGTGTTGTCGCCCTCGTTCGGCGCTGCGGAGGAGGCCACGCTGATGGTCCGGTTCAGGGTGGACACGATACCGTCGGTGACCGTTCCGTTCAGGCCCAACGGGGAGCCGATGGCGATGGCCGTGTCACCGACGTTGAGCTTGCCGGAGTCGCCCAGGGTCGCTGGTGTGAGGCCAGCACTGGCATCCACCTGGATGACCGCGAGGTCGGAGAGCGGGTCGGTGCCGATGAGCTTGGCTGTGAGGACCTTACCGTCGCTGGTCTGGACCTCGAGGCTGGCATTGGCCGTGGCCCCGTCCAGGGTGACCACGTGCGTGTTGGTCAGGATGTGTCCCTGGTCGTCAAGGACGATGCCGGAGCCGGTCCCCCCGGACGTTCCGCTGGTGGCGCTGATGGTGACCACACTGGGTGAGGCCTTCAACGCTGCGGCCGTGATGGCGTTGACGTTGTCCTTGTTGTTGACGATCACCGTTCCCGGCTGGCTGTTGCTGCTGGATGTGGACGTTGAACCGGCAGCGCCAAACAGCTGCCCCGATCCCACGGTAGCCACGCCGCCGCCCACCAACCCGGCCGCCAGGATGCAGGCCACCAGGGTCCCGACGCCGAAGGTCGCCTTGCGGCGCGGTGCGTCCTTGGGATTGGGTGCTGTCGCCACGGACCCCGCGGCAGCGCTGGCTGCGGCACCGTAGCCGTACTGGGCTTGGCCATGCTGCTGGCCCTGGCTATAGCTCTGGTGTTGCTGGCCGTGCTGTTGGGGCTGGCTGTAGCCCTGCTGGCCCTGTCCGGGCTGCTGGCCATAGAACGGCTGGTGCTGCGGGTAACCCGGCCGTGCGGCGCCCGGGATCTCCTGGGTGTGCCCCTGATCGGCAGTCCTGTCGATCCGCTCTGTGGGGTTGGCCGACTGACCTGGGGTCGATGGCCCGCCAAAGTTGGCCTGCTCGCCCGGGTTCAACGGCTCACCTGGGGTCGATTGCTGGTCCTGCGGGTCTGCACCCGCGGTCGCGCCGCCGTCGTCCTCATGCCGAGCCTCCGCGGAATCGCCGGTTGACTGCGTGGAATCCTGCTGCCAAGCGTTGGGGCGGCTCTCGCGGCCGTCCTCGGGCTCCGTTCCGGGAGTGTGGTTCTCAGTCATGGGACTTCCTTTCATCCTCGTCTGCATTAACTATGGACTCCATGGCTGGAACAAGCTGGGATGTTTGCTGTGAGCTTGCTGAATGCCGTAACGAGGCTGACTTTTCCCGTTAGTTCCCCGTTTCGCTGGTGGCATATTCGCCGTCATGGACGAGTCGCGGGGTGCACCATAGAATCACATTGGAGTGCCACAGCGACCTGCGGCTTCACATCTAGCGTGGGGGCGCTGTGGGATTCGACTGATTCGTCCCGAATTGGTGTCAGGCGTGCTGAAGGGTTGCACATGCGGTCAAAGATCATCCGAATACTTGCTGGGGTTGGCCTCGCCGGCCTCCTGGCCCTACCGGCTGGCGCGGCCTGGGCTGAACCGCCGGTCACACTGGACCCTGCCACCAAGATCGTGGACTCGGCAGGCGTCCTGGGCAGCCAGAAATCAGACGTTGAGGCGGCCATCAAGAAGCTTGGCACCGAGCACGCCATGGTTCTGCACGTGGTGACGGTGAAGAAGTTTGAGGATCCCACGGACCGCGAGGCTTGGACAGACGCGGTGGCGCAGAAAGCCAGCCTTGGGTCCAACGCGGTAATTTTCGCTGTGGCCACCGATTCGAAGCAGTACATCCTGAACAAGGGTGGCAGCAAGTTGACCACCACCCAGGTGGACAACATCAAGAGCAGCGCTATCGGCCCCCAGCTGAGCAATGGCAACTACGCACAGGCAGCGATCAATGCCGCTACGGCTATCGGCGATGCAGCGGGCGGCGGCAACGGCACCCTGCCATCCGAAAACGGTGCTGGAACGGCGGTCCTGGTGGGCGCCGGCGTCGTGGCCGTGGGCGGAGCGGGGACGTTCCTGTTCCTGCGCAACCGTCGCAAGAAGGCCGGCCAGGCAGCTTCCGGCAGCTACGGACCGCAAGGTGCAGAACTGGACCCCCTCGCCGGGCTCAGTGTCGAGGAACTCCGCCGCAAGAGCGGTTCTTTGCTGATCGAAGCCGATGACTCCATCAAGACCAGCGAGCAGGAGCTCGGGTTCGCCGAGGCACAGTACGGCGATTCCGCGGTGGGCAATTTCAGCACGGCACTCGCCGAGGCCAAGGCGCACATGAGCGAATCGTTCAAGCTCCAGCAGCAGCTGGATGACCACATTCCGGATACCGAGGAACAGCAGCGGACCTGGCTCGGCGAGATCATCCGCCGGTCCGAGGCCGCGTTGGCCTCGCTGCAGGAGCAGAAGGCCGATTTCGATTCGCTCCGCGAGCTGGAGAAGAACGCGCCCGCGGCCATTGCTGCGGTCAATTCCGGCGCTGCCGAAGCAGACGCCAAGATCGTCAGTGCCGAGCAGTCCTTGACCACGCTCCGCGCCAAGTACGCGGAATCCGCCCTGACCCAAGTCTCGGATAACATCCTGCAGGCCAAGGAGCGCCTGGCGTTCGTCCAGAACGCCTCCGCTGCGGCCCAGGAGAAGTTGACTGCCGGCGAAGGCAGCATGGCAGCAGTCGCGGTGCGTGCCGCAGAGGAAAGCCTGCACCAGACGAACGTTCTGCTGGATGCCATCAACAAGGTTTCCACCACCTTGGACGACGCCCACAACAGTCTCGAAGCGGCAGTGGTGGACACCTCCCAGGATCTGGCCCAGGCTCGGGCCATGATCGCCGCTGGCACGCACCCCGAACTTGCCGGCCCCGTGGCCGCGGTTGAGTCGGCGTTGTCGCAGGTCAAGGCAGAGATTCAGGGTGGCAAGATCGACCCCATCGCCACCCTGCAGCGGGTTGAGACCGCGCACCAGTCCTTGGACCAGTCCCTGACCGGGATCCGTGATCAGCAGGAGCAGGCTCGCCGTGCGCAGGCGTCGCTGCAGCAAAGCATCATGTCGGCGCAGGCGCAGATCAGCGCCACGTCCGACTACATCACAGCCCGCCGAGGTGGCGTAGGGACTGAGGCGCGGACGCGGTTGGCCGAGTCGCAGCGCAACCTTGACTACGCCTTGTCCATCTCGCGCACCGATCCAGTCACTGCCCTCACCTATGCCCAGCAGGCCCATGCACTTGCGGCCCAGGCAGCACAGTTGGCGCAGTCTGACGTGAACCAGTTCGACGGCGGCGGCCAAGGCGACGGCCGGGGCGGCATGTTTGGTGGCGGGGGCGGCGGTGGTGGCCTTGGCGGCGCCATCCTGGGCGGCATCCTGATCAACTCGATCCTCAACGGCGGCGGTGGCGGCGGTTGGGGCGGCGGCCACGGCGATGGCGGCGGCGGAGGTTTCGACGACGGCGGCGGCTTCGGTGGCGGAGACGGCGGCGGCTGGGGCGGCGACTCCGGCGGCGGTGGCGACTTCTAGGCTTTTCCAACCCACGCGTTGACCGGGACGATCCGTGCAACGCCAGCAGTACACCACTGGGTGCGGACTTCAGTGGCCAATACAGAGCAGGACGAAAGGTATCACCATGGTTAAGCAGTCCATTTTCGGTCGAATCGCGCAGTTGGCGAAGGCCAACATCAACACGCTTTTGGACAACGCCGAGGATCCGCAGAAGATGCTGGACCAAATGGTCCGTGACTACACCAACAACATCGCCGAAGCCGAGTCGGCAGTAGCCCAGACCATCGGCAACCTGCGCATGACCGAGGACGACTACAACGAGGACGTCAAGAACGCCCGCGACTGGGGCACCAAGGCCTTGGCAGCATCCCGCAAGGCGGATGAGTACCGTTCGGGTGGGAACTCCGCCGATGCCCAGAAGTTCGACAATCTCGCCAAGGTTGCCCTGCAACGCCAGATGTCAGCCGAGAACGAAGCCAAGAGCGCCGAGCCCAGCATCACCTCGCAACGTGAAGTGGTGGACAAGCTCAAGACCGGCCTGGACCAGATGAAGGGCAAGCTCAACGAGCTCACCAGCAAGCGCAACGAACTGGTGGCCCGCTCCAAGACGGCCGCTGCCCAGTCCCAGGTCCACGACGCCATCAAGAGCATCGACTTCATGGATCCCACCAGCGAGGTTGGCCGCTTCGAGGAGAAAATCCGCCGGGAAGAGGCCAAGGTCCGCGGCCAGCAGGAACTGTCCGCTTCCAGCCTCGACGCCCAGTTCAACCAGCTCGAAGATCTTGGCGAGCAAACCGAGATCGAGGCCCGCTTGGCTGCATTAAAGTCCGGCGGGTCCACTCCTGCCCTGGGTGCCGGCAACGGTGCTGCGTCCGGTTCCACCCTGGACGAAGCAGAGTTCGACAAGCTCTGATCCGCACCCGCTGAGCGCTCAGCAACCCCCAAGAAAGCCGGGACGATTCGTCCCGGCTTTCTTGCTGCCCGGGTGTGTAGCGTGGAGGCATGGCTTCAACTGACAAGACTTCCCTCGTCTGGCTGCGCGATGATCTCCGCCTTGACGATAATCCTGCACTCACCGCCGCTGAGACGCTGGGCCTCCCACTGACCGTGGTGTACGTCCTGGACGAAGAGTCAGCCGGAATCCGGCCGCTCGGAGGCGCCGTGAAATGGTGGCTGCATCACTCGCTGACCGCGCTGGCCACCTCGCTTGAAGCACGTGGCTCCCGGCTGGTGCTGCGCCGCGGACCTGCAGGCGACGTCATCCGCCAGCTGGCAACACAGACCCACGCCGGCCATCTGTTCTGGAATCGCCGCTATGGGCTGCCTGAGCGCACGGTGGATGCAGACCTCAAAGCGTGGGCCGGAGAGAATGACATCGAGGCGTCCAGCTTCCAGGCCAATCTTCTCTTCGAACCATGGACAATCCGCACTGGCGCCGGCGGACCGTACAAGGTCTACACGCCCTTCTGGCGCGCCTGCCTGGCGGGAGAGGACGTCCGCGAACCGCTGGCGGCACCGGAATCCCTGCCAGCACCGGCACCGTCCGGTCGAGGCCTGCCGGCGAGCGAAACCCTCAGCAGCTGGCGGCTCCTCCCCTCCTCCCCCGATTGGAGCGGCGGGTTGGGTGAGACCTGGAAGCCTGGCGAGGAAGGTGCGGCCCAGCGGCTCGGCGATTTTCTCGACGGACCGGCCGATGACTACGGCACGGGTCGGAACATCCCGGGCACGGAAGGGACCAGCAGACTCTCACCGTATCTTCGGTTTGGCGAGGTCAGCCCGTTTCGGGTCTGGCGCGAGATCCGGAACCGATACCCGCACCAGGTTCCGGCCGACGTCGGGATCTACCGTTCAGAACTTGGCTGGCGCGAATTCTGCTGGCACCTCCTCTATACGAACCCCGATCTGGCTACCAAGAACGTCCGGCCCGAGTTTGACCGGTTCGCATGGGAATCCCCCACGGCCAGCGAACTGGACGCCTGGCAGCAAGGGCGCACGGGCTACCCGTTCGTGGATGCCGGCATGCGCCAACTGTGGCAGACCGGGTGGATGCATAACCGCGTACGAATGGCGGCGGCGTCGTTCCTGATCAAGAACATGCTGACCGACTGGCGCGTGGGCGAAGCCTGGTTTTGGGACACCTTGGTGGACGCCGATTCCGCGAGCAATCCGGCGAACTGGCAGTGGGTGGCAGGCTCAGGTGCCGATGCCTCGCCCTACTACCGGATCTTCAACCCCGTCACCCAGAGCAAAAAGTTTGATGCCGCCGGGAAGTACCTCCGCGAGTTCATCCCCGAGTTGGCCGAGCTGGACAACAAAGCCATCCATGAACCGTGGGGACTACTGGGTGTCGATGGCTACCCGGAACCCCTGGTGGCCCTGCCTGAGTCCCGCGAGCGGGCCCTGGACGCCTTCCAGAAGCTCAAGGACGCGTAGCCCTCCCGGAGCT
>NZ_UXAU01000011.1 GCF_900609065.1 Arthrobacter ulcerisalmonis | reverse complement strand
TGTGGTGGTGTCGCGGTTCCGTCGGAAGGTGCGGGGGTGGCGGGAGCGGCATCATCCGGAGTCGTTGGAGGCCCGGCATGTGAAGGGTGTGGCGGATCGAAGGGTGGAGTTCTGTCCTGATCGGGACGGGATGGGCTGGCTGTCGTTGTACTTGCCGGGGGACACGGCGTGTGCGGTGTGGAACAAGACCACGGCACTGGCCCGGGGGTTACAAGGCCCCAATGAGGACCGGACGTTGACGCAGCTACGGGCTGATGTCGCGGCCGGGCTCCTCCTCAACAGCCCAGGTCACCACCTGGGCACCGATGCGGGGTTCGGCGCGGGGGTGCGGGCTGAGGTGTTGGTGACGGTGCCGGTGTTCTCGTTGTTGGGGCTCACGGATGAACCGGGTGAGGTCGATGGGTTTGGTCCGGTGCCAGCATCGGTGGCACGGCGGTTGGTTGCTGATGGGGCGCAGTCGTTGTACAGGGTGTTGGTCGATCCCCGCGATGGGGTGCCGTTGGAATTGGGCAGGACGAGGTACCGGTTATCGGAAGGACTGAAGCGGTGGATCCGGTTACGTGATGGTGGGTGTACTTTCCCGGGGTGCAGTAATCAGTGCCTGGATAACGAGAACGATCACCTGACCGCGTGGGCTGACGGCGGCGGGACCGGGGTCCGTAATCTGGGACAGGTCTGCCCGAAGCACCACCGGCTGAAGCACCAATCGACGTGGACCCCCACCGGGGCGACGAAGGACACCTCACCAGGATGGACATCCCCGAGCGGGAGGTACTACCCAGCAGAACCACCCGAACGGGAACCCACCCACCTCCCACCAGACGTCCTCACCGAGTTCGTAGGAGCACAGGAACCGAACGTGCTACCGGAATTGAACTCGCTGGAACCGGTGGATCCGGCGGCCGAGGTGGTGCGGGCTTCGGCACATCGGCAGGTTCCAGGGACAGTGTCCTGGATCGTGCACGACAAGTCCCAGCGACGAGTGGTTTTGTCCTCACTGAAAGACCTGCACCGGCCAGCCAATGCCCTGCCTGTCGAGCGGCTGTCTTCAGATTCGGCCCGGCAGAGTGGATCCCAAAGTCAGAAACAAGCCAGCAAACGAGCAGACAAGCGGGCCAAGACGCGGGCAAACAAGCGCCTCAGCCCCCTAGAAATCGCCCTCACTGCTCACCTCGGCTTATGACCGTGAGCATTGAGCGAAACCCCAATCGGTGGCCAGCGCGAAATGCTCTGCGTTTAGGGCCGATGGGGTTGGCAAGGACGGGTACGGAGCTGCGTTAGCCCAGCGGTGCGGTCAATTCGATGTTGATGTTGTCAGGGTCTTGGAACGACAGAATTGCAATCCCAGCATCGGCCAGATCGATGACCTCGCCGTGTTTGATCCCGGCGTTGTCTAAATCGGCGGCGGCCTTTTCAAGCGCGGCCCGGGATTCGACTGCGAAGCTCACATGATCCAAGCCCGTGACGTCAGGGTTGAACACCTCGGCACCCACCGGGCGTAGTCCAAACAATGTGCCCTGAGGCGTCTGGTAGACCACGCCTCCAAAGAACTTTTCAGGCGATTGCCGCACACCCGGTTCATCGGCCTGCTCGGAGCTGTCCACCGCCACTTGCCATCCGAAAAGACGGTCGTAGAAGTCCTTGGATCGACGGATGTCAGTGACTGTTAGGCGGACATGGGCGAAGCCTGTACTTGAAATGAGTGTCATATCTCAGAACTGTACTCCTACCGAATAACGGTGCCCCCAACCGCGGAACATCCCCAGCCGTCGTCGGGATGACCAAGAATTCGGCCTTCAGGTACGGGCTCAAGGGTTTGCGCTTCAACGCCGTAGCGCCCCGTCCCACCATCACTGGCATCGTGGCGAATTGGGGCTCCCGCCATAGCAGCTCAGGCCCTCGTCCACAGGGCTACGACTCCGCTACCTCGTCCGCCGCCTGGGCTGCACTGCCAGCTTCGGTGGTCGTGGTCGAATAGGTGGCCGAAACGCGGCGGTAGACGGGCGTCAGGAATGCCAAGAGGGCGGCAACAATCATGATGATGCCGGCCACCAAAAAGACCAGCGCTATCCCACGGGATGTGCCCTCGCCCAACAGCGGCGCCAGTTGGGCGGCGCCGTCGCTGGATCGTGCCCAGGGAATGATCCAGAATTCGGCAACGGGCGCAATGAGGAAAGCCGTGATCGGTGCTGCGGCGGACTCTATGGCCATGGCAAAACCGAACACGCGGCCTTGGCGGGATAACGGGACCACTTGTTGGATGACTGTCTGCTCGGCGGCTTCCGCAAAAGGAACCAGCACCAGGTAGAGCCAGATTCCAACGATGTACAGCCATGGCCATTCGCGGAGGGTGAAGATGGAGCCCAGAACACCCATGGCCGCAACGGCAAGCAGCAGCGTGCGCAGCGGGTTCTTGCCCAGCCCAAATTTTCCGATCAACGCGCCACCGATGATGAATCCCGTGGAGCACAGGGCAAAGACGGCACCCCAGATCTCAACCGGGAACATCTCCAGCCCGTAGGGGTCCATGAGGGCCATGTAGACGCCGCCAATGAAGTTATTGAACGTGCTGAAGAGGATCAGTGCGAACAGGCCTGTTATGGCCAGGACTGCCGCGATCGAACCGCGCAGGTCAAACGCGCCGTGCGCGTCGCTGGCGGCTACCTGCACTTCCTCAGGCATCTGCAGCGTCAGCAGGTGGGCAAAGGCGATCGCCGTGAGCACGATTGCTACCAGCACCGTCCAGCCCATGCCCAACAGCCCCACGGATAGCCCGGAGAGTACCGACGTTACGATGAATGCGAGTCCTTGGACCATGCCCACCAGGCCGTTGGCGTTGGCACGTTTATCCGCATCGATCAGGATGGTGACGGTGGTGGACAAGGCAACGTTGCGCATGTTTTCTACCACTGCGCCTGTGAGGATGATGATGGCAAAGATCCAGAACCAGGGTTGCGTCAGGTCAAGGAGGGCATCGCCGGGGGTCAGCAGGAACATCACGCCTGCCAGGACAAACATGACCAACGTGAAGGCGGCAGCGAAGCGCATGATCGCCAGTTTGCGGTACCGGTCCACGAACGTCCCAAAACTGATGCTCGAGACGGCAATGAGGAGCATGTATGCGCCGCCGATCACGCCCGTGGAGATCACGTTGCGGGTTTCCAAATAAACCCAGAATGTCAGCGCAAACCACAGATAGCTGGTGGTGACATTGGCCAGTGCGGTATTGACCAAGATCCCGGTAAAGGTCCGGGACCGTTGGGCTGCGCTGCGCAAAGAGGTGTCGACGGCGTCGGGATTGGCAAGGCCTGAAGACTCCGCGGCCCCGGACTGCGCCGGTTCGTGCTCCGTCATCTGCCTCATTTTACTGACGCGCCCACGGCCTGGGTACCCCGGCAGAGCGGCAAAGTGGACAGACCCGGACAACCAAATTCACCGCGACAACCAACAAAGAAAGCGGGGCCGCGTCCCTCCACAAGAGGATGGACGCGACCCCGCGCTGGCGGGTGGCGCCAGGAAGGCTAGTGCCAGAGCCCCAAAGCGAACTCGGCAATGACCGTGGACAGCAGGAAGGACGCCGTAATGGCGACCAGCCCCACCGGAATGATCTTCCAACCGATGTTCTTCAACAAGGGAATGTCCTTCCCCAGGGACAGGCCGGCCAGGGTGAGCATCACGGTGGCAATGGAGAGGAAATCAACAGTCTTGACAGCCCCGTTGAGCGCCTCCGCGCCGAAGAACCACGGGCTGGAAATGTAGGCACCGATGGTGGTGATGAACACGATCGCCGAGATCTTCCGTGTGACCTTCGCCAACCCAAGTCCCAACAGGACGAGCGCCAGCATGATCGCGTACCCCAACACAATCGACAGGCTGAACCCCTTCGCCGCGACAGACGCGGTGCCAATACCCAGCACCGTGAGCACGGACAGCGAGAGCCACATGGGCAGCGTGATCGGCGCTGACGACTCCGCAACCTGTTCGCGGAAGAGCCGGTTTTCCTCGGCCTGCACAGCATCACGCTCACCATCCGCTGCGCTACGCTCGGGAGCAACAGCCGCGCCGGACGCTACCAGCTGCCGTGATTCCTGTTTCCGGGTCAGGAACTTGTAGAACCGGTCCGCCATGGGCAATGCGAGGTAGATTCCGACGTAAACGCCCAGCACCGTGGTGATCAGGTTGGAGACAGCAGCCATGCCCAGGATCGCTTCCTGGTCAGCGGGGTAGGCGGCGACGATACTGGCCGCCGAGGCCGCCATCATCGACCCGGATCCCACTCCGGCGCCCATCGCCAGGGCCAGCGGATCGAAGATCTTCCAGTTGGACACCAGCGAGGTCAAAAGCGTGATGAACACGGCGCCGAAAAGCGTGCCAAAGACGTACATGGCCAGGACGCCGCGGTACTGGTCCGAGTTCGGTCCGTATTTCTCCGACACCATGGCGAAGGACGGCTCACGGTCCAGCGAGAACGTCGCACCCACCGTCGCCTTCCCCATCCGGAGCAGGACAGCCAGCGGAAGTGCCAGCACAATGGTGCCGAGAAGGTGCCCCACTTCCTGCAGCAGGAGCGCCGGACCCGCCTTCAGCAGGCTCGGCAGGCTGGGGCCAATGTTGAACGCAAGCCGCGCAACCAGCAGCAGCACGGCCACGCCTACCAGCGCAGTCGCAACCCGCTGCAGATCCAGCCCCAGCGGCTTGAATTTCTGCACAGAAATGAGCAGGCCGAGGATCAGCCCCCACACCATGGGGAAAATAATGATGGAACCGATCCCCACATCAATCTTCGCCTGCCCAATGAACTGGACAATCAGCGCGATCACAAAGGCCAGCGCCGCGATGGGCAGCGTCAACTTGGGGCCGGCTGTTTGGAGCCGGGCTGTTTTGGTAGTGCTCATGATGCGCTCTCCTGGGTGAGGGTACGACGGCGGTAGGCGGCTTGAGTGAAACGGTCTCGTTGGGTGGGGCTGGAGGTAGCTGCGGCAATGGTCCAGGCCAGCGCGGTCCCGCCCTCGAACATCACCTCGTAGGCCTGAGGAGTGTCAGCCAAGGCGGCGAATGCGTGCGAGTGGATGGGCACGTCGGCTCCGGGAATGCTCAACCACGGGTGCAAGGAGGGGATGACCTGGGAAATGTTGCCCATGTCGGTGGACCCACCGCTGAGCCCTGCGGCCGGCGACGTGTCTTTGCCCAAGACGTCCATGGCGTCGGTCCAGTAGGATGCGAGATCGTCGTCCTGCAGCAGTGGTTCGTAGAGCGGCTCGCTGTCCTGGAACTCCAACGTGGTCCCGGTGGCTAGTGCAGCGCCTTCGAAGCAACGCCGAACCCTGACCAGCAGCGCCTCAAATTCGGGCAGGGTGAACGCCCTGCATTCAAACTCCACCACTGCTTTTTCCGGGATGATGTTGGTAACCTGGCCGGCCTCGGCCACGTAGCACGCAATCCGGTGATCGCCGGGAATCTGCTGACGGAGCAGCCCAATGGCCACCTGGCTGAGCACTGCAGCGTCCGCCGCATTGACGCCCTGATGTGGAGCCGCCGCTGCGTGTGCCGCCTTGCCGGTGAATGTTGCCCGGTACCTGCCCACCGCCTGCGCGCTGGTGCCCGTTGGGTTGTACGTCAACCCGTCCTGAACTGGATGGACCATCAGGGCCAGCCCCACGCCGTCGAACGCGCCCCGCTCAAGCATGAGCGCCTTGCCGCCGCCGTGCTCCTCCGCGGGGGTTCCGATGGCCTTGAGGGTGATACCCAGGTCGTCAACGAAGGGTGCGAGGGCCAAGGCTGCTGCCACCGATGCGCCGGCGATCAGGTTGTGTCCGCAGGCATGCCCGATTCCCGGCAGCGCATCGTATTCGACGCACAGGGCCACGGTGAGGCTGCCCGTCCCGGTGCTCGCCGAAAAGGCTGTGGGCAGTTCGCTGGTGCCGCGCTCCACCTCGAAGCCACCGCTTTCCAGCAGGGCCGCGATTGCTTCAGCAGAGCGGACCTCCGCGAAGGAGACCTCCTGGTAGCCGTGGATGTTCCTGGCCATCTCTTCCACCTGTGGTTTCCAGCGTTCGACGCCGGCTGCCAGCAAAGTGCGGAGCCCACCGGCCGCTGCGGTGATGTCTGGGGTTTCCATGATTCTCCTAGTAGGACAGCGAAGGGAAGGGGGAACCTGCCGCACGGGTAGGTACCCAGATGGCCTTGGCCTGGGTGTATTCGTCCAGGACGCCGGGGCCAGAGGAGCGGCCATGGCCGGAATCGCCGAAGCCGCCAAACGGGACTGCCACGTGGATGGTCTTGTAAGCGTTGATCCAGAAGGTTCCGGCCTTCACCTCGCGGGCCACATGATGAGCCCTTGACACGTCCGACGTCCACACCGCACCAGCCAGGCCGAAGGAGGTGTTGTTGGCTCGGGCGATGGCCTCGGCCTCGGTATCGAACGCATCGGCGCCCACCACTGGGCCGAATACCTCTGTGGTTTCGAGCCGGTTGGCGGGGGTCACACCGTCCAGCAGGGTGGGCATCACCCAATGACCGCCGCTCAGGGCTGAGCCGGTCAACGACGCCGGCAACGTGGCCCCGGTCAGCCGCCTGCCGCCGTCGTCCATTCCGGCAGTGATCAGATCGGTGACTATCGAGAATTGCTGCGCCGTGATGATGGGGCCCACCTCGGTATCCGCGCTCAGGGGATCGCCCACCCGCAGCAGGGCGGCTTTTGCGGCGACCATTTCCACGAATTCCGCGTGCACGCTGCGCTGGACCAGCAGCCGCGATCCTGCCACGCACGACTGCCCGGCGCCCGAGAAAATCGCCGAGATGGCACCTTCCGCTGCCCGCTCAAGATCGGCGTCAGCGAAGACGATGTTGGCGCTTTTGCCGCCGAGCTCCAGCAACGCCGGAATTCCGGCCCCCGCCGCCGCAACGGCAACCCGGCGGCCAGTGGGAACGGAGCCGATGAAGCTGATTTTCCCGACGCGCGGATCAGTGGTGAGGGCCGCGCCCACCGTCTGTCCCAGCCCGGCAGCGACGTTGAAGACGCCCGCCGGCAGGCCTGCTTCGTGCGCGATCTGGGCTAGCCGGACCGAGGAAGCCGGGGTGAATTCGCTGGGTTTGATGATGACGGCGTTGCCGGCTGCGAGTGGTGCCGCGGAGTTCCAGCCGGCGGTGAAGAGGGGGGCGTTCCACGGTGTGATGGCTACAACGACTCCCCACGGCACGCGCTCCGTGTAGGTGTGCCAGTTGCCGGGCACGGGGATGGTCTGCCCCGTGAGCTTGTCCGCCCAGCCGGAGTAGTAGCCGAACATTTCAGCCACCTTGGCCGCCTCGGCGCGGGCGTCCCGGATGGGTTTGCCCGTGGTAGCGGATTCGAGGATGGCCAGTTCTTCCGCGTGGCGTTCGACGGCGCGGCTGACGTTGCGCAGGATCGCCGCCCTTTCGAACCCGTTCAGGGCGCCCCAGACGGCAGCGCCAGCAGTAGAACTGGCAAGGATCGCATCTGCGCCCTCAGCACCGGGATCGGCGTAGCTGGCAAAGGCCTCGCCAGTGGCTGCCGCGGTGAGGGTGATGGATTCGCCGCTACCCGTGGCGACGCGGCCATCAATGAAGGCGCCGAGTCCGGATGGGAAGGCAGCGTCCAGGACCGTCCCGGCGGTGGCCGCGGACGAGGATGTTGGTGCGGTGGTGATGCTCAAGGCGTTGATCCTTCAGTCGCAGGAGTGGAGCTGGGTGCGCCCGCCGGCGTGATCGCAGGGGCTACGGTGCGGGCAATTTCGGTGAAGTCTGCGCGTGGGCCCAGGACAGCGAAGGCGTCCTGCCACTGTTGGGCCACGGCAGCCAAAAGCGCTGGCTTCTCGCCGACCTGGCCGGCAATGGCCACGGCCAGGGCTGCGTCACGAGCCATAAGGCCCATGGAGAAGCCGGAATCGTGGCTGCCGTTCAGGATCCAGGTGGGGTACATGGCCGCCGACACTTTGCTGCCGCCGGAGGCCCCGCTGATGCTTGCGGCCGCAGTACCCGGTTCGATTCCGTAGGCTTTCGCGACGGCCAGGGCTTCCCCCACGGAGGCGAGGTTGGCGGCTGCGAGGACGTTATTCAGGAGTTTCACCACATTGCCACTGCCGGGGCCGCCGATATGGCTAAAGTTCCCGCCCGTGAGAGCGAGCAGGACGGGTTCAGCGGCGGTCAGGGCGGCGTCGCTCGCCCCGACGAAAGCACTGAGTTTCCCGGTGGCTGCACCATCGCGGCCCCCTGAGACGGGCGCGTCTATGAAGGCGGCGCCGTGGGCCTCGGCAAGCTCTGCCATTCGTTGGCTCGTGGCTGGCTCGGAGGTGGTGGTGTCGATGATGGCGATGGTGCCGGGGCTGGCAAGCAGGTGCGGCACGGTGATTTCGACAATGCTGGCTGCGGGCAGGGAGAGGACTGCGTAGGGAATGCCGGCAAGGTTGGCCAGACTGTCGGTCACGCTGATGCCGGTTTCCGCTGCTGCTGTCCTGGCGGCGTCGGAGGGGTCGAAGCCCGTCACGTCCCAGCCGCACCGGTGCAGGGTGGCGGCCATCGCTCCGCCCATGGCGCCAAGGCCAATGACGGCAATTTGGTTGTTTTGTGGCTCGTTCATGTCTCGGGTGCTCCTGAGTGTGCCGGGATGATGGGTCAGAGGGGCTGGTGTGGATTCAGCCGATGGTCAGTCGAGGTAGACGTCCAGGTCTTTCCAGAGCTGCTGGGTGCGTCGGATGGTTGCCCGGCTGCGTTCTGGGTGGGCTGCCTCCATGCCGGCGAGCAACCCGTAGACCAAGGAGGTGGCTGCCGTCACGGACTGGAAGAAGGAGAGTCCCTCGGACGCGACCACCAGGAGGTGGTCGGCGGCGGTTGCCAGCCGGCCGCGGCGCAGGTCGCTGATGGCGATGATGGTGGCGCCTGCGGCCTTGGCGGCTTCGGCGGCCACAATGATGTGCCGGACGGAGCGCCACATGTTGATGACCACCATGACGTCCCCCTCACCCAGGCTGTTGGTGGTGGAGGCCAGGTGGACGCCGGCCCGGTTTTCCAACGCGATGGGGTAGCCCATGGTGGAACCCAGGTGGGCCATAACGCCTGCGGGCGAGGCAAACGAACCAATCCCGACGACGGTGATTGACTTGGCAGCCGCCAGGGCGGCAATGGCTGCCTCGGCGTCGTCCGTGGTGTTGGATTCCAGCGTGAGGCGAAGGTTTTCGATGTCGTGCGTGAGGGCTTCGCGAAGGGGGCTGTGGTGCTCGCCGTGCTCGGTCAGGGTGTCTTCGGTGGAGATCATCACCAGGTAGCGGGAGCGCAGTTCGCGCTGCAGATCGGGCCAGCCCCGGTAGCCCAGGTGCTGGGCGGTTCGAACCACCGTGGAGTTGTTGACATCGGCGCGCTGGGCAATCTCAGCAATATCCGCGTAGGACGACAGTTGTGGGTTGCGGGTGATGACCTCCACCACGCGACTCTGGGATTTAGTGAGGGTCACATCGGGGAGTGCGTCGCCAAGCCAGCCGGGGGAGTGGCTGGTGGAGGCGACGGAATCGTCTGCGTCGACGTTCGCTTCGACAGCGTTGGTGTTCACGGCATACCCATCCTGTAACGCAGATCACTCTGCAAGTGCAATTGCATCCAATGTACTCTGCAATTTTGTTTGCGGATAGGGTTCTGCGTTTCGGTGAGGTAAAACTTTCCTGCAGTGGTGTTCCTACAGCTCGAGCACCATGAACACGCTGCTCGGATCCAGGGTGTAATTCGCGAACGGCTGGCATTCGGTGAAGCCGTGCCGGGCGTAGAGGCGCCGCGCCGGAGCGAAGTAGTCGTCGCTTCCGGTCTCAAGATAAATGCGCTCCAGCTGCTCGGCGCGGGCACAGTCCACGATGTGCAGGAGCATCAAGGTAGCAACGCCGCGGCCCCTGGCCGCCGTCGCGGTGCGCATGGATTTGAGCTCGGCTGTTTTTGGTGAGTCCAGGCGCTTCAGCGCGCCGCATCCCAGCAGTGTTCCGGGTTCTGGCAGTGTTCCGCGTCCCAGCGGGGCGCCAGATCCAGGCGAGTCCTCATTAGTGCGGGCAGTCCAGAACGTGATGCCCGGTCCCGCAAGTGCGGAGGCATCCAGCGCGTGGACGCTTTCCGGCGGGGAGGTAGCGAACATTTCGTCGAGGTGTTCGCGGAGAAGTTGTTGGACGTCGTCGCGCTGCGGATTGTCCCGATCGATCCGCACGTCAGGGTCAGCCAGCTTCGTTGCCCTTGTCAATCACACAGAACCGGTTTCCGTCCGGGTCTGCGAGCACCACAAAGCCAGGATTCTCGGGATACATGTCCCACTCGACTGGCTGGGCGCCCAGGGCAATCAGCCGCTCAATCTCGGCCTGCTGATCGTCGGCGTAGAGGTCCAAATGCGTGCGCGGATGGTCCTGGACCGGCGACTCGCTGACCATGAGCGCCAGCTGGGCTCCCGGTCCAGAAGCTGGCACCAGAATGACCCAGGTGTCGTCTCCTGGCTCGCGGGGAACATAGCCGATGGCGTCATGCCAGAAGGCGCTGGCGCGGGCTACATCCTGGACGCCGAGGACAATACTGCCGATGGTCAACATCCGCTCAGCCTAGCGTTGCGCGCGGGCGGGTGCCTGCCGCGGCTGCCGTTAGACTCGCACCATGGGGGAGAACAACATACTTGAGGGCAACGCCAGGCCACGTCGGAATCAACTCGCGGCCGCCGTCGTACCGTTGGTTGGAGTTATTGGGGTGCTGGTTGGGTGCATCGTGGTGGTGAACTCGCCAGCCACCTTTGGTTGGTTTTCGTACGCGCCGCTCAGCAACGAACGGTTCATAGGCAACGGCGTGACCATGGTGAGCCAGGGCCAGCAGATTGGCTGGGCCGTTGCCGTGGCGGGACTCCTGGTCCTAGCGTTCTGGGCGGGGTACCGCCTCGGCAAGCGTCGCAGCCGCTCCGAATCCTGACTCAGTCCTCGATGGTTACGCCACGCCAGAACGCGATCCGATCCTTGATTTCCTTGGCGGCTTCCTTCGGCTCGGGATAGAACCATGCGGCGTCGGGGTTCTGCTTCCCGTCAACCTCCAGCGTGTGATAGCTCGCCTGCCCTTTCCACGGGCACCCGGTGGTCATGCTGCTGTCGCGCAGATAGTCCGCGTTGACCGCTGACCTGGGGAAGTAGTGATTTCCTTCAACCATCACCGTGTCTGAGGACTCCGCGATGACTTTTCCGTTCCACAATGCCTTGGCCACGTTGCGCACCTTCCGTTGCTGCCGGCCGCCAGAGCAGCGCCGGTGTGTAGTCCAACGGCTGGGGCGGTCGGCTTTGTTCCCGGGGCGGGCGGACGACGGCGGGATGTCCCGCGCCGCCGTCCGCTCGCCGAACTAGAAGGTCAGGGTACCCCGCTCACAGATAGGCCTTAACGCTGGCCCGGAGTGCCTCGGTGTGCTCGTAGATCTCCTCGAGAGAGCTGATGGGCACCCTGGTTTCTTCCTTGTGCTCGTCGAAAAGTCCGATGTACTTCTGTGTCCGGTTGAAATGGAGCCGCGCGATCGGTTTGCGGTTGTTGTCGTCCAACAGCACGGCAAAGTAGGACTTCGCGTCGCGCTGAACCACCCGGGCCGGCTTCACTTCGCTGCACACGATGGCCCGGACAATTTGGTAGCCCTCGATTTCCTCGAGCGTCGTTTCCAGCCCATCAGCCTCCACCAGGTCCGCCTCCGCCACGGGTGCGCTGGTCACGCTTGCCGCCTGGGCGCTCTCATCAACCTGCTGGAACCCCGGAGCGCCAAGCGCCTTCTTCAGCCGATCGTTCACCTGATCATTGAGGTACTGCTTCGAAGCCTTCGTCACCAACGCCGTGAACTGCTCACGCACCTTCTGGGTGAACGGGCCCGTGTAAACCCTGCCCGTCAGGAACTTGACCCATTCGTCCTCGGGCTCCTTGAACTGCGCCGCCAACGTCCGCTTGAGTTCCCCGATGTACTTCAATTCGCCCGCCGCGCTGATGATCGAGTCCAGGTCAAAGACCTCTTTCGACAATTTCTGCAACTCCGGAATCAGCGAACTGTCAATGTCGGTGAGGTCGAGGACCAGGAACGGTTTCGCGTCCATCCGGTTCGGCGCATCCAGGTCTGTAAAGAACTGATAGACCTCGCCATTGGTCAGAATCGCGATCCGCGCGTTGGTCACGGCGAAGTACCTGAACAGCTGCGATGCATGCTCGATCTTCACCGGTTCCGTCGATTTCTTGCACTCAATGAGGATCTGGATTTCGCCATCTTTGACGATGGCGTAGTCGATCTTTTCGCCCTTCTTCAAGCCAACATCGGCGATGAACTCCGGCACCACCTCCAATGGGTTGAACACGTCATAGCCGAGGATCGTGGAAATGAACGGCATCACGAAGGCGTTTTTCGTGGCTTCCTCGGTTTGAATAATGTCCCGCTGCTGGCGCACCTTTGCGGCCAACGCGGACAGCTTTTCTGCAAACTCCATTTGTCCCCCTGGTAAATGTTTCGCAACCGCCCACTAGAGCGGCGATACCTGATCATAGGCATCAATGTGACCCAGGTCGCACCGGTGTTCTGGTGCGGTGCTGAAAGCGCACCGGCTTCACCGGCTGGATATCACGACGGCGGGATGTCCGGTGCCGCCGTCGGCTCGCCAAATCGGGAGCTCAGGGGGCGCTGTTTAGACCAGCGGCCAGGGGTAGCGCATGCCGGTGAGGTCCACGGGGAGGGTGCCGTCCTGCATGATCCGGCTGACCCGCCGCTTGAGGGCAGCACACTCATCGTCGTCCAACAGTTCGGCCAGGTCTGCTGGCACCTTGTCCGCGAGTGGGGCGATGTCTGACAGCAGGTCTTCGGGAATGGCCTCGCCGGCGAAGTCCCAGATCACCGTCCGCAACTTGAAGATGGCAGAAAAGCACAACCCGTGGTCGATTCCCCAGATCCGCCCATCCGCACCGCGCAGCACATGGCCGCTCTTACGGTCAGTGTTGTTGGCGATGTAGTCGAACAAAGCCATCCGCGCCATGTCCGCGTGCGTGGACGTGTCTTCAGCGGCCAAGGTGAAGTAATGCTCGCGGAAGTCACAATCGATAAACCACTGGAGCGACCCTTCGCCCAGCGGTGCGTCTTCCCTGATGACCGTGGGCGGCACCATGCCCCAGCCCAGCGACTCGCTCAAAACATAGGCGGCACGCTCACGCTTATGCAGGCCAGGCGGGAAATCGGACAGCGGACGCTCGCCAGCCAGCGGTTTGTAGACGGCCTGGGCAGTGTCGTCGCCGAGAGTCAGTTTCACCAGGAATGTTTCATTGCTGCTGCGGACAATCTGCCCCACCAGTTCCACGTCACCTTCGGTCAACAGCGTCAGTTCGCGCTCAGTCATGGCTGGCAAAGCCCTGCGCAGCCACCAAGCCCCACGTCACTGTGGCCTCAACCCGCTCAGAGGCTCCGAGTAGGAGTTCACCATCAACACCGACGACGCTTTCCCGTCAACGAAGGAGATGGCAGAAACCGAGCCGGGGCTGATCATGATCCGCTGAAACAAGTCCAACTGAGTCCCCAACGCATGCGCCACCGCCGCCTTGATGGTGTCCGCATGGGAAAAGCAGACCACCACACCACCGGGATGCGCAGCACTAAGGTCCGTCACAGCCCCGACCATCCTGTCCTGCATCTCCGTGAAGCTCTCACCGTTGGGGAACCGGAACGTGGACGGGCTGTTCTGCACCGTGCGCCATTCAGGCAGGGCCGCAAGCTCGGAGATTTTCGCCCCGGTCCAGTCGCCGAAGTCGCACTCCAACAGGCCCGGTTCGCGGGTGATGGGCAAGCCGGTGCTGGCCGACGTAGGCTCCGCCGTCTCGCACGCCCGCTCCAATGGTGAGGAGTAAATCGCGCTGATGGAGAGTCCTGCCAGCCGTTCAGCCACCCGCTGGGCCTGGCCCTGACCCCGCTCGGACAGGTGCAGGTTCGGCGCTCGTCCCGGCAGCACCATCCCAGTGGTGGGCGTCTCGCCATGGCGCACCAACAGCACCAAGGTGTTCGACGGCGGAGTGGGCACGGGCGTGGATGCCGGCGGAGCCGGCTGGTCTGCTGCAGTCATCACCACCAGCGTAGCGCCGACGGACCGTGGACCCATGTCCGCGCCAACAATTTTCCCGGCCAGGTCCGCAGCACAGTTGGACCCTGGCTAACCCCTTTCTGGGACTGGATCATCGACGGCCGGATGGGCCGGCTTGAGATGCGTGTTGCCCTTGTGGTGATCCTGGTCTTTGGCTAGCGTGACCGTACTGCACTTGAGCTGGGGCCTGGGCGCAACTGACCATGGAAGAGGATGACCATGAAGTGCACAGCCCCCAAGCCAGACCTGCGGTTTGCCCCCTCCCTCTTGGTGTTGTTATTGGCCACCGCTTGCGCGCAGTCTCCGGCACTTCCCCAAGGCGCGCCGGTGACCACCCCAGAGTCGGGGACTCCCACGGCTGCCGCTACAACGGTGTTGACCCCGTCGGCGACCCCAGCGGTATCGCCAACAACCACCGGAGGGACCAAGCCGAAAGACTGGGCGGAGACGTTCCTGCTGGTGAACTCGGGTGTGGCCAAACTCGCGGTGACCCTGTGCGAAGGTGGTGCCACCGGTACGGGGTTCCTCGTGGGGGAGGACCTCATCATGACGGCCGCTCATGTTGCCAAGGACGAGGTGGCCATCAACGTTTCGGTCAATGGACAGTACACGTCTGCCCGGGTCTTGGGCATCAATGACGAGCAGGACCTGGCACTGCTGAAGACCCCGATAGCCCTCGTTGGCCATCGGTTCGACTTTGCCGCGGCGCTTCCTTCGCAGGGCGTTGAAGTGGCTGCACTGGGGTTTCCGCTAGATAGCGGGTTGACCTTCACGTCGGGCCGGGTCAGCGCCCTGAACCAGGAAATGGACAGTGCTTTCGGCACGCGAAGGGACCTGTTGCAGACCGACACGGCCATCAACCCGGGCAACAGCGGTGGCCCGCTGGTGCGTATGGACGGCACCGTAGTAGGCGTGGTGAGTGCAAAACGGGCCTGGGTGATAGGCACTCGCACCGTCGACGATTATGGCGCGGAGGGCGTGGGCTATGCCGTGCAGGCGCCGACCGCGGCCGTCTCCGCCGAGGACTGGAAAAAACGCAGCACCCCGGTTCCGTCCAACACCTGCAGCAACCAGGCCGAAACCACCAGCAGCAACATCATCACGACCAACAGGTCGAACCACCCCCAGGCTTCCGGCGTCATCCAGAGCCTGCTGCGGCACGGCCAGGGGATCAACAGGGCGGCATACGAGGCGGCGTTTGCTGTGCTGACTCCGGAGATGCAGTCGCAGATGCAAGGGCTGGCGACGTGGAAAGCGGGGCTGAAGACCTCATTCTGGCGTGCCCTGACCATCAATGCCGTCACCGGTTCCGGGGACGAATTGACGGTGGCTGCTGTGCTGCGCACGGAGCAGGACGCGGAGGATGGCAGGGACGGTCAGACTTGTTCTGACTGGACCATCAAATACTCAATGTCCTGGGACGGAGCCATCTGGCGGATCGCGGGCGCTGACGATCCTGCCGGTCCCCGGGCGTGCTGACCTGCAGTCATCAGCACCAGCGTAGCCCCGCCAAGACGGCAATTACCTCCCGCGTGCACGAATATTGCGGATCACCCCACCACGCCGCAGATCGGGTCTACGGTGGAAATGTGACTGAACGCCCCGAGATTCTTACCGTTGGTGAACTGCGCGCCTCCGGCCACGTCCTCAAAGACCTGCGCCGTGAACTCCGCGACAACCTCCTTTCAGCCTTGGCTGCAGGCCGCGATCCGTGGCCCGGCATGTTCGGGTTCACCCGGACCGTCATCCCCCAACTGGAACGTGCCCTGATTGCGGGGCACGACATCGTGCTGCTGGGTGAGCGTGGCCAGGGCAAGACGCGGCTCCTCCGCACCCTGGCCGGCCTCCTGGACGAATGGTCGCCCGTCATTGCGGACTCTGAACTGAACGAACATCCTTACGAACCCATCACCGACTCCTCCCGTGCGCAGGTCTTGGCACAAGGAGACCATCTGGCCATCACCTGGCGCCACCGGTCCGAGCGCTATGTGGAAAAACTCGCCACCCCAGACACCTCAGTGGCTGACCTGATCGGCGACGTGGACCCCATGCGGGTGGCCGAAGGCAGGCGGCTCGGTGATCCTGAAACCATCCACTACGGCCTCATTCCACGAGCAAACCGCGGCATCGTGGCCATCAACGAACTCCCTGACCTGGCCGAACGGATCCAGGTCTCCATGCTCAACGTCATGGAAGAACGCGACATCCAGATCCGAGGCTACGTGCTCCGGCTCCCGCTGGACGTGCTGGTGGTGGCGTCTGCCAACCCAGAGGATTACACCAACCGCGGCCGGATCATCACCCCACTCAAAGACCGCTTCGGTGCCGAAATCCGCACGCATTACCCCCTAGAACTCGAAGACGAAGTCGCAGTCATCGAGCAGGAAGGCGATCTGGTGGCGGACGTTCCGCCTGTCATCCTGGAAATCCTGGCCCGCTATACCCGCGCGCTCCGCAACTCCCCTGCCATCAACCAGACCTCCGGCGTCTCGGCCCGGTTCGCCATCGCCGGAGCCGAAACCGTCGCCGCCGCGGCACTGCGCCGCGCCAGCGTGCGGGGCGAAGACGAGGCGGTGGCCCGGATCATTGACCTGGATGCCGCCGTCGAAGTCCTCTCCGGCAAAATCGAATTCGAGTCCGGCGAAGAAGGCCGCGAGCAGGACGTCCTGGACCACCTGCTGCGGATGGCCACCGCCGAGGCCGTCCGCGAGCACTTCCAAGGCCTCGACATGACCCCACTGGTAGCCGCGCTGGACGGTCAGTCAACGGTGACCACCGGCGAACTGGTCACGGCCAAGGAATTCCTGGCCAACCTGCCCTCGCTCAACGGATCGGGCCTCTACGACGACATTGGCCAGCGCCTCGGTGCGGACAACGACGGCCAGCGGGCCGCCGCCGTCGAACTTGCCCTCGAAGGCCTGTACCTCGGACGCCGGATCTCCAAGGAGTCCGACGACGAATCCACCATCTACGGCTAGGAACAGGAACGCCATGGGCCTTCACAGTCGGTCCAAGTACGGCCGCTACGATGGCGGGCCGGACCCGCTGGCGCCGCCGGTGGACCTGGCGGAGGCGCTCGACGCCGTCGCCGAGGACGTCATGGCAGGTTATTCACCGCGACAAGCCCTGCAGGAATTCCTGCGCCGCGGCGGCCGGAAGATGGACGGCTTGGACGATCTGGCCGGCCGAATCCAGCAGCGCCGCAAGGACCTGCTGGGCCGCCACAACTTGGACGGCACCCTCAACGACGTGAAGAAACTGCTGGACGAGGCGGTGCTGGAGGAGCGAAAACAGCTGGCCCGCGACGCCATGATGGACAACGACGAGCGCGCGTTCCGCGAAATGCAGATCCAGAACCTGCCCAAGTCCACGGCGGCAGCCGTCAATGAACTGGCTAGCTACGACTGGCAATCCAGCACGGCCAAGGAAAAATACGAGCAGATCAAGGACCTGTTGGGCCGCGAAGTCCTGGACCAGCGCTTCGCCGGCATGAAGCAGGCCTTGGAAGGCGCCACTGATGAGGACCGTGCGGCGATCAGCGAGATGCTGCGCGACCTCAACGAGCTGCTGGAAAAGCACCGCAACGGCACCGACACGGACCAGGATTTCCAGGACTTCATGGCCAAGCACGGCGAACACTTTCCGGAAAACCCACAGAGCGTCGAAGAGCTGGTGGGTGCCCTCGCCAAACGCGCTGCTGCCGCCCAACGGCTGATGCAATCGATGTCTGCAGAGCAGCGCGAGGAACTGATGAGGCTCTCCGCGAATGCGTTCGGGTCGGCGGATCTGATGGCTCAGTTGGGTCAGCTCGACGAGACGCTGCAGGCACTGCGGCCGGGCGAGGACTGGAACGGCTCAGAACGCTTCGAAGGCCAGGAGGGGATGGGGCTGGGCGATGGGACCGGTGTGCTCCAGGACTTGGCCGAACTCGACGAACTTGCGGACCAGCTCGGCCAGGATTACGACGGTTCGCACATGGACGATCTTGACCTTGACGCGTTGGCCCGCCAGCTGGGCCAAGACAGTGCCGTCACCGCCAGGACGCTGGCGGAGATCGAAAAGGCCATGCACGACGGCGGTTACCTCCGCCGCGGAGCAGATGGGGATCTGCGGTTGTCGCCGCAGGCCATGCGCAGGTTGGGTAAATCGTTGCTGCGGGATGCCGCCAAACAACTATCAGGCAGACCGGGCCGCCGCGAGACCCGAGCCGCCGGGGCATCGGGGGAGCTGACCGGGTCCAGCAGGCCGTGGGAGTTCGGCGATGCCGCACCGTGGGACGTCACCCGCACCATCACCAACGCGATCAGCCGGACCATCGCGAACGGCGACGATCCCCGCAGTGGCCTGCGGCTGAGCGTCGAGGACATCGAGGTGACGGAAACCGAGGCGCAGACCCAAGCCGCCGTCGTACTTCTGGTGGACGTCTCCTTTTCAATGGCTGCAGAGGGCCGGTGGGTGCCCATGAAGCGCACCGCGCTGGCGCTGCATCACCTGGTTTCCACCAGATTCCGTGGTGATCGGCTGCAGGTGATCACGTTTGGCCGCCACGCCCAGACCATGGACATCGACGAGCTCACCGCACTGCCCGCCGTCCGTGAGCAAGGCACCAACCTGCACCATGGGCTGCTGCTGGCAGGCCGGTTCTTCCGCAAGCACTCGGGGATGGAGCCGGTCCTTCTGGTGGTGACAGACGGCGAACCCACCGCCCACCTGCTGCCGGACGGTGAGTCGATGTTCTCCTGGCCGCCGCACCCGGAGACCCTCCGAGCCACGGTGCGCGAACTCGATCACGTGGGCAAAGTGGGGGCGCAGGCCACCTTTTTCCGGCTGGGCGACGATCCCGGCCTGGAGCGGTTTGTGCAACGGATGGCACGGCGAATCGACGGCCGCGTGGTGGCGCCCGAAGCAGGAGAGCTGGGGGCCGCCGTGGTGGGCGAATACCTGCGGGCGCACTTCCGCGGCCGCGCCTACGGCGACTCTGACTGGGCTACGTAACCTCGAATCTCCGGCTCAACCCTGGGTCTTGGTGCGGGCCGCGGCAGCTCCACCCGCAGTCTGACGCCCGCCTCGAAGCCCTCCGGTAGCCTGATGGAATGAAGCAGGACATGGCCCAACTGGGCGCCGAAGGCATCCTTCTGGCCGGCGCCGGGCGGGCCATTCTGCTGCAGATCGCCAACCCCGCAGTAGGTCATGGCGTGGCCGAGCACAGCAACTTCACCGACCGGCCGTTGGACCGGCTGATGGGCACGCTGACGTATGTCTATGCCGTGTCCTTCGGGACGGAGGACCAGATCCAGGAGGTCCGGCGCCGGGTCAACAAGGCGCACGCTCCCGTCCGCCGCGCCGCCACCGAAGCGTCCGCCGGGTACAACGCGTACGACGCCGACGCGCAGCTTTGGGTCGCTGCCACCCTCTACGACACGGCAGCCACTGTCCTCACCGAGATATATGGAACCCCCGACGCCGAGGCCGCCGACGCGATGTACCGCGACTATGCGAGACTCGGCACAGCCCTCCAGGTGCCGTCGCATCTCTGGCCAGCCGACCGTGCGGCCTTCGCTACCTACTGGGAGGGTCAGGTAGCCACCCTTCGTGCCGACGCTACGGCAGTCCGGGTGGCGACGGCTCTTCTGCGTCCGAGCGGCGGGCCCCTCTGGTACCGGGCGCTCATGCCGCCCGCCCGCTTCCTGACGGCAGGCTTTCTGCCGGACCAGCTTCGGCAAGACTTTGGTTTGGCCTGGAGTAAGGGCAGCGAACGACGTTTCCGCCGCACGATGCGTGTGCTGGCAGTGACCTACCCGCGGTTGCCCCGACTGCTCCGGCACTGGTTCAAGGACTACTGCCTGGCCAGCATCGACACTGGCGCTGGATCGGGGTCTGGTGGGGTGGGTCCCGCTACGGGCCGAGGAGTGCCTGATGCGTAGCGGTACCTCCGTGGAGCATCGGATCGATGCCCTGGCGCACCGATTCCTGGGGTCGGTGCAGGCAGACGGAGTTAGCGACCGGCGCCCCCGCGCCAAGCTCACCGAGTTCGTTGTCTTTGGCCTGAAGCAGGGCTGGGCGTGCATCTTCGGCGCTGCGCTGCTGGCGGTGCTTTTTGCGGCCCGGCTCTGGTACCCGGAGGGTGCAGCCCTGGCCCGTAACGACTTCCTGACGGTGGCCGCCGTCGTGATTCAGGTCCTGATGGTGGCGTTCCGGCTGGAATCCCTGCGCGAACTCAGGGTCATCATCCTTTTCCACATCGTGGGGACGGTGATGGAACTCTTCAAGACGGACATGGGATCGTGGCAGTACGAGGCTGAGGGTGTGCTCCGCATTGGGGCCGTGCCGCTGTTCAGTGGGTTCATGTACGCCGCGGTCGGCTCTTACATGGTGCGTGTCTTCAGGCTCTTTGACCTGCGTTTCGCCCGCTATCCCCGCCGTTGGATTACCGCTGTCCTGGCGCTGGCTATCTATGCCAACTTCTTCACGCACCACTTCATGTGGGACCTGCGCTGGGTGCTGCTGGCCGCCGTCGTGGTGATCTACGGCCGCTGCGTGATGCACTTCCGGGTGTTTCGGCGCCGATTCAGGATGCCCCTGGTGGTGTCGTTCCTGCTGGTAGCGCTGTTCATCTGGATTGCGGAGAATATCGCTACCTGGTCCGGCGCGTGGCTGTACCCCAGCCAGGTGGACGGCTGGGAACCGGTGGGACTCGAGAAGCTCGTCTCGTGGTTCCTGCTGATGATCATTTCGGTGGTGCTGGTGGCCTGGGTCTATAAGCCGCAGCCGCCTGCGCCCGCAGTGAACCGGACACACGAGCCCGGCAGGCTGGCCCTGCCGTAGGAGACCCCGGCACTCCCTGACGGTAGAGGGGGTACTGGCTATACCTCTTTCAACAGCACCTCGCTAAAAACTGCGGAAAGGGGTTGGATGGAAATAGGCCCGGATCACTGGCTGCCAGGCGGTGCCCGGAGAAACTGTAGAGTTTCAAGGACGGCCCGCTCACAGGCTGGCCCGTCAACCGAGGCGATGGTGGCACCCCCCGATGCCCCTCCACACGCGACCTCCACAAATTTTCATCCCCATCCCCACAGGAGAATCATGACTACCGTCAAAGCATTTGCCTCCCCCTCCGCCACCGATGACCTCGTGGCAACCACCATTGAACGCCGCGAAGTTGGCGCCAACGATGTCCTGATCGACATCAAGTTCGCCGGCATCTGCCACTCCGACATCCATACGGTGAAGGGCGACTGGGGACCGCAGCAGTACCCGCTGGTTCCCGGCCACGAAATCGCCGGCATCGTCACCGAGGTTGGCTCGGATGTCACCAACCACGCCGTGGGCGACCGCGTCGGCGTCGGCTGCATGGTCAACTCCTGCCGCGAATGCGTCAACTGCCTGGCCGGCGAAGAGCAGTACTGCCTCAAGGGCAACATTGGCACCTACGGCGCCGTTGACCGCGACGGCACCATCACCCAGGGCGGCTACTCCACCCACGTTGTGGTCGACAAGGACTTCGTGGTTCGCATCCCCGAGGGCATCGACCTTGACGTTGCCGCGCCGCTGCTGTGCGCCGGCATCACCACTTTCTCGCCGCTGAACCACTGGGGCGCCGGTGAAGGCAAGAAGGTTGCCGTGGTGGGCCTCGGCGGGCTCGGCCACATGGCCGTCAAGATTGCAGCCGCCATGGGCGCAGAAGTTACTGTCCTCTCGCAGTCGCTCAAGAAGCAGGAAGACGGGCTCCGCCTCGGCGCCCAGCACTACTACGCCACCAGCGAGCCGGAAACGTTCGAGCGCCTCGCCGGCTCGTTCAACCTGATCATCAACACGGTCAGCGCCTCGATCGACATCAGCGCCTACCTGCAGCTGTTGGCGCTCGACGGCGCGCTGGTCAACGTGGGTGCCCCGGCTGAACCCCTCCCGGTCAACGCCTTCGCCCTGATCGGTGGCCGCCGCTCCTTCGCCGGATCCATGATCGGTGGCATCCGCGAGACGCAGGAAATGCTGGACTTCTGCGCCGCGCACAAGATCGGCGCAGAGGTTGAGGTCATCTCCGCCGACAAGATCAACGAAGCGTACGAGCGCGTCCTCGCCTCGGACGTCCGCTACCGCTTCGTGATCGACACCGCCACGCTCTAAAGCGAACATGCCTTGCCGGTGGGCATTCGCCCTCCGGCAAGGCATTCGATCTAACCAGACTGGCCCACCCTGCCAGCTCTGGCCCAGCCCGGCTGGTCCTCCTCCTGCGCCTCAAACACCTGGCGCGTGAGGAAGACCAGCTGGGCTTCTTTTTCAGCCAGCTGAACCCGGGCATCGGGTTCGAACCCGAAACTGAGGAACCGCGCTACCGCCTTGCTGTTGCGCGCGTCCGGTTCGGCAACCACGCGGCGCACCGTCGAATCCGCGAAAACAAAGGCGAGCAGTGCGCTCAAGACGGCCGCAGTAAAGCCAGGAACCGGCTGCGCTGCGGGTGCCAACAAAAGGTGAATGCCGGCGTCGCCCGCGTGGACCGGATAGGCCTCGCCCACGGGGTCATGTTCGGGCTCGTACGTTTGGAAGATCCCGGCCGGCTGATCTGCCACCAGGATGAGGTAGCCGTGGTGCGTCACCAGGCCGTCGAGGAACTGGTAGATCTCCCGGACTTCCTCCTCGCCCAAAGACCCCATGCCCCAGTACCTGGCACGTTCCTCGCTAACCCACGAATGCAGCAGCGGTGCGTCGTCATCGGGGGCGATGCGGACCAGACGTAACTGCCCCAGCCCTGGCAGGTCTTGCTGATAGCTGGATGTGCGGGTGCTGGCCTGGAGTGCTGAGTCACTGCGGGTCATGTTCCTCCTTGGTGAGTTGGTCCCAGTCATCGATGACAGGGATCAGGTCGCCAGCAGCCCACAGGGGCAGTTGGCTGAGAAATTGCTGGTCATGAGGGTTCCCGGCGGCGCCGAAGGGTACGATCCAGCGGCTCGCAGCCCGGTCCGCGAGGTCCCAGACGTAGCGCGCCACGGGACCGCGGAACGAACCGTCGGTGAGCCCGGGCAGGCTTTCGGTGGACAACACGCTGCTGGTATCCCCTGACAATCCTGTGACCGGGACGCTCGGTGGTACTGCGCCGCTCGCCGGGTAGTCAGCTAGTGAGTGCAAGGGAAACAGTGTGTGCGTCGCACCCCACGGGCCTGCTAGCGGAGCGGCTGCCACCTCCTCCAAGGCCTGGCGGGCCGCGGCAGGGACATTGAGGCCCAGCTGCGCGCCCTTGAGCAGGATCGTTTCGAGGGCGAAGCCCACTCGCGAGGCGGGGTTGAGCCAGGGTGCAAATAGCGGCGAATGCCCGTGGGGCTGGGCCAACGGAGCGAGCTGCGGGGACTGAGCCAACGCCAAGACCAGGGCAGAGCGCCAGGCGGCCAAGAGGGCGGCCGACTGACTGTGAGCGTCCATTCGGCCGTCCCAGGCCAACAGTTGCTGCCGAAGTTCGTGGGCTGGTCCAGACAACGGCAGCTCCGCCGCCCCGAGCTGCACCATGACTGCACGGAGCGCAGGCCAGGAACCCAGGTGGCTGTCCATATGGATGTGCTGCATGTGGGTGGCGTTCAGCTTGGTGGGAGCGGCGGCTGGTGCGCTCGCGGACGGAGCGTCCTGCGCCGCCAGCAACAGCTCGCGGATCCGGCGTGCCCGGTGCGGGGGCGCAAACTCCAGCCCGGTCAGATCACCGCCGGCTGACTCGCGGTCGTTGGCGTTCACCGCCAGGCCGTCAACGGATCCGTGCGGCAGGTCCACCCAGCTCCCCGTCCACTGGTGCTCCGGAACCCAGGCGGGAACTGGACGGATCCGGTTTTTGGGATGCCGGAGGGGCACCTTGCCCGCCACGAGCTGCCGCAGATCGCCCGAGGTATCTGCGGTCAACACGCAATTCACGGGCTCAACCCAGCGGTCCACCGCACGTTCAACATCTGCCGCGGTTCGGCTCCGCAACAGCGGCAGGAGGGCCTCGAAACCCAGCGACCCCAGAACCCGTGACGGCATCCGCAGACTCAGGCCGCCGTCGTCGTGCGTGTCTGTAATGACTGGCCCACGGCTGGTTTCCACGATCTGCACCGTCTCCGCTTCCCCGGCGCGGACCAGAATAGTCTCCGTGTGGGCGAGGACCGGCTCCCAGCCCTCCGGGCCCAAAGCCTGGAGACTGCCGCCGTCGGTCCGGAATCGCTCCTGAAAAAGGTCCTGGTAATCGGCCATGGCGTTGGTGATGGCCCAGGCCGCAGACCGGGTGTGGCCAAAGTGGGGGAGGCCGGGGACGCCGGGGAAGGCGAGCCCCACCACGTCGAACTCGGGGCAGGCCAGCCGCACCTGCTGGTAGACGCCGGGCAATTCCATCAGCCGGTGCGGGTCGCCGGCGATCAGGGGCAAACCGGATTCGGTCAGCTCTCCGCAGACCGCCCAGGCGTTGCTGCCCGACCAGACGGGGGCTTCGATGCTGAAGACGGCCACAGCGTCAGCGCCGAGGGCATCAGCGACGTGCTGGCGCCAGAGCTTGTTGGGGAAGGTGCTGAACAGGATGTGGTGTACCAGGAAGACGCCCAGCGGACTCCACGGATGCCACCGTTCTGGCGCGGTGTGGCTGTCCCGGAATTCGGGCGCGTCACGTTGCCCCTGCTCAAGTGCGTGATTGACGCCATCAACGTATGACGTGATCCAGCGCTGGGACGTGGCATCCAATGACTCGAAGCAGCGCCGGGCTGTGTCGTCCATCCGGGCTTGGCGGGCAAACCGATCCCAGAGCAGCCCCTCGGGGCCGAGGTGCTCGGCGGTGCGACCCTCTGATCGCCAGCGCTCCATCTCGATCTGCCACGAACGGTCAGTGGCCGCATTGTGCCCCTGCAGGAACGCGAGCTCATCAGCTGAGTCTGCCGTGAGGTGCGGAACGCCCCAGGCATCACGGTAGGTTTCAGCTGGCATGACTCGGCCACGCCGACGAGTGGGTGGGCACGGGAGAGCGTCCTTCGGATCGAGGTGCTGGGGCTTTACTGGAGTCTAGCGGGGGAGGTGGGCTCCGCCGTCGTCAGTTTTCGAGTTGAGGCAGGCACATGCAGCGCACCTCGAAAATCGGCAGTCCTGGCTCTTCGATCCCGTGCCCGGTAGACATCAGGAAACCGTCGTCCAGGACATAGACCGGGAGTTGGGGTGAGAGGAAGGTGTTGTAGCGCGATGGGTAGAACCATTGCCCGTTGATGTCGTAAGTCGGCAGGGCGTAGGCATCGCGACGATTGTGGGCGGAGGGGTAGAGTCCGTCGCCCATCCAGATATGGCTGGCCAACCCATAAAGGTAGTCCGTGTTGAACTCGGTTGGGAAAAGAATGGCCTGCATCGATCGCACCCCTGCTGTTAGGTAAGGCTTAGCTAACAACAGCGTAGATGTCTGTGGGTGAACGGGCCAAATTGTTTCGGACGAAGGACGTGGCCCGAGGCTGGCGCGGCGCCTACTCCGGTTCGGGCCCCGCAGCGATCCGGACCACCACCACCTTCACGGCCACCTGCTCCGGTTCCAGGTGGGTGCGGACTGCAGCAGACACCGCCCTGACCACAGCCGGCGTACGTGCGTCTGAACTGACCCCCACGCGGACGGAGATCTCGGTGGGGCCGTCGGCGAAAGTCTCGACGAGGGGGACGTCCTCCACCTCAGCTTCGGTGTTCGTCAGGAGGGCTGCTGCTTGGCCAGGGAGTCGCTGCCACAGCGGCCGCCATGGGTAGACAGAGTTGACGCCCGCAACGGAGAGCACCACCTGTCGTAGCTCGGTGGGCAGCGGCGTTTCCGCGTAGGGCTGCACTGATACGGTCATGAGTCCTCCTGGGGTGCCTGCGTCATGTTGTAGACGTCGGTAACGGCGATATCAATGGCGGCAATGTTGAGTTCCGTGTGCAGGGCCAGGGCATCCATCAGTTCGCCTCGCAGGTCTTCGGCGCTGCGCACCACGGGGAGCCCGAAGGCGACGGCCAAGTCCAGACTGACGGTGATCGGTTCGCCAGGAATGGTGACGTCGCCTTCCAGCCGAACGCGCCCGGCCCCCGTGCCGGGAGTGTTGTCTGCCACGGACCGGATCAGGGCAAAGATGGAGCCCTCGGTTTCGGTCAGTGTGTCGGCTGGGTCATCGGAGCTGATGGGGATGCTGCGCCCGGGCCGGAGCTCCAGCTTGAGGTTCGCCAGGATGGACTTCATCCAGTCGTCATTGCCGCTGCCGGCCTCGGCCAGGTCAAGGTTCAGCAGCTCGTCGCTGGTGGCCGAAAGCCGTCGCAGTGAATCCAGGCCGTTCCGGCATTCAGGGCATTCGTCGAGGTGTTTCGGATCGGCGAACTCACCGGTATCGAGGTAGAGGCTCAAGTCCTCGAGGGTGTGTCCGCAGTCGAACGTGTCGTTGTGGGTACTCATCGCCACTCTTCCATTTCGCGCACCAACGCCACGCGGGCTCGGGCGAGCCGGCCCCTGACGCTGGCTGGGCTGATGTTCAGTGTCTCGGCAATCTGTTCGTAGCTTTGGCCGTTGAATTCTTTCAGCACCCAACACCGGCGTTGCTCTTCGGGGAGCCGGGCCAAGGCGGCTTTCAGGGACTCGATGCTGGAACGCTGGACGGCAGAGGCCTCCGGGGTTGCTGCCCGGGATGCGATGTCGCCGGCGCCGCTGACCTCGTCAATGTCGCCAAAACTCGATTCATGACGACGGCGGCGCATGGCATCGATGCTCCTGCTGCCCGTGAGGCGCAACAGCCAGCTCTTGACGGCGCCAGGTTCGCGGAGGGTGTCGAGCTGCTTCCAGGCTTGGACCAGCACCTCTTGCACCACATCGTCTGCATCGGCGTAGGATCCCGTCAATCGACGGGCGCATGCCCGCATCAACGGGCCGTAGCGCCGCGCCAGGGCTTCGAAGGCGGCGGTATCGCCGTTGGTTGCCCTGCCCACCAGGAGTGCGTCGGGGACATCGTCCAACCGATTCTGCACCAAGGGACCTGTCACCTGACTCTGCTTTCATTCATGGCGCGTGCTGGACCGGAGGCGCAATCAGTGGTGCGACATGGATCCGGGGCACGCGCGTTCAGTCGCACGCGCGGCAGGCCCCGGAAGTTTTTTTTGCTCTCAGGGCCTGCCATGCTGGGGCTACTTGTTGCTGAAGCCTTCTTTGATCTTGGCTGCGGCTTCGCGGAGGTTGTCGCCAATATCCTTGGCGGCGTCCTTGATCTTCTCGCCGGCGTCCTGGACCTTGGCCTGGGCCTGTTCGCCCTGGCCTTCGCGCTTCAGCTCATCGTTGCCGGTCAGGTTCCCGGCAGCTTCTTTGGCGGCGCCGGTGTGCTCGGTGGCGGCGTTGTTGATCTTGTCGTCGATTCCCATGATGTTGCCTTTCGTGGTTGCCTTGCGGGCGATGGTTAGTCGGTGCGTTGTGCGCCGGCCAGTTTGGATTTGGTTCCGGAGACTATTCGGACCAGAACGGTGGCGCGATGGCCCATCAACTCATCAATTGAGCTGACCAGGGCCTCGGCGAGATCGGCCACGTCTCGGGGGGATGCTCCCCGTCGGGTTTGGAGGGTCAGCCGGAGCCCGTTGCGGGTCCCGGACCGCCGTCCCCGCCACGCCGTGACGGAACTGCCAAGAATGGAGGTGTTGTCGGCTACTGCCGCTGCCACCGCTGATTCCAGGTAGGAAACGTCGACGGCGGTGTCCCCGAGTTCGGCGTCGACGTCTGTGCCTCCGGTGCTGGTCCGGCCGCCGCCCTGCCTGGTCAGCCAGGAGAAGCAGAGAACGGCGAGCACAACGAGGGCTGCGATCAGTGCCAATGTCCACCAGCTGCCGAAGGGGTCCTGCAACGGTGCCGATGATTGGAGGTCCTGCCACCAGGTGACGGCGGCGTCAGCGGACTGGGTCCAGCTGTCCCGCACCCTGGCATCGAGGGCGCTAGCTGCGGCGAGGCCGCCGACGGCGATGAGGATCAAGCCAGCGATGGCCAGCAGGAGCCGGTTGAGTGCTCGGTTGGTGTGGTTCATCGTCCCAGCACTCCTTCCGCGGCGACATGGACATCGGTGCGCAGCGTCCTACCGAGCCGGTATGCGGCTACTTCTTCTTTGGTAGCTGCAAGGACGGCGTCGCGATCAATGGCAACACCCGACGTCGGTCGGATCCGGACGCTGAGGGAACTCCGGCCGATGGAGGTGGTGACCTGCTCCGGTGCCAGGTTTGAGGTCAGGCGCACCTTGCGGGAGATGGCGGCGGCGATGGTGTCGTCGTCCACCACCAGGGCAACGCGGTCGCTGCCCATGGCGCGGCGGGCCCGGCGTCCACCGGTGATTGCTGCGACGAAGATGAGCAACCCGATCAGGGCGACAACCACGCCGGAGGCAATCAGTGCTGCCGGGATAACGGCCTCTGGCAGCGCAACCACTTTGGCCGCCAACTGTCCAGGGCTGATGAGCAGTGCGTTCTGGCCCAAAAGGGAGAGCACGCTTTCGACAGCTAGCCAGAGGAGGGTCAGCATGACCAGCACGGCGACAACAACGGCAAGTCCGGCGCGCGATGAGTGCGTCTCTCGGCGGATTACCCGCTTAGTGCTTCTGTCCTGGCTCATGGCAACCTCCTTTCAAGCTCGTTACTGGTGGTACGTCGGGTTCCGGCCTGGTCTACCCGGGCGTCGTCATTCTTGCGGTGCTTGGCTGCAGCCACTCTGATGTTGATCCGGCCGAGGTCCATGCCGGTGATCTGGCGGCCCAGGATGGCCACCTTCAGCCGGGCGATCTGGGCCTGTTCAAAGGCGGAGATCTTCTTGCCGGCCGGGAGTTCCCCGGCAGGGACCTCCTTGGTGAGTGGAGCGGCCGGCGCCGGTGTGCCCAGGAGGGGCGGCGCCGGCAGCCGGACGGTCAGGTCTACACCGAGCTTCCCTTGATGATCGTCCAGGGAGACGGCCACCTGTCCGGGAGCGATCCCGAAGGCAGTGGCCGCTACAGCTTCAACAGTGCGCTTGAGCGCATGCGGGGCAATTCGGGTATGCCCCACCCTGTTCATGAGGAGGAGCGCCGGCCGCGCAGGGCGTCAAGCACCCCGCCAAGGTCGAGCTTGCCCTCGGCGGCGCGGCCCAGGACGGCTCCAATTCCCATCAGGATGGCCGTGAGCAGGAAACCCCAAAACCCGAAGGCGAGGGCTGCGAAAGCCAACACGGCACCTAGGGCGGTGCCAGCCACTGCGGGGCTCATGCCACCCTCGGTTCGCGCGGCTCGGAAGCTGCCTGATCGTCGTCGTGATCTTCAGCGGACGGGACGTGGATGTCGGTGATGGTGATGTTCACTTCCGTGACCTCCATGCCCACCAGGTCCTCGACTGCGGTGTAGACGGCATCGCGGGCGCGATCGGCTACTTCCTGCAGCGGGTGCGGGTATTCGACCACCATGGTGACGTCGACTGCAACCTGGGTCTGGCCGACCTCAACGTTGACACCCTGGGTGAGGTCCTTCTGGCCAACCTTCTCGCGGAGGTTGCCCAGGGCGCGGGCTGCGCCGCCGCCGAGGGCGTAGACACCCTCGATTTCCTGGATGGCGATGCCGGCAATCTTGGCAACGACGCCATCGGCGACAGTGGTCTTGCCGCGGCCATCGTGGCCGAGGTCATGGCCGGTGCTCTGCGGCACGGCTACCTCGGCGCCAGCCTTGGTGGGCACTGCGGGAGTCGCTGCGGGAGCGGTGCTCAACGTCTGTGCGTTTGTGGTCTTCTGCGGCTGCGTGGTCATGGTCCCACTCCTCTTCAAGTTGATCTGGAAGCGCCTGTTTTGCGCCTTCACATGTAAGACGTACCGGGCGGTGAATTCGTCACGCTTTTATTTATGTGAGCTGCATCACACTCCTTAGTAGATGAAGATGTTGAGCCATTCCCGGTTATGGGCGTGGATGAGGACCAGGAACAAGACGAAGTCGAATAGCAAGTGGACGTTGACGATGTAGGACAGCGAGCGGGTGATGCTGAACAGCCGAGCCTGGAGCAGGGCGAACGGGAAGATGAAGAAGGGCGCCCAGGCGTGAAACCCCAATTCCCAGAGGAAGGAGGTGAAGAGGACGGCCTGCAGGAGGTTGGCCGTCCAGTCGGGCAGATGGCGTCGGAGCAGCGTGAACGTGGTGCAGATGAAGAAGAGTTCGTCCCAGATGCCCAGGACGTTTGTCCCTAAGAAGAGCCGCGCGATTCCCTCCGGATCGCTCACTGCAGGCCAGTTGGTGTAGACGCCGGTGCCGATCATGTAGACGGGCATGAGGGCATAGCCGATGACGAGAACTGCGGGCAGGTACCACCGTTCCGCTTGTGTCCACGGCTTCCCAGTGCGGACGGGGAACCGGATGGCGTGCTCGCGGGTGCCGAACCTCGACACCAAGTAGGGCACGCCCACGGCTAGCGTCATGGCCGTGCCCATCACGGCCATGTGCCCGTTGCTGATGTCGGTGGTGATGGGTACAAGGCTCATCACCGTGATGCCAAACGCAATCAGGGCCAGGTCGGTGAGTAGGCGTCGGCCCAGAAAGGCTGCCCACACCAGTGCTCCGGCAAGCAGGGCGAAGCCGATGAGCTGATCCTGCCGAACAAACAAGACGAATCCCGCGGCAACCAAGAGTGTTGCTGGCAGCGCCGCGATGATGCGCGTGGAGTGGAGAGTAACCGTGGGGCTGCGCTGTTCGGTCACGTGTCGCCCCCTCGCCTCGTTGCCCCGACTCTACTGTGCAGTAGCGTCGCAGGCCAGAGCTATTTGGTGACGTGCAGCCAAAGTCTTGGCGTCGCGCAGCTGAGTTTCTAGGGCTGCTGCCACGCTGGCCCAGTTTTGGGGGCTGGGTGCAGCAAAAAGCCCGGCTCTCAACCCCCTGGGGTCGAAAACCGGGCCAGTATGGCAAGGCTCAGTGGCTGCCTAGGCGGCGGCGAACGCCTTGTCCTCGCCGCGGAGGCTCAACGTGAAGGTGTTGGGGCCGCTGCAGGTGACGGCGATGCGGCACGTGGTGGTTTTGAGGAGCGCGGAGAGTTCGTGGACCGCGTTATCGATGGTCTGGTGCAGCGAGGTGCGATCCCAGATTTTAAGCGTTACGGAGTTAGGTGCATCGAACGTCATTATTCAACTTCCATTTCATACGTTGGACGGCGCGTGGCCGCGTCCTCGCCGATGAGGACAAAGTGTGCAGCTGCTGCGGCCGGTGAATCTGGCCGGGGCGCGAGGCCGGTCTCGACTTCGCTGTGCCCTGTGCTGCCTTTCCATAGTGCCCAGACGCTGGCCGCAGCCTCAACCATTTGGTCCCTTTATGGCAGGTGAGACTGGTCACGTTCGCTGGCCGGCCGCAATCCGTGCGTCATTTCTGCTGGCTGGTGCGTGGTGCCTGAGTTGCCGTCCGGAGCACGACGACGACTCCCGCACCAGGGAGCCAACCGTCGCTGTTGGTGCGGCGCTGGATGTCCCAGCAGCGGCCGCTGCCAAGCACCGTGTTGTCGGTGGCCGCTGGGTCGGTGATGACGAGGGCGGTTCCTTCGTCAATTGCGACCACGCGTTCGACCAAGCCGGCGTCCACGGCAGCGACGGCTCGGCTGAGCGTTCCCGCCTGGGCCGCGTGGACATCGATGCTGAACGGTGCCAGCCCCAGGCCGTCCTCGACCTGCACCTCGCTGATCCCTTCCGAGCAGCCCTCGTCGCAGACCTCGACGCCGTTGACCAGGTAGCCGCCGGTGAGGGCGCGTCCTGGTGCGACCATGGCACCCGCCGAGAAGCCGAGATATGGCACCCCGTTGGCCACGCGCTGGGCGATATTTGCTGCCGCTCCGCGTAGACCTTTCAGGTATGCCGGTGTTCGGCCGCCACCCACCACAATTCCGTCCACTGCGTCGAAGCTGTTGCTGTTGACGGCATCCACAGTGTCGCCGTGCAGGAGGATTGGGACGATCCGGCAGTTGAGCCGAGCTTCCAGTGGGCCGGTGTAGGCCGCCAGGAGCGTGGCTGGGTCAGCTTGGTCTGAGTGCACCACCACGGCAAGGTGGACCGTTCTGTGCTGCGGCAATGCTTCGGCGAAGACGTCGAATGGGGCAAGGAAATCGGGGTCCGCACCTGCGCCAACGAGCACTGTTGTCATGGCGGCCAACGTACCGGACGGGAGCCCGGTGGAGGAAGGGTCTGGCGTCGGTGTCCACCCATTGACCCGCCGCAGGTCACGCGATAACATACAACCAAATGGTTGTAGATCAGATGTCAGATGCAGAACTGGACCGCCTGTTTCAGGCGCTCGCAGATTCCACCCGCAGGGATATTGTCCGCCGGGTGAGTCTCGCCGAGTACTCGGTGTCTGGCTTGGCTGCCCTCTATGCCATGAGTTTCGCCGCAGTCCAGAAGCACGTTGCGGTGTTGGAGCGGGCCTCCCTGGTGACCAAGGAGAAGCGCGGAAGGGAGCAGCTGGTGCGGGGAAATCGAGATGCCCTGCAGAAAGCCCAGCAATTGCTCGACGAATATGAGCAGGCCTGGCGGCAACGTGCCGACAGGATGGCGCTCATCCTTGCAGAAGATTAGAAAGGCAATGCCATGACAGTCGTCAGTTCAACCAAGAACCTTGAGGCGCTCAACTTCACCATCGTTGCCGAGTTTGATGCCGGTGTTGAACGCGTCTGGGAACTCTGGTCCGATCCCCGGCAACTGGAGCGCTGGTGGGGCCCGCCCACCTGGCCTTCCACGTTCGAAACCCACGACTTTGTCCCCGGCGGCCGCGCCAACTACTTCATGACCGGCCCGGACGGCAGCAAGGCCCACGGCTGGTGGGAGTTCACCGCGATCGAAACGCCGGCCCGGATCGCCTTCGATGATGGCTTCGCTGACGCCGACGGCAACCCCACCAACGAGTACGGCATCGCCCGTGCAGAGGTGACCATCGAACCCCAGGGTGACCGGACGCGGATGCAGGTCACAACCAAGTTCGAGTCCGTTGAGCAGATGGAACAAATGGTAGAGATGGGCATGCAGGAGGGCATGGGCCTGGCCATGGGCCAGATCGACGGCATCCTCGCCGAGCACGCCAACGCCTGACCCTCCCGGAGCTTTTACGCCGGAATCCGGAACCTTCCCGGAGAACTCACCAAACGATAGACGACGACGGCGGCCTCCGCCGTCGTCGTTCGCGTCTTAAAAGGGGGCGGCCAGGGAAAGCGCCAGGCGGCGCGGCTATGCTGGGGCCTGCCGCGCCGCACCATCCGGCGGAAGCGGAATGTTTCGCGGGAGATGACGGCCATGAGTAGCAGCAACAAAGTCCTGACAAGCCTCGATGCCGAGCTCGGCTGGATTCGCGACACCTACACTGACCTGCATCGACACCCGGAACTCAGCCTTGAAGAGGAACGCACGGCGGGCATCGTCGAGGAGAAACTAAAGAGTTTTGGCTACGACGTGCAGCGCATTGGTGGCACCGGAGTGGTGGGCGTCCTGGTCAACGGTGAGGGGAAAACCGTCCTTTCCCGGGCCGACACCGACGCCCTCCCGGTGACCGAAGCGACCCACCTGGATTACGCCTCCGAAGTGCCCGGCGTCATGCACGCGTGCGGACATGACGTGCACGTCAGCGCGCTGCTCGGCGCCGCCAAGCTGCTCGCCGATGGCCGGGACGCGTGGTCCGGGACCTATATTGCTCTGTTTCAGCCGGCGGAAGAGGTGGGCGCGGGTTCGCAGGCGATGCTCGACGACGACCTGGTCACCAAGGTGCCCCGCCCCGACGTCGCGCTGGCCCAGCACGTGATGCCGATGGCCGCTGGCCTGGTGGCTACTACCGCCGGGCCGGTCCTGTCCGCAGGGGATTCGCTGAAGATTACGGTGTTTGGCAAGGGCGCTCACGGGTCCATGCCGCACATGGCCGTCGACCCGGTGGTCCTTTCCGCGGCAATTGTGCTCCGGCTGCAGACGGTGGTGTCCCGCGAGACCAAGCCAGGCGACTTCGCGGTGGTCACGGTGGGTGCGTTGAACGTTGGCACCAAGTCCAACATCATCCCGGACCGGGCCACACTGCTGCTCAACATCCGAATCTACGATGACGAGGTCAGATCGACGGTGCTGGCCGCGATCGAGCGGATCGTCAAGGGCGAATGCCTCACAGCAGGGTCTCCGCAGGAGCCTGTTTTCGAGTACTACGACCAGTTTCCCCTGACGGACAATGATGCCGGGACCACCGATCATGTCACCGCCGCGTTCCACGATCATTTCGGTGCGGACGCGGTGCAGCCCGCCACCAGGCAGACGGCGTCCGAAGACTTCAGCAGGATCCCGGACGCCTTTGGTGTGCCGTACACCTACTGGCTGCTGGGCGGTGCTGACCCGGCAACGTATGATGCGGCCGTAAAGAACGGCACTGTTGCCCGCGACATTCCAGCTAATCACTCGCCGTTTTTCGCACCGGTCATGGACCCGACACTGTCAGTCGGCGTCCAGGCCCACGTGGTGGCGGCGCTGTCCTACTTGGGTCGCGACGGCTGATCGCTGGTCTCATCGCTCGGCCAGCCAAGTGCCAGCGCCCGCGCGGCGTCTTTGGCCGTGCCAACTGGATTGGCCGTCGGGTCGAGTGGAGCGGTGAGATGGTCCAGCAAGATTCCATTGACCAAGTGGTGGAGCTGAGTCACCATCGCCTGCCCACCGTAGAATCCCCTCTCGCGGTGAAAGCTCACGTCATCGATCAAGCCTTGCCGGAGGATGGGCGTCACGACAGCCGAGATCTCTTCCGAACGCGCCGCCTCGAGCCGCAATTCGATCAGTGCGCGGGCCAGGTCGGGACTACGGATCAGGCGTTCGACGACGTAGCCCACGTACTCCGGCAGGGCGTCGTCGTGGGGGATTGATGTCAGCCGTTGCAGCTCCGAAGGGTCCGGCGCCAGTCGCTCGAAGATGCGCTGGGCCATGGCCAACAGTAGGGCTGCGCGGCTCGGAAAGTAGTTGGCGCAGGTTCCCGCCGGCAGCTGAGCCGCGGCATCTACGGCGCGGTGGGTGAGCGCCCGGCTGCCGTCGTGGCCAAGAATGCGGAGTGCCGCGTCTGTGACGTCAACGCGCCGGCGTGGGTTTGCAACCATGCAACTCACCCTATCTCAACCACTACATCTGTTGTATATTGGGCTCAACCACAACATCCATAGTGATTGGAGTGACTTATGCGAAAACTTGTGTACTACGTGGCTACGTCCGTTGACGGGTTCATTGCAGACCCGTCCGGGGATACCACGCACTTTCCTGTCGATCCCGATACGCTTGCCAACCTGTTCAGTAGATATCCGGAAACGTGCCCGGTGCAGGCGAGGGAAGCGTTTAGCGTGATGGCTGGGCCCCGACGCTTCGACACTGTCATCATGGGCTGGCGAACCTTCGCCCCGGCCCTGGAGGCTGGCTTGGCCGGCGGCGCTTACCCACATTTGCGGCAGATTGTGGTCACGCACCAAGAGGCTCCGGCCGCATCAAGCGTCGAATATTTCCATGGCCATGTGGCCGAATACGTGGCTGAGCTCAAGAAGGGACCAGGACGGGATATCTGGCTCTGCGGCGGTGGCGATCTCGCGGGCCAATTGATCGACGTTGTGGATGAGATCCAGCTCAAAATCAATCCTGTGGTTTTGGGAAGGGGCATAGCCTTGTTCGGCGGTCGGGCCAAGCTGCGCCCCGCCACACCAGCTGCGTTCGATGCCCTGCCCGGTGGCGTCACCCTCGCCACCTACCAGTTAGGTGCGGCTCCCGAGTAGCACGCCTGATCCCTGCCCACCGTGGACGAACGCCAGCACTAGGCTTGCCCCATGACCCAACTCGGCGACTTCGTCCCGCCCCTGGTGGGGGTGGCCGTGTTGGTGGCGGTAACCCTTGGCGTGCTGACGGCGTTCCGTGTGCCACGACCTGCCTCTCCCGCGTGGGCCATCCTGCGCGGCACTGCCCAGTTGGCGGCCATCAGCCTGGTCCTCAACGGCGTCATTACCAGTCCCTTGTGGGTTGGCCTGGCCCTGGTGCTGATGTTCACCGTAGCCTGCGCAACAGCAACACGCCGGTTGGGCTGGAGTTGGCACCGCTTTGGCCAGGTGGTGACAGCTATGGGATCCGCGGTGCTGGTGACGTTGGCTATCGTCTTCGCCACCGGAGCCATCGAGTTCGCGCCGCGCTATGCCTTGGCGATTGGCGGGATCGTCATTGGCAACGCGATGGCCATCACCACCATCGCCGGCCGGACGTTCAGCCAGGAAGCCGTGAACCGCTGGGATGAGATAGAGGGCTGGTTGGCGCTCGGCGCCACGCCTCGGCAAGCCACTGCAGCCTTGGCACGATCGGCCGTGTATTCGGCGCTCATCCCTTCCACCGATCAGAGCAAAACAACGGGCCTGGTCACGCTTCCTGGTGCCTTCGTTGGCGCGATCTTTGGCGGGATTTCGCCCTTAGCCGCGGGCCTGTTCCAGGTGGTGGTGCTGGCGGCGATCATGGCCGCCGGGTCCATGACCGCCGTCGTGATGATCCTGTTCCTTGCGCCGGTCAAGACGAAACCGCTGGCGCTGCGCTGACCAACGCGCGTGGAGGGCTGCGGGTTTCGGCGATTCGACTCTGCTCCTAGGATCGTTGTTATGAGCCGAGCCGTCTTCATGTGCGGGCCAGCAGGAGCTGGCAAGTCCACTGTGGCGCGTCGCCTGGAACGTGAAGGTATGGTCCGCCTCTCGTTCGACGAGGTCGCATGGGATCTGGGGCTGCGCACAATGCCCCTGGAGGCAGAGACTCAAACCGCGATCGAGGCCGCACTGAAGGAGCGACTGGTCGACCTCATCAAGGCGGGCGCCGACGTCGTCCTCGACTTTTCGTTTTGGTCCCGGAGCATGCGTGAGGACTACCGAAGCCTCATCAGGCCGCTGGGCGTTGAGCCAGACACCATCTACGTGCAGACGCCCCGATCTGTGGCCTTGGCCCGCATCAGGTTACGAAGGACATCCCACGCCCACGAGTTTTGCCTGACTGACGTGGTGGCTGCCCAGTACTTCGATGAGTTTGAAGTCCCTACGCCGGACGAAGGACCTCTGACGGTCGTAGCCGGTGCGCCAGACAGGCCGTTCTGCAATTAACACCCAACCAACGATTCGCATTCGTGATTCTGGATTGCTGACGAGCCCCGCGACTTACGAAGGCTCCCATTTCAGGACGGCGTCGAGGAGTTCCGTGACTGGCGTCTCGCTGCCGAGGCGCAACACCGGTACGTCCAGGTTGTGGAGCCAAGCCTCGTGGGCGGTACGGCTTCTGCCGTCGAATTCCGGCTCGTCATAACCCTTTGCCCAGTCCAGGAACTCGGACCACGCGGCCTCATCGAAGTTCTTGCCTGCCCGGCGATGCACCTCGCGGGCTTCGAGGCGACGTATCCGCTCGCGAGAGTCGAGCGACAAGAAGACCACAGCATCGCACTCTCCAGCGATGTTGTCCCCCCAGCCCATCATCGATCCGGACAGGACCCAGGCTTCCCTGGGAACGAACACCTGATGCATCAGTGCCCGCCGAGCGTCCTCGGCACGCTTCTCGACATAGGGCGGGACGGTGGGTACCCAGAAGAAGTCATCGGCGTCCGCGTGGGGAACCGCCCAATAGTCAGCCAGAGCCCGACCAAGAGTTGTGGTTCCGCTTCCGCTGGCCCCCATGATGTGAACCCTTGCACGCTTCATGACTCAATTATCAGGGTGTTCCCGCTGGCAAGAATTTCTCCGCGTGGCACCGCCCAGTGAGCCCGGGCGTTGATCAAAAGTGCGGGCTTCGAAATACTGGACTGAGGTGCCAGCGACGAATGGGCGGTGTGGTTGTGGGGAACGGTGGAGCTGAATTCCGGAAGCGCCTCGAGCGTGCGGCGGAAGCCAGGTCCTACCGCGGCGCCGGGATCAGCGCGGAAGAAGAGAGCGCCCTGGCAGCGCTCGAAAGCGATGAACGGCGCAAACGCAACGCCGTGGGCGATGCTGCCCGGGCGGACTACCTGATCCGCGACGCCATGGCCCAAGGGAAGTTCGACAACCTGAAGTACGCCGGCAAACCCATCCCCCGACTCGGTGAGCAGTATGATCCGGATTGGTGGGTCAAAGGCCTGCTCGAACGCGAAAACCTCACCGGGATGGGCCCCGCGGCGATCGTCCTCAGGTCAGAAGACGCCGAACTGGACACCACCATCGACAAGCAATATTCCGAACAGCAGGTCCGTGACCTGGTGCGGGACTTCAACCGACGCGTCGTCGAAGCCCGGCGCCAGTTGCAGGGCGGCCCGCCGGTGATCACCAAAACGCGCGACGCCGACATGGAGGTTGAGCGCTGGCGGCACCGCCGGGACGCGAAAGCCGCCGCCGTTCCCGCCGAGGGGCCCGAGCCCCGCCGGTGGTGGCAGCGGCTGCGGCGCACCTGAGCCAAGGGCCGGCGTCGCGCCCCAACTGTGTGCGCCGGGACCAGCCTGAAGACCACCATCTCTGGTGCCGGGCAGATCGTGGTGGACGGCAAAGGCCTGGCCAACCCGGCTGGCGAGATGATCGAACCCGCAGGCTGCTGCGCAGCGGCCCCTGCGTGGGCGGCTGCCCGTGCTACCGCCGTGCCGTGGGAGTCGGCGCGGGTGCAGGCGGTGGGGCAGGAGGCGGAAGGAACGGGGCCGTGGAGTAGTACGGTGCGACGGCCAGCATGTAGTTGGCCCACTGCGGACCGGCCACCATGTAACCGTCCAGTCGCGGGTAGAAGACGCCGTTCACCAAGACGTTCTGGCCGGGCCGGCTCTGACCCTCCAGCGCGTCGCCGAAGAACGACGCGGTGGCCATGCCCGTGGTGTACCCCACCACCCAGGTGGAGCCGTTGTTGTTGGACGTCCCCGTCTTGGCCGCCACGGGGAACTGGGTGTGGACTTTGGGTTGGATCCAGACGCCGGAGCCCATCTTCATCACGTCCTGCAGGACGGCATTGACCCCGCGGGCCACCGCGGGTTTGACGGCGTCGCGGCAGTCCGACTGTTGCGCCGGGAGTTGGGCCCCGGCGGCGTCGCGGACTTCCTGAATGGCGATGGGAACGCAGTACCTGCCGTCGTTGGCGAACGTGGCAAACGCGTTGGCCATGTGCATCGGGGCCACTCCGATGGCGCCGAGCAGGTTGCCCAGCTGGAGCATGTTGATGGGGGCGCCGTCCAGCCCGCTATGCAGGCCAACGGTGTCCACCATCCGCTGGATCCCGCAGAAGTCCAGTTGGGCAGCGGTCGCGAACGTGGCCGTGTTGATGGAGTTGTACAGCCCGTAATTGATGGGCATGGAGCGGTAGAAGCCCGGCTCGGCATTTTGCAGGTCGTCGGCAGCACCAAACTCGGGATTGTTCTGCGCAGTGCTGTACGCGCCCATCACCTTGCCGCAGGTGGACCGCCAGGGGAAGCCCACCGGATAGACCCGTCGGGAGGCATCCACCACGGCGGTGGGGGACTTGCCTTCATTGAGCCATTCAGCAAACGTGAACGGTTTCATGGTGGAACCGGGCTGGAAACCGCCTGCACCGTTGAGGTCGTTGCCCTCGGGGTCCCGCGCGTCCACATTGAAGTTCAGCTGGGTATCGAACCGGCCGTCTTCGGGCAGGAAGACGGTGTTTTGCGCCATGGCCAAGACCTTGCCGGTGCCTGGCTGGACCGACACCAGAGCGGCGCCCCAGCGATCCGGGTTGGTGCCCGCCGTGCTGTCCACCTGCGCTTGCGCCACGCCCTGCAGCCGACTGTCCAGCGTGGTCACAATGGTCAACCCGCCCCTGTACAGCTTGCGCTGGCGCTCGATGAGGCTGGCCCCGTAGGCCGGGTTGTTCAGGATCAGGTGTGAGATGTAGTCGCAGAAGTAGGGTGCCTGGACGGCATTGGCACACCCCTGCCGCTCTGGCTTGAGGTTCAGTTCCACCGGAGTGGCCACCGCGGTGTCGTGCTGTTCCTGGCTGATCTTTCCCAGCTTCAGCATTTCGGCCAATACCTGGTTGCGGCGAATCAAGGATTTGTCCGGGTTGATGGCGGGGTTGTAGAACGACGGACTGTTGACTAGGCCCGCCAGCAGCGCCGACTGGGGGAGGGTGAGGTCTTTGGCGCTGGTGCTGAAGAAGTAGCGCGCCGCGGCCTCGATGCCGTAGGCGTCACTGTTGAAGAACACGATATTCAGGTAGCCCTCAAGGATTTGGTCCTTGCTGTACTGCTTTTCCAGGGCAATGGCGAGCTTGATCTCCCGCAACTTGTCGCCCACGTTTTTCTGGCCGCTGAGAATGACCTCATCCGCTTTGTCCTGCGAAACGCGCGACTCATTGATCACGTTGGTGACGTACTGCTGGGTGATGGTGGAGGCTCCCTGTTGGCCACCCTTGGTCAGGTTGGAAATTGCGGCCCGCAGTACGCTCCGGGGATCCACGCCAGCGTGTTCGTAGAACCTGCTGTCCTCGATGGAGACGATCGCGTCCTTGATGAACGGCGACATCTGGTCCAGCGGAACGCGGATCCGGTTCTCGGCGAAGAAGACGGCAATCAGCTGGCCATCTGCGGTGAGGACGTTGGTAGATTGCGACGGCGGATCAACGGTGAGTTCCTCCGGCAGGTTCTCGAAGAAGCCAATGGAGTTGGTGACGCCATAGCCCGCGGCGGCCACTGCCGGGACCACCAGGCTGGCGGCCAAGAACCCGCACACCACGCTGATGGCCAGGAAGCCCATGAATCCGCCCAGAACGGAGGCCACCATGCGCGTCCGCGACCACTTCTTTGCCATCCCGCCCCCGAGCTTGAAGGTGTGATCAGACTACGCCGCAAGGCACGGGCGATCCATAGCTGGCGAAGGCAACTTTCTTTCGGCGCAACTCTTGACGGAGCGATAGTTAACGTAATATCGTTAACTATCGCCGAAGATATCGGCGTACCCTTTGAAAGGAAACTGCCATGAACGGCAATTCTGATGAAAAATTTGCAGGCCCCGAGTTTCTTCGAGGCAAGTTTGAACGCGGCCGGGGCCGTCGGGGGCCGCACGGTCACCGCGGCGGCGCTGGCTTTGGACCAGGCTCAGGTCCCGGTTTTGGACCAGGCTTTGGTGCCGGCTTCGGCCCCGGGTTTGGACCTGGTTTCGGTCCTGGCTTTGGCCGCGGCGGACGTCGGGCCAATCGCGGCGATGTTCGCGCCGCAGTCCTCTCGCTCCTGGCCGAGGCGCCGTCCAACGGCTACGGCTTGATCAAGACCATTGCCGAGAAGACCGAAGGTGCATGGCGGCCCAGCCCGGGCTCCATCTACCCCACGCTTCAGCAGCTGGTTGACGAAGGCCTCATTGAGGCGCTGAGTGAAGGCCGCGGGACTGAGTTCACGCTCACCGAGACCGGCAAAGCCTACGTGGCCGAGCACGCTGAAGAAATGGAAGCTGCCTGGAACGCCTCACCCGATTCCGCGGACCGAGACTTCCACCAGAGCATCGGCAAACTGGTGGGCGTCATCCACCAATTCCGCAGCGGTGTGACCGCCGAGCAGCGGGCCGCCGCCATGGAGAAAATGGACGAGGCCCGCCGGGCGCTCTACAAGATCCTGGCGGATTAGGCCCCGTGCGCACCCAGCCTGGGGACGCCGCCGTCGTGAGTCCTGGGCTTGTTCGCGAATCAGAACCTACAAGGTCAGGTTTCGCGAACAAACTTAGGACGGGCGGAAGTGTGACGCGGCCGGGGTTGCGAACGCTAGTCCTCGAAGCTGCGGGCGTTGGCCAGCACGGGGAGCTTCTCCCGGACCGCCGCAACGTCGGCAGGGTCGAGGTCCACGACGGCGAGTCCCGGCGCGCCATCGAGCGTTGCCAAGGTGGCACCCAAGGGGGAGACGACGGCGCTGTGCCCGACTCCGGTAGGGGCGCTGCCCGCAGGACCTGCGCCGATGGTGGCCGGATCGCCTTGGCCGCAGGCCACAATGAACGACGTGCTGTCCAGGGCTCGAGCCCGGACCAGCAAGTCCCACTGTTCTGCCTTGCCCTCGCCAGCTCCCCACGAGGCGCAGACGATGGTGACCTGCGCACCAGCGCGGGCGTTGGCGGTAAAGAGTGCGGGGAAGCGGACGTCGTAGCAGGTGGCGAGGCCAAAGACCGTGCCGTTGTACTCGAACGTGACGGGTGCCGTCCCGGCGTCCACTGTTGTTGATTCAGTGAAACCGAATGCATCGAACAGGTGCACTTTGTCATAAGAGGTTTCAACCCCGGGGCCCGTTACCAGAAGGGTGTTCCGGACCTTGCCGTCCTGGCCAGGGGTAAACATGCCCGCCACGATGGCGATGCCCAGCTCGGCGGCGATGCCGCGAACCGAGCTGGCCCAAGGACCGGCAAGAGGTTCGGCGATGTCCGTGAGGGAGTGGCCGAACGCCCGCATGGTCGCTTCCGGGAAGACCACCAGCTCCGCCCCCGCCGTTTTTGCCTGCGTGGCGTAGTCTCTGATCAGTTCAAGGTTCTGGGCGGTGTCAGCACCGCTGATGATCTGCGCGACTGCGAGACGCATGACGGGCTCCGTTCTGTTGTATACCTAATGTATGGGAAATGTGGCGGCGCCGGCAGCGTCTGGGCGGGAAAAGGCCTATAACCACCTGCGGGAGTTCGTCCTGACCGACCCCGAGGTGCAGGGCAAGTTTCTCAACGAACAGCAGTTGGCCGCCGAAATTGGCGTGTCCAGGACGCCCGTTCGTGAGGCACTGCTCCTGTTGGTCTCCGACGGGCTGGTGGAACTGATTCCGCAGCGAGGCGCCTATGTGCCGCCGTTGACGGGCCGGGAAATCGCCGAGTTGATGGAACTCCGTGGCGTCTTGGAAAGCCACGCTGCCCGGTTGGTGATCGATGCCCAGCGCGTCCCCCAGCAGCAGATGCAGGAAACCCTTGACCGCCAGCTGCTGGTGCCCCAATCGAGCGAAGCCGCCGACGCGCACGAGTTCATTCGGCTGGATACGTTGTTCCATCAGCAACTGATCGACGCGGCTGGCAGCGACCTCATGTCCCGAACTTACAGCAAGCTCCATGTCCGGCAGATGCTGGTGGGTGTGGCCGCTCTGTTCAGGACCGGTGGCCGGCGGGGTGCTGTGTGCGCCGAACACCAAGACATCCTCGATGCCTTGGCGTCCGGCGACCCAGCGTTGGCCCAGCAAGCGATCGATCAGCACCTTGCGGTGACCTTGGACGTCCTGCTGCGCTCCTAAGTCGACCTGGATGGGTCAGCGGGTGCCGCCGTCGTCGGCCGTCCCTGCCGGCTGGAGGCCACCCACGGGAGTGCCCGCGAGCAGCAGCCGGTAGTCCTCGTCCTCTGTCGTGTTCGAATCCCGGCCCAAGGCCAGGCCGATCATGGTCACGACGCCGGCCACGGCAACATAGATGGCCACCGGGAGCCAGGTGCCGAACTGCGCGAGCAGCAGGGTGAACATGAGGGGTGCGATGGCGCCGCCGATCACGCCGGCGAAGGTGTAGGCGAGCGAGCTGCCTGTGGACCGGAGTCGGGGTGAGAATTGCTCCACAATGAACGCTGCCTGCGGGCCGTACATGAAGGAGTGCGCCATCAGGCCCAGGACGATGCCAACGATCAGCATGGGTTGGTTGTTGCCGCCGAGGACGCCGAAGAAGACGAACGTCCAGACGGCGCCGAGGACTGCCGCCACGCCGTAGACCAGGCGACGGTTGAAGCGGTCGGACACCGCGCCGGCCAGCGGGATCATGAAGAGCTGGAAGGCCGAACCGATCAGGACCGCGGTGAGGACCTGGTTGCGCTCGTAGCCGAGGGTCTGGATGCCGTAGGTCAGTGTGAAGACGGTGAAGAGTGCGTAGAGCACGTCCGGACCCACGCGGCACAGGATAGCGGCGATCAGCGGGCGGAGTTCCTTGGTGAAGACTTCGCGGACGGGGGCGCTGGGCTGTTCGCCGTGCGCCTCGATGGCCTTGAAGATGGGGGTGTCTTCGAGTTTGAGCCTGATCCAGAGGCCAAAGCCGACCAGGACGGCGGAGACCAGGAACGCGATCCGCCAGCCGAAACTCAGGAACTGTTCTTCGGTCAGGGCGAGGGTGAGAATGGCCAGCGCGCCGTTGGCCAGCAGGTTGCCTGCGGGCGGGCCAACTTGTGCAGCGGAGGCCCAGAAGCCCCTGCGCTTAGGGTCGCCGTATTCACTGGAGAGCAGCACGGCGCCGCCCCACTCGCCGCCCACGCCCACGCCCTGGGCGAAGCGGAGCAGGACCAAGATGATCGGTGCGGCGATGCCGATGCTGGCGTACCCGGGCAGGACGCCGATCAGGACTGTGGCCACGCCGATGATCATCAGGGTGGTCACCAGGACCTTCTTGCGGCCAATCCGGTCGCCGAGCCTGCCGAAGATGATGCCACCCACTGGCCGCGACACGTAACCCACTGCGTAGGTGGAAAACGCCAGGATGGTGCCGGTCAGCGGGTCCGAGGAAGGGAAGAAGATGATGGGAAAGACGACGGCGGCCGCGGCCGAGTAGACCGCAAAGTCGTACCATTCGAGCGCCGTGCCGGTGAGGCTGGCAGCAAAGGCTTTGTAGAGGCCTTTGGGCCTGGCGGGCTGTGGATGGATTGCGCTGGGTTGCGACGCTGAACCGGGTGTGTTCATCAGGATGCCTCCGCGATGGTCTGTGTGAGTGACGCCTGTCACGCTGGCGTTAAATGTATACATTACGCATACTGGATGTACAGGGGCCAGCAAATCCGGTTTCCGATGTGTAAATTTTCGATTCGCGGGTACCCGCCCAGCAGGCGCCCAGCACAGGAAGAGGACCCACCCATGACCCGTCTCAGCTTTGAACTTCCCGATGGCAGTACCCAGGACGTCGAGGTAAAGCACCTGCTCAACGCGGGGTATGCCGGCCGCGAGCAGGACGAGGTGCAGGCGCACATCGCCGAATTGGCAGAGTTGGGCGTCCCGGGACCGGCCACCACTCCTGCCCTGTACCCGGTGTCGCCGTACCTCGCTCAGCAGGTCAGCGAAGTGCAGGTCCAGCACGCAAGGACGTCCGGCGAAGCCGAGTGGGCGCTGGTCATCACGGACGACGGCGTACTCCTCACCGTTGCGTGCGACCACACCGACCGGGCGCTGGAAGTCCACGGCGTCGCGTGGAGCAAGAATGCCAGCCCCGATGTGCTGGGCCGCAAGGCCTGGAGGTTGGACGATGTCCGCGATCACCTGGACCAGATCACCCTTCGAGGCTGGGTAGGCGCAGGCGACACTGCCGACACCCTCATCCAGGACAGCACACTCGGCGCGCTGCTGACCCCCGACTACTGGCTCGAAGTCCTCGCCGAGCGCGGCCTGAACACGCCGGGCACGGTGCTGATCTCAGGGACCGTGGCCATGGCGGCAGGCGTGGATCAGTTTGCCCGGAGCTGGAAGGTGGAGATGGCCGATCCGCAGACCGGCCTGCGCGTGGACGCGCAGTATGTGGTGGCGCAGATGGCTGAGCCCATCGGTTGATGGGGCAGGTGGAGGGCTACTGTCGGTAGCCCTCCACCTCGCTGACTGGCCGGACCTCGGCATCGTTCGGGTTCTCACCCAGCTCTTTCTTTGCCCGGCGCTGCCGCAGCAGGTCCCAGCACTGGTCTAGGCTTTCCTCCACGTGCCGGAGCCGCGCGGTATCCGGCGTTGAGCCGTCGGGGCTGGCTTGGCGGAGGGTGTGTTCCTCAGCCACCAGGGCCTGGATGCGGGCCAAAAGATCCTGATCGTTCACGGCTTCCCCTTGGGTTGGTTGCGCGGTGTTCCGTGATTGCCAGCGTACGGAGTCTTGGCGGCAGCCACCAGCACCCGCCGCGCCTGTACCATCGATTTCATGCCCACAGTGCTCGAAATGGCAGGTCCAATCCTGGAGATGCTGACTTGGTTGTGCCTTCCCGTGGGGCTTGGCCTGCTCATCTACACCGGGATCCTGCGCCGCTTTGTGCACCCGTGGGTGGTGGCTGAGGCCGTGGTGTATTCCGATCCCAGCGGTGTGGGTTTTCGTTGGTTTGACCGGAAATACCAGGTCCACCGGGCGCCCATGTCACCGCATGACATCAAGGACCTGGCGGTCGGCGACACGCTTCCCCTCTACTACCACCCGAAACGGCCCACCCAGTGGCAGGTAACGGTGCCCGAGGAACCTGCCCGGACCGCCGTCGTGCTGGGCCGTTGCCTGACCGCCATTGGTGCGGTGGCGTTGCTCGCCGGCTTCGTGTTGCCCGCGTTCTAGCCGCGGTTACCAGGTCAGGACGATGCCGATCGCGACGGCGCCCATCGCCACGCCGGCGCCGGCAGTCCAGAGGACGGCAGCGACGTCGGCGTCGACCCGCTCCATGGCGATCCCGCGCGAGAAGGCGCCATACCGGCGTCGTTGCGACAGATAAATGGCCAAAGCGGTCCCGGACGCCAGCACAAACAGCAGGAGGACGGGCAGGCCGTGCCGCGGGAGCCAGCGCAGAAAAACGGCGCTCACGGTTGCCAGCGCCAGCAGTGTGCGGCCCCAGGCCATGGAGGTGCGTTCCGGCTGGAGGCCTGGATCGTCGTGCTCACGGCCAACGGTGGGGGAGGCCATCCGTCAGCGCCAGAGAATGAAGACCAGGACGACGGCGGCCGCCACAGCGCCTGCCGCGGCCATCAGCGGCACAATCAGCGGCACCGGTAGGGGCGCTTTGGTGCGCATGCTCCGTTCCACGCGGAGCCAGCGCACGGCCGATCCGGCGCTCAACAGCATGCCGAGCAGGAGCAGCATGATGGCCAGCCCCTTGCGGACTTCCACCACGAACAGGTCCGAGGTGAAGGCTTCGATGGCGATGCCGCCGGCGAGTAGGGCCAGCGAGGTCCGGATCCAGGCCAGGAACGTGCGTTCGTTGGCCAAGGTGAAGCGCGGGTCCGGTTCCACGCCGTGGGGGAGGAGCCGTTGGGCGATTCTGCTCCGTCGCGGTCCTGGTTCCTGCTCGCTCATGCTGCCAGGATCGCCTTGTCTGCCAGGTGGTCGCCGATAGGCAGTGCTGCCGTCGCGGCGGGGGAGGGTGCATTGAGAACGTGGATCATGCGGTCAGTCTCCGCAAGCAGGAAGTCGTGGATCAGGGTGCCGTCGCGGCGGACGGCCTGGGCCCTGATGCCGGCCTCGTAGGGGAGCAGGTCCGTCACCTTTAGGCCGGGAGCGTACTTCTGGCATTCCTTGAGGTAGCTGGACTTGAACAGTGAGTTCCGGACTTCGCGGACGGCGGTGCCTGCGTTGGCGCGGGCCACCTGCCAGAGGCCGGGGAACTTCACGTAACGGGCAACATCCCGGACGTTGACCGAGAACTTGGGGTAACCCTCCCGGGCCAGGCCCAGGACCGCGTTGGGTCCCACGGTGATGGTGCCCTGCACGGTGGGCGTCAAGTGCACGCCGAGGAACGGGAGAGTCGGGTCCGGTACCGGGTAGATGAGGTGCTTGACGTACGTGTTCATGTTTGCGGGCAGTTCAAAGTACTCGCCCCGGAACGGAATGATCTGGACGTCAATGTCCACACCGGCCAGTTCAGCCAGCCGGTCCGATTGCAGGCCTGCGCACGCCACCAACCGGCGGGCCGAGTAGCTGGCCGCTGCCGTTTGGACGTGTACTGCGTCGGTGTCTTCGCGGATTCCAGTGACGCGGGCGCCGGTCACGACTTCTCCGCCGGCGGCAATGACCAGCTCTGCGAGTTTCCGGGCCACCGCCGGATAGTCCACAATTCCGGTGCTGGGAATGAATAGTGCGCCTAAGCCGGCGATGTTGGGTTCGCGGCCGACCAGCTCAGCCTGATCGAGGCGCTCACACGCCAGCCCGTGGATGGCTGCGCGCTCCTCAAGCTGTTTCAGTCGCTCCAGTTCAAGCTCGGAGGTCGCTACCAAAAGCTTGCCCGGTTCCTCATAGCTGATGCCGTGTTCGGCGCAGAAATCCTTTGTCTGCTGCGCCCCGGCCTTGCTGAAGCGGGCCTTCAAGCTGTCCGGCGCGTAGTAAATACCGGAGTGGATGACTCCGCTATTGTGGCCCGTCTGGTGCGTGGCCAGCGTATCCGCAGCCTCCAGCAGCACCAGCGAGGCGCCCGGCTGGCGCTGCAGCAGTTGGTACGCCGTGGCCAGGCCCACGATCCCGCCGCCAATGATGCAATAGTCCGTCTGGGTCACGGGTCCGCCTCTCAGTTCAGGATCGAGCCTAGCCGCAGGGGCCGACAGTCAAAAATGTTTCCCGTCCGGTGCAATTGCAGCTATTTAGCAGTTGGCCCGCTTGCGGGTAATCTATGCGTGAAAGCTCCGCCGATGGCGTTGCCAGCTTAAGCAGTTAGGCGCCCCCATTTTGTTGTTTTTTCTGGAGGTTTCCGTGGAGCACGAACAGATTGAGTCTTTCCTCAACGAAGCAGTATCTGCCGATCCGGGCGCAGACGAGGGCCTGTCCAGGGATGAGTTGTTTGGGCTGTACACGAGCTGGTGTTTCTTGAACCAGCGGAAGCCGGTAGCGGACTCGGTGCTGTGGGCAAAGCTTCGGGAGCGGCAGATCAACCCGGACCACAACACCCTGGCGATGATCGGCCCCGCAGCGGCGGACTACATTCTGGCCAGCGCCCCCGCCATTACCTGATCCGGCAGCGGTCGGATCCCGATCTGCTCATCCACCGCCGCGGGGAGCAAACATGATCACGGCAACCCCCACCAGGCAGACCAGGGAGAGCCGATGACATCCCAGCGATCGGGACGGAAGCCGTCGAACGCCATGCCCCACGCCAGGGACCCTGCCACGAAGACCCCACCATAGGCGGCCAGGATCCGGCCAAAATTGGCGTCCGGCTGGAGGGTAGCCACAAAACCGTAGAGTCCCAGGGCGATCACGCCCAGCCCGGCCCACCACCAGTCTTTGCCTTCCCTGACTGCCTGCCACACCAACCACGCTCCGCCGATCTCGGCTACCGCAGCAACGGCGAACAAAACGACGGTCTTGGCCACAGCCACGGCGTCCCCAGACATATTCACTCCGCCATCTTCCCAGCCAGCACCTCCGGCTGGGAATGCTGGACACCTTCCCCGGGTTGGTGCAGGTATGAAGCGCATCGGATTTTTGTCTTTTGGCCATTGGGGCCCAGGCCAGGGCAGCCAGACCAGAACCGCCGGCGAGATGCTGTTGCAGGGGATAGACCTTGCCGTGGCGGCGGAAGAAATGGGGCTCAACGGCGCCTACTTCCGCGTGCACCACTTCGCCCGGCAGCAGGCGTCCCCTTTTCCGCTCCTCGCAGCAATTGCCGCTCGCACCAGCCGGATCGAGCTGGGGACGGGCGTGATCGACATGCGCTATGAGAATCCGCTCTATATGGCTGAAGAGGCGGCAGCCACGGACCTCATCAGCGCTGGGCGGCTGCAGCTCGGCATCAGCCGTGGTTCACCCGAACCCGCTCTCAACGGCGCCGCGGCCTTTGGCTACTTCCCGGAAGCCGACGAAACCGACGCCGATATGGCCCGCCGGCACACCACCGATTTCCGCGCTGCGATCTCAGGGGCCGGCGTCGTCCGTCCGGATCCGCGGTTCGCGAGCACGCGGGCCTTACTGCCGATACAGCCTCAGGCGCCTGGCCTCGCCGAACGCATCTGGTGGGGCGCAGGTTCCCGGAAGACCGCCGTGTGGGCAGCCGAGCAGGGCATGAACCTAATGAGTTCAACGCTGCTGACGGAAGACACGGGCGTGCCGTTCCACGAACTCCAGGCCGAGCAGATCGCCCTGTTCCATGAGGCCTGGACGTCAGCCGGGCACGATTTTGCCCCGCAGGTGTCCGTGAGCCGCAGCGTGCTGCCGATCGTTGATGACGAGGATGCCCGCTACTTTGGCGGCAGCGCACTGCGCGACGGACGGGACCAGGTGGGCGTCATTGACGGCCTGACCTCCCGGTTCGGCAAAAGCTACGTGGGCGAACCAGACCAGTTGGCGAGGGAGCTCGCCGCCGATTCGGCCGTCCAAGCCGCGGATCTGCTGCTGCTGACAGTCCCCAACCAGCTCGGCGTGGACTTCAACGCCAAACTTCTGCGAAATATCGCCGAGCACGTTGCACCAGCCCTCGGGTGGGAGCCTGCAAGCCGCTGAACTGGAGCGACGACACGCACCCGGGGATCCACACGCTGCCGGCTGTCGAGAGTCCGCAGTCACATACTCACTTAGGGGAACCTTCATGCCCGCCGAGCCGTTAGTCTTAAGGCGTGGCCTTGGGGGCTTTGTGAGCAAATATTAGTGTGACTGCGGAACGGTCATGACGGAGAGAGAGACCCATGGCTCGCGCCGACATAGGTAGAACCAAATGATCCGGCTAAGGCAACTCGCCCAGGCCGCCTCGGTGCTGACCACACCCCTGGCACCAGAAGATGTGCTTGCCCTCTTTAATCCGGTCTACTCGGCCCGCCAGCTCCGTGGCGTGGTCACCAGGGTGGTGCAGGAAACCACGCAATCGGCCACCATTTTCTTCCGTCCTGGACGCGGCTGGAAGTCGCACCTCGCCGGTCAGTGGGCCCGCATCGGCGTGGAGCTCGACGGCGTGCGGCACTGGCGCTCCTACTCGCTCAGCGCAGCTGCCGGTAAGGACCCGGCCATCACCGTCACGGACATGGGCGCGGTGTCCGGCACACTGGTGCGCACCACCCGGCCCGGCGACGTCCTCTTCCTGGCCCCGCCGCAAGGCGACTTCATCCTCCCAGAGCACCCCCGACCCCTCCTGATGGTCACCGCGGGCAGCGGCATCACTCCGGTGATGTCCATGATCCGCACGCTGGTCCCGCGGCGCCCTGATGCCGACGTCGTGCTTGTCCACTCCGCCCGGACGCCCGGCGACAGCCTCTTCCGCGAGGAGTTGGCCGAGCTCGCAGACCAGTTCCCCAACTTCCGGCTGGCGCACTGGTTCACCGGTGAGCAGGGCCGGATGGACCTCACCAGCCCCGATCAGCTCGACGAAATCTGCCCGGACTGGAAGGAACGTGCCGCGTACGCCTGTGGCCCGGACAGCTTCCTGGACGACGCCGAGGAACTCTGGAAGCGCGCGCTGCTCACCACCGCGGCAGCCGGCACGGACTTGGCCAACGCAGGCGCGGCGGGCAACCTGATGATCGAGCGCTTCAACACCACCTTCGCCGGCGGTGTGGGGCACGACGGCGGCCTGGTCACCTTCGAAGCCTCGGACCGGGAAGTGGAGGCCGACGGCGATACTCCCATCCTGGACATCGGCGAGGACGCCGGGGTGCTCATGCCCAGCGGCTGCCGGATGGGCATCTGCCACAGCTGCCTCACTCCGCTCCTGGCCGGCCAGGTCCGCGACCTCCGCACCGACGAAATCCATGGCGAACCAGGCCAACTCATCCAAACGTGTGTCTCGGCAGCAGCCGGTCCCGTCAACCTCGAACTCTAAGGAGCATCCAGGTATGTCTGTAATTTCACCCAGCAAGGCCACCCCCAGCAAAAGTGACCGGCACCGCCCCGGGAAGCTCGCCGAATCCGGCAGCCCCACCGTCCGGCCCCCCGCCGCTGCGCACCTGAGCGACGAACAGGTCGCTGAACTGGGCCGCGAGCTCGATGCGATCCGTGACGATATCCTCGGCAAGCGCGGTGCCGAAGACGCCGCCTACATCCGCCGGATGATCAAAGTCCAGCGCGGCCTGGAAATCTCCGGCCGGGCAGCGCTCCTGGTCAGCAAGAACAAGGCAGCTTGGGTAGCGGGCACCACCCTGCTCAGCTTCGCCAAGATCCTCGAAAACATGGAACTCGGCCACAACATCCTGCACGGCCAGTGGGATTGGATGCGGGACCCGGACATCCACTCCACCACCTGGGAATGGGACTTCGTCACGCCCTCCCGGTCCTGGCAGCACACCCACAACGACCTCCACCACCGTTGGACCAACGTGGTGGGCAAGGACAACGACGTCGGATACAACCTCCTGCGCATGGACGAAAACCAGGAGTGGAAGCCGATCAACCTGGCCAACCCGGTTTTCAACGCCATCCTGGCCCCGGTCTTCGAGTGGGGCATCGCGATCTATGACCTTGAACTGACCGAGTACAAGGCCGGGCTCAAGTCCAAGGAAGCGCTGAACAAGGACCTCAAGGCCCTCGGCAAGAAGGTCATCACCCAGTTCACCAAGGACTACGCAGCCACCCCGGCGGTCGCCATGCTGACCGGTTCCGGCAAGCAGGCCCTCTACGGCACGCTGACCGCCAACGCCGTCCGCAACGTCTGGGCCCACGCTGTCATCTTCTGCGGCCACTTCCCGGAAGGCACCGACACCTTCACCGAGGAGATGGTGGAAGGCGAAACCCGCGGCGACTGGTACGTGCGCCAGATGATTGGCTCCGCCAACATCTCCGGTTCAAAATTCATGCACCTCATGACCGGAAACCTGTCGCACCAGATCGAGCACCACCTCTTCCCGGACCTGCCCTCCAGCCGGTACGCCGAAGTGGCGCCCAAGGTCCGCGAAATTTGCCTCCGCTACGGCCTGAAGTACACCACCGGGCCGCTGCTCAAGCAAGTGGGCTCCTCGTGGGCCAAGGTCTTCAAACTCGCGCTGCCCAGTAAGCCAGCTCGGGCGTAACGTCCGTTCGGCTGAACCACGGCGAAGGCACCCCCGGCATTGCCGGGGGTGCCTTTTCGTGGTGCGCCGCCGTCGTCGGCCGCCTGGTGGGACGGATCACGACGCCGCCCTGCCGCCTGTCAGGGAAGCGACCTAGAGTGGGGAGGAGTGCGGGCGATTCACCTTGCGCCCGTGTGTCCGACCTCGAAAGGAACTGCGAGCATGGCTTTCATTACCGTTGGAACCGAAAACAGCACCGATATCGAGCTCTACTACGAGGATCAAGGGGCCGGCCAACCGGTGGTCCTGATCCACGGCTACCCGCTGGACGGCGCGTCCTGGGAGAAGCAGACCAGCGCACTGCTCGAGGCCGGCTACCGGGTCATCACCTACGACCGCCGCGGCTTCGGAAAGTCCACCAAGACAGCTGGCGGATACGACTACGACACCTTCGCCGCGGACCTCAACACCGTCCTGACCAGCCTCGACCTGAACGACGTGGTGCTGGTGGGTTTCTCGATGGGCACCGGCGAAGTGGGCCGCTACTTAGGCGCCTACGGGTCTGCGCGGGTAGCCAAGGCAGCGTTCCTGGGGTCGTTGGAGCCGTACCTCCTGCAGACCGACGACAACCCCGGCGGCGTTCCGCAGGACGTTTTCGACGGGTTGAAGGACGCCGTCACCGCCGATAGGTATGCCTTCTTCACGGACTTCTTCAAGAACTTCTACAACGCCGACACTTTCCTTGGCACGCCGCGGCTCAGCCAGGAAGTGCTCGACGCCGGCTGGAACCTCGCCGCCAGCGCGGGCGCCATCGCATCGGTGGCAGCGCAGCCCACATGGCTGACGGACTTCCGCGCGGACATCCCCAAGATCGACGTTCCCGCGCTGATTGTGCACGGCACCGCGGACAACATGCTCCCCATCGACTCCACTGGTCGGCTCTTTGCCAAGGCCTTGCCCAGCGCCGAGTACGTGGAAATCGAGGGTGCGCCGCACGGCCTGCTCTGGACACACGCCGCCGAGGTCAACGCGGTGCTGCTCGACTTCCTGAAGACGTAGGACACCGAAAGGGCTGACGACGGCGGCGGGTTGGTGGCCGTCGTCAGCCCTTTTCGCGTGTGCTCCGGGAGGGATGCCGGTTCGGTTATGAAAGCTCCGGGAGGGTTACATCCGGCCGCTGCTGCCCGGGCCTGCGTTGGCTAGCTGGAAATGTGCGTGGCCTGTGAAACGTTGACGGCGCACAGTTCCTCCGCCAACTCCTGGAGCTCGCGTGGCCGGAACGGCTTGGTGAGGTACGCAGCGGCCCCGGAGGCCATGCCGGCCAGGACGTCATCGCTGTCCGACCGGGCCGAAAGGAACAACAGGGGCGCAGTACTCAGCGCCCGGATGGCGCGGGCCACCACATGGCCGTCCATGTCCGGCAGGCCAAGGTCCAAGGTGATCAGCGAGACGGCAGGATCTGCGGCTGCGGCGATACCTTCGGCCCCGGTGGATACTGCGCGGACGTCAAAGCCGGCGCGGGTCAAGACCACGGTGATCAGGCCGCGGATATCCGCGTTGTCCTCGACCACCAGGCAAACACGTTGTTCCATTCAAGCCCCCTGCAAAGTTGACTTCATTCTAGCGCGCCACAACCTTTTGCCCGCGATTGCTGCGACGCGGAGGGCCCCAATGTTAAGGGCAAGTGGCGGGCGCCCACTGGACGCCCGCCACCCTCGATCGGTCAGCCGTCAGCAGTTCAGGCAGTGGCGCCCGCAAATGCCGTGCGCTTGGCGACCTCTCGTGCCTCGATGGCTTCGGCGGCAATGAGAACCGCTTCGGCCTCGTCGCGCCGAACCACCACCACGCCGTCGGCGTCGGCGATGATGAGGTCGCCGGGTGTGACCACCACACCGGCGATGGCCACTGGCTGCTGCAGCCGGCCGGGGCCGAACTTGTAGGGGCCGGCCGGGGTCACGCCGCGTGCAAAGACGGGCAGGCCACAGTCGGCCAGGGCTTCGGCGTCGCGGACGGCGCCGTCGATCACGAAACCGGCCACGGACAGGGTTTTGGCGCGGATGCCGATGAGGTCCCCGATCAATGCGCGGGAGACGTCGCCGCCACCGTTCACCACGATGACGTCTCCTGGCTCGGCGCCATCGAGCGCTTTGTGGATATAGAGGTTGTCGCCGGGCCGGGTCCACACGGTGAAAGCAGGGCCGGCCAACCGGGCTCCGGCCCACACCGCGGACAGTCCGGAAGCGACTCCGATCCGTTCCTGGGCGTCGCCGATATTGGCAGCCGGGATGGTCCCCAGTCGGAGTACGAGTTCGGCGGTGGTGAGCGGCTCTTCATGGGGGTTCATGGCTACTTCTCCTGCAGGAGTTCGTCGACGATGGGCTTGATGAGTGCTTCGCGCTCTTTCCAGAGCGTGCTGGTGTCGCTGGCCGTAACCCAGGCGGGCTGGGTGGCGGCACCCTTGAGCTTGTCCTGGACGGCGGGGTCCTCTGCAGCCTTCTTCAACGAGGCTTCCAGCGCGGCCACGACGTTCGCGGGAGTCTTGGCTGGAACCGAAAGTGCGAAGTTGCTGGCCATAGGGTCCACGTCGTAGCCGGCGCTCTTGAGGGTGGGCACGTCCGGGACGAACGGGCTGGGGTTGTCCTCGATCACGGTGAGCAGCTTGATGTCGCCCGACTTGTACTGGCCGAAGAAGCTGGACACGCCACCCAGGGCAAAGTCCACCTCGCCTGAGACAATGGCGGCCACCTTATCTGCGCCGCTGTTGTAGTGCACGATGTTGAAGTCCAGGCCCAGGGCCTTTTCCAGCAGTCGCAGGTTGATGTGGTCATCTCCGGCCCTCGAGTCGGTACCCACTGTGATGGTGCCGGGGGCAGCTTTCACTGCGTCGAAGAGTTCCTTGATAGTGCCGTAGGGGCTGTCCTTGTTGACGCCGATCACCACCGAGTTGGTGGCGAATGAACCGATGGGGGTGAAGCTGTCGCGGCTGAACGCTGCTTTCTTGCTCGGATCCAGGTAGCGGCCAAGGATGGATGGAATGTTGGTGTTGCCGAACGTCAAGCCGTCCGGTTTTGCCTGCGCCACGTAGTTCAAGCCCACCACTTGGCTGCCCCCTTCCTTGTTCACCACCTTGACGTTGGCCCCGAGGTCCGCCTGCATGGCCGGGGCAATAATTCGGGCGAGGATGTCATTGCCGGCGCCAGCGGCGGACGGCACGATCCATTCGATGGTGGCTCCAGCTTTGGGGAAGTCAGCCGTGGCAGCGTTGGAGGCTGCACCCGTCTGGCCGCCGCAGGCTGTCAGGGCCAGGACTGCCGCTGCGGCAAACGCCGCACTAGTGAGGGCGGAAAGTTTCTTCATTTCGCAAGTTCCTTTGGCGCGAGGTGAGTGGAGGTTTTCTTCTTGAGCAGTGATGCGATGAGTGGCCTGACAGCGCCGAAGATGATGGCGATGGCAATGACGGCCAGGAGGGTGATGCTGATGGGGCCGTCGAGGAAGACACCGTAGTCACCCCTGGACAACGCCAAGGACCGCTGGAAGTTTTCCTCCAGCAGCGGTCCCAGGATCAGGCCCAGGACCAGCGGCGTCAGCGGCACCTTCACCAGTTGGAAGACGTAGCCCAGGAGGCCGGCTCCCAACATGATGAGGATGTCGAAGGCGCTGCCATTGATCGAGTAGGTGCCAAGAAACATGAAAGCCAGGATGGCGGCCATGAGGTAATGGAACGGCACCTTCAGGACGGCGATCCAAACCCGGGCCAGTGGGACGTTGAGCACCAGGAGGATCAGGTTGCCCACGATCAGGCTGGCAATGATGGCCCAGGCCACGTCTGGGTTATCCCGGAAGAGGAGCGGGCCGGGGATCAGCCCGTTCATGGTGAATGCACCCGCCATGATGGCCACGGTGGCAGAGGTGGGGATGCCCAGGGTAAAGAGGGGGATCATGGACGAAACTGCCAGCGCGTTGTTTGCTGACTCCGGTCCTGCGATGCCTTCGACCGCACCCTTCCCGAACTCGTCCTTGCGCCGGGACAGCTTTTTCTCAGCGGCGTAGGACGCCAGGGAGGTAGCAGCGCCAGGGGAACCGGGCAGCAGGCCCATGAAGAATCCGATGACCGAACCTCGCAGGGAGGGTAGCGCGGATCGACGCAGGTCGGTCCTGGTGGGCAGCAGCCGTGCCACCGTCAGGGGACTCGGGACGCCGAGTGGACCCTTTTGGGCCTGTGCCAGGACTTCGCTGAGGCCGAAGACGCCCATGACCACTGCCACCAGACCCAGTCCGTCAAACAGTTCGGGCATGTCGAAGGTGAATCGCGCAATGCCCACGCCGGAGTCCACACCCACCGTGGCGATCGCCAGCCCTGCCGCCGCGCTCAATAGCGCCTTGGCGGGATTGTTGCCCGCAAAGCTGGTGATCAGGGCGAAGCCAAGGAGCGAAACGAGAAACAGTTCGGGGGCGCCGAACTCCAGGGCGAGCCGGCTGAAGGGTGCCACCACCACAAAGCCGACGACGCCGATCAGGCCACCGACGAACGAGGCCAGGGCCGCGATCACCAGGGCAGGGCCGCCACGACCCCTCTTGGCCATCTGGTAGCCGTCAAGGGTGGTGGCTATCGAGGATGCTTCGCCGGGGATGCGGAGCAGGACCGCGGTGGTGGTACCGCCGTAGGCCGCCCCGTAGAGAATGGCGGCCAGCATGATGATCGCGGAGGTGGCATCCAGCCCGAACGTGACGGGAATCAGTAGCGACACAGCCGCGGCTGGGCCGAATCCGGGAAGCACGCCCACCAGCATTCCCAGGACGCAACCGATCAGCGCGAAGAGAAGGTGCTCTGGTGTGAAGACAGTGGCGAGGCCACCGAGGAGCTGATCAAATCCCATGCTCAGAGCCCCAGTCCAGCCAGGAAGTCCAGGGATGCGGTGGGCAGTGCCGTGCCCAGCCAGACCTCGAATACCAGGCGGGACGCCAGTGCTGAGCCAAGCGCAACGGTAGCGGCCAACCAGAGCTTTCGCCGGCTGACGAAGTGCAGGATGGTTCCGAGCATCAGGGTCATCACTATCGTGTATCCCAGGAGTGGTAACAGCAGCGCAGCAATCAAGATCGCGCCGGAGATGATGCCCACCCGCGCCCAGCCGTGTCGGTCCGGGAAGTCGGCCTCGGGCTCTTCGCTGTTGTCGTCATCCAGCAACGAGACCAGTGCCGATCCGGAGTCATGGTGGGGAGGTACGGATTCCAGCGCGTCCCCGATGGGTGCTGGAGTCGCTGGCTCCTTGCGGGCCGCAAGGAGTTGCAGGATCCAGAGGATCCCTGCCAGGGCTACCAGGCTGCCTGCGACCGTGGGGAAGAATCCGGCGCCCACCCCGGAGGTATGGGTCAGGCCATAGCTGGACCCCACGCCAGCTATGGCGAGTCCGCCGGCGACGGCCACCGCGGCGACCGTCCATTCCAGCGCAACAGGTGCGTTGAGCGTGTGCATCTTTGTTGTCCGCCTCTCTGCGGCAAAGGAAACTGGGGGTAGCAAGTTTGGCTTTCACCGTGACTTGCAATCTTGCACAGGATTGCATGTTCGTGAGAGAGTGTCAAGCATCACAGAGAACGCGGACCTCAAAGGGGAGCCAGTGAGTTTCAAGGCAGTTGTTGCGAGCAGTACCGTCAGGTTGAGCGCCTCCGAGGAGCGCGCCATGAATGTCCTGATGTCTGGCGACATGGCGGGTATTCCGGCCGCTGAAGTAGCGGAGCGGGCCAAGACTCACGAATCCACGGTGGTGCGGCTGGCCAAAAAACTTGGCTACCGAGGATACCCGGAGCTTCGCGCGGACCTCCGGCGCGACGAAGAGGAGATGACACCAAGCGCCACTGTGATGCGTGGCGAGTCTGGGCACGACCTCTCGGCTTTCATTGCAGACGAAATCCGTGCCCTGAAGCGCCTGCCGCACTTCGTCCCGCAGGAAGACCTTGATGCTGCTGCCCAGACGTTGCACGCTTCGAACGTGGTGTACCTCTACTCGAAAAACGATGAACGGCCAACACTGGAACTCCTGGCCCGCAGGCTCCGCAGGCTGGGCCTGACCACCGTGCTGCTGGGTCCCACCGCCAAGGACCTCGCAGAGGGGTTTGTCAGTTTTGATGCGAAAAGCACCCTGATAGCCCTGGCGTTGCGTGAAGCGCCCCTGCACCTGCCGACGCTGGTTTCCGAGGCCACGCGCAGGGGCGGCAAGAGCATCGTCCTTTCCGACGTCCCCGGCTACCGATTCCGGCCCAGCCCGGACCACCTCATTGCCGCCCGCCGCGGAGACGACACCGAGTACCGCACCCAGTTGATCCCCATGGCACTCGCGTATGCGCTGCAGTTGGCGATCTTCCACCTGGCGCCGGCACATTACCAGGCCACCCGCGACAGCATTGATGACCTGACCCGGCTGTTGGGCGGAGCAGACGAAATCCCGCTCCGCTCATGAGTCCACCGCGGTGGCGGGTAGCGCTGAGCGCCCAGGCCATCCTGGCTCAGGCAGCTTGGGTGGGCATCAGGCTCATCATCGGGTACCGCGCCCTGTCCTTGGGGGCGGATCCAGTGTTCCTGGGCCTCCTGGCCTCCAGCTTTGCGCTGCCTGCCTTGCTTGCCGCCTTCCCCGCCGGGCGCTTGGCAGACCGCCTGGGTGGCACGGCCATGGCGTTCACGGGTCTTCTGTTGGCCATCGCTGGCACCGCCTTGATGCTCGTGGTCCCAGGTCTGCCCATATTACTGTTGGCCAGCGCAGTCATCGGCCTGGGGCACCTGATGGTCATGGTGGGCCAGCAGGCTTTCGTGGCCCACGCGTCCGACGCCGGCACTAGAGATGGTGCCTTCGGAACCTTGACGGCGGCGGCGTCCATCGGGCAACTGGTCGGACCGCCGGCGGTGACGCTGGTTGCCGTCGTCGGACTTCCCGCCGACAGCCCGCCTGACACTACGCTGGGGCTGCTGGTGTGCCTGACCTTCAGTGTCCTGGCGACGCCCGCGTTCCTTTTCCTGCGCCACGTTGACGCAACCCTCCGCCGTGATCGCCGCCGGGTCGCGGCACCTCAGGCCAGTGCTGCCACGGTCCTCAGAACGCCAGGACTCTGGCGCTCGCTGGTGGTCAGCGGTGCGGTCCTGGTCACCGTGGACCTGATGTATGCATTCGTGCCGGTTTGGGCGGCTGAGCAGAACGTCAGTGCACCGATCGTTGGACTGCTGCTGGCCGTCCGTGCCGCAGTATCCGTGGCAAGTAGGTTCGGGCTGACCAGGTTGATCGCCATTTTTGGCCGCAAAGCCATGCTGATGGTGTCCATTGCAGCAGCGGCGCTGGCGTTGACGGCGTTGCCCCTAGTGGGCGCAGCCGGTGCGCTCGCGGTCATGATCGGCCTAGGTATTGGCCTCGGTATTCCGCAGCCGCTGACCATGGCCTGGGTGGTGGCCTTGACCTCGTCCTCGAGCCATGGAGCGGTCCTCGGCCTTCGCATGAGCGTCAACAGGCTGGCGCAAGTGACCTTGCCGGTGGCAGTGGGAGCCGTTGCCGCCCCGTTGGGCGTCCTAGGTATCTTCTGGGCCAATGCGGCGTTGCTGCTGGGCGCCGTAGTGGTGGTCGCGGGCTCTGATGCTGGTGGTCGGCCCACGCAGCAACCGGAGCCGGATCAGCCGTCGTAATGCGTCTTGGCGGGTCCTTGGCCCAAAGCGTTGACCACGGAGGCAGCGACGTCGTGGACCTTCGCGTTGCGGGTGCTTGAGGCGGTCCGCAGGATTTCGAAGGCGTCGGCCTGACTGCATCGGCTTTGCGCCATGATGATTCCCACGGCCATGTCGATCACTGTCCGTGACTCCATGGCGGCGCGCAGGTTGGCGGCCGTTTCGCTGTGGTGGGCGCAGCGGATCGCCAGGCTCAGTGCCAGCGAGGTCTGCTTCACAAAGTCCTTGGCGAAGGCCACGTCGCGTTCATCGAAACGTTGCGGCCGGCCGGAGTAGAGCAGCAGCGCGGCCTTCGTTTCGCCGTCCAGATCAAAGGCGAGGGCTAATACGGAGCGGACCCCGTGTCCCAGCACTGCCTCTGAGTAGCCTCGCCACCGGCTGTCCACTGCCAGGTCCTCGGCGTGGACGGCGACGCGACCCGCAGGCTGCGCTCCGGCGTTGCCCTTGAGCGGGCCCTCGGTGCCCGCTGCGCCCGCCTGCAATGAGGTTGCGGCAGTGCCGGGGGTCTGCGGGAAATCAAGCTCCAACAGGGCAAGGCTCCTGGCCTCGGTGCTGGTGCTGGCCACCAACGTCGCCTTGCGCAGGCGCACCAAAGTGATGGCGCACAAGATCTCGTCTCCGGGCGCGGAGAGATGGCGTGCGGACACCTGGGTGAGTTCGGTGAGGAAGTCCTCAACGTCGGAGCTGTTGAGGACCAATTCATGGAGCTGCTCGGTGATGGATGAATCGGTTTTTGCTGTTGACTCGCTGGCCACGATTTTCTGGTGCCATTCGCTCAGGTCAATACGAGCCGGCAACACTCAGCGCTTCTACCCAGACAGGCAGGAAGTCGGTGACGGTCGCTGGATCGAAGAACTTTCCAACGGCCCGCTGCTAAACCGATACCCAGAAGTATATACATGCCGGTGGGCCGCAGGCTGTCATAACTGCGTGCTGGCGGCGGTAGGCGGCGCGGCTGCCGCTACAGCAGATTGACAGCAGCCAATTGCTTGGCCATTCCGGCGCCGTCGGGAGCGTAGATCCACGGCACTGAGGACGCCGTGTGGTCGCCGTCCAGGGTGTGCCCGCCGGCGAAAACGGACTCGCTGACCGAGAGCTGCCGGATGGCGATCGCTGCCACGTGCTCGGGATGGTCGGCTGCGAAGGTGTTGTAGATCTCCTCGTCATGCTGGCCGTTATCGCCGATCAGCAGCCACTTGACCTCGGGAAACTCTTCACTAAGCCGTTCGAGGTTGCGGCGCTTGTGTTCCTGGCCGCTGCGAAACCACCGGTCCTGGGTCAGGCCCCAGTCGGTCAGGAGCAGCGAACCAGAGGGGTAGATATTGCGGGCAAGGAAGCGTGCCAGCGTGGGTGCGGCGTTCCACGGTCCCGTGGACAGGTAAATGATCGGCGCCTCCGGATGCTGGCTCGCCAGCCGGTCCAGGAGGACGGCCATGCCCGGCGTCGCCATCCGGGCCCGCTCACTGAGGACAAAGGTGTTCCACAGCGCCAGGAAAGGACGGGGGAGGGCGGTGACCATCACGGTGTCGTCGATGTCAGAGACAATGCCGAACCGCGTCTCCGGGCTCACCACCTGGACCTGCGCCTCGCTCGCTTCGGTTCCGTCACCACGGACGACGGCGGTATGCCAGCCGGGTGCCAGCCTGACGTCCACCACGGCGTCAATCAGCCCGCCCCGATCCGCCTGGACCTGGGTCACCACATCGCCGATGGTGATCTCCACGTTGGTGAACTGAAGCGGCACACTGGTGAATGCACGCCAGCCGCGGACGTTCATCCGACCGTTTCGTGCCTCGCGTTCCGCGACGCTTCCGGGGAGTGGCTTCTGGGTCAGGAGCACGCGACCCAGGATCCGAACCCGGGAAGTGGAACCGTAACCCTTGTAGGCGAGGGTCTGCGGCACAAAATTCCAGCGCTTTGCCAGCTTGATCCGCACGGCGTTAACGGCGTCGGACACCTTGTGGGCGATCTGGAAGACGCTGTTGTTGGCGAGCGAGCCCCTGATGGTGCCGTCCCCCGCAACGGGCGTGCCGGCTGGGACATTGTTGGGGGCTTGGTCCATGACCTCCACTTTGCCACAGCCCGCGGGGCGCCGGAGCCGACGAGTCTCGTGGCACTCGGCTCGCGCGCAGTTGTGTGTGGCAGGCTGGGCTGATGGCACAGATTGAGGATTACGCAGTAGTCGGCGACCTGCACACCGGCGCCCTGGTCAGCACGGAGGGCTCCATCGACTGGCTCTGCCTGCCGCGGTTCGATTCACCAGCCTGCTTCGCAGCGCTGGTGGATACTCCCGACGCCGGCCGATGGCTTCTGGCACCCGAAGGTGGCGGTACCTGCACGCGCAGGCGTTACCGCGCGGGCAGCCTGATCCTGGAGACCGAATGGGAGACTCCGGATGGAACGGTGCGGGTCATTGATTTCATGCCACCCAGGGATGGTGTGGTGGACGTGGTGCGGATCGTCGAGGGCGTCAGCGGTACGGTGCAGATGCGCGGCGAATTGATCCTACGCTTCGACTACGGCCACGTTGTCCCCTGGGTCCGCCGGGACCATCAGGGCCTGCACGCTGTGGCGGGTCCGGATGCGGTTTTCCTGATGACGCCGGCACCACTGCACGGCGAAAACATGCATACGGTCAGCGACTTTACGGTGAGCGCCGGCGAGCGGGTGCCGTTCGTGCTGTCCTGGGCCCCGAGTCACCTGGGCCGCCCGCCCAAGGTGGAGGCCGACGTCGTGCTCGCGGCCACCGAGGACTTCTGGCGCGACTGGACGACTCAGTGCACGGTCAAGGGCGAATACCAGGAGGCTGTGGTCCGGTCCCTGGTGACCCTCAAGGCGCTGACGTACGCGCCCACCGGGGGAATCGTTGCCGCGATCACCACGTCATTACCAGAACAGATCGGTGGTCCGCGGAACTGGGATTATCGTTACTGCTGGCTGCGGGACGCCGCCATGACGCTGCAAGCGCTCCTGTCCGCCGGCTACACCGCGGAGGCCGCAGCCTGGCGCGAATGGCTGCTGCGCGCCGTGGCAGGTGATCCTGCGGACCTGCAGATCATGTACGGCATCCACGGCGAGCGTCGGTTGCCGGAGATGGACCTACCATGGCTCCGCGGCTACGAAGACTCCGTGCCCGTGCGCATTGGCAACGGTGCCGCCGAACAGTTCCAACTGGATGTGTGGGGCGAGGTGCTCGATTGCCTGGCGCTGACCAGGTCTGCGCTGCTCAAGAACCACGACGACTCCTGGCCGCTGCAGCGCGCGCTGATGCGGCACCTTGAGAAGGTGTGGGACCAGCCAGACAATGGCCTCTGGGAGATGCGCGGACCGCGCCGGCACTTCACTCATTCGAAGGTGATGGCGTGGGTTGCGGCGGACCGGATGGTCAAGGGTGTGCGCGATTTTGGGCTGCCCGGGCCGGTGGAGCACTGGGAGGCGCTGCGCGACACCATCCATGCCGACGTGATGGCCAACGGCTTCGACCCCGAACGCAACACGTTCCTGCAGTCCTACGGCAGGCCGGAGCTTGATGCCAGCCTGCTGCTGATTCCTAGGGTGGGATTCCTGCCCGCTGACGATCCCCGCGTGATTGGCACCATCGAGGCCATCCAGCGGGAGCTCACGCAGGACGGCTTCGTGCTGCGCTACCGGCCAGAAGACAGCGACGATGGCCTGCCGGGCGACGAGGGCGTGTTCCTGGCCTGTTCCTTCTGGCTGGTGGAGGCACTACTGGGAGCTGGCCGAGTCGAGGAGTCCAAGGCCCTGTTCGAGCGCCTGCTGGAGCTGCGCAACGATGTGGGCCTGCTGAGTGAAGAGTGGGGCGTCAAAGCAGGCCGGCAGCTGGGAAACACGCCACAGGCCTTTAGTCATTTTGCCCTGGTCACCAGCGCTTTGGAGCTCCACCAGCACGCCGTCCAAGGGAGTGATCAGGCGATTTCCCCGGATTCTGTGCCGGCCTGAAAAATCCGTCAGGGCTGCTGCGCGAATTCCTAAGTATACTTATCAGTACTTCATGGCTTTCCAAGTGCACAGTGCCGTGACTGACGGAGGAGTAATTCGACCATGGCTGGTTATTTCGAGCTTGTGGATGCAGCAGATGGTGGCTACCGCGTCCGGATGATGGATGCGGCTGGAAACCTGGTGGCCATTTCGATCACCTTTCCCACCAAGCGCGCTGCTGCTGCGGGGGTGGCCTTGGCCCGGGAGGTGGCCGGCACTGGTCACATCCGGGACAGGAGCAGCGACGGTGCGGGCTCCGTCATTCGCGAGCCGGTGAGGCCCGTTCGCTCCCCAAAGGATGAGGCCGCTTTAAAGCACAAGAACCCCACCGCCGCACGGCGTGCAGCGGTGGGGTAACCTCGCCGTCCCCAACTGAGTAGCGCTAACTGCAGTTTTGAGGGGTCAAAACCGCAGTTACGCTCGATGTCAAGCTGTGTGGAGTCATGCGGCTTTGTTTTTTGGTTTCTCGTATGGCAGGTTGATCCCTACCGTGCCAGCGGGCGTCGGTGTCCTCGGGCGGGCGCTAAACCGTTCGGGGTGTGCTTGGAAATAGCGTTGCAGGGCGGTTTC
>NZ_UXAU01000047.1 GCF_900609065.1 Arthrobacter ulcerisalmonis | reverse complement strand
CTCGGCACAGCCTCAAGTGTTGCGGCCATATCGGGCTCCTCCCCGCCAGGCTCACCGCCCGGCGTGTCGAGCCGGATACACCGTTATTTACACAGTCCCAAGTAGAGGGATTAGGGGCGGAAAAGCCGTTTCCACCAGGGCCGGGTGTCAGCCTCCGGTGATACCTCGGTGGGATGCGGGGCAGGGGCGGGATCATTCACATCGGAGACGGCGGGGGCGCTGGCGTGCAGGATCAGGCCCGTGACGACGTTGCCGCGTTTATGCGCCGCTATCATCTGCTCTCTTGTTGATATCCCGTCATCCATCACGAGTTCATCCCCGATGTTCAGGACAAGGCCTCCGGTGGAGCGAACTGTTTCGAGCCACTGCCCTTCCTCGTCGGTTGTCTCCGGTTCAAAGGAGGCAATGAGGATGCCGTCCGCGTCGGTGATGATGAACTCGGGGCCACGTTCTTTCCAGGACCAGCCTTCGGCGCGCTTAATCGATGCGCCATCTGCGGTAAACCAATGCATGCCCCGTTCGGCGTAGCCCGAGGAGATGGCTTTGGGAACGGAACCTTCGCCCATGGGAATCTGCGTTATCCCAGTGGGCCGCAGAAGCATGAACGGGTACAACAATTCACCGTCGCGACCCGTTGCGATGCCCACCTGATAGCGCATGTCGTCGGCCTCGTCTCCGTTGAAGATGACGGTAGGGTGCGGGGCCGTGGCGAACGGCTGGCCGCCTGCCGTGTAGTTATCGTGGAGCATCTGCGCCGCGTTGCTGGGATCCGGGAGCATGACGATGCAGGCTTCCAGTGCGTCGGCGTAGGAAGTGGAATCGCCCAGTGCAGCGAACCTCTCGGTGGTGGTGATGCCCAGCACATAGCCCTGTGTGGCCGGGATGTCCCAGATGTCTTTGTAGTTGTCTGCCAGCAGCAGGAAAGAGGGCCGGGTCTTTACCGGCTTAGCCAGGTCAAGTTCGAGCTTGGCGAGCATCTGCCCATCGTGGCCCGGCATGGCCCCCCAACGGGCGGTGCCTTGCAATTGTGCATTCAGTTTTACTGTCCCTTCGGATTCGAGCAGCGCGAATAGGCGCAGGAGTTCGGGGGCCGGGGAGAGTGATGCCTTGTCCAGCACCACCATGTACAAAGGCGGCAGATCCGGCCCGTCAGCGTCGGGGCGGAGGCCGGAGGCGCCGTGGACGAAGATGGTTCCCGCCATAAAATCCTGGATCTCTGCGCCGAGACGTTCCGGGGGAATGCTCTTCTGGATTCGTCCTGTCTGGCGATTGGCCTTTTCCTGTCGGCGGCGTTCTTCCCTGTTCATGGGTACTCCTTAGCTAGTGGGTGTCAGGTTGTGCTGGCGGGACTGCGGCCGCGTCGAGGTTCAGTCCTTCGGGCAGCGGGTCTGTGGGGTAGCGGACCATCTGGTTGCCATGGTCAGACCGGCACTCGGAGAGCGGCCCGCCTTCGGCCATGATCCGGTCGAAGTGCCGATCGGCGTGATCGAGCATCCAGGTACTGACGGCCCCGCCGCCTTCGGCGTAAGCGACCTCGTAGCCTTGCCACAGAGCGGTCATGCGCATCATCACGGATTGGTGGTTCCACCACTGCCGGCACCACCTGATCCCGGTAGTACCGCGCTGGGCCATGACGCCGGGGGCAGAATCGAAGTGCTCATACATGGGGCCGTAGATGCCTTCGTAGAAGTCATACACGGTGCGGAACGCCGGCTCGGGAGCCCCCTCCGTCTCCTCAGTGACGGGCGCCGCTTCTGCATTGTCTGGGACGGCGGCCGCCGCTGGGTCATCGCTGATTTCTCCGGTTTCAGTGTTGACCCCGGCGGCTTCGGCCACATGACCGGCCACGCGGGTGTTAATGCCGGCGGCCACTTCTGACCAGTCCAGGTCATCGAGGCGGGCGTCCACTGCCTCTTCGATGCGCTTGGTGTACCGGCGCAGCGCGACTTTGGTCAGCAGCTTCTCGACGGCGGCGGCGTCCAGCCCGGCCAGGTCGGCACCGCCAGTACTCAACGCGCTGAGAGCCGCTGGCTCCTCCGTGCCGGGTGCTTCGTCTGGAATGGAATCGGCGGCCGCCGTCACGGAGGGCTCAGGTTCGGGGGCTGTGTCATCGAAGAACAGGCCGGTTCCCGGAAGATCATCCTCCGGGAACCGCTCCGAGACTGACTGGGTGTCGCTCACGCTGCCGCTACCGGAGTCATATCGGGATTGCGGCGTACGGCGTCGGCTTCGGCTTCAGCGTCACTGATGGTGCGTTCTGCCTGCGGGTCATGGGCGTGCAGGGAAGCCTTGACGGCTTCCTCGTGCTTGGTCCACATCCACGGGGTGGATTTGACCAGGGCGGCACGGTTCTGGCCGGTGATGAGGATGCCCCGACCCTTCGGGAGTGCGGCGAGTTCGGCCACGTCGAAGATCCTGTCCCGGTGCTCCTGCTCGGGGCCGCGGGGAGAGTTCTTGGAGCCGGGAGAACCAGGAGTCGTGTAGTAATAATCCCCCACTGCTTCGGAGGTCTTGGACAGGAACGGCCCCGGCTTGTTTCCGCCCAGGTACAGGATCCAGTTCGCGGCCTGATAAAGCGCCTCCATGCCCTTTTCACCCCAGACGGATTCGCCCTGGGAGTAGGACTGGAGAATGGTGGCCACGAGGATTCCGCGGGAGCCGAAGTGGGAGTATTCCTTGGGGAGCTTGGACCAGCGGCAGACGTTGGCGGCTTCATCCAGGATGGCGGCCAAGGGCACCGGCAGCCGGCCGCCCGGGCATTCTGTGGCGTACTCGACAGCTGCTTCCAGGACGGCCACGGCCATGGCAGTCACCAGTGCGCGCCCGCCGCCGGCGGAGTCCTTGGAGAGGGAATACAGGGTGTCTTTGCCCCGGACGAACTCTGCCGGGTTGAAGTGGGGCCGGCCGCCGTACACGGAGCCCTGAACCTCGGGGGAAGCCACCACATCACCCTCAGCAGGATTGACCCACCGGGAAATCTCCTGATTTGTCAGGCACTCAGTCATGATCTGCGCCGTGGAGAACACACCGGAGCGTTCAGGCAGCGAGTCCGGGGAGAAGATGCTCGCCAGTTGGTTCAGCACTTCTACGTGGCGGGTCTCGTTCAGGATGGCGATCGCTTCGGGTTCCCGCACGTCGCGGTCAGAAATCCAGGCCTGCACGGTGGACAGGGGCAGGCCTTTCACGGCGGCCGCGAGGAAGAAGCCGCGCAGTAGTTGCGTGGCGCGGAGTTCGAAGAACTGGAAGCCCTTTTCCCCCACGGATTCCATTTCCGCCTTGGCGAAGGTATCCGCCAGGGTCCAGGCGCTGGCCGCGTCGTGGACCATCGAGAGTGGATTCCACCACCAGGTGGGTTTCTCCCCGACGATTCTTTGCGGGTCAAAGACCCAGATGTTGCCGCCGTTTTTGGCCCGGACGTCGCGGGTGGCGTCAGTGAGGAACCGCTTGTTCTCTGTCACGATGACCGCTCCGGGCGATTCGAGGATGAACGGCACGGCGTAGGAGGCTGATTTGCCGGCGCGGGGGCCAGCGAAGATCAGCCCGACAAGTTCAGCGTTCGCGTACAGCGGCTGGGAGGTGGGGATGATCTTGCCCAGTTCGAAGCCGGGCCATCCTTCGGCCTGGCATTTCATCTTCCGGTTATCAGCCAATGCGCTCTTAGCCGAGAGTGACTTGACCTCCTTGGCCGTTGCCATGTGCCGGGCCGCCGCGTCCACCCACGAGGAGCGGGGGGCGAGTTTCCGCAGCAGCAGCCAACCGCCCACGATCAGGGCGGCCAGAGCCACAGCTACGGTGACGATCCCTGCAACGTACAGGCCCGAGAACTCGCGGGGCCCTTTCACCAGCTCCTGGATGATGACCGGCGGGTTTGCCCACGTCCCGGTGGCGTAAAACCCGCCAACACTCAGGCCGCCCATCACGGATAGCAGTACTCCGATCAGCACGGCCATGCCGACCGTCGTTGCAGCGTTCTTGCGGCGCAGGTACCGCGCCCGTGTTGGTGCACCCATCAGGCAGCCACCTCTTCCCTCGGGACGAACCGGTTGCTGCGTTCGTCGGTGATGTGGTGCTTCTTTTCGATGTCAGTCAGGGTCATTTGAACGGGGATACCGACGCGGCCGGGAACCTTCAAGAGGATCTTTCCTGCACCGGGAGGGGCGGCAGGGGTGCCGTCAGCGTTCAGTTTCGGCTTCCAGTCCGGCGGGGCATTGAAACCGGATACCGTCTCGATTTCCTTGGCGTTGAGCGGCTGGACCGCGCTGAGCTCGTGCAGGTCATCCAGAGACAGGGCCATGAGTCCCAGGACGCCGCTGCGCTGGGCGAAGCCCTTGGCCGTGGCCCGGTCTTTCTCGTTGGGCAGGGACAGGAAGTCCTTGGGGCTGTGCGTGATTTTCAATTCGCTGACGCCCAGGCCACGGTTTGTCCGGCCCACACGGTCCACCCGGTCGATGATGCCCTCGCAGGCACGCATCGGGTACCAGAACTCGTCCTGCACAGCCAGATAACTTCCCCAGTGCAGGTCCGGGTCATACCGGGACAGTTCCCAGTGCGCGTCGATGGCCGAGAAGCCGATGTTCCAGGTGGCGAGCATCGCGGCCGAGAGGAGTTTCGTGTTTGAGGCCGGGATCGAGGAGGTATCGAAGCAGAACCCGCCGGGATTCCCCACAGGAATGCTCATGGATTCGCTGCCGCCAATCAGCGGCCCCATTTCACCGTTGAGGACGGCCAGCACGGACAGGTGCAATGCCCGGTACTCAGCGAGGAACTGCTGCGCATCGTTGCAGGCCACAGCCGAGAGGACTTCCGGCGGAGGGTTCAGGAACGCCGCCTTCAGGTCATAAAGGGAAGGCCTGCGGACCCGGTTGATGACCGAGCGGACCAGCAGGGCCAGTACCGCATCTTCACTGTCGGCCAGCGGCAGGCCGCGGTTGATCTGAACGACCAGGGCAACCATGTCCACGGCCTTGCTGATGGCCTCCTGCCGCATTTCCTCACCCAGGATCCCGCCGATCCTTGCGGCGGCCTCCCCCAACGCCCCGAGGTGCAGGAGGTTGATTCTGTCTTTCCCGCGAGGGCCGACGCTGAAGACCGTGCCGCCCATCTTTTCGATCGCTTCGCGGTATTCGTTTTTGAGCGGGTCAAAGACCATCGGGACGATGCCGCGCGCGGCCATGGAGTAGATGAACCGTTGCCCGATCGAGGACTTGCCGTTCCCGTTCAGGCCAAAGAGCATCATCGAGGCCGAGGAAATCAGGCCCGCGTCGTACCAGGACTTCATATCCCCGGCCACGGCCGTTCCTACGTTCATGTCCCGGCCCAAAGGTGTCCCGACGTTCGGCCGGGAGGTGCCGGCCGAAAACGGGTAAATCCCGCATAGCTGGGTTGAGGACGAGTACCACTGCGGAGGGGCGGGACGCTTGCCCCAGCGGCCGCCGCCAAAACCGGTAAAGCCCTTGGACGTTTTGACGTGCTTCACTTCGCTCCCGCGTTTACTCATTTGGTGCCACTTCCGATCCAGAGGGGGGTAGTGCTGTACCGCCAGGGAAGAACACCGAACGGAAGGGTGGTGTGGAAAGCGGCCGAACCGGCGTGCTCCACGAACCGGTAGGGCATGATCAGCTGGTTCATCAGGGACTTCACCTGATTCAGTGCGTCCCGGTAGGACTTCTGATCCGGGGCGAACGTCACGGTGACCATCATCGAAAACAGCGACAGCCTGGCACCCTGCGCCAGCTCCTCTTCCGTCTTTTCGGCTACAGCCTTGGCCGCCCGGTCCCAGGATGTGGGCCGGCCCTTGCGGGTGCTGATCTTCCAGTCAGCGGTTTTCACCAGCTTGTCCACGATCCTGGCCCCGCTGCCGGGGTCCACGGGACGGTAGAACAGTGCAACCCGCTTGCGGAGGAACTTCGCGTTCGGCCCGAAAATCCGGTCAAAACTGCGAGAGGTGATGTGCGCGCCCGGAGGGACGGTCATCATCAGCGTCATCGACGCAACGCCATCGTGGAACACCACCCGGCCCTGTGAGTCATCAAAGAACCCCGGCCCGGCATGCTGCCAATCCTTGACCGCCAAGCGGCCTTGAAGTGCATCCAAAGCCATTTCCTGATCGCGCATCGGCTGGTACGCCAGCTGCGCGACGTGCGCGAGTTCTTCTTCCACCAGTGGTTCCGGTGCGCCCGCACCGGCGTCACGGAGCATTTCGCTCTGGCCCGGAAGGCGGGCCGCGACCTCAGCAACGGCAGAGGACACGTCCTTATCCGTAGCGCCGAGCGTCGCTGCGTCCCAGACCATCGTGGCGTAAACGTTCAGCACGGCCGACCGTGCGGGCAGGGTTCCCACTGCATGGTCCAGGACCTCCTTGGCGAAGGCCGGACCACCGGGGGCGACATCGTCACGGATGGCTGCGCATGTTCCGGCTGAGGATTCCGAGGCCGAATCGACCACAACCGTGGCTCCGGTCAGGCCTTCTTCCACGCTCAGCGAAGAGAGCCAGCTGCCGTACTTGGACACCTGAGCATTGACCATGGATTGTTCCTGCATCGAAGCCCCGTCCGGGGAGCAGCCGAATACGGCTGCCAGCTGGTTCACCGCTTTGTGGTGCAGCAGCGAGTACTTCCGGCCCAGGCCGTCAGTACCTGAAATCGTCTCTACATCCAGCAGGGCACCGGGCAGGCGCTCCGCGTCTTCCGGCGGGAGCGTGGACAGTGCCCCGGTGACGTAGAACGCCGAGCCGGATGACTTCCGGGTAGCCAGGGACAGCGAATCGGTGATTTTGCCGATGATGGTCCGGCCGCTGAATTTCACCATGCCCAGTAGCACGATCAAAGCCGTGACCAGCAGCACGATCAAGGCCACCAGGTACAGACCCTTCATCATGAAAAGCAGCGAAAACACCAGCCCCGCAGCCGAGACGACCAGCGCGGGAAGACTGAGGCCATAAAGACCAGGTGAAGCTGGCTGGAGCCAGTTACCGAATTTTTCCTGTGCAGCGTTATCGCTCATGAGCCCAACACGCCCTTTCCATCAGAGTCTTTAGCCCCCTGAGCGACAGCGCCGCCCAAAGACTGAGAAGCCGCCTGAAGCCCCGGCCCGGTCCTGGAAGCCCCGCCCGAGGCACCACCGCCTGCAACCAACCCACCCGAGGAAGGCGCCCCACCCCCGCTTGGGCCAGCAGTGCCGCCACCGCCAGGCATCCCGGACGAACCCGAACCGCCGGTAGAACCGCTCGGTCGAGAGGAGGAACCACCACCTGAGCCGGCGGACGTGGAAACGTCTGGCGACGCACCCTGCGCCGTCGAATTGCCGGCAGAAGGTGAACTGACCCGGCCCGCAGTTCCCGCAGCGGAAGCGCCAGCGGCGGCAGAGCCGCCCCCGGTCATCACAGCCGCGCCCCCGGCCACGGCGGCACCGACGACAGCAGCGCCAGCAGCCATCGCCATCGTCCCGCCGGCAGCTGAGCCCATCGCAGCCGTCGCAGGGCTAAGGAGCTTCATCAGCGCCGGAAGGGCAGCAACCGCCAACACCAGCAGCAACATGCCATTGATGACGCCTCCAATCCCGTCATCACCCGACTTCAACTTCCACGCGAACGCGTAAATGATCGCCGCAACAGGCTTGTAGATCAAGAAAGCAATCAGCCACTTAGTGACCGTCGAGAAGCCTCCCTCAGCACCACGGATCATGGCCGCCGCAGCGGCAACCGGCCACACAGCGATCAGCAGCGGCAATACCGTGGCGCGGACAATCATGATGATCCACTGCAACAAAGTGGCAATCACCCCGAAAATTCCGGCCACAATCGCCAACCCAGGACCGATCTGGCTAACCGCCCCGGCGGCCGGGCCGAGCTGGTCGTACCCGTTAACCGTCACGCCGGCCTCGTCGAGGATGTACTTCGCGAAGGCGTCCCCGGCAGGGATGGCGACCTGCATCAGCGCCGTCCCGGCCGTGGTCACCATGAACACCATGAACAGAGCCTTGGAGGCCTTCACTGCCTGATCCCCACGGGCGTGGACCATCGTCCACACACAGGCGACCATGATGCCCACCGTCGTCAGGAAGATGCTGATGACCTGCAACTGGTCAGACAGCCACTGCATGGAAGCACCGTCCAGGCTGACCAACATCCCGGCATCCAGCCAGGAAGTCAGGAAACCCTTCATGATCGAATCCCAGGCGCCCATCATGGCTTCACCCAGGCTGTTAGCCCCCGAATCAACGGCAGAGTTCACCGCGCCTGAGGCCACGTTCCCCACGCTGCCAACCACTTTGCCTGCAACGCAGGCCACACCATCCGTCAAAGGATTGCAATCAGCCATTTGAACCACTCCACTCCACAAATCCGCCCTTGACCGGAACGGGCGGCTGTCCGACAAAGGTCGAGCCGTCGTCAAGAACTTTGAGCTTCCAGTCCCCATCAACCCAGCGGAAGGTGAGTGGAAGACCGGCATAGCCTGAACTGGTCGCAGCGGTGGCCACGACGAGCGTTATTGACGCTTCGTCGCCGGTGAAGCTGTCCACGATGAATCCGGCGAAGGTTGCAGGAGTGGTTCCTGCGGCCTTATCCGGGGTCTTGTCCAGCAGAATCTTCTTCCCAGGGGAATCGATCGCGTAAACCTCACCCGCTTTGCGTGCGTTGATGAGGTTCCCGGCGGCATTCATCGATACAGCGGTGAGTGCTGCTCCCAGCGGTGAGCGGGCAAAGCAGACGCCGTAGCCGTCCTTAGTCTTGGTGGGGCCGTAGGTGTCTGAGACTGGCCACGTCCAGCCTTTTTCGGCTTCCCAGCGGAGGTCTTTGGGCATGGCCGGCTTGGAGGACGTGTCCCCCTCGGGTACGTCGCAACCACCTGTTGCTTTGGTGGTTTCTCCCGCTATCGGGTTGGGCGGTGTTGTTCCGGCTGGTTTGACCAGGATCAGGAACAACAGAATGGCGACAAGGAAGACCAACGCGACCGACGCCCACAGCGCGACCTTTCCCCTCAACGTTTGGGGGTTCTGTACCTTGCTCATAAGTGCCTCCTTATCCGACGAACAGTGCGCCGAGGAGGCCGGCGGTACCCAGGCCAATGGCGCCTGTGAGCCACCAGCCGGCCTTGCCCATAAACTCTTCACCGCGGCCGCGCTGGTGAGCGAAGAACAGGCCGATGAAAAGGATCATCAGGCCCAGCACGGCGAGGGAACCGCCGATGATCTTGGCCCACATCAGAACGGTGTCCAAGCCGTCCTGTACCGGGCCGGGGAGCGGCTTGGCTTCGGCGACAACCATGGTTGCTACGTCGGTGAGTTTGGTGAATACAGTCATTTCATTTCTCCTTTAGTGATTGAAAGTGCGGCGCGGACCTTTGCCAGGTCCTTTGCCGGTACATCCGTGAAATCGGCCAGTGCAGAGCGCTTGATCAGCAGGCCCGGCACCCACGGGGCGGGTACCAAGGGAACGGCACCGGCCAGAACTTTGAGCTCGTTCTGGATCAGTCGCGGAGTGCGTCCCGGTACGGCCGGGACGATCAAGACCGCGCTGAACGCCGCCCGTCCGTGGGCAGCAATGGCGGCCTTGGCCGCGTCAATGCCGTGCAGGCTGGCGCGGGCAACAAGCACGACCGGTGTCCCGTCCGTGGGAAGTTGCTGGCCATGGTCGGCACCGTCCAGGATCGCGGCCCAGACCGTGACTCCTGCCCCGCCGTGCGCGGCCACGAAACCCACCGGCTGCTCTTCAGCTACCGAGGCATGGTCCTGTTCAGGTGCAGCGGCCCGGACTTCCGGCGCGATGCTCTGTGCTGCCGTCACCCAGGGGCTGACGTTCTCGGTCTTTTCGGTCACGTTCATAGCCCACGAGCCACCGCAGCCGCCGCCCGCAACCACGCCCTGCGCGTTGCTGGCTGAAGCGCACCGAAACGGATCTGACCGGACTTCAACGCCTCATCAAAAGGCACCACAACCACGTCCCGGACATAGGGCCGGAACTTCTCTGCCGTCTCCTGCGAAAGCCGGGCTTCACCTCTCTGCCGTTCTGAGACGATCACGACGGCATTGGAAGCAAGTCCGGCAGAGCGCTCGGCCTTTAGGTCCAGGCCCTGCAATGTCAGAAGGGCGGCCTCTACCCGGTCCTCTTCGTTGGTGGTGGGAACCACCAGCTGGTCCGCGTGATCGATCATGCGGTTCCACTCGGCGCTTCGGTGGTTGTTGCCCGAATCCATGAGAATCAGCCGGTAGTACTTGGAAACGACCCGATGCAGGACGTCAACCTCTTCAGCGGTTACTTCATGCGTCCCGTCCACATCCGCGTCAGAGCGCAACACGTCGTACTTGTCGGTGCTCTGGTGGTGAACGAATGCGTTGATGTCCGCCGACTGGGCTGTGGGCGAGAGCAGGGCATCAGCGGCGGCGATCACGTCCAGTGCGCTCCTGGCATGGTCACCCTTCTCTGTACGCCACCCCAACGTCCCTGTCGTGGGGTTGTTGTCCCACCCCACCACGCTGCCGCCGTTGCGTCCGAAAACGGCAGCCAAGCCAGCCACGGTGGGTGTCTTGTTCGATCCGCCCTTCTGGTTCACCACGGCAATGGTGCGGGTGCCTGCGAAGTGCTTGGATGCCAGCCGGATATCCTCGCGTTCGCTCAGTTCATCCTCTGACGGCGCGAGGGACAGGCCCAGACTGTTCAGCAGTCCCCGGAAGCCCTGCGTGGCCGGCTCAACGGCACTTGGTGCAGCAAGGAAGCTTCCCGCTTCCCTGATAGACCGGCGGGTAACCGTCTCGGCCGCTGCTGGTGCAGCTGCCGGGGCTGGTTCCCGGACGACCGTCGTAGTGGCCTTACCCCCTGCCACGGTGGTTGTAGCGGCCGGGATGGACGGGATGCGCTCAATGATCGCGCTGGCATTCTCCGGGACCGTTGCGGGCTGTTCTTCCTCTACTTCACCTGCCGGTGAGACCACCAGGTAGGAAACTCCGGTATCGTCCATCGAGGTCACGCGGACGGGGCGGCCGAGGGTGGCTGCTTCTCCGATGACGCGCTTCATTAGAGCCTGGCGCAGGTCGTTCACTTCCGGGGCTTCGTAGGGGTGTTCTTCCCCGTTGATCTTCAGGACTCCGGTGTTGTCACCGTTGATGATGGCGCTTATCACCGGTTCCGGCTGGATCAGCGATTTTTCGATTGCCATGGGCCTACCTCTTTCTTTTCGGAGTGGTGATGCTGCTCAAGAATCTTTGGGAGCGATATGGGTAATCAGCCACGGTTCCTCCTGCCCTGACCGGTGGAGAGAGAGCACCCACGGGCCGTTGTTCGTTGAGAACTCCGCCATCACCGACATCGGGTTCCCCTTCTCCCTGACTAGGACCGGGCCAGAGAGAATCTTTGTGACCGGGATGCGGCCAGGGTCGATGTACTGCGCCGACTCCTGATAATCGGCGCTCATGTGCGGCTGGAGCGCATCGAACCACGCCCGTGATGTCACGTCCGGGCGGGCAAATTTACCCATCAGGTCACCGGCAAGAGCCTTGACCTCCGCATCCGTTGACGCGTCCCAGGTCACCGTGGGGACGCCGTGGTCCTCGTCGTGTTCGTGGAGCTCGGTTGCAGCGCTGCTCGTCTCGGCAGGCTGATGCGTGGTGTTCGATACCGGGGCCGCGCACCCGGTAAAGGCGACGGCCGCGACGGCCAGGACCAGGCCGAAATTCGTGGTGCTCATGAGAAGTTCACTTCCTGTGCGTTGAGGATCCGTGCCGGGTCAGTGGTCTGGTTGATCGGGACCATGGGGTTGGGCAGCGCTCCAGGGAAGAACTCCATGTGCAGGTGACGGCCTGTCACGTTGCCGGTTGCACCCTCGGTGCCCAGCGGGGTCCCGGCGGCCACCACGTCGCCTTCCTTGACCTTCACGGACCCGGCTTCCATGTGGTAGTAACCGATGGTCAGTTTCCCGTCCGTGGTTTGGCCGGTCACACCCGTACCGAACGTGCCGTCAAGGTTACGGACCTTGACGATCTTCATATCGGTCACCGCCACGATGGTTCCCGCATGGCCGGGGGTGGCGAAGTCAATCCCGTAATGGAAGTTCGCCAGGACTCCCCCAACCGTTCCGGCCGGGGCCTGACGAGGGCCGTAGCCGCTGCTCATGACCGCCCCGGCAAGTGGGTGGACCCATTTGCCAGAGAGTTCACCAACAACCGATCCCCCTGTGCTGGGGCATGCCCCGCTGGCATCAATCCCGGCTGTGACTTCGCCTCCCAGGGACTTCACTACCTCAGCTGCAGGAGCACGGAACTGCGCGTAGTGATCCTCCACAGCGTTGCCCTGAACACGGTGGATGGCGGTACTGGGTTCCAGCTGCTCCCAACCAGCAACCCTGCTCAGTGCCTTGAAGAAGCTCGTGGCGCTGATGTAGGGGTCCATCCGGTCTGAATAGCTGCCCCAGGCGCCGTTATCCCGCTGCTGGAACAGTCCACGTGAGTCCGGGCCCGCGAGGTCGCCGTGGTCGATGACGTTCAGCGTGGACTCACCAACAGCAGCCTGCACACCAAGAATTTGGGCGGCCGCCGGCAGCTTCAGATCCTTGGCTGCTTTCATGATCGCGGCCGCATTCTCCAGCTGCTTCCCTGAGAAAGCACCAACCTTCGCAGGGACACTTCCCACGGCAACGCTGCCACCTGTCACGCCACAGGACTCGGCCGCCCTGGCCCCGCCCGCCCCCAGGAACAGCACGACAATCAAAATGGGGGCCAAAAGAAAAGCCCCCACGGCCAGCGCCGCTCCGGACGAAGAGCCCTTCACGATGCAGACCGAACGGCGGAACGCCTCCGCACCCAGGAGTCAGCCATCCACAATGGCCCGGCAGCCTCCACGGTCAGGACTACATCCGGGCGGCGGACACGGAACACGACGCCAGGGCGATCGTCCGGGAAAACCTCAGACGCGGGATGGGTCATCAACAAGCCGGCGGACGTCAGGTCTGCCACCACTGCGTTCAGGGAGTCGCCCAGCCCCGTAAGCCGGGCGACCTCGGCCTCATACGTCACGCACGCGGCCCTGCCCTCGACGAACTCCCGTGCGTCCATCATGCCCAGAAGCTCAGAGAGCACCCGTACCTGATCGTCCGGGAGGTTCAAACCATCAACCCACGAGCGGAAATTCTCGCTTACCTGCGCGGCCCGATCACGAAGAGCTCCGTTCATCGGCCACTTCGTGCCGAACGGCAATGAAGTCTTCACTATCTGCCCATCCCCCTAGAACATCATTCCCACAACTACCAGCAACGACTGACAAAACTGACGTTGGACCAGCTCGTTATTCTCCACAGGCTGGACTAAAAGTGCTTGTCACACGGCCGCCCTGTGCAGGAGCTCACTCCACGCTGGCAACTGAGCTGCGGGCCACCTCGTCATATCACATTATATGGCATATCATCATAAATGCACAGTTTGGTAGACAATAGGGAGGTGCCGAAATATGTCCCACTCGCGATTCCTGGCCTCACGGAGGGGTCCTTGAACATGCTTGGGGTCAACGCGCTCCGAACATCGATCCTTCGATACCTCGCCCAACACCCCGAAGGGGCAACATCCGGGGAAATTGGGCGCGACCTGAACGTGGATTACCGCACTGTATGGAGATACTTGAAAGAGATCGAGACGCAAGGTGGTGTGACCTCAGAGCAGGCTGAGGGCAAGGGGCAGTCGGACAGGTGGCGCATCTACAAGCTGGACGTGGATGCCCGCGAAGATGCCATAAAGACATACCTGGACTTCCTGCGGGGACAATAGACCCCAGCTTGTCGCACTTAATGAGACATCACGGGTTTTTCGGCGTGTCTGGCCGTTTAAAGCAAAACTCGCCTGTCAGGATAAATCCATGACTCAACTGGCTCGTACGGGACGGAAGCCCTTCCCAGCAGGCACCCGAGTGCGCGATCAGCACACCGTGGCCGTGAAACTCCCTGACGCGGAGTGGGAAAAACTTCAGGCGATATCGCAGATTCTCGGTATCCGAGAAGGTCGTTTCGCCTCGAACCATGTCATCGACCTAATTCAGGCGATCAACCTCGACCAACTGCGTGCCGAACACAACCAGGAGACGCTGCCTATCGCACAGGCCAGTTAAAGCAGAAGGCCCGCACTAGGCGGGCCTTCTCAAAGTATGTCGTTCAGATCCGAAATCTTGGCGGACGAAGATCTGAACTTATATCAACACCCACCCAGTGGGTGGATTTTGTTTTGCCTCCATCGCATACACGAAAAGGAATGACTTCATCGTACAGCAACGCACCTGTGCGTCAACGGCGACCCGTCCGAGTGTCGTCAGTCTAGCCACAGCTGATCGCCGCAGCGCACCGGCCGCACACCAGGCGTTTACTGCTGCCGCCGATGCCCGTAAACGGGCCTCCGGGGACGGTGGGAACCATTCCAAAAAGACTGATGCTCCCAGACGGATAAACCGGTTGGTAGAGCGGGACGAAAAGCACGTTCTCAGGGCAGTCCCCGAGGGAAGCGCCCCAGTCACGATGGACGATGACTGGCTGGAGGACATTCGTCAACACCGCAAATTGGTCTGGCACCGGGCGGACTTCCGCCGCAATGTCTTGGCCGTAGCAACACTTTTCCTCCTGGCCTACGACTACACCAGCTACACCTCCACACCAGGCAATGACTATTTGAGGAGAGAGGCCGGAATAGGCGCCGGAACGTTGGCTAGGGTCAAGCGTTGGCTGATCCGTCAAGGGTTCCTTGGCCTAGTCGCTGGCGGCCGCCAGGCACGCTACACGCCCCGAATCTCAGACGGTCACTCAAACCTCTTCAAACGCGGCGACCGCCCGGACCAAATGGCAGACCGGGCAGTGTTCGTCCTCTGCCGGCCTCTGAGCGAAAGGGAGCTTGCCCAGTACGGAGAGAGGGAAGTCCAGCGCATGGATTTCCGCTGCAAGCTCGACCCGTTCCTGTCCAGCTTTTCAGCGGCTGTGGACATAAGTGGCAACCCTATCCCCAGCACAGCTAAATCAAACCCCAAGAGCATAAGGGAGTGGGCTTCGCCCACACTGAAAAGCTATTTTAAGGCGGCAGCACGTGTGACGGCCATGTTAGACGCCGCTCGTACAGACCTCCAATGGCCCACTAACCGAACGACAAACGCCCCAGACCAGGCAACCCGCGATTTCAACGAGTTGCAAGGGGCCAGAACGGTTCAATGGCACTCACCACCACTGAAAAAACTGCCATCCCGCTACGTCACCAGGATGCTGGCACCGTTCTTCCGGGCGGATTACTCCCCCAAGGACATACTCCACGCGATCGACAACAAGCCCGACGGCAGCCCGCACCAACGTGACGGGTTCGACGGCGCTCTAAACGTCGCTGCGCTGCTGCAATCGCGACTCAATCACTGGCGCTGCAACGGCCAGCCCATCTACAGCCGCACACAACGTGAAGCGATGAGAGCCAAGGAGCCTGTCTCCAGGGCACGGGCCGCAACTGCCAAGGCAGAAACAGTCAGCCTGCCCAGCCCGGCCGCCAATCCAGCACATGCCCAGGGTATTGCCAAGCTTCGCGCCCTGTGGAACTAATCCACTAGGTTTCTGTGTATGTAGAAACACGGCAAAACATCTACCTGTGTTTCTGTGTTTACGTGTTACTGTGTTCACATGATCCTAGCCATTGTGAACACCAAGGGCGGCGTTACCAAGACGACCAGCTCAATGCATGTGGCCATAGCTCTATCGAAGTTCGGCCGTACAGCTGTCCTAGACGCTGACCCCCAGGGTTCAGCCTCAGACTGGGCCATTGACGCCGAGGAAGGAGGCCGGCTGTTGCCCTTTGATGTGAAGGTAGTCAACCAGCGCACACTGACGCGAGAAGCAAACGCCTACGACCACGCCGTCATCGACACTCCCCCAGGCGATCCGCGGACTATTGATGCAGCAATAGCCGCGGCAGATATCGTCCTAGTACCCACGCAGGCCTCAGAACTCGATATCAAGCGCGTGTGGCCAACACTCGACGCGGCCGCAGCAGCCGGAAAACCTGTTGCCGTCCTCTTGGTCAAGACCAGGCAAAATACCCTGGCCCTGGCTGCCGCCGTTGAAGCATTTGAGGCATCCGAAATCGCGGTCCTCGAAACTCAAATCCCACTCCGGGAAGCAATCCAGAATTCTTACGGAACCATCCCCACCGAACTTTTCGGCTACGACCAGGTAGCCGCCGATCTATTGGAGGTCCACAGTGGCTACTTCATCGAAAGCTAACTTAGCCAACAGGATGAAGCGACCCGCGCCAGCTGCTCCCCCGGCAGATAAGCCAGCGGTCAGTGTCTCAGGTTCCTTTAAGGAAGCTCCCGAGGAATACCCCAAGCGGCTGACACTGGACCTTACCGAGGAACAGCACCGCAAGTTCAAGGTCTACGCCATCACCAACGGCACGTCCATGAACAAGCTACTGCGCGATTACATCGACTCCTTGTAAAAAAGAAACACGGCTTCACAGAGACACGGAAACACTTGTTTCCGTGTCTCTGTGCTCTTAACTCAACTGCGTTAATTTGTCGTTTCAGCGGCACTTGAGTTGCAGCACGATCCCGTCGCCATGTCCGACGCGTCAGTGCCACGTCACATCGGCTGCTCCGTGGCATGCTGGGGATGCCGGTATGCATCCCCCGGCAGCACTCAGGTGGAGTCAACGGGGTGGCTTGTGAAAAAGTGAAATATCCGACGCTAAGGGGACTGTGTAAATAACGGTGTATCCGGCTCGACACGCCGGGCGGTGAGCCTGGCGGGGA
>NZ_UXAU01000048.1 GCF_900609065.1 Arthrobacter ulcerisalmonis | reverse complement strand
GGATTCGCCGGGGCCGGGTTTGCGGGGTTCGCAGCGGCAGGTCGCGGCTGGAGGCTCGCTGCTTTGGCCGCCGCTGCAGCGGCTTGGGCTGCTGCCTCTGCCTGTTGGCGGGCTTGTTCCTCGGCGGCAGCGCGCTTGGCGTCCTGCGATGCCTGGTAGGCGGCGCGGGCGGTCTCGCCCTGCCGGAATTCAGACTCGACGGCCGCTGTGGTGCCCTTCAGGGACGCAAGCTGAGCCGTGAGTTCGGTGTTGTGCTGCTGACTATCGGCGATCTGCCGGTTCATGCCATCCTGCGCCGACCGGGCGGCCTGCAGCGACGCGTCGGCCTGGGTTGTCAGCCGTTCCTGCTCAGTCCGTGCTGCCTGTTCCTGCTCCTGCAGAGAGGCTGCGACTTTTCCTGCAGCATCAGCTGTGGCTACCAGCGCTGCTGTCTTGTCCCCCACCAGCTGCACCACGTTGAGGCCTTGCACATTATTCTTCTCCAGCGCGTCCAGTGCCACGAAGAATCCCGTGTTGGTGCCGCCTGTCTTGTAGGACTGCACTGCCAAGGCTGCGAGTTCCTTTTTGTGCCGGTCAAGCTCCGACCGCGCGGTCGCTGATTTGGCGGCCAAGACGTCCACTTTGGCGGTGGTTGCCTGCAGGGCCGCGTCTGCTTCGGCATAACTGGCTGCCGCGGTGACGGCCTGGTCGCCCAGGACTTCAGCCTGGGCAGACAAGCCACCCAGAAGATCGTTGATACGGCTGATTTCGGCGGCTTTGCCTGCTTCGGATTCCTTGGCCTGCTGGACGTCTTCCCAGCTCGGATAGCCGCTGGGCGGAGCTGGATCGCCGGCCGCAGCAGGCTGCAAGGCGGCCGATCCGATGAGGACAAGAGCGAGCAGGCTCCCCAGGACAGGGGTCTTCACCTTGGAAACGAACTGGGGCATAGTTCCGAAGCCTACCGGCGTGGCGCGGCTGAAACACGCTCAGGTGTCCATATTGTTATAAATTTGGATGTTTACTGATCGCGTCACCGGCAGGCTGCTTTAGCCAGCGGACCGGCCAAAAGCCGGCCTGAAGTATGGCAAAGGTCTGGCCCCATGATCTGACCCCATGAGGCTACGCTGGACAAATGGCAGCCTCACGCGCCGGGCGCACTGGCAGGCAGTCCCTTGGGCGCCCCGGCAGGCACACTGTCTGGGTACACTCCTCCGTGATCGCGCTCCTTCTTGCCGGCCTGGCTGGCTGTTCAGGTGGAACAACACCTACCGGCGAAACTCCCCCTGCGAGCGGAACAATCCCCGCAGCCGACGGAACTCTCGCCGCCGGCGGGACAACCCCAGCAGCGGGCCCTGTGACAGTGACGATCAACCAGTCGCGCGATCAGTACAGCCAACACGCCGTACTGGTCCAGTTGACCAACACCACGGAAGCGCCAATCACCGTGACCAATGTCCAGCTCTCTTCGCCACTTTTCCCCACGGGCTTCGGCTGGCCAGTCAATGCCGACCCCCTGCTGCTTCCACCACACCAGGCAAAGAGCAGGCCGGCCAGTCTGCCGACTGCGGCCTGCAACGGATCACCAGACGGCGCCACCTTGTCGGCCCAACCCCTCGAACCCGTAGCCGTACTGAGCCTGGTGAGTACTGCCAGCGCCGGGCCCGTGACCGCGACGGACCCCTTCGAGGTCCTCGTCCGGAACCACGCTGAACTATGCCTTGCCGCCACCGCCGCTGCCGTGGCAACGATCTCGTTTGGCGCAGACCTGGACGTCGCCGCAGACGGGCAGACCGCCGTCGTCCGTCTGCTGATTGATCCGCAGCACTCGATCAAACCGCAGCCAGTGGCGGAAAGCGACGCAACCCTGACCATCGAGAGCCTGGGCGAGACCACGCTCCTGGCACAGGTCGCAGCGCATCCATGGCCAACCGGACTGGTTGTCAGGCCCGGCGAGCCGGGCAAAGATCTACCGTTGACCATCCGCCCGGCGCGCTGCGATCCGCACGCTGTTGCAGAGGACAAGGTGGGCACATTGCTTCCGTTGAGCATCTCGGTGGACGGCCAGACCGGCGTCCTGAAGATCGCGGCCGGTGGGGTGTTGCGCGGAAAAATTTATGACTTCGTCACAGCCGCCTGCGCAGATGGCTGACGGGAGCGTGTTATCCGAGGTCAGCCGCTTGGCAGCCGATCTGGGCCGGCACTGCGGATGAACCGATAGACGTACCTCGCATGTTATCTAAACGTGACAATTCACAGGAGCGTGCGTTAGGGTCTACACATGTCCCCGCCAAGGGGACATTCCCACCAGCATGCCGAACCCTGCCGCTGACTCGGGATCCAACACTTTCCAGTTGGCAGGGACGGGGGAACCAAGTTTCCGCGACTTCAGTGAAGTCTTGGGGTTAAGTCAATATCACCTCCGTTCCATCAAGGGTGATCTTGGCCGGGCATCTCCAGCCCGAACCCGACAGCTCACCCCGCAGGCATCGGAGAGGCAATAGCACCATGTCTAAAACCATCAGCGCCCGTCACCGCGCCACCCCAGAACGATCAATCGCCCTTGAAGGACTCGCACTTTCCGCCAAGTCCCAGGCCCGCTCGCTGGGCCGCCCGGCCCTCGCCGTAGCAGCCGCCTCAGGCCTCGCCTTCGGTATCGGTGCCCCGGCCCACGCCAGCATCAACAGCCAGGACAGCACTGCCAGCAGCAACGTTCAGGCTTACTCGGCACCCGCCGCCCCGGCTGCTGCCGCAGCTCCGGCCGCTGCTGCTGCCAACGTCCACACGGTTGTGTCCGGTGACACCCTCGGTGCCATCTCCTCGGCCTACGGCGTGAGCCTGAACGATGTCCTCGCCGCCAACGGCCTGTCCATCTCCGCCGTCATCTACCCGGGCAACCCGATCCAGATCCCCGGTGCCGGCTACGTTGCAGCCCCGGTCGCCGCCGTTGCGCAGGCTCCCGCACCTGTCCAGGCCGCGGCCGTCACTGCCCCCACCAACACCGGCATGAACGTGACCTACGCATCGGCCGCTGCACCCACCGGTTCGGGCACGGGCGCTGCCATCCTCGCCAACGCCTACGGTCAGCTGGGCGTAACCCAGGACTGCACCGCCATGGTGGAGAAGGCACTGCGTTCCGTCGGCAAGTCCGTTGGCGATCTTGCTCCGGGCCAGTTCTTCCAGTACGGCACGGTAGTAGGATCGCCGGCTCCCGGTGACCTGATCATCACCGCTACCCACGTAGGCGTCTACGCCGGCAACGGCCAGGTTGTCAGCGGCGGTGTGGACGGTTACAAGACCGAGGTCCACTCCATCAGCTGGCTCCAGGGCTACGCAGCAGTCCGCGTAGCGTAACCAGCGGCCGTACCAAAGCGGGTGGGCAGGTTCTCCGGAACCTGCCCACCCGCTGCTTTTTAACTGACTCGTCCCTTTCTTGTTTAGCCCCGGCTATGTGCCGCAGAACGTGCGGTAGGCGCCGAAGTCCTGTGGCGGTCCGGCAGCAAAGCGCTCCAGTCCGGGACGTTCGGTGAAGGGATCGACGACGGCGGCAACCAGGTCGTTGAACAGCTCCATGTCCCCGTTGGTTGCGGCGCTCAAGGCAGCTTCCACGAGATGGTTCCGCGGAATGTAGACGGGATTCACCCGGGCCATCACGTCCCGATCGGGGTTCATGGCCTGCCAGCGGAGCAGCCAGGCATCGAACCTTGCCAGGTCCACAACCATGCCGCGGACCGGCCCTGGCTCTCCCCGTGCCGCCCGGTTCAGTGCCCGGAAAAACTGTGTGTAGTCCACGGGGCCGTCCTTGAGGATCGCGAGCACCTCCTCCACCAGTGCCTCCACTTCCGAATCAGGCTGACCCGCCGGAACATCCGCCAGCCCCAACTTGGCGCGCATTCCACTCCCCCATGCCGCAGCGTAGGCGCCCTGGAACGTGCCCAACACCTCCAAAGCCAACTCCACTGCCTGGTCTTGGTCCTCGTGGAGCAGTGGCAGGAGCGACTCGGCAAGCCGGGCCAGGTTCCATTCTGCTGCCAATGGCTGGTTGGAATAGGCGTAGCGGCCGCCCGTGTCGATCGAACTGTAGAGAGCGGCGGGATTGAAGTCGTCCATGAAGGCACACGGGCCGTAGTCGATGGTTTCGCCGGAAATGGTCATGTTGTCGGTATTCATGACCCCGTGGACGAACCCGGCCAGCATCCACTGCGCCACCAGCTTTGCCTGCGCGTTCACCACGTTGCGGAAGAGTTCAAGGTAGGGCTGATCGGATTCGGCTGCGTGCGGGTAGTGGCGGGCGATCGCGTGGTTGGCGAGCCGCCGCAGCAGTTCATCGTCTTCGGTGGCGCGGGCGAACTGGAAGCTGCCCACCCGCAGATGGCTGTTGGCCACCCTGGCCAGGACGGCGCCCGGCAGCATCTCCTCCCGGCGTACCTCTTGGCCGGTCGCAACGACCGCCAGAGACCTGGTGGTCGGAATGCCTAGCGCGTGCATGGCCTCACTGATGAGGTACTCACGCAGCATGGGCCCGACGGCGGCCAAGCCGTCGCCGCCGCGCGAGAACGGCGTGCGGCCGGAACCCTTCAGGTGCAGGTCAACGAGGTTTCCCTCGCTGTCTGTCAGCTCGCCCAGGAGCAGCGCTCTGCCGTCGCCCAGCCGCGGCGAGTAGCCGCCGAACTGGTGGCCTGCGTACGCCTGCGCGACCGGGGTTGCACCCGCCGGGAGGTGATTCCCGGACAGCAACCGCGCGCCGTCGTGCGTTCCCAGAAAGGCGGGATCAATGCCCAGGCGGACAGCGAGTTCGGCATTGACTGCCAGGACCTTCGGCGTCGGCACATCCGCTGCCTGCCACGGCACGGCGAGTTCGGGGAGTTCACTGGCGAACCTGTTGTCCAGGGCAATCGTGGGTGCGGCTATGGTCATTCCTCCAGCTTATCGGCGGTGTTGGTGCGGCGGTTGATCAGCCAGGTCACCAGCCACAGGAGCACCCCGATGGCCATCAACCCGCCAGCGATCTGATATTGGATGACGTTGCGGCCCACCCATGGACCCGCCAGGAAGGCGCAGAGCAGTGCGGCTACTAGTGGCAGCTGCCCTGGTGAGGAGAAGTGGTTCACCGCGTTGGGATCCCGCTTGCGCCGCAAGACCACGCAGGCCACGTTGACAACCGTAAAGACGCAGAGGAGCAAGAAGGCCGTGGTTCCGGACAGGTTGGCCACGATGTTGCTCTTGGGGTCGCCGGTCACGTAGATGATAAGTCCCAGGGCGAGGATGGTGGAGAAGGCGATGCCAGCCCACGGCGTCCGCCGGACCGGGAGGACCTTGCCGAGTTGTTGGGGCAGGACGCGTTGGCGGGCCATACCGTAGATCAGTCGGCTGGCCATCAGCATGTTGATGAGGGCGGTGTTGGCGACCCCGAAAACGGCGAGGAACGGGAAGATCTTGTCGATGGGGAAGTCTGGTGAGCCCTTGCTGACCACTTCAAGGAGAGCGGCACCCTCGGCGTCGCGGATGTTTTCCAGTTCGGTGGGCGAGAGGACACTGACCACCGAGATGGCCACCAACATGTAGAGGATCACTGCGATGCCCAGGCCGGTGAGCATGGTGCGCGGGAAGATCTTCTCCGGGTCTTTGGTTTCCTCGACCATGTTGACCGAATCTTCAAAGCCCACCATGGCGAAGAAGGCGATGGAGGTCGCGGCAGTGACCGCAAGGAACAGGCCCTTGTCCTGGTAATCGTTGAACACGAAGATCTGTTCCGGGTTGCCCGTGCCCTGGGACATGACGTAGAAGCCGACGCCGATGACGGTGCACAGTGCCACCATCTCCACCAGGGTGAGGACCACGTTGAACTTGACGCTCTCTCCCACCCCGCGGAGGTTGATCGCTGCCAGGAGGAAGCATGAAAACCAGCGCCACCACCGTCACCACGCTTTGATCCGGCGTGTCCAACCAGCCATTGACGGCCAGGCCGCCGAAGAAATTCTGGGCCAGAACGTTTGCGGAGGTAGCCGCGCTGGTGATGCCCGAGCAGACGACAGCGAACGCCACCAGGAAGGTGACGAAGTGGATGCCGAATGCCTTGTGCGCGTAGAGGGCAGCACCGGCAGCTTGTGGATATTGGGTGACGAGCTCGAGATAGGAGAACGCTGTCAGGGTGGCCACCACGAAGGCGAGCAGGAACGGCAGCCAAACCATGCCGCCCACCGTGCCCGCCATGGTTCCCGTCACGGCATAGACGCCAGCGCCGAGGATGTCACCCACAATGAACAGCAGCAGTAGCTTCGGCCCCAACACCCGTTTCAGCTCAGGCGGATGGTTGGGGGTAGCGGCGGTGACTTCCTCGGACGGTGCGCTCATTGGGTGACCTCCACTGCTTCTGGTGGAACAGGGGCTGATGCCGGTCAGTTCACTGTGAACCTACCTGCTGCTTTTTGGCAATGCCTGTGCTGAGTCTCTAATCCAGCTCGTCGACGTCCATGCCGCCCAGTGGGGAACCGCCCGAGTTGCTGGGATCGTTGCTGGCGTCGGCTTCGTCCCCGGTGGGCACTTCGCCGAAATCAACATCTGCCGCGGCTTCGCCCAAGGTGGGTGTTCCCGGCGGAACCTGCTCTTCTCCGGCCTCGTAGCGGGCTTCCTCGCTTTCATCGCGAAGGTCCTGCTCGCTTGGGGGCACCTCGGCGTCTGCGTCACCGACCTCACCCTGCAGCAGCGGATCCTCCTGCCAGTGATCCGGGTTGTCCTCCGCGGCACCCGGGTACGAGTCCGGCTCCCCCGTCACCGGGTCCAGCTCGAACGACGTGTCCGAACCCGCAGTTTCCGCCAGCAGCGCATCGTTTTCGTCGACCGGGCTCAGCCCTTCATCCTTCAGCTCGCGCTCCTCTTGGGCTTGGTCTGGCAGGGTATTTTCCGGCTGGTTCTGGTCGGTCATGGTGGCGCCTCTCCTATGCTTCTTGGTGTTCCTTCGTAAGCCTACTGATCATTCTCGGTGCTGGGAACTGTAGGGTCTCTTCCGGCTTGGCCGCCGCCATGCACGACGGCGGCAGGTTAAGGCCACTGGCACGCGCGATGGCGGTGGTGGCCGGGTTATCTCCGCCATGCGTAACGACGGCGGCGGCCGGGCTAATCCCTGCCGCGCGACTGCGGCAGGCCGGGTTAGTCCCTGCCGGGCGACTGCGGCAGGTCGGATTTCATAATCCCCGCGCAACGACGCCGGGTCGGGTTCGCCGCGACGGGCCGCCCTGTCATTGTCGGTTCTTCATCCGTCGACTTTGCCTCGACACTTTCCGCTAATGCCCTTGCCTCGCCCTCGAGCGCCGGAGTGGCCCAACCATCCGTCTGCGTCGTGCTCACGGCCAGAACCGCCGTCGTTCCTTCCCCCCGGGTCAGGGCCTTCGAAACCGAGGCACCCGCGTCCTTCGCCACGACGATCAGCCCTGCGACCATCAGAAATGATTTGGATGGACAGTCTTGACAGCCACTTGCCGACGCTTCGTATCCTGAGACGTGCCTGCCCTCCAGCGGCGCATAGTCCAGCGAAAGGATCATCTGGTGATGAGCTCACAACTGGCGCCCGCTACAGTTCGCGCCATCCGTGGTGTCGGGACAGCGCAATGACGGCTCCCGACTCCGATGCACGAGCGCTCCTGGCCAGTCGAATCCGGGCACTGCTAACCACTCAGCCGAATGTTCGTGAGCGCACCATGTTTGGTGGCGTGTCGTTCATGGTGGACGAGCGGATGGCCGTTGCGGCCGGCCGCGACGGCGACTTGCTGGTCCGCACCAATCCGGACGACTACCAAGCCCACCTGGAGCGCGGTGCCGTCCAGGCGGAAATGGGAAACAACCGGCCGATGGGTCGTGGCTGGTTGAAGGTGCCTGCCGCGGCGTTGGCTTCGGAGTCCGAGCTCGGTTTTTGGCTCGAAATCGGCCTTCAGTCGGGAAGTCTGCGGGACTGATTTTGGTCTCCGTTGATGCTGGGTTGAGTTGTCCACATAGGGAAAAACCCTCACGGAATTGTCGTACCCCTTTGGGATAATTGAGCTATGGCAAGGACGTTGGATTTTCGGGCTGTCGCCGCCGCAGAACGCGGCGGCTCGAGCATCCACGCCGGAACGAAAGCTCGTCTCGAGGATCACCGCGCCACCG
>NZ_UXAU01000049.1 GCF_900609065.1 Arthrobacter ulcerisalmonis | reverse complement strand
TGGCTAGACTTCTACAACCACCGCCGAAACCACGCAGCCCTCGGAGGACGACCACCCATCAGCAGATGTAACCAACCTGCTGGCTGAGTACAGCTAGGCACGCCCGCCGAGCTGTCAGCCTGCGATCTGATCCAGATCGACGCCAACCAGAACCGTGGCCGGATGCGGACCCCGAGCCGTCAGCTCCGCGGTCCACGCTGCGGGCCACGGACCCTGCGTTCCCGCCAAGATGATGTTGCCCGGATAGCGGCCGGCAAACATGCCGGTCTCGGCAAACGCAGCAACGTCTGGCATGATCTCGCGCAGAGCAGCAACCTGACTGCGCACCAACGTCAACCCGGGTTCGTCACCCACGTTGATGATCAGGACGCCCGTGGGGGTCAGGAGTGCACGGGCTTCCCGGTAGAAGGCTGCGCAGGCAATGTGCTCCGGCGCTTCCGGCCCGGAAAAGATGTCGAGAATCACGACGTCGAAGCCCGGGTCCGCAGCGAAGCCTGCCAAGGCGTCACGGGCGTCCCCAATCACGGTGTGCAGGTCAGTCCCGTGGGGTAGCGGCAACTGCTTCAGCACGAAATCCAGGAGTTCGCGTTCCAGTTCCACGGCTACCTGGGCGGAGCCCGGTCGGGTGGCCTGGATGTATCGGGCCAGGGTGAGGGCACCGGCGCCCAGGTGCAGGGCACGGATGGGGTGTCCGGCCGGGGCCGCCAAATCCACGATGTGGCCGATTCGGCGGAGGTACTCGTAGAAGATCTCACCAGGTTCGGCCAGGTTGACGTGCGACTGCTCGGCACCACCAATGCTCAGCACATAGCCGCCCGCAGTGAACGCGTCTGGTTCCACTGCTGCGTGCTGGCCGGTGGTGCGGAGGTAGCGCTCGGTTCTGGGCCGGGACATCAGAGCTTGCTGCCCAGTGTTGCAAGTCTGGCGGCAGCCGCTTCCAGCACGGCTGTCTTTTTGCAGAAAGCGAACCTGAGCAGGCTGCGGGTCCGTTCGGCGCCCTCGGGGTGGCAAAACACCGGTACCGGGATGGCTGCCACGCCCACTAGTTCCGGCAATCGCCGGGCCAGGTCTACCGAATCGCTGATGCCCAGCGGAGAGGTGTCCACATTGACGAAGTACGTTCCCTGCGATGCGAGCACCTCGAATCCTGCTGCTCTGAGTCCCTCGCTGAGGATGTCGCGTTTGTGCGCCAGGGTGGCCGCAATGCCGTCGAAAAACTCAGTGGGCAACGCCAGGCCCGTGGCGATGGCCGCCTGGAACGGGCTGCCAGAACTGTAGGTGAGGAACTGCTTGACAGTGCGGACGGCTGCCACCAGCTCTGCTGGACCGCTCAGCCAGCCGATCTTCCAACCGGTGAGGGAAAATGTCTTGCCGGCCGAGGAGATGGTGAGGGTCCGTTCCGCGGCGCCCGGCAGGGTGGCGATCGGGATGTGTTTGACCCCGAAGGTCAGGTGCTCGTAGACCTCATCGGTGATGATCAGGGAGTCGAACCGGCGGGCCAGATCAACGATCCGGTCCAGGACGTCACGGGGGAACACGGCACCGGTCGGGTTATGCGGATTATTCACCAGCACCACCCGCGTGTTCTCGCTGAAGGCAGCCTCCAAAGCCACCAGGTCTGGCATGAAGTCCGGTGCCAGCAGCGGAGCAGTAACGTGCGTTGCCCCGCTCAACCCGATGACCGCCCCGTAGGAGTCGTAGAAGGGTTCGAAGGTGAGGACCTCGTCGCCCGGACCAACGAAGGCCAGCAGTGCGGCGGCGATCGCTTCGGTGGCGCCGGTGGTGACAATGACTTCGGCGGCAGGATCGGGCGTCAACCCATAGAAGCGTTCCTGGTGCGCTGCGATGGCTTCCCGCAACTCGAGAATGCCTTTCCCGGGGGCGTATTGATTGGCGCCTGCGGCAATGGCGGACTGGGCCGCTGCCAGAATTTCGGCAGGGCCGTCCTCATCAGGGAAACCCTGGCCAAGGTTGATGGCGCCGTGCTGGGCGGCCAGTGTTGTCATCTCTTCAAAAATCGTCACACCCAGGTCGCCGTTGGCTGCCAACAGGTTGGCACCCAGGGCCGTCCGCTGCCAGGGAGACGGGGAAAAAGGCCGGGACAGATCATGGGAGGCACGCATCCAGTCATGGTATCCCGGTGATTTCATGGGGTAGGTTCGGTGCATGAGACGTGCTGTCTGCCCCGGTTCCTTTGACCCCATCCACAACGGCCACCTTGAGGTCATTGCCAGGGCGGCAGGACTTTTCGATGAGGTGATTGTGGCGGTGTCCACCAACCCGGCCAAGAACTATCGATTCGCCTTGGCGGACCGGCTGGAGATGGCCCGGGAAACGTTGGCGTCCCTGAAGGGGATTGTGGTGGAGCCGGTTGGCGAGGGCCTGTTGGCTGATTACTGCAGGCAGCGAGGCGTTTCAGCGATCGTCAAGGGCTTACGTTCGTCGTCGGATTTTGACTATGAACTTCCCATGGCCACCATGAACAGGCAGCTCAGTGGCGTGGAGACAGTCTTCCTGCCCGCCGAAGCACACTACATTCACCTCTCCTCCACCTTGATCAAAGAGGTGGCTGGCCTGGGCGGAAGCGTGTCGGAGTACATTCCCCGCGCGGTTCAGCGTCGGATGCTCACGGGCGAGTCGCCAACGGATCGGCCCGCAGCAGGGTAGGCTAGTTCGGTACTTTGCTGTCACCGGCTTGCCGGTTTGAGTCCCCGCGGCTCTTCAGGCTAAGATAGTACGTCGGTCATATGTTCAACAGGAGTTTTCATTAAACGAGATGCAGGTTCGCCCTTGGCGTTCGACGTCAAGGACCTCGGGCGCAGCCCGGGAAGCATGCGGACACTGGTTGAACATGTTTCCGCGCCAAGAGATCTTGGTGTAGCACTCATTGGTGTTCAGGAAGGCTCAGAAGTTGAGCTGGATCTGAGGCTTGAGGCCGTACACGAAGGAATTCTGGTATCAGGCAGTGCGTTCGTCGATGTAACTGGCGAATGTGGCCGATGCCTGGATCCCCTTGCGTATGACCTTGAGGTCAAGGTGCAGGAACTTTTCTTCTACGAAAGTGTTGAACTTTCGGACGGAGAAGACGAAGAAGAGCAACGTCGAGTCGAGCACGATGTAATCGATCTTGAACCGGTGTTGCGGGACGCGGTTGTCACCAACCTGCCGTTCCAGCCGGTGTGCCGGGAAGACTGCCAGGGCCTTTGCTCCGAATGCGGAGTTCGCCTGGAAGACGAGCCGGGGCACCACCACGAGGTCTTGGATCCTCGCTGGGCTGCCCTAGCTGAAATGGCTAAGCCTGACCGGCAAAATTGATTTGTACGTGTTTGTCTAGAGAGAAATGAGTTAGCCGTGGCTGTCCCGAAGCGGAAAATGTCTCGCTCGAATACCCGCGCCCGCCGCTCGCAGTGGAAGGCGACCGCCCCTCACCTGGTGAAGACCGTTGAAAACGGTCAGGTTACTTACAGCCTTCCCCACCAGGCCAAGGTCGTCACCGACTCTGCCGGCACTGCGCTGTTCCTTGAATACAAGGGCCGCAAGGTCGCGGACGTCTAATCGGCCATCCAGGCTGACTTGATGTCTTCAACTGAAGAGCTTCTGAAGCGTCTCGGTGTCTCTATTGACGCCGGGACGCTTCGTCTTGCGCTGACACACCGTTCCTACGCGTACGAAAACGGTGGCATTCCCACCAACGAACGGCTCGAGTTCCTGGGCGACTCCATCCTGGGCTTCTCCGTTACGGACGCGCTGTTCCGCGATAATCCCACGCTGCCCGAGGGCGAGCTGGCCAAACGGCGCTCCGCTGTGGTCAGCACCAGGGCATTGGCCGGCATTGGCCGTGCGTTGGGCATCGGCGACTACATTTACCTGGGCCAGGGCGAGAAGTTGACCCATGGCCGGGACAAAGCCTCCATCTTGGCTGACACCATGGAAGCCCTGATCGGGGCCACTTACGTGTCCAACGACATCGAAACAGCCCGTCAACTGGTCATGCGGCTCGTAGGGCCGCTCCTCAAGGACGCTGCCGCCCTGGGCGCTGGCACCGATTGGAAGACCAGTATCCAGGAACTGGCTGCCAGCAGGCACCTTGGCACCATCAACTACGCAGTTGACGGCACCGGTCCGGATCACGCCAGGACGTTCAACGCCGTGCTGCGCATTGGCGGTACGTCCTACGGATCAGGATCCGGGAATTCCAAGAAGGAAGCCGAGCAAGAGGCAGCCGCTGACGCCTGGCGCGTGCTGTCCGGCAAGGGCGCCGGTGCTGCCAAACCCAGCGCGGCCACGACTGCCACTGCGGGGGCTGCTGCCGAAGCTGCTGAAACACCCTCAGCACCGGCCACTGCCGAAGTGCCTTCCGCCGCGACGGCCACGAAATAGCCTGTGCCTGAACTGCCAGAAGTCGAGGTGGTCCGCCGCGGCCTGGCGAGTTGGGTCGCTGGCCGGACCATCGAGGCTGTGGACGTCGTGGACCCTCGGTCCATCCGCCGGCACCTACTGGGCGTCGAAGACTTCCGCGGCAACCTCGAAGGCGCAGTGGTTGCGGACGTGGTGCGGCGCGGGAAGTTCCTCTGGATGCCGCTGGTCGACGCCGAAGCTGCCCAGCCGGCGTCGGGCGTTCCGGATGACACGGCGGCAGCATCAGGCACCGCCGTTTCAGGCGCTCCGCAGCACGCCGACGACCCTGGGGGTCAACCGAAGGTGGCGCTGATGGCGCACCTGGGAATGAGCGGCCAGCTGCTGGTGCAGGGCAACGACGCTCCCGATGAAAAGCACCTTAAGGTGCGGCTCAGGCTGAGTCCCCGCGACGGGATGCCTGATCAGCTGCGGTTCGTGGACCAACGCATTTTCGGTGGCATGTTTGTCACCGGCATGATCCCCACCGTGGACGGGGCGCCTGGCGGGATGTCCGCTAACCCGCTGCCCTTGATCGCCGCGGAGGCCGCCCACATTGCCCGCGACCCGCTGGACCCGGCGTTTTCCTTCGATCTTTTCTTCCAGCGCCTCCGCCGTCGAAAGACCGGGCTGAAGCGCGCATTGCTGGACCAGACCCTGGTATCGGGAATCGGAAATATCTACGCCGATGAGGCCTTGTGGCGGGCGCAGCTGCACTACGCCCGCGCCACTGACACGCTGCGCCGGGCAGAAGCCGAAAGGGTGCTGGACAGTGCCCGCGAGGTCATGGAAGCAGCCCTCGCGGCGGGCGGAACCAGTTTCGATGCGTTGTACGTCAACGTGAACGGAGCCTCCGGCTACTTTGATAGATCCCTCAACGCCTACGGCCAGGAGGGCAAGCCGTGCCCTCGGTGCGCAGCGGCGGGGATCCACAGCATCATCCGCCGCGAGCAGTTCATGAACCGGTCAGCGCACACCTGTCCCGTCTGCCAACCTCGGCCCCGCAACGGCCGCTGGTAGCCGCAGAACTAAAAATGCGGGAATCCTGCGTTTAAGGGGCGGGAAAGTTGTGGGAATACACCTAGGAAAGCGTTGCTGGGCAATGAAAGACTTTTGCCATGTTGGTGAAGCGTTTGGTTCTGATCGGTGCAGGCGCCGCCTTGGTCCTCGGGGGCACGGCCGTAGCTTTGGATAGTATGGCGCGGCAACCATCCGCGCCATCAGCGGCGTCCTCTCCCGCGGCGCAGGACGGCTCGACGACGGCGGCCTCGCCGTCGTCCGGTGGGTCTTCCGGGGCCGCCAGCCCGGGTGCTGCCACTGGCGGGAACGGCCAAGACGGGGGGAACGCCTCGCAACCCAACCCCGGGGCCACCGGCGACGCCAACGCGCCAGCGCCACGAGTGCTTGAAGTCCTGCCGCCCGTCAGCACCCCCCCCCCCCCGCCCCCCCCCCCCCCCCCCCCCCCCTCCGAACGGGCCCCCCAGCCCCCCAAACCCCA
>NZ_UXAU01000050.1 GCF_900609065.1 Arthrobacter ulcerisalmonis | reverse complement strand
CCACGCGCCCCTCGTCCCATGCCGCTGGCGACCATAATCATGCACAAACTCACGGATCTGCTCCCGCGTATACCCCGGCGTCCCAGTCATCACCAGGCCTCCTCACTAATCAGCGAATGACTCACAACCAGCCTGGCAAAGAGGGTAACTGCAGTTTTGACCCCTCAAAACTGCAGTTGGCGCTACCTACTTGGGCTGCCCGGCGCGGGCGGAGAGCCGGGCACCCACCCAGCACGCCGCAGCGATGGCCGCGATCAGCGCAAACGTGCTCAGTAGTTGGACCCGGCTGCTCTCCTCGCTCAGACCGACGCCGAAGATCGTTGCCAGCAGGACCAAGCCCAGGATCGTCAGCCAGGGGAAGCCAAGCATCCGCAGTGGAAGTCGTAGCCCGGCGTTATCGGCGCGTCGGCGGAGGATCAGTTGCGACACCAACGCGCTTCCCCAGACCACCAGGCACGTGGACCCCACCAGTTGGAACAGTGCGGGCAGGATCCGCTCGGGAAACAGCAGTTCCAGCACGGTGGCGATGAAGCCGAACGCTACGGAAACACCCACGGCGGCCATCGGGACGCCGGGGCCGAGCAGCCGCGCCAGGAAGCGCGGCGCCTCGCCGCGGTCCGCCAGCGAGTACACCATGCGCGAGGCGCCGTAGAGGTTCGCGTTCAACGCCGAGAGAAGCGCGACGACGGCCACCAGGGTAATCGCCGTCGACGCACCAGGGATGCGCGCGGCGTCGAGGACGCCGGCGAAGGGCGAGGCGAGGGCCTCCGAGGAGGCGGGCAGCACGGCGGCAATGACGAAGACGGAGCCAATGTAGAAGACCAGGATGCGCCACACCACCGTGCGGATCGCCTTGCCCACGCTCCGTTCGGGATCTTCCGTCTCGGCGGCTGCCACTGACACGATCTCCGTCCCGCCAAAAGCGAAGATGACCACAAAGAGGGCCGCTGCGATGCCGCCCAAACCGGCTGGGGCGAAATCGGTGGTCAGGTTGGCGAATCCGGGGGACGGTACTGCCGGCAGGAAGCCGAGGAGAAGGGCTGCGCCGATCAGAAGGAACAGCACGATGGCCACGACCTTGAGGATGGCGAACCAGAACTCAAACTCGCCGAAGTTCCGCACGCCAGTGAGGTTGATCGCGGTAAACACCACCATGAAGATCAGCGAGAGCAGCCAGACGGGAATTACCGGCCAAATCGAGAACAGCAGCGCCGCAGCACCCAGGGCCTCGGCCGCAATGACCACCACCAGTTGGAGCCACCACAGCCAGCCGATGGTGGCGCCCGCAGTCTTGCCCAGCGCACGCTCTGCGTACACGGAGAACGCGCCGCTGTTGGGACTCGCGGCAGCCATTTCGCCGAGCGCCCACATCACCAGGATGATGAGCGTCCCGGCCACCAGGTAGGAGATCAATACGGCGGGGCCAGCGGCCTGGATGCCAGCGCCGGAGCCAAGGAACAACCCCGCCCCGATGGCACTGCCGAGGCCCATCATGGTGAGTTGGCGGGGCTTCATGGTGTGGCCCAAGCGGGCTGGGGGATGGGCCGGCTGGGACGCGACGGTCATGGCACCCTTCCTTAGGTTGCGGTGGCGGCGGCTGATTTGGGCCACTCTGAATTTACCGCCAGAAAGGGCTGCTGCTGACCGCCACGCGTGAAACGATAGACGCAGGTTGCCAGCCGCTTTGCTGAATCATCAAACAAACTGTCGGTACCTGGCCGCTGGTTCAAAGGAGAAATAGATGAGTGTCGACGCCCTCGATGCAAAAATTGTGCGGTTCTTCACTGACAGTCCCAGGGCGTCCGTGCTTGAAGCCTCGCGGATCCTTGCCGTGGCCCGGGCCACCGTCCAGGCGCGGTTGGACAGGATGACCGCGACCGGGATCATCGGCGCGTGGGTGCCGCAACCGGATCCCGCCAAATTCGGCTTCCCGGTGGTGGCTTTCTGCTCGCTGACCATCAACCAGGATGTGGGGCACGACGCCGTTGCGGCAGCACTCGCGGCCATCCCCGAAATTATCGAGGTCCACACGGTCTCTGGCAGCTCGGACCTCATGGCTCGCCTTGCCGCCCGCTCCAACCCCGATCTGCAACGCGTCCTGGACGCCATGATCGCTACCCGCACTGTCACGCGCGCCTCGTCTGTCATTGTGCTCAACACCCATTTCGAGGGCAGGACACTGAATCTCCTCGAAGCTGCGGCAACGGCCTCCTGAAGGGAAGTGACGTGACGCTGGTCAGCAGGCTGCGCGGCGTTGACCTGGACACCAGCCCGAGCAGCTATCCCCGCTGGGCAGAGCGGGCCTGACCGCCTCGGTGGTCAGGGAGTTGAGTCCGCGGTAGTCCGTTCGCGGCCGCATGCTGAAACATTTCGGATTTCCCAACTCCAGGCGTACCATTAGTTCTAGTCAAAGTGACTCTAACTAAAGAAACAGCAAAGAGGCGGTGTCAGCATGTACGTCAGTTCGGCAAACGTTTCGGAACGGCAGGCAGCGCCGCCGGCACTCGCCATTTCTACGGTCATCTTCGCCCTCCGGCCCAGCGCCAGTTCTGGACGCCCCACCCTGTGGCTGCCGCTGGTGCGTCGCATCCGGGAACCGTACCGGGACCAGTGGGCGTTGCCCGGAGGCCCACTCAGTCACGCCGAATCCCTCCAGGACGCGGCAGCCCAGAACCTGCGCGAGACTACTGGACTGGCGCCCAACTATCTTGAGCAGCTCTATGCGTTCGGCGGCCTGCACCGATCACCCACCCAGAGGGTGGTCTCGATTGTCTACTGGGCTCTGGTGCAACCTACAGAAGCGGCGCTCGCGGACGAGTCGGAGAATGTGCGGTGGTTCCGCGCAGACCGCCTTGGCGAGCTGGCCTTCGATCACAACTCGATCGTGGATTACGCCCTCTTCCGGCTGCGCAACAAGTTGGCTTATGGCTCAGTGGCGTATCACCTGCTGGGCGAGTACTTCACGTTGGCTCAGGTCCGTGAAGTCTACGAAGCCGTCCTGGACCGGCAACTCGACCCGGCCAACTTCCGCCGGCAACTCAAGTCCACTCCGGAAATCCAGGAAACCGGAGAGTACCTCCAAGGCGGCAAGCACCGCCCGCCACGCCTCTACCGCTTCACCGGCCGGCCCGGCCTTGACCAAGACAACAGGAGCACACCATGAGCAGCGTCAACACAGCAATCCAGCTGATTACGCGCGAACAAGCCGAGCAGGGTACTGCCAACGGCAGTACCTGCAGCCCGGCACTGGCCAAGGGCCCCTGGGACTATGACCTGGCCGAGGCGCTAGCTGGCAAGCCCGCCTACGGTCCCGGCGCGTCCAGCGCAGATGTTGCGCCGCCGGAGACGCCCCGCCAAGGCCAGCTTCCCGACGAGTACAAGCGCGCAAGCGACGAAGAGCTGGACGTCCGCATCCGCGCCGCCAAAGCCACGCTGGGCGATCGCGCCGTCATCCTGGGCCACTTCTACCAGCGCGATGAGGTGGTGCAGTACGCCGACTTCCTGGGCGACTCCTTCCAGCTCGCCAACGCAGCACTCACCAAACCGGACGCTGAAGCCATCATTTTCTGCGGCGTGCACTTCATGGCGGAGACGGCGGACGTACTGTCCACCCCAGAGCAGGCGGTCATCCTGCCCAACCTCGCCGCCGGCTGTTCCATGGCCGACATGGCCGACGAGGATTCCGTGGAGGAATGCTGGGAGCAGCTCACAGAGATTTTCGGCAAGGACCCCGACGACGACGGCCGGGTCCCCATCATCCCCGTCACCTACATGAATTCCTCCGCAGCCCTGAAGGCTTTCTGCGGCCGTAACGGCGGCATTGTCTGCACCTCGTCCAATGCGAAAGTTGTGCTGGAATGGGCCTTCGAGCGTGGCCAGCGGGTGCTGTTCTTCCCGGACCAGCACCTGGGCCGCAACACCGCCAAGTCCCTCGGTGTGCCGCTCGAGCAGATGCCCATGTGGAACCCGCGCAAGGAACTTGGCGGCAACGACGAACAAAGCTTGCTCGATTCCCGCGTGATCCTCTGGCACGGCTTCTGCTCGGTCCACAAGCGCTTCAACGTGGGCCAGATCGAGAAGGCCCGGCTGGACTTCCCGGGCGTCAACGTGATCGTGCACCCCGAATGCCCCATGGAGGTGGTGGACGCAGCTGATTCTGCGGGCTCCACGGACTTCATCCAGAAGGCCATCGCCGCCGCAACCGAACCCACCACGTTCGCCATCGGCACGGAAATCAATATGGTCAATCGGCTTGCCGCCGAGTACCCGCAACACACCATTTTCTGCCTAGACCCCGTCATCTGCCCATGTTCCACCATGTACCGAATCCACCCCGGCTACCTCGCTTGGGTGCTGGAGGAACTGGTGGCAGGGCGCATCGTCAACCGCATCACGGTAGACGCCGCCGTGCAGGACAACGCCAAGATTGCGCTGGAGCGCATGCTGGCCGCACGCCCAATCTGACCCTTCCCCCCCCGAATCGAGCCCACCATGACTGCAGTGAAGCCTGGCTCCCAGCCGCGCACCCAGCGGCTGATTGTCGTCGGCAGCGGTATTGCCGGCCTGTATTCTGCGCTGCTCGCTGCGGAAGCGGGCGCCGAGGTGGTGCTCCTGACCAAGGGCGCGCTCGCGGACAGCAACACCTATCTGGCGCAGGGCGGCATTTCGGCCGTTTTGGCCGAACCTGCGCCGGGGGACACGGTTGCTGCGCACATCGCGGACACGCTCAAAGCTGGCGCGGGGCACTGCAAAGCGGAGGCCGTCCGCATCCTTTGCACGGAGGCCCGCCTGGACATTGCCGGCCTGGTCCGCTTCGGCGTGCACTTTGACATGGACGACGACGGCGATCCCGCCTTGGGTCTGGAAGCGGCCCACTCGGCGCCGCGGATCCTGCACGCCGGTGGCGACGCCACCGGCGCAGGTGTCGCCAAGGCACTGATCAGGACCGTTTCGGATTTCCAGTCGGCAGGAAGGATCCAGGTGATCGGGCACGCGCAGGTCACCGCGCTGTGCCAAGATTCCGGCCGGGTGGTTGGCGTCAGCTACGTGCACCAGGGCCGGGAGTTGATTCTCCACGCGGACGCCGTCCTGCTTGCCACCGGGGGAGCCGGGCAACTCTTCGCGCTCACCACCAATCCCTCTGTTGCCACCGCCGACGGCTTGGCGCTGGCATGGCGTGCCGGCGCGGACGTGGCCGATCTCGAGTTCTTCCAGTTCCATCCCACGGCCATGGTCCGGGCGGGTGAGGTGCCTGAGGCGGAGGGCAACCAGCAGCCGCTCCTCATTTCCGAGGCCGTCCGCGGCGAAGGCGCCATCCTGGTGGACGCGAATGGTGATCGGTTCATGCCTGCGTACCATCCAGACGCTGAGCTGGCACCGCGCGACGTCGTCTCCCGGAGTATCGCCCTTCACCTGGCCGCTCTGGGCGACCTCAACGGACACGTGTTCCTGGATGCGCGCGTCCTCGAGGCGCAACGAGGTAAGGGATTCCTGGCCAAACGGTTCCCCACCATCACCGCCAGAACTCGCGACGCCGGCGTTGATTGGACCCGCGAACTCATCCCTGTGGCCCCCGCCGCACACTACTGGATGGGTGGAGTGGTCACCGACCTTTCCGGACGGACCACCGTTCCCGGCCTCCTTGCCGCCGGCGAAGTTGCCTGCACCGGCGTCCAAGGTGCCAACCGACTGGCCAGCAACTCACTCCTCGAAGGGCTTGTCTTCGGGCGACGCGCTGTCGAGAGCTTCCTGGGTGGAGCTCCCTTGGTGCCGGCCACCGGTACTCCTCCGTTCGCTGTCTCGGCCGCGGGCGGCCTCCCCTTGACGCTCACTTCCGGAGCTCCCTTGGTGCCGGCCACCGGTGCTCCTCCGTTCGCTGTCTCGGCCGCGGGCGGCCTCCCCTTGACGCTCACTTCGGGAGCGCCGTTGGCCGGCGGGCTGAGTCCTGTTGCCGACGCTGCTTCGCCGCTGGCTGGCGGGCCCGGGTTTGGTGCGACGCCAGCCGAGCCTGTGACGTTTTCCCGAGTTGCCTTGCGGCGGTTGATGACGGCCAAGGCCGGGGTGTTGCGCAGCGGTGAGTTGTTGCGGGAGGCTGGCCTCGCGCTTGCAGCGTGGGCCGCCGTCGTGCCTTCCGAGGACGTGCCGGATGCGCTGGATCCGCGCGTTCATGAGGACGTCAACCTGTTGTTGGCCGCGCAATTGCTGGTCCATGCCGCCCAGCAGCGGCGCGATTCCCTGGGCGCGCATTACCGCGGCGACAGCGGCAGTGCCTCAGTCGCCGTCGAACCTTTTGACCAGCGTTACACCATGAGCCGGAAAGCGAGTCTCGTCAATGACTAGCCTGATTCTCCCCGCAGCGCCCGTCCGGGACATTCTGGAGCGGGCGTTTGCGGAGGATGCACCGAGCGGCGACATCACGTCGCAGGTGCTGATCCCCGCCGACGCACACGCCACAGCGGTCCTGAATGCGCGTGTCCCTGGCGTTTTCAGCGGCGGTACGGTCTTCCGCGACGCCATGAAGTTGGTGGATCCAGACACCGAGGTCGAGTTGCTGGTGACTGACGGGGAAACGTTCGACGCCGGCACGCACCTGGCGCGCGTCACCGGCACCGCGCGTTCGGTGCTGATGGCCGAACGCGTCGGCCTGAACCTGGCGCAACGGATGAGTGCGATCGCCACCAAAACCGCAGAGTTCGTTGCTTTGGTGCATGGCACCAAGGCGCGCATCACCGACACGCGCAAAACCACTCCCGGCCTGCGCGTTGTGGAGCGCTATGCGGTTCGGTGTGGCGGCGGTGCAAACCACCGATACAGCCTGTCGGATGCGGTGCTGGCCAAGGACAACCACTTGGCGGTCATGACCGGCGGCGACGCCGCCAAGCTCACGTCCCTGTTGACTGCAGCCAAGGCGCAACTCGGCCACACCACGCACTTTGAGGTCGAGGTCGACAGGACGGACCAGATCGAACCTGTCCTGGCCGCGGGCGTGGACACGATCATGCTGGACAACTTCACGCTTGCGGATCTGCGCGCCGGTGTGGCGCAGGTGGCCGGCAGGGCACTGGTGGAGGCCAGTGGCAACGTCAACCTCAGCACCGTGGCTGATATAGCGGCTGCCGGGGTGGACATCATTTCCGTCGGAGCGCTGACTCACTCGGTGATCGCGCTGGATCTAGGCCTCGACGTGACCCTGGACTTGGCGCCGGGAGAACACTGAATCGATCATGATTTTCCTCGATGCTGCTGCTACCACGCCGGTTCGCCGCGAGGTACTCGAAACGATGTGGCCCTATTTGACGGGGGACTTCGGCAACCCGTCCAGCCATCACAGCTTGGGCGAAACGGCGGCAACGGCATTGACGGGGGCACGGGCGGCGGTAGCCAAAGTGCTGGGTTGCAGACCGGGCGAGGTGACGTTTACCTCCGGTGGAACCGAGGCGGACAACCTGGCAGTCAAGGGAATCGCGTTGGCCAGGCAAGCAACTAATCCAATGCTCAATAGGGTGCTGATCAGTACCATTGAGCACCCGGCCGTGATGGAATCCGCCCTCTACCTCGCCCGGTTCCACGGATTCACCGTGGACGTGGTGCCCGTGGACGACGACGGCCGGGTCACCGTTGCGGCGTTCGAGGCCGCACTGCGCCCGGGCACTGCCGTCGCCAGCATCATGTACGCCAACAACGAGGTGGGCACGGTGCAGGACATCTCTGCCCTGGCGGCGGTGGCCAACGCGCAGGGAGTGCCGTTCCACACCGACGCCGTCCAAGCGGGAGGTTGGCTGCCGCTGAATACGAAAGCCTTGGGCGTTGACGCGCTGAGCCTTTCCGGGCACAAACTTGGTGCACCGAAAGGCTGCGGGGTTCTGTTTGTCCGCGGCCGGACACCTATCGAGCCCCTGGTTCACGGTGGTGGCCAGGAACGCGGCCGGCGGTCCGGGACGGAGAACGTTGCGGCGGCCATCGGATTCGCGACAGCACTCACGCTCTCCGCTGCTGCCCAACCGGCACAGTTGGAACGGGTAGCTGCTATGCGGGACCGCTTTATCGGTGCCGTCCTGTCTGGCGTCCCGGGGGCGTTGTTGACGGGGCATCCTCAATATCGATTGCCGTCGGTGGCATCATTTTGTTTCCCAGGCACCAGCGGTGAATCGGTGCTGCTGGAGCTTGAGCGCCTGGAGATCGTCTGCTCCAGCGGATCGGCCTGCGCGGCAGGGGCGGATGCCGCGTCTCCGGTGCTGTTGGCCATGGGAATCACTGAAGAAGTTGCCCACACGGCTGTGCGGTTCAGCTTCGATTCGACGGTGAGCGCTGACGAACTGCAGCAGGCTGCAGAAGCAGTGCGGGCCGCCGTCGTGAGCGTCCAGAAGTTGGGTCGGCAGTGACCGGTGAGGGCCGCCGTCGTGCGTCCCTGTGAGTCGGCCCGTTAGACGTGCCGTGCACGGCGGAATATCCAGTGCCGCAACATGGTGAAGCGCACGGCGGTGGCGAGGAATCCGGACAGCGTGGTGGTCCACAATTCCTCGGTGACGGTGGCTTCTGGACGGACGGCGTGCAACACACCCAAGCTGCCACCGGTGATCACTAGGGCGACGAGGATGACAACCAAGCCGCTGACGTGGTCGCGAGCCCGGCGGCGGCTACCCGTGATCTTGAACGTCAGGCGCCTGTTCAGTGCGGTGTTCAGGAGTGAGGTGACGATCAGTGCCGTCGCGTTGGCGAGTTGTGGTCCCAACCAAGGGCGCAGCAAAGCGTACAGACCCAAGGACGCCAGCGTGCAGATCACGCCAACGCCGGAGAATCGGATGAGTTGACGGACGATCGGGAAACGCAGGAACCTGGTGGTGGGCCGCCGCCGACCCTGAGAGCTGGTCGCCGAACCTGCGCTGGGGGCGAGCGTAACGCCAACCTCGGTGGCGGCTGCGCCTGCGGACACAACCGACATCGCGGGTTGCGCCGCGGTCTCTTCCGCAGGGGCAATGGGTGGCTCCATCCGACTAGCCTGTCACACCTTGGGGGCGACTCCTGCACCGGGCCATGGCGACTCGACCACCGGATTGGCTAGTTCACCGATCCCCTCAATGCGGCAAACGACGTTATCACCGGGGGATAGTGCGGCTGTTTCTGCCGGAAAACCCGTCAGGATCAGGTCGCCGGGGTGCAGGGTCATGAAGGCTGAGGCGTAGACCAGGATTTCATCCACGTTCCAGCCAAGATCAGCAGTGCTAGCAGGGGCGAGGGACTTGCCGTTGTGCACGATGCTGATGCCGAGGTCCGCGTCATCCAACCCGACGGCGATCCACGGCCCAGCCGGAGTGAACGTGTCCTGACTCTTGGCGCTGATCCACAGCTCGTCGGACTTTTGCAGGTCGCGGCAGGTGACATCGTTTCCAATGGTGAACCCGAGGACTGCGCTCCGTGCATTCTCGAGTGTCAAGCCGCGGGCCTCCGTCCCGATGACGATTGTCAGTTCCGCCTCTGGGTCCACGTGCGTCATGCCCTGGGCTATTTCGATGGCGTCGCCGGGGCCAACCACGCTGGTGCTGGCCTTGTGAAAAGCCTGCGTAGGCAAGGCCCGGCCCGGGGCGCCGGTGTTGTGCGCCAGGCCCAAGACGTTTGCCGGGACACTGGGGGCAAGGAACCTGAAGGAGTCTTCCGTGACGGTGCTCCCGACTTGCCAGCCAGCACGGAACGGGCTGGAGGCATTGGCGCGTGACCCGGTGAAAGGCGAACCGGTGACGGTCCAGGTCTGGCCGGAGGTATCATCGCTCGTGGCGGCATCGCTGGCCACGAAGAAGTGCTCATCGTTGCTGGCTGAATCGTGGGGGCGGACGCGAGCGATACGGCGGGGGAGGACAGTCATGAGGATATCCTACGTCCTCTGAGTGGGCTCGGTCACTCAACGGGGTATCGAAATTCTTCGACTATCCGAGGGAGTGGACTATGGCGCGGGGGTGAAGTACCTACGCGAGCTCGCCGACGGGGATGTCCACGGCCAGCCGGTTGGATGGACCGGCAAGAGGGCATGCCCATGCCTCGTTATACGCGCACGAAGGGTTGTACGCGAAATTGAAATCCAGGACATAGTTGGCATCTGAGGCGTTGCCACTAACGCCGTGGAACGAGCCCTTGATGGTGTCCAGTAAATACCTTCCAGCGCCATAGCTGCCGCCGGGCACTCCAGCGGTGGCGTCTCGGAAGGGGACGAAGATCCCACCGCCATAGCCCTGGACTTTCCAGACCGCCAGTTGGCCCAATTCCGGGAGGTCGAAGGTTCCCAGCCGGACGAAGTTCACCACGCCATCGGTTCCCGTTTCCATGGTGATTTCACGGCCTGCGCCCTCTTTGGTGAGGGGGACGTAGAAGCGGTAAATGGGATCATAATCAGCCGTCTTGAGACCCGAAAAGTGCGACTTGGCTTCTGGGGTCAGGGGCGACGCTGGGTGCGTTGCAAACATGAGGTCTCGCTGGTGGCGCCAGTATGAGTGCGCCTCCGCGGGACTATCAGCGGCCAAGCGGCGAACGTTGTCGTAGAGGGCGAAAGTTCGCAGACGCCAGTCGGCGATGTCCAAAGCTGACATGTTGACGAGGGACTCTTCGGATGTGCCGTGCTGATCTTCCGCCATACTTCACAGCCTAGTGCCAGGAACCGACGATAGGGTCCGACGCCGCCACTCGCGGCGTGTGGCCGCGCCTACCCTTCGCAGCCTCGTGGGTCTGGGCTGCCGGTTATGGCGCGGGTGCGGGGGTGTGTTCGGGGAGGCTGGGGGAGCCGACGACGGCGCTGGTGGCTCCGAATCGTACGCTTAAAGCCCGCCCTGGTGTTCCGGCTTATCCCCGTTTCGGGAGCTGGATGATTTGGCCTGAGCTAGGGTGCGTACAAGGTTCTGATGGGTGAATTTTTTGGGCTGGATGTTGGGTTTGGCCTGAAATTGTCGTGCCCCTTTTCTATAATTGAGGTATGGGTAACGGGGTTGTTGTCGGTGCTGGTGGTGGGGCTGATATTCGCTCTGCTGTGGCGTCGATTGCTGTCCTGGTCGACCAACTTTCTGGCGTCGTGTCCGGCCCGGCCGGCACGCTCAGCACCACCAACACCCGTTCTACCGCCGACGCTAGTGACTCTGGCGCTGATGGCGCTGTTGCCCGTGCTGGTTCTTCTGTCGCCGGCGCTTTCGACGGTGATGATCCGTTGCGGGATTTCGCTGATTCGTGTTTATCCGGCCTGGAGGTGCTGGCGCGGGTGGAGGCTGCTACGGCGGCGGCGAAGGTCCGTCTGGTCGCGGCGTACGCGGAGGCCGCCGATATGCTCACCCCACCCTCAGCAAACGGGACCGGGCGCGGGTCCTCTGCGGTGGGGATGTGTGTGGTCTCTGAGGTCGCGTGTGTGTTGACGATCGGCGAGCGGGCCGCGTCCGCGCTGTTGTGTGAGGCGCAGGCGTTGACGAGGT
>NZ_UXAU01000051.1 GCF_900609065.1 Arthrobacter ulcerisalmonis | reverse complement strand
CGTACGGTGTTGGCCCTGAGACGCTCCGCAACTGGCTGGTCAAGTACCGCGAGGCCAACGGCGGCACGGAGACGGATCTGACGGTGACGGAACGGGCCCTGGTTGGGCCCCCGTTAGCAGTCCAGCGTCTATGCGATAGCTAATTTGTTTTCTTGCGTCCAGTTTTCCCAGTAGCGGTTCGGCGTCATGCCGTTCAGGGATCCGTGGGGCCGTTCATGATTGTAGATAGCTTTCCATTCGTCGGCCAAATACTTGGCTTCGGCCATGGTGTCCATGATTTCGCCGGTGAGTTGTTCCCTTCTGAATTGGGCGTTGAAGGATTCGATGAAGCCGTTCTGCCAAGGCGATCCCGGGTCGATGAATGCGGTGTCGACGCCGGCGGTGTTGCACCAGTCGATCAGTGCGGCGGCGGTGAATTCCGGCCCGTTGTCGCAACGGACGTAGACCGGGGCGGTGCCGGTTTCGGCGATGATATTCTCCAGCACCGCGACGACATCGGTGGCTTTGAATGACCGCCGCGGGATGATGGCCAGCGCAGTGCGGGTGTATTCGTCGATGACGTTGAAGAACCGGATGTGCCGTCCGCAGGAGGTCACATCGGACTGGAAGTCGAAGCTGACCACGTGCATCGGGTACTCGGCTGTGAGGCGTTTCTGTTCCCCGGCGCCGGGCCCGGTGCGCCGCTTCTTCCGCGCCCTTGGTTTACAGGTCAGCCCTTCGTCGCGCCAGAGCCGGCGGATCCGCTTCCTGTTCAGCGCCACGCCGTCCCACTCGGGCTGGGCCAGCAGGTGCCAGCGGGCCTTCCGCCAGCCCCAGGCCGGATGCTGCCCGGCGACGGCGCGCAGGGCAGCACGGACATGGGCTTCCTCGAAGCCCATGTCAGGTTTTTTCTTGCGGAACGCGGACCGGTTCTGGCCCAGAAGCGCGCAGGCGAAACGTTCGGACGCCCCGAACTTCTCCACCGCCATGCGCACGGCACGGCGGCGGGGTTCGGGGCTCAGAATTTTCCCTTGGCCACCTCATTCAGGATGTCGATGGCCAGTTCCTTCTCCGCCAGGAGGCGCTTGAGTCGGGCGTTCTCCTTCTCCAGCTCCTTGGTCCGTTTGGACGCTTCGGCGTTCTTCTCGGACCCGTACTGGTTCAGCCAGCGGTACCAGGTCGCCTCGGTGACCTGGAGCTCCTTGATGACCTCGACCATCGGACGGCCGTCGTTGAGCATTTTCTGGCCCTGCCGGACTTTGGCGATGACCTGCTCGGGGGTGTGTCTGCGTGCCATGATTCGTGAATTTCCTCCTGTGTCCATTCTCG
>NZ_UXAU01000052.1 GCF_900609065.1 Arthrobacter ulcerisalmonis | reverse complement strand
CGATGGTACTGCACCCGGGAGGGTGTGGGAGAGTAGGACACCGCCGGAACACACATTACGGTCGAGGCCCCAACCACCACCATGGTTGGGGCCTCCCACATTTAAACAACCCAAACACCAGGCCAGCCCTCCCGGATCAACAACGGGCAGAACACCCACGCTCCCGGAGCACTAACGGGTACAACACCAACCTTCCCGGAGTAGTTACGCCCTCCTGGTGAGCCCTCCCGGAGCAGTTACGCCCAAAGGCTGAACCCTCTTGTACATATTGCGGCCTAGACCTGGACCCTTCCGGAGCACTAACGGCCTGAACCCGAACCGTCCCGGAGCAGTTGCCCACTCAGGCAACCCACCGCCGTCTAACACCACACCCCTGGGAGCGTCGTCAGCCGCAACAACCCCGGGAGGGATGCCCAAACCCGCGAAACAACACCGGGAGCGTTGGCGAAACACCCGCAACAACCCCGGGAGGGTGAGCTGCTGCGGGGATTTCGGACAGCGGAATTAGTGGTTTCTTCTACGCTGCCAGGGCTGGCTGTTGATAACCATAGTGGACTTCGTTGGGCCGACGG
>NZ_UXAU01000064.1 GCF_900609065.1 Arthrobacter ulcerisalmonis | reverse complement strand
GCGTGGGTCATGGCGGTACGCGGCGGTCCTGGCCGCGGCGATCAGGGCCCGGTCTCCTGTGCCGGTGAACGTGCCGGTGTCGGCGGCGAGTTCAGCGTCGACCGCGGTCCGGTCTTCGGCGCTGAGGCAGGCTGTTTCCCGGACGAGGAGGGTGGCGCGCCATTCGTTGAGGTCCCCGGTGTTGAGGGCGGTGAGGGTGTGGGGCATTTCGGTGACGAGGGCTCGGGCGAGGCCCAGGAGCCGGCCGCCGCGGCTGGGGGATTCACGCCGGGCCAATGCTATTTGGGCACTGACGCCGTGGCCTCGCTCGGCGGCGGGCACCCCGGCCGCGGCT
>NZ_UXAU01000053.1 GCF_900609065.1 Arthrobacter ulcerisalmonis | reverse complement strand
AGACCACTGGGTTGATAGGCCGGATGTGGAAGCGAGGACTAACGACTCGTGAAGCTGACCGGTACTAATAGGCCGATAACTTACACCACACACCACCCCGTGCAACCCTTTCAAAAGGAGGTTGCACACCAAGGGGTGGTACAAGAAAACAAGACTGCCCGCGTCCACTATGTGGTTCCCAACCAACAAACCCGTTGCTTGAGGAACAAACAATTACATAACAACACCACCACTACCCCT
>NZ_UXAU01000059.1 GCF_900609065.1 Arthrobacter ulcerisalmonis | reverse complement strand
CACGCGCAGCCAGATCCAGGTTCATAATTCATAGAAATTGCTTCTTATAAAAGATGCTCGCGTCCACTATGTAGTTCTCAAACAACAACCCCACACCACACACCCCCCACAACCCCCACCCCAAAGGACAGAAGCCAACCGTGCGATCGGCGTAGCAAGGAACAACCAGAAACAAACAAACCCGACCCAGGAAGACAGCAAACGCTCCCTTCCCAACCCGGTCCTGTTGCCTCAGGACCCAACAGTGTGCCAAACACTACCCACCACCAACCAGAAGCGACGCTTTCCAGGAACCCAACCCCCAAAGGGATCAGTCCGTACTCACACCACAACCAGCACCAGCAGGCACCTATCCGTTGATATTCCACCCATGAGCAGTCCGCCGCAGAACAAACGTCTGCGCAACGAACTATCCTCCTGACAAACCCCGACCCACCACATACATGATGACCAGGCTTTGTAGGCGCTCCTTAGAAAGGAGGTGATCCAGCCGCACCTTCCGGTACGGCTACCTTGTTACGACTTAGTC
>NZ_UXAU01000055.1 GCF_900609065.1 Arthrobacter ulcerisalmonis | reverse complement strand
GACTTGAAAAACAACAACCCCACCCCACCCAAACAACACCACCCCCACCCCAAAGGACAGAAGCCAACCGTGCGATCGGTGCAGCAAGGAACAACCAGAAACAAACAAACCCAGACACCACACCCACCACCACCCCCAAAGGATGATGACGACCATGGCCCCCGGTCCTGTTGTCTCAGGACCCAACAGTGTGCCAAACACTACCCACCACCCACCAGAAGCGACGCTTTCCAGGAACCCAACCCCCACAAGGAGGATCAGTCCGTACTCACACCACCACCAGCACCAGCAGGCACCTATCCGTTGATATTCCACCCATGAGCAGTCCGCCGCAGAACTTTCGTCTGCGCAACGAACTATCCTCCTGACAAACCCCACCCACCACATACATGATGACCAGGCTTTGTAGGCGCTCCTTAGAAAGGAGGTGATCCAGCCGCACCTTCCGGTACGGCTACCTTGTTACGACTTAGTC
>NZ_UXAU01000057.1 GCF_900609065.1 Arthrobacter ulcerisalmonis | reverse complement strand
GACGCTGAACTCGCCGCCGACACCGGCACGTTCACCGGCACAGGAGACCGGGCCCTGATCGCCGCGGCCAGGACCGCCGCGTACCGCCATGACCCACGCACCACCACCGAACGCGCCCACCACGCCGCCACCGACCGGCACGTCAGCCTCCGCCCAGCACCCGAAACCATGACCTACCTCAGCGCGCTACTACCCGTGGCCCAAGGCGTCGCCGTCCTCGCTGCCCTCACCCACGAAGCAGACACCGCCCGCGCCACCGGCGAAACCCGGTCCCGCGGGCAAGTCATGGCCGACACCCTCGTACACCGGATCACCGGGACCCCCGGCGGGATCACCGGCATCACCATCAACCTCGTCATGACCGACCGGACCCTCCTCCACGGCGACAACGAACCCGCCCGACTCACCGGCTACGGCACCGTCCCCGCAGCATGGGCCCGCACCCTCACCACCAACCCCCGCACCACCACCAGTGCCAATGCCGGTACTGGTACCGGTCCTGGCGGTGCTGCAGAAACCAGTCCCGGGGACACGGCACTGACTCCCACCCAGGACGTCCAGGTGTGGGTCCGACGCCTCTACACCGCACCCGCCAGCGGGGAACTCCTCGCCATGGACTCCCGAGCCCGGCTCCTCCCACCCGGGCTCCGCCGCTTCATCGAAGCCCGCGACGCAACCTGCCGGACACCCTACTGCGACGCACCCATCCGCCACTACGACCACATCCACCCCTGGCACCTCGGCGGGACCACCACCGCCACCAACACCGCAGGACTCTGCGAAGCCTGCAACTACACCAAAGAACAACCCGGCTGGAAAACCACCACCAAC
>NZ_UXAU01000060.1 GCF_900609065.1 Arthrobacter ulcerisalmonis | reverse complement strand
GTTACCACACACACCGAACGACTAAGAGGTCTTCATGGTCCACCGTAATGCCCGTCTGACTCCTGCCGGTAGAGGCATCCTTGTCCAGCGTGTTCTGGACGGGCGCCCCGTGGCCCACGTGGCGAAGGAAATGGGTGTCTCCCGGACCTGCGCCCACCGGTGGTTCCGACGCTATCTGGAGTACGGCTGGGACGGGATGGAGGACAGGTCTTCACGTCCGCGTTCCTGCCCGCACGCCACCCCCGCGAGGAAGATCGACGAGGTCCTCGCCGCGCGTGCCGA
>NZ_UXAU01000062.1 GCF_900609065.1 Arthrobacter ulcerisalmonis | reverse complement strand
CAAGAAAACAAGACTGCCCGCGTCCACTATGTGGTTCCCAACCAACAAACCCGTTGCTTGAGGAACAAACAATTACATAACAACACCACCACTACCCCTCAACAGGGTAGGAACATGTTGTAACCACAAGATTTCCCACACACCCCTGAACAATGGGATGTGACGGGTACAAGGGTTACGGCGGTCATAGCGTGGGGGAA
>NZ_UXAU01000063.1 GCF_900609065.1 Arthrobacter ulcerisalmonis | reverse complement strand
GCCGGCTGACACCCATCGAGTTTGAGACAATAAAAAACGCGGCCTCAGCCGCGTAAGAAATTATCAACCCCAGCTGTCAACTAAACCTTCAGCAGTCCCAACCGCGCCTCAGCATCCCAACACAGATTCACAGAAAAACAGAAACAATGAGGCATCGAACCAATATTTGATTGGCGTATGAGAATGGCCCCGGTATTTACCGGGGCCATTCGTTCAGGGGTGGCTTGTGAAAAAGTGAAACATCCGACGCTAAGGTTTTACCGGTCGCCGTAGTGCCCTGTATTTACGGGTTTGAAGTGTGTCGTTTTCAGCACC
>NZ_UXAU01000073.1 GCF_900609065.1 Arthrobacter ulcerisalmonis | reverse complement strand
CTTCTTGCAAGGTGCGGTTGAATCGTTCGGCTTTGCCGTTTTGCCACGGGCTGCGGGGCTTTGTGCGCCGGTGTTTGGCGCCGAGGTCCTTCATGACGGCTGCGAAGGCTGTTGACCGGATGTAGGCCAGGGCGTTATCGGTCATGACTTCTTGAACGGGTGCCCCGTTCGCGGCCATGAACGCTGCGGCGTTGGCCAGA
>NZ_UXAU01000065.1 GCF_900609065.1 Arthrobacter ulcerisalmonis | reverse complement strand
CCCTGCCGGACTTTGGCGATGACCTGCTCGGGGGTGTGTCTGCGTGCCATGATTCGTGAATTTCCTCCTGTGTCCATTCTCGGACACGAAACTCACACAGACACTGGACTTCTACCTGGGGACCCAACCAGCCCGGCTCAAAGAGCTCGAGCGTGAAGTTCAAGAGCTGCGCGCGGAGACTGCCTTCTTGAAAAAAGCCAGCGCTTACTTCGCGCGGGAGCAGCGGTAG
>NZ_UXAU01000066.1 GCF_900609065.1 Arthrobacter ulcerisalmonis | reverse complement strand
CGGTATTAGACCCAGTTTCCCAGGCTTATCCCAGAGTCAAGGGCAGGTTACTCACGTGTTACTCACCCGTTCGCCACTAATCCCCCCAGCAAGCTAGGGATCATCGTTCGACTTGCATGTGTTAAGCACGCCGCCAGCGTTCATCCTGAGCCAGGATCAAACTCTCCGTTGAAGTAAAACAAAAACAGAAACAACCACCCACCCCGGAAATAACGGAGAAAAGCGGTTGCATAAAATTTGAAACCAGCCAAAAACACTGCGCACACCACGGGGTGGCGGCACAGCACAATCAACCAATCACATAACATAATCGGTATCAACAAACTT
>NZ_UXAU01000067.1 GCF_900609065.1 Arthrobacter ulcerisalmonis | reverse complement strand
CAAGAAAACAAGACTGCCCGCGTCCACTATGTGGTTCCCAACCAACAAACCCGTTGCTTGAGGAACAAACAATTACATAACAACACCACCACTACCCCTGAGAGGGTAGGAACATGTTGTAACCACAAGATTTCCCACACACCCCTGAACAATGGGATGTGACGGGTACAAGGGTTACGGCGGTCATAGCGTGGGGGAAAC
>NZ_UXAU01000070.1 GCF_900609065.1 Arthrobacter ulcerisalmonis | reverse complement strand
CCCGCTGGCACGGTAGGGATCAACCTGCCAAACGAGAAACCAAAAAACAAAGCCGCATGACTCCACACAGCTTGACATCGAGCGTAACTGCAGTTTTGACCGCTCAAAACTGCAGTTACCCTCTTTGCCAGGCTGGTTGTGAGTCATTCGCTGATTAGTGAGGAGGCCTGGTGATGACTGGGACGCCGGGGTATACGCGGGA
>NZ_UXAU01000072.1 GCF_900609065.1 Arthrobacter ulcerisalmonis | reverse complement strand
AGGGTGTCGAACGCGACGGCAAGCCGGGCTTGCAGGCCAGCGGCCGCGGACTTCAAATCTTCGAGGCCGCGGAGTTGATCAATCAACCCGGCCGCATCCGCAGCGGGCCGAACCTGGCCCACCGCGAGGAGGAGATCCGGGACCCCCACGACCGGCAGTGACGACGGCGAAACAGCGGCCACCGAGAAGGCACCATTGGCG